>NZ_AUBC01000001.1:0-3733 GCF_000429045.1 Salinarimonas rosea DSM 21201
GTTGACGTCCCGCGGGGTGCGGGTGCGCACCTCGAAATCGACGCAGCGCTCCGTGCGCACGTCCGCCCAGGCCCCGTGGGCACCCTTGGCGAAGCAGCGCAGCATCAGCGCGAGGCGCCAGACGTTGCGGGTCTCGAGCGAGTAGAGGTCGAGCGTGCCGTCGTCGATCGCCGCCGTCTCCTCGACGACCATGCCGCCGCCGTAGTAGCGGCCGTTGCCCACCGCGACCTGGTAGGTCTTGGCGCGCACCTCGCCGGAGCCCGACACGATCGTCGCCGTGAAGGGCCGCGCCCGTATCGCCACGCGGATCGCCGCTAGCGCATAGGCGAGCCGTCCCCAGATGCGCTTGCGGCGCTTGCACAGGGCCTTGGCGAGATCCACGGAGAGCCCGATCGAGGCGACGTTGAGGAACGGCCGCCCGTTCACCACGCCGAGGTCGACGGGGCGCGTGAGCCCGGCGGCGACCGCGGCCATCGCGGCGACGGGGTCGGCCGGGAGGCCGAGCGTGCGGGCGAAGTCGTTGGCCGTGCCGCAGGGCGCGACGCCGAGCGGCAGGCCGGTCTCCAGGATGCCGGGCAGCGCCGCGTTCACCGTCCCGTCGCCGCCGCAGACGACGACCGCGTCGACCTCCCCCGCGCACCGCCGGATGTCGTCCGACACCTCGCGGGCCGCCGAGAACGTCTCCGCGAGCACCGCGATTCCGTGCCCTTCGAGGGCGGCGGCGACCGCGTCCAGGCACGCCGCGCCGCGCCGGCTGTGCGGATTGACGAGGAGGAGGACGCGGGCGGGACGACCGTGGGCGTCGGGGGCGGGCCGGCTCTCGGCGAGGACGGACATGGGAACGGGACTCCGGAGCGCGACGGCGCCACGAGCGTTATGGTGCGCGGCCGGTGGCTTTTGAAGGCCCGGCGACGACCACGGCTCGCCGGCGCTTCCACCGAGCCGGGTCCGTGCTAGAAGCGGCTCCGTTCACGCGAGCCGTTCCCATGCAGCGCACGAAGAGCCTCGGCCTCACCGTCCCCGCCCTCGCACCGGTCGCCTCGCTCGTCGGCGGGACCCTGCTCGCGCTGGCGGCCGCGATGGTGCTGCCGATGGCGGTCGATCTCTGGGCTCGAAACCCGGACTGGCGGGCCTTCGCGGTCTCCGCGGGCCTCACCGCGGGCGCGGGCGCGCTCCTGGTGGTGGCGGGGCGCGGAGGCCTGCGCGGCGGGCTGACGATCCGCCAGGCCTTCATCCTCACGCCCGCGACCTGGACGGCGGTCGCCCTGTTCGCGGCGCTGCCGCTCTACGCCTCGGACTATGCGCAGCTGCGCGACAGCTTCACCAACGCCTTCTTCGAATCGATGTCGGGGCTCACGACCACGGGCTCCACCGTGATCGTCGGGCTCGATTCGGCGCCGCCGGGCGTGCTCCTGTGGCGCGCGATCCTGCAATGGCTCGGCGGCATCGGCATCATCGCCACCGCGATCGCGATCCTGCCCGCGCTCGGGGTGGGCGGCATGCAGCTCTTCCGCACCGAGTCGTCGGATCGCTCCGAGAAGGTGCTGCCGCGGGTGCGCGACATCGCCGCCGCCATCGCTGCGGTCTATGTCGGCCTCACCGCCCTGTGCGCGGCGCTCTACTGGCTCGCGGGGATGACGCCTTTCGACGCGGTGGCGCACGCGCTCACCACCGTCTCGACGGGTGGCTATTCCACGACGGATCTCTCGATGGGCGGCTTCGGGCCCGGGACCCAGTGGATCGCCATCGCCTTCATGCTGGCGGGTGCTCTGCCCTTCGTGCTCTACATCCGCCTCCTGCGCAGCGAGGGCGCGGTCTTCCTCGACAGCCAGGTGCGCACGCTCGTCCTCCTCCTCGTCTGCGTCTCGACGCTGCTCGCCACCTGGCTCGTCGTCACGCACGGCTACGCGCCGGGAGAGGCCGCGCGGCACGCGGCGTTCAACGTCGTCTCCGTCGTGACGACGACGGGCTACGCCTCGACCGACTATCTCGTCTGGGGCAATCTCGCGGTCGGTCTCTTCTTCGCGCTGACCTTCATCGGCGGCTGCACCGGCTCGACCTCGGGCGGCATGAAGATCTTCCGCTTCGAGATCATGGCGCAGATGCTGCGCGCGCATTTCCGCCGGCTGATCTACCCGCACGGCGTCTTCCCGCGCACCTATGCGGGGCGGCCGCTGCCGGACGACGTCGTCGCCTCGGTGGTGGTGTTCTTCTCGCTGTTCTTCATCTGCTACAGCCTGATCACCCTGGTCCTGATGGCGATCGGCCTCGACTTCGTCACCGCGATCAGCGCCTCGGTGACGGCGCTCGCCAATGTCGGCCCCGGGCTCGGGCCGATCATCGGGCCCGCCGGCAACTTCGCGCCGCTGCCGGACGCCGCGAAATGGGTGCTCACCTTCGCCATGCTGCTCGGGCGGCTCGAGCTGTTCACGGTGCTGATCCTGCTCACGCCCGGCTTCTGGCGCGAGTGAAGCCCCACCTCAGCCCGGGATCTCGCGCGCGCCCTCCTCGAAGGCGCCGACGGCTTGAGACCACGCCGGCCGGTCCGGCCAGAGATAGTCGACGGCGCCGGCGGCGGGGCGAAGGACGGCGGTGTAGAACGTGCCCATCACGCCCGCGAAGTCGCGCCTCAGGATCGGCGGGGCGAGGAAGGCGCGGATCATCTCGGCGCGCCCGGTGCCGGGCGTCTCGCGCAGGCGGGTCAGCAGATCGCAGCGAAGCACCGTCTCGCTCGCCGCGTCCCCCGCCGGCCACTCCGGTGCGCGCTGGTGATTGGTCACCACCGGACGGTCGAGCACCAGGGGCTCGCGGTCCGGTGCGAGCATCGCCACGGCATGGGCGCCGGTGCGGTCGAGCACGACGATGTTCGTCGCCATGGCGGAGGGGATGCGCGTCAGCGCCGCGATCGCCTCCGGCACGGTGGCGCAGGTCTCGAGCACGTAGCGCACGAGCCAGGGATTGCCGAAGCCCGCCCCGACCACCGGCCGCCCGCCGAAGGTGAGCGCGGCGGCGAGGCCCGCGTCGTTGACGCCGTCGAGCGCGCCGAACAGCGCCTCGCTCGAGGCGATCACCGTCGGCCCGCCGGCCCAGCGGCCGTGCTGGAGCGTGCCCTCGAAGAATCCCGAGGTGAAGTCGTAGTTGCGGATCATCACCGGCTCCGCCTCCGGCGCGATCGCCACCGAACACCCGGTCACCACCGGCGGGGGCGCCCACCCGGTGAGGAGGGCGTGCGCGGCGGGATCGTCGCCCGCGAGCGCGCAGGCGCGCTCCCAGGCCGGGACGAGCTCGGGCATGTGCGCGGCGAGCGCGGCGCGGCGCGCGGCGAGGGGCGGGTCGTCGGCGGCGGGCGCGAACCAGGGGCGATAGCGCGGCCAGAGCGCCTCGAACCGCGCCTGCCACTTCGGCCCGGGCCGCTCCTCGGATATCGCCACGAGCCGCATCGCGCTCCCCTCCGGCCGGCGTTCGAGCCGGCAGCGTAGAAGAAGTTTTTCGCTCCGCGCAACCGGACCGCCGTTCTTGCGCGGTGCCCGCTTCCGGGCTAGCACGTCCGGGTGCCGGCTGGCGCCGGAACACGTTGCATAGAGCGGCACGTCGACGCCGAAGGTCGTTGTGAAGGTCGGAGCGAGAGATCTTCCTTCCCTGTAGGGGAAGGTGGATCGGCGCGCAGCGCCGAGACGGATGGGGCGCGCGGCACGTGCGTTCGGCGCAGCCGAAATGGACGTCTCGGACCGGA
>NZ_AUBC01000001.1:3743-324917 GCF_000429045.1 Salinarimonas rosea DSM 21201
TGTCAAGCGTCAGCCGGAACTGCCCCCCTTTCGTCACGAGGACCTGACCCCCTCGCTGGTTGATGTGGTGTTGTGAGGCGCCGGAGCGGCCTTCTGCAGAAGGCCGCTCCGGCGCTTTTCGCGCAGCCGATAGCTCTCACCGCGGATGGTGATGACGTGGCTGTGGTGGAGGAGGCGGTCGAGGATGGCGGTCGCGACCACGGGATCGCCGAACACGGAGCCCCACTCGCCGATGGCGCGGTTCGAGGTGACGAGCATGGCGCCACGCTCGTAGCGGCGAGAGACGAGCTGGAAGAAGAGGTGCGCCGCATCCTGCTCGAAGGGCAGGTAGCCCAGCTCGTCCACGATCAGCAGCTTCGGCTTGGCGTAATGGAGGAGGCGCTCGTCGAGACGGCCATCGGCATGCGCCTTGGCCAGGTTGGCGACGAGCGCCGTGGCCGAGGTGAACAGCACGGTGTAGCCGGCCACGATCACCTCGCGCCCGAGGGCGACGGCGAGATGCGTCTTGCCGACCCCCGGCGGACCGAGCAGCAGGATCGCCTCGCCGTTTGCGATGAAGCGGCCGGTGGCGAGCTCGCGGACTTGGTGCCGGTCGACGGATGGCTGCGCCTCGAAGTCGAAGCCGGCCAGATCCCGGGCGAAGGGGAACCTGGCGAGCCCGAAGGCCATCTCGATCCGGCGCTGGTCCTTGCGCGCGATCTCGCGCTCGCAGAACAGGGTCAGGGCCTCGCGGATCGTCAGGTCGCGCCGCCCAGCCTCGTCGAGGAGGCTGTCGAGCTGGTCGCGGATCGCGGTGAGCTTGAGGCGGGTGAGCATCCGCTCGAGATGCGCGTGCGTGTCGATGAGCATCACCAGGCCCCTCCGACGAGCGCCTCGTATTCCGCCAGCGGGCGCAGCAGCGCCGCGGCGTCGACCTCCGGGCCGTCGACGGTCTCCTCGTCGCGGACACGTCGCACGGCCCGCCCTCCGGCGCCGGCGACGCCCTCGAAGTGCGCGGGATCGACGATCCGCCCCTTGCGGCGCGCGCTCGACGGATGGCTCGCGACCTCGCGCCCGCCATAGACGATCCGCACGCTCGCGCCCGTCACCGTCACCCGCACGCTCTCGCCGATCAGGCGCCATGGGACGGAGTAGGCCGAGCCGTCGACCTCGACCGTGCAGTCGGCGCCGACCCGTCGGAGGAGATCGCGGGTCGCGAGGAACGAGCCATGGCCCGGCAAGGCCTTTAGGCGCGCGGCCTCGTCCCGGGCGAAGCGCAGGATCGGCGCCTCGCCGGTCGTGCCGTGCTCGCGTACGTCCGCGATCTCGCGCGTCCACTGATCGAGATGCGCCTCGAGCGCGGCGAAGCTCTCGAAGCTGCGCCCGGCGATGGCGTTGTTCTTGACATAGCCGACCCCGCGCTCGTCCTTGCCTTTGGTACGGGCGCGATACGGCGCGCAGGCGACCACCCGGAAGCCCCAGTGCCGGGCGAAGGCATGGAGCCGCGGGTTCAGAACGACCTCCCGGCTCGCCGGGTCGTGGTGAAGGACGAGGGCGCGGGCGTTGTCGAGGAGGACCTCCTCGGTCACGCCGCCGAAGGCCCGGAACGCGCTCTCCATCCCCTCGAACCAGCTCTCCTGGCGCTCGCCGTCGAAGGCGCGGACGTGGAGGCGCCGCGAGTAGCCGAGCGTGGCCACGAAGAATGACACCCGCCGCTGCTCGCCGCCGATCTCGACCCGCCGCTCGCCGAAGTCGATCTGCAGCTGCTGACCCGGGCGCGTCTCGAACCGGATCGTCGCCCGCGCCTCGGCGCGAAGCTCACGACGCAGGTGGGCGACGGCCCGCTCGACGGTGCGCAGGCTCACCACGACCTTCTTCTCCGACGCCAGCTCCTGGCGCACGACATCGGCGTTCCCGGCGTGGCGCCGGAAGCGCTCGGCGATCCAGTCCTCGAGCCCGTCCAGCTTCTTCGAGCGCGACGGCGATGTCGGCGGCCGCCATCCACCGGCTCTCAACCAGCGCCGAACCGTGTTCCGCGAGCACCCCAGCTCCGCCGCGATCCGCTTCGAGCCCCACCCGAGCGCCTTCAGCGACAGCATCGCCGAGACCTCGTCCGGCTCCTTCATCTCCAGCCCCCGTGCAATCTGCTCCTGGGGGCATCTGTGCATCCATGCGTCGTCCATCGCGACCTCCTGCTCGACGGCAGGGGGTCAGTTCCTCATGGCGCCAAGGGGGTCAGTTAGTCGTGTCGCCCGACAGGCTCGGGCGCCTGTCATCCCCCCGGAGCCGTCGTGCCTCGCACGCGCCGGCGCGCGCAGCGCAGGTCACCGCGAAGCGGCCGGAACGAAGTGGAGGAGGGCGAAGCCCTTGACCGGAGCGAGCACGCCGGCACGCTCGCAGCAAAGGACGGCGCGGTGCCCCGTGCCGCTCTCCAGCAATTGCCGAACGGGCACGAAGGCATTGCACCTAACGCGTCGCTGCGGATCTACAAGCCAAAAAATACAGCGCTTTAAACCCTCATACTCAAAATGGAATGTCGTCGTCGTATTCAGAAGGCTTCTGCTGAGCCTGCGCGAATCTATCCTTTGTTCGGTCATCCTGCTTCAGAACCGCTGCAATATCGGCTACAATCTCCTCCGCCTGTCTTCCGCGCCTCAAGATCGCCTGCTTTCGCGCAACGAAGCCGGTCGGGTTTTCTCCCATATGAAGAGGAATGATCAGGACGTTCCGTGCGACCCCGAAGCCGACCTCCTGCTGGCACCAACTGCTTTGCGCAAAACCCGGCGTGCACACGGCAATCAGGGCTTCCATATGCCGCAAGGCACGGTGCAGTTCGTCCGTCCATTCTCGCGTCGGCGAAATCGCGGCGTGAGCCACGAAGCCACTGCAACTGTGCGCAGCCAAGCACTCGGCCAGTCTGACCGCCCGTGGTCGGGCCTCTGAGACATGGCTAATGAATATGCGCATAGACTGTGCGTCGCGCCAGAGTTCAGGACTATCGTCACCAAAACCGACGGCCTCTGAAAAAATCCCGAGATCTTGCGCAATTCGGAGAAGCTTGGCATTTTCGACGCCACGAAGCGCAACCTTAGAGTACACCCATTTACTATTATAGTGAACCTCCGTGGGTGGATTTACCCCATACTCCGCAAGAAACTGATCGATTTCATCATACCGATATCGCGCTTGAAGCTCGCGCGCGACTTTGTCTATAAGACGTAATTTCTCAGTACTGCGCATTTCAGAATTCCTGTCGAGGAACCAGAAAAGGCCCTGACGCCGATCTTCCACTTTTGCTCATGGCCAAGCACCGGGCCGCCCTAGGGACGGTCCGGTGCTGCCACGCGTAGCAGAGTCGGATGAAGAGTAAATGCCTACCAAATTAAGAACACCCCGTCGTCCCCCCACACGTATCACACTTCAAACAAGTCCCATTCCGCACCAGCGTGAAGTTCGCGCATTCGGGGCAGGCCTCCCCCTCGTAGCCCTTCATCCGCGCCTCCGCCCGCCGGTCGGCGACGGACGCCGGCGCCGGGGCGGCCGCGCCGGCCGAGAGCTCGCGCTCCACCACCGGCTCCGCCTTCAGCGCCGTCGCCGTCCGCGCCCCGCCGCCGGCCCCCCCGCCGGCCGGCATCCCCGCGTCGCGCGCGAGCGCCATCACCAGCGGCTGCGGCACCGATCCGCCGGCGCCGCCGGGGATCAGCATCAGCTTGTCGGTCTTGCCGCGGGTGAAGCCGCGGGAGACGAAGGTGGCGGCGGGGCTCGGCTCGGCGGCGGGGCCCAGGCGGGACTGCTCGACGCCCTTGCCGAGCACGTCGTGGCCGATCTCGCTCGGGTCGACATGGGCGAGGTCGTAGCGGCCGAGGTAGGAGATCGCCAGCTCGCGGAAGACGTAGTCCAGGATCGAGGTGGCGTTCTTGATCGACTCGTTGCCGGTGACGAAGCCCGAGGGCTCGAAGCGGGTGAAGGTGAAGGCCTCGACGTATTCCTCCAGCGGCACGCCGTATTGCAGGCCGAGCGAGATGGCGATGGCGAAGTTGTTCATCATCGCCCGGAAGGCCGCGCCCTCCTTGTGCATGTCGATGAAGATCTCGCCGAGGCGCCCGTCGTCGTACTCGCCGGTGCGCAGGTACACCTTGTGGCCGCCGACGTTCGCCTTCTGGGTATAGCCCTTGCGGCGGCCCGGCAGCTTCTCGCGGTCACGGATGCGCTCGACGCGCTCCACCACCCGCTCGACGATCTTCTCGGCGACCTCGGCGACGCGGGCCGGGGCGGCCTTCTGGAGCAGCGCCTCGACGGCGTCCGCCGCCTCGTCCTCGTCCGCCTCGTCCTCGATGAGGGCGGAGTTGAGCGGCTGGGAGAGCTTCGAGCCGTCGCGGTAGAGGGCGTTGGCCTTCAGCGCCAGGCGCCAGGAGAGCATGTAGGCGCTCTTGCAGTCCTCCACCGTGGCGTCGTTGGGCATGTTGATGGTCTTGGAGATCGCCCCCGAGATGAAGGGCTGCGCCGCCGCCATCATGCGGATGTGGCTCTCCACCGACAGGTAGCGCTTGCCGACGCGCCCGCAGGGGTTGGCGCAGTCGAACACCGGGTAGTGCTCGGCCTTCAGGTGCGGCGCACCCTCGAGCGTCATCGCCCCGCAGACGTGGATGTTGGCGGCCTCGACGTCCTTCTTCGAGAAGCCGAGATGGAGGAGGAGGTCGAAGGACGGGTCGGCCAGCTTCTCGGCGGAAATGCCGAGCGCGCCCGTGAGGAAGTCCTCGCCCAGCGTCCACTTGTTGAAGACGAACTTGATGTCGAAGGCCGACTTCATGCCCGCCTCGAGGGCGGCGATCTTCTCGTCGGTGAAGCCCTTGGCCTTCAGCGCGGGCGGGTTGATCGCCGGCGCCTGCGCGATCGAGCCGTGGCCGAGCGCATAGACCTCGATCTCGGCGATCTCGTGCTCGCGGTAGCCGAGCGTGCGCAGCGCATCCGGAACGGCGCGGTTGATGATCTTGAAGTAGCCGCCGCCGGCGAGCTTCTTGAACTTGACGAGCGCGAAGTCCGGCTCGATGCCCGTCGTGTCGCAATCCATGACGAGGCCGATCGTGCCGGTGGGCGCGATCACGGTCGCCTGGGCGTTGCGGTAGCCGTGCTTCTCGCCGAGCTGGAGCGCGCGATCCCACGCCGCCTGGGCGCGGGCGACGAGGTCGGGCTGCGGGCACGACGCGTGGTCGAGCGGCACCGGCGTGGTGTGCAGCTCCTCGTAGCCGTCGCTCTCGCCGTGGGCCGCGCGGCGGTGGTTCCGCATCACCCGCAGCATGTGCTCGGCGTTGTCCGCATAGCCCGGGAACGGCCCGAGCTCGGAGGCCATCTCGGCCGAGGTGGCGTAGGCGACGCCCGTCATCACCGCGGTGAGCGCGCCGCACAGCGCCCGGCCCTCGTCGGAATCGTAGGGCAGGCCCATGGTCATCAAGAGGCCGCCGATGTTGGCGTAGCCGAGGCCGAGCGTGCGGTAGCGGTAGGACAGCTCGGCGATCTCCTTCGACGGGAACTGCGCCATCGTCACCGAGATCTCGAGGACCATGGTCCACAGCCGGCACAGGTGCTCGTAGCCGGCGACGTCGAAGGTCTTGGCCTCGCGATGATAGAACTGCAGCAGGTTGGCGGAGGCCAGGTTGCAGGCCGTGTCGTCGAGGAACATGTACTCCGAGCACGGGTTCGAGCCGCGGATCGGGCCGGACGCCGGGCAGGTGTGCCAGTCGTTCATCGTGGTGTTGAAGTGCAGGCCCGGATCGGCGGAGGCCCAGGCGGCGTGGCCGATCTTCTCCCACAGGTCGCGGGCGTCGAGCGTCTTCTTCACCTTGCCGGTCTGGCGCCAGGTCAGGTCCCAGGTGCCGCCCTGCTCCACGGCGCGCAGGAAGCCGTCGGTGATCGAGACCGAGTTGTTGGAGTTCTGGCCCGAGACGGTGAGGTAGGCCTCCGAGTCCCAGTCGGTGTCGTAGACCGGGAAGTCGATGTCCGTGTAGCCCTGGCGGGCGAACTGGATCACGCGCTTGATGTAGCTGTCGGGCACCATGGCGCGACGCGCGGCCTTGATCTCGCGCTTGAGGACGGGGTTGCGCTCGGGGTCGAAGCAGGCCTCGCCGGTGGCGTCGCCCTCGACCTCGCAGTTGACGCAGGCCTTCAGCACCGCCTTGAGGTGCTTGGAGTTCAGCTTCGAGCCGGTGACGAGGGCGGCGACCTTCTGCTCCTCCTTCACCTTCCAGTCAATGTAGTTCTCGATGTCCGGGTGGTCGATGTCGACGACGACCATCTTCGCCGCGCGGCGCGTGGTGCCGCCGGACTTGATCGCGCCCGCCGCCCGGTCGCCGATCTTGAGGAAGGACATCAGGCCCGACGACTTGCCGCCGCCCGAGAGCCGCTCGCCCTCGCCGCGCAGCCGCGAGAAGTTCGAGCCGGTGCCCGAGCCGTACTTGAACAGGCGCGCCTCGCGCACCCACAGGTCCATGATGCCGCCCTCGTTGACGAGGTCGTCCTCGACGGACTGGATGAAGCAGGCGTGCGGCTGCGGGTGCTCGTAGGCGGTGGCGGACTTGGTCAGCTCACCGGTCTCGAAGTCGACGTAGTAGTGGCCCTGGGAGGGGCCGTCGATGCCGTAGGCCCAGTGCAGGCCGGTGTTGAACCATTGCGGCGAGTTCGGCGCCACCATCTGGCTCGCCAGCATGAAGCGCAGCTCGTCGTAGAACGCCGCGGCGTCCTCCTCGGCGGTGAAGTAGCCGCCCTTCCAGCCCCAGTAGGTCCAGCAGCCGGCGAGCCGGTCGAAGACCTGGCGCGAGGAGATCTCCGAGCCGTAGCGCTCCTCCTCGGGCAGCTTCGCCAGCGCCTTCTCGTCGGCGACGGAGCGCCACAGGAAGGAGGGAACGTCGTTCTCCTCGACCTTCTTCAGGCGGGCCGGGACGCCGGCCTTGCGGAAGTACTTCTGCGCGAGCACGTCGCTCGCGACCTGCGACCAGGTCTCGGGGACGTCGATGCCCTCCAGCCGGAAGACGATGGAGCCGTCCGGGTTGCGGATCTCGCTCGTCGCCTTCCGGAAGGTGATCCCGGCATAGGGATCCCGACCCGCACTCGTGTATCGCCGCTCGATCCGCATCGTCCCGTATCCCTGGTCTTTCGCTCCGGCCGCCATGCGCGAACCGGGATGTCGGCCCCGGACGGCCCGCGGGCCGCCCCCTCCTCGTCACCATCGTCACGCCGCGCGGACGCCTTCGGGGCGCGCACACCCGCGCGCCGGGCCGCTTGGCCGTGGCGTCGAGGTGGATGCCGCGCTCCGTTCTGGATGTCGCCCGACGTGAGGCCTTCTGGCCCGCCGCCGCTCGTGTCGGTGGGACGAGAGAAAGCTGTCACCAGCCGGGGCGCGCGTCAACACCTAGTGCTCGGGCTCCTCCCCAGCCCTAGATATGGTGTGGGCTGTTAAGATTGTGGAGAACTTCGACACCGGCTCTCAAGCCATTCGAGTCGCTTCGGATTTCAGGCGAGCGGCCACGCTTGCGCCGGGTGTGGCCGCGATGCGTCGCCGGCGGACCATCCACAAGAGCCGTCCGGCCGGCCTCGAGCGCCGGGCGGTGAGCGTCCGCGGCCTCGGACCTGCGACAGGCCCTGCGCGGGGCGGACGAAGCGGCTGGAGTCTATGGGATTCAACGTAATCCGCGGACGCATCGGAATCCGGGAATCACATCGCGGGACTGCGAATCGAATCCCGCCATCAATTCGGCCCGATCGGGGTGCGTTCAGTCTTCGCTCAGCATCCCCGTGGCAGGCTCGAT
Organism: Salinarimonas rosea DSM 21201; assembly: GCF_000429045.1. Lineage (GTDB taxonomy): Bacteria > Pseudomonadota > Alphaproteobacteria > Rhizobiales > Beijerinckiaceae > Salinarimonas > Salinarimonas rosea. Next base: position 11,525 of record NZ_AUBC01000001.1, read on the forward strand.
CCGTCGGCCAGCCACCCGCACCCGTCCTCCGCCCGCGAGCCCCGCGCGATGTCCCTCCCCGCCCCCCGCCGCTTTCGCCCGATCGCCCTCGCCTCCCTCGCGCGGCTCGCGCTGTGCGGCGTCGTCCTCGGCGGCCTCGGCGCCGCCAACGCGATCGCCCAGCGCGCGCCGACGGCGAACGTGGTGCCGGGGGAGGAGCATTGCGTCGTCGACGTCCGCGCCGACGACGCGCTCAACCTGCGTGCCGGGCCGGGGGCCGCCCAGCCGATCCTGGCGCGCCTGCCCTACGGCACGTGCGGGGTGATGGTGACGGGGGCGTGCTCGGGCAATTGGTGCCCGGTCGAGGACGGGCACAATTCCGGCTTCGTCCACGCCCGCTACATCGCCCAGGTCTCGCCGGCTCTCTACTGCACCGAGGGCGTCCGGGCCGGCGAGCGGCTGATGCTGCGCGCGTTCCCCTCCTTCGAGTCGCGGCCGGTCCGTGCGCTCGGCCCCGCCACCTGCTCGATCGCCTTCCTGCCCTACGCCCGCGAGGGCTGGCAGAAGGTCCGCGTGGAGGGGTACGAGGGCTGGGTGCCGCGGGCGAACCTCTCGGGGCAATGAGCGCGGTCTTCTCTCCCTGCGGCACGTATCGCTACCGGCTCGAGCGGCCGGGGGACGATGCGCGGGCGGGCGCCCCGGCGCTCGCCTTCGTCATGCTCAATCCCTCGACCGCGGACGCCTACCGGGACGACCCCACCATCCGGCGCGTGCGTCTCCTCGCCCGGGGCTTCGGCTACGGCCCGGTCGTCGTCGCGAACCTCTACGGGCTGCGCTCCGCCGACCCGCGCGCGCTCGCCGCCCATCCCGACCCCGTCGGCCCCGAGACCCCGGCCCATCTCGCCGCGATCGCAGCGCAGGTCCGCGACGTCGTCTGCGCCTGGGGGAACCACGCCGAGCCCGCGCGGGCGCGTGCCGCGCTGGCGCTGCTCGCGGGCGCCGGCGCGCGGCTGTGGCATCTCGGCCTGACGAAATCCGGCGCGCCGCGCCACCCGCTCTACGTGCCGCGCGATGTGCCGCTGACCATGCTCGTGGACGAGTCGCGCGGGTAGATCGTGAGTGTCGGCCCACGGCGACACGCGTGCCGCGACGTCGGGAGGATGGAGATCGGGACGGCTTCCCAGCCTGATCGGTCCGACTTATGCTAGGTTGTTAGCCGGCATGGGGTCTCGCGTCGACGCACGGGCCGGGACGACGTGGTCACGATCTGCGCTCCCGGAGGGATATTCGTCATGAAAGCTCGGGTGTTCATCGGAGCGTCGACCGAAGGTGGCAAGGTGGCGGCAGGCGTCCAGACTCACCTGGACAAAATCGCCGAGTGCGTCATTTGGGACCAGAACGTCTTCGAGCTGAGCAACTCGACGCTCGACAACCTCGTCGATCAAATAGGAGCCTACGACTTCGCGATTTTCGTTCTCTCGCCGGACGACAAGCTGCTTATTCGTGGCAACGTCCAAAACGTGGCGCGCGACAACGTCATCTTCGAGATAGGCCTCGCGATCGGACGTATCGGGAAGAACCGGACGTTCGTCATCGCGGCCGACGAGGCAGCGGATCTGAGGATCCCGACGGATCTGCTCGGGACGAACATACCAAGGTTCAGCAGCAATCGCGGGGACGGTAACTGGGTCGCGGCGGTCGGGCCTGCATGCGCGAGGATCAAGGCCGCGATCGAGGAACTCGGGCCGATACACAATCGTGCGCTGCGAGACGCCGACGGAAGCACTGTCACCTACGTCGCAGCCGTCTGCTACCGGATTGTCGACGGGGTGATCGAGTATCTGCTCGTGAACTCGACCAAAAGCCGCCGTATTTTCCCCAAGGGAAGGATCAAGGACGGCGAGAGCGCCACGACGGCGGCGATGAGGATCGCCTTTCACGAAGGGGGCGTGTCCGCGCGGCCGACCGATGCCGACCCCCTCGTCTTCAGGTACCTGAAGGAGGAGGAGGGCAAGATGTACTCCGTCGCTGCTGTCCTGATCTATGCCCAAGGTGCACCCAGTAAGCGAATGGAATTCAGAGATCCCCAGTGGTTCTCGAGCGACGCGGCCCCGAACGTCATCAAGGACGGCCGCACCGTCTGGGATCAAGTCCAGCAGCTCGCACGCGTGATCGACTGGTCGCTGCTCCAGATTCGTCAACGCTTAGCGCCACGTTCGCAGGCGGGTGTCGTGCCCTACCGCAGACAGGGTTCCGAGAAGGTGGAGATCCTCCTGGTTACCTCCCGGAGCCAGGGAGCTTGGATCTTTCCGAAGGGAAATATCGGCGCTGGAAGCAATCCGCACGCGACCGCCGAGAAGGAGGCCTACGAAGAGGCCGGCGTCAGAGGAAAAGTGGGCGAGCGCATCGGCCGGTACAACTATTCGCGCTTTGGAGCGTCATACGACGTCGAGATGTTCGCCATGGAGGTCCAGGAGGTCGGCGACATGTGGCCCGAGCAGCACCAGCGGGAGCGCCGATGGTTTCGGCTCAAGGAAGCCGACAACATCGTCGAATACGACCACATAAAGCAGGTGCTCCTCGACTTCAGAAAAAAGAGCAGAAGCGACAAGGCGAAATAACTGTCTCGGCGCGAGAACGTCGCCTCGCAATTTGTCCTACGAACTTACTTTGTTCCAGTTTCCGGCCAGCGCCGGAGGATACGCCGTATCGCTCGCCGCCGCGCGGCGCACCGCTTGACAGCCGGGGAGCGTGGCGGCACTCTTCCGAAACGTTTCGGGAAGCAGCGCTCACGAGAGCCGCGCCAGAAGGCGCGCCCCGGGACGGACGCGGCTCGCGATCCGAAACGTTTTGGATCGATAGCCTCGCGGAGGACACGTCATGGAGCGCCGCCAGCCGCGGCTGAAGGAACTCTCGCGCGAGCTCGGCCTGTCGATCACGACGGTGTCGCGGGCGCTCGCCGGCTATTCCGACGTCTCCGCGACCACCCGCGAGCGCGTGCGCGAGGCCGCCGCGAGGTCCGGCTACGTGCCCAACCGCGCCGGGCGCGCGCTGAAGTCCGGCCAGACGGGATTCGTCGGCCTCGTCGTGCCGGTGCGCGACGCGCAGTTCATCGACGCCTTCCTCGGCGAGTTCGTGATGGGGCTCGGCGAGGCGCTGGCGGAGGCCGGGCGCGACCTCGCGCTCACCACGGCGACGCGTCGTCAGGAGGAGATGGACGTCCTCGCCCACGTCGTGAACGCGGGGCAGGTGGACGGCATGGTCGTCAGCCGCGCGACCTGCGCGGATCCGCGGGTCGGCTACCTGCTCGACCGCGGCGTGCCCTTCGTGCTGCACGGGCGCGTTCTCGAGGAGACCCGTCCGCACGCCTGGCTCGACACCGACGGCGCGGCCGCCTTCGGCGAGGCGGCGCGCCGGCTCGTCGCGCTCGGGCACCGCCGCTTCGGGCTGCTCACCTTCTCCGACCCGATGACCTTCGCCCATTATCGCCGCGCCGGCCTTGAGGCGGCGCTCGCCGAGGCCGGCCTCGCGCTCGCCCCCGAGGCCATGGCCGCCGCGCCGCGCGCGGATCCTGCCGCCCTGCGCGCGGCCGCCGGCCGTCTGCTCGATGCGCCCGAGCGCCCCAGCGCGATCCTGTGCGCCACCGACACGCTCGCGATCACGCTGATGGAGGAGGCCGCCCGCCGGTCGCTGGCGATCCCGCGCGACCTCTCGGTCGTGGGCTTCGACAACCTGCCGGTCTCGTCCTACGCGAGCCCGGGCCTGACCACGTTCGACGCCCGCATCCAGGAGTGCGGCGTCGCCGTCGCGCGCATGCTGCTCGCGGTGATCGAGAACGGCCCCGCCGCCGTCGAGCCGAAGCTCGTTGCGGCGGACTTCATCCCCCGCGCGAGCCACGGCCCGGCCCCCGGCTGAGCCGGCCGGCTGCCCGCGCGACCAGAGCTCCGAAGAGGAAGACCCCGGAGAGACGAGCAAGAGGCACCAGCAAGAGAGCCGCACACCAGAGACCCAACGGGAGGACAGGACATGAGACGCCACACGACGACGACATCCGCCCTCGCGCTCCTCGCCTTCGCGGCGACGAGCGGGCCCGCGCCGGCGAGCGCCCAGGAGCTGCTGTTCTGGTCGACGCAGGCCAGGCCCGTGGAGGAGGCGCAGGGCATGCGCGAGGAGGTGCTCTCCGGCTTCGAGGGCGGCAGCGTCGACTACCAGCCGCAGGACGCCGGGCCCTTCATCACCCGCCTGCGTGCCGAGACCGAGGCCGACCAGGGGACGATCGCCGTCGTCGGAGCCCTCCACGGCGAGCTGACCGCCTTCGCCGAGGCCTTCATGGACCTCTCGGCCGTCGACGTCTCCGCCGCGAGCCCGGCGCTCGTCGAGCTCGGGCGGCTCGGCACGGACGAGCAGCGCTACGTGCCGTGGATGCAGGCGACCTACCTGATGGCCGCTAACCGCGCCGCGCTCGAGCACCTGCCCGAGGGCGCGGACGTGAACGCGCTCACGTGGGACGAGCTGATCGCCTGGGGCCGCAACATGGCGGACGCCACCGGCTCGCCCAAGATCGGCCTGCCCGCCGGCCCGCAGGGCCTGCGCCATCGCGTCGTGCAGGGCTACCTCTACCCGTCCTTCACGGATTCCATGGTCACCCGCTTCCGCTCGGACGATGCGGTGGCGATGTGGGAGACGGTGCGGGAGCTGTGGGAGGTCACGCACCCGCGCTCGACCTCCTACAACTTCATGCAGGAGCCGCTGCTCGCCGACGAGGTCTGGGTCGCGATCGACCACACGGCGCGCCTCGCGGACGCCTTCAACCAGCGCCCGGACGACTTCATCGCCTTCCCCGCCCCCGCCGGACCCACGGGCCGCGGCTTCATGCCGGTCGTCGCCGGCATCGCCGTGCCGGAGACCGCGCCCGATCCGGAGGCGAGCCTCGCGCTCCTGCGCTACATGCTGGAGCCCGAGACCCAGATCGCGACGCTGCGCGCCACGAACTTCTTCCCCGTCGTCGACGTCGAGCTGCCCGACGACATGCCGCCCTCGGTGCGTGCCGCGGGCGCGGCGATCGCGCTCCAGTCCGGTGCGCCGGACGCCAATCCCGGCCTCCTGCCGGTGGGGCTCGGCGATCTCGGCGGGCAGTTCAACCAGGTCTACGTCGACACGTTCGAGCGCATCGTGCTCGCCGGTCAGCCGATCGAGCAGGTGCTCGACGACGGGGCGGCGGAGCTGCGCCGCATCGTGACCGAGGCCGGCGCGCCCTGCTGGGCGCCCGACGCCCCCTCCGAGGGGCCGTGCCCGGTGGAGTGAGCGACGCACGACGTCATCCCGGGTCGCGAAGCGGGCCCGGGACCCAGAACCGCCGTCGTCTCTCTCAGCGTGCGCGAGAGCGCTCGCGTCGCGAGGCGCCGATGCAGGCCTTTCCCGCCGCGGCGTCTGCACGCCGCTCGATGAGGCACCTGTGGTTCTGGGTCCCGGACTTGCTTCGCAATCCGGGATGACAACGAGGCCCCTCTGTTTCCGAGGTCCCATGCCCTCGCGCGCCCTGCCCTACCTCCTGCTCGCGCCCGCGGCGCTGTTCCTGGCCGCCTTCTTCGTCTACCCGGCGGTGCAGGTGGCGCTGATCGCGTTCACCCGCGGGGACGAGCCGACGCTCGCGAACTTCGCCCGCATGGCCGGTCACTGGAAGTTCGACGCGGCCCTGTGGAACACGATCCTCCTCGCTGCGGTCGTCGTGCCGCTGCAGCTGGCGCTCGCGCTGTTCATGGGCCAGATCGTGACGCGGATGGGCCGCGGGCGCGACCTCGTGCTCTACGTCTTCACCATCCCGCTCGGCATCTCGGACCTCGCGGCGGGCATCATCTGGCTCGCGATCCTGGAGCAGAACGGCTTCCTGAATTCCTTCCTCTACCACCTCGGCCTCCTCGAGAGCCCGGTCGCGCGCCTGTCCTACCAGAACACGCTCGGGCTCTTCGTCGCCGTCGCGCTCGCGGAGATCTGGCGGGCGACGGCGATCATGCTCGTCATCCTCGTCGCGGGGATGGGGCTGATCCCCAAGGAGTACGACGAGGCGGCGCAGGTGTTCGGCGCCTCGCCCTGGCAGCGCTTCGTCAAGGTGACGCTGCCGCTCCTCAGGCCCAGCCTGCAGACGGCGCTGATCCTGCGCACGATCCTCGCCTTCGAGGTCTTCGCCGTCGTCGCCGCGCTCGCCGGCACCTCGATGCCGATGCTGATGGGCGAGACCTACGCCTGGGAGTTCCAGCTCCAGGACCGCGGCGTCGCCGCCTCCTACGCCCTCGTCATCCTCGGCATCTCGATCGCCTCCACCCTCGTCTTCCTGTGGTGGCTGCGCTCCCCCAAGGAGGCGCGCGCATGACCGCGACCCGTCCCCTCCGCGCCCCCGTCGCCTCCTACGACACGACCCGCGCGCTCGAGCTCGCCACCGCGCGGCGCTGGTTGACGGCGGCCGTCGTGACGATCCTGTGCCTGTGGGTGCTCGTCCCGATCTGGCTCGTCCTCGTCAACGCGCTCTCGACGCCGGCCGAGGTCTCCGGCTGGCCCAAGAGCTTCCTGCCCTCCTTCGCCACCGACAGCCTCGCCTTCTTCATCGGCTTTCGCGGCGTGGCGGACGCGCTGCTCAACTCGGTGACCGTGGCGGCGATCACGATGGTGCTCTCCATCGCCATCGGCGCGCCGGCGGGCTACGCGCTGGCGCGGTTCGACTTCGCCGGCAAGAACGCGTTCCGCATCCTCGTGCTGATGACCCGCGCCTTCCCGCTGCCGCTGCTCGCCCTGCCGCTGGCGGTGGCCTACATCCAGGTCGGGCTCGACGACACGATCCTCGGCCTCGCCTTCGTGCACACGATGCTGGCGATGCCCTTCGCGGTCCTGATCACGGCCTCGCTGTTCATGGGCGTTCCCGTCGAGCTCGAGGAGGCGGCCTGGACGCTCGGCTGCACCCGCCTCCAGGCCTTCGTGAAGGTCGTGCTGCCGCTGGTGAGCCCCGGCATCGCCGCCTCCGCGGTGTTCGCCTTCGTGGTCTCCTGGAACGAGGTCTTCGCGGCGGCCGTCCTGACCATCGAGAACCGCACGCTCACCGCCTTCCTGCTCCAGAGCCTGAACGTCAGCCCCCTGCACCTCAAGTTCGCCGGCGCGGCAGTGCTCGTCCTGCCCGCGCTCCTCTTCCTGTTCGCGGTGCGGAAGTATCTCTTCGCTATGTGGGGGATCGCCAACCGATGAGCGCGCCGACCCTGGACCCCAATCCGCCGATGCCGGCTCTCCCCTCTCCCTCGTCGATGCACACGTCTGCAACCCTCGGATCGAACGATGACCCCCGCAACGCAGAGTGCAGGCCTTCTCCTTCCCTGTAGGGGAAGGTGGCTCGGCGAAGCCGAGACGGATGGGGCGCGCGGAACGCGCGTTCGGCGCAGCCGAAGAGCGACGGCGGCGGCGGACACGCCGGCTTCCGCTTCGCGGAACGCGTCGCTCGCGCGCCGCGCCCCATCCGTCTCGTCGGCTTCGCCGCCGATCCACCTTCCCCTACAGGGAAGGACAGGGGTCGCCGACGTCTCTCGTCCGCCTCCACCGCACAGGTCGTCCAATGCCGCGAGAGGCGCAAGCGATCGATGCACTGCTCCGCCGCGCCGGACCCGGCCGCCGATCCGGCGAGCGTACGACGTCCTCCCTCGCAAAGCCGCAGAGGAGCCCGCCCATGGCTGAGATCGCCGTCTCCCGCCTCGAGAAATCCTACGGCGCCTTCACCGCGCTCCACGAGATCGACCTGCACGTCGAGGATCGCGAGTTCCTCGTGCTGCTGGGCGCGTCCGGCTGCGGGAAGACGACGCTGCTTCGCTGCATCGCCGGGCTCGAGACCGCCAGCCGCGGCGAGATCGCCATCGGCGGACGGCGCGTCGACCGCCTGCCGCCGCGGGCGCGCAAGATCGCGATGGTGTTCCAGAACTACGCCGTCTTCCCGCACCTGACGGTCTTCGAGAACATCGCCTTCGGGCTGCGCATGAAGAAGCTGCCGAATGCGGAGGTCGAGGAGAAGGTGCGGCGCGCGGCCACGATGATGCACATCGAGCAATTGCTCGCGCGCTATTCCGGCCAGCTCTCCGGCGGGCAGCGCCAGCGCGTGGCCGTCGCCCGCGCGCTCGCCATGGAGCCGGAGGTGCTCCTGATGGACGAGCCGCTCTCCAACCTCGACGCGCTGCTGCGGCTCGAGATGCGCGCCGAGCTCAAGGGCGTGCTCCAGGAGAGCCGGACGACGACGATCTACGTCACCCACGACCAGGTCGAGGCCATGAGCCTCGCCGACCGCATCGCCGTGATGCACGGCGGCCACATCGTCCAGCACGCCTCGCCGCTCGAGGTCTACCGCGATCCCGCGACCCGCTTCGTCGGCAGCTTCATCGGCAACCCGCCGATGAACTTCCTGCCGGCGGCGCGGGTGGCCGACGGCTGGGCGGTGGCCGGCATCATCGTGCCCGGGCCGGACGTGGCGCAGGACGCCATCGAGCTCGCCGTGCGCCCGGAGGACCTCGCCCCCGCCGAGACCGGCCTTTCCGGCCGCGTGAAGGTCGTCGAGCCGCTCGGCGCACATCAGCTCGTCACGATGGACGTCGCCGGCCACCTCTTCCGCGCGGTGCTGGAGAGCGACCTGCCCGTCCGCGCCGGCGAGACCCTCACGCTGGCGCCGCGCCCCGAGCGCGTGCGCTGGTTCGACCCGACGACCCAGACCGCCATCGACCGCCCCCTCACGCCCTCCTGAGAAGACCGCCGCCATGACGACTTTCCCCATCGACGCCGATCGCCTGCGCGCGGAGGCGGTCGCGATCCTGCGCGAGAACGATCTCGGCGGGTACACCATCCCGACGAGGGGCCTCTACCCGTTCCAGTGGAACTGGGATTCCTGCCTCGTTGCGCTCGGCCTCGCGCACGTGGACGAGGACCGCGCGCTCGGCGAGATCGAGACGCTGGTCGCTCATCAATGGCCGGACGGGATGATCCCCCACATCGTCTTCCACGCCGACCACGAGACCTATTTCCCCGGCCCGGACGTCTGGGGCACCGCGCGTGCGACTCCCACGAGCGGCATCACCCAGCCGCCGGTCCTCGGCTACGCCCTGAGGCGCCTCCTCGACACGGCGCGCGACCGGACGATGGTCGCGCCGCGTGTGGCGGCGCTGCTGCCGAAGGTCGCCGCGTGGCACCGCTGGTTCGCGACCGCGCGCGACCCGCATCGCACCGGCCTCGTCGCCATCCTGCACCCCTGGGAGAGCGGCCGCGACAATGCGATCGACTGGGACGAGGCGCTGGCGCGCGTGCCGACCGAGGGCGTCGGCAGCTACGTGCGCCGCGACACGACCCACGTCGACGCCGCGCAGCGCCCGACCAAGGCCGAGTACGACCGCTATCTCTGGCTGGTCCAGCGCTTCCGCAGCCTCGCCTGGGACCAGGCGACGCTGCACGACGCCTCGCCGTTCCGGGTCGTCGATCCCGGCTTCAACGCGATCCTGATCCGCTCCGCGGAGGACCTCGCCGCCCTGGCGCAGGCGCTCGACGCACCCGAGCTCGCGGCGGAGGCGCAGGCCCAGGCGGCGCGGGGACGCACGGCGCTGGAAGGACTCTGGCACGACGGTCTCGGGCAGTACGCCGCCTTCGACCGCGCCGCCGGCACCCTCGTCGAGAGCGCCTCGATCGGCGGGCTCCTGCCGCTCCTCGCGCTCGAGCCCGGCCATCCCCGCGCGCAGGCGCTCGTGGCGCGGCTCGCGGCTCTGCGCGGCGCCGTGCGCCATCCGGTCCCGAGCCACGATCCCGCCGATCCGCGCTTCGACCGCCTGCGCTACTGGCGCGGGCCGCTCTGGCTGATCGCCAACCGCCTCGTCGCCGACGGGCTCGCCCGCCACGGGCGGGCCGACGCCGCCGGCGAGATCGCCCGCGACGGCCTCGCCCTCGTGGCGAAGAGCGGCTTCGGGGAGTATTTCGACCCGCTCGACGGCCGCGCGCTCGGCGGCAAGCGATTCAGCTGGACAGCCGCGATGGTGCTCGAGTTCCTGGAGACGAACCGCGCCTGACCCGGCGCAGGCCCGCCCTCAGCCCACGAAGGCGCGCTCGACGACGAAATGCGCGGGCTTGGCGTTCGAGCCCTCCTCGAGCCCGGCCGCGGTGCACAAGGCCCGGCAGTCCTTCGTCATCTCGATCGAGCCGCAGATCATCACCCGATCGGTCTGCGGGTCGAGCGGCGGCACGCCGAGATCGGCGAACAGCCGGCCCGACGCGATCGCATCCGTGATCCGGAACGAGCGCGGGTGCGGCTCGCGGGTGACGGTGGTGTAGAAGGTCAGGCGCGGGGCGGCGATCTCGCCCACCAGCGGATCCTCGACGAGGTCGCGCACGGTGTTCTCGCCGTAGGCGAGCTCCGCCACGCGCCGGCAGGACTGGGTGAGGATCACCTCGTCGAACTTCTCGTAGGTCTCCGGGTCGCGAATGATGCTCGCGAAGGGCGCGATCCCGGTGCCGGTGGACAGCATCCAGAGCCGCTTGCCGGGCGCGAGCGCGTCGAGCACGAGGGTGCCGGTCGGCTTCTTCTTGATGAGGATCTCGTCGCCGGCGACGATGCGCTGGAGCCGCTCCGTGAGCGGGCCGCCGGGCACCTTGATCGAGAAGAACTCGAGCTCGTCGTCCCAGCTCGGGCTCGCGATCGAGTAGGCGCGGAAGACGGGCTTCTCGCCCCCGGGCAGGCCGATCATCACGAACTCGCCGGAGCGGAAGCGCAGCGATGCCGGGCGCGTCGTACGGAAGCGGAAGAGCCGGTCGGTATAGTGCTCGACGAGCACGACACGCTCGATGTGGCAATCGACGGGCGCAGCGATCGCGCCGGCGGCGGCTGGTTCCGACATCGTGGTCCTCTCGTGGGGGCCTCTGGCCCGGGCCTCTCGTGCGGGCCTGTCACGGCCGAGCTCGGCGACGCACGTGCTCTACCACAGACCCGTTTCGCAGCGCACCACGTACGAAACCGAACCCGGGAGGGCAAGCGGGGCGGCTCGGGAAATGCCGCCTCAGGCGCCGAGCGCGCCGTCCGCCTTGGCGAAGGTCTCGTCGAAGGAATAGCCGGCGCCGCGCACGGTGCGGATCGGGTCGAGCGTCTCGCGGGTGTTGATCGCCTTGCGCAGGCGCCCGACATGGACGTCCACCGTCCGCTCGTCGATGTAGACGTCGTGGCCCCAGACGCCGTCGAGGAGCTGCTCGCGGGTGAACACGCGCCCGGGGCTCTGCATCAGGAACTCGAGCAGCCGGAACTCGGTCGGCCCCAGATGCAGCTCGCGGCCGCCGCGGCGCACGCGGTGCGTCTCGCGGTCGAGCTCGATGTCCCCGGCGACCAGCGTGTTGGCGATGTGGGCGGGCTTGGTGCGGCGCAGGAGCGCGCGCACACGCGCCAGCAGCTCGGGGACGGAGAAGGGCTTGACGATGTAGTCGTCGGCCCCCGTCGCGAGCCCGCGCACGCGGTCGCCTTCCTCGCCGCGGGCGGTGAGCATGATGACGGGCAGCCGCTCGGTCTCGCGGCGGGCGCGGATGCGCCGGCACAGCTCGATGCCGGAGAGGCCGGGCAGCATCCAGTCGAGCAGGACGAGGTCCGGGATCTGCTCGCGCAGCCGCACCTCGGCCTCGTCCCCGCGGGCGACCGTATCGACCTTGTAGCCTTCCGCCTCGAGATTGTAGCGCAGGAGAAGAGTCAGGGGCTCCTCGTCCTCCACCACCAGGACACGCGTGCTCATCGTGCGTTCGCCCCGCGCTCCCTCACGCGCCCGGCGCGCCGGGCGCGGCGTCGTCGTGGATGCCGGTCTCGTAGGCCGTGCGGTCCATCTTCGGACGCTCGGCCGTGATCGGCTGGCCGGTGACGAGATAGTGGATCGTCTCGGCCACGTTGGTGGTGTGGTCGCCGATGCGCTCGACGTTCTTGGCGCAGAACAGGAGATGCGTGCAGAAGGTGATGTTGCGCGGATCTTCCATCATGTAGGTGAGCAGCTCGCGGAAGAGCGAGTTGTAGAGCGCGTCCGTCGCCCCGTCCCGCCGCCAGACCTCGAGCGCCTTGTCGACGTCGAGCTGGGTATAAGCGTCGAGGATGTCCTTGAGCTGGCCGAGCACCATGTCCGACATGCGCTCGACGCCGAGCACGACGCGCTGCGGCTCGAACTGGCCCGAGATCGCGAGCGTGCGCTTGGAGATGTTCTTGGCCATGTCGCCGATCCGCTCGATGTCGGAGGCGATGCGGATGGCGGAGATCACCTCGCGCAGATCGATCGCCATCGGCTGGCGCCGGGCGATGGTGAGGATCGCCTTCTCCTCGATGTCGCGCTGGATCGTGTCCAGGCGGAAATCCGTGGTGACGACGGACTGGGCGAGCCCGACGTCGCGGCGCACCAGCGCCACCGTGGCGTCGGCGAGCATCTTCTCGGCGATGCCGCCCATCTCCATGATCGACCGGCGCAGCTCCTGGAGCTCGGCGTCGAACGATGCGACCGTATGTTCGGACATGGGTCCGTCTCCTCGAGAGCGCTTCCTGCGGCGATGCGCCGGCTCAGCCGAAGCGGCCGGTGATGTAGTCCTGCGTGCGCTTGTCGCGCGGATTGGTGAAGATCATGTCGGTGTCGCCCTCCTCGACGAGGTCGCCGAGGTGGAAGAAGCAGGTCTTCTGCGAGACCCGGGCCGCCTGCTGCATCGAGTGCGTGACGATGACGATCGTGTAGTTCTGCCGCAGCTCGTCGATCAGCTCCTCGATGCGCGCGGTGGCGATCGGGTCGAGCGCCGAGCAGGGCTCGTCCATCAGGATCACCTCGGGCGACACCGCGATGGCGCGCGCGATGCACAGGCGCTGCTGCTGGCCGCCGGAGAGCCCGGTGCCGGGCTCCTTGAGGCGATCCTTCGCCTCCTCCCACAGCCCCGCGCGGCGCAGCGACCGCTCGACGATCTCCTCGAGCTCGGCCTTGTTCTTGGCCAGGCCGTGGATACGCGGGCCGTAGGCGATGTTCTCGAAGATCGACTTCGGGAAGGGGTTCGGCTTCTGGAAGACCATGCCGACGCGGGCGCGCAGCAGCACGACGTCGAGGCTCTTGTCGTAGATGTCCTCGCCGTCCATCAGGATCCTGCCGGTGACCCGTGCGCCCTCGATCGTGTCGTTCATCCGGTTGAGGCAGCGCAGGAAGGTCGACTTGCCGCAGCCCGACGGGCCGATCAGCGCCGTCACCTGGTGGGCCGGGATTTCCGTGTCGATGCCGTGCAGCGCCTCGGCGGACCCGTAGAACACCTTCACGTCCGAGGCCGTCACCTTCGGCTCCGGCCGGTTGGCGCCATGCGGCGCGGCGGCGGGCGCCGACGCGGCGTCGCCGGCGACGACGGGCTTCGTCAGGTCGGTCATGGCGGGGCTCGTCTCGATCTCGGAAGAGGGCGGCTGCTTGGGTTCGGCGTGCGCGGGCATGGGATCACCACCTCTTCTCGAATCGCTTGCGCAGGATGATGGCGAGCGTGTTCAGGCTCAGCAGCAGGGCGAGGAGCACGATGATCGCCGCCGACGTGCGGGCCTCGAAGAAGTTCCGCAGCTCGTTACCCTGCCAGAGATAGATCTGGACCGGCAAGGCGGTCGAGGAGTCCATCGGCGACGTCGGGATCTGCGCGACGAACGCGCTCATGCCGATGAGCAGCAGAGGCGCCGTCTCGCCGAGCGCCTGGGCGACGCCGATGATGGCTCCCGTCAGGATACCCGGGATCGCGAGCGGCAGCACGTGGTGCGCCACCGTCTGCACCTTGGAGGCGCCGAGACCGATCGCGGCCTGCCGGATCGAGGGCGGGATCGCGCGCAGCGTCGAGCGGGTGGCGATGATGATCGTGGGCAGCGTCATCAGCGTCAGCACGAGGCCGCCGACCAGCGGCGCCGACAGCGGCAGCCGGAACCAGTTGATGAACACCGCCGCCCCGAGCAGGCCGAACACGATCGACGGCACCGCGGCGAGGTTGTTGATGTTCACCTCGATGAAGTCGGTGAAGCGGTTCCTCGGCGCGAATTCCTCGAGGTAGATCGCGGCCGCGACCCCGATCGGGACCGAGAGGACGATGACGATCAGCATCATGAACAGCGAGCCGACGAAGGCGCCCGCGAGGCCCGCCGAGGCCGGGGACGAGCGCGAGTCGACGTTGAACAGGAGCGCGCTCGCGAATTCCTGCGTCAGCACGCCCTGCTCCAGCAGGAGCTCGATCCAGGCCCGCTGGTCGCTGGTGAGCGGCAGGCGATCGTCCGGCAGGCTGCGGTCGATGTTGCCCTTCACCCAGACGTCGACGTTCGCGTCGGCGAGACCCTGGAAGACGATCGTCTCCCCGATCAGGCCGGGGTCCTCCTGGACGAGGGCGCGCAGCTCGAAGCGCTCGTTGGAGGCGATCAGCCCCTCGACCGCGCGCCCGCTGTCGGCCGCCTCCGGCGGCAGGTAGGCCAGGAGCGCGTTGCGCAGGACGCGCCCCCAGTTGGTCCGCGCGAGCGCGGTCTGCCAGCCGAGGAAGGCCTCCTCGTACTCCGCCTGGTTGGCGAAGGCGGATCGCTCGGGCGCCGGGGGCACGTCGACGATCTCGGGATCGACGAAGACCTCCAGCGTCAACGTCGCCTGCCAGAACGCCGGCAGGCCCCTGGTGAGGATCGTCGCGAAGAGCAGCGCGACGAGCCCGAGGCCGACGATCACGGCGGCGAGGCCGAGCAGCCGGAAGCGGGTCTCGGCCGCGCGCCGGCGCGCGAGCGACGCCTGGACTCGCCGGGTCGTCGGGCTCGCGGCGCGCGCGGCGCCGGTCGTCGTGTCTGCGGTGCCGGTGGCCATGTCCGCTTCCCTCATTCGTATTGTTCGCGGAACCTGCGCACGATGTAGAGCGCGAGCACGTTCAGCCCGAGCGTCAGCACGAACAGGGTCAGGCCGAGCGCGAAGGCGACGAGCGACTGCGGGCTCGCGAAATCGATGTCGCCGGTGAGCTGCTTCACGATCGTCACCGTCACGGTCGAGACCGACTCGAACGGGTTGGGCTGGAGCACGGGCGCGTTGCCGGCCGCGAGGACCACGATCATCGTCTCGCCGATCGCCCGCGACACGGCGAGCAGGAAGGCGCCGACGATGCCGGGGAGGGCCGCCGGCAGCACGACGCGCTTGATCGTCTCCGACCGGGTCGCGCCGAGGCCGAGCGAGCCGTCCCGCATGGTGCGCGGCACCTGCGTGATGATGTCGTCGGACAGCGACGAGATGAAGGGGATGATCATGATCCCCATCACCACGCCCGCCGTCAGCGCGGAGGTCGCGCGGATGTCGAGCCCGACCAGCGCCCCGGCGTTGGAGAGGGCCGGGCCGGCGATCGTCAGCGCGAAGAACCCGTAGACGATGGTGGGGATGCCGGCGAGGATCTCGATCAACGGCTTCGCGACGGCGCGCAGCCTCGCCGGCGCGTACTCCGCCATGTAGATCGCGATCATCAGGCCGACGGGGAGCGAGACCAGCATCGCGATCGCCGCGATCAGCACGGTGCCCCACAAGAGCGGCAGGAGCCCGTACCCGTCCGCGCTGCCGGCGCCGACCGTGACGAAGCGGGGGTTCCAGACGGTGCCGAAGAAGAAGTCGATCGGGCTGACGTAGCTGAAGAAGCGCAGCGTCTCGCCCACCAGCGAGAGCACGATGCCGACCGTGGTCAGGATCGCCACCGTGGAGCAGGCGATCAGCAGGGTCCTGACGACGGTCTCGACCTCGTTGCGGGCGCGCAGGCTCGGGGAGATCCGGCGCAGGGCGAAGACGAGGCCCGCGGCGGCCGCGGCGGCGACGCCGGCGACGAGCGCGAGGTCGCGGGTCGTCTGGAGCGTGCGCAGGCGCTCGGCGGCGGAGACCTCGTACGCCGCAGGCTCGCCCAGCACGCCGAAACCGGAGGCGAGCGCCTGGATCCGCTGCATCACGGTGAGCAGCTCGGCCTGCGGCAGCGCCAGGACGTCCGCCGGCAGCGCGCCCATCACGAGGGATCGAACGACCGCGTCGCCGAAGAGCGCGAAGAGCAGGATGACCGCGAGCGCCGGTATGCCGAGCCACAGCGCCACCAGCATGCCGTAATGGCCCGGCAGCGAGTGCAGCTTCGAGGCGCTCGCGACGGCGGCCCGGCGGCTGGCCTGGGTCCCGAACCGATACGCGAACCCCATCGCGACGAGCACGATGATCGCGAGCCAGACAGTGTTCATGTCCCCGGTCCCCGACGGCGAGACGTCGCCGCGTCTTGCGCTGCGCGGCTGTGAAAATCAAGGTGCGGGCGCCGGGGGCGAGCCCCGGCGTCCGCCGTCACGCGGTCGCGATCAGAGCGCCTCGCGCTCCTCGACGATGCGGATCGCCTCCTCGCGCTGCTCGTCCGAGAGCGGGATCAGGCCCGCCTCGACGAGCACGCCCTCGGGGCCGGCCATCTCGTCGGAGAGGAAGTACGTGGCGTACTCCTCGATGCCCGGGATGACGCCCATGTGCTCGCCCTTGAGGTAGAAGAACAGCGGGCGGGAGACCGGGTAGTCGCCGGAGCCGATCGTCTCGAGCGACGGGACGACGCCGTTCACGGTGGCGACCTTCAGGCGGTCGCGGTTCTGGTCGTAGAACGACAGGCCGAACACGCCCATCGCCTGCGGCTGGGCCTCGAGGCGGGCGAGCGTCTCGGTGTAGTCGCCGGCGATCTCGATCACGCGGCCGTCCTGGCGGAAGCCGAGGCAGGCCTCCTCGGCGGCCTCCTCCTCCATCGACGTGATGACGTCGAAGGTCTCGCAGCCCGGGAGCACGACGCGCTCCTCGAACACCTCGCGGGTGCCGTGGTTCGACGCCGGGATGGCGACGACGATGTCCTGCTCCGGCAGGCTGTCGTCGATCTGGTTCCAGGTCGTGTAGGGATTGTCGACGAGCGCGCCGTCGACCGGCACCTTCGCGGCGAGCGCCTGGAAGACGTGCTCGGGCGCCAGGTCGAAGGTGCCCTCCTGCGACTGGTTGGTCGCGAAGACGATGCCGTCGAAGCCGAAGCGCACGGGGATGATCTGCTCGACGCCGGCGGCGGCGCAGGCCTCGACCTCGCCGTCACGGATCGGGCGCGAGGAGTTCGCGATGTCGATCGTGTTCTCGCCGACGCCCTGGCAGAACTGGCGCAGGCCGCCCGAGGACCCGCCCGAGCCGACGACCGGGGTGTTGAACTGCGGGAAGGCGTTGCCGAACTCCTCGGCCACGATGCTGGCGAAGGGCAGCACGGTGGAGGAGCCCGCGATCTGGATCGTGTCGCGGGTCTGCGCCTGGGCCGAACCGGCGGCGAGGACGCCGGCGGCCGCGATGGCGAGCGCGCTCGTAAGGGTCATGAGCTTCACGGGTAGTCTCCCTGCGATTCTGTCGTGTGTCGCCGGCCGCGCCCGACCTCGTCGGGGGTGCGGTGCGCTGCATCGGGGGGCCGTGCGCCGCTCCCGAGACGCGGCGGACCGTAGGGGCGTTCTACGACACTCCGATGACATCCGCCGACGCGCCGAGCCGGGTGCCGCGCCGTCCGGCCGAGGGTTGAGCCTTGCCGCAACACGGAAAAAACGGCCCGCGGCAGATCCGCCCCGGGCCGTCGCACGACGGCTTTCTTGTCATGATGGCAGCGAAAAGGCACCGTCGCTGCAACCGAGGACCTTTCGCCGCGCTGTGAGGCACCACTCGGCCGGTGGCGTCCTCAGCCCGTCGCCTCGTCGGCCGCCACGAAGCGCAGGGCGACGCCGTTGTTGCAGTAGCGCAGGCCCGTCGGCGGCGGGCCGTCCTTGAAGACGTGGCCCTGGTGCCCGCCGCAGCGCGCGCAATGATACTCCGTGCGCGGCAGGATCAGCTTGAAGTCGCGCCTGGTCTCGACCGCGCCCTCGATCGTGTCGAAGAAGGACGGCCAGCCGGTTCCGGAGTCGAACTTCATGTCCGACGTGAAGAGCGGCAGGTCGCAGCCGGCGCAGTGGAACGTGCCCGTCCGGTACTCCGCGTCGAGCGGGCTCGTGCCCGCGCGCTCGGTACCTTCCTTGCGCAGCACGTGGAATTGCTCCGGCGTCAGGCGCTCGCGCCACTGCGCCTCGCTCAGGTTCCAGTCTCGGGTCTCGGCCACGCTCACGGTCGATCCTCCCTCGCTCGCGGCGTCGGCGCCGCTCGTGTCGTCCCTGGTTCGCCCGACGCCTTCGCCGCATCCGGCGAGGGCGAGGGCCGCGACGCCGCCCAGGAACAGGCGGCGGCTCGGCGTGATGCTGTCGGTCATGGGCGTCATATGGCGGCCGCGCGGGGCACGGCAAGCCGACGGCACCCGCTTCGACGAAACACGCCCCCCGCTGCCACGTTGTCGACCCCGGAGGTGACCCACCGTGACAGGACTCGTGCCCCGCATCGACCGACGGCTCGCGCGCGATCTCGCCCGCGTCGGCCTGCAGACCGGCGCGGCGGTGACGCTCGTCTACCTCGTCATGCGCTGGTACGGCATCGACCATCTCTCCTGGGCCATCATCTCCGCGCTCTTCTCGATCCGGCTCGCATCCGACTCGACGGTCTCGGTCGGCGTGTACCGCGTGATCGCCGCCCTGGTCGGCACGGCGCTGGGGCTCTCGACCGTCGTTCTCTTCGCCGACCTGCTGCCGGGAAGCTGGCCGATCCTCGCTTCCGTGGTCACCGCGAGCGTCGTCGCGAACCTGGCGACGACGCTCTGGCCGAACCTCAACTACATCGCCGTCGCCGCCGCCATCGTGGCGCTCAACGCGAACGCCGAAATCCTGGAGTCGCTCGAGCGCGCGCTCGCCATCATGATCGGCTCGGTGGGCGCGGCGCTGGCCTCCGCGATCGTCTGGCCGGAGACGGCCCGCGCACGCGCCGTGCGCAACATCGCCTACGCGCTGGACGATTGCCGGCGGCTCGTCGACTCGTCGCTGTCGGGCCTCGCCGGGGCCGATGCGGAGGACACGCGGCGCATCGACCAGGATTTCCAGCGCCACATCGGCACCGCCCGCGAGATCGCGGGGGACGCGCGCTTCGAGCGGCGGCTCGCCGGAGGCCACTCGCTGGCCGAAGGGCTGATCGCCATCGAGCGGCTGTGGCACGCGACCATCGTCCTCGATCGCGCGGCCGAGGAGCGGCGGTCGAGCTTCCGGCGCGACGACCTGGGCGGCGTGCACCTCGACATCGACCGGGTGCGCCGGGAGGTCGCCGGCTACCTCGGTGATCTCGTCGCGCATCTGCACGGGCGGGCCGGCGAGCCGCCGAGGGCCGAGCCCGTGATGGGCTGCCTTCGCGAGGCGGAGGACTCGCTGCGCCGCTCGCCGACCGAGACGTCGCTCACCGACGACGCCGACCGCGAGCGGGCCGTGTCGGCGCTGCGCTTCGGCGTCGACGAGCTGCGCAAGAACATCGGCGAGATCGCCGACCTCGTCGCGCCGGGACGCGAGGCGCTGCAGCGCGGGGACCAGGACGGCGCGCCCGCGGCCCGGGAGGATCGCGCCGCGTGAGGCTCCTCGTCCCGGGCCCGCCGAAGGCAGGCGGCATACAACACTTAATTACAAGATGATTGACATCTCTCGGCTGTGTGGCGCAAGATCGGCAGTGTAACAACCGAGGATGACGCGATGCTCGATCGCACCCGTATAACCACGATCCATACCCTCGGGCCCTCCGGCACGAACTGCGAGGCCGCGGCCGCCCATTATGCAGAGGCCCACGGCCTCGTGGCCGAGGTCGTCCTCCACCGCACCCTCGAGGAGGCGATGGTCCTCGTGCTGGAGGATCCGGGCGCCGCGCTCCTGGGCTGCGTGGTCTATCCGGACCTGCACGGGCTCGTCTTCCCCTACCTCGACCGGATGACGCTCGCGGACCAGTTCCTGTTCGACACGTTCCCGATGGTGCTCGCCGCCCGCTCCGCGAACGGCGCGGTCGCCCTCGTCGCCACGCACCCCGCGCCTCGCGCGCTGGTGCCGGCGGAGCACGAGGTCCGGCTCGTCACGAGCAACGCGGAGGCGGCGCGGCTGTGTGCCGCGGGCGAGGTGGACGCCTGCATCACGACGGCAGTCGCGGCCGAGCGCAACGGCCTCGTCGTCCTGCGCGATCACGGACCCGTGCCGATGGGGTTCACGATCCACACGCATCGTGCGCTCGCGAGGCGTGCGGCATGATCGGCGAGCTCGTCGCGACGACGCGGCGCGTGGCGGCCGCGCAGGCGGCCGACGGCTCGCTGCCGAGCGACGCCGAGGGGGCGCAGGCGCGCGCCCTGCTGGCGGACGCCGCCGCGCAGGCCGCACGCCTGGCACGGCGTATCGGCGCATCCGCCCAGGCGGACGCGATCGTCGCCGACACCGCCGACTGGCTCGCGGCCGGCGCGCGCGGGAAGCCGGACTTCGGGCGCACCCGCGACGCGATGCGGGCGCCCGACGAGGGCGCACCGTTCTTCTTCTTCGGCCCGCTGCGCCTCGCCAACGGCGGGCGCGCCGGCCATCGCTTCGAGACGTTCCTGGCGATACGCGAGGAGCCCGCCGGAGCGGCGTACCAGACGCTGTACGAGACCTATCCCCACCCCAAGAACATCTGCCAGTCCGCGCACCTGGTCGCCGGCACCCCGGGGCTCGTGCGCGGCAACAACATCGTCTTCTTCCCCGAGAACATCGCCAGCGGGTCGCTGCCCGAACGGCAGCTCTACGCGTTGTTCTTCTTCAACAAGTTCAAGCGCATCTACGACACGATCACCGTGCCGACGTGGGACGCGGTCGGCGTTCCCGGCGCGCTCGACGCCTCGCGGATCGACGATCCGCGCCGCGCCTACGAGGCGCGCTGCGTCTGGGGCTACCTCCACGACTATTTCCACCATCGGGGCACGCGCCCGTTCGACGAGCAGATTGGTCTCAAGACGCGCTGGTTCACGGGCCTGCTCGAGGAGCTCAAGGTGGACCTCGCGACCTACCGCGCCTGCCGTGCCGGCGGCATCCCCGAGGGGGACGTGGTCGCGGAGTTCATCCTGTTCGACCGCACGATGCGCTACCCCGGCGAGCCCGACTGGTCGCGCAACTTCGATTCCGGAACGGGCCTCCTGCTCCTCGCCTACCTGCGCGAGGCCGGCGCGCTCCTGGTCGGGCGGGACGGACGGCTCGCGATCGATCGCGGGGCGGTCGACGCGGCGGCCGCATCCTTCGTGGCGGAGGTGGAGGCCCTGGAGGCGGCCGGCGACGAGGCCTACCTCGCCGGCGCGGAGGCGATGGTGCGCCGCTTCCTCCCGGCGCCCGGCGACGGCGAGATCCGCTTCGGCGCGCCCGCCTTCCTGTGGGAGAGCGCTTTCGGGGCCCGGATCGGCGCCGCCCCGACGATCGAATTCGGCTTCGACGCGGCGGCCTGCGCACCGAAGCTGCGCGACACGGCGGCGTCTCTCGTCGCATGATGCGATCGCGTCGTCGTCCATCGTCCCGAGCGGGCACCAACCACCATGATCACCAGCACCTGGCTCGCCGCGATCCTCCTGTTCGCGCTCTCGACCTCGTTCTCGCCCGGACCGAACAACCTGCTTCTCGTCACGTCGGGGGCGAAGTTCGGCCTCGCCCGGACCTGGCGGCACATCCTCGGCATCGCGATCGGCTTTCCCGCGATGGTCGTCATCGTCGGGCTGTTCCTCGGCGCCGTCTTCGAGCGGCAGCGCTGGCTGCACGACGCACTCGCGATCGTCGGCTCGGCGTACCTGCTCTACCTCACCTGGAAGATCCTGCTGGCGCGCGGGTCCGTCGAGCAGGGGGCGATGGGCGCCCCGATCGGCTTCGTCGAGGCGGCGCTGTTCCAGTGGGTCAACCCGAAGGCGTGGGTGATGGCGACGGGCGCGGTCGCGGCCTACACGACGAGCGCCGGCTTCGGGCTGGAGATCTCGCTCATCGCCACCGTGTTCGTCGTGGTCGGATTCGTCACCTCCACCATCTGGGCGGCCTTCGGGGAGCTGATCGCGCGGTTCCTGAGCACGCCGGCGAGGGTGCGGGTCTTCAACGTCGCGCTCGGCCTGATGCTGCTCGCGTCGATCCTCCCGATCCTCCTCGCGCGCGCCCCGACGTGAGCCGTTCTCAGCGGCCCGCGTCGCGCATGTCCGGCACCTCTGCGTGGCGTGCGGCGAGGGTCTTCGGGCCGGCGAGGATGCCGTAGAAGTCGTACCAATGGACCCGCTCGTTCGCCCGCAGGAAGCGGAAATGCGTGCGGAAGAAGAACAAGCGCTCCCGGAAGAGCCCGAGGCGCCCCGGGGCGACGAGCTGCGGCATCGACAGCCGCAGCGTGCGCGGCCAGCGCGTCCGCTCGGGAAACCGCCCGCTCAGCGCGGCGGGGTCGACCGGGCAGACGTTCATCGCGTCGTGCCGGCTCTGGACCTCGTGCCAGACGATCGAGGGCTCGTTCGCGAGCCGCCCCACCGCGGCGCGGTAGCGCACGCAGGTCTCGTCGACGAGCATCAGCGGTGCGACCGTGCCGAGCGTCAGCAGCGACACCGCCGGCCCCCGCCGCCCGAGGTCGGGATCGCGGGCGAGCGCCAGCGCCAGCGTCTCCGGCGCGAGGAAGGCCCCCGAGGAATGGCCGACGAGGAGGACCTCGTCGATGCCGGGATCGCGCGCCGCGGCGACCACCGCCTCGGCGAACACCTCGAGCCGCTCCTGCAGCACGTCCGTCTCGCCGCGCTCGTGGGCGAAGGAGAACAGCCAGTCCTCGAGCAGGTAGCGCAGGAAGAGCGGGCGATCGAGCCGCAGCGCCAGCCATCCCGCGAGGCCGCCCGCCGCGAGCGCCGCAGCCGGCGCCGCCAGCGGGTGGATCCGCCAGCCGAGCACGCCCGCGCCGCCGGCCGCGGCGACCACGAGCAGCGCGAGGAGCAGCGTCGCCGCGTAGGGGTAGACGATGAAGGCGGCGAACTGCCGGTCGATCCGCGCGAGCCGGGCGACGACGCCGCGACGGACCAGGTCGGCGCCCACGCGCAGGAGCTTGCCCAGGCGCGGTGCGAGCGGCGCGCGGAACGCGGGCCTCGCCAGATCGTCCCAGCGCAGGATCGTCAGCGTCGTGCGGGTCTCCCATTCCCCCGCGGGGTCGAGCGCCGCGATCGCGAAGGCGGGTGTCGGGCCGTCCTCGCCCTCGAGCGCGCCGGCGTGCGCCGCGAAGCCACGCAGGGCTGCGGCGGCGGCGAGCTCCTCGGCGAAGAGCGCGTGGTAGACGCGCGGGCGACGCGGGTCGTAGCCGGGCAGGTAGAACGCGGCGCGGCGGCGCACCGGGCGCCCGTCCTCCGGCTCGTTCCCGCCGTTCCGCATGCCCCGCTCCCCGTCTCGCCCGAACCGCGGCTGCGGGCGCGTAGCACGCGGGGGCGGGGCGTGTCGACGCGCCACTGGCGCACGAGCCGGTTCTCGCTTATGTGACGCGCTCCCCGGCATTTCCCCGCACACTCGGCGACCCGCTCCGCATGACCGAACCCGCGCGCAAGATCTCGTTCGTCTCCCTCGGCTGCCCGAAGGCGCTCGTCGACTCGGAGCGGATCATCACGCAGCTTCGGGCGCAGGGCTACCAGCTCTCGCGCGAGCACGACGGCTCGGATCTCGTCATCGTCAATACCTGCGGCTTCCTCGACAGCGCCAAGGCGGAGTCGCTCGACGCCATCGGCGAGGCCATGGCCGAGAACGGCAAGGTGATCGTCACGGGCTGCATGGGCGCCGAGCCCGAGCAGATCCGCGAGCGCTTCCCGGACGTGCTCGCGATCACCGGCCCCCAGGCGTACGAGAGCGTGCTCTCCGCCGTGAACGAGGCGGTGCCGCCGGCGCACGATCCGTTCCTCGACCTCGTGCCGCCGCAGGGCGTGAAGCTCACGCCGCGCCACTACGCCTACCTGAAGATCTCCGAGGGCTGCAACAATCGCTGCTCGTTCTGCATCATCCCCAAGCTGCGCGGCGATCTCGTCTCGCGTCCCGCCGCGGACGTGCTGCGGGAGGCCGAGCGGCTGGTCAAGGCGGGCGTGCGCGAGCTGCTGGTGATCTCGCAGGACACGTCCGCCTACGGCGTCGACGTGAAGTACGCGCCCTCCACCTGGCAGGGCCGCGAGGTACGCACCCGCTTCCTCGACCTCGCCCGCGAGCTCGGGACGCTCGGAGCCTGGGTGCGGCTGCACTACGTCTACCCCTATCCGCACGTCGACGAGGTCATCCCGCTGATGGCCGAGGGCAAGGTCCTGCCCTACCTCGACATCCCCTTCCAGCACGCCTCGCCCAAGGTGCTGCGCGCCATGAAGCGCCCGGGCAACGTCGAGAAGACGCTCGACCGGATTCACGCCTGGCGCGCCGTCTGCCCCGACCTCGCCATCCGCTCGACCTTCATCGTCGGCTTCCCCGGCGAGACCGAGGAGGACTTCCAGCTCCTGCTCGACTGGCTGGAGGAGGCCGAGCTCGAGCGCGTGGGCTGCTTCAAGTACGAGCCCGTCGCCGGCGCGCCGGCGAACGCTATCGCCGAGGCCGTGCCGGAAGCGGTGAAGGAGGAGCGCTGGCACCGCTTCATGCAGGCCCAGGCGGCGATCTCCGAGCGCATCCTCGCCCGCAAGGTGGGGCGCACGATCCCCGTCATCCTCGACGAGGTCGGCCCCACCGTGGCGATCGGTCGCTCCCAGTGGGACGCGCCGGAGATCGACGGCAACGTCTTCGTCAAGACGCGCTCGACGAAGATCGTGCCGGGGGACGTCGTCGACGTCGCCGTGCGCCGCGCGGACGCCTACGACCTGCACGGCGTGCTCGCCTGAGACGCCCACGGCCGAGCTGCCACGCCGGCGCCCGATTGACACCGACATAGGCCCGCTCCCGCGCCCCCCGGAGCCGCCATGTCCCGATTCGCACCGTCGCTCATCGTCCTCGCGACGCTCGCGCTCGCCGGCTGCGGAGGCGGAGGCGGAGGCGGCGGGAGCGCGCCGGCGACGGACGCACTGGCCCCACCGGCGGCGGCGCCGCCGCCGGCGGCCGCCCCGGAGCCGGGCAGCCCCACCCACACGCTGGCGCGCTACTTCACCACATCCTTCGACGAGGCGGCCGCGACCGCGGCACGCAACGCGCCGGAATTCGCGATCCAGGACAAGATCGTCCGCTTCGGCGCCGGCGGGTCGGCGCTGCCGAGCTTCGCCTATGCCGCGATCCGCGCCGAATACGCGCATTCGGCGGGCCTCACGGGGCGCGGCACGACCATCGCCGTGGTCGACGACGGCTTTCGCCTCGGCCATCGCGAGCTCGCGGGCAAGACGATCGCGACGCACGGATCGCTCCCGGTGGAGAGCCACGGGACCAGCGTCGCCAGCATCGCCGCCGGGGTGTCCGACGGACAGGGCGTAATGGGCATCGCCCCGGGCGCCGACCTGCACCTGTCCTCGTTCACGAACGGCGTGGGCGCCATCGCCCGCGCCACCCGCGACGCGGACGCGCGGGATGCCCTCGTACAGAACAATTCCTGGGGCTACGCGGCGACGATCGACGGGCTCGAGAGCTGGCTCGTCGCCAATCCCGGCGCGAGCGCGGCGGACGGCTTCGCGGCGATCGTCGGCACGCCGCGCGCGGACGCCGCCGCCTACCTCGACGCGCTGCGCGCCTTCACCACGGACGGGATCGTCGTCTTCGCCGCATCGAATGCGGAAGACGCCACCCGCGCGGGCCTGATGGACGGCCTGCCGGTCGTCGTCCCCGAGCTGACGCCGGGCTGGCTCGTCGCCGTGAACGCCGTGCTCGCCTTCGACGCGCAGCGGGTCACCGGAGCCCGGCGCCTGTCCGCGCCCTGCAACGACATGGCGCCGAGCTGCCTCGTCGCCGACGGGACCGTCCACGCCGCCGCGGGCGGATCGGACACGGACTATGCCCTCGTCACCGGGTCGTCCTTCGCCGCGCCGCAGGTCGCCGGCGCCGTCGCGCTGCTGGCGCAGGCTTTTCCGGACCTCCCCGCGGCCGATCTGCGCGTGCGGCTCCTGGCGAGCGCCGACAACGGCTTCTTCCCGCACGCGGGCGCGACCGACTTCGGCAACGGCGTGCGCCACGGCTACGGCACCGAGTTCGGCCACGGCGCGCTCGACCTGCGCGCCGCGCTCCTGCCGATCGGCCAGGTGGGGCTGCCGGCGACGGCGAGCGCCTACGACGGCGTCGCCGGCCCCTCCACCGTCGCGGCGGGCGACGCCTACGGCGACGCGGTCGCGCAGGCGCTCGCGAGCGAGCGCATCGCCGTCTTCGACAGCCTCGGCGCCGCCTTCTCCGCACCGGGCGCGATCCTCCTCGGGGCCGCGCCGCAGGCCGATCTCGGCCGGCGCCTTCGGTCCTTTTCCGGCGCGACCCCCGGCCTCGCGCAGGCGCGGATCGGCGGGACCGAGGCTGCGGACGGCGAGGACGAGATCGGCTGGCGCTTCGCCAGCGGCGCGCCCGAGGCCGTGCAGGCGTCGATCGGACTCACCGCGGCAATGAGCCCCGTCCTCTCGGCGCCGGGCGGCCTCGCCGGGCTCGCGCGAGACGGGTTCGGCTTTGCCGCCACACGCGATCTGCGGGGCGGCGGGGCGATCTCCGTCCACGCATTCGGCGACGCCGCGCCCGAGCCCGAGGGCGCCTTCGCGGCGCTGACCCAGGACCGGGTCGGCCCTGCCTGGGGCGCGGGGGTGGCGCGGCGGCTGGATCTCGGGCCGGGCGCCGTGACGGTCGGCGTCTCGACCCTGCACGAGACCGACGGTGTGCTCGGCCTGCGCACCACCGGCGTCCTGGGCACCACGCACAGCACCGCCGGCGCGCTGGATCTCGGCCTGTCGCTGCCGATCGGCACCGCCGCGCTCGACCTCACCGCCCAGCTCGGCATGACGGATGCAGCAGGCGGCGGCCTCGCTGCCGGCTACGACGGCGTCGCCTTCAGCGCCTTCGGCGCCAGCCTCGGCTTCGTCGACGTGCTGCGCGAGGGCGATCGCCTCGCGCTCGGCGTGCGCCAGCCGATGCGTGTGGAGCAGGGCACCGCGCACCTGCGCGTACCCGCCGGGCGCGACCGGGAGGGACGCATCGCCTTCCGCGACCTCGCCGTCGACCTCGCTCCGCAGGGGCGCCAGATCGATCTCGGCCTCGACTGGACCACGGGGCTCGGCCCGCGCAGCGAGCTGCGGCTCGGCGCCGCGCTGTCGCTCTCCGAGGGCCACCAGCCGGGGGCGATGGGGGCGGCGATGATGGGGGCGTTCAGCCACCGGTTCTGACGGGTTCGGCTCCTTACCGGCTCAGCCGCGGTTGGGCGCCGCGCCCAGCGCGGCCGCGAGCCGCGCCCAGGCCTGCGCGTCTGCCGGCAGGCCGAGGCGCAGGCGGCGGGGGTCGTCCTGGAAGCGCCTGACCCAGATGCCGGCTTCGCCCAGGCGGCGGAAGAGTTCCGGCGCGTCGTCGCTCACGATCGTGCGGAACAGGCGCGTGCCGCACACGGGACCGTCCGCGAGCGGCGCCAGGAGCGCGTCGACACGTGCCGCGTCGGCGGCGCGGGCGCGCCGCGCCTCGGCGAGCCAGGCGGCGTCGTCGAGTGCCGCGCGGCCGATCGCCAGCGCCGGGCCGGAGACCGACCACGGCCCGAGCGCCGCGCGCAGGCGCTCCGACAGCGGGCCCCGCGCCACGGCGAAGCCGAGCCGCACGCCGGCGAGGCCCCAGGTCTTGCCGAAGGAGCGCAGAACGATCGCGTTCGGCGGCACATCCAGGGCGAGGCTCTCGACGGGCTCGAGGTCGGCGAAGGCCTCGTCGACGACGAGGAGTCCCTCGCGCCCGGTGAGATCCGCCGCGAGCGCCCGCAGCGCCGCGCCCGTCCAGGTGCGCCCGTCGGGATTGTTGGGGTTGACGAGGACGAGGACCTCGCAGCCCTCCGCCTCCTCCGGTGCCGCCACGGTGAGCACCCGTGCGCCGGCCGCCATCCAGGCGCGGGCGTGCTCGCCGTAGGTGGGCGCGACGATCGCGACCTCCCGGGCGGGTGCGACGAAGGGCAGGAGGCTGATCAGCGCCTGCGTGCCCGGCGCGGCAACGACGCGGGCGGGATCCGCGACGCCGTAGGCGCGCGCGGCCGTGGCCTCCAGCGCGGCGTGATCGGCGGGCTCGGGCAGGCGCGCGAAGGCGGAGGCTGGCAGGGTGGGCAGCGGATAGGCTATGGGGTTGATCCCCGTCGAGAGGTCGATCCACGGCGCGGGCGCGTGCGGGAACAGGCGGCGCGCCTCGCCGAGATCGCCTCCGTGCCAGATCCGCCCCCCCTCCATCCGGCCGCTCCCCATGCTCGCCGACACGCTCGCCCTCCTCGTGCTCGCGCTCCTCGCGGAGGCGGCGATCGGCTATCCCGGGCGTGTCTACACGGCGATCGGCCATCCCGTCACCTGGATCGGCGCGCTGATCGCGGCCCTCGACCGCGACCTGAACCGGGAGGACGCCTCCCCCGCCGCCCGCCGGGCCATGGGCGTCCTGGCGCTCGTCGCGATCCTCGCCGTGCCGGGCGCGCTGGCGCTGGCGGTGCAGGCGATTCTCTTCGGGCTGGGGCTCGTCGGCCTCGTCGTCGCGGCGATCCTCACCTCCACCTTGCTGGCCCAGCGCTCGCTCCACGAGCACGTCGCCGCGGTCCGTGACGGGCTGCGGGCGGGCGGGATCGAGGGCGGGCGCGCGGCGGTCTCGATGATCGTGGGGCGCAATCCGCAGACGCTGGACGAGCCCGCCATCTGCCGGGCGGCGATCGAGAGCCTGTCGGAGAACTTCTCCGACGGCGTCGTCGCGCCCGCCTTCTGGATCGGCGTCGGCGGCCTGCCCGGCGGCGTGCTCTACAAGGCGGCGAACACGGCCGACAGCATGATCGGCCACCGCACGCCCCGCTACGAGATGTTCGGCTGGGCGGCGGCGCGGTTCGACGACCTGATCAACCTGCCCGCCTCGCGGCTGACCGCGCTCCTGATCGTCGCCGCCGCCGCGCTGCATCGGGACGCCTCTGCGCGCAAGGCCGTCGCGGCCGTGCGGCGCGACGCCGGCAGGCACCGCTCGCCCAATGCGGGCTGGCCGGAGGCCGCCATGGCCGGCGCGCTCGGCCTGCGGCTCGCCGGGCCGCGCACCTACGGCGACACCATCGTCGACGACGCCTGGATGGGCGACGGCCGCGCAGAGGCGAGCGCGGACGACATCGGCCGCGCCCTCGCGCTCTACCGCACCGCCTGCGGGCTGCTGATCGGACTCGCGGCCGTCCTCGCGGTCACGGCACTCGGGCTGTCTCGCTGATGGCGAGGAGCCGGTCGCAATCGACATGCGCGGCCAGATGGTCGGCGAAGCGGTCGAGGATGTCGTCGACGAGCGTCTCGTAGGCGAGCCCGCTCGTCCCCGCCCCGAGCCGCGCGAGCCAGGCGGCGCGCTGGGCGTCGTCGGCGAAGAGGCCGTGGACGTAGGTCCCGACGACGCGCCCGTCCCGCGAGACGGCCCCGTCCGAACGGCCGTCGGCGAGGCGGGCGAAGGGGCGAGTGGCATCGGGGCCGGTGGTCTCGCCCACATGCATCTCGTAGCCGGAGAAGGGCGCGCCGTCCGCGAGCGCCGTCCCGGAGACGGCCTCGAGCGTCTTCACGCCGGTGAGCCGCGTCTCGAGGTCGAGCAGGCCGAGCCCCTCGACCACCCGCCCCGCCGGCCCCTCGATCCCGTCCGGGTCGGCGATCGTCCGCCCCAGCATCTGGAAGCCGCCGCACAGGCCGAGCACCCGCCCGCCGCGGCGCACGTGGGCGGCGATGTCGACGTCCCAGCCCTGGGCGCGCAGGAAGGCGAGGTCGTCGATCGTGGTCTTCGAGCCCGGCAGCAGCACGAGCGCCGTCTCCGCCGGGATCGGCGCGCCCGGCTCGACGAGCACGAGCCGCACGCCGGGCTCCTCGCGCAGCGGGTCGAGGTCGTCGAAATTCGAGATGCGCGGCATGACGGGCACCGCGATCGTGACGCCCTCCCCTTCCCCGACGCGCGCCTCCCGCTCCAGCCCCAGCCGATCCTCCGCCGGCAGCCTCCCGGCATCGGCGAAATGCGGCACGAGGCCGAGCGCCTCCCAGCCGGTGTGCTCGGCGACGAGCCGCATGCCGTCGGCGAAGAGCGTGGGATCGCCGCGGAAGCGGTTCACCAGGAAGCCGGCGACCAGCGCCGCGTCGGCGGGGTCGATCACCGCCTTGGTGCCGACCAGGCTCGCGATCACTCCGCCCCGGTCGATGTCGCCGACGATCACCACGGGCGTGTGGGTTGCGCGGGCGAAGCCCATGTTGGCGATGTCGCCGGCGCGCAGGTTCACCTCGGAGGCCGAGCCCGCGCCCTCGACGAGGACGAGGTCCGCCTCCCCGCGCAGCCGGCCGAACGAGTCGAGCACGGCCTCCATCAGCCGCGGCTTCCAGGCCTGGTACTCCCGCGCCCTGGCGGTGCCGACCATGCGCCCCTGCACCACGATCTGCGAGCCGATCTCGCTCTGCGGCTTCAAGAGAACCGGGTTCATGTGGACCGACGGCGCCACCCCCGCCGCGCGGGCCTGCAGCGCCTGCGCCCGGCCGATCTCCCCACCGTCGACGGTGACGGCGGCGTTGTTCGACATGTTCTGCGGCTTGAACGGCCGCACCACGAGCCCGCGCCGGCTGAAGTGCCGGCACAGGCCCGCCACCAGCAGCGACTTGCCGACGTTCGAGCCGGTGCCCTGCACCATCAAGGCGCGGGTCATCAGAACTCGATCCCTTCCTGCGCCTTCACGCCGGCGGCGAAGTGGTGCTTGACCAGCGTCATCTCGGTGACGAGATCGGCGGCCTCGATCAGCTCCGGCTTGGCATTGCGGCCCGTCACCACGACGTGGCGGTCGGGGCGGCGCGCCTTCAGCGTGGCGACGACCTCGTCGAGGGGCAGGTAGGCGTAGCGCAGCGCGATATTGAGCTCGTCGAGGATCACGAGCCGGATTTCCGGGTCGTCCATCAGCTCCTTGGCCTTGGCCCAGGCGCGCTCGGCGGCGGCGACGTCGCGGGCCTTGTCCTGCGTCTCCCAGGTGAACCCCTCGCCCATCGTGTACCAGGAGATCTGGTCGTCGAAGCGGGCCAGCGCGAGCTTCTCCCCGGTCTCCCAGGCGCCCTTGACGAACTGCACGACGCCGACCCGGAAGCCGCGGCCGAGCGCGCGCAGCATCAGCCCGAAGGCCGCCGTCGACTTGCCCTTGCCGGGGCCCGTGTTGACGATGAGCAGCCCCTTCTCGATCGTCTTGCCGGCCACTTCCGCGTCCTGCACCGCCTTGCGCTTGGCCATCTTCTCGCGATGGCGGCGGGCCTCCTCGTCCTCGATCGTCATCGGGTCTCCTCGGAGTCTCCTCGGGGTCTCCTCGGGATCTGCTCGGCGGGCGCGGGCATCTCGCCTCGGGGGCGTGCCGGCCGCCGGCAGTCCGGCTCCCCGGCGGATCGATCCGCCGATCGAACCTGCATGTGCGGAGTTCCCCGCCGATGCAAGCCGCGTCTCACGGGAATTTCGTTGGCATCGGCGCGGCGGATCGCCTATGCGGGGCGCAATCCCAAATCACCTCACGCTGGAGCCGCGCGCATGACGCACCGCAGCCCCGACGCCGCGCCCTGGTGGCGAAGCGCCGTCGTCTACCAGATCTACCCGCGCTCCTTCCAGGACACGACCGGGGACGGCGTCGGCGATCTCGCCGGAATCGCGCGCCGCCTCGATCACGTGGTGGCGCTGGGCGTCGACGCGATCTGGATCTCGCCGATCTACCCCTCGCCCATGAAGGACTTCGGGTACGACGTCGCCGACTATTGCGCCGTCGACCCGCTCTTCGGCACGCTCGCCGACTTCGACGCGCTCGTCGCCGCCGCGCATGCGCGCGGGCTCGCGGTGCTGCTCGACTTCGTGCCGAGCCACACCTCCGACGAGCACCCCTGGTTCCGCGAGAGCCGATCCTCGCGCGAGAACGCCAGGCGCGACTGGTACGTCTGGGCCGATCCCGCGCCCGGCGGCGGGCCGCCGAACAACTGGCTCTCCGAGTTCGGCGGGCCGGCCTGGAGCCTCGACGAGGCGACCGGCCAGTACTGGCTCCACATCTACCTGCGCGAGCAGCCGGCGCTGAACTGGCGCAATCCGGACGTCCAGGCCGCGATGCTCGACGTCATGCGCTTCTGGTTCGACCGGGGCGTCGACGGCTTCCGGGTGGACGCGGTGGAGCATCTCGTGCCCTCCGCCGCGCTCACGGACAACCCGCCGGACCCGGCGTGGCGGCCCGGCATGCAGGAGGCGCGCGCGCTGCACCGCGCCTACACCGCCCACCAGCCGGAAGTGTTCGACGCGGCGCGCGCCATGCGCCGGGTCGCGGGCGAGTACGCGCCCGAGCGGCTCCTGATCGGCGAGGCCTACGGCACGCTGCCCGAGGTGATGGCATATTACGGCGGCGAGGGGCTCGACGGCTTCCAGCTGCCCTTCAACTTCCAGCTGATCTTCGCCGAGTGGCGGGCCGAGAGCATCGCGAGCATGGTCGAGGGCTACGAGGCGGCGCTGCCGGCGGGCGCCTGGCCGAACTGGGTGATGGGCAACCACGACCGCCCGCGCATCGCCGGGCGGATCGGCCCCGCGCAGGCGCGCGTCGCGGCGATGCTGCTCATGACGCTGCGCGGCACGCCGACGATCTACCAGGGCGAGGAGCTCGGCATGGTCGACGTGCCGATCCCGCCGGAGATGGCCCACGACCCGATGGAGAAGAACGCGCCGGGCCAGGGCTTCGGTCGCGATCCCGTGCGGACGCCGATCCCGTGGGAAGACGGGCCGAAGGCGGGCTTCACCACGGACGAGCCGTGGCTGCCCATCGGCGGCGCGCCGCCGGTCTCGGCGCAGGCGGCCGACCCCGGCTCGATGCTGGCGCTCTACCGGCGTCTCACGGCGCTCCGACGGGCGGAGCCGGCGCTGTCGCTCGGATCCTACCGCACCCTCGCCTGCGCCGACGACGTGCTGGTGTTCGAGAGGCGTCACGGCGAGCGGCGGCTCGTCGTCGCGCTGAACTTCGCGGATGCGGAGCGGCCGCTCGCGCACGAGGGGCCGGTGCTGCTCTCGACCCATGCCGGAGACCGCGTCGCGGGCCGGCTCGCCCCGAACGAGGGGCGCGTCATGGAAGGGTGACGCGGCCCCCTCGCCGCAGCGGAGGACGGGCGTCGTGCTACCCCTTCGCCTCCTCCACCACCTTCCGCGAGATCAGCTCCCCCGCCACGTCGGCGATCTTCGGGCGCTCCAGCGCCACGAAGGGCAGCGGGCGGCAGACGGCGATGGCGGCCAGCCCGAAGCGGGCGGTCATGATGCCGTTGAGCACCCCCTCCCCCAGCCGGGCCGAGATCCGCGCGGCGATGCCGAGCCCCAGCGCCTGCTGCATCAGCCCGTCGCCCACCGCGACGCCGCCGGTCACCGTGAGATGCGTCAGCGCCGCGCGCATCAGGCGCAGGAAGCCCAGCATGCCCGGCCGCGCGCCGTAGATCGCGGAGACGCGGCGCAGCACGCGGGCGGCGTTGAAGATCACGAAGCCGACGTCGATCGCGGCGCGCGGCGACAGCGCCGTGACCAGCGAGACCTGCTTCGCCGCGTCCGCCACCGCCCGGGCGGCGCGGTCGTCGAGGTCGGCGAGGAGCTCGCGCTCGGCGATGGCGAGGCGGTCCTCCGCATCGAGGATCTCGTCCGCCACCTCGGCGATCCGGCCCCGGGCCCGCGCGGTTTCCGGCCGCGCCGCGTAGAGCGCGACGACCTCCGCGACGACCCGCTTCGCCGCCTCGCCGTCGCGGGCCTCGCGCGCGGCGAGCGCCCGCTCGCGCAGCGCCTCGATCTTGCGCTCGCGCCACAGGCCGACGAGCTCGCGCCCGACGAGCACCGCGAGCGCGAGGAGCGCCAGGACCAGCGCCGCGAGCCCCACCCAGCCGAGCCACGGCGCCGCCTCGAACAGGCCGCGCACCAGGCTCTCGGCGGCGAGCCCGAGCGCCAGCGCGACGAGGGCGGACACGGAGGAGAGCAGCATGCCGCCCCAGGGCAGCCCGCGCTTGCGCCCCATCGGCACCGGCGTGCCGTCGGCGGCGTCGAGGATCTCTTCGGGCTGGACCTCCACGCGCACGCGCGCGGGCCGATCCACCGCCTCGCCCGTGCGGGTCTCGGCGACGTCGGGATCGTCCAGGCGGAAGGCGCGGGGCTTGCGGGACATCGGGTGCGGTCTCCCAAATGCCGGGCGGGTCAGGCCAGGCGGTCGCCGATCAGGAACTCGATCGCCCGGTCGAGCCGGATATGCGGCAGGCGCGGCGCGCGCCCGCCGGGGTCGGGCTTGGGCTCGGGCGGGCGGAAGCGTGGGAAGCGCAGGGAGCCCGGCGGCACCGCGCCCTCGAGCACGGCGGCGGCGCGCTCGGGCAGCTCGCCGGGGAACACCGCGGCGCGCGTGTTCCCGTCGAAGACCTCGCCGTCGATCGTCTCGCCGGCCTCCGGCACGCCGGCCACCGCCTCGAGCCGGGCGCCGTGCTCGTGCACCAGCGTCTCCTGGGTGGCGCGCACGGAGGCGAGCGCCACCGTGCCGACCTTGGCGCCGGCCGACTCGCCGCGCTTCACGGCGCGCTCGACGAGGAGGCGCAGCACCGCCTCGAGCCGGGCGTGGCTGGTCTGGTGGACGTGATCGGCCTTGGTCGCCGCGAACAGGACGCGCTCGGCACGCGGGGCGAACAGGCGCGAGACCAGTGTGTTGCGGCCCGACCGGAAGGCGAGCAGCACCCGGTCGAGCGCCCGCTCCAGCTCCGCCAGCGCGCCGGGCCCGCCGTCGATCGCCGCGAGCACGTCGACGAGCACGATCTGCCGGTCGATGCGCTGGAAGTGCTCGCGGAAGAACGGGCGCACCACGTGGTGCCGATACGCCTCGTAGCGCCGCTCCATCAGGGCGCCGAGGCTCCTCGGTTTCGGCCGCGCGCCCGGCGCGAGGCGCAAGGGGGCGAAGGTGAGCGCGGGCGAGCCCTCGAGATCGCCGGGCATCAGGAAGCGTCCCGGCGGCGTCGTCGCCACCGCCTCCGGCCCGGCGCGCAGCGCGACGAGATAGTCCTTGAAGGCGGCCGAGAGCCCGGCGATCGCCGGCTCGTCCGGCTCGGCATCGGGGTCGATCGCGGCGAGCGCCGCGAGGAAGGGCCCGGCGAGCGGCGCGCGGTCGGGCCGCGTCGCGCCCTCGAGCACCTCGCGCGACCACTCGCCGAAGTCCTGGTCGAGGAGCGCGAGATCGAGCAGCCATTCGCCGGGATAGTCGACGATGTCGAGATGCAGCCGCGCCGGTCCCGAGCGCCAGGCAGCGCGCCCGCGCTCGTAGTCGATGTCGACGCGCAGCTCGCTCACGCGCGAGGTGGATTGCGGCCAGCGGCGCGCCTCGGCCAGCATGCGCAGATTGTCCTCGTAGGCGAAGCGCGGCACGGCGTCGTCCGGCTGCGCCGCGAGACGAGCGCGGCGGATGCGACCCTCGTGCGAGGCCCGGAACGCGGGCAGCGGGACGTTCTGCACGAGGTTGTGCACGAGCGCCGTCGTGAACACCGTCTTGCCCGAGCGCGCGAGCCCGGTCACCCCGATGCGCACGCCGGGATCGACGGTGCGCGACGCGTAGTCCCCGAGGCTCGCGAGGACGTCGTAGGCGCTGGAGGCGAAGGAGGGTGCGGGCACGCGGGCGAACCGGACAGATGGAAGGACGCTCGCCCTCACTTAAGGACGAAAGAGCGATTTCCCAAGCGTCTCGCTCCTCCCCCGTCGGGGGAGGTGGATCGGCGCCGAAGGCGACGAGACGGAGGGGGTGCGCCGGCAGGTGCACTTCGGCGAAGCCGAAATCGGCACGCGCCGAGCCGCGGGACCCCGCCCCTGGCTCGCTCCGCGAGCCGTCCCCGCCCCGATGGGGCGGGAGCAGGCTTGCCGCATCGCTCGTTCCCCGTCGGGGAGGTGGATCGGCGCCGAAGGCGACGAGACGGAGGGGGTGCGCCGGCAGGTGCACTTCGGCGAAGCCGAAATCGGCACGCGCCGAGCCGCGGGACCCCGCCCCTGGCTCGCTCCGCGAGCCGTCCCCGCCCCGATGGGGCGGGAGCAGGCTTGCCGCATCGCTCGTTCCCCGTCGGGGAGGTGGATCGGCGCCGAAGGCGACGAGACGGAGGGGGTGCGCCGGCAGGTGCACTTCGGCGAAGCCGAAATCGGCACGCGCCGAGCCGCGGGACCCCGCCCCTGGCTCGCTCCGCCAGCCGTCCCCGCCCCGATGGGGCGGGAGCAGGCTTGCCGCATCGCTCCTCCCCCGTCGGGGGAGGTGGATCGGCGCCGAAGGCGACAAGACGGAGGGGGTGCGCCGGCAGGTGCACTTCGGCGACAGCCGAAACCACCACCCGCCCGCCCCTAGGGTGCGGACGCCAGCCCCTTGGGCGTCACGAAGCGCTCCAGCCGGCCTTCCCGCGGCACCACGTCGGCCCAGCTCTCGGCGTCGAGGTCGATCACCGCGATGGCAGCCGTGGGGAACTTCTCGCGCAGGCGGGCGAAGGCGTAGCGGTCGCCGAAGCCGACGAGGCTCGTCGCCAGGTCCTCCATGCCGGGATTGTGGCCGATCACGAGGAGCGTGCGCACCGTGTCCGGCGTCTCGCGCACGACGCCCAGCAGCCGCTCGGCGGCCGCCTCGTAGATGCGCGGCTCCTCGCGGGTCTCCACCGGGCCGATGGCGGCGCCGGCGAGCGCGAAGGTCTCCTGTGTCCGTCGGGCCGAGGAGACGAGCACGAGATCGGGCAGGAGCGCCTCGGCGGCGAGGTAGGCGCCCATGCGCGGGGCGTCGGCGCGGCCGCGCGCGTCGAGCGGGCGGTCGTGGTCGCCGACCCCGTCGGGATAGGCGGACTTGGCGTGGCGGAAGAGGATCAGGCGTCTCATGCTCCCGGTGTAGCACGCGCGCCGGGCTCCCGGGAAACCCCCGCCGTCGTCACGCGTCGAGCCGCACCCAGCCGCCGCCCTCGCGGGCGGAGCGGGCTATCGCATGGATCACCCGCTCGATGCCGAGCGCCTCCTCGAAGTCCGGCGAGGCCCGCCCGCGCCCGGCGATGGCGCGCAGGAGGCCCGCGACCTCGATCGTCTTCTGGTCGTTGAAGCCGAGCCCGTGGCCCGGCGCCGGTGTGAAGGCGCCGTAGGGCTCGTGGGCCGGGCCGGTGAGAATGGTGCGGAAGCCGTGGCGCGAGCGGTCGGGCTCGGCCTGGAAGAGCTGGAGCTCGTTCATCCGCTCCTGGTCGAAGGCGATCATGCCCGCCGACCCGTGGATCTCGAAGGCGAGGCGTCCCTTGCGGCCCCACGCCGCCCGCGAGGTTGTGAGCATGCCCGCCACCCCGCTCTCGAAGCGCACGAGCGCGGTCGCCACGTCCTCGTTCTCGACGGGCCCCTCCCCCGTCCCGTCCGGCATCGGGCGCGTCGCGTGGACCGTC
Organism: Salinarimonas rosea DSM 21201; assembly: GCF_000429045.1. GTDB lineage: Bacteria > Pseudomonadota > Alphaproteobacteria > Rhizobiales > Beijerinckiaceae > Salinarimonas > Salinarimonas rosea. The sequence continues at coordinate 48,962 of NZ_AUBC01000001.1, forward strand.
TGCATGTCGGCGCACAGCGTGCGGATGGGACCGCACAGCGCCTGCGCGAGGCTCACCAGGTGGCAGCCGAGGTCTCCCAGGGCGCCGAGCCCCGCCTCGTCGGACCGGCAGCGCCACGACCAGGGCAGCGCCGGATCGGCCATGTAGTCCTCGTCGACGATACCGCGGAACTGGACGATGCGCCCGATCGCGCCCTCCGCCACGAGCCGCTGCGCGTGCTGGAAGGCGGGGTTCTTGAGGTAGTTGTAGCCCACCTGGGTGACGACGCCGGCCTCGGCCGCCGCCGCCGCCATCGCCTCGGCTTCCTCCAGCGTCAGCCCGAGCGGCTTCTCGCAATAGACGTGCTTGCCGGCGGCGAGTGCCGCGAGCGCCATCTCGCTGTGGAGCCTGTTGGGTGTCGTGATCGAGACGAGGTCGACCGCCGGATCGGCGACGAGGTCGCGCCAATCGGCGGTCGCCCGCGCGAAGCCGAACTGCCGGGCGAAGCGCTCCGCCGCCTCGGCCGGCGTGTCGCACAGAACGGCGAGGCGCGGCGCCGCCACGTCGCCGAACACCGCGCTCACCGCCCGGTAGGCGAGCGCATGGCACTTGCCCATGAACCCCGTCCCGATCAGCCCGACCCCGACCATCACCGCCTCCTGGAAACCATCGATGCCGCGCGCTTCGCGGTGCACCTCCCCGGGGGGAGGCGGGGTCAGCCGATCTCGGAGACCGCCACGGTGCGGCCCTCGCGCACCGAGAGGAGCGCGGCCTCCGCCAGGATCAGCGCGGCCAGGCCGTCGGCGCCGCCCGGCGAGATCGGCGCGCCGTCGCGCAGCGCCGCGACGAAGGCGGCGATCTCGTTGGCGTAGGCCTGGGTGTAGCGGGTCATGAAGAAGTCGTAGAGCGGCGGGCGGGTGAAGCCGCGCGCGTCGGCGACCTCGATCATCGCCGGGCGCTGGTTCTCCGCCGCCACCATGCCCTTCGAGCCGTGCACCTCGATGCGCTGGTCGTAGCCGTAGGCGGCGCGGCGCGAGTTCGAGACGATCACCTGCTTGCCCGACACCGTCTCGAGCACCAGGCTCGCGCTGTCGAAGTCCCCCGCCTCGCCGATCGCCGGGTCGACCATCACCGCCGCGCGGGCGGTCACCCGATCGATCTCCTCGCCCATCAGGAAGCGGGCCATGTCGAAGTCGTGGATCGTCATGTCCCGGAAGATCCCCCCCGATGCCTCGATGTAGGAGATCGGCGGCGGGCCGGGGTCGCGGGAGGTGAGCGTCGCCATCTCCGGTGTGCCGATCCGCCCGGCCGCGATCTGCGCCTTCAGCGCCATGAAGGAGGGGTCGAAGCGGCGGTTGAAGCCCAGCATGAACGGCGTGCCGGTCTCCTCCACCACCGCGAGGCAGGCGCGCACGCGGGCGAGCGACAGGTCGATCGGCTTCTCGCAGAAGATCGCCTTGCCGGCCCGGGCGAAGCGGCCGATCAGGTCGGCATGCGTGTCGGTGGGCGTGGCGACGATGACGGCGTCGATGTCGTCCGCCGCCTCGATCGCCTCGATCGTGCGCACCTCGCCGCCGTGCTTGCGCACGAGCGCGTCCGCCGCGTCGGCGACGGGGTCCGCCACGGCGACGAGCCGGGCGCCCTCCACCGCGGCAACCGCAGCACCGTGGACCTTGCCGATACGGCCCGCGCCGAGAAGCCCGAAACGGATGGCCATGCCTTCTCCTCCCTGCTCGCGGCGTGGCCGCGAAAATGGAATTTTCATTCCACGATGCTTGCGCGTCGCGACGGGGGCTGTCAAGGTCCGCGGGAGGAGCCGACAGTGCCATGAAGCCGACCCCACCCAGCGATTTCGAGGATCTGCGCCAGCGCCTGGCGGCGATGCACGACGGCCTGCCCAAGCGGCTGCGCCAGTGCGCCGCCTACGTCCTGCGCGAGCCCGACCGGATCGCCTTCGACACGGTGGCGGAAGCCGCGGCCGCGGCCGAGGTTCCGCCGTCCGCCATGATCCGCTTCTCGAAGCTCGTGGGCTATTCCGGCTATTCCGAGATGCAGCGCGTCTTCCGGGCGCGGCTCTCCAATGTCTGGCCGGACTACTCGACCCGCCTCACCCGGCTCAAGACCGCCGGCGCAGGCAGCCCGGAGAGCGTGCTCGCGGAGTTCGCGGAAGTGTCGCGCTCCTCGATCTCGCGGATGGCGCTCGCGCTCGAGCCGGAGCGGCTGCAGGAGGCGGTGCGCCGGCTGGCCGAGGCGCGGATCGTCCACGTGGTGGGCCTGCGCCGGGCCTTCTCGGTCGCCGCCTATCTCGCCTATTCCTTCGAGAAGGTGGGGCGCCCCACCATGCTGCACGACATGGCGGGCCGGCTCGACCACGGCGGCATGCTCGCCCCCGACGACGCGCTCCTCGCCATCTCCTTCGCCCCCTACACGCCCGAGACCGTGGCGCTCGCCCAGCACGCCAAGGCGCGCGGCCTGTCCGTGATCGCCATCACCGACAGCCAGTTCTCCCCGCTCGCGCCCCACGCCGACGTGCTGCTCGGCGTCGACGAGCTCGACTTCGGCGCCTTCCGCTCGCTGGCGGCGACCTTCTGCCTCGCCGCGACGCTGGCGGTGGCGACGGGAGCCGCGCTGGAGGGGGGCTGACACGTCCGATGCCGCGACGCCGGCCCCCGCCGGCACACGGCGAGAGGGGCGTACGGGGTCAGGCGACGGGGGTCTGCTGATGCTGGATCAGTGTCCAGCGGCCCTCGTCGGCGCGGTAGGTCGACGTGCACAGGCAGCGGTACGGCTCCGCACCCTCCCGGCGCCCTTCCGCGCCGTACCCGAGCACGACCACGTCGTCGCCGGCTCGCGCCAGGATCCTGTCGTGCATGCGCACCGATGACCAGCGGGGCGCGTGCTCGATGCTCCGGAGGATGTCCGGGACCCGCAGCAGGCCCATGCCGGGAAACGCCATGACGCATCCCTCGTGAAGCGTCTCGCGATAGAAGGAGGGGCCGTCCAGCCAGAAGCGCTCCTCGAGTGCCCAAGCAGCGTCGTCGTTCATCGTCGACCTCGCATCCGCGCGCCCCCTCGGGCGAATCGAACAAGTCCGCCGGCCGTCGTCAAGCGACGGGCAGGCGCCGCATGGTCCCGCCGGCGGATCGCGGCACGGTCGCCTCGAGCGCGGCCTGGCAGAATTTTCGTTCCATTTCGATCGGAATGAACTTGCCGTGCCGCGATATGGAATGTACGCTCCATTTCGACCCTGACCAACAGGGAGCCGCACGGCGGCTCGGGACGTCGCGCAGACGACGCTCGGCGGATCACGGGATCGCCGTGACCAAGGGAGGAACAACCATGAAGCACACCATCTCGGCGCTCGCGCTCGCCGTGGCGGCCACCGCGGCCTTCGCCGCCCCCGCACAGGCGGAGGGCGAGCGCTTCGTCCTGATCAGCCACGCGCCGGATTCGGACAGCTGGTGGAACACGATCCGCAACGCCATCGCGGTGGCCGGCGACCAGATGGACGCCACCGTCGAGTACCGCAACCCGACCACCGGCGACCTCGCCGACATGGCGCGCATCGTCGAGCAGGCCGCCGCCTCGAGCCCCGACGGCATCATCGTCACCATCGCCGATTTCGACGTGCTCAAGGGCCCGATTCAGGACGCGGTCGATCGCGGCATCCCGGTGATCACCATCAACTCCGGCACGCAGGAGCAGTCCGAGGAGCTCGGCGCCCTCATGCATGTCGGCCAGCCGGAATACGAGGCGGGCCTCCAGGCCGGCAAGCGCGCCGCGGCGGAGGGCGCCGAGTCCTTCCTTTGCGTCAACCACTACATCACCAACCCGGCCTCGGTGGAGCGCTGCCAGGGCTTCGCGGCGGGTCTCGGGATCGAGCTCGGCGACCAGATGATCGACGCCGGCCAGGATCCCGGCGAGATCCGCAACCGCGTCTCCGCCTACCTGAACTCCAACCCGGACACCGACGCGGTGCTGACGCTCGGCCCGACCTCGGCGCACCCCACCATCGCCGCGCTCGACGATGCCGGCCTGACGGGCGAGGTGTATTTCGGCACGTTCGACCTCTCCGGCGAGATCGCCCAGGCGATCAAGGACGACGTCATCGCCTTCGCCATCGACCAGCAGCCCTTCCTGCAGGGCTACCTGCCCGTCGTCATCCTGACGAACTACAGCCGTTACGGCGTGCTCCCGTCCGGCCACATCAACTCGGGCCCGGGCTTCATCACGGCGCAGAACATCGAGAAGGTCGAGGCGCTGGCCGGCGAGTACCGCTGAGCCGGGGCACGCCTCGACGACCGAAGCCACCGACCCGGGGCGCGCACCGAGCGCACGCCCCGGGGACCCGTCCCCACGGCTGGAGGATGCGGCGCCATGCACGACGAGCGCCTGAAGCCGATGTCGCCCCTGCGCAAGGCCATGCTGCGGCCCGAGCTCGGCGCGATCTGCGGCACGTTCCTTGTCTTCGTGTTCTTCTTCCTGGTCGCGCGCGACACGGGCATGTTCTCCGCCGAGGGCGTGATGAACTGGGGCATCGTCGCCGCGCAGTTCGCGATCATCGCGGTGGGCGCGGGCCTGCTGATGATCGCCGGCGAGTTCGATCTCTCGGTCGGCTCGATGATCGGATTCTCCGGGATGGTCATCGCCATCGTCGGCGTGGCCTGGGGCTACCCGATCTGGCTGGCGATCCTCGCCGCCTTCGCGCTCGCCATGCTGATCGGCGCGATCAACGGCTGGATCGTGGTCAAGACCGGCCTGCCCTCCTTCATCGTCACGCTCGCCTCGCTGTTCATCCTGCGCGGGCTGACGATCTTCCTCTCGATCTCCGCCACCCGCCAGACCATCGTCGGCGGCGTGCGCGACGCGGCCGAGGGCGACTGGCTCGCCCCGCTCTTCGGCGGCAAGGTCTTCGGCGGGCTGTTCGTCTGGCTCGCGGACATCGGCGTGATCTCGACCTACACCCGCGGCACCCGTGCCGGCGAGCCGGTCGTCGACGGCATCCCGATGATGATGGTCTGGGCGATCGGCCTCATCGTCTTCGCCCACGTGCTGCTGACAAAGACGCCCTTCGGCAACTGGATCTATGCCTCCGGCGGGGACGCCCAGGCGGCGCGCTACACGGGCGTTCCCGTGAAGCGCGTGAAGGTGTCGATGTTCGTCTTCACCGCCTTCTGCGCCACCGTCTTCGCCACCTGCCAGGTGATGGAGTTCGGCTCGGCGGCGGCGGATCGCGGGCTCCTCAAGGAGTTCGAGGCGATCATCTGCGTCGTCATCGGCGGGGCGCTGCTCACCGGCGGCTACGGCACGGTGATCGGGGCGGCGCTCGGCGCGCTGATCTTCGGCGTGGTGCAGCAGGGTCTGTTCTTCACCGGCGTCGAGAGCTCGCTGTTCCGGGTGTTCCTGGGCGTCATCCTCCTCCTCGCGGTGATCATGAACACCTACACGCGCCGCCTGATCACGGGAGAGCGCTGATGACGACGACCCCGATCATCGAGCTGCGCGACATCGAGAAGCATTTCGGCCCGGTCATCGCCTTGAACGGCGTCTCCTTCTCGGTCTTCCCGGGCGAGGTGCACTGCCTGCTCGGCGACAACGGCGCCGGCAAGTCGACCTTCATCAAGACGATGTCCGGCGTCCACCAGCCGACCCGGGGCGAGATCCTGGTCGAGGGCCGCCCGACGGTGCTGGAGAGCCCGCGCGAGGCGATGCGGCTCGGCATCGCCACGGTCTACCAGGACCTCGCGATGATCCCGCTGATGTCGGTGACGCGCAATTTCTGGATGGGCCGCGAGCCGGTCAAGCGCTTCGGGCCGATCAAGCTGATCGACTTCGCCCACGCCAACCGCGTGACGCTGGAGGAGATGCGCAAGATGGGCATCCAGCTGCGCGGGCCGGACCAGGCGGTGGGCACGCTGTCGGGCGGCGAGCGCCAGACCGTCGCCATCGCCCGCGCGGTGCATTTCGGTGCCAAGGTGCTGATCCTCGACGAGCCCACCTCCGCGCTCGGCGTGCGCCAGACGGCGAACGTGCTCGCCACCATCGCGCGGGTGCGCAAGCAGGGCATCGGCGTCGTCTTCATCACCCACAACGTCCGCCACGCGCTCGCGGTCGGCGACCGCTTCACCGTGCTCAACCGCGGCCAGACGCTCGGCACGGCGAACAAGGGCGAGATCGACTACGAGGCGCTGCAGGACATGATGGCCGGCGGCCAGGAGCTCGCCTCGCTCGAGGAAGCGGTGGCCGAGGCGTGAGCCGGACAACGAGAGACGAAGCGTCATGACCCTCGACGTGATCACCATCGGCCGCTCCTCGGTCGACCTCTACGGCGCCCAGGTCGGCGGCCGGCTGGAGGACATGGCCTCCTTCCGCAAGTATCTCGGCGGCTCGCCCACCAACATGGCGGTGGGCGCCGCCCGGCTCGGCCTGCGCGCCGCCGTGCTGACGCGCGTCGGCGACGAGGCCATGGGCCGCTTCCTGCGCGAGGAGCTCGCCCGCGAGGGCGTCGACACCCGCGGCGTGATCACCGATCCCGAGCGGCTGACCGCGCTCGTCATCCTCGGGATCCGAGACAGGACGCGCTTCCCGCTGATCTTCTACCGCGAGAACTGCGCCGACATGGCGCTGGAGGAGGCCGATGTCGACGAGGCCTTCGTCGCCGACGCGCGCTGCGTGGTGGCGACCGGCACGCACCTCTCGCATCCGCGCACCGAGGCCGCGGTGCTCAAGGCGCTGCGCATCGCCCGCGCGAAGGGGCTGCGCACGGCGCTCGACATCGACTACCGGCCGAACCTGTGGGGGCTCGCGGGCCACGACGCCGGCGAGGAGCGCTACATCGCCTCGGGAGCCGTCACCGCCAAGCTTCGGGAAACGCTGCACCTTTTCGACCTGATCGTCGGCACCGAGGAGGAGTTCGCCATCGCCGGCGGCAGCCGGGACATGCCCGAGGCCCTGCGCGCCGTGCGCGCGGCGTCGGACGCGACGCTGGTGCTCAAGCGCGGCCCCATGGGCGCCGTCGCCTTCCCCGGCGCGATCCCGGACGACCTGGACGAGGGCCTCAGCGGGCCCGGCTTCCCGATCGAGGTCTACAACGTGCTCGGCGCCGGCGACGGCTTCATGGCGGGGCTGCTCAAGGGCTGGCTCGACGGGGAGGCCTGGGAGCGCACCCTCGCCTACGCCAACGCCTGCGGCGCCTTCGCCGTCTCCCGCCACGGCTGCGCGCCGGCCTACCCGACCTGGGCCGAGCTCGCGTTCTTCTTACGCCGCGGCGTCGTCACCCCGGCGCTGCGGCACGACGCGGAGCTCGCGCACATCCACTGGGCGACGACCCGGCGCGGCGACTGGCCGGCGCTGCGCGTCTTCGCCTTCGACCATCGCGCCCAGATCGAGGAGATCGCGTCCGCCGTCGGCGCCGCCCCGGAGCGGATCGGCGCCTTCAAGCAGCTGTGCCTCGACGCCACCCGCCGTGTCGCCGACGGGCGGACGGGCTACGGCATCCTGTGCGACCCGCGGCTCGGCGGCGACGCGCTGATGGCGGCGGCCGGATCCGGCCTGTGGATCGGCCGCCCGGTGGAGAAGCCCGGCTCGCGCCCGCTGGAGCTGGAGATCGGCCGCGACTACGGCAGCGCGCTGGCCGAATGGCCGCTCGAGCACGTGGTCAAGGTGCTGTGCTTCTACCACCCCGACGACCCGCCCGAGACGAAGGGGCAGCAGGAGGAGACCGTGCTGCGTCTCGCCGAGGCGGCCCGCGCCAACGGGCTCGAGTTCCTGCTCGAGATCGTCGCCTCCAAGGCCGGCCCGCTCGACGACGACACCACCGCCCGCGCCATGGCGCGCTTCTACGACCTCGGCGTGAAGCCGGACTGGTGGAAGCTCGAGCCGCTGCGTTCCGCCGCGGCGTGGGCGCGGGCCTGCGCGGTAATCGCCGAGCGCGACCCCTTGTGCCGGGGGATCGTCGTGCTCGGGCTCGGCGAGGGCGAGGCCGGGCTGACGGAGAGCTTCCGCCTCGCCGCACGGCACGAGCGGGTGAAGGGCTTCGCGGTGGGCCGCACCATCTTCGCCGAGGCGGCGCGGGCCTGGCTCGCCGGCGAGGTCGACGACGACGCCGCGATCGCCGACATGGAAGGGCGCTTCGCGCGCCTGTGCAGGATCTGGGACGAGGCCCGTCAGGGGATTGGAGAGGGGACGCGATGAGGACGATCCGGCTGACCGCCGCCCAGGCCATGGTGCGCTGGCTCGCGGCGCAGGAGACCGCGCCGGGCGTGCCGTTCCTCGGCGGCGTCTGGGCGATCTTCGGCCACGGCAACGTGGCGGGGCTGGGCGAGGCGCTCCACGGCATCCGCGAGCGGCTGCCCACCTTCCGTGGCCACAACGAGCAGTCCATGGCGCACGCCGCCATCGCCTACGCCAAGGCCTCGAACCGCCGCCGCGCCATGATGGTGACGTCCTCGATCGGCCCCGGCGCCACCAACATGGTGACCGCCGCCGCGCTCGCGCACGTGAACCGGCTGCCGGTGCTGTTCGTACCCGGCGACGTCTTCGCGAGCCGCCTGCCGGACCCGGTGCTGCAGCAGGTCGAAGACTTCGGGGACGGCACGATCAGCGCCAACGACTGCTTCCGCCCGGTCTCGCGCTATTTCGACCGCATCACCCGGCCCGAGCAGCTGCTGTCCGCCCTCCCCCGGGCGATGAGCGTGCTCACCGATCCGGCGGAGTGCGGCCCGGTCACGCTGGCCTTCTGCCAGGACGTTCAGGCCATGGCCTTCGACTGGCCGGAGACGTTCTTCGAGGCGAGGCTCTGGCGCCAGCGCCGGCCGCGCCCGGACGCGGACGAGCTCGCCGCCGCGGTCGCCGCCCTGACGCGGGGAGAGCGCCCCCTCGTCGTCGCCGGCGGCGGCGTGCTGTATGCCGATGCGGCGGGCGATCTCGCCCGCTTCTGCGAGGCGCACAACCTCCCCGTCGCCGAGACGCAGGCCGGCAAGTCCGCCCTGCCCCACGACCATCCGCTGAACCTCGGCTCGATCGGCGTCACCGGATCGAGCGCGGCGAACAAGGTGGCCTCCGAGGCCGACGTCGTGCTCGCGGTGGGCACGCGGCTGCAGGACTTCACCACCGGCTCGCGGGCCCTGTTCGGCGACCGGGATCTGACGATCATCGGCCTCAACGTCGCCGCCTTCGACGCCGGCAAGCACGGGGCGCTGTCCCTGGTGGCAGACGCCAAGGCGGGCCTCGCCGAGCTCGAGGACGCGCTCGCCAGCTGGCGGGCCGAGGGCGACGTCGCGGGGCTGAAGGCGGAATGGGACGCCGCCGTCGACGCCGCCACGGCTCCGCCGGCTTCCGGCAACGCGCTGCCCTCGGACGCGCAGGTGATCGGCGCCGTGCAGCGGGCCTCGAACGCGGACACCGTCGTCGTCTGCGCCGCCGGCGGGCTGCCGGGCGAGCTGCACAAGCTCTGGCGGGCCGCGCGGCCGAACGGCTACCACGTCGAGTACGGCTACTCGACCATGGGCTACGAGATCGCCGGCGGGCTCGGCGTGAAGATGGCGCTGCCCGAGCGCGAGGTCGTGGTCATGGTCGGCGACGGCTCGTACATGATGATGAACTCCGAGCTCGCCACCGCGGTGATGCTCGGGCTCAAGCTCGTCGTCGTCGTCCTCGACAATCGCGGCTTCGGCTGCATCGACCGGCTGCAGCGCGCCACCGGAGGCGAGAGCTTCAACAACCTCCTCGACGACGCGGTGCACGAGACGCCGGCGCACATCGACTTCGCCGCGCACATGGCGGCGATGGGCGCGCACACCGAGAAGGTGTCGTCCATCGCCGAGCTGGAGGCCGCGCTCGCCCGGGCCCGCGCCTCGGATGTCACCACCGGCATCGTCATCGACACCGACCCGATGATCACGACGCAGGCCGGCGGCGCCTGGTGGGACGTCGCCGTGCCCGAGGTCTCGACCCGCGAGAAGGTCCGCGCCGCCCGCGCCGCCTACGAGCAGGCCACCACCCGCCGCCGCCCCTGAGGCCGCCCCTAGGACGACATCGCATGATCCGCTACGGCACCAATCCCATCGCCTGGTCCAACGACGACGACCGACGCCTCGGCGCGCACATCCCGCTGGAGGAGTGCCTCGCAGACACCGCCGCCATCGGCTTCGACGGCATCGAGAAGGGCCACAAGTTCCCCGAAGGTGCCGCCGCGCTGAAGGCGACGCTGGCGCCCCACGGCCTCGCCTACGTCTCCGGCTGGCACTCGCTCAACCTGCTCGCGCGCAGCGTCGAGGCGGAGAAGGCGGCGCTCGACCCGGTGCTCGACCTGCTCTCCGCCATGGGGTCGCGCGTGTGCATCGTCTGCGAGACCTCCAACGCCATCCACGGAGACGACGCCAAGCCCCTGGCGGAGCGCCCGATTCTATCGGACGCGGAATGGCCCGGCTTCGCCCGCGGCGTCGAGGCGCTCGCCGCGCATTGCGCCGAGCGGGGGATCGATCTCGTCTACCACCACCACATGGGCACCGTTGTGCAGAGCGAGGCGGAGATCGACCGGCTGATGGCGGAGACGGGGCCGGCGACGAAGCTTCTTCTGGACACCGGCCACGCCTTCTTCGCCGGCGCGGACCCGACCGCGCTCGCGCACAAGCACATGGACCGCGTGCGCCACATTCACGCGAAGAACGTCCGCCCCGTGATCGAGCGGGAGGTCGAGGCCGAGCGGCTGAGCTTCCTCGAGGGCGTGCGCCGCGGCGTCTTCACCGTGCCGGGAGACCCGGAGGGCGGGGTCGACTTCCTCAGCGTCCTCGCCGTCGCCGCCGAGCACGGCTACGACGGCTGGCTCGTGATCGAGGCGGAGCAGGACCCGGACGTGCGCGACCCGAAGGTCTACCAGCGGATGGGCCTCGAGGCCCTGCGCCGCCTCGCCCGCGAGTCGGGCCTGGACGCGGAGGCGCGCTGATGGCGAACCTCCTGCGCAAGCCCTCCGGCACCAGCGGGCTGGTCCACGCCATCACGCCCGAGACGGCCGGCTGGACCTATGTCGGCTTCTCGCTCTATCGCCTCGCCCCCGGCGAGACCGCGGCGGAGGCGACCGGGGATCGCGAGGCCATGCTCGTCCTCGTCGAGGGCAAGGCGGAGATCGAGGCCGGGGGCCGGGCTCTGGGCGCGCTCGGCGGCCGCATGGACCCGTTCTCCGGCGAGCGGCCGTTCACCGTCTACGTGCCGGCCGGCAGCGGCTGGTCGGCGCGGGCGACGACGCCGCTGACGCTGGCCGTCTGCACGGCGCCCGGACGGGGCACGCGTCCCGTGACGGTGATCCGCCCGGACGAGGTCGAGGCCGTCACCCGCGGGAAGGGCACCAATACGCGGCGCATCCACCCGATCGCGATGGAAGAGCGCGACGTCGCCGACTCGCTCCTCGTCACGGAGGTGTTCACGCCCCAGGGGCATTGGTCGTCCTACCCGCCGCACCGGCACGACGAGGACGACTACCCGCGCATGACCTACCTGGAGGAGACCTACTACCACCGCCTGAACCCGGCCAACGGCTTCGGCCTGCAGCGCGTCTTCACCGAGGACGGCTCCCTCGACGAGACGATGGCGGTGGCCGACGGCGACGTCGTGCTGGTACCCAAGGGCCACCACCCCTGCGCGGCGCCCTACGGCGTCGAGATGTACTACCTCAACGTCATGGCCGGCCCCCGCCGCGCCTGGCGCTTCGCCAACCACCCGGATTTCGACTGGATCGCGCAGCGTGACGCGGGCTGACCGGGAGGAGACTGCGGCAAGCGGCGTCAGATCTCCATCACGCCCTCGACGTGCACCGGCCAGCGTCCCCGCCCCAGGAAGACCGCGTCGACCCGGAACGACCAGCCGGCATCCGCCCAGCGATTGCGGCTGCGCCAGGCGCGGATGGCGCGGGCGAGGCGGCGGCGCTTCTGCGGGGTGACCGCGACGCGGGCGTCATCGAGGGCGGCGCGGGCCTTCACCTCGACGAAGAGAACCACGCGCCCGCGGCGCATGACGAGGTCGATCTCCCCGCCCGGAACGCGCCAGCGGCGGGCGAGCGGCCGCCAGCCCTTCAGCATCAGCGCGGCCAGCGCCCGCCATTCGGCGAAGGCGCCGTGCGCGAGAGCGCGGCGGCGGCGCGCGGGGCCGGGTCCGTCTCGCGGCTCGGAACGCACGATCAATCCCGCCAGCGGGCGCGGTGCGCCCCGGCCCGCGGCGCGGTCCGGACCGCGCTCGGGTCGGAGACGTTGGTGGCGACGCGGAGCGGCATCCTGGAAGCCTCGGCCGTGCGACGGCGCCATCGAGCCGTACCGGCCCCGCGTTGTCAAGCCGGTCGCTCTGCACGTCGAACGCTCGACGCCCGTGCACAGCCCCTGGCCGCGGGCGACCACGCGCCATACCTATGCGAGGAACACTTCCGTCGCGAGGCCCCATGATCCGGCTGATGCTCAACGGGCGCGAGACCACGCTCGACGTCGACCCCGACATGCCGCTGCTCTGGGCCCTGCGCGACCACGCCGGGCTCACGGGCACGAAGTACGGCTGCGGCATTGCGCAATGCGGGGCCTGCACGGTCCATCTCGACGGCCAGCCGATCCGCGCCTGCGTCACGCCGGCGTCCGCCGTCGAGGGCGCGGCGATCACCACGATCGAGGGGATCGCGGGACCGGTCGCCGAGGCGGTGCGGGCGGCCTGGCGCGATCTCGACGTCGTGCAGTGCGGCTACTGCCAGTCCGGGCAGATCATGGCCGCGGTCGGCCTCCTCTCGCAGACGCCCTCGCCGACCGAGGACGACGTCGTCGCCGCGATGGAGGGGAACCTGTGCCGCTGCGGCACGTACCAGCGCATCCACGCCGCGATCGCCGACGCCGCGACGCGGCTCGGCTGAGGACGGCCGGCGGCGTCAGCCGTCGCGGGTGATCCGCGTGAGGTCCACCACCGGCTCGTCGCCGGCCGCCGCGCGGACGTTGCCGAAGAACTGCCGGGCGCTCTCGTGCCAGGTGAAGGTCTCGCCATAGGCCCGGCAGCGGTCCCGGGGGATCTCGAGGGCGGCGAGCGCCGCCTTGCGCAGGTCGGTGTCGAGGACGCCGCAGCCGCTCGTGCCGACGACATCGAGCGGACCGGTCACCGGGTAGGCGGCGATCGGCAGGCCGGAGGCGAGCGCCTCGAGCAGCACGATGCCGAACGTGTCGGTGAGGCTCGGGAAGACGAAGACGTCGGCCGAGGCGTAGACCTCCGCGAGCGCCTCGCCGGTCCGCGCGCCGAGGAAGCGCACGTCCCTGTAGCGCCGCTCGAGGTCCGCCCGCGCCGGCCCGTCGCCGACGATCACCTTGGTGCCCGGCAGGTCGAGCGCGAGGAAGGACTCGAGGTTCTTCTCCACGGCGACGCGACCGACATAGAGGAAGATCGGGCCCGGGGCGTCGATCACGCGGGTCTCGCGCGGGCGAAAGAGCGTCGTATCGACACCACGGCCCCAGCGCAGCACGTTGACGAAGCCCCGCTTGACCAGCTCCGCCTCGAGCGAATCCGTCGCCACCATGATGCCGCGGCCCGTGTTGTGGAAGCGGCGGATCGCGCGGTAGACCCAGCGCTCCGGCACCGGCGCACGGGCGGCGACGTATTCGGGAAACCGCGTGTGGTAGCTCGTCGTGTAGGCGAAGCCGTTCGCGAGGCAGATCCGGCGCGTCGCGATGCCGATCGGGCCCTCGGTCGCGATGTGGATGTGCGTCGGCGCGAGCTCGGCGATCTTGCGCGCCACCGCGCGCGGACGCGCCAGCGCGAGGCGGATCTCCGGATAGGTCGGCATCGGCAGCGAGCGGAAGTCGAGCGGCGTCAGGAGCACGACCTCGGCGTCGAAGTCCGGTGCGTGCGCGATCATCTGCTCGATCGAGCGCACCACCCCGTTGATCTGCGGACGCCAGGCGTCCGTCGCGACGAGGAGGCGCATCAAGCGACGGCCCGCGAGCCCGGTGCCGCGACGGGCGCGGCGGCGCCGCCGTCCGTGCGCCGCGCGAGGCGCGCCGGGCGCGCGGGCTCGGGCAGCGGCTGCGCGGGTTCGCCCTCCTGCGCGGCGAGCGCCGCCATCGCCTCGACCCAGCGCACGAGCTCGAGCCGGCCGTCGTAGTGCTCGACGATCGCCGTGCAGCTCTCGACCCAGTCGCCGCAATTGAGGTAGCGCACGCCGTCGATCTCGCGCTGGGCCGCGTGGTGGATGTGCCCGCACACGACGCCTGTCGCGCCCTGGTTGCGGGCCTCCTCCACCAGGAACTCCTCGAACTTGGAGATGAAGTTCACCGCGTTCTTCACCTTGAGCTTGGCCCAGGCCGAGAGGGACCAGTAGGTCAGGCCCAGCCGCCGGCGGATCCCGTTGACGTAGGTGTTGGACAACAGCGCCAGAGAGTAGGCCCAATCGCCCAGGTGCGCCAGCCATCTGGCGTGCTTCATCACGACGTCGAACTGGTCCCCGTGGATGACGAGCAGCCGCTCGCCCGCGGCAGTCTCGTGGAGCGCGCGCTCGCAGACCTCGATGCCGCCGAAATGAGCGCCGATATAGTCCCGCAGGAACTCGTCATGGTTGCCCGGGACGTAGATCAGCCGGGTCCCCTTGCGCACCTTGCGCAGCAGCTTCTGCACCACGTCGTTGTGCGACTGGGGCCAGAACCAGCCGCCCCGCAGCTTCCAGCCGTCGATGATGTCCCCGACGAGATAGATCACGTCGGCATCGTAGCGCCGCAGGAAGCCGAGCAGCAGGTCGGCCTGGCAGTCCCGCGTCCCCAGATGGAAATCCGAGAGGAACAACGTCCGAACGCGGATTGCTTGATCGTCGTCAGTCACTCTTCCAGCTCCGCTCCGGCTGTTTGGGCGACAAGAACCGATTCTCCATTGCACTTTGATGACGCCGGCGGCGTCCTCCGCCGGTCGTGGGCGACTTCTCGCGGTGTCCGCGCGAGCGATGCCCGCGGGGATTGACGGAAGTGGGCGCCCATGCAGGTTCCATGCACGGAGCGCGCAGCGGCGGCGACGTCGGCGGCGCTTCTCGCGAGCACCGCGCGGGTGCATAGATGGATGCTCTTCCCCCGGACCAGACAACCGTGAAGCCCGCCCTCGGCGTCAGCCTCAAGATCCTCTCCGCCCTCGCCTTCACCCTGATGGCGGCGACGATCAAGCTCGCCTCCGAGCACTTCCCGACGGGCCAGCTGATCTTCTTCCGCTCCGCCTTCGCCCTCGTGCCGCTCCTCGTCTGGCTCGCGGCGACGGACACCGTCGTCAACGCCGTGCGCACGCACAACCTCAAGGGCCACTTCCTGCGCAGCATCATCGGCTCGACTGGCATGGTGCTCGGGTTCTCGGCGCTGGCCTACCTGCCGCTGACGGAGGCCGTGGCGATCGGCTACGCCGCCCCGCTCATCGTCGTCGTGCTCGCGGCGCTGCTCCTGCGCGAGACCGTGCGCGCCTATCGCTGGAGCGCGGTCGCGGTGGGACTGGTGGGCGTCCTCGTCATGCTCTCTCCCCGGTTCGGGGACGAGGCGCTGGCGCAGGGCGCCTCGCTCGGCGCGCTCTTCGGCATCGGCGCGGCCTTCTGCACGGCCGGCGCGACTATCCAGGTGCGCCGCCTCACGGCGACCGAGCGCACCGGCGCGATCGTGTTCTACTTCAGCGCGGTGACCACCCTGATCGGCCTCTCGACGGTCTTCTTCGGCTGGGTGATGCCGACCTTGCCTCAGCTCGCGATGCTGATCGGCCTCGGCATCCTCGGCGGCATCGGCCAGATCCTGCTCACCGAGAGCTATCGCTGGGCGGACGCTTCCCTGGTCGCGCCCTTCGAGTACACGACGATGATCTGGGCGACGCTGCTCGGCTGGTTCGTGTTCGGGCAATGGCCCGAGCAGGCGGTGATCGCCGGCGCCGTGCTGGTGACGGCGTCGGGCATCTTCGTAATCTACCGCGAGCGCAAGCTCGGCCTCCAGCGCCGCAAGGAAGTGGAGATGTCCTCGCAGCGGCCGGGGTGAGGGCAGGTCGCGGACGGCACGACGCGCCGCATCGCCTGGACTCCGCCCCCGCGAGATGGTGGAAGAGGCGGCGCCCCACCAGCGCGCCCTCCCCGCCGCCGAGACCCGTCGCCCGCATGAACGCCGCACCTGTCACCGACGTCGAGACCGCCTTCACGCGCTACGAGGCGATCCGTGCGCGCCTGCCGCAGGCGCGGTTTCCCGCGCGGAGCCGGGAGGCCGCGACGCTGAGCGACATCGCCGACGCCTACGACGTCTTCGTCCTCGACGCCTTCGGCGTCCTCAACGTCGGCGAGCGCCCGATCGGCGGCGCGGTCGAGCGGGTGGCGGAGCTGCGCGCCCGCGGCAAGCGGCTCGTCGTTCTCACCAACGGCGCCACGCATCGGCGCATCGATGCGCTCGGCAAGTACGGCGCGCTCGGCTTCGACTTCGCCCCGCACGAGGTCGTATCGAGCCGCGACGTCGCGGCGGCGGCGCTCTCCGCGCAGCCGGAAGGCCTGCTCTGGGCCGCCGCAGCGGGCCCCGGCGCGCGCTTCGACGATCTCGGCGCGCGGGTCGCGGATCTCGCGGACGACCCGGATCTGCTCGCGCGCGCCGACGGGTTCCTCCTGCTCTCCAGCGCCCGCTGGGACGCGCGCGCGCAGGAGCGCCTCGTCGCGGCGCTCGCCGCGCGCCCGCGGCCGGTCGTGGTCGCCAATCCCGACCTCGTGGCGCCCCGCGAGAACGGGCTCAGCCTCGAGCCGGGCTGGTTCGCGCACGACCTCGCCGATCGCACCGGCATCGCGCCGGCCTTCTACGGCAAGCCCTATGCGGACGCCTTCCGCGCCGTCCGCTCACTGCATGCGGACGTGCCGCGCGAGCGCTTCGCGATGGTCGGCGATACGCTGCACACGGACGTGCTCGGCGGGCGCGCGGCGGGGTTCGGGACGGTGCTGATCACCGCCCACGGCCTCTTCGCCGGGTGCGACGCGCGCGGCTTCGTCGCCCGCTGCGGCATCGTGCCGGACGTGATCTGCGCGACGACCTGAGGCGCCTCAGCTCCGGCGTGCGGTGACCGGCCCGCGCGCCTGCGCGAGCGTGCCCTCGACGAGCTCGAGCGCCAGGAATCGCGCCGGGTCGACCGGCCCGGGCATGGCGAGCCGCCCGCGCGGGACGACCGCGAAGCCGAAGCGGCGGTAGTAGGGCTCGTCGCCGACGAGGAGCACCAGCCCGTGCCCGGCGGCGCGTGCCGCGGCGAGCGCGCGCGTCATGAGCGCCGCGCCGATGCCGCGGCTCTCGAAGGCGGGCTCCACCGTCAGCGGCCCCAGGATCAGCGCCGGCACGCGCCCGGCCCAGATCGGCGAGAGCCGCACCGAGCCGACGAGGAGCGTTCCGACATTGGCCGTGAAGGAGAGCGCCGGATCGTGCGCCGCGCCCTCGCGCAGGCGATAGGCCGAGCGGGCGAAGCGCCCCGGCCCGAAGGCGCGCTCGTGCAGCCGCTCGATCGCGTCGGCGTCGCCGGGTACTTCCGGCCGGATGGAGAGGGAGAGCTCGGTCATGTCGGGAATCGCAGGTCGGGCGCGGAGTCGGGCCGGGAGCGGGACGGATGGCGAACGCATGGCGGGACGCGGCCGGCGCCGCGCCGTCAACGCGCTCGTCGTCGCTCGGCTCCCGCTTTCATCCGAACCTCCCCATGCGCGATCCGCGTCGCGCGCGACCGCTCTACCAGCCTCCTCGGCGCGCGTCTACGCCGCGCCGCCCCGGCGCCGCCGGCTCACCAGCGCGCGCCGATCTCCGCTCCGTCGGCCAGCTCCGCGAGGCGTCGTCTGGTGCCCGGCGTGACGTCGTCCGGCAGCGCCCGCAGGTCGAAGAAGCGCACCTCGGCGATCTCCCGCGCGCGGCGCCTGGAATCGTCGCGGGTGAAATCGTCGACGAGGTAGACGAGGACGTGGTCGCGGTTCGACACCGCGCTGTTGAAGAAGGCGCCGTGGAGCCGCGCGGGGCCGGTGAGCACGACGCCGGCCTCCTCGATGAGCTCCCGGGCCAGCGCCTCGACCGCCGTCTCGCCGGCCTCGATGCCGCCGCCGGGCAGATGCCAGCCCGGCGTATAGGTGTGGCGCACGAGGAGCACACGCTCGTCGGCGTCCGTCACGATCGCGCGCACGCCCATCGTCATGCCGCGGGTCACGCGCCAAAGGAGATGGAGCAGCATGCGCGGCACGCGCGGGAGCATGCGGTCGGTGTCGCGCTCGGGCATGATCCAGCCCATCAGAGCGCGCGCTCGGAGGGCGGGACCGGCGCCTCGACGCGGCAGGAGAACCCCTCCGGTGCGAAGCTGAAGCCGACCGTCGCCTCGAGCTCGCTGCGCAGCACGCCCGCGATCATCCGCAGCCCGAATCCGTGCCGCTCGGGCGGCACCACCGGCGGCCCGCCGGTCTCCCGCCATTCCAGCACGAGGCGCGGCTGGGGCGCCTCGTCGATGCGCCAGGTCAGCGCGATGCGTCCCGTCTCGGACGAGAGCGCCCCGTGCTTGCGGGCGTTGGTGCACAATTCGTGGAGCGCGAGCGTGACGTTGACCGCCTGCTTCGGGACGAGGCGCACGTGCGGACCGTCGAGGTGCATGCGCTCCGGTTCCACCGCGCAGCCGTCGAAGGCCTCGCGAGCGAGCACGTCGAGCGGCGCGCCGTCCCAGCTCCGCCGGGTGAGGACGTCGTGGGAGGCCGCGAGCGCCCGCAGTCGCCCCTCGAACGAGGCGAGCCCCGCCCGCGGGTCGCCGCCGTAGGCGAAGCTCTGGCGTGCGAGGCTCTGGACGAGGGCGAGCGTGTTCTTCACCCGGTGATTGAGTTCGTCGACGAGCAGGACGCGATGGCGTTCGGCGCGCTTGCGCTCGGTGATGTCCGTCGAGATGCTGCCGACGCCGATCACCGTGCCGTCGCCGTCGCGCAGGGGGAACTTGGTCGAGATCGCATGGCGCACCTCCCCGTCCGCCGTGATCGCCTCCTCCTCGAAGATCATCGGACGGTTCTCCTGGAGGACACGGACGTCGTTGGCGCTGTAGGGCTCCGCGCTGCCGAAACGATCCCGGTCCGTGAGCCCGGCGATATCCGCGAGCCGGGCGATGCCGAAGGCATCGAGATAATGGCGATTGGCCAGGATGTAGCGGCCTTCGAGATCCTTGGCGAAGGCGTAGCTCGTCGAGTTGTCGAAGAAGGCGCGCAGCAGCGCCTCCTCCGTCATCCCGTCCAAGGCCGGCGTTCCCGCTCGATCCCGGTCGTCGCTCAAGTGAATCGTCCCCCGGCGGCGCTCCGTTCCGCGCGCAGCCTAGCGCCTCCCGCGCCGCGGTTGAAGCCTCGGCGCGGTCGCGGCACGCCGCATCCGCTCAGAGCGGCTGCGCTCCCCAGATCTCGCTCGCGTATTCCGAGATCGTCCGGTCCGAGGAGAACCAGCCGATACGCGCCGTGTTGAGGATCGCCATGCGCCACCAGGTCGGCTGATCGGCCCACAGGCCGTCGACCTCGCGCTGGGCCTCCCAATAGGCGTCGAAGTCCGGGCCGACGAGGAAGTGGTCGTTGCGGTCGAGCGCCTCGACGATGGGGTCGAACCGCGTCGGGTCCTCCGGCGAGAAGACGCCGGTCTCGATCTCGTAGAGCACGCGCGCGAGCCGCGCCGAGCGTTGGTCGGGCGAGAGGCCGGCCTTGCGCTTGGCCCCGACCTCCTCCGCCGTGAGGCCGAAGATCACGATGTTCTCCTCGCCCACGTGCTCGCGGATCTCGACGTTGGCGCCGTCGAGGGTGCCGATGGTGAGCGCGCCGTTGAGCGCGAGCTTCATGTTCCCCGTGCCGGACGCCTCCATGCCCGCGGTCGAGATCTGCTCGGAGAGGTCGGCGGCGGGGATGATCGCCTCGGCGAGGGAGACGTTGTAGTTCGGCAGGAAGACCAGCTTGAGACGGTCGCCGACCTGCGGGTCGGTGTTGATCACGCGGGCGACGTCGTGGGCGAGCTTGATGATGAGCTTCGCCTGCGTGTAGCTCGCCGCCGCCTTGCCGGCGAAGATCTTCACCCGCTTGGGCCAGGGTCGGTCGGGATGCGCCTTGATGGCGTGGTAGAGCGCGACCGTCTCCAGCACGTTGAGCAGCTGGCGCTTGTACTCGTGGATGCGCTTGATCTGCACGTCGAACATCGCGGTCGGGTCGACGTGCCAGCCTGTGCGCTGCGCGATGATCACCGCGAGCGCTTCCTTGTTGGCGTGCTTGACGGCCGAGTAGCGCGCCTGGAAGGCGGGATCGTCGGCATGCGCCTCGAGCCCGCGCAGCACGGCCGGGTCGTCGAGCACGCGCTCGCCGAGCGTCTCGACGAGGAGCTTCGTCAGCGCGGGGTTGCACTGCTGCAGCCAGCGGCGGAAGGTGACGCCGTTCGTCTTCGAGACGATGCGGTCGGGGAAGAGCGCGTGGAGATCGGCGAACACGGTCTCGCGCATCAGCTCGGTGTGCAGCGCCGAGACGCCGTTGACCTTGTTCGAGCCGAGGAACGCGAGGTGCCCCATGCGCACGCGCCGGCCGTGGGATTCGTCGATGAGCGAGACCGAGCGGATCAGGTCCTGGTCCTGGGTGGAGCCCCGCGAGACCTCCTCCAGGTGGTGCCAGTTGATCCGGTAGATGATCTCCATGTGGCGCGGCAGCAGCCGCTCCATGAGCTGCACCGACCAGGTCTCCAGCGCCTCGGGCAGAAGCGTGTGGTTGGTATAGTTCAGCGTCTGCCGGGTGAGCCGCCAGGCGTCGTCGTAGGCGAAGCCGTGCACGTCGATGAGCAGGCGCATCAGCTCCGCGACGGCGATCGCCGGATGGGTGTCGTTGAGCTGGATCGCGGCCTTCTCGCCGAGGTTCTCCAGCGTGCCGAAGGCCTGCAGATGGCGGCGGATGAGGTCCTGCAGTGAGGCGGCGGTGAAGAAGTACTCCTGGCGCAGCCGCAGCTCGTAGCCCGCCGGCGTCGCGTCCGACGGGTAGAGCACCCGCGAGATCGCCTCGATGCGCGCCCGCTGGGCCATGGCGCCGACGTAGTCGCCGACGTTGAAGGCCTCGAGCGCGATCGGCTGGGGCGCCTTGGCGGACCACAGCCGTAGGGTGTTCACGTGCGCGCCGCGCCAGCCGACCACCGGCGTGTCGTAGGCGGCGGCGAGCACCTTCTCGCCCGGCTGCCAGACCCGGTGCACGGACCCGTCGGGTCCCGGATGATCGGAGACGTGGCCGCCGAAGCCGATCTCGTAGGCGACCTCCGGCCGCTCGAACTCCCAGGGGTTCCCGAAGGAGAGCCAGTCCTCCGGGATCTCCCGCTGCCAGCCGTCCGACACCGCCTGCTTGAACAGCCCGTAGTCGTAGCGGATGCCGTAGCCATAGGCCGGAAGCTTGAGGCTGGACAGGCTCTCGATGAAGCAGGCGGCCAGGCGCCCGAGGCCGCCGTTGCCGAGCGCCGCGTCGGGCTCGGCCTGGCGCAGGCGGTCGAGATCGACGCCGAGCGGCGCGAGCGCCTCGCGGGCGGTCTCGGTGAGCCCGAGATTGCCGAGCGCGTCGAACAGCATGCGACCGATCAGGAACTCGAGCGAGAGGTAGTAGACCCGCTTCTTGCCGCTGGCGTAGGTGCGCCGGGTCGAATCGATCCAGCGGTCGACGATGCCGTCGCGCAGCGCCAGGATGGTGGCGACGAGCCAATCGTGCTCGCTGGCCCGGGACGCGTCCTTACCGACGCTGTAGAGCAGCTTCCTGAGGATCGCCTCGCGAAAGACCGCCGGATCGGCGATCTCCTCGATCGCCGGCGCGCCGGAGGGCAGCGGCCCGAGCCCGACCGGTGCGGGGGCCGGCCCCGCCGCGGCCTTCGCCGCCGCGGTCGCGGCCGCCGACGCGGAACCGGTCGCCGCCTTCCTCGACTTGCGGGCGGGCTTCGCCGCAGGCTGCGAGTCGGCCTCGGCGCGGGAGTCCGTCTCGGCGTGGGAGGCGTTCGCCACCTCGACCGCGGCTTCGACGCCGGTCGCGCCGTCGGGCTTGCGCGTGGGGGAGCGCTTCAGGTTCTGATCGACCACAGACATCGTCCTCTTGCAGGCTCGTGCCGCGCGCCTGCGGGCGCGGATCCGGACTACGGATGCCGCCCTCGAATGCCGCCGCGATGGCGGAATCGGGGCGCGGGGGCGACACGCGTCGTCGCATCGTGCGCGGCATTGGCGCCGTTTCCCCCCGTCGGCGCGAAGTGGAACAGCGGCGCGCGCCGTTGTCAAACCCGCGCGGGCCGCCTCCGCGGCCTTTTGCGGCGCGGTGTTGCGGGAATGTCGAGCGCGACCTCGAACCGTTTCGCGCAATCTCGGGGCCCCGGGCAACGATCCGTCGATCCGCGCTCAGCCGGCGGCCGCCGTCTCCTCCACGGCGCGCGGCGCCCGCGCCATCAGGCCGTCGTACAGCCCGCGCATGCGCTCGCGCCAGGCGTGGACCGGGTCGTCCGCCGCGAGCGGGTCGAAGGCGCTGATCGTGTGCGCCCACTGGAAGCTCCCGGCGATCGCGTAGTCCGCATAGGCCGGGCTCCCGCCGGCGAGATACGGCGCCTCGCCCAGCGCCGCGCGCAGCGGCGCGAGGCTCGCGCGGAAGGCCCCGAGCCGGTCCTCGCGACCGGCCTGGACGTCCTCGAGCCTTCCGCCGAAGCGCGCCTCGCGGCTCTCGCGGAAATAGGCCGCGTCCGCGCCGTCCAGCGCGGCGCAGATGTCGGCCACCACCATCCGGGCGAGGCCGGCGTTCAGCACCGTGTCCGCCCAGGTCGCCACGAAGCGGGCCTCCGCGACGCCGCCGGGGAACAGGGTCGGCGCCTGCGGGTACGCCTGCTCCAGATGGCGCGCGATGGCGAAGCTGTCGGCCACCACCGCCTCGCCGTCGACGAGGACGGGCACCTTGCCCTGCCCCGAGAAGCCGAGCGCCTCGCGCTCGGTGAAGCGCCAGGGCCGGGCCTCGAAGGCGACGCCCTTGTGGGCGAGCGCGAGCTTCGCGCGCCAGCAATAGGGGCTCAGCCGCACGGCGGGATCCGCCGCGCACAGGTCGTAGAGGACGCGGGTCATGATCGCCTCAGCGCTTCAGCGAAGCGGCGGTCTGGCCGAAGAGGACCTTCTTGTCCTCCTCCGACATCTTCTGTCCGGACGGCCGGATCTCCTCGCCCTTGGCATAGGCGCGGATGGTGGCGGGCCGTTCGCGGATCGCGTGGAACCACCGCTTCAGGTGCGGGAAGTCGTCGAGGTCTTGGCCCTGGCGCTCGTGAGACACGATCCAGGGATAGGAGGCCATGTCGGCGATGGTGTAGGCGTCGCCCGCGACGAACTCCCGGTCGGCGAGGCGCCCGTCGAGCACGCCGTAGAGCCGGTTCGTCTCGTTGACGTAGCGGTCGATGGCGTAGGGGATCTTCTCGGGCGCGTACTGGCTGAAATGGTGGTTCTGCCCGGCCATCGGCCCGAGCCCGCCCATCTGCCAGAACAGCCATTGCAGCGTCTCGACCCGCCCGCGCAGGTCGGCGGGCAGGAAGCGGCCCTCCTTCTCGGCGAGGTAGAGGAGGATCGCCCCCGATTCGAACACCGAGACCGGCTCCCCGCCGCCCGGCGGCGCATGGTCGACGATCGCCGGCATGCGGTTGTTGGGCGCGATCTTCAGGAAGTCCGGCGCGAACTGGTCGCCCTTGCCGATGTCGATCGGCCGGATGACGTAGGCGAGGCCGGTCTCCTCCAGAAACATCGTGATCTTGTGGCCGTTGGGAGTGGGCCAATAATACAGATCGATCATGGGGATCCTCGTGCGCGTGTGCGCGCCGACGGGACTTGCCGCGCGGCGGGTTCGTGAGCTGGAGATTGGGGGAGAACCGGGGGCGGGGCAAGAGAGGACGGCCGCGATCGGGGGAGGGCTCGACCGGCCGCTCGACCTGGACAGCGTCGGATCGACACGCTCCGGCGTGCCGCTACCGCCGTGGAACCGCGGCCGGGGATCGCGCGGGCGTGACGCCCCTCACCCCACCCCGACCCGCCGATAGACCCCCTCGTACCCCCGCACCGACCCGTCCCACCCCATCGGGCGCGTCATCGCCGCGCGGCGCATCGACATCAGGCGGGAGCGGGCGCGGAAGGCGTCGAGCGCGCGGCGGATGGCGTCGAGGAAGGCGGGCAGGCTCGGACGGTCGAACAGGAAGCCGGTGACGCCGTCGTCGATCGTGTCGGCGAGGCCGCCGGTGCGGGTGGCGATGGGCAGCGAGGCGAAGGCCTGGGCGTACATCTGCGAGAGGCCGCAGGGCTCGAACCGCGAGGGCATCAGCAGGAAGTCGGACGCGGCGTACATGCGCCGCGCGCGCGCCTCCTCGAAGCCGATGTCGACGCCCACCATGCCGGGGTGGCGGCGCGCGAGCGCGCGCAGCTCGCTCTCGAAGCGCCCCTCCCCGCGCCCGGTGACCACGATCTGCCCGCCGTCGGCGACGATCGCCTCGGCCGCGTCGATGGAGAGGTCGACGCCCTTCTGGTGAACGAGCCGGGAGATCACCGCGAAGAGCGGGCCGCCGGTCTCCGAGAGACCGAAGGCGCGCCGCACCGCGGCGGCGTTCGCCTCCTTGCCGTCCCAGGCGTTGAGCGCGAAGGGGCTCTCGAGGTGCGGATCGGTCGCCGGGTCCCAGCTCGCGTCGATGCCGTTGACGATGCCGGTGAGCCGGCCCTGCTCGGCGCGCAGCCGCAGCAGCCCGTCGAGGCCGCAGCCGAGCTCGGGCGTCGTGATCTCGTGGGCGTAGGTGGCCGAGACCGTGGTGACGTGGTCGGCGTAGGAGAGCCCCGCCTTGAGGAAGGACAGCTTGCCGTGGAACTCGACCCCGTCGAGCCCGAAGGCGTCCTTCGGCACGCCGAGCCGCTCCATGCGTGCCGGTGAGAACAGGCCCTGGTAGGCGAGGTTGTGGATGGTGATCACCGAGGGGACGCGAACGCCCTCCCAATGCGCGTAGGCCGCGGCGAAGCCGGTGGGCCAATCGTTGAGGTGCAGCAGGTCGGGCCGCCAGCCCGGCGCGCCGGCGCCGCGGGCGATCTCCACCGCGGCGAGCCCCAGCCGGGCGAAGCGGATGTCGTTGTCGCGCCAATCGACGCCCTCCGCATCCCCGTAGGGCGTGCCCTCGCGGTCGAAGAGCTCGGGCGCGAGCACGACGTAGATCACGAGCCCGTCGGGCGTGACCAGCTCGCCGAGGGAGCAGGCGGGCACGCCGCGATGGGCCGGGAGGCGCGCGACCACGCGGATCTCGGGATGGCTCGCCACGATCTCGCGATAGCCCGGGATCAGCACGCGCGCGTCGATCACGCCGCGCATCGCCCGCGGCAGGGCGGCCGAGACCTCCCCGAGCCCGCCGGCCTTGACGAAGCCCGTCATCTCGGGCGTGACGAACAGGACCCGCGTCTGCCGGCGCGGGCGCGCTTCCGCGCGCGATCGCGCCGCCGCGGCACCCTGCGGCTTGTTCGACCGGTCGGCCGCCATCCGCGCGGGTGCGGTGCTCATCGGTTCACCCCTCGATCTCCGGACGTCGCAGCCGACGTTAGTGCAACGCGCGAAGCGGCGCCATGGCCTTCGTGCCGCATCGCGCAAAGAGCGTGCGCGAACGCGAGGCCCATATAGGTGACTTTCCAGAGTGTGGATAATGAGCATAACCGGGACAGGCGCGCCCGCGAGGCCTCCGTCGCGGGCACGCGCGCTATGCTCGTCGACGCTGTCGCGTCCCCAGAGTTGGCGTTACCCGTTGGCGTTACCCCGGAAGCAGCGTTCCGGGAAGTCGCGTTCCGTGAAATCGCGTTCCGAAGAATGATCGCGAGGACGCGTGCGTCGCGCGCGCTCGCCCGACGAAGGATGACGGTCTTGCTTGACAGGGAGATGACGCCGCGCGCCGCGCAGGGGCGGCGCGCGCCGCGTGCGGCGGTCGGCCGAGAGCCGCGCCAGGCATCGCACCATGCACTGCGCCAGGCGCGTCCGTGCCGCGTCCCCGCGCGGCCCGCCGAGAGCGCGGACGCGGCTCCGCGCCGGCACGAGGTCGTCGTCCAGGGCATGCGGATCACCCTGCCGGCCCTGCGCTTCATGGAGATCCCGCCACCGGGGCCCATCCGGCGCTAGCGGCGATCCCGGCCGCGCCCTACGCCGCCGCGATCTCCTCGGCGGCGAGGCGTTCCAGCACGGGGATGCTGTCCCCCATCGCGAGGCCGCGCGGGCGGTTGGGTGCGTTGCCGTCGCGTGCGCGGCGGTAGACGCCCTGGAGGATGGCCGCGAGGCGGAACAGCGAGAACACCACGGCGTAGCGCCAGTGCGGCAGCGCCGAGAGGCCGCGCCGGCGCATGTAGGCCTCGAGGTAGGCGGCGTCGTCCGGCAGGCCGAGCGCCGCGCGATCGACCCCGTCGAGCCCCGCGAAGGCCGCCCCCTCCGCCGGCAGCCGCCATTGCGCCACCTGGTAGGCGAGATCCGCCAGCGGATGGCCGAGCGTCGAGAGCTCCCAGTCGATCAGAGCGACGACCCGCGGGGCGTCGGGGGCGAGGATCATGTTGTCGAGCCGGAAGTCGCCGTGGACCAGGGCGGCGGCCGTGTCGTCGGGCGCGGGCTCGGCCTCGAGCCAGGCGATCGTCTCGTCGAGGAGGGGGCGCGGCTCGGTCTCGCTCGCGCGATAGTTCTCGATCCAGCGGCGGGTCTGGCGGGCGAAGTAGCCGCCCGGCCGGCCGAAATCCGCGAGCCCGAGCGCCTGCGGGTCGAGCCCGTGCAGGGCGGCGAGCGTGGCGTTCATCGCGTCGTAGACGCGCGTGCGCTCGTCCGGCGAGAAGCCGGGCAGGCGCGGGTCGTGCACGACCCGGCCCGCGACGTGGTCCATGACGTAGAACATGGTGCCGGCCACGTCCGGGTCGGTGCACAGGCAGCGCATGCGCGGCACCGGTACGGGGCTCCCGGCGAGGGCCGCCATCACGCGGTACTCGCGGTCGACCGCGTGCGCGCCCTTGAGCAGCACGCCCGGCGGCTGGCGCCGCAGCACGAAGCGGCCGCCGTCGGCCTCGATCAGGAAGGTCGGGTTCGACTGCCCGCCCGACAGCGGCGCGATGCGGCGCAGGCGGCCGAAGCCGGGGATCGCCTCGACGAGCCGGGCCTCGATCCGCCGGGCATCGAGCGCGAGCGGGGCGGCGGCCCCCTCCCCGCCCGGGTCGTGGTCCGGGTGGTGGTCCAGATCGTGCTCCAAGCGTCCGCCTCGCTGCTACGCGGCCCTGCCGGCCTGTGCTGCGGGCGAGGATAGAGCGGCTTCGCTGCGCCCGCCAACCCGGGCGCCGCGCCCCCTGCCCGGCGCGAGCGCGCGCAGGGCGTTGAGGATCGCCGCCACGTCGATCGCCTCCTGCAGGAGCGCGCCCTCGACGGGCGTCAGCCAGCCGAGCGCAGCGGCGATCATACCCGCGACCGACAGCCCGATGCCGAGCGCGACGCTCTGCAAGGCGATCTTCCGTGCGCGACGCGCGATGCCGCGCGCCTCGGCGACGGGCTCCAGACGGTCGACCAGCACCACGGCGTCCGCCGCCTGCGCGGAGGCGGCGGCGCCGCGGGCCCCCATCGCGATTCCGACGTCCGCGGCGGCGAGCGCGGGTGCGTCGTTGACGCCGTCGCCGAGCATGACGACGGGGCCGTGCGCGCGCTCCCGGGTCACGACCGCGACCTTGTCGGCGGGTGCGCATTCCGCCTCGATCGCGTCGATCGGCAGGCCGGCGAGGAGCGCGCGGGCGACGGCCTCGCGGTCGCCGGTGGCCAGCACGAGCCTCGCGAAGCCGCCCGTCCCGCGCAGGTCCCGCAGCAGGTCCTCGACACCCGGCCGGAGGCGATCGGCGAGGACGAGCTCGGCCGCCTCCGAGCCGTCGAGGGCGACCCGCGCACGCACGGCGCCGGGCGGGTCGCCCGCCCGCGCGGGAGCGCCGGCGACGGCGACGAGCCGGCCTTCGACGCGCCCGGCGAGGCCGTCTCCGGCAGCCTCGACGACGTCCGTCGGCGTGGCGAGCGCGAGCCCGCGCTCGCGCGCCGCGGAGACGAGGGCTCGCGCCGCGACGTGGCTCGAGGCCTGCTCCAGCGAGGCGGCGAGCCGCAGGATCTCGGCCTCGTCGGCGCGGTGCCGCGCGCCCTCGCGCAGGACGATGCGCTGCAGTTGCGGGGTCCCGGCGGTGAGCGTGCCCGTCTTGTCGAGCACGAGCACCCGCGCCGCGGCGAGCCGCTCGAGGGCACCGCCGCCCTTGACGAGCACGCCCGCCTCGGCCGCGCGCGAAAGCCCGGAGACGATCGCGACCGGCACCGCCAGGATCAGCGGGCACGGCGTCGCCACGACGAGCACGGCGAGGGCGCGCACCGGGTCGCCGCTCGCGATCCAGGCGACGCCGGCGATGACCAGGGTGAGACCGAGGAAGAGCATCGCCCAGCGGTCGGCGAGGCGCGCCATCGGCGCCTTCTCGGCGCGCGCCGCCTCGACGAGCCGCACGATGCCGGCGTAGGTGCTCTCGCGCGCGGGGCGCTCGGCCACGAGATCGAACGCCTCGCCCAAATTGGTCGCGCCGCTCAGCGCCGTCTCGCCCGCCCCACGACGCACGGGCAGCGGCTCGCCGGTGAGGGCGGAGACGTCGAGGAGCGCGCTCGCGCCGGGCGCGATGCGCCCGTCGACGGGCAGCGTGTCGCCCTTGCGCACGAGCAGCCTGTCGCCTTGGCGCACCGCATCGAGCGGGATCTCGGCGAGCCCCTCCGGCCCGTGGCGCAGGGCGGAACGCGGGGCGTGGGCGAGGAGCGCCGTCATCCGCCGCCCGGCCCTGCCCTCCGCGTAGGCCTCCAGGAACTGCCCGCCCGCGTACATCACCGCGACCACGGCACCCGCGAGCGGCTCGCCGAGCACCAGCGCCCCGGCCATCGCCAGCGCGGCGACGATGTCGAGGCCGACGTCGCCCCGGTGCAGGCTGGTGACGATCTCCAGGAGCAGCGCCGCGAGGACGGGCAGCGTCGCCGCGTAGAGCGCCGCGGCACCGAGCCGCGGCGAGGCGCCGAGCGCCGGCGCGATCAGCCCCGCCGCGAGGCCGCCCGCCGCGACCGCGAGGAGCGCGAGCCGCACGCGCCCGCGCCGCCCCGCGAGGATGTCGCGCAGCGGCGAGAGCCCGCCTTCGGCGGAGGCCATGGTGGGGGACGACGCCCTGGTGGGGGACGACGCCCCGGTGGGGGACGACATGGGCCGCGACCGCTCGGAGACGTTCCAGTTCGCAGCGGTTCTAGCCCGCGATCGGAGCCGACACCTTGCGGAACGTCAATCGGCGGCCGAACCGGCTCACTTGGCGTCGCCGGCGTCCTCGTTCATGGCGAGCGCGACGAAGCGCACCTCGCCGTCGGCGTTGGACACGAGGAGCAGCGCCGACCGGCGGCCCTCGGCGCGCAGGCCCTCGATGCGCTCGGCCACTTCCTGCGGCGTCGACACCGGCTCCTGGCCGACCTCGAGGATGACGTCGCCCTCGCGGATCTGCCGCTCGGAGGCGGCGGAGAGCGGGTCGACATCGGTGACGACCACGCCCTCGACATCGTCGGCGATGGCGTAGCGCGCGCGCAGCTCGTCCGTGATCTCGGAGAGCTCCATGCCGAGCGCCTGGCGCACCGCCGCGGGGGCGTCGTCGCTCTTCGGCGCGTCGGGCGCGCTCGCCTCCGCGACGCCGTCCTCCCGGAGGCGCGCGATGGTGACGTCGAGCGTCGTGCGCTCCCCGTTGCGGATCACCTCGACGGCGACCTCCTTGCCCACGGGCGTGTTGGCGACGATGCGCGGCAGGTCGCGCGAGCTCTCGACCGCGACGCCGTCGAAGCGCACGATCACGTCGCCCATCTCGATGCCGGCGTCCATCGCCGGCCCCGCGGGATCGACGCCGGCGACCAGGGCGCCGCGCGCCTCGTCGAGGCCGAGCGCATCCGCCGTCGTCTCGTCGATGCTCTGGATGCGCACGCCGAGCCAGCCGCGCCGGGTCTCGCCGTATCGCTGGAGCTGCTCGATCACGGGCAGCGCGGTCGAGGTCGGAATCGAGAAGCCGATGCCGACCGACCCGCCCGTCGGCGAGAGAATCGCGGTGTTGATGCCCACGACCTCGCCGCGCATGTTGAACAGCGGCCCGCCGGAATTGCCGCGGTTGATCGCCGCGTCCGTCTGGATGTAGTTGTCGTAGGGCCCGCTCGCGATGTCGCGGGCACGGGCCGACACGATGCCGGCGGACACCGATCCGCCGAGACCGAACGGGTTGCCGATCGCCACGACCCAGTCGCCGATGCGCATCTCTTCCGATTCGCCGAAGGGCACGAAGGGCAGCTCGACGTCCGCCTCGATCTTCAGGACGGCGAGGTCGATGGCCGAATCGGTGCCCACGACCTCCGCCTCGTAGGTCGTGCCGTCCGGGAAGACGACCTCGATCTCGTCGGCGTCGCCGATGACGTGGTTGTTCGTGACGATGACCCCCGAGGCGTCGATGACGAAGCCCGAGCCGAGCGAGTTCGAGCGGCGCGGCATGCGGGGCGCGCTCTCGCCGCGACGGTTGAAGAACTCCTCGAACAGGTCCTCGAAGGGGGTGCCCGGCGGGAGCTGCGGCATGAAGCGCTCCTCGACCTCGGCCGTGGTCGCCGCCTGGATGTTGACGACGGCGGGCATCACGCGCTCGACGAGGTCGGCGAAGCTCTCCGGCGCGTCCGGAAAGGGCCGCGGGGCGATCTGCTGGGCGGGCGCGACCTGCGCCGTCTGGGCGAGCGGCGCGGCGAGCGGCGGCACGGCGAGCGCCGCGGCCGTCGCGACGAGGGCGAGGCTGCGTGCGAGACCCCGCTCGCCGGATCCGAACGTCCTGCCCGCACGGGCGGCGAGCCGAGAGACGGCCTCGTACATGAGAAGAACCTCACTTCATGACGTCGACGATCGGCGACGGTGGGCGCCGATCCGGGCGGGAACGTGACGGGAGCCCGCTCGCGCAACACACGACGGGAAGATCGGCCGCGGCGCGGCGCGGGTCAAGCCGGCGAACGGCCGCGCGGGCGGCGGAGAGGCCGGCCGGCCGGCATCACCCCCGGATCAGCCAGACGATCGCGACGCCGACGATCGCCGAGGCGATGCCGACGAGGCGCATCCGATCGGCCGGCGTCTCGGCCGCGGCGATCATCGCGCGCTTCACGCCCTCCGGAAAGGCCGCGAACAGGAGGCCCTCGACCGCGAGGACGAGGCCGAGGGCGACGACGAGATCCGTCATGAGGCTGCGATCATCATCGCGATCATGGGCGGCCGATCAGGTTGCGCTGCGTGACCCGCTCCTCACTGTGCCAGCGCCGGGGCGGGCGCCGCCGCCGTCGCCGGGACGACGTCGGAGGCGACCTCCGCCGCCTGGGCGGGCAGCTCGATCGGCGGCGGCACGGAGCCCGTGCCGTCGGCGGCCGGAGCCGCCGCGGCGGGGGCCTCGCTCACCGGGCCGGGAGCGGCGCCGGCACCCGCGGGAGGCGGCAGCGCGCCCTCCGCGCCCCCGCGCCGGCCCGACGGGTCGGCGAAGAAGCGGAAGAACTCCGAATCCGGCGAGAGCACGATGCGGGTCTCGGCGTTCTCGTTGCGCATCAGCGCCTGCTCGTAGGCGAGCATCGAGCGGTAGAAGGCGAAGAACTCCGGATCGACGCTGTAGGAGCCGGCGAGGATGCGGTTGCGCTCCGCATCGCCCGCACCACGCAGCTCCTCCGCCGTGCGGTTGGCCTCGGCGACGATGACCGTGACGTCGCGGTCGGCGCGGGCGCGGATCGAGGCGGCGCGCTGGGCGCCCTGGGCGCGCAGGTCCGCGGCCTCGCGCTCGCGCTCCGTCTGCATGCGGCGGAACACGGCCTCCGAGTTCGCCGGCGGCAGGTCGACGCGGGTGAGGCGCACGTCGATGATCTCGATGCCGAGCGAATCGGCCTGGCGATCGACGATCTCCTGGATGCGCAGCATCAGCTCGACGCGGTTCGTGCGGATGATCTCCGGGAAGGACGCGTTGGCCAGCACGTTACGCATGGCGGAGTTGATGAACGACTGCAGGCGGGCCCGCGCGTTCTCGATGTTGTTCACCGCCTGGTAGAACTGCAGCGGGTCGACGATGCGGTAGCGCGAGAACGCGTCGACCTCGAGGTTCTGCCGGTCGGCGGAGAGCACGGTCTGCGGCGGGATGTCGAGCGACAGCACGCGCTTCTCCACCGGCAGCACCACGTCGATGAAGGGCGCCTTCACGTAGAGGCCGGGGTCGGTGATGACGTTGCGCACGGCGCCGAAGCGCAGCACGACGGCCTGCTCGGTCTCGCGGACGGTGAACAGGGACGCCCAGGCGACGACGATAATGACGACCAGGACGATGATCGCGCCGAGGCGGAAGATCGGGTTTCTCATCGCGTGGCTCCCTGGGTGTCGAGGCGGCGCTGGATCTCCGGCAGCGGCAGGTAGGGCACGACGCCGGTCCCGCCCGACCCGTTCTGGTCGATGAGCACCTTGTCGGTCTGCCCGAACACGCGCTCCATCGTCTCGAGGAAGAGACGGTCGCGGGTGATCTGCGGCGCGTTGGCATACTCGGCGTAGATCTGGTTGAAGCGCGACGCCTGGCCCTCGGCGGCGTTGACGACCTGCTCGCGGTAGGCCTCGGCCTGCTGGACCAGGCGGGCGGCCTCGCCTCGTGCTTCCGGCACGACGCGGCTCGCGTAGGTCTCGGCCTCGTTCTGGAGGCGCACCAGGTCCTGCTGCGCGGCGTTCACGTCGAAGAACGCCTCGCGGACCTGCGCCGGCGGCACCGCCGCCTGCAGCTGCACGACGCGCACGAGCACGCCCGCGCCGTACTGGTCGAGCGACTGCTGCATGAGCTGCTCCACCTCGGTGGTGATCTCGCCCTGCTCGGTCGTGAGGATCGCCTGGATGTCGCGCCGGCCGATGACCTCGCGCATGGAGGACTGCGCGATCGAGTCGATCGTGCCCTCGGGATCGGCGATGTTGAAGACGTAGTTGCCGGCGTTGGCCGGGTCGATCTGCCACTGCACGTCGAAATCGATGTCGACGATGTTCTCGTCGCCGGTCAGCATCAGCGACTCGTCGAGGACGTCGCGCTGCTGGCCCTGGCCGACCGAGCGATAGCCCACCTCGGTGCGGTTCACCTGCGTGACGTTCGGCTTGACCACCTCGCCGATCGGATAGGGCCAGTTGTAGTTCAGGCCCGGCGCCGTCTGGCCGCTGAACTGGCCGAAGACGAGGTTGAGGCCGACCTCGTTCGGGCGCACCGTGTAGAAGCCGGTGAGCAGCCACACGCCGACGACCGCGACGAGGATCAGCGCGATCCCCTTGCCGCCGAGACCGCCGCCGCCGCCCGGGACGATGTTGCGCAGCCGGTCCTGGCTGCGACGCAGGATCTCCTCGAGGTCCGGCTGGTTGCCGCCGCCCGACGGGCCGCCGCCTCCGCCGCCGCCGCCCCACGGGCCTCCCGACCCGCCGCCGCGCTGGCCCCAAGGCCCTCGCGACCCGCCGCCGCTCTGGTTGCTCCAAGGCATGATGCGCCTTTCCCTCTCGTCAGCAACGATGAATAACAGGTTCGACGTGTGTATCCGACCCCACGGCCGAATTCCGGGACCTCGCCGAGACCCCTCGACCGCCAAGCCTCACGTGGGTTCTCGCGCGCGCGAAGTCAACCGGAAACGAGCGCCGCACGGCGCTCTAAATCAATGAAAGCGAAGGCATGTTCGTCCTCCGGGCCGGCGGGGTGGGCCTCGTGTCGCACCTCCGTGAAGGCGTCGGCGTCGTATCCGGGGAAGACGGCGTCGCCTTCGGGCTCCGCCTCGACCCGGGTGAGGTACAATTTCGCCGCGTAGGGCAGCGCCAGGGCGTAGACCTCGGCGCCGCCGGCGACCACGATCTCGGGCGCGCCCATGCGCGAGGCGATGGTGTCGGCCATGGCCATCGCCGTATCGAAGCTCTGCGCCGTGTGCACGCCGGGGTGGGAGAAGCCGCGGTCGCGGGTGAGCACCACGGTCTCGCGGCCGGGAAGCGGCTTGCCGATCGAATCGAAGGTCTTGCGGCCCATGATCAGCGGCTTGCCCATGGTGAGCGCGCGAAAGCGCCGCAGGTCGCTGCGCAGGCGCCAGACGAGCTGGTTCTCCCGGCCGATCACGCCGTTGCGCGCCACCGCGGCGACGAGGACGATCGGCCTCACGACCCGGCCTCCGCCGACGACGCGCCCGCGAGCGCCTCGAGCGCGTCCCCGGTCACCCGCATCACGGTCCATTCGTCCATCGGCACGGCGCCGATCGAGCGGTAGAACGCGATCGACGGGGCATTCCAGTCGAGCACCCACCATTCGAGGCGGGTCAGGCCCTCGGCGCGGCAGCGTGCGGCGAGGCGCGCCAGCAGCGCCTTGCCGATGCCGCGGCCCCGGGCGCTCTCGCGCACGAAGAGGTCCTCGAGGTAGATCCCGTGGCGGCCGCGGAAGGTCGAGAAGTTGTAGAACCACAGGGCGAAGCCGACGGGCTCGCCGTCCCATTCCGCGATGTCGCAGAACACGCGCGGGCGCTCGCCGAACAGGGCGGCGTCGAGCATCGCCTCGGTGGCGTCCATCTCGTGCTCGAGCCGCTCGTAGCGGGCGAGCTCCCGCACGAAGGCGTGGACGAGCGGCGCCTCCCCCGGGCGCGCGGGCCGGATGCGCAGGCTCATGCCGCATCGCCCCCGACGATCGCGACCGCGCGGCGCGACCAGCGATGCTCGGCCAGCGCTTTCAGGAGGCAATCGGCGCAATCGGCGCGGCTCACCGTGCCGCCCCGGAACCCGGCGAGGTCCTCGACGACGCGGTAGGTGCCGGTGTAGGGCCCGTGCGTGAGGACGACGGGGCGGACGATCGTCCAGTCGCGGTCGCTCGAGCGCAGCATCTCTTCCTGGCGGGTCTTGTCGGCGTAGATCGCGCCGAGCGCGAGCGGCATCGCGAGCGTGTCGTAGAGAACCCCGCCGTGGCCCCTGCTCTCGCCCGAGCCGACGCCGGTGATCACGCCGATGCGCATGACGCCGGTCGCGCGCATGGCGTCGAGGAGCCGCTGCGTCGTCTCCGAGAAGACGGTGACGGGGCGGCCCACGTTCGGCCCGTAGCCGCCGCCGCCGAGGCAATAGGCGACCGCGTCCGCCCGCTCGAGCGCCTCCTCGGCCACGCCCTCGTCGAGGATCGAGCCGCGCATGTGCGTGAGGTTCGCGCTCGCGGCGGGGCCGAGCGAGCGCCCGACCGCCACCACGTGGTGTCCCGCGGCGCGGGCCTGCTCGGAAAGCGCTTTGCCGATGCCCCGCGTCGCCCCGATGATCGCCAGTCGCATGATCCTCCTGCGGCGGCCGATCCCGCCGGTGTCGTCGCGAAAGCGCGCCCGAGTCGACGCACCGCCATCCTTCCGGAAACGCTACGCCGGGCGACCGGGCGTCGCAAGCGCGGCGCGGTCGACGCGGCTCCTTTCCGCCACCCGGTGCGTTGAAGCGGGACGCCACCACGCCACGCCCCGACGCAGCAGGAGACGAGACATGACGGACAGCCACGGCGCCTACCCGCGCGAGGCGGATCTCGACGCCGGCGTGCCCCTCGCCGACTTTCCGGACGGCGCCACTCTCGTCGGTGAGGTCCGCGGCGAGCGCGTGCTCCTGGCGCGGCGCGGGTCCGAGTTCCTCGCGGTGGGGGCGCGCTGCACGCATCTCGGCGGTCCGCTGGGCGAGGGTCTCGTGGTCGAGGACACCGTGCGCTGCCCCTGGCACCACGCCTGCTTCTCGCTGCGCACCGGGCGCGCGCTCGAGGCACCGGCCTTCGATGCCCTGCCGCGCTGGGAGGTACGGATCGTCGACGATCGCGTCCACGTCGGCGAGCGGCTGGCGCCGGACACCGGCAAGGGGCTCGGCGCGCACGACGGGGACGCCGTGGAGCGGATCGTCATCGTCGGCGGCGGTGCAGCCGGCTTCGCGGCCGCCGACCTGCTGCGCCGCGAGGGCTTCTCCGGACGCGTGACGATGCTGTCCGACGACACCGACCCGCCCTACGATCGTACCATGCTTTCCAAGGCTTTCCTCCAAGGAGCGAAGAAGGAGGGCGAGCTCGGGCTCGCCGACGATCACGGGCTCGAGGGCGTCACCCTGCGCCTCTCGACGCGGGTCGCCGCGATCGACCGGGAGGGCAGGCAGGTGCGCCTCGTGGACGGCGGCGCGATTCCGTACGACAAGCTCCTCCTGGCCACCGGCGGCGAGCCGAGGACGCCGGGCATGCCCGGCGCGGACCACGAGGCGGTGCGGCTCCTGCGCTCGCTCGACGACGCCCGCGCCATCGTCGGGCGGCTGCGGGAAGGCGCGCGGGTCGTGGTAATGGGCGCGAGCTTCATCGGCATGGAGGCGGCGGCGGCCCTGGCGAAGCGCGGCTGCGCGGTCACGGTGGTGGCGCCGCAGGACCGGCCGATGGCGAAGGTGTTCGGCGAGGCCATCTCCGACATGCTGCGCGCGCTGCACGAGGAGAACGGCGTCGCCTTCAGGCTCGGGCGCACGATCGCGGCCTTCGCCGACGGCGAGGCCGTCCTCGACGACGGGACGCGGCTCCCGGCGGATCTCGTTCTCGCCGGCATCGGCGTCTCCCCGCGCACCGACCTCGCCGAGGCCGCGGGCCTCGACGTCGAGGACGGGGTGAGGGTCGACGCGTCCATGCGCACGAGCGACCCCGCCATCTGGGCCGCGGGCGACATCGCCCGCTTCCCCGATCCGCAAGGCGCCGATCCGATCCGCGTCGAGCATTGGGTCGTCGCCCAGCGCCAGGGCCAGACCGCCGCGCTCGCGATGATGGGCCGCGTCGCGGCCTACGACGATCCCGCCTTCTTCTGGACGAAGCAGTACGATCTCTCTGTGCGCTACGTCGGCCACGCGAGCGCTCCCGACGAGATCCGCGTCGAGGGCGATCCCGCGGCGCGGGACGCGGTCGTGCACCTGCTCGAGGAGGGCGAGGTGCGTGCCGTCGCGACCGCGGGCCGCGACGCGGACGCGCTCGAGGCGAGCGAGGCGTTCCGCCGCGGCTGATGGCGCGCCGGCGGAAACGGGGTCACGCCCGCCACACCCCGATGCCTGCGGCGTGCGCCCGCCCGCGCGCCTCCGCCGCGAGCCCGTAGTGCCGTGCGAGGCGGTCGAGCGCACGCGCGACGAGCATCTTCGCCGAGCGCGCCGGCCAGCCGCGCTCGCGCTCGATCGTGGCGAGCCCCTTCAGGAAGCCGCAGACGTCGACGAGGAGGTCGAGATCCTCGCCCCCGAGGGCCTCCCCGGCGCGGGCGAGGCGCTGGCGCGCGGCGACGAGCGTCTCCGTCATCGTCTGGCGCTCGCCGGGCGCGCGCCCCGTGCCCGAACCGCCCCCGCCGAAACGCGACCAGTCGACCGTCACGCCCGGCATGATGCCGGCGACCGTGATGTCGCGCCGCAGCCGCTCCCCCGCCTCCACCGCCGCCGGCGAGAGGAAGGGCGTGCCGTCGCGATTGGCGCGGCTCGCGAGCCAGGCGAGCGGGCTCTCGGCGTTGTTGACGGCGACGCGCCGGGGCGTGCCGTCCGCGGGATCGGGACGTGCCGCGACGGCGCCGGCGCGGTGCTGCGCGGCGAACGGCTCGGCCGGATCGGCTCCGCGTCGCAGCCAGGCGCGCCCGGCATCCGTCGCCTCCAGCCGGCGCGCGCGGCCGGCACGCGACCAGCGCGCGAGATCTGCGCCCACCAGGCGATCGGCGTCGGCGCGCGGGAAGGCGCCGGCGCTCAGCGAGACGCCACGTCGGTCGGCCGCGGCACGCACGACGACGCGAGCCTCCTCGACCGGATCGGGAAAGGCGCTCGCGCCCGGTGCGGCGAGCGCCTCGAGCAGGCGTACCGCCCGACGCGCCAGCGGCGTCGATCCCGAGCCCGCCTCGCGCTGCGCCGCGGTGGCGCGCGACCGGCGTGCCGCGGGAGATCCGGCTGCGTCCCGCTTGGTCTTGTTCGTGTTTTGTTCCATCACAGATCGCCGATCCATCGGTCACCGCTCCTCGCTCCCGCAGCCAGCCAAGGGTGCATCTTTCGGCAAAAATGTCAACGAGGTTGTTAGAACGGAGGAGGAACAAAACCCCCGATCGCCCGACCCGGGATCGGCCAACCGGCCGCGTCGGGACCCCGGATTCGGGGGCCCGCTGGTGCGCGCCGAGACGCGGGCGGATCCTCGGCCGCCCCGTCGCACCTCCCCCGGGCCCTCCCTAACCGCCCGGGCTCACCGCGGGGGCGGGCGTCGTCGGCGGCGCTGCTGGCCGAGCCCCATCTCCTTGGCGAGATCGGAACGCGCGCGGGCGTAGTTCGGCGCGACCATGGGGTAGTCCGGCGGCAATCCCCACCTCTCGCGGTACTGCTCCGGCGTGAGGCCGTAGCGCGTGCGCAGGTAGCGCTTGAGCGACTTGAACTTCTTGCCGTCCTCCAGGCAGACGATGAAGTCCGGCGTGACCGATCGGCGGATCGCGACCGCGGGCTCGAGCGGCGCGTCGCGCTCGGCCTCCTTCGCGCGCCCGAGCCCGGCGACAGCGGAGTACACCAGCTCGATGAGCCCCGGCAGATCCTGCGCCGGCAGGGAATTGTTGGCCACGTAGGACGCCACCACCTCGGCCGCGAGGGTCATGTAGTCGACCGTCGTGCTGTCTTCGCTCATGTCCGCACCGCTCCCGAACCCCGACGACGCGTGACCGCCGCTCGGCCTCGGGGCCATCGACGGACAGGCGTATCGCCTTCGAGTTGCGCGCGCCTCATCCGAGCCGCACCGGCAACCAGTCCTGTCACAATCGATATTGCATTGCTTTCGATTAAGCAACCGGGAGTCCGAGCGTTCTCCCGCATACGTTCTGCACGCGAACGACGCTGCCGCGCTCGGGCCCCGCACCGGAGAGGGCCTGCCGCCGGCAGGGCCGCCGTTTCCACCACGGGGTGCTCGAGCGTATCGTGGTCGACAAGCAGGGTGCGCGTCACCCGCGGGCATCGTCCGGGACATCGTGCCCGGCGTCGTCCCGGGCATGCTCCCCGGGCTGCGGCGCGACCCCGTAGGGGGCGACGAGGCGCCAGACGTGGGCCGGAATCATCGTGCGCATCCGCTGTGGCCGGGCGCGGCGCAGGTGGAGCACGGTCTCGGCCGCCTTCATCTCGACGCGGGCACGGGCGAACTCGAGGCCACGGGGCCCGATGCGCGGCTGCAGCCACGCCACGATGGGGCGCGCCCAATCGGGCATGGCGCGCAGCGGCAGGCCGCCGGCGGCGCGGGCGACGTTGGCGACGAAGCCCTTCACCGCGCTCGCGCGCGCCCCCTTCGAGCCGCAGGCCTCGAGCACGACCTCGTCGCCCAGGAGCGAGACCAGCTCCTCGCCGCGGGCGTTGCGCACGATGAGCCATTGCTTCCCCTCGCCGCCCATGTACCCGACGGTGATGTCCGCGAGCACGTTGGTGTAGTCGACGCAGGTTCGGCAGGTGAGCGGGAAGAAGTCCGCCGGCAGCTTCGAGATCGGCAGCTTCAGGAACGGCACGGTGCGCACGCGCCCGTCGTCGTGGCGGATCTCGACGCGGTAATCCGCCCGGAACTCGAGGTAGGAGATGGTCTGCGGCGCCTCGTCGAGCAGGGCGAGGAAGCCGTGGAAGCTCTCGGTCGTGGTGTTGTCCGAGCAGGGCGTGCCGATCACGTAGATCCGCTCGAACCCGAGCTCGGCCTCGAGCGCGCGCAGGGCGTAGACCTGGCAGGGGATGCCGATCACGGCGAGGCGCGCGATGCCCCGGGCCCGCGCCGGCTCGAGCAGGGAGAGGAGTGGTGCGTAGCCCATGCGCATGCCGCGGCAGCGCGCGAGATCGGCGGGATCGGTGACGAGCACCGGCACCGGACGCCAGCGGTCCTGCGGGTCCGGGGCCATGGTGAGGACCGCCTCGACCGCGCCCGTCCGGAGCAGGCGCTCGGCGATGCGGGTCGTGATCCCCGTCCATTGCGCGCCCGCGGCGGGCGCGTGGAGCGCCGCGCGCAGCATCCTGCGAAAGGGGCCGAAATGCAGCTCGTCCGGGCGCGCCGGGTCGCGGGCGCGCCCGTGCACGCGCGCCTCTAGCCGCTCGTAGTCGGGGGCGATGAACTGGCAGGCGCGGCCGCACCGCTTCGGGTCCGAGCTGCGCGAGATCCCGCAATCGGTGCACAGGTCGCGTCGCGGCGGCTCGCCCGCGGCGGCGCGCCGCGGCGGCGTCGCCGTGCGTCCCGCCGCGCCGATGCCGCCGTCGTCCAAGGCCGCTTCCTCCGTCCCACGCGCGCGCCGGCCGGCCACGCCGGCCCCTGCACTCGGCGACTCGGAGCGTAGCGGCGTCCGGCGCCGGCGTCGGCTTCGCAGGATTGCGGATGGTTGCGAATACTCTGGGGGCGACACACGCGACGTACCGCCCGAATCCGGGTCCAGTTGCAGCGTCGCCGTCGCCGCTCTAGCGTGTCGGAGATCGACGGTCCTTCGCGTCCATAGAAACGCGTGTTCTCGTGCTCGGAACCCGACACGGAATCGCAGGGCTTCGCCGACTCTACCTTACCTTGAGTAAGCGGCGTAGAACCCAAGCCAATTTGCGTCGCGCCGGGTGAACGTCTATCACGGCACCACACAACGGCTCGAAATCGAGTGAAGGCGGGAATGGACATGGCGCGGAGAACTTACAAGAATCGTTGCTTGGCTTTCCTTCCGGATGCCGACCTCGAGCGCCTGGAGCGCCGCCTCTCGCCCGTATCCTTCGAAATCGGGGACGTCCTGATGGAGGCCGACACCCCCATCTCCCGGATCGTTTTCCTGGAATCCGGATTGGTATCTTACGTAACCGTCATGGAGGACGGCGCCTCGATCGAAAGCCTCACCATCGGTCCCGACAGCGCCGTCGGCCTGATGGGCGGTGTCGGCGCGCCGCGGTCGCTGCGCCAGGCGATCATGCACGTCGAGGGCGACGGTTTCGCCATCTCGACGGCGGACATGCTCGCCGCCTGCGAGGAGAGCGCGGTGATCCGCGACATGGCCGTGCGAGCGAACATGGTCACGACGGGCAAGCTCCTGCAGAGCGTCGCCTGCAACGCCAAGCACGGCCTCGAGCAGCGCTTCGCCCGCCGTCTCATCGCCTGCTCGGACGCGAGCAGCGCGAAGCGCTTCGCACTGACGCAGGAGCAGATCGCCGACACGCTCGGCGTGCGCCGCACGAGCGTGACCGCGGCGGCGCGCACGTTGCGCAACGAGGGCCTGATCGCCTACCGCCACGGGCGCATCTGGGTGGAGAACGCCGCCGGCCTCGAGGCGCGGGCCTGCGAGTGCCGGGCCGCGATTCGCTCCGAGCTCGACGTGCTCCTGCCCCGGCGCCAGCCCTCCGAGCTCCGAGCCAAGGCGGGCTGATCGGGCGTTAAGCGCCGCTTAGGGGGGAGGTCGGTACAACAACCGGACCTTCCGCAGGGTAATTCGATTACATGAATACCGAGCATCGCACTCCGTCGTCCCGCCACGCACACCCGGCGCGTCCTCGGCAGGCCGCTCGTGCGTGGCGACGCTCGGACGGCGCCCTCTGTCGGAACGAGACGCTGTCGCTCGTCGGTTGCCGTGCGGAGCCGCGCCCGGCCCGGCGACCCTCGTGCCCGTGACGGCGCGCTCATGATCGAGAGCGGCCTCACGCGTCTCGTCTATCACAGCCGGATGGCGGCGGGTGTCGATGCGGATGCGCGCGCCGCGCTCGTCGCGACGAGCCGGCGCCACAACGAGGCGCGCGGCCTGCGCGGCGGGCTCGTGCTCTACCGGGGCGTCTT
Organism: Salinarimonas rosea DSM 21201; assembly: GCF_000429045.1. Taxonomy (GTDB): domain Bacteria; phylum Pseudomonadota; class Alphaproteobacteria; order Rhizobiales; family Beijerinckiaceae; genus Salinarimonas; species Salinarimonas rosea. Next base: position 90,782 of record NZ_AUBC01000001.1, read on the forward strand.
CATGCAGGCGCTCGAAGGCGGATCCGAGGCGATCGGCGAGCTCTTGCGGCAGCTTCTCGTCGACCCGCGCCACCACGCGGTGACGCTCGTCGCGCTGGGCCCCGTCGAGGCCCATGCGCTGCCCCCGGTGAGCCTCGCCATGCTCGAGGACGAGGACGCCATCGAGGAGCTGCTCGCCCGCCGCGCCGCGCGCCCGCCCTTCGACCCGAGCACCCTCGATGCCGCCGCGATGACCACCCTCGTGCGCGACGCCTGCCTCACCAGGACTTTCTTCCTGGACTGATCTCGGCTACGGCTCCTGGCGCAACGCGGGGCACGCACCATATCTCCGCGATCGACCTCCGAAGGGTCGAGACCCGAACTCGACGGCGCGGCCTCGCGAGAGGTCGCGCCGCTTTTTTTCCCGGCACGCCTCCCGCTCGGGCGGCTCAGCCACTCGCGCGCGCGTGCTCCCACGCGATCAGCAGCACGCCGGCGAGGACGATCGCGAACCCGACGAGATGTATCCAGGCGAACGGCTCGCCGAGCAGCGCGTAGGAGAGCAGGAGCGCCGAGGTGGGCATCACCGCCATGAACCCGGCCGCGATCGAGCCCTGCGTGCGTGCCACGCCGGCGTACCAGAGCCAGGAGCCGAGCGCGAGCGTACCCGCCCCGTACCACGCGACCGCGATCCAGGCGCGCGCGTCGACGCTCGCGGCATCGAAGCCCGACCATTGCCAAATCGCGAAGGGCACGAAGAGCGGGATCGACATCGCCGCCGCCAGGAAGGCGACGAGCACGGGGTCGACGTCCCGGGAGACGCGCTTGCCGAGGAGCGTGTAGGCCGCCTCGCAGCAGACCGCGCCGAAGACGAGGCCGACGCCGAGCCAGGAGACGCCGGAGGAGCCCTCGTTGGCCCCCGAGCCGGAGCCGCCCTCCCCGCCGAGCTGGAGGACGAGGACGCCCGTGACCGCGAGCGCGATCGCGGCGATCTTCCGCCAGGTGACCGCGTCCCGCATGAAGACGACCGACGCCGCGGCCGTCACGGCGGGTGCCGTCGACATCACGATCGCGCCGGTGACGCCCGACACCATCCCCATGCCGTAGAGCATCAGCGCGCTGAAGCCGAACATGCCGAAGAGCGCGATGAGCGCGGCGAGCATCCAATCCTTGCGCGAGAGCCTGCGCACCTCGCGACGCCGGCGCCAGACGATCGGCGCGAGCACCAGCGCGCCGATCGCGACCCGCAGGGCGGAGCCGACGAAGACCGGCATCGCCTGCGTGACGATCTTCGATACCGGCGTGGCCGAGCCGAAGAACGCCATGCCCACGGCGAGGCGGGCGTAGGTGGCGGCCTGCGATGGGCCCTCTCCCGAGCCGGCGTTCCCGGATCCGTCGTCGTGCGGGGCGTCTCGGCGGGGCTCCATGGGCTGCGAACGCGTCGGCGCCGCCGCCGGTTCGCGCCGCATCGGGAATCGCACGGAGCCGCGCGGGGCTTGCGGCTGCGTTAAGTTAGTTTATTCTAATGTTTGCATTGAAACGGAGATCCGCCATGACCCTCGACCGCGCCGTCCTCGCCTTCGCCGGCTTCATGATCCTCGCCTCGCTCGTCCTCACCGCGACGGTGTCGCCGCACTTCGTCTGGCTCACGGCCTTCGTGGGTGCGAACCTGATCCAGTCGGCCTTCACCGGCTTCTGCCCGGCCGCCATCGTCATGCGCCGCCTCGGGCTGCGTCCCGGGCCGGCGTTCTGAGCCCTCGCCCGCGGCGCCGGCCGGCGCTCACCGCGGCCGACGTGCCGCGAGGGCTCCCGGCAGGCGGGCCTCGACCAGCGCCTCGATCCCGTCGGCGAGGCCGTGGGCGAGCCCCGGCCGGTCCTCGGGCGACGCTGCCAGGAAGCCGCCGAGCGCCGCCTCCCACCCGTCGGGCCCCTCGAGGCCCATCGCCCGCACCTGCGCCACGAGCCGCTTCTCGCCGGGATGGAGCGCGTGGTTGGCCGCGAAGAGCATGTCGAACCAGGACGCCAGGAACGCGGCGGCGCGGTGGTTGCTCGCCACCGCGTCGGCGCGCGCACCCGCGAGCGTCAGCTGCTCCAGGAAGGAGCAGCGCGCCCCGCGCAGCATCGGCGCATTGTGCGCGCAGATCGCCCGCGCCAGCGCCTCCGGATAGGGCGCGCGCGCCCGCGCCCGGAGGCCCGCGAACCAGCCGCCGGGGTCCACCAACGGCCGCGCCCGCGCGACGTTGTAGACGAGGCAGGTGGACCAGCCGAGGCTCGGCTCGGCCCGCTCCATCGCGGCGGCGATCCGGTCCTCGATCCAGGCGGGGTCGCGGTACATGACGTCGAGGCCGATCCCCGCACGGTCGAGCCACTCGTCGCCGGGCTCGAAATAGCGGTTGTCGATTTCCCCCGTGCCGGGCACCGCGTGCTCCGAGACCAGCGCGCGGCGGGCGGCGACGCTGGGGCGCGGGTCGGCGTAGACGTAGAGGTCGAGATCCGAGAGCGCGTCCGCGAGCGCCTCCCCGCCCCCCGACGCCCGCGACCCGCCGAGCGCCACGGCCCGCACTCCGGGCTCGCGGCCGAGTCGCTCCGCGACCGCGCGGGCGATCGCCTCGGCGCGCTCGGCGGGGACGGGCGTGGGGCCCGGGTCGTGCGGCATGGCGGGCTCCAGATCGGTGCGGCGCGCGACAGGGATTGCGGAGGACTGGCGACGACAACGCGCGGGCGGGCGCGCCGATCCGCGCGGCGGCGCGCGATCAGACGCCGCGGACGATCGGCAGGCGCGCGAGATGCGCGTCGATCGTCGTCACCGCGGCCGCCGGCAGCGACAGGTGCGCCTTCTCCGCCTCCCACGCGAGGAGGAAGCGCTCGGTCGTCTCCCGTGCCACGGCGAGCGCCGGCCGCACCGGCAGGCCGGCCTTCTCGGCCAGGTAGGAGAGTTCCTCGCGCCCGAACGCGTCGAAGCGGCGGGTGCGGGCGAACTTCAGGGCAAAGCCATCGTCGTCCAGGAAGGCGATCGTCGAGACGAGGTCGTAGGCCGGCGCGAGGCGCGGCGTGCGCCGATCCGGGTAGATGAGGGACCAGTTCTTGAGGTGCATATCGGCATTGCCGATCAGCACGCAGAACACCACACGGCGGACGAGCTCCGCCACGCTCTCGGCTCCGCTCTCGATGCCGAGCACCTGCGCGATGCTGCGCACCGTGGCCGTCTCGTACTTCCGCTCCGGATAGACCCCGAACACCTGAGCGAAGTCCTCGATGTGCACCGGCCCATGGGGGCCGCGGTCGAAGCGGCGGATGGCGAAGGCCCGGCCCTCGCGCCGGCCGATGCCCTCCGGCAGGCCGCCGATCGCGTCGAGATCGACGAGCCGGAATTCGGGTACGTCGATGCCGACAGCGCGGGCGAGGCTCATCATGGCATGCTCGTTCTCCGGCACACCCTCGAAGCGGCTCGACGGCAGCTTGACGATCCAAGCGCCGCCCACGCCGTGCGCGGGAATGGCGAGACCGCCGTTCCTGCCGCGGTTCTCGATCGCGGAGAACTTGAGCTGCACGCCCGCGAGGGAGAAGCGCAGCGCATCCGGCCGATCGCCTCCCGCGCCTTCCGCGAGACCATCGTCGGCCATCGGCGGCCATGCCTCGCCGTCGGCAGGCGCGATGGTGACGGCGCCCGGCAGGTCCCGCCCGAGCACCCACAGCAGAAAGAACTCGCGCTCGGCATGCACGCCCGCACGCCGGGCGAGATAGTCCCGCAGCGGCCCCTCCGGCAGGAGGTTGGCGAAGAAGGGCGCGACGCGTCGCTGCGTCGCCGGCAGCTCGGTGATCAGCCCGCCGAGCGCGTCCTTGAAGGAGAGGCCGAGCGTCGGGCGGTCCTCGCGCGCGACGTAGCTGTCGCTGAAGGCGAAGATGGTGCGGTCGCCGCCCAGATGGGCGAGCGTGCCGATCGTCTCCCCGTGGAGCCGGACGTCGAGGACCGAGACGTCAGGCATCGTCGTCCTCCCCGTCGAGCGTGTAGGCCGGACGAACGGCAGGCGCCGCGCCGTCGGTGACAGCCCTCACGATGCTGTCGACGGCGGGCAACGCCTTGCGCGGGACGAGCCGCAGGTCGAGGTCGAGCACGCGCGCGAGCTCGACGAGGCTCGACAGCTTCAGGTCGACCGCGCCGCTCTCGATCTTGGAGACGTGGCTCTGGGGCAGGCCGACGAGAGCACCCAAGGCGCGCTGGCTGAGGCCCTTGCCCAGGCGGGCCGACTTGAGGCGCATGGCGATGGGCTCGGCTGCCGACACGATATGCCCTCGCATATAGACGGGGTGTTTCGATCTGCTTGGACATATGTATCGCGCCACCGGCCGTATGTCGAGGCCGAGCCGGGTGATCCGAGCGACGTGCGCCGTAACCTCGCCTCGTCGAGCTGCCCGGAGGCTCGGATGCATCGGGTCTTCCGCCGGGAGGGTACGGCTTCGGGCGCCGGTGCCGGGATGCGCGGCGAAGGGCACGACGCCTGCGCGCCGCTCTTCAGCATGCGTGGCTCCGCGCCCGGACCTGCCTCGCAATCCGGAACGACAGCCGATGCACTACACGCGAATGTCGGAAGAAGGTGGCGCGCCCGAAAGGATTCGAACCTCTGACCCCCAGATTCGTAGTCTGGTGCTCTATCCAGCTGAGCTACGGGCGCCTGCCGTCGCGGCGATCGCTGTGCGTCGTCGCGAGGCCGGTGGAATAGGAAATCCCGGCGGGCTTGGCAAGCGGGTTTTCGCCTCGAAGCGCACTTTTTTCGGGCCGGTCGCCACGGACGGCCGCCGGCCCGGTGCGTCGCGGCCGATCACGCGCCGTCGCGCGGCCGATCGGGGATCTCGATGCGGAAGGCGGCGCCCGGCAGCGTCCGGGCCGGGTCGACGTCGTGGACGATGCGGCCGCCGTGGAGCCGCACGATCTCCGCGCAGATGGCGAGGCCGAGCCCCGTGCCGGAGGCGCGGGCGGCGCCCTTGAAGGGCTCGAACAGGTGCTCGCGCGCCTTCGCCGGGAGCCCCGGACCCGAATCGCAGACCTCGACGATGCACGCCCCGTCCGCACGGCGCGCGGAGATCCGCAGGACGCGCTCCTCGGCGGGCAGGCGCACCATCGCCTGCACGGCGTTGCGGGCGAGGTTGACGAGGACGCGGGCGAGCTGCTCGCGGTCCGCGTCGATCGTCACGTCCGGCGCGACGTCCAGCTCGAGCCGCGCCGCGCCCTCCCCGGCCGGCCGAGGGAGCGCCTGCGCGTCCGCGGCGGCGAGCCCCGGCACGGCGTGGAGATCGGCGAGGATCTCGACGAGCGGCAGCACGCGCCGGCTCGGCGCCGGCTCGACGGCGCGGCCGTAGGCGAGCGTCGCCTCCGAGAAGTCGATCGCGCGCTGGAGGGTCCCGATCAGCCGCGGCGCGATGCGCTGGACGGTCGGGTCCTCGACGTCCGCCAGGCGGTCGGAGATCAGCTGCGCCGAGGCGAGCATGTTGCGCAGGTCGTGATTGATCTTGGCGACGCCCAGGCCGAGCTCCGCGAGCCGGCGCTTGGTGCGCAGCTCCTCCGCCAGCGCGCGCTCGGTGCGCTCGAGAGCCCGCTCCGCGGTGCCGATCTCGTCGGTGCGCCGGCTCGGCGCGATGATGCGCGAGGCGTCCTCCGGCTCCTCCGAGAAGCGCTCGAGGTTGGCCGAGAGCCGGCGCACGGGACGCACGATCACCGCCTGGAGCGAGAGGTAGACGAGCCCGGCCGTGATGCCGGAGATGATCAGGGACAGGATCAGGATGTTGCGCGAGAAGCCGAACAGCGCCTCCCGCAGGGGCGCGGGGTCGATGACGATCTCGACGAAGTCGATCTCCGCGGCGTTCGGCCCGGTACCGTCGCCGACGACGCGCATCATGCCGGGGTCGCGGCCGACGAGCGTGGCGAAGGCGGCGGGGATGGCCTCGAGCGGCGATTGCGTGCGCAGGTCGACCGTGCGGACGACCTCGGGGGGCATGGTGACGTCGACGGCGAGCAGCCGGCGCGTCCCGCCGCCGCGCACCGCCACCAGCTCGGCGCCGACGCCCGCGAGCAGCTTCTCCTGGAGGCCGGGCATGTCCGCGTCGCCCGCGTCGAGGACGAGGGCGGCGATCTGCGCCGCCGCGAGCCGGTCCGAGAGCCAGCTGCGCTGGAAGTTCGCCACCGAGGGAACGTAGATCAGCACCTCGGCCAGCATGACGAAGGCGATGGTGAGGACGAGGAGGCGTCCCGAGAGGCCCACGACGGGGCGCCGCGGCCGCGCCGCGGGGGCGGCGGCCGCGCCCTGCAGGATCCCGTCCCGCGAGATCCCGTCCTGCACCAGGCCCCGGGTCGGTTCGGCGATGGTCGCGTCGTCCATCGGGCCTCCAGTCCCGCCTAGCCGAAGCTGCGCATCAATCGGCGCCAGCGCTGCACCCAGGGATTCGTCGCGAGCGGTCGCAGGTCCTCGACGGCGGCGCGCTTCGTCAGCTCCGAGTAGGTCGGGTACGGCATCACGATCCCCGCGAGGTCCCGCGCCTTCAGGCGCTTGGCGAGGGCGAGCGTCCAGGGCGCGATCAGCTCGCCCGCGTGCGGGGCCGCGATGGCGCAGCCGAGCACGCGCCCGTCGCGCGCCACGAAGGCCTTGATCAGGCCGTGCGTGCGCCGCTCGGCCTTGGCCCGGTCCAGCTCGCCGACGGGCCAGCGCAGGATACGAGCCTTCGCGTCCCGGCGAAAGGCCTCCTCCTCGGAAAGCCCGACGCTCGCGATCTCGGGGTCGGTGTAGGTCACGCGCGGGATCGCCGTCGGATCGAGCGGCGCCCGGAGGCGGAAGAGCGCGTCGCGCACGACGAGCGAGGCGTGCTGGCTCGCCGCGTGGGTGAAGCGCAGGCCGCCCGTTCCGCCGCTGGCGCAGTCGCCGATGGCGTAGATCTTACGGTTGGTGGTGCGCAGCCGCGCGTCGACCCGGATGCCGGCGGCGTCGTGGGCGACCCCCGCCGCCTCGAGCCCGAGGTCGCCGACCGTCGGGCGGCGCCCGGCGGCGACGAGGAGGTGCGAGCCTTCGAGCACCTCCTCGGGGGCCCCCTCCCCCGCACGCACCCGGAGGCGCACGCCGCCCGCGATCGCCTCGGCGGCGAGGACCGCGATGCCCTCGCGCAGGTCGACGCCCTCCGCGCGCAGGGCGTTCGCCGCAATGGCCGCGACCTCGCGGTCCTGCCCCGCCAGCGCCGGGCCGTTCGAGACGACGACGACCTCGGCCCCGAGACGGCGATGCGCCTGGGCGAGCTCCATGCCGACCGGCCCGGCGCCGATCACGAGCAGGCGGCGGGGACGCTCGTCGAGGTCGAAGACCGTCTCGTTCGTGAGATACGGCGTCTCGGCGAGGCCCGGGATGTCGGGCACGAGGGGGCGCGACCCGGTGGCGAGGACGAAGCGCCGGGCGCGCACGCGGGTGCCCTCGACGTCGAGCGTCGCGCGATCGACGAAGCGGGCGTGCCGCGCGAGCACGGTGACGCCCATCGCCCGGTAGCGCGCGACCGAGTCGTTGGGGGCGATGTCCGCGATCACGGCGCGGACATGGGCGCGCAGCGCCGCATAGTCGACGCTCGGCTCCGCGGCCGAGACGCCGAACGGCGCGCCGGAGCGGATCGCGTGGGCGTGGGCGGCCGCGGCGATGACGGACTTCGACGGAACGCAGCCCGTGAGCAGGCATTCCCCGCCCATTCCGCCGCCGGGCGTGCCGTCCCTCTCGGCGCCCTTCTCCACCAGGACGACGGAGGCGTCGAGGGAAGCGGCGACGGCGGCGACGGACAATCCCGCCGCTCCGGCGCCGACGACGCACAGATCGGGCTCGAGCATGTCGGTCATCGTGGTCCTCGCGACCGCTGTCGCACGCGCCCGGGTCGGTGGCAAGGGGCCGCGCGCGGGCGAATCACCCGGCGATCGCCGCCGGAGCGAAGCGGTCCGTAAAGCGATTCAACAAGCATGGTACAACAAAGGTGGTCGTGGGCCGTCGATCAGCCAAGCAATCGGCACGTCTTCCAGCGCCGCGCGGACGTAACCCGCTGCGGAGGCGATGCGGATGCAAACACAATTTCTGACGAACATCATGTACCGCCGACGTTACAACAAACATATGTTAGGCACGTTCGGATTGCGCTCTGCGCAGGCGGAGACGGGCCTCGCCCGAACGCTATGCGAGCGATCCGACACAGGGGCCGGACGCGGATCGCTCACATCACGAGTCGCCGAACGGATGCGGAATCCTCGGCCAGGCCGGCACAAGCCCTTCACATTCAAGGATTTCCGCTCGTGCGTACGTCCGCGCGACCGGCTTGCCGGCCGCCATCCGAGCGTAGCCGTCCCGACGCATTACGTGCGAAAGCCAAACTTCCGGATTGGCGAAACCGCACGATGCAGGCTCGAAACCCTGCATTCTCCCAAGGCGGCAAACCGCCGTCGGCGCCCTTATGCATCTGCATTTTCGGGGCTTTCGGCATCTCTCGTCGATTTTTCCGCAACTCCGTCGACGTGTCGTTATTCTATCCACGGCCCACCGGGCACCGGACCCGACGCAGGATTTCTCGCGCACTTCCATTTACAGGCACGGAAAAAACGCATATCTCCTTAGACACACTCAACCCGAGATCAGTGGAAGCCCATGTCAACTCGTTGCCCCACCGACATCGACCGCTTCGTCGGTCAGCGTATCCGCCTGGCGCGCCGTATCGCCAAGATGAGCCAGCAGAAGCTGGGCGAGCAGATCGGCGTGACCTATCAGCAGATCCAGAAGTACGAGAACGGCACCGACCGCATCGGTGCCGGGCGCCTGCACCAGGTGTCCCTCTCCACCGACCAGCCGATCGAGTTCTTCTTCTCGTTCGGCGAGGAAGTCGAGGCCAAGCAGAGCGATCGGCAGGACATCCTGGCGGACGACGGCGTCCAGCGCCTGATCGTCTCGGCCTCGAAGATCCGCTCGCGCAAGCTCCTCGACAATCTCGCCCAGATCGCCGAGACCTTCGCCACCGCCGAGGTCACCGAGGCGCCGAAGGCCTGATCCCGCGCACCGCGCGGCTTCGCGACGCGCGGGGGCCCATGGCTCCCGCGCGCGGCGACGCAGCTCTCCGGTCTTCTCGCCCGAGAAACGGTGACGACCGCAATGCGTGCCTTCCACGACGCCCGGTCCGCCGCCCACGATCCGGATCGCTACTTCCGGCGCGGCGCGATCGTCGCGCATCCCGAGCAGGCCTCCCGCTACGCGGTCCTGCGTGATGCGATCGCCGGCCACCATCGCCTCGAGGCCCCCGCCGACCACGGCGAGGCGCCGATCCTCGCAGTGCACGACGCCGGCTACATCCGCTTCCTCGCCGAGGCCTGGAGCCGCCGGGCCGAGATCCCCGGCAGCATCGACGAGGTGCTCTCCGGCCATTTCGCCCGACCGGACATGAGCCGCCGTCCCGAGGGACTGCTCGGTCTCGTCGGCTACTACACCGCCGACACCTCGACGCCCGTCCGAGCGGGCACATGGGAGGCGGTGCGGGCCGGCGCCCAGGTCGCGGCCAGCGCCGCCGACGCCGCGCTGGCGGACGGGCGCGCCTACGCGCTCTGCCGTCCGCCGGGCCATCACGCCTATGCCGCCTCGGCCGGCGGCTTCTGCTTCATCAACAACAGCGCCGTGGCCGCACAGCGCCTGCGCGAGACGCAGGCGCGTGTTGCGATCCTGGATATCGACGTCCACCACGGCAACGGCACCCAGGGGATTTTTTACACACGTGGAGATATCCTCACGGTGTCGGTTCACGCAGACCCCGCGGACTACTTCCCCTACTATGCCGGATATGCCGACGAGACCGGCGCGGGCGCCGGCGCGGGATGCAACCGCAACCTCCCCCTCGCGCACGGCTCCGGCGACGACGCCTGGCTCGCCGCGCTCGCCGAGGCGCTCGACGGGATCGCGCGCTTCGCGCCCGGCGCTCTCGTCGTCGCCCTCGGCCTCGATGCGTCGCAGGACGACCCGATCGGCGCGCTGCGCGTGACCACCGACGGGTTCGCCCGCGCCGCCGAGGCGATCGCCGGAGCCGGCCTGCCGACCACGATCGTGCAGGAGGGGGGATACCTCTGCGAGGCGCTGCCGCGCAACCTCTCCGCCTTCCTCGACGCCTTCGACGCGGCCGCGGGCGCGACCGCGCTCAGAGCCCCGTCGCGCCCATGAGCCAGGCTTTGGTCGGCGCGTCGGCGCCGACGGGGATCGAGAACACCACGGGCGTCTCGTAGGGGTGGACCTCGCGGATCGTCGCGCCGACGGCCTCCTCGAGGCCGCGGCGCGTCTTCACCAGCCCGACGATCTCGGATGCCTCCTCGATCGCGCCCTGCCAGGCGTAGACGCTGCGCATGCCCGGGATCAGGTTGACGCAGGCCGCGAGGCCCCGCTCGACGAGCGCGCGCGAGACGGCGCCCGCCGCCGCCTCGTCGGGAAAGGTCGTGTAGACGAACAGCGGCTCATCCATGCTATGCCTCCTGTCGAACGCGTGTGTCCCAGCCGGGCGATAGGTGCAGCATCCCGATGAGCCGTGACAAGACGATCGCCTTCGTCGCGAGCGAGCATCCCGAGGCGCAGGGCGCGGCCGAGCGCCTGCGCGCCCGCTACCCCAGCGTCCCGGCGGGAGAGGCGGACGTGGTCGTCGCGCTCGGCGGCGACGGGCTGATGCTGCAGACGCTCCACCTGTTCATGGGCGTGGAGAAGCCGATCTACGGGATGAACCGCGGCTCGGTCGGCTTCCTGATGAACGACTACCGCGAGGACGGGCTGCTGGAGCGCCTCGCCGCCGCGCAGCGCGCGGTGGTGCACCCGCTCCTGATGACGGCGCTCGACACGCAGGGCCGCACCCACACCGCGCGGGCGATCAACGAGGTCTCGATGCTGCGCCAGACGCACCAGGCCGCGAAGCTGACGATCGCGGTGGACGGCAAGGTGCGCATGGCCGAGCTCATCGCCGACGGCCTGCTGGTCGCCACGCCGGCGGGCTCGACCGCCTACAACTTCTCCACCGGCGGCCCGATCCTGCCGCTGAACGCGCCGCTCCTCGCGCTCACCCCGATCTCCGCCTTCCGCCCCCGGCGCTGGCGCGGGGCGCTCCTGCCGGACCACGCGCGGGTGACGATCGAGGTGAAGGAGGCGGAGCTGCGCCCCGTCGCGGCGGTCGCCGACCACACCGAGTTCCGCCGCGTGGCGCGCGTCGAGGCCTCGCTCGACCGCACGGTGGACCTCGTCATGCTGCACGATCCCGGCCACGGCCTCGACGAGCGTATCCTGCGCGAGCAGTTCGGGCCGTGAGCCGATAGTCCGAGGCCCGAGACGCCGGGAGACCCGAGATGCGGATCGCCTTCGAGAACCTGAGCTTCGTCGTCGCCGAGGACGACCCGTTCTGGCGCCGGCTCACGGTCGCCTGGCTCGAGGCCTTCGGCGCGCGCTCGGTGCGCGACACCGCCGACGGCGCGCGGGCGCTGGCGCTGATGCGCGAGGCTCCCGCGGACGTCGTCGTCACCGACTGGGAGATGCCCGGCCTCGACGGCATCGCGCTGACGCGGGCGCTGCGCGACCGCGCCGCGAGCCCGAACCCCTTCGTGCCGATCCTGATGCTCACCGCCTACGGCGAGCGCGGGCGGGTGATGCGGGCCATGCGCGCGGGCGTGAGCGGCTACCTCGTCAAGCCCGTGACGCCGCGGGCCTTCTACGAGCGCCTCCTCGCCGTTCTCGCCGACACCCGCCCCTTCGTGGCGACGCCGCACTATTTCGGGCCGGACCGCAGCCGCCCGCAGGCGCTCGTCCTGCCGCAGGAGGCGTGAGGTATGCGGATCATCCCCGCACCGCCGAAGGCGGGCAAATCTTCCCGCGAGCCCACTCGCGAACCCTCGCGGGAGCCCGCGCGCGAGCCGAGGCCCACTTCACCGCGGCCTCGCCGCGAGACGGTGCCGGTCCCCGCCGACCTGCGCGAGCGCGCGCTCGCCTTCGACGCCGGCTACGAGGAGGCGCTCGAGGAGTCCGTCGCGCGCGCCGAGGCGGCGGAGGCTCGGGTGCGGGCGGACACGGGCGACGTTCTCGCCGCCGAGGCCGCGCGCTGCGCCGGCGTGGCCGACGGCTTCGCCGCCGGGGACGCGGCCTGCCGCGCGCGCTGCCTGCGTGCCGCTCATCGCCTGCGCGGGACGGCGCTCGGCGTCGCGTCCCCGCAGGTCGCGCGCATGGCCGCGAGCCTCGCCCGCCTCCTCGCCGGCGCGGAGAGCCGAACCCCCGGCGCCCTCGTCGCCGCCCACGTCGACGCCCTGCGCGCGGCGGCGGACGGCAAGGCGGACGCGCGTGCCGCCGAGACGCTGGCGCGAGAGCTCGAGGCGGCGGTGGCGGCCGTGCTCGCGCGCCTGCGCTGACGCTCTAGGCCCGCTCGATCCGCCCGGAATAGCAGCCGGGCTTCGCGTTGTGGGCGTGGATCGTGCACACCGCCGGTTCGGCGAAGAGCCGCTCGATCAGGCTCTCGACCTCGGCGCCGTCGACCACGTCGGCGTCGCGCATCATGCCCTCGGCGTCGAAGGCGCGCAGCGACAGAAGGCGCGTGCGCATGACCTCGGGAACGACGCCGACCCGGTCGTACGTCTCGCGCGCGCCCTCGCGCACGAAGATCGCGTGCGATGCCCGATAGGGCGTGCCGGCGGGCTGGGAGACGTGGTTGAGGAGGAGCACCGTCTCCCCGAGGTGCGCATCGCGCATCTCGATCCTGTCCGGGTACCCCGGCGCGCGATCGACCACGAGGCGCCGGACGCCGCGCGCCGCGAGATCGGCGTCGGGAAGGCCGTAGAGCGGCAGGAAGGGTTCCGGCGAGAGGCCGGTGATGCGGAAGGTCATGACGGGTGTCTCCGGGTGAGGGTGCCGCGGAAGACAGCATGCGCCGGGTGCGCGGGCCACCCGTTTGCGATGCCCACCGGACGTTCGTTCAGACCGAACGAAACGTTGAAGACAATGCATTTCACGGAACGTCTGCGTCCCGGTACATCCTCGCGGACATCGACACCACACCGGGGCCACGCTCATGTCCGCATCGTTCGATCACGCCGACACCCTCTTCAGCGCCGGCCCGGGCGCGACGCCCGTCGCGGTCGCCTTCGGCGACGGCATCGGCCCGGAGATCATGGCGGCGAGCCTGCGCGTCCTCGCGGCGGCGGGCGCGAACATCGCCTGCGAGCCCATCACGATCGGCGAGGCCGTGTACCGCGCGGGCGAGACCTCGGGCATCCCGGGCTCCGCCTGGGAGACGATCCGGCGCACGAAGGTGCTCTTCAAGGCGCCGATCACGACGCCGCAGGGCGGCGGCTACAAGAGCCTGAACGTCACCATGCGCAAGGCGCTCGGCCTCTTCGCCAACGTGCGCCCCTGCTCGGCCTACGCGCCCTTCGTTCCGACCATGCACCCGACGATGGACGTGGTGATCGTGCGCGAGAACGAGGAGGATCTCTACGCCGGCATCGAGCACCGGCAGACGGACGACGTCGTCCAGTGCCTCAAGCTGATCACGCGCCCGGGCTGCGAGCGCATCGTGCGCTACGCCTTCGAGTACGCCCGTGCCAACGGCCGGCGCAAGGTCACGGCCTTCACCAAGGACAACATCATGAAGCTCACCGACGGCCTGTTCCGTCGGGTCTTCGACGAGATCGCGCCCGAGTATCCCGAGATCGAGACCGACCACTGGATCATCGACATCGGCGCGGCGAAGCTCGCGGCGCAGCCGGACCTGTTCGACGTCATCGTGACGCCGAACCTCTACGGCGACATCGTCTCCGACATCGCGGCCGAGGTGACCGGCTCGGTGGGCCTCGCGCCGTCGGCGAACATCGGCCCGCACGGGGCGATGTTCGAGGCGATCCACGGCTCGGCGCCGACCATCGCCGGGCAGGACGTGGCGAACCCGTCGGGCCTGCTGCTGGCGGGCGTGATGATGCTCGTCCATCTCGGCCAGGCCGATGTCGCCACCCGTGTCCACAACGCCTGGAAGCGCACGCTCGAGGACGGCATCGTCACCGCCGACCTCGCCCGCGGCCGCGACGTCGTGCCGGTGGGCACGCAGGCCTTCGCCGACGCGGTGATCGCGCGCCTCGGCCAGGCGCCGCGCACGCTTTCGCCGGTCGCCTACCAGGCCGGCGCCCCGCTCGGCGTGCCGCAGGCGGCACCGCGCCGCAAGCAGGCGAAGGCGCTGGTCGGCATCGACGTCTTCGTTCACGACGACGGGATCGATCCGGACGCCATCGCCGCGCGCCTGCAGGCGGCCGCCGCGGGCCCCTTCGCGCTGACGCTCCTGACCAACCGCGGCGTCAAGGTCTGGCCGCAGGGCCTGCCGGAGACGAGCCTCGTCGACCATTGGCGCGCCCGCTTCAAGGCGCCCGCGGACACCACGCCCACCCACGCCGACGTCGCCGCCCTGCTCGCGGCGCTCGCTGCGGCGGGGATCGACTTCGTGAAGACGGAGCAGCTCTACACGTTCGACGGCGTGGCGGGATACTCGCTCGGCCAGGGCGAATGAGGCGCGGGACGCCGCTCGTGGAGGCCCGTGCGGGGGACACGCCGCGCGGGCCTTCATCGTTCATGTGATGCGAACGATATCTCCAAAACAATGAATTATACAGATCACGGATAGGCATGTAGTCAGGGGGCCCGCGCCACGTCCAGCGAGCCTCCGCCGCCATGGTCCTCGACTTCCTCGCCACCTTCCTCGCCCAGCTCCAGAAGCCCACCCTCGCCTTCCTGATCGGCGGCATGGTGCTGGCTGCGCTGGGCAGCCGCTTCGAGATCCCGGACGCGATCTACCGCTTCGTCGTCGCCTTGCTGCTCCTGCGGATCGGGCTCGGCGCGGGCATCGAGATCCGCGAGGCGGAGCTCGCCGCGCTGGCTGTGCCGGCGCTGGTCGCGGCCGTCCTCGGCGTGGCGATCGTGCTGATCGGGCGGTTCACGCTGGCGCGGATGCCCGGCGTGCGGGTCGAGGACGGGGTCGCGACGGCAGGGCTGTTCGGCGCCGTCTCGGCCTCGACGCTCGCGGCCGGCATGGTGATCCTCGACGGCGAGGGCGTCGCGTTCGAGGGCTGGGTGCCGGCGCTCTACCCGTTCATGGACATCCCCGCGCTCGTCACCGCGATTGTGCTCGCCCAGATGCACCGGCGGCGCAAGGAGGGCGACGGTGCGCGCGTGGCGCTCTGGCCGATCGTCGTCGACAGCCTGCGCGGCGCCGCGCTGTCGGCGCTGCTGCTCGGCCTCGCGATCGGTCTCCTCGCGCGGCCGGAATCGGTCTACGAGAGCTTCTACGACCCGCTCTTCCGCGGGCTCCTGTCGATCCTGATGCTGGTCATGGGCATGGAGGCCTACAGCCGCCTCGCCGAGATGCGCCGCGTTGCGCACGTCTACGCCGCCTACGCGATTGCGGCGCCGCTGGTGCACGGGCTTCTGGGCTTCGGGCTCGGCTGGGTCGCCCACGTCCTCACCGGCTTCTCGCCCGGCGGCGTGGTGCTGCTCGCGGTCATGGCCGCGTCGAGCTCCGACATCTCCGGCCCACCGACGCTGCGCGCGGCGATCCCGACGGCGAACCCCTCGACCTATGTCGGCTCCTCCACCGGCATCGGCACGCCGGTCGCGCTCCTCTCCATCCCGCTCTGGCTCGCGCTCGCGCAGACCGTGTTCCCCGCCTGAGAGGCCTCCCCATGACGACACCGGCCACCAAGATCTCGATCGTCGCCGAACGCTTCCTCCTGCCGCAGATCGAGCGCATCCTCGAAGCCGAGAAGGTCAGCGGCTACTCGATCTTCCCCGGCGGCGGCAAGGGCGCGCACGGCGTCCACCCCGCCGACGGCGCCTCGCTCGTGCGCGAGTTCTCGATCGTCAAGCTCGAGGCGGTGATGCTCGACCGCGCCGCCGCCGAGCGCATCGCCGAGGCGCTGGCGCGCGAGAGCTTCCAGCGGCACTCCGGCATCGTCTGGCTGGAGAGCGTGGAGGTCGTGCGCACCGAGAAGTTCCGCGGCGAAGGCGGCTAGACGGCCGCCCCCGAAAGAGCGAGCCCGCCGGGAGGCTTCCCTCCCGGCGGGCTCTACGATGTCTCGCCGTGCTAAGCACCGAGGTGCTCACGCGTGAGGCCAGTCAGGGGTCCGAAGACCTCAGCGGGCAGCCTCGGCGAGGTGACAGCGCTGACAAAGAGACACTGGACCACCTCCTTTCGCTTGTTTCGACTTCGGACATGATAGGTGGCGAACCCTCGCGAGAAAAGAGGGAGATCGCGCCCGTCCGCACGAAAAGTGTGCAGGGCCCGACTCGAGGGTCAGCCGATCGGGCGCTCGTCGGCGATCACCTTGCCGTCGTCGGGAAGGCTGCCGGGGGCGACGAGGGCGACCTCGCCGCGCAGCTTGAGCACCGCGCGCACGGTGTCCTCCAGCGCCTGCTTCAGCGCCGGCGTCGCCATGCCCGTCTCCGCGTCGAGCGTCATCGCGTCGCTCTCGCCGACGCGGCGCACCACGAGCCGGGCCTTGCCGATCTCGGGGTGGCGGCGGGCGATCTCGGCCACCTGCTCGGGGCGCACGAACATGCCCTTGACCTTCGTCGTCTGATCGGCGCGGCCCATCCAGCCCTTGATGCGCATGGCCGTGCGCCCGCACGGGCTCGGCTCGACGAGCGCGGCCGTCAGATCGCCGAGCGCGAGGCGGATCACCGGATGGCGCGGCTCGAGCGTCGTCACCACGACCTCGCCGACCTCGCCCGGCGCCACGGGCAGGCCGTCCGGCCCGACGATCTCGAGGATCACGTCCTCGTTGACGGACATCCCCTCTCCGGCCTGCGTCTCGTAGGCGATGAAGCCGATGTCGGCGGTGGCGTAGGCCTGGCGCGCGACGACCCCGCGGCCGGCGAGCTCCGCCTGGAGCGACTTCGGGAAGGCCGCGCCCGAGACCACCGCCTTGGTCAGCGACGAGGCGTCCCGCCCCGTCTCGGCTGCGGCATCGAGCAGGATCTTGAGGAAGTCCGGCGTGCCTGCATAGGCGACGGGGCGCAGCGTCTCGATCAGCTCGAGCTGCGCCTCCGTGTTGCCGGGACCGGCGGGGATCACCGAGCAGCCGAGCGCGCGCGCGCCCGAATCCATGATGAAGCCGCCGGGCGTCAGGTGATACGAGAAGGTGTTGAGCACGACGTCGCCCGGCCGCAGGCCGATCGCGTGGAGGCCGCGCGCGGCGCGCCAGGGGTCGGCCCCCTCCCCTTCCGGCTCGTAGATCGGCCCGGGCGAGGTGAACAGGTGCGGCAGGCCGTGCGTGCCGTCCGGCAGGAAGCCGCCGAAGGGCGGGCTCTCCTTCTGCAGGCGCGGCAGGTCGGACTTGCGCAGGACCGGCAGGCGCGCGAGCGCCTCGCGGCTCGTCACCGCGGCGGGGTCGACGTCGCCGAGCTGCGCCCGCCATCCCGGCGCGCGCAGGGCCGCCTCGAGCACGGCGGGAAGGCGGGCGAACAGGTCGGCCTCGCGCGCGGCGGGATCCTGCGTGTCGCGCGCGTCGTAGAACTCGCTCATCGGGGCGTCTCCTCGCGGTCTCGTGGTTGGCGCCCATAAGAGCGGCGCGCACCGCGATCCGCAAGCCGCCTCGCGTCCTCGCCCGCTTCCTCCCCGGACGGGAGGAGTCCGCGCGCAGCGCGGGCGGTGGGGCCGTTCGACCGTCGTGGCGAGCGGTATCGCCGCCCTCCCCACCCTCCGGCCTGCGGCCTTCGTCCTCCCCTGCGGGGAGGTGGCTGTCGGCGGCCTCTGGAGACGTCGCAGACGACCCTCAGCCCCAGAGCGCCCGCTCGGGCGGGTGCACCAGCGAGCCGTCGAACACGAGCGCGGGCTCGCGGTCCCGCGCCAGCAGCAGCGGGCCGTCGAGGTCGACGAAGCGGGCGCGCGGGGCGAGCAGCATGGCGGGCGCCATGGCGAGCGAGGTGGCCAGCATGCAGCCGACGAAGATTCCCATGCCGCGCGCCTGCGCGGCCTCGGCCATCGCCAGCGCCTCCGTGAGGCCGCCGGTCTTGTCGAGCTTGATGTTGACGAGGTCGTAGAGCCCGTCGAGCCGCGGCAGGCTCGCACGGTCGTGGGCGCTCTCGTCGGCGCACAACGGCACCGGCCGATCGATGCCGCGCAGCGCCTCGTCCGCCGAGGCGTGGAGCGGCTGCTCGACCAGGGCGAAGCCGGCGTCGGCGCAGGCGGCCACGAGCGCGGGCAGCGTCTCGACGCTCCAGCCCTCGTTGGCGTCGGCGATGAGGGTCGCGTCCGGCGCGCCGCGGCGCACGGCGGCGATGCGGGCGGCGTCGCCGTCGGGCGCGCCGAGCTTGATCTTCAGGATCGGCCGCGCCGACGCCTTCGCGGCGGCCGCCTCCATCGCCTCCGGCGTGTCGAGGGAGATCGTGTAGGCCGTCGTCGCCGGCCGCAGCCGGTCGACCCCGGCGGTGACGGCGGCGGGCACGCCGGAGCGCTTCGCGTCGAGGTCCCACAGGGCGCAGTCGATCGCGTTGCGCGCCGCGCCCGCGGGCAGCACGTCCTGGAGCGCCTCGCGGCCCATGCCCCCCTCGAGCATCGCGCGGACGGATTCGATCTGCGCCACCACGCTCTCCACGCTCTCGCCGTAGCGTGCGTAGGGCACGCACTCGCCCCGGCCGATCGCCCCGCCCTCGGCGATGGTCGCGAGGACGACGACCGCCTCCGTGCGGGAGCCGCGGGAGATGGTGAAACGGCCGGCGATCGGGAAGGCTTCGGCGGCGACGGTGAGGCTTCGGTGCATCATGCCCCAGGAATAGACCGGGCGGCCTCGACCGGGAAGCCCGTACGCGCTATCACCCATGCATCATGCGTATTGGCGATTGACGGGTCGAGCCACGTGTCCGCGACCGACGCGCCCCAGGCGACGGCTCCCGAGGAGGAGCGCCGGCCGGCTCCGCAGGCGGATGCCGCCTCGGGCGCGCTCGCCCTCTCCGGGGACTGGACGGCGGAGTTCGGCACCGCGCTCGAGCGCGCCGCGGGCACCCTCGTGGAGGCCGCCCGAGACAAGGGCGCGACGACGCTCGACCTGTCCGGGATCGGCCGCCTGGACACGGCCGGCGCCGTCGCCATCGAGCGCGCCCGGCGCGCCATCGCCGCGGCCGGCGCCGAGCCCGCGCTCCGAGGCGCGAGCGACCGGCACGCGACCCTGCTCGGGGAAGTCTCCCGCGCCGGGCTGGAGCTGCCCGAGCACGCGCGCACCTCGCCCGTCGTGGACTTCCTCGTCGACGTCGGCCGGGTGATGACGGAGGCGGGGCGCGACCTCGTCTCGGGCATCGTCTTCCTCGGCGAGGTGATGATGGCGCTCCTGCGCGTCGCGGCGAAGCCGTGGCGCTTCCGGGGCACCTCCCTCGTCAACCAGATCGACCAGATCGCGCTGCGCGGCCTGCCGATCATCCTGCTCATCTCCTTCGTGGTGGGCGCGATCATCGCCCAGCAGGGCATCTTCCAGCTGCGCCAGTTCGGCGCCGCGACCTTCGCCGTCGACCTGATCGGCATCCTCGTCCTGCGCGAGCTGGGCGTGCTCCTGTCGGCGATCATGGTCGCCGGCCGCTCCGGCTCGGCCTTCACCGCCGAGATCGGCGCGATGAAGATGCGCGAGGAGATCGACGCGCTGCGGGTCATGGGCCTCGACCCGATCGAGGTCCTCGTCGTGCCGCGGCTGCTCGGGCTCGTCATCGGCCTGCCGCTGCTGGCCTTCTGCGCCTCGATGTCGGCGATCCTGGGCGGCGGCCTCGTCGCCTGGGTCTACGGCGACGTCGCGCCCGACGTGTTCATCGCCCGCCTGCGCGAGGCGATCGACCTGTCGACCTTCCTGGTGGGCCTGATCAAGGCGCCCTTCATGGCGATCATCATCGGCATCATCGCCTGCATCGAGGGGCTCGCCGTGAAGGGCTCGGCGGAATCGCTCGGCCAGCACGTCACGGCGTCGGTGGTGAAGGCCATCTTCATGGTGATCGTCCTCGACGGCCTGTTCGCCATGTTCTTCGCCGCGCTGGACTTCTGAGGCATGGACGAGCCGCCCCGCATCGACGACCTCGGCCCCGCCCCGCGGGACCGCGACCGCATCATCCGCGTGCGGGGGCTCGAGGTCGGCTTCGGCGACAAGACGATCTTCCGTAACCTCGACCTCGACGTCTATCGGGGCGAGATCCTCGGCTTCGTCGGCGGCTCGGGCACCGGCAAGTCCGTCCTCACCCGCGCGATCCTCGGGCTCCTGCCGACGCGCGCCGGCGCGATCGAGATCTTCGGGCGCGATCGCGCCGGGCTCTCCGCACGCGAGCGCCGCGACATGGAGACCCGCTGGGGCGTGCTCTTCCAGAACGGCGCGCTCTTCTCCGGCCTCACCGTCAAGCAGAACGTCCAGATGCCGATGCGCGAGCACCGGGAGATGTCGCAGGCGATGATGGACGACCTCGCCATGCTCAAGATCGAGATGGTCGGCCTCAAGCCCGACGCCGCCGACAAGTTTCCCTCGGAGCTTTCGGGCGGCATGATCAAGCGCGCGGCGCTCGCCCGCGCACTGTCGCTCGATCCGGACATCGTCTTCCTGGACGAGCCGACCTCGGGCCTCGACCCGATCGGCGCCGCGGACTTCGACGACCTGATCGCCACCCTGCGCGACACGCTGGGGCTGACCGTGTACATGGTCACCCACGATCTCGACAGCCTGTTCACGGTCTGCGACCGGATCGCGGCGCTGGCCGAGCAGCGGGTCATCGCCGAGGGGCCGATCGAGACCATGCTGGCCTCGGACCACCCGTGGCTGCGATCCTACTTCCACGGCAAGCGCGCGCGCGCGGTCGCATCCGAGAGCGCGTGAGGGACGATCATGGAAACGCGTGCCAACTACGCCATCATCGGCCTCTTCACCCTTCTCGTCGTCGCCGCGGCGTTCCTGTTCGTCTACTGGTTCGCGGTCAGCGAGAGCGCCGGCGCCCGGGCGCAGGTCCGCATCGTCTTCGAAGGGTCGGTTGCCGGCCTCTCGCGGGGCGCGCCCGTGAACTTCAACGGCATCCGCGTGGGCGAGGTGACGAACCTCGCCATCGCGCAGGACAACCCGAGCCGCGTCGTCGCCGACGTCACCGTCGACCCCTCCGTGCCGCTGCGCGAGGACACGACGGCAAGGCTCGAGTTCCAGGGCCTGACCGGCATCGCCTCGGTGGCGCTGTCCGGCGGCAGCGCGCAGGCCGAGCCGCTCCTGCCCCACCCGGAGCCCGGCCCGCCGGTCATCGTCGCCGAGCCGTCCGACTTCCAGGACCTGATCGAGAGCGCCCGCAACATCGCCCGGCGCGCCTCCGACGTGTTCGACCGCTTCGACACGCTCGTCGCCGAGAACGACCAGGCGATCGCCTCCACCGTCCAGAACGTCGAAGCCTTCTCCCGCGCGCTCGCGGAGAACGCGCCGGCGATCGACCGCTTCCTCGAGCAGGTCGGCGAGGCGGCAGGACGCATCGGGCCGCTGGCCGATTCGCTCGACGAGCTCTCGCGCAACGTCAACGACATCGTCGCGGCGATCGACCCCGAGAGCGTGGCCCGCTCGGTCGAGAACGTCGCGACCTTCACGCAGACGCTCGCCGATTCCGAGGAGCAGGTGGCGCAGGCCTTCGAGGACGCCGCCGCGCTGGTGTCGCGCCTCAACGAGACCGCGACGAGCGTCGAGGCGACGGTGGCGGACGTGCGCGGCTTCGTCGCCGCGCTCGATGCGGAGGCGCTCGATGCGACCGTGGTCAACGTGCGCGCCTTCTCGCAGACGCTCGCGGACAACCGCGAGACGGTCGCGTCCGTGATCGAGGACGCCGCGAGCCTCACCGAGACGCTGGCGCGCTCCTCCGAGCGGCTCGACGCGACGCTCTCGAACGTCGAGGGCGTCTCGCGGACGGTCGCCGCCAACCGCGACAACATCGACCGCGTGCTCGGCCAGGCGGCGGAGCTGACGACGCGCCTCACCGCGGCCTCCGAGACGCTGCAGACCACGCTCGACGACATCGACGGGCTCGTCGCCGCCGTCGACCCGGCCCGCGTCGAGGCGACGCTCGCCAATGTCGAGGCCTTCTCGCGGACGCTCGCCGAGAACCGCGGGGACGTCGAGGCCGTCATCGCCAATGCCCGTTCGCTGACGCAAACGCTGGAGGGCACCGCCCAGCGCCTCGACGGCACGGTCGGGCGGGTGGACGCCCTCGTCGCGGCGGTCGACCCGCAGACGGTCGGCGCGACCCTGGAGAACGCCCGCGTCTTCTCGCAGACGCTGGCGGACACCCGCGCCGACCTCACCGCCACCCTGGCGGACGCGCGCGCGATCGCCGCGGCGATCGACCCGGCCGTCGTGCAGTCCACGCTCGGCAACGTCGAGGGCTTCTCCCAGACCCTGGCGGCCAATCGCGAAGCGGTGGATCGCGTCATCGCCAACGCCGAAAGCCTGACGCAGACGCTGGCGCAGACGTCGACGCGGCTCGACGGCGCCATCGACCGGGTGGAAACGCTCGTCGGCGCCGTCGATCCGGCCGCCGTCTCGGCGACGGTGGAGAACGCCCGCGCCTTCTCGCAGACGCTCGCCGACAACCGCGAGAACGTCACGCTCGCGCTCGAGGAGATCGGCCGTATCGCACAGGCGGTCGATTCGGAGCGCATCGAGCGCGTGATCGCCAATGTCGAGAACTTCTCGCGGACGCTCGACGCCAACACGGACGAGGTCGACCAGGTGATCGCCAACGCGGTCTCGATCTCCGAGCAGCTCGAGGCCTCCGCGGGGCGCGTCGACCGCGTGCTCCAGGCGGCCGAGGACTTCCTCGGCACCGCCGCGGGCGACGACGGCGAGGCGCTGTTCGACGAGATCCGCGCGGCGGCCGCCGCGATTCGCGTGCTGGCGGAGAACCTCGACGTGCGCACGCAGACGCTCACCCAGAACATCGGCAGCTTCACCGGCACCGGCATCCAGGAGGTGCGCGGGCTCGCCGAGGAAGGGCGTCGCACCCTCGAGGACATCGGCCGCGCCGTGCGCTCGCTCGAGCGCGACCCGTCGCAGGTGATCTTCGGCGGAGACGGCGGCGGGGGCGTGCGCGAGTACCAGGGCCGGCGTTGACGCGCCGGCGGGGTTCGTATTCGGATGGGGTCGCGTTTCGAGGGGGCGTGAGGCGATGAGCGGAACACGATACGTGGGGCGAGGGCGCATCCTGGCCGCCGCGCTGGCGCTGGGGTCGGTCGGGCTCCTCGCCGGGTGCGCCTCCGCGCCCGCCCTCGTGACCTACGGTCTCGCCGCGCCGGTGGAGCGCGTCTCGGCGCCGATGCGGCTGCCGGGCCTCGTCCTCATCGTCGAGCCCTCGGCGATCGAGCTCTACTCGACCGAACGCGTCGTGGTGCGCGAGCCCGACGGGGCGTTGTCCTACCTGCCGGGCGTGCAATACGCCGACCAGCTCCCCGCCCTGGTCCAGACGCGCCTCGTCGAGACCTTCGAGAACGCGAGCCGGCTCGGCGGCGTCGCCCGCCCCGGCGACCGGGTCACGCCCGACTGGCAGCTCAACTCCTCGATCCGCACGTTCTGGGTCGACGTCGAGACGAACCTCGCGGTCGTCGAGATCGCGGTGCGCGCCGTCTCCGAGGCGAACGGGCGCGTCGGCGCGGCGCGGGTGTTCACGGCGCGCGTGCCGGTGGCGGCGATCGAGGGTCGCGCGGCGATGCTGGGGCTGGAAGCGGCGCTCGCCGAGGTCATGCTCGACATCGTCCGCTTCGCCGGCACCGGCGGCGGCAACGCCTGACGATCGTCAGCCCGGCAGCCGGACCACGGCGCGCAGGCCGCCGAGCGGCGCCTCCTCCAGCGCGATGTCGCCGCCGTGCGCGCGGGCGATGTCGCGGGCGATCGGCAGGCCGAGCCCGGACCCGCCCTCGTCCTGGTTCCGGGCCTCGTCCAGCCGCACGAAGGGCTTGAACACCTCGTCGCGCAGGTCCTGCGGGATGCCCGGACCGTCGTCGTCGACGGTGATCGTCAGCCAGCGGCCCTCGTGCACGGCCCGCACCGCGATCGTGTCGCCGTGGCGCGCGGCGTTCGAGACGAGATTCGTGAGCATGCGCCGGAACGCGTCCGGCCGCACGATGATGCCGGCGTCGCCCTCGATCGCGAGCGTGACCGGATGGCCCTGGCGGCGGGCGTCGGAGACGACCTCCTCCAGCAGCCCGGAGAGATCGACCTCCACCGCGCTCTCCCCGGCGTCGCCGCGGGCGAAGGCGAGATAGCCCTCGAGCATGCGGGTCATCTCGTCGACGTCGCGGCGCAGGTCCTCGACGTCGGGGGCGTCCATCAGCGCGAGCGACAGCTTGAAGCGGGTGAGGATGGTGCGCAGGTCGTGCGACACGCCGTTCAGCATCGTCGTGCGCTGCTCGCGCGCGCGCTCGATGCGCCGCTTCATCTCGATGAAGGCGTGCCCGGCCTGGCGTACCTCGCGCGCGCCGCGGGGCCGGAAGTCGGTCTCGCGGCCCTTGCCGTAGCTCTCGGCCGCGTTCGCGAGGGTGAGGATCGGGCGGATCTGGTTGCGCAGGAAGAGGATGGCGATCGCCATCAGGACCAGCGAGGAGCCGATCATCCACAGCAGGAAGATGTGCGAGTTCGAGGCGTAGGCCTGGCTGCGGCGCGCCACGACGCGCATGACGGCGTTGTCGAGCTTGATCCGGATCTCGATGAGGTTCGAGCGCCCGAGCGTGTCGATCCAGAACGGGCGGCCGATCTGCCGGGCGATCTGCTCGGAGAGGGCGGCGTCGAGGATGGAGAAGAAGGGCTTGGGTCCCGGCGGCGGCAGGTCGACGCCGCGCTGGATCTCCACGTCGAGCCCGAGCCGCTGGGTGGCGATGCGCCTGAGCGTCCGGCCCTCCTCGTCCTGCGGATAGGTCTCCCAGACGTCGATCAGCGCCGCGATGTCCGCCGTGACGGCCGACGAGAGGCGCATCGTCACCGTCTGCCAGTGCCGCTCCATGAAGACGTAGGCGATGATCGACTGCAGCAGCACGATCGGCACGATGACGATGATGAGCGAGCGGGCGTAGAGGCCCTTCGGCATCATCGAGCCGAGCCAGCGCGCGCCGCGGCCGTACATGCGCCCCGATGTCCGGATCGGCGCGCCGGCCGCGCCGAGCGCGCGGCGCAGCACGCCGGGCGATCGGGGCGCCTCCCGCGCGGTCGCCCGCGGCGAGATCGCCTCCTGCGGCGTGGTCTCGCGCGGGGCGGCGCCGGCGCCGTCCATGCCGCTCACCGCTCCGCGACGAGCCGGTAGCCGACCCCGCGCACGGTCTGGAGGACGAGGGGGTTGGCCGGATCGATCTCGATCTTGCGGCGCAGCCGGTTGATCTGGACGTCGACCGTGCGCTCGTTGAGCGCCGCGCCGGCGCCGGAGAGGTCCTCGCGCGGCACGTTCTCGTTGGCCCGCGCACCGAGGATCGTCAGGATCTCGCGCTCGCGCTCGGTGAGCCGCACCGTCTCGTCGCCGCGCCTCAGGTCGCCGCGGTCGAGCCGGAAGACGAAGGGCCCGAAGCGGATCTCGTCGCCGGGAGCGGCCTCGCCCGCCGGCGCCGCCGGCGCCGCGCGCCTGAGGATGTTGCCGAGCCGCAGCACGAGCTCGCGCGGCTCGAAGGGCTTGGGCAGGTAGTCGTCCGCGCCGATCTCGAGGCCGGTGATGCGGTCCTGCGCGTCGGTGCGGGCGGTGAGCATCAGGATCGGCGTGTCGGAGGTCTCGCGCACGGCGCGGGCGTAGTCGAAGCCGGTCTCGCCGGGCATCATCACGTCGAGGACGAGAGCGTCGAAGACGAAGTGCTCGGACTTCGCCCGCGCCTCGGCGGCACTCGCGGCCGCGGTGACCCGAAAGCCGTTCTCGGCGAGATACTTGGAGATGAGCTCGCGCAGGCGCCGGTCGTCGTCGACGACGAGGACGTGCGGGGCGTGGTCGGGGACCTCGATGCGGGCCTCGGCCCCGGGCGCCGCGGCGCCGATCCCCTGCGCGTCCGTCATGTCGCTCCTCCAGAGCCGCCGTCGGGGCCGGCGACCCGACGCGTCACGGCGGCGCGCCCGTCGGGGTCGATCATCGCGAGCAGGAAGTCCACCACTGCGGCCCGGCCCTCCGGCGGCGTGTCGGCGAGGGCCCGGCCGACCCGGCGCGTCTGCAGCCGTGCGAGGCGCAACGCCAGCGCGCCGCCGTCCTGCGTCACGAAGAGCAGGCGCTGGCGGCGGTCGGTCGTCCCCGGGCGGGCCTCGACGAAGCCCTTCTCGATCAGCTCTTTCAGCACGCGGTTCAAGCTCTGCTTGGTGATCCGCAGGATCTCCAGGAGTTCGGCGATCGTGAGGCCGGGATTGCGCGAGACGAAATGCAGGACGCGGTGGTGCGCCCGCCCGAAGCCGTAATCGTCGAGGATGCGGTCGGGATCCGAGACGAAGTCCCGGTAGGCGAAGAAGAACAGCTCGATGAGATCGTAGGCCGGCACGTCCGGATCGGCGCCGGCGGCCTCGCGGGCGTGTGCCCGCGCCGCGTCGCGCACGCGATCGGAGGCCGCGCTCTCGGCGGCTGCGGGATCGGGTGCGCCGTCTCTCGTCCTGGCGGTCGCCTCGGTCACGTCGGAAAATTTCCTCGTCCGGTTATGTCAGCCTTGTTGACATATCTCAGGCGGATTGTTACTCGTCAAGCCGGAACGACGTAATGATCGATCGTTCTGGGCTCCATATGGGTAATCCCGTGTCGCTGCGGATACGGATCGCGACATGGAGCCGCCCCGCCGCGCAAAGGCCCGCATTTCAAGGAGAAGCGGTCTCATGTCCCCTCTGCCCTTCGATCAACGGGACGGCCTGATCTGGCTCGACGGCACCCTGGTGCCGTGGTCCGAGGCCAAGCTGCATGTGCTTTCTCACGGATTGCACTACGGCTCCTCCGTATTCGAGGGCGAGCGCGCATACGGCGGCGTGATCTTCAAGTCGACGGAGCATTCCCAGCGCCTGCGCCGCTCGGCCGAGGTGCTCGACTTCGAGATTCCCTACTCCGTCGCCGAGATCGACGCGGCGAAGGAGCTCGTGCTCGCCAAGGCCGGCCTCGTCGACGCCTACATCCGCCCGGTCGCCTGGCGCGGCTCGGAGATGATGGGCGTCTCCGCTCAGGGCAACACGATCCACCTCGCCATCGCCGCCTGGGACTGGCCGAGCTACTTCAAGCCCGAGGAGCGCATGAAGGGCATCCGCCTCGACATGGCGCAGTACCGCCGCCCCGACCCGGCGACGGCGCCGTGCCACTCGAAGGCGGCGGGCCTCTACATGATTTGCACGATCTCCAAGCACGCCGCCGAGCGCAAGGGCTACGCCGACGCCCTGATGCTCGACTGGCAGGGGCGCGTCGCGGAGTGCACCGGCGCGAACGTGTTCTTCACCCGC
Source organism: Salinarimonas rosea DSM 21201 (assembly GCF_000429045.1). Taxonomy (GTDB): domain Bacteria; phylum Pseudomonadota; class Alphaproteobacteria; order Rhizobiales; family Beijerinckiaceae; genus Salinarimonas; species Salinarimonas rosea. The sequence continues at coordinate 118,215 of NZ_AUBC01000001.1, forward strand.
GACGGCGCGATCCACACGCCCATCGCGGACTGCTTCCTCGACGGCATCACCCGGCGCACGGTGATCGACCTCGCCAAGCGCCGCGGCTTCGAGCTGGTGGAGCGCCGCATCATGCCCGACGAGCTCGCGACCTTCGACGAGTGCTTCATCACCGGCACGGCCGCCGAGGTGACCCCCGTCTCCGAGATCGGCCCGCACCGCTTCACGCCGGGCAACATCACGATGACGCTGATGGAAGACTACATGTCCGAGGTCCGCCCCCGCGCGCAGGCGGCGTGATCCCGACGCCGGGGTGCGGCGCGCTTCCGCGCCGCGCTCCGCCGCTGTATCCTCCCGGCATGAGCGACGCAGCGACCGGCCCCATCGTCACCCTCCCCGAGCGCAAGGCGCGCGAGGCGGGGCGGCGTGCGGCTGCGGTCGCGGCCGTCTCGGCTCGGCTCGCCGCCTACGCCCGCGTCCACGGCGGTCGCTACCTGGTCTACGGCTCGGCCGCGCGCGGCGCGATGCGCCACGACAGCGACCTCGACCTTCTCGTCGACTTCCCCGCCGCGCTCCACGCCGAGGCCTGGCGCTTCGCCGAGGATGCGTGCGCGCAGGCCCGGCTGCCCGCCGACATCCGGCCGCTGGCCTGGTGCACCGAGCGCTTCCGCGCGCATGTGGCGGCCGATTGGGTGGTGCTGGGATGAGCGACGCGCGCTGGATCGAGATCGACGCCGACGTCGCCTCCGCCCTGATCCATTTCGGTCGCGCGGTGGAGATCTTCGAGGCGGGCGGGCTCGAGGGGGACGATCTGGACGCCTACAAGAGCCGCATGGCCCTTCTCCAGGCGATGCAGGCCGGCCACACGTCGCTCGAGGCTGCCCTGGAGCGCATCCTCGTCCTCCTCGGGGAGGAGAAGCCGGTCCTCTCCGCCACCTATCATGCCGACCTCGTCAGGCGCGTCTCGTCGCCGATCCCCGGCGCCCGCCCGGCGGTGATCTCCGGGGCACTCGCCCGCGCGGTGGACGAGACGCGCCGCTTCCGGCACGTCGCGCGGAAGGCCTACGACGGATTCGAGGTCCCGCGCGCCGAGCCCGCCGTCGCGGCGGCACGCGTCGTGCGCGACGCGCTCGCGGAGGCGATCGCCGGCTTCCGCCGCGCCCTCGACGGCTGATCGCCCTCACCCGCCCGCGGGGCGCGTGAGCGAGAACCGCGTCTCCTCCGTCGCGACGAAGTAGTCGCGGTAGCCGGCGCGCGCGATCGGCTTCATGGCGGCGGTGTCGAGGAGGCCGTCCACGAGGTAGCGGTCGTCGATGTGCACGCCCACGACCTGCCCGATCGCCATCGTGTAGCGCGTCGTACCGTCGAGCGCGGTGAGCGGCACGACCTGCAGGAGCTTGCATTCCAGCGCGACGGGGCTCTCCGCCACCCGCGGCGGCGCCACGAGCCGCGAGGGCGCGGCGGTGAGGCCGGCATGCGCGAACTCGCTCTGCCCACGCGGCAGCGGGGCGGAGGTCGCGTTCATCGCCTCGCGCAGGTCCCAGGTCGCGAGCGAGCAGACGAACTCGCCGGTCTCGCGGGCGAAGCTGAGCGCGTCCTTCTCCCCGTCCGAGGAGAAGGCGACCATGTGCGGCCGGTCCGAGACGGCGTTGAAGAACGAGTAGGGCGCGAGGTTGACGCGCCCCTGCACGTCGACCGCGCTGATCCAGCCGATCGGGCGCGGGGCGACGATCGCCTTGAACGGGTCGTGCGGGAGCGGGTGGCCGGCGGCGGTCTCGTAGAACATCGAGGGATCCCTCACAGCCGCGTGACGATGTCGGCGAGCTCCGGCCGCGGTCGGTCCGCCATCTTCGTCGCCGCCGTGCCGATGTGGACGAAGCCGGCGATGCGCTCGTGCGGGGCGAGGCCGAGCGCGTCGAGGACGCGCCGGTCGAAGGCGATCCACTCGGTGATCCAGGTCGCGCCGAAGCCGTGCGCCTGCGCCGCCAGGAGCAGGTTCTGGCAGGCGGCGCCCGCGGAGAGGACCTGCTCCCATTCCGGGATCTTCGGATGCGGCGCCGCGCGCGAGACCACGGCGACGCAGACCGGCGCACGGACGAGGCGCCCCCGCTCCATCGCGCGCTCCTCCTCGCCCGCCTCGGGCCTGTCGGCGAGGAAGGCGGCCTCGATCGTCTCGCCGAGCCGCGCTCCGGCGGCGCGGTCGATCACGAGGAAGCGCCAGGGCGCGAGCCGGCCGTGATCGGGCACGCGCGCGGCGATGCGCAGCATGTCGTCGAGCGTCTCGGCGTCGGGGCCGGGCTCGCCGAGCTGCTTCGTGGGGCTCGAGCGGCGGGTGCGAAGGGCGTCGAGAAGAGGCAGCGCGTCGAGAAGGGTCATGTCGTCCATCGTCTGTCCACAATCGATGCCGATCGGTATAAGCGCTCCGGAGCACGGGCGCGAGCCGCGCGCGTGCATGGATTACCTTGCTCACCGCACAGCACAGGCCCCGATGCAGTTCCCGAGCCGGATGCCCCCGACGCGCACCGCCCTCCCCGCGCGCTTCGCCACGCTCCTGGCGGTGCTCTTCCTCGCGCTCGCCGGCCTCGGCCCCGCCCGGGCGCAGGGCGGCTCGTCGGAGGCGATCGACGCGCTGCCGGTGCTGCCGCAGGCGGGCGAGCTCGCGCTCGCCGCCTTCCACGCCGAGACCGGCGAGCCGATCCTGGAGGGCCTGATCTGGCGCGTCTTCGAGCTGCGGGAGGGCGCGCCGGTCCTCGTCGCGCGGGAGGAAGCGGCGACGCCGCGGGTGTCGCTGCCGCCGGCGAACTACATGGTCCATGTCTCCTGGGGCTTCGCCTCCGCCATGCGGCAGGTGACGATGCACTGGGGCGACGTCGTCGAGCGGCTCGTGATCAGCGCGGGCGGCCTGCAGGTGCGCGGCGTCGTCGGCGACCGGCCGATCCCCGGCAACGACCTCACCTACGCCGTCTACCTGCCGATCGGGGACGATGCGGAGGGGCGGCTCGTCGTCGCGGAGGCGCGGCCGTCCGACCTCGTGCGCCTGCCCGAGGGCGAGTACCACGTCGTCTCCACCTACGGCGACGCCAACGCCTCGATGCGCACGGACCTTTCCGTCGCGGCGGGTCAGGTGACGATCGCCACGCTCAACCATCGCGCGGCGCGGGTGACCCTCAAGCTGGTGGCCGAGGAAGGCGGCGAGGCGTTCGCCGGCACCGCCTTCTCGGTGCTGACGCCCGGCGGCGACGTGGTGCGCGAGGCGATCGGCGCCTTCCCGTCGGTGGTTCTGGCGGAGGGCGACTACGTGCTGATCGCCCGCCACGAGGGGCGCGTCTTCACCCGCGAGTTCCGGGTCGAGAGCGGGCTCGATCGCGACATCGAGGTTCTGGCGCAGGGCTGAGGCCCCCCTCGTCCGCGCTTGCGTCGCGGGCGTCTTCGCCGCACTGAAGGACGCCCGACCCGGAGAGAGCATGCAGCCGGACCGCTTCGAGACCACCCCGCCGCCGGGCGCCCCGCCGCCCGGAAAGCCTCCCCGCGAGCCGGCCTTCAACCTGCCCACCGTCGTCCTCGTCCCGATCGGGCTCCTGTTCGCGATCCACGCGATCGTCGGGCTGTTGGGGCTCGAGGCCCGCTTCGGCATCCTGATCGACCTCGGCTTCGTGCCGGCGCTGTGGACGACGTGGCTCGATGCGGACGCCACGAGCGAGATCGCAAGGCGCCTGCTCGCGGGCGACCCGATCGACGTGCAGCGCGACATGGGCTTCGCGCGCCTCGTGCTGCAGGAGGGCTCGGGCGGGTTCTGGACGCTCCTGACCTACGCCTTCCTGCACGGGTCGTGGATGCATGTCGGGCTCAACGCCGTCTGGCTCGCCGCCTTCGGCACGCCGATCGCGCGGCGGCTCGGCCCCGAGCGCTTCCTCTGGCTCGCGGCGCTGACCGCGATCGCGGGGGCGCTGATGCACTGGGCGACGCACGCCTACGACGTCACGCCGATGATCGGCGCCTCCGCGGTCGTCTCGGGCATGATGGCGGCATCCGCCCGCTTCGCCTTCACGCCCCGGGGCTTCGGCTGGCTGCCGCCCCACCTCGCGCCGCGGCTGGGGCTCGGCGAGATGCTGCGCAACCGCACGGCCATGCTGTTCATCGGCGTGTGGCTGGCGATCAACCTCGTCTTCGGCGTCGCCGCGGTGCCGCTCGGCCTCGCCGCGGACGGCGGGATCGCCTGGGAGGCGCATGTCGGCGGCTTCCTCGCGGGGCTGCTCCTGTTCCCGCTGTTCGACCCGTTGCCGCGGCGCCCGCGCGACCTCGCTTGAAAAAGCCGCCGTCGTCTTCCATCCTGGCGTGCCGTCGCCGAGACGAGCGGCCACGAAGAGCCGACCGAGGCGACACGAGGCGGCGACACGAGGCTCGTGGAGGAAACGATGACGGTCAGGCAGGTTCTCGCCGAGAAGGGCGAAGGCGTGGTTACGCTCGCGCCCGATTGCAGCCTCGCCGAGGCGGCCCGCCTCCTGGCGGACAGGCGCATCGGCGCGGTCGTCGTCAGCGGCGACGGCGGACGGGTCGACGGCATCCTGTCCGAGCGCGACATCGTTCGCGCGGTCGCCCGCGAGGGCGCCGCCGCGCTCGACGCGCGGGTGGAGAGCTGGATGACCCGCGAGGTCGTCACATGCGCCCGCGAGGTGGCGATCGACGACCTGATGCAGACGATGACCGAGGGCAAGTTCCGCCACGTCCCGGTCGTCGAGGAGGGCCGGCTCGTCGGCATCGTCTCGATCGGCGACGTGGTGAAGCGGCGCGTCGCCGCGATCGAGGCGGAGGCGCGCATGCTCAAGGAGTACATCGCGGGCTGACGCTCCCGCCGGGGTCCGGGACCATCCGCGCGGGCACGCGACCGCGCGTCGCTGTACGAAATCGCCGCGCGCCGGCGAACCATTTTTCACGCATGCGTTACCGTCGAGGGGGTCGGGTGCGTCCCGACCTTCAAAATGCACGATTCGCGTCCTATATTCCGGTGAAGGCGCGGTCGTCCTGAGGAGGCCGCGCGGGGTCCGCCCGTCGTGGGGACCGAAGGAGGAGAAGACATGGCTGGCGCGCTACCCGTACTCGCCAACGAAGGCGGTCTGTCCCGCTACCTGGACGAGATCCGCAAGTTCCCGATGCTGGACCCGGCCGAGGAGTTCATGCTCGCCAAGCGCTGGCGGGAGCATGGCGATTCCGAGGCCGCGCACAAGCTCGTCACCTCGCACCTGCGCCTCGTGGCGAAGATCGCCATGGGCTATCGCGGCTACGGCCTGCCGATCTCGGAGGTCGTCTCGGAGGGCAATGTCGGCCTGATGCAGGCCATCAAGCGCTTCGAGCCCGACAAGGGGTTCCGGCTCGCCACCTACGCGATGTGGTGGATCAAGGCGGCGATTCAAGAATACATCCTGCGATCGTGGTCACTCGTGAAGATGGGCACGACCGCGAACCAGAAGAAGCTCTTCTTCAACCTGCGCAAGGCCAAGAGCCGCATCTCGGCGCTCGACGAGGGCGACCTGCGCCCCGACCAGGTCAAGGAGATCGCCACCCGGCTGGGGGTGACCGAGCAGGACGTGGTCGACATGAACCGCCGGCTCGGCGGCGACGCCTCGCTCAACGCGCCCCTGCGCGAGGAGGGCGAGGGCGAGTGGCAGGACTGGCTGGTCGACGGGTCCGCCTCGCAGGAGACGATCCTCGCCGCCGAGGAGGAGGGCCAGAACCGCCTCGCCGCCCTGCGCGAGGCGCTCGGCGTCCTCAACGAGCGCGAGCGCCGCATCTTCGAGGCGCGGCGCCTCTCCGACGACCCGATCACGCTCGAGGACCTCTCCACCGAGTTCGGCGTCTCGCGCGAGCGCGTGCGGCAGATCGAGGTGCGCGCCTTCGAGAAGGTGCAGGACGCGGTGAAGAAGAACATCGCCGTGATCGAGGCGGCCCCGGGGCGCCCGCGCGAGCTCACGGACGCGCGGGCGGGGTGAGCGACCCGGCCACCCCCCTGGGCGCCGACGCGCGCCGCGCTCATTGGGAGCGGGTCTACGCCGAGAAGGGCGAGGACGCGCTCAGCTGGTTCGAGCCGCGCGCCGAGACCTCGCTCGCCCTCCTGGACGCCGCCGGCATCGCGCCCCGAGCCGTCGTCGACATCGGCGCCGGCACCTCGCGCTTCGTCGATGCGCTGATCGAGCGCGGCGTCCCCGAGATCACGCTCCTCGATCTCTCCGAGACGGCGCTCGCGCGGACGCGGGAGCGGCTGGGCCCGGACGCGGCCGGGGTGCACTTCGTCGCGGCGGACGTGACCACGTGGACGCCCGACCGGACGTTCGACCTCTGGCACGACCGTGCCGCCTTCCACTTCCTCACCGATCCCGAGGGCCGCGCCGCCTATCTCGCCCGCCTCGCCACCGCCCTGCGGCCCGGCGGCCACGCGCTGATCGCGACCTTCGCCGCCGATGGCCCGGAGCGGTGCAGCGGGCTCCCCGTCCGGCGCACCGACCCGGAAGACCTCGCCGCGACGCTGGGCCCGGGCTACGCGCTCGTCGACGCACGACGGATCGTGCATCGCACCCCGTGGGGGAGCGAGCAGCGCTTCCAGGCGAGCCTGCTGCGAAGAGCCTGACGCCGCCCGTCGGCGCGCGCGTCAGTCGACGGCGTGCGGCGTATCCCGCTCCGCATCCAGGTTCGCCCGCAGCCGTGCCAGCAGCGGCAGGGCGGCCTCCACCTCCGCGGGCGAGATGCCCCGTGCCACGCCGGCGAGCCGAGGGGCGAGCGCGGCGATCGCCGCTTCGCGCGCCGCCCGGCCGGCCTCGGTGATGAAGACCACCTTCGCCCGCGCGTCCGCCGGATCGGGCGTGATCGTCACCCAGCCGGCACGGTCGAGGTGCTGGAGCGTGTTCGTCATCGTGCTCTTCGTCACCTGGAAGGCGCGGGCGAGGCGCAGCGGGCTCGACGGACGGCCGAGACGGACGAAGTGGTTGAGCACGACGAATTGCGGCAGGGTGAGATCGCCCGGCATGACGCGCTCGAACAGGCGCGAGGCAAGCTGGTCGATGATGGCGATCTCGTTGATCAGCCGGAAGACGAGGGGGTCGCCCGTGGCGCCCGCGTGCGCAGCGCTGCCGCTCCCCTCCCCCTCCATGCGTCACCCCTCCCGGATCGCAGCCTCCACCGGCCAGCGCGGGCTCGGCGGAACCGCGGGACCATAGCCGAGGCGGCCGAGCATCTGAAGCGTCTCTCCCGGCGCGACCCCGAGCGTCGTGCGCAGGCGCACGGCGTGATCCGCCATCTCGGGGAACTCCTGCAGAGCCTGGCTGAGCGGGTGGAGGCCCAGGCCGAGTGCCGTGGCGGCGAGGTTGAGGCGCATCCAGTCGCGGCCGGCCGCGATCTGGTCCGCGCGGGTGTTCGCCGCGGTCGTCGTCCACAGGAAGGCGGGGGAGGCCTCGATCGGCGCCAGGCCGTAGGCGGTCATCTGCCGCATGATCGGTCCCGGCGAGCCGGATTCCAGCTCCGCCGTGGCGTTCTCGCGCGTGAGGATGCCCTGCGCCGCGAGATCCTCGATCATCGGCCCCGTGAGGTCGATGCCGTCGGGCGCGGCGTCGACCTCGGCGCGGCCGATGCGCAGGAGGTCGATGCTCTCCCGGGCCGCAGCGGGCGTCTCCATCTCGAGCCGCATGGCCGAGAGCGCTAGGTCGCGGATCTGCGACACCTCCGGCGCCCCCGTCGCCGTGGCGACGCGCCCGCCGTGCCGCACCGATGCCGCCAGCGCGGCGAGCGCGTCCGCGGGGACGGCCCGGTCCATGGCATAGGGCGCCTTGTTCGAGCGCCGGTCGAGGATCGCGGAAAACAGCGGATCCGGGGCGCCGCCACCGGGGGCGAAGCGCACGCGGGCGACGGGGCGCGTGTCGAGCCGCGGGGCGGGCTCGCCCTCGGGGAACAACGACACCTCGGCGGCACGGCCCTCCTCGGCGGCGGCGAGGACGAGCGTCTCCAGGAAGGCACCGAGCCCGATCGTGATCTGCCGGTCGAACGGGTCGGTGTGCGGCAGGCGCCGCTCGAGGTCGCAGAAGAGGTCGAGGGAGTCGTCTCCCTCCAGGGCGACGCGCCAGGGCTGGCGATTGTGCGGGCTCGGCGCGAGCACCGCCCAGGAGAGCGCCCGCCGGCGCATCTCGGTCTCGCCCGTTCCGGCGGTGAACCAGGGCGCGACAGCGGAGGGCGTGCCGGTGGGCACGGCGGCGCGGGCGAGGCGCGCGCGGCCGAGATCGGCGGCGAGAACGGCCGTGCCTCCGAGGAGGACGAGGAAGCGGCGACGGTCGAGGGACATGGACGGCTCTCCTTTTTGTTCGATGTCGAACTGTATAGTTCAACGTCGAACCAAAAGAAAGAGCGAAGGTCGACGAGAGCGCCACGAGGGGACCGGGCGCCGCGCCGACGCCCCGATCGGACGCCCCGGCTCAGCGCCCGCCGCCCCCGTCGACCCCCGCGCGCAGCGCGCGGTGATGCGCGAGATAGCCCGCGAGGTCGCGCCCCGGTTGGTGCGCGAACGGCTGCGCGCCGAGCGCCGCCTCGCCGCTCCGGTCCAGGCGGAAATCGCGGAAGGCCTCGCGTCCCTCGTCCCAGGCGCCGAGCAGCCAGCAATCGGTCGCGGCGGTGATCGCCAGCGGCCGCACCCGCCTGCGGCTGCGCGCTCCGTCGAGCGCCACGTAGGCGAAGCTGGCCGGCAGGCGCTCGCGGATCGCGCGGCGGAACAGCGCCGCGACGGGAGGCGCCTTCCCGGATGCGCGGCGAACGGCCGCGAGCGGGGACGCCTCCAGAGCGCCGGCGCCGGGCTGCGGCAGCGCGGCCTCGAGCTTCGCCCGGGCCTCGGCGGCCGCACGCGCCAGGTCGGGGTCGCCGGCCGCGATCACGAACGCGGCGCCGAGCGCCAGGGCCTCGACCTGCTCGTGCGTGAACGCGAAGGCCGGGAGCTCGTAGCCCCGCCCGGCGACGTAGCCGAAGCCCGCGGCGCCGTCGATCGGGACACCCGACGCCTGGAGGTGTGCGACATCGCGATAGATCGTCCGTTCGGAGACCTCGAGCGCCGCTCCGATCTGCCGAGCGGTGAGGACCCGCCCGCCACGCAGCAAGCCCATGATGCGGAAAAGGCGCTCGGCCCGGCGCATGGCGCGATCCTCCTGACAGCATGCTGGCAGGAGCCGTAGCGTAAGTACGAGCCTGCGACCACACAGGAGAGAGCCGCACCATGAACCGTCCCGCATCCATCGTCGCACTTGCCGCCGCCCTCGCCTCCGCGCCGGCCTCGGCCGAGCCGGCCTATGAGATCGTGCTGTACAGGGTTCCCGATCCCGCCACCGCCGATGCCGAGCGTGCCCGCGCGGAGCAGCACGTGCGGGCCCTTCCCGGCTTCGTCGGCTGGACGACGCTGATCGACACGTCCGATCCGACGAGGCGCGTCGACATCGTCGTCTGGCGATCGCTCCCCGAGGCGCAGGCCGCGGGTCGGCAGGTCCAGTCGGATCCGCGCTTCGCCGCGTTCATGGCGAGCATCGGCGCGGTCGACGGCTTCGGCCATTTCCGCGAGGCTGCCACCGCCGAATGAGGCGCCGGCGCGTGGGTGAAGCGGGTCGGCGTCGTCGCCGGCCCGGACCGCGCCGAACGCGTTTGCCGCCGGCCCGTTGCGGTGCTAGAGCCTCGCGCATGACGCAGACGAGATCCCCCCGCGGCGGTCCCCGCCCGACTTCGCGCAAGCTCGCGCGGCAGGACGCCGGCGCGCGCAAGGACGCGCGGCCGCGGGCGGGCAAGGCCGCGAAGCCGGCCGCGGGCGGCAAGCCGGGCAAGCCGGGAAAGCCCGCCACCAAGCCCCCTGCCGCACGCACGGCGAAGCCGGCCGCCGCGACGTCGCAGGCCGGGGCCTCGCGCCCCGGCGCGCCCGGTGTCGCGGGCGATCTTCCGCCCAAGCGCGTCCAGCGCGCCGCCGCCGCGGCTACCCTCGCCACGGGCATCCAGACCCTCGTCGTCGAGCCGGACGAGGGAGAGATGCGGCTCGACCGTTTCCTGTCGGCGCGCTTCCCGCAGCTCGCCTTCACCCACATCCAGCGGATCATCCGCACCGGGCAGCTGCGGGTCGACGGCAAGCGCATGAAGCCCAACGAGCGGCTCGCCGCGGGCCAGAGCGTCCGCGTGCCGCCTCTCAAGATGGAGGAGCAGCGGCCGCGCTCGCCGACGCGCAACGAGAGCGACGTCGCCTTCCTGCAGTCGATCACCCTCTACGAGGACAAGGACGTCCTCGTCCTCAACAAGCCCGCAGGCCTCGCCTCGCAGGGCGGATCGGGCACGACGCGCCACGTCGACGGCTTGCTGGAGGCGCTGCGCGACGAGAAGGGCGAGAAGCCGCGCCTCGTCCACCGCCTCGACAAGGAGACCGCCGGCTGCCTCGTGGTGGCGAAGTCGCGCTTCGCGGCGAGCGTGCTCGCCAAGAGCTTTCGCTCGCGGGTCACGCGCAAGGTCTACTGGGCGATCGTGGCCGGCGTGCCGAAGACGCGCCAGGGCCGCGTCTCGACCTACATCGCCAAGGAGATGCTGCCCGACGGCGACAGCCGCATGCGCGTCGCCCAGCACGGGGACGACGGGGCGGAGCACGCGCTGACCTACTATGCGGTGATCGAGCAGTCGGCGCGAAAGCTCACGTGGGTCTCGCTGAAGCCGGTGACCGGGCGCACGCACCAGCTGCGCGTCCACATGGCCTCCGTCGGGCACCCGATCATCGGCGACCCCAAGTATTTCAACGTCGAGAACTGGGAGCTGCCCGGCGGCATCCAGAACAGGCTCCACCTGCTGGCGCGCCGGATCGTGGTCCCGCATCCGCGCACGGGCAAGCCCATCGACGTCACGGCGCCGCTGCCGCCGCACATGCAGCAGACCTTCAACCTCCTGGGCCTCGAGACGGACGCCTACGATCCGATCGTCGAGGCTCCGGAGGAGTGAGCGAGACGACCCCGAACCGGCGCGATACGCCGAAAGGAAGCACGACGATGTTCACCCTCGAGATCGGCGGCCGCGCCGTCGCCGTCACCGACGCCACCCCCGAGGCGGAAGCCCGCGAGCTGCTCGAGAGCCTCGCCGACGAGATGATCGAGCTCGAGAGCGAGGGCAAGCAGATCTGGGACGGCGAGAGCCCGCTCCACGTCCGCCCGGCGACGGAGGACGAGATCGACGCCTTCGACGAGGCGGAGATGGACGAGGAGCCCGAGGAGGACGACGAGCCGATCGTCATGTTCCTCATCCCCGTCGACGGCCTCGAGGAGGACGACGAGGACGAGGACTGACATGGCCCGCCTGCGCCTCGTCATCCTGGACGTCGACGGCACGCTCGTCGACAGCCAGGCCATCATCGTCGAGGCGCAGGTGCGCACCTTCCGCGCGCACGGGCTCACCCCGCCGACGCGGGAGCGCTCCCTCTCGATCGTCGGCCTGTCGCTGCCGGAGGCCTTCCGCGTCCTCGTCGGCGAGGACGGGCCGTGGGCGGCGATGGCGCAGACCTATCGCGAGGTGTTCTTCGCCCTGCGGGCGGACGCCACCCACGAGGAGCCGCTCTACCCCGGCGTGCGCAGGACGCTGGAGACGCTGGCGCGGCGCGCGGACGTGCTGATCGGGATCGCCACCGGCAAGAGCCGGCGGGGCGTCGCCCACCTCGTCGCCCGCGAGGGATGGGAGGGCCTGTTCGCCACGATCCAGACGGCGGACGACGCGCCCTCGAAGCCGCATCCGGGCATGATCCTCCAGGCGCTCGCCGAGACGGGCGTCGCGGCGCCCGACGCCGCGATGGTCGGCGATTCGACCTTCGACATGGAGATGGCGCGCGCCGCGGGCATCGGGGCGATCGGCGTTTCCTACGGGTTCCACGGGGTCGGCGCGCTGCGCGACCGCGGCGCGCAGGTCATCGTCGACCGCTTCCCCGACATCCTGCCCGCGCTCGACGGGATGTGGCGCACGTGAGCCGGCGGCTTGCGCCGGGCGCGTGCTGGCTTATGTGACGTCATCGTCCCGAAGCCCCGTCCCAAGTCCCCGAGGAGCAGCATGCCCGACGATTTCTGGCGCGATCTTGCCCCCGAGCCCGGGGAGACGCGGCGCGACCCGCGCGAGGCGGCGCGCGCGGCGATGATGCCCGAGCTGCCCCGGCGCTTCTACGAGCGCGCGAGCGCCGAGCCGCATCCGGACGGCGGCTTCGCGCTCCACCTCGACGGGCGCCCGGCGAAGACGCCGGGCAAGCGCGCCCTCCGTGCCCCCTCCCGCGGCGCCGGCGACGCGCTCGCCGCCGAATGGCAGGCACAGGGCGAGCGCATCGACCCGACCGCGATGCCGCTCACGCGGCTCCTCAACGTCGCCATCGACGCGGTCGGCGCGGCGATGGAGCCCGTGGCCGAGGAGATCGTGAAGTACGCCGGCTCCGACCTCGTCTGCTACCGCGCCGGCGATCCCGAGGCGCTCGTCGCGGCGCAGGCGCGGGCCTGGGACCCCGTCCTCGCCTTCGTCCGCGAGCGGCTCGGCGCGCGCTTCCTGCTGGCCGAGGGCGTGATGTTCGTCGAGCAGCCGCGCGAGGCACTCGATGCGGTGGCCGAACGCGTCTCCCGCGAGACCTCGCCCTTCGCGCTCGCGGCACTCAGCGTCATGACGACGCTGACCGGCTCCGCCCTTATCGCGCTGGCGGTGGCCGACGGCGCGCTCGCGCCGGACGAGGCGTGGGAGGCGGCCCACGCCGACGAGCTCCACCAGGAGCGCGTCTGGGGCGCCGATGCCATCGCCGTCGAGCGCCGGGAGGCGCGGCGGCGGGAATTCGAGGCGGCGGTGCTGCTGTATCGCGAGGCGGGGTGAGGGGCCGGCGACTCGAGACCGGCTTGGCCGAGGGCGCCTTGTCGAGGGCGCCTTGTCGAGGGCATGAACCTGATATACATTTACCCACGTATATCCAACCGGGGAGGATGTTCTCGTGCAGGTCGCCAAATGGGGGAATTCCCTCGCCATCCGGCTCCCCGCCGATCTCGTGCGAGAGCTCGGGCTGAAGGAGGGTGACCAGGTTGCCCTTCGTGCCGATGCGGACGGGCTTGCTGTGAAGCGCGAGCCTCGTCCCGAGGAGGTTCTTGCGTCGCTACGTCGCTTCCGCGGGCGACTGCCCGCGCGCGAGCGCCTGAGCCGCGACGACGCGAATGCGCGCTGAGTTCCTCGATACGAACATCATCCTCTACCTTCTCGACGAGGGGCCGAAGGCGGACGCGGCGGAGGGTCTCCTCGGTGACGGCGCGGTGATCAGCGTCCAGGTCCTGAACGAGGCTCTGGTCAATTGCATCCGCAAGGCCGGAATGAGCTGGGAGGAAGCCGGAAGGTTCCTCTTCGGGATCAGGCAGCTCTGCAGCGTCGTCGATCTGACCGCGCAGATACACGACGTCGGCCGCGCGCTGGGGGCGCGCTACGGCTTCTCGGTCTACGACGCCATGATCGTCGCCGCCGCCCTGACGAACGGCTGCACGACGCTCTACTCCGAGGACATGCAGGACGGGCTGCTCGTCGAGGATGTCCTGCGCATCGAGAATCCGTTCAGAGCGCTCTGATCCGACGCCTGCGCCGACGTCTCGTATATCGAGCGTGGTCGGTGGAGCACGCCGTCCTCGCGCCGGGCGAGCCGCTGCGACCGACGAGGTCAGACATCCAGCTTGCGGTATTTGCCCGGCCGACCGCGCGTGCGCGTCATGAAGGCGACGACCTCATCGGACTGCGCCAACGTCGCCAGCCCGAGGATGCCGAGCTCCGTCATGGACTGCACGCCCGTCGCACGCTTGGCGGCCTCGATCAGGGCCGGCGGCGCGCGGAAGCTGATGTGCTGCGACCGGTTACCCTCGAGAAGGCCCGAACGGCGTGCTTCCGCCAGGATCGACGACTTCGGCACGGCGGCCTCCCCATGTGCGAACGCTCGTTCTCGTAGCACATCCCGCCCTCCCCCGTCCCCCTCCCCCTTTCTTCCCATTCCCCCGTGCGCCCCGCGCATGCTAAGCCGCCTCGACACGGCATCCGGAAGACGAGGCGTCGATGAAGGACATCCTGGAGAGGCTCGAGGACGCGCGGGCTCAGGCGCGGCTCGGTGGAGGGGAACGACGCATCCGTGCCCAGCACGAGCGCGGCAAGCTGACCGCCCGCGAGCGCATCGCGCTGCTCCTCGACGAGGGGTCCTTCGAGGAATTCGACATGTACGTGCAGCATCGCTGCGCGGACTTCGGCATGCAGGACCAGAAGATCCCAGGCGACGGCGTGATCACCGGCTACGGCACCATCAACGGGCGCGCCGTCTTCGTCTTCTCCAAGGACTTCACCGTCTTCGGCGGCTCGCTGTCCGAGGCGCACGCGCAGAAGATGATCAAGATCCAGGATCTGGCGCTCAAGATGCGCGCCCCGATCATCGGCCTGTTCGACGCCGGCGGCGCCCGCATCCAGGAGGGCGTCGCGGCGCTCGCGGGCTATGGCGAGGTGTTCGCGCGCAACGTCAAGGCGTCGGGCGTGGTGCCGCAGATCTCCGTCATCATGGGTCCGTGCGCCGGCGGCGACGTCTACTCGCCGGCGATGACGGACTTCATCTTCATGGTGCGCGACACGAGCTACATGTTCGTCACCGGCCCCGAGGTGGTGAAGACCGTCACCAACGAGACCGTCACCTCCGAGGAGCTCGGCGGCGCCTCCGTGCACACGACGAAGTCGTCGGTCGCCGACGGCGCCTTCGACAACGACGTCGAGGCGCTGCTCCAGGTCCGCCGGCTCGTCGACTTCCTGCCCGCCAACAACACGGACGGGCCGCCCGAGTGGGACAGCTTCGACGACGCCGAGCGCATCGAGCATTCCCTCGACACGCTGGTGCCGGACAACCCGAACAAGCCCTACGACATGAAGGAGCTGATCCTGAAGGTCGTGGACGAGGGCGACTTCTTCGAGATCCAGGAAGGCTACGCCCGGAACATCGTCACCGGCTTCGGCCGCATCGAGGGCCGCACGGTCGGCATCGTGGCCAACCAGCCCATGGTGCTCGCGGGCGTGCTCGACAGTGACGCCTCGCGCAAGGCGGCGCGCTTCGTGCGCTTCTGCGACGCCTTCTCGATCCCGCTCGTCACCTTCGTCGACGTGCCGGGCTTCCTGCCGGGCACGGCGCAGGAATACGGCGGCCTGATCAAGCACGGCGCGAAGCTGCTCTTCGCCTTCACCCAGGCCACCGTGCCGATGGTCACCGTTATCACCCGCAAGGCCTACGGCGGCGCCTACGTGGTCATGGCGTCGAAGCACATCGGCGGCGACGTCAACTACGCCTGGCCCTCCGCGCAGATCGCGGTGATGGGCGCCAAGGGCGCGGTGGAGATTATCTTCCGCCAGGACATCGGCGATCCCGAGAAGCTCGCCGCGCGCACCAAGGAATACGAGGACCGCTTCATGAGCCCCTTCGCGGCGGCCGAGCGCGGCTATGTCGACGAGGTGATCATGCCGCACTCGACCCGCCGGCGGATCTCGCGGGCGCTCGCCATGCTCCGCTCGAAGGAGGTGGACGAGCCCTGGCGCAAGCACGACAACCTGCCGCTGTGAGGGGCTCCCCTCTCCCGGATGGGAGAGGGGCTGGGGGTGAGGGCGTACGGTCGACCGGCTCGCGCCTCGGCGGGACGCATGGGCGCAACTCCACGCCTCCCTGCGACGCCGCACACGGCATTTCCTCACCCCCGCCCCCTCTCCCTCTCGGGAGAGGGGAGCCGTCCGAGCATTGCGATCGCCCCCCCGCGGGGGCTACAACGGTGGCCTTCCAGACGCGAGGCCCCCGATGCGCACCGAGACCCCTCAGACCCTGAAGCTCGCCGAATATCGCCAGAGCGACTTCCTGATCCCGCGGGTCGCCCTCGACATCGCGCTCGACCCGCACGCGACGCGGGTGCGCGCCACGCTGGAGATCGAGCCGAACCCGGCGGGGCGGGTCGACGTGCCGCTCGCGCTCGACGGCGACGACCTGGTGCCCGTGGCGGTGGCGCTCGACGGGGAGCCGCTCGACCCACAGACGTTCACGGCGAATGCGGACGGGCTCGTGATCCATCAGCCGCCGCGCCGGCCCTTCACCCTCACCGTCGAGACCCGCCTCGACCCGACCGCCAACACCAAGCTGATGGGCCTCTATCGCTCGCGCGGCGTCTACTGCACCCAGTGCGAGCCCGAGGGCTTCCGGCGCATCACCTACTTCCTCGACCGGCCGGACGTGCTCTCGATCTACGAGACCCGCATCGAGGCGGACGCCGCGGAGGCGCCGACGCTGCTCGGCAACGGCAACCTGGTCGCGAGCGGCCCCGTGGGCGACGGCACGCGGCACTATGCGCTGTGGCACGACCCGCACCCGAAGCCGACCTACCTGTTCGCCCTCGTCGGCGGCAGCCTCGCCAAGATCTCGAAGCCCTTCACCACGATGACCGGGCGCGAGGTCGAGATCGCCGTTCACGTCGAGCCCGGCAAGGAGGGGCGCGCCGGCTACGCGCTCGACGCGCTCGAGCGCTCGATGCGCTGGGACGAGGAGGTCTTCGGGCGGGAGTACGATCTCGACGTGTTCAACATCGTTGCCGTGTCCGATTTCAACATGGGCGCGATGGAGAACAAGGGGCTGAACATCTTCAACGACAAGTACGTCCTCGCCTCGCCGGAGACCGCGACCGACACGGACTACGCCAACATCGAGGCGATCGTCGCGCACGAGTACTTCCACAACTGGACCGGCAACCGCATCACCTGCCGCGACTGGTTTCAGCTCTGCCTGAAGGAAGGCCTCACGGTCTACCGCGACCAGGAGTTCTCCTCGGACATGCGCTCGCGCCCGGTCCACCGCATCGCCGAGGTGCGGGCGCTGCGGCTGCGCCAGTTCGCCGAGGACGCCGGCCCCCTCGCCCACCCGGTGCGGCCGAGCGAGTATCGCGAGATCAACAACTTCTACACGGCGACCGTCTACGAGAAGGGCGCGGAGGTCATCCGCATGCTCCGCACCCTCGTCGGCGAGGAGGCCTTCGCGGCGGGCATGGACCTCTTCTTCGCGCGCTGCGACAACGCTGCGGCGACCGTGGAGGACTTCCTCGCCTGCTTCGCCGAGGCGAGCGGCCGGGACCTCGAGCATTTCGCGCTGTGGTACGCGCAGGCCGGCACGCCGCGCCTCGCGGTGACCGGTCGCTGGGACGAGGCGGCGAAGACCTACCGGCTCGACTTCGCCCAGTCGATCCCGCCGACGCCGGGCCAGCCGACGAAGCGCCCCGCGCTCGTCCCGATCCGCCTCGGCCTCGTGGCCGAGGACGGGCGCGAGATCCCGGCCACCTCCCCGCGGCTGCGCGAGGACGGCGTGTTCGTGCTCGACCGGGCGTCCGACAGCCTCGTGCTCGAGAACGTGCCCGTGCGCCCCGTCCCGAGCGTGCTGCGCGGCTTCTCGGCGCCGGTGCGGGTCTCGCGCGACCTCTCGGAGGCCGACCTCCTCACGCTCCTGCGCCACGACCCCGACCCGTTCAACCGCTGGCAGTCCGCCCAGACGGTCGCGATCCGCCTCCTCACCCGCGCGGCGGTGGACGGCACGCTCGCCGAGGAGGCGGTGCGGGCCTACGCGGACGCGCTCGCCGCCTTTCTCGACGCCGAGGGCGAGGCCGACCCGGCCTTCGCCGCGCTCGTGCTGGCGCTGCCCGGCGAGCCGGACGTCGCTCAGGACATCGGCTCGGACGTCGATCCCGACGCCATCCACACGGCGCGCGAACGCATGCGCGCGCTCGTCGGTGGCGCCCTCGCCCCGCGCCTCGCGGTGCTGCGCGAGCGCCTCGCCTCGCGCGCGCCCTACGCGCCGGACGCCGCGAGCGCCGGGCGCCGGGCGCTGCGCAACGGCGCTCTCGACCTGATCGCCGCCGCGGACCCCGCCGCCGGCATCGTGGCAGCCGCCGATCAATACGACGGGGCCGACAACATGACGGACCGCCTCGCGGCGCTCGGCGTCGCCGCGCACACGCCGCCGACGCCGCGGCGCGAGGAGATGCTCGCGGACTTCCGCAGCCGCTTCGACGGCGAGCCGCTCGTGCTCGACAAGTGGTTCGCGCTCCAGGCGACGATGCCGGAGGCCGGGACGCTGGAGCGGGTCGAGCGGCTGATGGCCGATCCGGCCTTCTCGTTGTCGAACCCCAACCGGGTCGGCGCGCTGATCGGGGCCTTCGCGCTCTCGAACCCGACGCAGTTCCATCGCCCCGACGGTGCGGGCTACGCCTTCGTGGCCGACAAGGTGACCGCGTTGGACGCGACGAACCCGCAGACCGCCGCGCGCGTGCTCACCGCCTTCAACACCTGGCGCACGATGGAGCCCGGTCGCCGCGCCAAGGCGGAGACGACGCTGCGGACGATCGCCGACCGCCCGAGCCTGTCGCGGGACGTCTCCGACATCGTCGGGCGCATGCTCGGGTGAGAGGCGAAAAGGGTCGCGGGTTGTCACCCCGGGTCGCGAAGCGGGCCCGGGGCCCAGATCCGCCGACGTTCTGCTCAGCGTGCGCTGCAGCGCGCGCGTCCACGGACGCCGACGGAGGCCTTCCCCGCCGCGGCGCTGGCGCGCCGCTCGAGAAGCACCTGTGGTTCTGGGTCCCGGACTTGCTTCGCAATCCGGGATGACAACCCCTCGCTCGACTGTCGGATCACCCGAAGGCGATCAGCGCGGCGAAGCCGACGCTTCCCACGAGGATGCGCCACCAGGCGAACAGCGCGAAGCCGTGCTTGGAGACGTAGTCGAGCAGCGTCTTGACCACGAACAGCCCCGCCACGAAGGCGGAGACGAAGCCGATCGCGATCATCGTCGCGTCGTTCGCCGAGAGGTCGCGCCAGGATTGCCCGAGCTCCCAGACGAAGGCGCCGGCCATGGTCGGCATGGCGAGGAAGAAGGAGAACTCGGCGGCCGCGCGCTTGGAGGAGCCCATCAGCATGGCGCCGACGATCGTCGCGCCCGAGCGCGAGACGCCGGGGATCATGGCGAGGCACTGGATCACGCCGATCGCCAGATACATCGGCAGCGGGAAGCGCGTCGCCTCCTCGTGGCGCGGGTTCAGCGCCATGCGGTCGACGGCGAGCAGCACGATGCCGCCGACGACGAGCGTGGTGCACACGACGCGGGGATCGAACAGGACGCCGAGGATGAAGTCGCGCGCGAGCACGCCGACGACGGCCGCCGGCAGGAAGGCGATCAGCACGCCGACGACGAAGCGCCGCGCCTGCGGATCGCTCGGCAGCGCCTTGGCGATCGACCACAGGCGGCCGAAATAGGCCGAGAGGATCGCCAGGATCGCGCCGAACTGGATCAGGATCGCGAAGGTCTTGTCGGCGTGGCTGTCGAGGCCGAACAGGCTCTGGAGCAGGATCAGGTGCCCGGTCGAGGAGACCGGGATGAACTCGGTCGCACCCTCGAGCAGGCCGAGGAACAGGGCCTTCACGGCCTCGAGGAGTGTCATGGGCTCGCGCTCGTCCTTCGTCCGGCCGCCGCGGCGGGGATTCGGGCCCGCGGCGTCGAGCGCGGTCTAGACCGCCGGGGGCGCGAGCGCCAGCCCGGCGACGCGCCGCACCGCGAAAGATCGTTACCGTGCCTTAACCGTCACCGGCCTTAATGTCGCCCGTCTCCAGCGCTCTCAGGGCTCATGGCCAAACTCCACCACTACCCGCTCTGCCCGCATTCGCGCTTCGTCCGTCTCGCCCTCGCCGAGCTCGGGCGGGACGTCGAGCTCGTCGAGGAGCGCCCCTGGGAGCGCCGCGACGCCTTCCTCGCGCTCGATCCCGCCGGCCAGACGCCGGTCCTCGTCGCAGACGACGGCCTCGTCGTGCCCGGCGCGAGCGTCATCGCGGAATGGCTCGACGAGACGCTCGGGGCGGACGCGCCCGAGCGGCGGCTGATGCCCGCCGACCCGGCGGCGCGCGTCGAGGTGCGCCGGCTGACGGGTTGGTTCCTCGGCAAGTTCTGGGACGAGGTGTCGGGCTACCTCGTGAACGAGAAGATCTACAAGCGCTTCGTGCCGCGGGCGAACGGCGGCGGGCCGCCCGACATGGCCTCGATCCGCGCCGCGCGGGCGAACGTGCGCTACCACCTGCGCTACATCGGATTCCTCGTCCAGCGCCGGAACTTCCTCGCCGGCGACGCGCTGACCCATGCCGATCTCGCCGCCGCCGCCCATATCTCCTGCGTCGACTATCTCGGCGACGCGCCCTGGGGCGAGGACGAGGCGGCGAGGACGTGGTATGCACGGGTGAAGAGCCGCCCGAGCTTCCGCGCGCTCCTCGCCGACAAGATCCCCGGCATGGCGCCCGCCGACAGCTACGCGGACCTGGATTTCTGAGGCCTGGACTTCTGAGACCCGAACGCCTCAAGCAGCACCTGACGGAGCGCGCCCGCGCGCTCGGCTTCGACGCGCTCGCGGTGACGCGGCCGGAGGCGGTGCCCGACCTCGGCCCGCGCCTCGCCGCCTGGCTGGAGGCGGGGCACCAGGGCACGATGGGCTGGATGGAGACGACCGCGGAGCGGCGCGCCGACCCGCGCACGCTGTGGCCGGAGGTGCGCTCCATCGTCATGCTCGGCATGAACTACGGGCCCGACGAGGATCCGCTCGAGGCGATTCGACGGCGCACGAAGGCCGCGATCTCGGTCTACGCACAGGGACGCGACTATCACGACGTGATCAAGGGACGGCTCAAGGAGCTCGCCGGCGTGCTCGCGTCGCAGGCCGGCGACGACGTCAAGGTCTTCGTCGACACGGCGCCCGTAATGGAGAAGCCGCTCGCGCAGGCCGCGGGAATCGGCTGGCAGGGCAAGCACACGGTGCTGGTCTCGCGCGCGCTCGGCAACTGGCTCTTCCTCGGCGCGATCTTCACCACCGCCGAGCTTCCGGTCGATGCGCCCGAGGGCGACCATTGCGGCTCCTGCCGCCGCTGCCTCGACGCCTGCCCGACGAACGCCTTCCCCGCGCCCTACGTGCTCGATTCGCGCCGCTGCATCTCGTACCTGACGATCGAGCACGCGGGGCCGATCCCGGAGGACCTGCGCACGGGCATCGGCAACCGGGTCTACGGCTGCGACGACTGCCTCGCGGTCTGCCCCTGGAACAAGTTCGCGCACGCTGCGCGCGAGCAGAAGCTCGCCGCCCGCCGCGACCTCGCGTCGCTGCCGCTCGCCGACCTCGCCCGCCTCGACGACGCCGCCTTCCGCGCGCTGTTCGCCGGTACGCCGATCAAGCGCACGGGCCGCGACCGCTTCGTGCGCAACGTGCTCGTCGCCATCGGCAACAGCGGCGAGCCGGCGCTGGTGGAGGTCGCCCGCGAGCGGCTCGACGACGCCTCCCCGCTGGTGCGCGGGATGGCGGTGTGGGCGCTGGCCCGCCTCCTTCCGCCGGAGGCGTTCGAGACGCTGCGCACCGCCCGCGTCGACGCCGAGAGCGACGCGCACGTGCGCGCCGAATGGCGCTCCCGCCCCATCGGGGCGGGGACGATCCGCGAAGCGGATCAGGGGCGGGGTCCCGCGGCGCGACGCGTGTAGGTTCGGCTGTCGCCGAAGCGCCTTTCGGCGCACCCCCTCCGTCTCGTCGCCTCCGGCGCCGATCCACCTCCCCCGATGGGAGAGGAGCGAGGAGCCGCCACCGGCTCCCGTCCCGTTGGGGCGGGGACGATCCGCGCGAGCGGATCAGGGGCGGGGTTCCGCGGCGCGACGTGTGCCGGTTTCGGCTCCGCCGCCGATTCACCTCTCCCGACTTCTCCTGTCACGCCGATTCCAGGCGGGAGAGGAGCGCCCTCACGCCCCCTTCTTGGAGACCTTCGCCTGCTCGAAAGTCGCCATGTCCGTGTGGCAGGCGCAGGCCGCCTTGATCACGCCCATCGCGAGAGCCGCACCGGAGCCTTCGCCCAGGCGCATGTTGAGCGCGAGCAGCGGCGTCTTGCCGATGCGCTCCAGCGCCTCGCGATGGGCGCCCTCGGCGGAGAGGTGGCCGGCGACGCAGTGCTCGAGCGTGCGCGGGTCGAGCGCGTGCAGCACCGCCGCCGCGGCGGTGGAGACGTAGCCGTCGATCACGACCGGCACCCGTTCGGCGCGCGCGGCGAGAATGGCGCCCGCCATGGCGCAGATCTCGCGGCCGCCGAGCCGACGCAGCACCTCGAGAGGATCGCCCAGCGCGTCCCCGTGCAGCGCGAGCGCATCCTCGATCGCCGAGATCTTGCGCGCGAGCCCGCCGTCGTCCACGCCGGAGCCCCGGCCGACCCAGTGCGAGGGCTCGCCGCCCCAGAGCGCACAGTAGATCGCCGCGGCCGCCGTCGTGTTGCCGATGCCCATCTCGCCGACGCCGAGCAGGTCGGTGCCGCCGGCGATCGCCTCCATGCCGAAGGCCATGGTGGCCACCGCGTCCTTCTCGCCCATCGCCGGCTCGCGGGTGAAATCCTTGGTGGGGATGTCGATCGCGAGGTCGAAGACCTTGAAGCCGATGCCGTAGGCGGCGCAGATCTGGTTGATCGCCGCCCCGCCGGCGGCGAAGTTCTCCAGCATCTGGCGGTTCACCGCGTCCGGGAAGGCGGAGACCCCGCGGGCGGTGACGCCGTGGGCACCGGCGAAGACCGCGACGAGCGGGCGCGCCACGGTCGGCTTCGGCTTGCCCTGCCAGGCCGCGAGCCACTCGGCGAGCCATTCGAGCCGCCCGAGCGAGCCCGCGGGCTTCGTCAGCTCCGCGTCGCGGGCACGCACGGCGGCGACCGCCGCCTCGTCCGGGCCCGGCATGGCGGCGACGAGCGTGCGGATGTCGTCGAAGGGCGTGCCTTCCTGCGGGGCGGACGTGTCGGTCATGGTGGCCTCCAAAGCCCGAAGGACCGGGCACGAAAGACGGGGCGCGACCGGCCGTGGCGCAAAAGGTCGGCGGAGCCGCACGCGCCGGGTGAAACGAGTCGCGCTGCGACGTATAGAGGAGCGGGCCGCATCGGTGAAGGCGGCGCACGGGCACGGGCGGAGCGCGCGAGGGCATGCACGGCACGGCGGACGATCGGTCGACGGGGCACGAGGGGCCGATCGCGGGTGCGCTCGCCGACGTCGCGCGGGCGCTGCGCTTCTATTCGCGCCTGCCCGTTCCCGCCCTGCCCTGGGAGGCGGATCCCCACGCTCTGCCCGACTTCGCCCGCATGGCGCGGATGCTGCCGGTCGCCGGCCTGATCCTCGGCCTCCTCGGCGCGCTCGTGCTCGTCGGCGCGAGCCTCGCGGGCCTGCCGCCTCTGGTCGGCGCGGGGCTCGCGATCGGCGCGCTCGCCGCGATGACCGGTGCGCTGCACGAGGACGGGCTCGCCGACGTCGCCGACGCCTTCGCCGGCGCGACGACCCGCGCGCGGCGGCTCGAGATCATGAAGGACAGCCGCGTCGGTGCCTTCGGCGCGACGGCCCTCGCGCTCGCGCTGATCCTGCGCGTCGCCGCGCTGGCGGCGCTCGTGGAGGGCGCGGGCGCGCTCGCCGCCGCCGCGGCGTTCTGCGCGCTCTCGGCATTGTCGCGGACCGCGACGCTCGTGCCGCTCGCGCTGGCCGATCCCGCCCGCGCGGACGGCGCCTCCGCCTCGGTCGGGCGCCTGCCGCGACGGACGCTCGCGCAGGCCGGCGCGATCGCGACCGCGCTCGCCCTCGCCCTCGCGCTCGCCGCCGGCCTCCCGCTCGCCGGCATGCTCGGCGCCTGCCTCGCCACCGCGCTCGCCGGGTGGGCGATCACCCGCTGGTCGGTGGCGAAGATCGGCGGCCAGACCGGGGACGTCGCCGGCGCCGCCCAGCAGGTGGCGGAGATCGCCGCGGCGCTCACCCTCTTGATCGCGCTCGCCCGTTGACGAGATATGGACGCATGAGCACCGACGCGAGCCCCGTCTCCTCCCCCTGCATCAAGGTCTGCCTCATCGACGAGGAGACCGGCCTGTGCGAAGGCTGCGGGCGCACCCGCGCCGAGATCGCGACCTGGGGGCGCATGCCCGAGGCGGAGCGGCGCGCCGTCATGGCCGGGCTCGAGCGGCGCATGCGCGTCGCCTTCCTCGGCGAGGACGCGGCGGCCGCGCCGGCGGAGAACGCGCCGGCCGAGGGCGAGGCCGGCTGATGCCCGGCGCGATCGGCCTCGCGCTCCTCGCCTTCGGGCTCGCCGCGCTGGTGTGGACCCACGGCGAGCGCGCGATCCTGGGGCTGCCGCCGGAGGAGTTCGCGCGGCTGACCGCGCTCACCGCCCTCGTCCTCTTCATCTCCGGCTCGCTGTTCTCGCGCTATCGTGGGCGCTTCGCCGCCTTCCCGGGGCACCTCGTCTCTTGGGTGGTGATCTTCGTCGGCCTGATCGTGCTCTACACCCACCGCGTCGAGCTCGAGTCGGTGGCGCTGCGGGTGATGGCGGAGCTGCGCCCGGGTGCGGCGGTGCGTGTCGCGCCGGGCGAGGTGAGCGTGCGGCGCGGCTTCGACGGCGCCTTCGTCGTGCGCGGCAGCGCCAACGACACGCCGCTCGACTTCATCTTCGACACCGGCGCGAACGTCGTCGTCCTCACCGCGGACGCCGCCGGCCGGCTCGGCTACGGCGCGGACGACCTCGCCTACCGCGTGCCGGTGCTCACCGCCAACGGCCGCACCATGGCCGCGCCGATCGTGCTCGAAACGCTCGCCGTCGGCGACATCGTCGAGACCGGCGTGCGCGCGCTCGTCGCCCGCCCCGACGCCCTGCCGGGCAACCTGCTCGGGATGAGCTTCCTGGACCGGCTGGAGTCCTACGAGGTGCGCCGCGACGAGCTGGTGCTGCGGGGGCGGGGCTGAAGGGCGCCATCGGCTCCCCTGCGTTGCCTTGATTTTCATGATCGGCGCATGACATCATGAATCTCAGAGCCCCGCGGCGCGGTGCCGAAGGAGGATCGTCGTGACCCAGGTCCGCGAGCATGCCTACGCGATCGAGACGTTGGAGCTGGCGACGGAGGACGCCCGGGTGCTGCCCGCGGGACATACGCTGATCGTCCATGCCGACAGCCGACGAGACCTGGCGCTGGCGCGCCGCGCGATCCAGGCGCTCGATCTGCGTGCCGCGCCGGGGCGGGCGATGCGCCGGTCGGAGAGGATCGACCGGCTCGTCGACGCGCTCATAGAAGATGAACCGCTGTCGTCCTCGGAGGCCGACATCGAGGCGGACAACGCCGCGCTGAGGGCACGCTATCTCGTGACGGTCCCGACCCTGACGGCTGCGGAGCTGCACCGCGCGGCGGGGAGCGCGGCGGCGAACCGAAGCGCGCTCGCGGCGGGATGGAAGAAGGAAGGCCGTGTCTTCGCGATCACCCACAAGGGTATCGACCGCTTCCCGGCCTTCCAGTTCGCGGACGGGCGCCCCCGCCCCGTGGTTCGTCGGGTGCTCGCGGCCTTGCCCGACGATATGACGCCCTGGCAGGTCGCGTTCTGGTTCGCATCCGGAAACGGCTGGCTTGCCGATGCCGCACCGCAGGACCGGCTCGACGATTCCGATGCGGTCGTGGCCGCCGCGGAGCGGATGCGGGAGGGCACGGCCGGGTGAGAGAGGTTCCGTCGCCTCCGGCCGACCTCCTCGCACCCAATACGGCCGTGTTGCCCTCCGGGAGCCTGGTCCACCGCATCCATCTCTCCCGCTTCGGCGGCGCCGCCTTCAATCCGTGCCTGGGCCGCCCCACCCGGTTCGCGCCGATCACCGACGCACAGGGACGCTGCGTGCCGTCGCTCTATGCGGCGACGACGCGCGAGGCGGCGATCTTCGAGACCGTGTTCCACGATGTTCCCGTAAATGCCGCGTTCAAGACGGTCCCGCTTGCGGACGTCATGGCGCGCAGCCACAGCCTCCTCGCCACCAGGCGGCCGCTGCTGCTCGCGCAGCTGCGCGCCCCGGATCTCGCCAAGTGGGGCATGACGCACCGCGAGCTCGTATCGGCACCCGCGAGCGCGTACGAGAGCACTGCGCTCTGGGCGCAGGCGCTCCATCACCGCTTTCCGGATCTCGACGGGCTGGCTTGGACCTCGAACCGCTGCGACCCGGACAGCGCGATGCTTCTCTACGGAGATCGGGTCGAGGCGGGCGCGCTGGAGCGCCTCTCGACGACCAGCGTGGCCGGCGACGAGAGCCTGCTCGCCGCGGTGCGCGAGGCCGGGGCTCGCGCGGGGACCGTCCTCACGCTTTGATCGCAGCGGCCCCCTGCCCTGCCATGCACACGCCGCCCTCCGGCGAAAGCCGGGCTTCCAACGTCGGCGCAAGCGGGCTAAGACGCGGCCCGGAAGGGGGACGCGCGGCGTCCCGAACGCGAGAGCCGAAGAGGTCGAACGATGGCGAAGATCAAGGTCGCGAACCCGGTGGTGGAGCTCGACGGCGACGAGATGACCCGGATCATCTGGGCCTTCATCAAGGAGAAGCTGATCCATCCCTATCTCGACATCGACCTCGAGTACTACGACCTCGGCGTCGAGCACCGCGACGCCACCGACGACCAGGTGACGATCGACGCGGCGAACGCCATCAAGAAGCACGGCGTCGGCGTGAAGTGCGCCACCATCACGCCGGACGAGCAGCGGGTCGAGGAGTTCGGCCTCAAGCAGATGTGGCGCTCGCCCAACGGCACGATCCGCAACATCCTCGGCGGCGTGATCTTCCGCGAGCCGATCATCTGCAAGAACGTGCCGCGCCTCGTGCCCGGCTGGACCCAGCCGATCATCGTCGGCCGCCACGCCTTCGGCGACCAGTACCGCGCCACCGACTTCAAGGTGCCCGGCAAGGGCCGCATGACCATCAAGTTCGAGGGCGAGGACGGCACGGTCATCGAGAAGGAGGTGTTCCAGTTCCCGGGCGCCGGCGTCGCCATGGCGATGTACAACCTCGACGAGTCGATCCGCGACTTCGCCCGCGCCTCGATGAACTACGGCCTGAACCGCAAGTACCCGGTCTACCTGTCGACCAAGAACACCATCCTGAAGGCCTATGACGGGCGCTTCAAGGACCTGTTCCAGGAGGTCTACGAGGCCGAGTTCGCCGACAAGTTCAAGGCGGCGGGCATCACCTACGAGCACCGCCTGATCGACGACATGGTCGCCTCGGCGCTGAAGTGGTCGGGCGGCTACGTCTGGGCCTGCAAGAACTACGACGGCGACGTGCAGTCCGACACCGTGGCCCAGGGCTTCGGCTCGCTCGGCCTGATGACCTCGGTGCTGATGACGCCGGACGGCCAGACCGTGGAGGCCGAGGCCGCCCACGGCACGGTGACGCGCCACTACCGCGAGCACCAGAAGGGCAAGGAGACCTCGACCAACTCCATCGCGTCGATCTTCGCCTGGACCCGCGGCCTCAAGCACCGCGCCAAGCTCGACGGCAACGCGGAGCTCGACCGCTTCGCCGACACGCTCGAGACGGTGTGCATCGACACGGTGGAGGCCGGCCACATGACGAAGGACCTCGCGCTCCTCGTCGGTCCCGACCAGCGCTGGCTGACGACCACGGGCTTCCTCGACAAGGTCGACGAGAACCTGCAGAAGGCGATGGCTGCCGGCTGAGCCCGGGGTGCCGGCCCGGCCCGCGCGGCCGGGCCGGCACGTCCATCGTTCGCCGCCTTCTTTTCGCGGCCGGCGACCTTGGAAATGACACGATCCCGGTGTATCTGAAGATCATCGAGTTTTAGGCCGGACGACTTGGCCGGGATGCGCACCCCTCGACACGAGTTGGGGTGCGTGGCTGACGACCTTCTCCGAGACATCGATATTCGTGGGCGCGCGCTCGCGTGCGCCCGAGCCTCCATGCATGCCTCGAGAGGATACAATCATGCAGACCGGTACCGTGAAGTGGTTCAACGCGACCAAGGGCTACGGCTTCATCCAGCCCGACGAGGGCGGTGGCGACGTGTTCGTGCACATCTCCGCCGTGGAGCGCGCGGGCCTGCGCGGCCTCGACGAGGGCCAGAAGGTGTCCTACGAGGTCGTCGCCGACCGCCGCACCGGCAAGTCCTCGGCGGACAAGCTCGCCGTGGCGTGAGCCGCCGCCGGTCGCTCTCGGGCGATCGGATCGTGAGACGCGAAGGGCGCCGGCCGCGAGGCCAGGCGCCCTTTTTCGTGCCCGAGGTGAGCCATCGCGATCAGTCGAGTGGTTCGTCGCCCTCGGCCTGCGGGTCTGGCCGCCGACGTGCCGTATGGACGAGTGCCCGGATCCAGACGACGTGCCCATCCGTCCGGTAGACGGGGCGATAGCTCGGATGAGGAAACAGCTCGCGCGTCCCCGGTACGCGTCCGGCATGCCCCAGCGAAGGCCGATCTGCCAACCGTGAGGCTGCACGAGAGAACGTCTGGTCGAGCCGATTGGCCGCTCTCGGGTTGTCTCGCGAGACGTCGTTCGGAATATCGAGCGGATCCTGGACCGCTTCGGGTGTCCAGCGGACGGTCACGCGAGATCGACGCCGAGCCGGCGCCGTCGCTCTGTGAACTCGGCCTCGACATCCTCGCTGGTGCGCAAGTCCCCCGATCTCATCGAGGCGCGGGCGATATCGACCTTGCGTCGCGGGAATGCCGCGTATTCCGGCGTCGGGGCCTCACGCTCCTCACGCTTCTCCTCGACATAGCCGCGCACGAGCGCGCGCTGGATCTCGTCCGGGGTACGTCGTCGATCGCGGTGCGCCGAGGAAGGCGTCCCGCAGCTCCGGATCGAGCTCGACCGTCAGGCCGGTCACGTCGGCCATCTCGACGTCCTCGCGCATCCCGGCCATGATACCCCGCCCCGGGCGCCTGGGCCAGCGCCCCGGGGCGACGGCGTCACCGCCGGCGCGGGCCGCCAGGACGCGAGCCGCCCGGACGAGGTCCCACCGGGCCGCGGTCGTCCTTGTGGCGGAACACGAGGCGCCCCTTGTCGAGGTCGTAGGGCGACATCTCGACGGTGACGCGATCGCCGGCGATCGTCTTGATGCGGAACTTGCGCATCTTGCCGGCGGTGTAGGCGATCACCTCGTGGCCGTTCTCGAGCTCGACCCGGAACTTCGCGTCGGGGAGAACCTCGGTCACGACGCCCTCGAAGGTAATCAGCTCCTCTTTCGCCATTCGGTCATCCTTTGATCAACGAAAACCACCGCCACGCCCCTCGGGCGGCGGTGTCGAATTGCGCTCTGGCTTTAAACCCACGGCCGCGCAACGTCAAACGCCCGCGGGCCTGCGCACCCGGGCGGACGAACGGCCGCGCGCCGGTGGGGGCGCGCCTGTCTCGGCCTCCTAGATGGGGTGCGAAACGGCGCAGCGCAAGGCGGCGGTGGCGCCCTCGCCAGCTCCAGCAGGCCGTGTACCAACCGGGGCCACGTGTTGGCGCGATATTCGATCGCGCCACGAAGTCGAGTGCGCGCCAGTGTCGCTGGACTCGCCCTGTCGCCACCGCGTACCATATTCGAGCGAGAAGCCAGATCTCGGGGCGACACCATGACGACGCGTGCCACGGTCACTGCATCCGGACGCCTCAGCTTGCCAGCGGACCTGCGGCGGCGCCATGGCCTGGCTGAGGGTGGAGAGATCATCATCCAGGAGACGGACGACGCGATCGTGCTGAGGACCGTGGACCAGGTGCTGGCCGAAGCGCGTGCCATCGCCCGCTCCATCGCCGAGCGCGGCGGCGGCAGCGTCGACGACTTCCTCTCCGAACGGCGAGAGGACGCTGCCCGAGAATGAGCCGGGTCGTCCTCGACACCTCGGCCGTGCTCGCTTTGCTCCTGGACGAGCCGGGAGCCGCGGCGGTTCGCGCATCGCTCGATGGCTCGGTCATGGCTGCTCCGAATCTCGCGGAGCTCGTTGGCTACTTCGCTGCCCGGGGCGGCGGCTCTCGGGAGATCGATCGCCTCGTCGATCTCCTTCCCGTCGAGATCGCTCCCGTGGATCGCGCATTGAGCCTCGCCGCTGGCCACCTTCGTGCGACTGGAGACGTCGGGCTTTCCCTCGGCGATCGCTACTGCCTCGCCCTCGCCTCGCGGCTGGCGCTCCCGACCCTGACCGCCGATCGGGCGTGGGAGACGGTCGGGCCGCGTGTCGGTGTCGAGGTCAGGCTCATCCGCTAGCGCGGGAGAGGCCATACGAAAACGGCGGGTCCCCGGGGACCCGCCGTCGCCGTCATCAGACCGTCCGGCCGCGGCTCACTCGCCGCCGCCCAGCGTGTGGACGTAGACCGCCAGCGCCTTCACGGTCGCGTCGTCCAGGCGCTCGCCGAAGTGCGGCATCATCCCGCCGCGACCGTTGACGAGGCCCTCGAGGATCACCTCGCGCTCGGAGCCGTAGAGCCAGATGCCGTCCGTGAGGTTCGGGGCGCCCATGTCGCGGAGGCCCTCGCCGGTCTCGCCATGGCAGGCGGCGCAGTTCGTCGCATAGAGCTCGGCGCCCTGGGTCGGATCGAAGCCCGCCGGCGTCTCGAGGCCCGAGAGCGAGCGCACGTAGTCCGCCAGCACGATCGCGTCCTCGCGGCCGAACCAGCCGTCGCGCACGAAGGCCGGCATGTCGCCGAAGCGCGTGTCCATCGGCGTCGAGCGGATGCCGTAGGTGATCGTCTGGTGGATCGCGTCGAGCGAGCCGCCCCACAGCCAGTCGTCGTCGACGAGGTTGGGGAAGCCCGTCGCGCCGCCGCCGCCGGCCCCGTGGCAGGCCGAGCAATTGTCGCCGAAGGCGGCGCGCCCGTAGGCCTGGGCGAAGGCGAGGAGCTGCGGGTTCTCCTCGATCGAGACGAGCTCGACGTCGCGCAGCGCCGCGATGTCGCCGCCGCGGGAAGCGTCGAGCCGCTCCAGGTCGCTGACCACCGCCGAGCGCGAGTTCCAGCCGAGGATGCCGCCGGTCGCCGTGCTGACCAGCGGGATCGCCGGGTAGAGCAGCACGTAGATCGCCGAGAAGGCGATGGTGATGTAGAAGAGATACAACCACCAGCGCGGGAGCGGATTGTTCAGCTCCGTGATGCCGTCCCATTCGTGCCCGGTTGTCGAGACCCCGGTCACCTTGTCGATGTCCTGCTTCTTCTGGGCCATGGCCTCAATCCTCTTCGATCGGCGTCCGCGCGGCCTTGTCGAAGGTCGAGCGGTTGGACGGCATGAGCGCGTAGGCGATGACGAGCAGGAACCCGAAGATGAAGATCAGGAGCCCGCCGGTCTGCGCGAAGGAGGCGAGAAGCGAGTAGGTCTCCATGGCGGCCTCCTCAGCGCACGTTCGCCTGGCCGTCGTAGGTCGAGAAATCGACCAGCGTGCCCAGCGTCTGCAGGTAGGCGACGAGCGCGTCGCCCTCGGTGATGACCCCGTCCGAGCGGCCCGAGAAGGAGCGCGCCTGCGCCTTCGGGTAGCGCTCGAGCAGGCTCGCCTGGTCGGGATCGTCCAGCGTCGCCTGGACGATGACGTCCGTGCGGGCGTTCTCGATCATCTCCGGCGTATAGGGCACGCCCATCGCCGCCTGGACGGCGAGATCCGTGCCGATCGTGTCGAAGTCGAGCGGCGTCTCGAACAGGAACGGATAGCCCGGCATGATCGAGGCCGGCACGAGCGAGCGCGGGTCGACGAGGTGCGCCACGTGCCAGGCGTCCGAGTACTTGCCGCCGACGCGCGCGAGGTCGGGCCCCGTGCGCTTCGAGCCCCACTGGAAGGGCTTGTCGTACATCGACTCGGCCGCGAGCGAGTAGTGGCCGTAGCGCTCCACCTCGTCGCGCAGCGGTCGCACCATCTGGCTGTGGCAGTTGTAGCAGCCCTCGCGGACGTAGATATTGCGCCCGGCGAGTTCGAGGGGGCTGTAGGGTCGCATGCCCTCCACCTCCTCGATCGTGTTCTTGAGGTAGAAGAGCGGTGCGATCTCGACGATGCCGCCGATGGCGACCACGCCGATGATGCCGGCCACGAGGACGACCGAGTTCTTCTCGAAGATTGCGTGCTTGTTCCAGAGAGACATGTCTCGCCCCTCCCCTTACTCGGCCGCGACGAGCGGCGACTTCGGCTCGGCCTCGGCGACCGGCTTCACCGCACGAACGGTCATGACCAGGTTGTAGACCATGATGAGTGCACCCGCGAGGAACAGGATCCCGCCGAGGCCGCGGATCACGTAGTAGGGATGCATCGCCTCGGTGGTCTCGATGAACGAGTACTCGAGGAAGCCCAGCGCGGTGTACGCCCGCCACATCAGGCCCTGCATGATGCCGGCGACCCACATGGAGGAGATGTACAGCACGATTCCCAGCGTCGAGATCCAGAAGTGCCAGTTGACCAGCTTGAGCGAGTACAGCCGCTCGCGGTTCCACAGCCAGGGCACGAGGCAGTAGACGGCGCCGAAGGAGATGTACGCGACCCAGCCGAGCGCGCCCGAGTGCACGTGGCCGACGGTCCAGTCGGTGTAGTGCGAGAGCGAGTTCACGACCTTGATCGACATCATCGGGCCTTCGAAGGTCGACATGCCGTAGAAGGCGATGGACACGACCATGAGACGCAGGACCGGATCGGTGCGCAGCTTGTCCCAGGCGCCCGAGAGCGTCATCAGGCCGTTGATCATGCCACCCCAGGAGGGCATCCACAGCATGATCGAGAACACCATGCCGAGCGTCTGCGTCCAGTCCGGCAGCGCCGTGTAGTGGAGGTGGTGCGGGCCGGCCCAGATGTAGAGGAAGATCAGCGCCCAGAAGTGGATGATCGAGAGGCGGTAGGAATAGACCGGCCGCTCGGCCCGCTTCGGCACGAAGTAGTACATGATCGCGAGGAAGCCGGCGGTGAGGAAGAAGCCGACCGCGTTGTGGCCGTACCACCACTGCACCATCGCGTCCTGCACGCCCGACCAGACCATGTAGGACTTGGCCGAGAACAGCGACACCGGGATCACGGCATTGTTGCCCAGATGCAGGATCGCGATCGTGACGATGAAGGCCAGATAGAACCAGTTCGCCACGTAGATGTGCGGCTCCTTGCGCTTGCGCAGCGTGAGCATGAACATCAGCAGATAGGCGACCCACACGACCGTGAGGAACAGGTCGGCGTACCACTCCGGCTCGGCATATTCCTTCGACTGGGTGATGCCGAGCAGGTAGCCCGTGCCGGCGATCAGGATGAAAAAGTTGTAGCCCAGCACCACGAACCACGGCGTGATGTCGCCCGCGAGCCGTGCGCGGCTCGTGCGCTGCACCACGTAGAGCGACGTCGCCAGCAGCACGTTGCCGCCGAAGGCGAAGATCACCGCGGAGGTGTGCAGCGGGCGCATGCGGCCGAAGTTGAGGAAGGCGAGGTCGAAGTTCAGCGCCGGGAAGGCGAGCTGGAACGCGATCAGCACGCCCACCGTGAAGCCGGCGATGCCCCAGACCATGGCCGCCACGGTCGCGAACTTGACGGGACCCATGTTGTAGTTGGGCTTGCCGTCGATCTCCTGCGGCGGCAGCGTCGCGGAACGCTCGTTGTAGCGGTTCATGATCGCGAACACCGCCGCGACGGAACCCGCCGCGAACAGGTAGGCGTGGAAGGCGTAGGCCGCTTCCCAGGCTTTGGCGGCGACGACGATGGAGAGGAGCGCGAGCGCCGCGAACGCGAGCGCGCTCCCCCCTTCGCCGAGCGTCATCCTCTTGCCTGGAGCGACCGGCGATGCGCCGATGGAGGCCATGGAAATCCCCTCGAGATGCTGCCGTGACTGACACGCGCCCGGACGAGGTGGTCCGGGCCTTGGCGGCACCATTCCTGGAACCGCCGCCATCGGGCCTTGATCTCGGTCAATGAGACGGCATTCTCGACGACGAAATGAGCAGCGGAAGGGAACCAAACGCGATGACGATCGAGCCGCAGGTACCCGCCGCCCTCGTCGCTCTCCTGCTCGCGGCGCTCGTCGCGCCCACGGCGGCCCCGACGGCGGCGCTCGCGCAGGCACCGATCGCGGTCGTGGCCCCGCAGAGCGGGCCGCTCGCCGCCTTCGGCGCCATGCTCGAGACGGGGGCGACCCGCGCGGCGGAGGCGATCAACGCGCGCGGCGGAATTCGCGGCGAGCCGGTGGAGATCCTCGTGCGCGACGACATCGGCGACCCCGCCCGCGCCCGCACGGTGGCGGGTGCGCTCGTCGCGGAGGTGCCCGACCTCGTCGCGGTGATCGGCCACGTCACCGCGGGGCCCTCGCTCGAGGCGGCGCCGATCTACGCGCAGGCCGGCGTCCCGATGATCACGCCCGCGGTCGGCGAGCCCCGCCTGACCGAGGACGCGGCCTGGAACGTGCTGCGCCTCGCACCCACCGATTCGGCGCAGGGCGCGCTCGCGGCCCGCCACATCGCCGCGCGCGATCCGGACGCGCGCGTCGCGATCGTCCACGACAAGTCCGGCTTCGGGAAGGGCGTCGCCGACACGGCACGCGCCGCGCTCGATACGGCCGGGATCGTGGACGTGTTCTACGAGGGGCTCGACGCCGGCGAGCCGAACTATCGCGGCCTCGCCGCGCGGATCGCCGCGGCCGAGCCCGGCTTCGTCTATTTCGGCGGCCTCGCCCCCGAGGCCGCGATCCTGCTGCGCGACCTGCGCGCCGCGGGCTCCCGGGCGGTGCTGGTGGCGACCGACGCCATCGTCTCCCCCGTCTTCGCGAACCTCGACCCCGCGCTCGCCGCGGGCACGCTGATGACGGCGGCCGCAGATACCGCCGGCAACCCCGCAGCGACGACGATCGCAGGCGCGATCCTCGCCGAGGCTGCGGCCACGCAAGCGGGAGCGGGCGAGGATGCCGCCGGCGAGCCCGGGCAGGCGGCCGATCCCGCCGCGGTCCCCTCGCCGCCGAGCGTGGTCCCGGTCCTCGCAGCGGAGGACGTCATCGAGACGCTCCACCCGGTGGCGCTGCGCGCCTACGCCGCCGTCGAGGCGATCGCCGCCGCGGCGAACGCAGTCGGCCCCGGAGAAGGCGAGGCCATCGCCGCGCGCCTGCGCGAGGCGCCGGTCGACACCGCGCTCGGCCCCGTGCGATTCGACGCGGCCGGCGAGGTCGAGCTCGAGCTGCTCGCCGTGCACGAATGGCGGCCGGGGCCGCTGGGACAGCTCGACTATGTGGGGAACGCGTTGGGCGCGGGCGACTAGAGCATCCGCGCGCGTGGTCGCCGAGGCGGAAGGACGGGAGGGCGGCGGAGATCGTCAAGATGCTTGACTAAATCGGCGCGCCGGCCGAAGCTGGAACCTCGCTCGGAGACCGATCATGCCTCCCGCCGATCCTCTCGCCGTTCCCGCCGCCCACGACGCGCCGACGGACCGGCTGACGTCGAGATACGACGCCGCCGCCCGGCGCTGGCACGGCAAGATCTCGCGCTTGCGCTACCTCGACGCCTACGCGGCGATCGCGCGAAGCGCGCGGGAGCGGGTCGCGCCGGCGCATTCCGGTGCACCGCTGCGCGTGCTCGACGCCGGCGCGGGCACGGGCGGCTTTTCGCTGGCGTTTGCCGCGACCCGGACCGAGCCGCTCGCGCTCGACCTGCTCGACCGGTCGGGGGCGATGCTCGCGGCGGCACGGGCGAACCTCGAGCAGGCGGGCCTGTCCTGCCGCACGATCGTCGGCGCCCTGGGCGAGCGGTCGCTGGAGCACGGGACCTACGACGTCGTGCTGTGCAGCCATCTCGTCGAGCACCTGCCCGATCCGACGGCCGCCCTCGCCGACTTTCGCGCGGCGCTCCGGCCCGGCGGCGCGCTGCTCCTCGTCGTCAGCAAGCCGCATTGGTGCACGGCGCTGCTGCGGCTCGTCTGGGGCCATCGCGCACTGGCGGATGCGGAAGTCGCAGAGCGCCTCGCGGCCGCGGGCCTCGTCGACCACGCCCGCTGCCCGTTCGCGCTGGGCCCGCCGAGCCGCACGAGCATGGGCCATCTCGCGCGCCGCCCGGTCGAGGCGACGTGACGGCGCGCCGGGACGACCGACCGGACCATGTCGGCATCCTGCTGTGGGACGCCGCCGCCGCTTGGCACGCGCGCTTCGTCGCTGCGATGGTGGCGGCCGGCCATCCGTGGTTCGGCGAGGCGCGCGGGACACTGCTGCGCCACATCGGGCGCGAGGGCGTGCCGCAGGGCGAGCTCGCCACCCGCGCGGGCCTGACCAAGCAGGCCGTGCAGCAGCACGTCGACACACTCGTCGCCGACGGGATCGTCGAGCGCGCGCCCGATCCTGCGGACGCGCGCCGCAAGCAGGTCCGCCTCACGCCCGCCGGCCGCGCCGCCCTCGCCGACAGCGATCGAATCAAGGGCGAGATCGAGGCCGCCTACGCGGCCCGCCTCGGGGCGGAGCGCTTGGCCGGCTTGCGCGCGGCGCTCGCGGCACTGGCGAAGCGCGACTGCTAGAGCACCTGACGGCTCATCACCTGTCTCGCGAGCCGAATCTGCGTTCCTCGCACGACCTCTCGCACACCCGCGTCGGAGCGAGCGCGCAGCGGATCAGAACGCGTACAGTCCCACGGCGAACCACGCCCAATGCGCGATCAGCACGCCCATCCCCAGGACGAAGATCGGCCCGCGCTTCCTCACGTCGTTCGACGTCACGAACACGGCCGCGTGGGCGATTCGCGCGGCGACGAAGGCCCAGGCGAGGACGAGGTCGACGAGATCTCCCTCCCCCGTCACCAGCAGGAACGCGACGAGGACGTAGAAAAGGACCGGCAGCTCCAGCTGGTTCTGGAAGCAGTTGCCGATCTGCAGGATGCGCTTGGGCCAGTTCGGCTCGCGCAGGGCGATGTCGCGCATCTTCACCTCGCCCCGCCCCACGGCGGAAAAGCGCATCCGCCCGCCCCAGACGAGGAGCGCGAAGGTCATCGCCACGAGGACCAGGGCGGGCGCGAGCAGCGCGCCCGCAGAGACCGGCCCGCCGATCATGTGCGCGAGGGATAGTTCGGGCTCTCGCGGGTGATGGCCACGTCGTGGACGTGGCTCTCGCGCAGGCCTGCATTGGTGATGCGCACGAACTCGGCGCGCGTGGCGAAGTCCTCGAGCGTGCGCGAGCCCGTGTAGCCCATGGCCGCGCGCAGGCCGCCGGCGAGCTGGTGCACCACGGCATAGACCGGCCCCTTGTAGGGGACCTGGCCCTCGATGCCTTCGGGCACGAGCTTCATCTGGTCCTTGATGTCCTGCTGGAAGTAGCGATCGGCCGAGCCGCGAGCCATGGCACCCACGGAGCCCATGCCGCGATAGGCCTTGTAGGAGCGCCCCTGGTAGAGGAACACCTCGCCGGGCGCCTCCTCGGTGCCCGCCAGCAGCGAGCCGACCATCACGGTCGAGGCGCCGGCGGCAAGGGCCTTGGCGACGTCCCCGGAGAACTTGATGCCGCCGTCGGCGATCACCGGCGTGCCGGTGCTCTCGGCGGCGCGCACGGCCTCCATCACCGCGGTGAGCTGGGGCACGCCCACGCCCGCGACGATGCGCGTCGTGCAGATCGAGCCCGGCCCGATGCCGACCTTCACGGCGTCGGCGCCGGCGTCGATCAGCGCCTTGGCGCCGTCGTAGGTCGCGACGTTGCCGGCGATGACCTGGACCTGGTTGGAGAGCGTCTTCACCCGTGCGACGGACTTCAGCACGCCGGCCGAATGGCCGTGGGCCGTGTCCACCACGACGACGTCGCAGCCCGCCTCGACCAGACGCTCGGATCGCTCGAACCCGGCGTCTCCCGTCGTCGTCGCCGCGGCGCAGAGGAGGCGGCCCTGCGCGTCCTTGGCGGCCTCCGGGAAGGCGACCTGCTTCTCGATGTCCTTGACCGTGATCAGGCCGGTGCAGCGGAAATGGTCGTCGACGACGAGCAGCTTCTCGATCCGGAACTGATGCAGCAGCCGGCGCGCCTCGTCCTGGGAGACGTCCTCGCGCACCGTGATCAGCCGATCCTTGGTCATCAGCTCGGAGACCGGCTGGGACGGATCGTCGGCGAATCGCACGTCGCGGTTCGTGAGGATGCCGACGAGCTTGCCCTTGCGGCCGGACGGCCCGCGCTCCACGACGGGGATGCCGGAGATGTGGTTGCGCTTCATCAGCTCGAGCGCGTCGGCGAGCGTCTCGTCGGGATGGATGGTGATCGGGTCCATCACCATGCCCGACTCGTACTTCTTGACGAGGCGCACCTGCTTGGCCTGCTCGTCGGGCTCGAGGTTGCGGTGGATGACGCCGATGCCGCCCATCTGGGCCATGGCGATCGCCATCCGGCCCTCGGTGACGGTGTCCATCGCCGAGGCGATGATCGGCAGGTTGAGGCGTATCTGGCTGGTGAGCCGGGTGCGCACGTCCACCTGCGACGGCAGCACGTCCGAGTGGGCGGGACGCAGCAGGACGTCGTCGAAGGTCAGGCCCTCGGTCAGTCGGTCTTCGATCAAACGGGCCATGGTTCCAACTCCCTCGCGGCGGGGACGGCCGGGCGACGCGTCATGCGCCCGCGGCCCTGAGTTGGCGTGGGTCCGTATCATGCGGAAGACGGCCGGTCGAGAGGTTCTCGCGCCGCAGCATCGCGCGGCGCGGGGAAGGACCGACCGATCGCGTCGCCGCGGCGCCCGTCACGCGCCGTCGGTGACGATCGGGCCGTGCCACGTCCGCGCGGCGTGGCATCCGCGCGACGAGAAGCCGGAGCTTAGGCCGCTCGTCCGCGACGCGATTCGCCGCGGCGTCGCCCGCGGACCGGCCGAGGACGCCCGCCGCTGCCGGCTTGCGGGGGAACCCGGCAGGCTCTACCTCGAAGCGATGGACACCGATCCGCGCGAGCCGCCCGAGGCGGGGCGGCGCAAGAGCTATCATCACGGCAACCTGCGCGAGGCGCTGGTCGAGGCCGCGCGGGTGCTGATCGAGGAGAAGGGCCCGCTCGGCTTCACCATGGCGGAGGCGGCACGCGCGGCAGGGGTGAGCCCGGCGGCGCCCTACCGGCATTTCGCCGGGCGCGAGGAGCTGATCGAGGCGGTGGCGCTGCAAGGCTTCACGCTGTTCGCCGAGCGGCTGGAGCGCGCCACCGAGGGCGGCGAGAGCGCCCCGCTCGCGGCCTTCACGGCAGCGGGAAACGCCTATCTCGACTTCGCCCGCTCGAACCCGGGCTACTACATCGCCATGTTCGAGTCGGGCGTCGCGATCTCCGCGAACGCGCAGCTGAACCGGATGGCGGACCGGGCGATGGCCGTCCTGCGGCTCTCGGCGGAGCGGCTCTCCGCGCATCTGCCGGCGGCGAAGCGCCCGCCGGCGGGCATGGTCGCGAACCATATCTGGGCCTTCAGCCACGGCGTCGTCGAGCTCTTCGGACGCGGCCGGCCGGGATCGCGCGCGCCCTATTCCGCCGAGGAGATGCTGGAGAGCGGCACCGCCATCTACCTGCGGGGCCTCGGCCTCATACCCTGATCGGCGCGCCCGTCGGCGAAGTTCGCGCATTCCGGCTTGACAGTTCCCCGTGCGGCGACCATCTATGTGAATGTGAATAACATTCACATCAGAAGGTGCGCTATGCAGACCATGACCATGACCATGAGCTCGGCGACGGATTGGATCGTCCGCTGTCGCGACTGGCTCGACGAACGCGGAAAAGGCGCCTGGATCGCCGCCATCGTGGCGGGCTTCATCGTCTTCTGGCCCATCGGCCTGGGCCTTCTACTCTACATGATCGGGAGCAAGCGGATGGCATGCAAGGGCTGGGGCCGGCGGAACCGGCAGGCGGTGTCGGGCGCGACGGGCAACGCCGCCTTCGACAGCTATCGCGCCGAGACCCTCAAGCGCCTCGAGGAGGAGCGCGACGCGTTCATGTCGTTCCTCGACGAGCTGCGCCAGGCCAAGGACCGCGCCGAGTTCGACCAGTTCATGGCGCGCCGCAACGACGGCGGCGCGTGACGGCCCACCGGCCGGCACCGTCGCATGGACGACGAACCGGCGCGCCGCACGGCCTGAGGGGATCAGAAAAGGGGCCGCCCTCGCGGACGGCCCCTTCCCGCATCGACGCACGCTCGATGCGTCGGCGCGCTCAGAAGTCCATGTCCGGCGCGCCGCCGGCGGCCGGGGCGGCCTTCTTGGGCTTCTCGGCGATCATCGCCTCGGTGGTGACGAGGAGGCCGGCCACGGAGGCGGCGTCCTGCAGCGCCGTGCGCACGACCTTGGCCGGGTCGATCACGCCGAACGAGAACATGTCGCCGTACTGGCTCGCCTGGGCGTTGAAGCCGAAGGCGTAGTCGGCGCTCTCGAGCACCTTGCCGACGATGACCGAGCCGTCCTCGCCCGCGTTGAGCGCGATCTGGCGGGCCGGCGCCTGGATCGCCCGGCGCACGATCTCGATGCCGGTCTTCTGGTCGTCGTTCGCGGGCTTCAGGTCCGCGAGCGCCTTGACCGCGCGCAGCAGCGCGACGCCGCCGCCCGGCAGGATGCCCTCCTCGACCGCGGCCTTGGTGGCGTGCATCGCGTCGTCGACGCGATCCTTGCGCTCCTTCACCTCGACCTCGGTGGCGCCGCCCACGCGGATGACGGCCACGCCGCCCGCGAGCTTGGCGAGACGCTCCTGCAGCTTCTCGCGGTCGTAGTCCGAGGTGGTCTCCTCGATCTGCGCCTTGATCTGCGCGACGCGCGCCTCGATGTCGGTCTTCGAGCCGGCGCCGTCGACGATGGTGGTGTTCTCCTTCTCGATCACCACCTTCTTGGCGCGGCCGAGCATGTTCAGCGTGACGTTCTCGAGCTTGATGCCGAGGTCCTCGCTGATCGCCGTGCCGCCGGTGAGGATGGCGATGTCCTGCAGCATGGCCTTGCGGCGATCGCCGAAGCCGGGCGCCTTCACGGCCGCGATCTTCAGGCCGCCGCGCAGCTTGTTGACGACGAGGGTCGCCAGAGCCTCGCCCTCGACGTCCTCGGCGATGATGACGAGCGGCTTGCCCGACTGCACCACCGCCTCGAGCACGGGCAGCAGCTCCTGCAGGTTGGAGAGCTTCTTCTCGTGGATGAGGACGTAGGCGTCCTCGAGCTCGACGCGCATCTTCTCGGCGTTGGTGACGAAGTAGGGCGAGAGGTAGCCGCGGTCGAACTGCATGCCCTCGACGATGTCGAGCTCGGTCTCGAGGCTCTTGGCCTCCTCGACCGTGATGACGCCCTCGTTGCCGACCTTCGCCATCGCCTCGGCGAGGAAGCGGCCGATCTCCGAATCGCCGTTGGCGGAGATGGTGCCGACCTGGGCGATCTCGTCGTTGTTGGCGATCTTGCGGGCGTTCTTCTTCAGGTCCGCGACGATCGCCTCGACGGCCATGTCGATGCCGCGCTTGAGGTCCATCGGGTTCATGCCGGCGGCAACCGACTTGGCGCCCTCCTTCACGATGGCCTGGGCGAGAACGGTCGCGGTCGTCGTGCCGTCGCCGGCGAGATCGTTCGTCTTCGAGGCCACCTCGCGCACCATCTGCGCGCCCATGTTCTCGAACTTGTCGGAGAGCTCGATCTCCTTGGCGACGGTGACGCCGTCCTTGGTGATGCGCGGCGCGCCGAACGACTTCTCGATGACGACGTTGCGGCCCTTCGGGCCCAGCGTCACCTTCACCGCGTCGGCGAGGATGTCGACGCCGCGCAGCATGCGCTCGCGGGCGTCGGCGGAAAACTTGACGTCCTTGGCAGCCATTTTTCGTCACTCCTCGAGAGACATGACCTGTCTTGAAGCTGGATCAGGCGGCCTTGCGCGCCGCCTCGGACGCGTCGAGCACGCCCATGATGTCGGACTCCTTCATGATGAGGAGATCCTCGCCGTCGATGCGCACCTCGGTGCCGGACCACTTGCCGAAGAGCACGCGGTCGCCGGCCCTCACGTCGAGCGCGACCACCTCGCCCTTCTCGTTGCGGGCACCCGGACCCACCGCGACCACCTCGCCCTGCTGGGGCTTCTCCTTGGCGGTGTCGGGGATGATGATGCCGCCGGCCGTCTTGGTGTCGGCCTCGATGCGGCGAACGACCACCCGGTCGTGCAGGGGACGGAACTTCATGGCTTCTCAGTCTCCGAATGATGCGAGATCGTCATGATCCTCGTCGAGCGGGTGTGCGCGGTTGTCGCGCCACGCCCCGCCCGAGCGCGGAGGTAGTCGGCCCAAGGTCACGCTTCAAGAGGGACCGGAGAAAATTTTGGCACTCTCTCCATCGGAGTGCCAGGGGCGGGGGGCGGAAGCATGGCAGCACTCCTGAGCAGACGCTGCCAAGATATTGATTTAGCGGAGAAAAGCTGCTTTCGCGCTTGCGCGGATCGCGCACTGTGGCATCATCTCGGGAGCCGGCGTACGCGTCGGGTGTGCCACCTGCGCGGGGCCGGCGACCGTCGTCACACGCATGGAGCCCCCGCATGGCGTCGACCGCGTTCACGAAGCAGCTCGCAGGCTACGGCCTGACCACGGCTCACATCCTCTACCGCCTGCCGGACCACCCCGGCATCCTCCAGACCTACGTCTGGCAGGACTACGATCTCGCGCCGCGCTTCCCCGAGCTGAACGATTTCCTCGCCTTCTGGCGCCGGGAGCTCGACGGCCCGCTGCACTCCGTACGGGTGGCCCACCAGGGGCTGATCCGCCCGGCGGAGTTCAACGCAGTGGACGGGATCGTGACGCTGCATTGAGCCGCTGGCGCCGGGGCGTGCGGCCTCCTATCTGAGGGGCGCCCGAACTCGCACCCCCGGCCGGCATCGTGCAGCGCACCTCGGAAATCCTCGAGCGGCTCGTCGAGAACGAGACCGCCGAGACACTCACCCTCGGCGAGATCGTCCTGCGCCTGCGGGCGCGCTCCTTCGGCGTGCTGCTCATCCTGTTCGCGGCGCCGATGCTGATCCCGACGCCGCCGGGCTTCTCCACCGTGGCCGCGGCACTGATCGTGCTGGTGGCGTTCCAGTTCCTGGTCATGCGCCGGTCGCTGTGGATGCCGCGCCGGCTCGCCCGCCGCACGGTGCGCACCGACTTCCTCCAGCGGGTCGTCGCCTGGACGGTGCCCAAGCTCAAGCGGATCGAGCGCTGGTCGCGCCCGCGCGCCGTCTCGATCACCCGCCTGCGCGCGCGCCGGCCGCTCGGCGTGCTGATCCTGATCCTGGCGGCGATCATGGCGCTGCCGATCCCCGTCGTCGGCAACACGCCGCCGGCGATCGCCATCGTGCTGATGGGCTTCGGCATGATCGAGCGCGACGGCGCCTTCGTCGGCGCCGGCGTCACGGTGGGCATCCTGGCGATCGGCCTGATCGCCGGCCTCGGGCTCGGCCTCACCGCGGCCTTCGAGGCCTTCGTCCCGGCGAGCTGGCTCGCCGCCCTCCCCTTCTGACGGCCCTTCCTCCCCGGAGGGGAGGAGTCCGCGCGGAGCGCGGGCGGTGGGGCCGTTCGCCCGTTCCCGCGGGCCAGACAGCCGCCCTCCCCACCCTCCGTCCTTCGGCCGTCGTCCTCCCCTGCGGGGAGGAGGCGGGCGCGGCGGCTCATCCGCGCCGGTAGGCCGGCTTCGGCAGGGTCTGCTTCGTGTCGGCCATTCCCGCCCACGGGTCGCGCTTCAGGTGCGCGAGGCGGGTCGGCAGGTTCTCCACGGTGAAATGGTCGGGAGCGATCTCCGGGCCGAGCTCGTCCCACCCGAGCGGGGCCGCCACCGGCGCGCCGGGGCGGGCGCGGGTGGAGTAGGCGGCCACCGCGGTCGCGCCGCGGCCGTTGCGCAGGTAGTCGATGAAGATCCGGCCCTGTCGCGCCTTTTTGGCGAGCGTGTCCGTGTAGCGGGCGGGCTCGTCCTTCGCCATCGCGCGCGCGAGACCCGAGGCGTAGGCCTTGGCCTCGTCCCAGCCCGCCTTCGGCACCAGCGGGACCACGACGTGCAGGCCCTTGCCGCCGGTCGTCTTGACGACGCTCTCGAGCTTGTCGGCGGCGAGCCGCTCGCGCACGGCCCGGGCCGCCTCGATCACCTCGGGAAAGCCCACGCCCTCACCGGGGTCGAGATCGAAGACGAGCCGGTCGGGCCGCTCCGGGTCGTCGAGCGTCGAGCCCCAGGGGTGGATCTCGAGCACGCCGAACTGGACGAGGCTCATCAGCCCGCGCAGGTCGCGCACGGCCACGAGGCGGTCGTCCCCCACGTTCGGCGTCAGCACCGCGCGGTCGAGGCCCGCCCAGGGGTGCTTGGCGAAGAAGCAGTCCTTCTGGGCGCCGGCCGGGCAGCGGATCACCGCGAGCGGCCGGTTCGCGATCTGCGGCAGGATCCAGTCCGCCACCTCGACGTAGTAGTCGGCGAGCCCCTGCTTGGTGATGCCCTGGCCCTCCCAGAGGACGCGGTCGGGGCTCGTGAGCGCAATGCCGGCATAGGCGTCCTGGTCCGTGCCCATCGTCGTCCTCGTCTTGCGCGTGCTCGTCTTGCGCGTGCTCGCCACGCCGGCCTTGCTCGACTTGCCCGCGGGCAGGTCCCGTGCCTCGCCCCCCGACGGCGCCGGGGACTCCCGCACGACCTCGCGCGGGTCCTTGTCCTCGCGCAGCCCCTTGAAGGAGGCGTGCCGCAGGAGCCCGTCCGGCGTCCAGCCCCGCAGCTCGACCTCGGCGACCAGCTCCGGCCGTGCCCAGCGCACCCTCGCGGTGGCGGCGCGCGGCAGCGGCGCGGAGAACGGCGGCGCATGCGCGTGGACGGCCTCGATCGCGTCGTGGAGTGCCTTCGCGTCCGCTTCCTTGAAGCCGGTGCCGACGCGCCCGACATGGACGAGCTCGTCGCCCTCCCAGACGCCGAGCACGAGCGAGCCCACCGCCTTGCGCCGGCTCGTCGCCGGGACGTAGCCGGCGATGACGAATTCCTGCCGCGCCGAGCACTTGGTCTTGCGCCAATCCTCGCCGCGCCCGGAGCG
The DNA here is from genome assembly GCF_000429045.1 of Salinarimonas rosea DSM 21201. GTDB lineage: Bacteria > Pseudomonadota > Alphaproteobacteria > Rhizobiales > Beijerinckiaceae > Salinarimonas > Salinarimonas rosea. The sequence continues at coordinate 162,977 of NZ_AUBC01000001.1, forward strand.
GTACGGGCGGTCGGCGCGCTTGGAGATCACGCCCTCGAGGCCGATCCGGCAGGCGTGGCGGACCATCGCCTCGCCGTCCGCCTCGATGTGCTCGGACAGGCGCACGAGCCCGCCCGCGGGCGCATCGTCGAGGAGGAGCGCGAGCAGGCGCTTGCGCTCCGCCAGCGGCGCGCCGGTGAGATCGACGCCGTCGAGATGCAGGAGGTCGAAGGCCTGGTAGACGATGGCCGAGCCGTCGCCGGCCTTCAACGCCGCCTGCAGCGCACCGAAGTCCGAGACGCCGCGCGCGTCCTCCACCACCGCCTCGCCGTCGATCAGCGCCGTGCCGAGCTCGAGCCCGACGAGCGCTTTCGCGAGCGGGCCGAACCTCTGCGTCCAGTCGAGGCCCTTGCGCGTGAGGAGCGCGACCTCGCCCGCGTCGATGCGGGCCTGGAGGCGGTAGCCGTCGAACTTGATCTCGTGCAGCCAGCGATCGCCCGAGGGCGCCACGTCGGAGAGGCTCGCGAGGCAGGGCGGCACGAAGGCGGGGAGCTTCGCCCGTCTCGCGCCGGGGATGTCGGCGAGGCCGGGGGCGGGAACGCCGGCGCGGACGGCCTTCGGCTCCGCGCGGGGCGACGGCTTCCTCGCTGGAGCCTTCTGCGCCGGAGCCTTCTTCGCTGGAGCCTTCGGCGCCGAAGCCTTGCTCGCCGACGGCTTCGCCTTCGGATCGGCCACCTTCGCCTCCCAGTCGGCGCGACGGACGTCGCCCGCCTTCAGGTCCGCGATGGTGCGCCCGGAGACGACGGAGGTCTCCTCCTCGGCCAGGATGTCGCCCGCGCCGGCGGGGCGGGCGGCCTCGTCGTCGGACTTGATCAGGAGCCAATTCTCCTTCGAACTCGCCCGCCGCTCGTTGCCCGCGCCGGTACGCACCAGGTGCCAGCGCCCGCCGAGCCGCGTACCCTCCAGGGTGAACGTGAGGCGGCCGCGCTCCATGCCCGCGCGCGGGTCGCCCTCGGGCTCCCAGACGCCCTCGTCCCAGACGATCATCGCGCCCCCGCCGTAGGCCCCCTCCGGGATCAGGCCCTCGAAGGCGAGATAGTCGAGCGGGTGATCCTCGGTGTGGACGGCGAGCCGCTTGTCGCCGGGAACGAGGCTCGGGCCGCGGGTCACCGCCCAGGACAGCAGCACCCCGTCGAGCTCGAGCCGCAGGTCGTAGTGCAGCCGCCGCGCCGCGTGCTTCTGCACGCAGAAGCGCAGACGCTCGCGCCGCCGGCGGGCGGCGGCCCGCCCCGTCGGCTCGGGCGTCGCGTGGAAGTCGCGCTTGTCGCGGTAGCGCCCGAGCGGATCGTCCGCCCCGCGGGCGGCCTCTGCGGTGCGGCGTGCCATCGGGGCCTCCCCCTCAGCTCGCCTTGCGCTGCTTCGCCGCCGGCTTGCGCGCCGTGGTGCGGCCGCTCTCCTTCTTGCCGGACGCGCTCGCCTTCGCGGCGCTCGGCTTGGATGCACTCGGCTTGGAGGCCGAAGCCTTGGACGGCGCGGCCTTCGACGCGGAGGCCTTCGACGGGGCGGCCTTCGACTTCGCCGACCCCTTCGAGCCCTTCTCCTCCGCCGCCTCGGGGACCGTGCGCGCCTTCGCCTTGGTGCGGCTCGGCGGCCCCTTCCTCGCGGGATCGCCGCCTTCCTCGGCGGCGAGCGAGCGCTTGAGCGCGTCCATGAGGTTGACGACGTTCGAGGGCTGCGGCGCCTTCGGCCGCGGCGCCTCGGCGGCACCGGACTGCTTGGCGCGGATCATCTCGACCAGCGCATTCTCGTAGCGGTCCTCGAAGGTCTCGGGCTCGAAATGCCCGGTCTTCGTCTCGACGATGTGCAGCGCGAGATCCTTCACCTCGTCGGGATAGTCGACATCGGGAATGTCCTCGAAGACCTCCTCCTCGCCGCGGATCTCGTAGGCGTAGTGCAGGGTCGTGCCCATCAGCCCGTCGTCGAGGGGCTCGAGCAGGATCAGCCGCTCGCGCCGCGCCATCACCACGCGCCCGATCGCCGCCATGCCCTTCTCGCGGATGGCGTCGCGGATCACGGCGAAGGCCTCCTGCGCCACCTTGTCGTCGGGCACGAGGTAGTAGGGGCTGTCGAGGTAGCGCTCGTCCACCTCCGAGCGCGGGACGAAGGTCTCGATGTCGATCGTGTGGGTCGATTCGAGCTTGAGCGCGTCGATCTCCTCGTCCTCGACCTGGATGTACTCGTTCTTGCCGACCTTGTAGCCCTTGACCTGATCCTCGGCTTCCACCGGCTCGCCGGTCTCGGCGTCGACGTAGACCCGCTTCACGCGGTTGCCCGTCTCGCGGTTGAGGGTGTTGAAGCGCACCTTCGCGGAGGACGTCGCGGCGGGGTAGAGCGCCACGGCGCAGGAAACCAGCGAAAGCTTCAAGTAACCTTTCCAGATCGCGCGCGCGGCCATGGGTGATCTCCAGATCTCGACCCGCATTCGCGAGTCGAGACGACTCGTGCGCGGAGTCGATCGACTCGCCAGGCGAATCGAACGTGACTCTCGCCGAGTCGTTCCGGGGCTACGAAGACTCGCGCTCGTCGAGCAAAACTCCTCTCCCGTCCGGGAGAGGGGAGCCCGTCAGATCCGCCAGAGGCGCGCGGGGTAGTCGATGACGAACCGGTCCGGGTCGGCGCCGACCGCGGCCATGGCGCGCAGGACGACGTCGTCGGAGGGAAGCCGCATCAGCGGCACCGCGCGGGCCAGCGAGTCCACGGGCGCCTTCTCCTCGAACAGCGCCCGGAAATGCGGCTCGTCGATCAACGGCGCGAGGGACGCGAGCACGCCGCCGCGGATGACGACGCCGCCGGTCGCCGCGAAGACGATGCCCATGTCGCCCGAGAAGCGCGCGAGGTGCTTGAGGAAGGCCGCGACCGTGGCGCGCGCGTGCGCGCTCTCGCCGGAGACCGCGCGGGCCGCGACGAGGGGCGGATCGCCCTCGACGGCCGCGGGGTCGAGGCCGAAATCGGGCGCCAGCGCCCGGTGCAGACGCACGAGGCCCGGCCCGGAGAGGATCGCCTCGGACGTGATGCGGCCGAAATGCCGCTCGAGCCGCGGGAAGACGCGGTAGTCCTCCTCGTCGATCGGCCCGAAGCCGACGTGCCCCGCCTCCCCCGGCAGCGGCGCGGCGCGCCCCGCGACGGTGACGAGCGCGGCCATGCCGAGGCCCGTCCCCGGGCCGAGCACGAGCTTGGGCCCGCCGCCGGGCGGGACCGGAGTGCCGATCTGGACCGCATCCTGCGGCTCGAGCACGGCGAGCGCCAGCGCGGCCGCCTCGAAGTCGTTGAGCAGCAATCCCTGCGCGAGGCCGAAATGGCGCGCGAGGTCGGCCCCGTCGAAGGTCCATTGCGCGTTCGTCAGCCGCGCCTCGCGCCCGAGCACCGGCCCGGCCGCGCAGAGGACGAGGCTCTTCGCCCCCGAGGGCGTCGCCGCGATCGCCTGCTCCACCGCCTCGTAGGCCGTCGGCGTCTCCTTCGTGCGCAGCCGGCACACGGGAACGAGCGGCGCGCCCGGCGCCTCGGCGAGCGAGAAGCGGGCGTTCGTACCGCCGACGTCGGCGACGAGGAGGGGATGCGGGAAGGAAGTCATGACCTCTCAACGCGCGAGGGGCGGAAGGGGTGTCTCCCGACCGTGATAGGCGACAGGGCCGGGCGGGGGCAACAGCCGGGGCGGCCGCGGGATGGAATGTCGTCGATGCCGCGCGCCGACCGCCGCCGCTCCGCAGGAAAGGACGGAGGCCGAAGGCCGGCGGGTGGGGCGGGCGGCGATGCCGCGCCCGAGGATGATCGAACGCCCCTGCCGCCCGCTCTTCGCGGCGGCTCCTCCCCTCCGGGGAGGACCTGGGTCGTCGCAGTGGTGCGAACACCCCTCGGCCCGCGACCCGCCGCCCCCTTCACAAGCCCCGCCCCCTGACGTAAGCCTCTCGCCCATGAACGGCCCCTCCACCAGCGCCCCCTCGACGAGAGCCCCCGGCCTCGTCAAGATCTGCGGCCTCAGCACGCCCGAGACGCTGGATGCGGCGCTCGCGGCGGGTGCCGACATGGTCGGGCTCGTGCATTTCGCCCGCTCCCCCCGGCACGTCGAGATCGACGCGGCCGTGGCGCTCGCCGAGCGGGCGCGCGGGCGCGCGCAGGTGGTGGCACTGGTGGTCGATCCGCAGGACGACCTCCTCGCCGCGCTCGCCGTGCGGGTGCGTCCCGATCTCCTCCAGCTCCACGGCAGCGAGACGCCCGAGCGCGTCGCCGCCATCCGCGAGCGCTTCGGCGTGCCCGTGATGAAGGCGATCGGCATCGCGGAGGAGGCCGATCTCGCCCGCGTGGCGCCCTACGCCGCCGTGTGCGACCGCCTGCTCTTCGACGCCAAGCCGCCCAAGGACCCCTCCGCGCTGCCCGGCGGCAACGGGCTCGCCTTCGACTGGCGGCTCGTCGCCGCGCTCGACCCCGGCCGGCCGTCCATGCTGTCGGGGGGGCTGACGGCGCACAATGTCGGCGCGGCGATCGCCGCGACGGGCCTGCGCGCCGTCGACGTCTCCTCCGGCGTCGAGACCGCGCCGGGGCTCAAGGACCCCATCGCCATCGCGGCCTTCACGGCCGCCGCCCGCGCCGCCTGGCGCGCACAGGACGAGGCAGGAACGCCGTGACCGCTCCGCAGAAGCCCAACTCCTTCCGCAACGGCCCGGACGAGACCGGGCATTTCGGCATGTTCGGCGGCCGCTTCGTGGCCGAGACCCTGATGCCGAACATCCTCGAGCTCGAGGCCGCCTACGCCGCGGCCAAGGCCGACCCCGAGTTCGAGCGCGAGCTGCGCGCCTACGCCAAGCACTATGTCGGGCGCCCGAGCCCGCTCTACTACGCCGAGCGGCTCACCGAGCACGTGCGCGAGAGCGCGGGCCCGGACAAGGGCGCGAAGATCTACCTGAAGCGCGACGAGCTCAACCACACCGGCGCGCACAAGGTCAACAACGTGCTCGGGCAGATCCTGCTCGCCCGGCGCATGGGCAAGAAGCGCATCATCGCCGAGACCGGCGCGGGCCAGCACGGCGTCGCCACGGCGACGCTGTGCGCGCGCTTCGGGCTCGAGTGCATCGTCTACATGGGCGCCGTCGACGTGGAGCGGCAGAAGCCCAACGTCTTCCGCATGGAGATGCTCGGCGCCACCGTCGTGCCCTGCCATTCCGGCTCGAAGACGCTCAAGGACGCCATGAACGAGGCGCTGCGCGACTGGGTGACCAACGTCGAGACGACGTTCTACTGCATCGGCACGGTCGCCGGCCCGCATCCCTATCCCGGCATGGTGCGCGACTTCCAGTGCGTCATCGGCGACGAGGTGCGCTGGCAGATGCAGGAAGCGGAAGGCCGGCTGCCGGATTCGCTGATCGCCGCCATCGGCGGCGGCTCGAACGCCATCGGCCTGTTCCACCCCTTCCTCGACGACGAGAGCGTCGCGATCTACGGCGTCGAGGCCGCCGGGCGCGGGGTCGAGACGGGCGAGCACGCGGCCTCGATCGCCGGCGGCAAGCCGGGCGTGCTGCACGGCAACCGCACCTACCTCTTGATGAACGACGACGGGCAGATCACCGATGCCCACTCGATCTCGGCCGGGCTCGACTATCCCGGCATCGGCCCCGAGCATTCCTGGCTCGCCGACGTGGGGCGCGTGACCTACCTCTCGGCCCGCGACGACGAGGCGCTCGCCGCCTTCCAGATGATGTCGAAGCTCGAGGGCATCATCCCCGCGCTCGAGCCCGCCCACGCCATCGCCAAGGCGGTGGAGATCGCGGCGGAGCAGCCGCGCGACCACCTGATGGTGGTCAACCTGTGCGGCCGCGGCGACAAGGACATCTTCACGGTGGCCGAGCATCTGCGGGGCGGGCTGTGATCGCCGCCCTCGCCGAGCCTGCCCGCCGCCCATCGGAACAGACGCCATGACCGCCCGCATCGACGCCCGCTTCGCCAAGGCCCGCGCGGAGGGCCGCGCCGCCCTCGTCACCTACGTCATGGCCGGCGATCCCGACCCGGAGACCTCGCTCGACGTTCTGCGCGCCCTGCCGAAGGCCGGGGCCGACATCGTCGAGCTGGGGCTGCCCTTCACCGACCCGATGGCCGACGGCCCGGCGATCCAGGCGGCGGGCCTGCGGGCGCTGAAGGCCGGCCAGACCACCGCGAAGACGCTCGATCTCGTGCGCCGCTTCCGGGCGGAGGACGCGGACACCCCGGTCATCCTGATGGGCTACTTCAACCCGATCTACCAGTACGGCGTGCCGCGCTTCCTCGCCGACGCGAAGGCGGCCGGCGTCGACGGCATGATCGTGGTCGACCTGCCGCCGGAGGAGGACGCCGAGCTCTGCCTGCCCGCCCTCGAGGCCGGCCTCGCCTTCATCCGCCTCGCGACGCCCACGACCGACGACAGGCGCCTGCCGGCGGTGCTCGCGAACACGGCGGGCTTCGTCTACTACGTCTCGATCACCGGCATCACCGGCGCGGCGACGCCGGACTTCGGCAAGGTCGCGAGCGCGGTCGGCCGGATCAAGCGCCACACCGACCTCCCCGTCGTCGTCGGGTTCGGGGTGAAGACCGGCGCGCACGCCGCCGCGATCGCCGAGGGCGCCGACGGCGTCGTCGTCGGCTCCGCGCTGGTCGCGACGCTCGAGGCGAGCCTCCAGGACGGCGCGGCGACCGCCGAGACCGTGCAGGGTGTCGCCCGGCTCGTCCGCGAGCTGGCGGAGGGTGTGCGCAGCGCTGCGAAGACGCCGGGGTAAGGCGCACCCACCGTCATCCCACGATCCACGCCACCACCACGGGCGCCGCGAAGGCGGTCACGAGTCCGTTGAGCGCCATCGCCAGCCCCGCGAACGTGCCCGCCACCGGGTTCACCTGCAGCGCGCGGGCGGTGCCGATGCCGTGGGCGGCGAGGCCCACCGCGAAGCCGCGGGCGCGCCAGTCCTTCACGCGGAGCAGGTTCAGCGTCGGCGTCACCAACGCCGCGCCGGTGATGCCGGTGGCGATGACGAGGACCGCCGTGAGCTCCGGCACGCCGCCGATCTCGCGGGCGACGCCCATGGCGATCGGCGCCGTCACGGACTTCGGCGCGAGCGACGCGACGAGCGCGCTGTCGAGGCCGACCGCGAGCGCGAGCCCGACCGCGCTCGCGATCCCCACCACCGCGCCGACCATCAGCGCGACGACGAGCGGCAGGAGGTTCGCGCGGATCTCGGCGCGGTGGCGCACGATCGGGATCGCCAGCGCCACCGTGGCGGGGCCGAGCAGCACGTGCACGAACTGCGCGCCCTCGAAATAGGTCTCGTAAGACGTTCCCGTGGCGATCAGCACCGCGCCGAGGACGACGATGGCGACGAGCACCGGGTTGACGAAGGAGTTGCGGCCAGACCACGCCGAGAGCCGGTCCGCGCCGAGATAGACCGACAGCGTCAGCGCGAGCCAGAACAGCGGCGAGGTCGCGAGGTAGACCCAGAACTCCGCGGCCGCCTCGGGAACGGGCGCGGGGCTCATCGCCCTCCCTCCTTCGCCGGCCGCGCCAGGAGCGCGAAGACGCCCGCCGTGACCGCCATCGTCACCAGCGTCGAGACGACGAGCACCGCGACGAGCCCCAGGAGCTCGGCCCGCAGCAGGTCGAGATGCTGCAGCACGCCGACGCCCGCCGGCACGAACAAGAGGCTCAGATGCCGCAGCAGCGCGTCCGCCGTCGGCTCGACGGCGCGCAGCAGCGCGGGAAACGCGATCGCCAGCAGCGCCAGCGCCGCCAGCCCGACCACGGGCCCCGGCGTCGGCAGCCCGGCGAGCCGCGCCGCCGCCTCCCCGGCGAACTGGAACAGGACGATGAGGACGAATCCGTGCAGCATGGGCGCCTCCGTGAGGGGCGGCCATGAGAGCACGGCGGGCGGGCGTCTGTCCCCTGCCGCTGTCCCCTGGCGCCCGGACCTCTCGCCCACCGGCTTCCTCCCCGCAGGCGAGGACGGAGGCTAAAAGGCCGGAGGGTGGGAAGGGCGGCGGGCCGGCGCGATCGCACGGCGCACGGCCCCACCGCCCGCTTCGAGGCGCGGACTCCTCCCCTGCGGGGAGGACGCGGCTCAAGGGGCAGCGAAGCGCGCGAAGTCCGCCACCACGCGCTCGTAGACCGCGCGCTTGAAGGGGATGATCAGCTCCGGCAGGCGCTCCAGCCGCTCCCAGCGCCAGGCCTCGAACTCGGGCTTGTGGCCGGCGGGGCTGGCGATGTCGATCTCGCTGTCGTCCCCCTCGAAGCGGAAGGCGAACCAGCGCTGCGTCTGGCCGCGCCACTTGCCCTTCCAGGCCTGGGCGGCGACCGTGCCGGGGAGGTCGTAGGCGTACCAGTCCGCGGCCTCGCCGACGAGGCTCGCGCTGGTGACGTTCGTCTCCTCCCGGAGCTCGCGCCGCGCCGCCGCGAGCGGGTCCTCGCCCGGGTCGATGCCGCCCTGGGGCATCTGCCAGACGTAGGGTCCGTCGACGTGCTCGGGGCCCGACTCGGGCAGGCGCTTGCCGACGAAGACGAGGCCGTCGCGATTGAAGAGCGCGACCCCGACGCAGGGGCGGTAGGGCGGCAGATCGTCGGTCATCCGGGTCTCCGGTGTCTCAGCCACCCGGCGTCGCCAGCGCGGCGGAGACCGGCACGAGCCGGACGCCGCGCTGCTCCGCCTGCGCGGCCCAGGCCGCGATGCGGTCGACCGTCATCGGCAGCGCGCTCGCCGTCGCCACCGCGATGCCGCGCTCGCGGGCGAGGCGCTCGAGCCGGGAGAGCTCGGCGTCGATCCGGTCGGGATCGGGCACCGTGTCCAGCACGACGTCGCCGACGGCAACCGGCAGCCCGGCATCGGCGGCGAGCGCCGGCGCGCGGCTGCGCGAGGATGTGCCGTCGTCGACATAGGCGAGCCCGCGCCCGCCGATCTCGGCGAGGATCGGCTGGAGGCTCGCGGCGTCGCCGGTGAGCTTCGCGCCCATGAAGTTGACGACGCCGACATAGCCGGTGAACCGGCCCATCACCCAGTGCAGCCGGTCGCGGTTGTCCTCGACGGAGGCCTCGGTCGTGAGCGTGTGCGGGCCGGGGTCGCTGCGGGGATAGTCGAAGGGCTCCATCGGCACCTGGAGGAAGACCTCGTGCCCGTCCTCCCGGGCCCGCGAGACGTGCCGGTCGAGATCGCCGCCGTAGGGGGCGAAGGCGAGGCTCACGTCCGGCGGCAGCCGATCGACGGCGCGGGTCGTGCCGGACTGGCTGATGCCGAGCCCGGTGACCAGGATGGCGACGCGGGCGCTCTCCGAGAGGCTCATCGGCGTCGGCGGCCGGGCGTAGACCCGCGCCGGCATCGCCCCGTCCTCCCCCACCCGCGGGAGGAGACCGTAGCGGGTGCGCTCGACGAGACGCTGGTCGGGCGCGGGCGCGAGCCCGCCGGACGGCGCCGCCCCCGCCGGGGCGGGAGGGGTCCCCTCCCCCGGCGGAACCTGGATGATCAGAGCGCCGGGCTCGGCCGCCCCGCCGGGACGCGTCACGGACACGCCGGACGCCCGCTCGATCTCGGCGGCGCTGGTGCCCGCACCCGCTCCGCGCGCGGACATGTCCTGGATGAGGGCGAGGCCGCTCTGCGGCGCGGTCCCGCCCGCCGGATCGACCGGCATGGGCGCCGCGCCCGGCGCGCCCTCTCGGATCTCGACGACCACCTGCGGGTCCCCCCCGGACGGGTCGTCGACGAGGGCGAGGTAGCCGCCGATCAGCGCCGCGAGCGTCATCGCCCCGCCGGAGGCGATCCGCCCGAGCGGCAGGCGCGCCAAGAGCGATGGCCGGCGCTCCTCGCGCTCGGTGCCGAGCGGTGTCGTCAGGTCGTCGGACGCACTGGACACGTACCCCGTCTCCGATCCTCGTCGCCGATGCTCGTCTGCGGTCCCGTCCGCGGCGCCTGCGGGCCGAATCGCGCGACGGCCCGCCTCCAATGTCGAGCATCGGAGGCGGGCCGTCGAGTGCCTGGTTCGGTGCCGAGCCGCGGGGCTTCGGTACGGCCTCAGTTCGGGACCGTCTCGGCCTGTGGCGCGCGGGCGGCGGAATCGACCCGCTCGCCGCGCAGGAGCGCGAGGGCGGCGGCGATCTGCACGTCGTCGGCCGGATCCGGCGGCACGTAGGCGGAGGACGCGGTGCGCTCCTCGTCGTCGTTGGCGAGGTGGCCGCGCAGGCCGGCCTCGCCCTCGACCGTGTCGCGCCCCTGGAGTTCCTCGGGCACGTCCGGCAGGACGATGATGTTCGGCTCGATGCCGCGCGCCTGGATCGAGGTGCCGCTCGGCGTGTAGTAGCGCGCCGTGGTCAGGCGCAGGGCGCCCGAGCCGCCCAGCGGGATGATCGTCTGCACGGAGCCCTTGCCGAAGGAGCGGGTGCCGAGCACCGTCGCGCGCTCGAGGTCCTGCAGCGCGCCGGCGACGATCTCCGAGGCCGAGGCCGAGCCGCCGTTGATGAGAACCACCACCGGCTTGCCGTCGGTCAGGTCCCCGGAGCGGGCGTTGAAGCGCTGCGTCTCCGCCGCGTTGCGGCCGCGCGTCGAGACGATCTCGCCGCCGTCGAGGAAGGCATCGGACACGTCGATCGCCTGGTCGAGCAGGCCGCCCGGGTTGTTGCGCAGGTCGAGCACGAATCCCTTGAGCCGCTCCTCGCCGATCTCGTCGGTCAGCTCGGCGATGGCGCGCTCGAGGTTCGGGGAGGTCTGCTCGTTGAACTGGGTGATGCGCACGTAGCCGATGTCGTCCTCGACGCGCCAGCGCACCGGACGGACGCGAATCACGTCGCGGGTGATCGACACCTCGATCGGCGCGGCGCCGCCGCCGCGCCGGATGCGCAGCTCCACCGCGGAGTTGACGGGACCGCGCATGCGGTCCACCGCCTGGTTCAGCGTGAGGCCCTGGACCTCCTCGCCGTCGATGTGGGTGATCAGGTCGTTGGCGAGCACGCCCGCCTTGGCGGCCGGCGTGTCCTCGATCGGACTCACCACCTTGACGAGCCCGTCCTCCATCGTGACCTCGATGCCGAGCCCGCCGAACTCGCCGCGGGTCTGCACCTGCATGTCGCGGAAGCTCTTGGGGTCGAGATAGCTCGAATGCGGGTCGAGGGAGGTCAGCATGCCGTTGATGGCCGCCTCGACCAGCGCGGCGTCCTCGGGCGCCTCCACGTAGTCGGTGCGGACCTTCTCGAAGACGTCGCCGAACAGGCTGAGCTGGCGATAGGTCTCCGCGGAGGCGGCGATCGCGCTCGAGCCCGGGAGCAGCTGCGGCTGCGAGACCACGGTCGCCGCGCCGGCGCCCATGGCCGCGCCGATCATCAGAAGTGAAAGCTTGCGCATTATCCGCGAACCTCTTCGCCTTCGGTTTCCTGCCACCAGGGAGACGGATCGATCGACCCGCCGTCTTTCTTGAACTCGACGTACAGAACCGGGTCCGTCGTCTCCAGCGCGCCGGCGGCCGGCGAGAGCGCGGCCGTCGCGCCCATCGTCCCGATCGGCTCGCCCGCCAGCACGAACTGCCCGACCTCCACCGTGATCGTCTCCATGCCCGCGAGCAAGAGATAGTAGCCCTCGCCCGCGTTGATGATCAAGAGACGCTCGAACGAGCGGAACGGCCCGGCGAAGGCCACCCACCCGTCCGCAGGCGCAGTGACGATCTCACCCGGTCGTGTCGAAAGTGAGATTCCCCGGGTGCGCCCGCCATAGCCGTCGGGTGCGCCGAATGCGCGCAGCGTGTCCCCCGCGACGGGGCGCGGCAGCAGGCCGCGCGCCTCGTCGAAGGGCAGCGCCGGCGCGAGCCGGGCAGGGTCGCGGAAGGCGGCTTCCTCGAAGCGCGCGCGGGTGCGCGCGACCCGTGCCTCGCCCGCCGCCCGCGCCGCCGCGGCCGCGTCGCGGGCGGCGGCGATCTCGCGCTCCATGCCGGCAATCAGGTCTTCGAGAGTGGCCGCCCGCTCGGCGAGCCCCGCCGTGCGGGCGCGCTCGGCCGCGGCGTTCTCGCGCGCTGCGGCGAGCCGCGCCTGGCGCGCCTCGACGAGGGCGGTCAGCCGCGTGCGCTCGGCGGCGAGCGCCTCGAGCTCGGCGGCGAGCGTCGCACGGTCGGTCGCGATGGCCTCGCGCAGGCGCACCAGCTCCGCGAGGTCGGCTGCGAGCGCCTCCGTCTCGGCGCGCAGCTCGGGGACGACCGAGCCGAGCAGCATCGAGGTGCGCACGGCGGCGAGGATGTCCTCGGGCCGCACCAGCACCGCGGGCGGAGGCCGGCGGCCCATGCGCTGGAGCGCGGCGAGCACCTCGACGACGACGTCGCGCCGGCTCTCCAGCGAGCGGCGGATCGCGGCTTCCGAGCCCAGCAGCACGGAGAGCCGCTCCTCGAGCTCGCCGGCGCGGCCCTCGAGGCCGCGGATGCGGGCCGTCGTGTCGATCAGCGCCTGGGCGAGGCGCGCGCGGTCCTCGCCGAGGCGCGCGATCTCCTCCTCGAGCGCCCGGCGCTGCGAGGCCGCTCCGTCGAGGGCCGAGCGCAGCGCCTCGAGCTCGGCCGCCCGCGCGTCGCGCTCGGCCTGCGTCTCGTCGGCCCGGATCTCGAGCGCACCGGGATCGACGGCGGGCGCCTCCGCGGGCGGCTCCACGGGATCCTGGGCACGAGAGCCTCCCGCGCAGAGCACGAGCGCGAGCGCGAGAGAGCCGACCCGGAGCGTCGGGCGGCGTGTCTTGCCGATGGCGCGCACCGCGCCTTCGCGCGTGGTCATCTATCGCCCCCGCGATGGTACGGATGGCCGGAGAGGATGGTCAGCGCCCGGTAGATCTGCTCGGCGACGAGGCCGCGCACGATCTGGTGGGGAATGGTGAGGGCCCCGAACGAGAGCACGAGGTCCGCCCGCGCGCGGATCGTCTCGTCGAGACCGTCGGGCCCGCCGACGACGAAGGTCGCGGCCGGGCGTCCCGCGCCGCGCCAGCCGCCGAGGCGGTCGGCGAAGCCGGGGCTGTCCAGCGTGCGACCACGCTCGTCGAGCACGACGAGCGCTCCGTCGGGGAGGCGCGCGGCGAGCGCGGACGCCTCCTCGGCGCGCCGATCGGCATCGCGCCGCGCGCGCGACTCGGGCAGCTCGGAGACCTCCGGTCCCGAGAGCCCGAGCGGGCGGGCGAGCGCGCGGGCGCGCTCGACGTAGCGGTCCGCGAGCGCGCGCTCGGGGCCGGCCTTGAGCCGGCCGATCGCGACGATCGCGAGCCGCACCTCCGCTCAGCCGTCGATGCGCTCGGCCGGCCGATCCGCGCCCCACATCTTCTCGAGATTGTAGAAGGAGCGGACCTCGGGGCGGAACACGTGCACGATCACGTCGCCGGCGTCGATCAGCACCCAGTCGCACGCGGGCATGCCTTCGACACGCGGGGTGCCGAGGCGATTGTCCTTGAGCGTCTGGATGATGCGGTCGGCGATCGCGTTCACGTGGCGATCCGAGCGGCCCGTGGCCACGAGCATCGTGTCGGCAACGGACGTCTTGCCGACGAGATCGATCTCGACGATGTCCTCGGCCTTCATGTCGTCGAGACACGTGCGGGCCACGGACAGGATTTCCCCGTCGGCCGAGGCGGAAGCCTCGGGACGGGCGGGAAGCGGCGCGGTTTCCGCTTCGCGCGGAGACACTTGAGCCAGCGTCATGTCCTCTCTGCGTTCACGACGGCAGGAATTGCCGACGCCCCCAAGATGCGCCTCCGGGCCCCGGATTTCAACGGCGATCTCGCGGCGTTCGGGTCCCGCCATATATAATGAGTCGATCCGCTCGTCCCACGCCCGGCACGGAGCGCCGTGCGGGGCGTGTCTCCGGCGCGTCGATGGGGCGTTGACGCGGGAGCCGTGCGCGACTATACACCCGGCTTCACGGGCGCGCGCCGGTTCCGCGGCGGGCCGCCCATGGGTTCCTGAGACATCAGCCGATCCCTGCTGCGCGGGCCGCGACGGCCTCGCCGATCGGCGCATCCGAACGGGGTTCTACAAGCCATGGCCAATACGCCCTCGGCCAAGAAGATGACGCGCAAGATCGCCCGTCGCACGGCGGTCAATCGCATGCGTCGCTCGCGCATGCGCACCTTCATCCGCAAGGTCGAGGAGGCCCTCGGCGCAGGTGACGCCACCGGCGCGCGCACCGCCTTCACCGTGGCGGAGCCGATCATCATGCGTTCCGCCCAGAAGGGCGTCACGCACAAGAACACGGCCGCCCGCAAGGTGTCGCGCCTCGCCAAGCGCGTGAAGGCGCTGGAGGCCGGCGCGAGCGCCTGACCGGCATCTCCGCCGGCGCGCGAGCGCCGGCTGCCCCGGCCCCGGTCGCCCCCGACCTTCGACGGAAATGCCCGAAAGCCCGGCCCTCGCGCCGGGCTTCGCCTTTTCGTGCACGGAATACGCGTCCTTGCGACGACTTGGCGAGAATTCGTGCGCGACTGAAGACATCCGGACACGCAGCGCGGTCGATTTCCGAGTTGAACGCAGTTCTTCTAACGTTCTGCTTGACTCCCGTGCGCGAATTCCGGGTGGAAACCTTGGAGACCGCCCGTTCGAGCGCGCAGATAAACGCTTTAAGCGTCAACACCTTAGGGGGCAAAGCACGGGAGGCCTCGGAATCGAGACGACCCGGAGGCGACAGCGGCGCCCCGATACAATGCGTGCGACGCGCCCCGAATCGGCAGCGCGGGCGCCGCCATCCTCAACAAAAGGTAAAGAGGCACAGCGACTTATCGGCCCGGGACCGGGTCTGCGGGGACCCGTCGAGCCGCCCGCGTCGCACGAGCCGACTCCTTTCTGTTGCGCCCCCGGGGGGGGCTGTGTAAGGTCTCAGGACTTCGGGGGCTCCCCGAAGTAACTCTTCAGAAATCCAAGGTTAAGCCTCAGGAGCGGGGGGTCGCGCGGTGTCTATCGTCGGCAAAGATACAAAAAAGCGCCTGATGATGACGCTGGCCCAGACCTCGAACGACGCCCTGTAGCACGACCTGGACGACATCCAACATCACTAAGACTTTCGGTGCCCCGGATCCTTTCGGGGCAGTGCGGCGGTTTTCCGCCGCACGGTACGGCAATTACTGGACGGGGCGGGCGGTGTCGGCTTGCGGCGGCGGTCGACGTGCCCGAGGCGCGGATGAGGAGGGCTGAGATGTTCCATGGGGGCGAGGAGCGCGCGAAGGCACTCGCGGCCGCGATCGGGGCGGAGCCCGGCGCGCGCATGACCTGCGCCGCGGGAGAGCCGACGACGGACGCCCCCGGCCCGGCTCGGGTCGCGGCCGGGGCCGGCGCGAGCGAGGCCTGGTCGCGCGTGCGCCGGCGCCTGCGCGCGGAGCTGGGCGAGGACGTCTTCACGTCCTGGTTCGCCCGCCTCGAGCTGGACGCCCTCGCCGACGGCTGCGCCCGGCTGACCGTCCCCACCCGCTTCCTCAAGAGCTGGATCGAGGCGCACTACCTCGACCGTGTCCTCGACGTGTATCGCGCGGAGGAGCCCGCCGTGGAGCGCATCGCGCTCGCGGTGCGCGGCACGACCTCCCGCGACGGCCCGCGACGGATGGAGCCCGCCCCGGCGACCCGTTCGGACGCCGCGCCCCGCCGCGAGGCGCCGGCCGCCGCCGCGCCCGCCGCACCGTCTCCGCCGCAGGCCTCCGTCGGACCGGCCGACGGCGACATCGCCGGCGCCCCGCTCGACCCGCGCCTGACCTTCGACAGCTTCGTCGTCGGTCGCTCGAATGCGCTCGCCCACGCCGCCGGCGACCGCGTCGCCCGCCACGACGGGCACGCGCTCTATAACCCGCTCTACGTCCACGCCGGCGTCGGGCTCGGCAAGACCCACCTGCTCCACGCCATCGGCCACGGCGCCCGCGCCCACGGCAAGCGGGTGATCTACCTCACCGCCGATCGCTTCATGTACGGCTTCGTCTCGGCCCTGAAGGCGCAGACCTCGCTCGCCTTCAAGGAGAAGCTGCGCGGCATCGACCTCTTGATCATCGACGACGTGCAGTTCATCCAGGGCCGTACGATCCAGCAGGAGTTCGGCCACACCCTCAACGCCCTGATCGATGCCGGCCGCCAGGTCGTGATCGCCGCCGACCGGCCGCCGGGAGATCTCGAGAGCCTCGACGAGCGCGCCCGCTCGCGCCTCGCCGGCGGGCTCGTGGTCGAGGTCGGCAACCTCGACGAGGACCTGCGCCACGCGATCCTCGGCGCGCGCATCGCCGCCGTGCATCAGGCGCATCCCACCTTCGACGTCGCTCCCGACGTGATCGCCTGGGTCTCCCGGCAGATCACCACCAACGGCCGCGACCTCGAGGGCGCCGTGAACCGGCTCCTCGCCCACGCCACCCTCACCGGCACGGCCGTGACGCTGGAGACCGCGGAGACGGCGATCCGCGACCTCGTCAAGAACCGCGAGCCCAAGCGCGTGAAGATCGAGGAGATCCAGAAGCTCGTCGCCTCGCGCTACAACGTCTCGCGCTCCGACATCCTCTCCGAGCGCCGCACCGCGGCGGTGGTGCGCCCCCGCCAGATCGCCATGTACCTCTCCAAGACGCTGACGCTCCGCTCCCTCCCCGAGATCGGCCGCCGCTTCGGGGGGCGCGACCACACGACGGTGCTCCACGCCGTGCGCAAGATCGAGAAGGCGATCGGCGAGGACACGACGCTGGGCGAGGAGGTCGAGCTGCTCAAGCGCATGCTGCAGGAGTGACGGCGCGGGGGGGCGTGTGCCCCGCCCCCTCGCCTACGCCTTCTCGCACCGCTCGCGCGACGGTGCTCATGCCTCGGGCACGTGTCGAAGTCGGGCTTGCTGGACGTCTGGCGCAGGCCTTCTCCTTCCCTGTAGGGGAAGGTGGATCGACGGCGAAGCCGGCGAGACGGATGGGGCGCGGCGCGGAGCGACGCGTTCCGCGAAGCGGAAGCCTCCGCGTCCGGCATTGGACCGGCCTTTCGGCTCCGCCGAACGCGCTTCGCGCGCCCCATCCGTCTCGGCTTCGCCGAGCCACCTTCCCCTACAGGGAAGGACAATGGGGGCGCCTGCATGCTCCGCTCACCTCCCGAAGGCTGCTCGCCGAGTTCCTGGAAAGGCATCAGTGATGCCCAAACCGACCAGCCCTCTCAAGCGAGCGCCGCCGCCACCCGCCGGGCCGCCTCGGCCATCTCGCCTTGCGCGTGATACAGCCCGAAGCCGAAGCGTAGCACGTCGGCGCGCACGTCCGTGACGATGTCCGCTGCCATGAGCCGCGCGTGGAGGTCGGCCGCGTCCCGGCGGCGGAAGGCCAGGAAGTTGGCGCGGCGCGGGTCGTCGAGCCCGATCAGCAAGTCCGCCCGCGACAGCGCGGCGCCCTGCGCCTCGAGCGCCGCGACGAAGGCGCGCTGGCAGGCGTGGGCGTGCGCGTGCGCCCGCGCGGCGTCGATCCCGAGCCCGGCCAGCCAGCGCATCACGGCATTGAGCCGGTAGAGCGCCGTCGGGTCGAAGGTCGCGCCCATGAAGCGGAAGCCGTCCTGGGCATAGCCGATCCGCCCGTCCTGCCGCGCGGCGAGCGCGCCGAAGGCGGCGTACCAGCCCGTGGCGCGCGGCCGCTCGCCGAAGCCCGGCGGGCAGTGCATGAACGCCGCCCCCTCGCCGCTCATCACGTACTTGTAGCCGCCCGACATGTAGAACACCCGGTCCGCGAGGCGCGAGAGGTCCGTCGGCAAGGCGAGGAAGCCGTGATAGCCGTCGATCACCACGAAGGTCCCGCGATCGGGCACCGCCGCGACGAGACCCTCGAGGTCCGCGACGACGTACCCCGAGCCGAACAGGACCTGACTGAACAGCACGATGTCCCACCCGCCCCGCGCCGCCTCCTCGGCGAAGCGCGCCTCGAAGCTCGCGAAGGGCTCGACGGGCACCGTCACGAGCTCGATCAGGCCGTCCTCGGCGAGGCGGCGCGACAGCCGGGTGAAGGAGTGGAACTCGCCGTCGGTGGCGAGGACCCGCGCCGGGCGGTGCGTCGGCATGCAGGAGAAAAGCCGCAGCCACAGCTCGAAGGTGTTCTGCGCGAAGACGACGGTGCTCGGGTCCGGCAGGCCGAGCACCCCCGCGACGTGGCCCTGCGCCTCCGGCCAGACATGGCCGAGGACATGCTCCCACTTGCGGTCGGCGAGCCGCGCCGCGTCGTCCCAGGCCTCCTCCTGCGCCGCGCGGGTGACGTCCGGCCAGGCGTGGTGGCTGTGCGCGGCGAGGTGGAGGCGGCCGGGCGCCGCGGCGCGGGTGCGGGAGAAGTGGTCGCGCAGGTCGAGCATGGGCCGTTTCGTCCTCGTGAAGCGAGGGCGGAGCTTGTGCCGGCGCGCGAGATATTTCAAGCTTCAACCATTCAGCGGAGGACCCCCGCGATGGCGGACGACGGCGTCAAGACCGACTTCTCGAACGACATGTCCTACGGCGATTATCTCGGGCTCGACACGCTGCTGTCGGCCCAGCGACCGCAATCGCCCGAGCACGACGAGCACCTGTTCATCGCCATCCACCAGGTGCAGGAGCTCTGGATGAAGCTCTTCATCCACGAGCTCGACGCGGCCACGGCCGCCGTGCGCGCGGACCGGCCGCGCCCCGCCTTCAAGGCGCTGGCGCGCTGCGGACGCATCCAGGAGCAGCTGGTGAGCGCCTGGGACGTGCTCTCCACCATGACGCCGGCGGACTACCTCGCCTTCCGCGAGCGGCTCGGCGCGTCCTCGGGCTTCCAGTCCTTCCAGTACCGGATGATCGAGTTCAAGCTCGGCGCCAAGAACGCCGGCATGATGAAGCCCCACGCCCACGTCCCCGCGCGCCACGGGCCGCTGCTGGCGGCCTACGAGGCGCCCTCGATCTACGACGAGGCGATCCGGCTGCTCGCCCGGCGCGGCCTGCCCGTGCCGGCCAACCAGCTCGAGCGCGACGTCCGCGAGCCCCACGTCTACGACCCGGCGCTGGAAGCAGCGTGGGAGGTGGTATACCGCCGCTCGGAGGAGCACTTCGACCTCTACGAGCTCGCCGAGGAGCTCGTCGACCTCGAGGACCTGATGCGCCAGTGGCGCTTCCGCCACGTGACGACGGTCGAGCGCATCATCGGCTTCCGGCGCGGCACCGGCGGCTCGGCCGGGGTGTCGTACCTCAAGGGCGTGCTGGAGAAGCCGTTCTTCCCGGAGCTCTGGCAGCTGCGGACGAAGCTCTAGCCCCGCGGAATCGGCCGCGGGCGTCCCTCGTCGTCGATGGCCACGAAGGTGAAGGTCGCGTCCGTCACCTTCTCGCGCTGGTTCGTCATGAAGCGGCGGGCCCAGGCCTCGATGTGGATCTTCATCGAGGTGCGGCCGACCCGCTCCACCTCGGTGTAGACGCACAGCACGTCGCCGACCTTGACGGGGCGGATGAAGGTCATCGCCTCGACCGCGATCGTCACGACGCGGCCGCGGGCGCGCTCGACGCCGGCGATGCCGCCGGCCTGGTCCATCTGCGAGAGCACCCAGCCGCCGAAGATGTCGCCGTTGGCGTTGGTGTCCGACGGCATCGCCAGCGTGCGCACGGTGAGGTCACCGCGCGGCTCGTCCGCCATCGTCGATCCCGTGGTGTCCTGCGCCATGCCCGCCTCCCGCGACGCATCCTGATGCGCCAGCGCGGACGGGTTGGCAAGGTCGACGCGAAGGTCCCGCGAGGCTGGCGCCGCGCGGGACCGGCGAGGGTCTCCCGAAGACGTCTCTCGAGGGGGTCTCTCGAACGAGCCTCAGGCGGCCTTCTGGTTCGCCGCCGTCTCGGCGAGCTTCGTCAGCTTCTCGTCGGTGCGGCTCTCCTCCTTCAGCGTCTCCTCGAGGAGCTTCGCCGCGTCCTTCATCCCGAGCGCGGTCGCCCAGGCACGCAGCGTCCCGTAGCGCGAGATCTCGTAGTGCTCCATCGCCTGGGCGGTCGCGATGACGCCGGCGTCGAGGGCGACCGAGCCCTTGAACTCGGAGAGGATCTCCTTCGATTCCTCGACGAGCCCCTGCATCGCTTCGCAGGTCTTGCCGCGGGCCGGCTTGCCGAGCATCTCGAAGATGCGATCGAGCCGCTCGACCTGCGTCTCGGTCTCGTCGCGGTGCTGCTCGAGCGCCGCCTTGAGGTCGTCGGACGCCACCGCCTTGACGATGCGCGGATAGGCGCGCAGCGCCTGCTTCTCGGCGTTGTAGACGTCCTTCAGCGTGTCGAGGAAGAGATCCTCGAGGGTCTTGTCGTTGGCCATGAGGGCATAACTCCGGTTGCGGGAGCCTTCGCAACGGCGATCGGGCGCCGGGGTTCCGGCGCCCGATGCGTCCTCAGCGCACGCGCGCCCGGTCGTCCGCGTCCGTGGCGCGGGTCGGCACCGTCTTCGTGGTCACCGCGGCGCCGATCTCGAAGAGGCCGATGATCAGGTGCGGCCAGAACACGAAGTCGGCGAAGCCGAACAGCCAGGGCGAGACCGCGAGCAGCGCCCCGCCGAGCGCATCGAGCCACAGGTGCGTCGGCATCGAGATCGCGCGGCGCGCGGCGTACTCGTAGTCCGTGAAGAGCGAGTAGAGGATCACGCCGGCACCCAGGATCACCGGGAGCCATTGCGCGACGCCGCCGATGGCGAAGCCGAAGAGCCAGGGCGAGGCGATGAGGAGCACGCCGACGAGATAGTCGACGATGGCGTGGACGTTGGTGGGAATGAAGCGCATGTCGGATCTCCCGGACTGTTGCGGCGCCTGCAGCGCCCCGTTGCCCCTCCAAGCCCCGCCGCGCGGCTGGGTTCCCTATCCGGCCTCTCTTCGTGCGCGATCATCGGGCGCCCCACCCCTCAGGACGCGCTCCACCGCGTCGAGGAGGGCGTCGGCGAGCCGCAACCGCTCCGCGCCCGTGCGTGTCTCGCGGGCGTAGACGAGGCGGTTGCCGTCGAGTGTCGCCTTCTCGGCGAGCGTCAGGCCGGCGAGCCGGCGTGCGGCCTCGTCGCGGAAGGTCGCGGCGAGCGCCGCCGGGCCGGCCTCGAGACGCAGGATGCCGAGGTCGCGCGCCCGCAGGCGCAGCCGCGCCAGCACGAGCGCGTCTCCGAGGGCGTCCGCCGCCACGCCGAACCGCTCGGCGATCTCGTCCACGAGAGCGTCGAGCGCGTCCTCGTCGGCGAGCCGCGCGAGGCGTGCGTAGAGCTCGAGCCGCATCTGCGGGCTCTCGATCTCGCTCGCCGGGATCGCGGCGCCGACGCCCAGCGCGAGATGCGGCATCGGTCCGGCCTCGCCGCCCTCCCCGCGCGCGTCCGCCATGGCGCGGGCGACGAGCTCGCGGTGGAGACCGATACCGATCGCCTCCGCATGGCCGGCCTGCTCGTCGCCCATGAGCGTGCCCGTCCCGCGCAGGTCGAGGTCGCGCAAGGCGAGCGCGAAGCCGGACCCGAGCCGGTCGTGCGCCACCAGCGCGTCGAGCCGCTCGCGGGTCTCCGCGGCGAGCTCGGCGCCGGGCTCGGTCAGGAGCCAGCAATGCGCCTGGCGCGCCCCGCGCCCGACGCGGCCACGCAGCTGGTGGAGCTGGGCGAGGCCGAAGCGGTCCGGGTGGACGATCAGCATCGTGTTCGCCGCGGGCACGTCGAGGCCGCTCTCGACGATGTTCGTCGCGAGCAGGACGTCGGGCGGATCGTCGCCGCAGGCGAAGTCGAGCATCGTGTCGTCGATGGCCGCGGGCTTCATCCGCCCGTGCACCACCGCGACCCGCAGGTCGGGGACGAGATCGGCGAGCCGGACCGCGATGCCCTCGATGTCCGCGATGCGCGGGACGACGACGAAGCTCTGCCCGTCGCGCGCCCGCTCGCGGGAGAGCGCCTCGCGCACGAGCGCGTCGTCCCAGTCCGCGCGGGCGGTGCGCACCGGCTTTCGGGCGACCGGTGGCGTTGCGATCGTGGACAGGTCGCGCAGGCCCGCGAGGCTCCCCGCGAGCGTCGCCGGGATCGGCGTCGCGGTGAGCGTGAGGACGTGCGCGCCCGCGCCGAGCGCCCGCAGCGCCTCCTTGTCGCTCGCGCCGAACCGCTGCTCCTCGTCGACGACGACGAGGCCGAGATCGGCGAAGCGCACCTCCTCCCCCGCGAGCGCGTGCGTGCCGCTCACGATCCGGATCGATCCGTCCGCGAGGCCCGCGCGGGTCTCCCGCGCCTCGGCGGCGGTAACGAGCCGCGAGAGCTGGCCCACCGCGATGCCGAAGCCCGCGAAGCGCCGGCGCAGGGTCTCCGCGTGCTGGCGCGCGAGCACGGTCGTGGGGGCGACGATCGCGACCTGCTTTCCCGCGAAGGCGGCGGCCGCCGCGGCGCGCAGAGCGACCTCGGTCTTGCCGTATCCGACGTCGCCGCACACGAGCCGGTCCATCGGCGTCTCGCGCGCGATGTCGGCGAGCGTCGCGGCTGTGGCCGTGGCCTGGTCGGCGGTGAGCGGATGGGGAAAGCGCTCGGCGAAGCGCGCGAGGTCGCGCGGGGAGGCACGCAGCGCGGGCGCGGTGGCGGCGCGACGCTCGGCGGCGCGCCGGGCGAGATCGCGTGCGGCCTGCGCGATCGCCGCCTCGATCTCGCCGCGACGCGTCCCCCAGGTGTCCGTATCGAGCCGGTCGAGCCGCGCGCGGTCGTCCGGCCCACCGTGGCGCCAGACGCGGTCGAGGTCCTCCACGGGGACGAGCAGGCTCGCCTCGTCGGCGTAGACGAGGCGCACGGCCTCGCCCGCCTCCTCCGCCGTCTCGGTGCCGGTCGCGATCCGCTCCAGCCCTTCGAGCCGGCCGATGCCGTGGTCGGCGTGGACGACGACGTCGCCGATCCCCGGGAGCGTGGCGGTCTCGGGGAGCACGCCGCTGCGTCCGCCGGCGAGGCCGGTCTCGCCCACGAGGTCCGCGGCCGCGACGAGCGTCGTGGCGGTCGCGTCGTCCACGAAGCCCTCCGCCAGCGGAGCCGCGAGCGCGGCGAGCGCGCCCCCGGGCATGTCGGCAGCCTCCGCGAGGCTCGCCACCCGCGTCGGCGTCTCGCCGAGCGCGGCGCGGGCGCGCCGCAGAAAGCCCGGGAGCGCCGGCGCGTCGGCGCAGAGCAGGATGCGCCCGCCCGCCTCGCGCGCCTGCGCGACGAAGCCGGCGAAGGCCGACCCGGGGCGGCCCTCCAGCACGAAGCGCGGCACGCCGGTCTCCTGCGCCTCGTCCGGCACGGTGGCGAGGACACGGGCGGCGAGGATCTCCTCCCACTCCTGCGCCCGCAGGTGCAGCGCGTCCGGCGCGAGCGGCGTGCGTGCACCGTCGCGGGTGCCGCGCAGGGTGCGTGCGGCCTCGTAGGCGTCGGCGACGTCGCGCAGAACGTCCTGCGCCACGTCGCGCGCCAGCGGATCGAGAACGAGCGCGGCGCGGGGCGCGTAGTCGAAGAGCGTCTCCAGCGCCTCGTAGCGCTCCGCCAGGCGATGCTCCGCGCCCGTCGCCAGCGGCTCGGGCGCGGCGTCGGGAGCCCGCACGATCTCGGAGGCGGGATCGATCACGAGCCGGTCCAGGTCCGCGAGGCGCGCCTGCGTGTCGGGGTCGTAGGTGTGGATCGCGCCGACGCGCCCGTCCGCGTGCTCGATGCGCACCGGCAACGCGGCCGCGGCGGGATGCAGGTCGACCACGTGCGGCCGCACCGCGGCCTCGCCGGGCTCCTCCACCCGCTCGCCCGCCCGGTAGCCGAGCCGCGCGATCGCGGCCTCGAACGCGTCCGGGTCGAGCCGGTCTCCCGCCGCGATTGACAGCGGCGCATGCGTCCAGATGGCGCGGGGCGGCACGCGGCGCAGCAGGGCGGCGGGCGTCGCGACGACGAGGACAGGCGCCCCGCCCGCCCCGCCCGGCTCTTGCGCACCGCCGGAGAGGCGGCGCAGGATGCTCATCCGCGCGCCCATGCATGCCCGCGACGGCGGCATCCTGTCGTAGGGAAAGCAGTCCCAGGCCGGCAGATGCACGGTCTCGACCTCCGGCGCGAGCCCCCGCGCCGCCGCGACGAGCGCGCGGGCGCGCCGGCCGCCGTCGGCGACGTGGACGATCGGCTCGGTGGCGCCTCGCTCGGACGCGAGCCGTGCGAGCGCGAGGGCGAGCCGCCCGATCGGGTCGGATGCGGGCAGAGGGGGAACGGCGTGGGACGGTTTCGGCATGCTTCGTGCAAGATCGCGGCGGGCTTCGAGAACGCCGCGCGCCGCCGTGAGTTCGGCGGGCAAGCCCGCAGGGCGAGTTCGCCGGGGCCCGAATAGGAATCCGGGCACGCGTGCCCTTCCCACGGCGCGAAACGCGCGTATATACGACAGTCCCCCGTCAGATCGTTCGCCAGAGCCGAAAGGCGCCTCGATGACCGCCGTCCCTCAGATGCTGGATCACGCCGCACCGGCGCCGATCGACGTGGATCAGCTCCTCGCCAACGCCCGCCAGGCCAGCGAATTCCTGAAGGCGCTCTCCCACGAGACGCGGCTCATCATCCTGTGCGTGCTCATCGAGGGCGAGAAGTCGGTGACCGAGCTCGAGGAGATGCTGAACATGCGCCAGCCGGCGGTGTCGCAGCAGCTCGCCCGCCTGCGCGCGGACGATCTCGTGGCGAGCCGCCGCGACGGCAAGAACATCTACTACTCCCTCGCCCGCCCCGAGGTGATCGAGGTGATCGGCTCCCTCCAGCGCGCCTTCTGCCCGCCGGAGCGTTGAGGCGCGGCGCCGCCCCGCCACACCCGACGCGCGGCCCTGCTGCGCCGCCTGCGGCGCAGCGAGCGGGCGGCGCGGCGCGCCGGCCGCGCCGCGGCAATCGAGGCACAGGCACCTCCACGTAGTCGCCCCGCGTGCGTAGCGTGAAGGTCACCGGCGTGTCGGTCCTGTTGCGCCAGAACCAGCCGTGGTTCCCGTCGAAGGCGGCGACGAGGGGGAACCGAGCGTCACAGTTGATCCAGCGCAAAGAAGCATTAGTAATATCGCATATTCTAAGGCTCAGCCGGGGCGCCGCCCCGTTGTCGCGGAGGAGCCGAGATGGCGAGACCGACCGGGTACACGCGCACGCAAATCGTCCTGCATTGGGCCGTCGTCGGCCTCATCGCCCTGCAATACCTCCTCCATGAGCCCATTGCGGAGGCTTGGGACGCGTGGCGCGGCGGAGCCGAGATCGCCTTCGATCCTCTCGTGGCCCAGCACGTTGTCGGAGGCCTGCTCGTCGCTGCGCTCGCGGCATGGCGCCTCGTTCTGCGCTTCCGGCACGGCGCACCACCGCCTCCCGAAGCGGAGCACGCCGCGCTGCGAGCGGCGTCGCACGCAGCCCATTGGAGCTTCTACGCGTTCATGCTTCTGATGCCGCTTTCCGGCGCTGTGGCCTGGTTCGCTGGTGCGCAAGAGGCGGCGGAGGCGCACAACGTGATGAAGATCGCGCTCCTCGCTCTGACCGGCCTGCACGTCGCGGCGGTGATCTTCCATCAGGTCGTGCTCAAGAGCGGCGTGCTCTCGCGGATGCGGCGTCCGGCGTGAGGGCATTCGAGGCCGAGGCGCGCTCCACATGATATCCCGCCACGAACTCGTGGAATATGCCCCCTATGCTCTCCGTCCTGGCGAACACCACCTACCGACGCCTCTTCGCCGCCCAGGTGCTCTCGCTGCTGGGGACGGGCCTGACGACCGTGGCGCTCGGGCTCCTCGCCTGGGAGCTCGCCGGCACCGATGCCGGGCTCGTGCTCGGGACCGCGCTCGCGATCAAGATGGTCGCCTATGTCGGCATCGCGCCGATTGCCGGTGCGCTCGCCGGGCGCTTCCCGCGCCGCGAGTTCCTGGTCGGTCTCGACCTGTTCCGGGCGGCGATGGTGCTGCTCCTGCCCTTCGTCACGCAGGTCTGGCAGATCTACGCTCTCGTTTTCCTGTTCCAGGCCTCGTCGGCCGCGTTCACGCCGACCTTCCAGGCGACGATCCCGGACTTGCTGGCCGACGAGAAGGACTACACCGCCGCGCTCGCCCTCTCGCGCCTCGCCTACGATCTCGAGGCGCTCGCGAGCCCCCTGCTCGCCGCGCTCGCGCTGACCCTCGTCTCGTTCCACTGGCTCTTCGTCGGCCAGAGGACCGTCCGGCGCTGTTCGCGGCGCAGTTCGCGCTGTCGCACGCCTGCTGGCTCGTGACCTACCCGCTATGGGCCTCGACGCCGCCTTCGCGCTCCTGGCGCTCGGCTCGGCCGGTGGGGTGGCCGTCGCCGCGCGGGTCTGGCCGCGGCACGATCCGGCCGAGGTCGAGCACGAGCACGAGGCGATCGAGCACGTCCACGACCGGGTCGACGACGATCACCATGCGCCGGGCGCCCTCGAGGCGGGTGCGACCGGCCCGCGCCACCGGCATCGGCCGACGCGCCACGCCCACGCATTCGTCATCGACGACCACCATCCGCGCTGGCCGAGGAGAGGTCGGCCGCCCGACCGCTGGGGTGTGACTGCGGGAGCGGGATCGAGGGCCAGCCGATGGGCACGGGTCCGGCGGATCTTCATCGCCCCGAAGCCGCGACCGACCGATGGAGCCGTCGCGGGCGAGCACGCCCGTGAGGAGGCTGATCCGAGGCTGCGGCGCTGACCGACTCGTCACGCCGGACGGAGACGTCGCCTCGCGCATGGGCGACGTGTCGCTCTCGCAAGCGTCGAGGTCTTCCCAGTCTCGCGGCGGTGGTGCGGCGGTTCCGAACGGTCCAGGTCACGTTCGCGGCTTTCTCGCGAACGGCAGACCTGCTGGCGCGCCCTGCGGGAATCGAACCCGCCTCTTCAGCGTGAAAGGCTGATGTCCTAACCGATAGACGAAGGGCGCTCCGGCCGCGGGGCGTCGGGCCCGTCGCGGCTGGGCCGTCATAGAGGGCTTCGGCGGCGCTCGCAAGCCTCCCGTGCGCGGCGGGAGCGCGCATTCGGCGCTGGCCCTGCGCGCCGCGGCGCACTATGGTCCGCCGCGCCGAGAGACCCGGACCACGGACACGAGATGGCCGAGAAGACGACTCCCCACTTCGCCAACGACGCGGGCGTGCCGATCATCCACATCGGGGCGAAGGAGTTCATGTGCATCGGGGCGAAGCCGCCCTTCGATCACCCCCACGAATTCCTCGACATGGGCGCCGAGGACGAGATCATCTGCCCCTATTGCTCGACGCTCTTCCGCTACCGGCCGGACCTGACGACGCAGCAATCCGACCCGCCGGAATGCCTCTGGACCGGCGGCGCGCTCGACATCGCCGCGGCCCACACCGGCCCCTCGCGCTGAGATGACCCGCCCGTCGGTCGCGATCGCCGGGGCCGGCATCGCGGGCCTCGCCGCCGCGCTCGCGCTCTCGCGCGCCGGCCACCCGGTGACGCTGGTGGAGCGGCGCACCGGCTTCTCGGAGGTCGGCGCCGGCCTGCAGCTGTCGCCGAACGCGAGCCGCATCCTCCTCGATCTCGGGCTCGGCCCCGCGCTCGCGCGGCACGTCGGGGAGCCGCGCCGTGTGGTGATTCGCGACATCGCGCGGGGCCGCACGCTCGCCGAGATGCCGCTCGGCGAGGCCATGCGCGGGCGCTTCGGCGCGCCGTACTGGGTGGTCCACCGCGCCGACCTGCAGACGATCCTTCTCGACGCCGTGCGCGCGCGCCCGGACGTCCGCCTCGTCATGGGGCGCGCCGTCGAGGACGTCGAGGAGACGCGAGGCGGCGTCGCGTTCGCGCTCGCCCGCGAGAACGGGGCGCGCGAGACGCTGCGGGCGGATCTCGCGCTCGGGGCCGACGGCGTCTGGTCGAAGCTCCGGCGCCTCGTGGAAGGGCCGACCGGGGCCGTTCCCGCGCAGTATCGGGGGTATGTCGCCTGGCGCGCGAGCGTGCCGCGCGAGGCGGCGCCCGCGGCGCTCGCGGGCGACGAGACCGGGCTGTGGCTCGGGCGCCGCGCGCACGTCGTGCACTACCCGATCGCCGCAGGCGCGCTCGTCAACATCGTCTGCGTGGTGCAGAGGGCCTCGCCCGTCGACGGCTGGGCGACACCGGGAGAGGCGTCGGCGCTGCGCGAGGCGCTGCCGGCGCTCGCGGCGCCGCTGCGCGCGCTGATCGACGCCGCGCGCGGCTGGCTGCTCTGGTCCCTGCACGACCGCCCGGCCGCGCGCATGGCGCGCGGGCGCATCGCGCTCGTGGGAGACGCCGCGCACCCGGTGCTGCCCTTCCTCGCTCAGGGTGCGGCCCTCGCCATCGAGGACGCCGCCTGCCTCGCGCGTGGGCTCGCTCCTGCCGAAAGGACGGGCGGCGACGCCCACGAGCCGGCCGCGGACCCGGTCGCCGCCGCCCTCGCCGCCTACGCCGCGCGGCGTACGCCGCGGGCGCTGAAGGTCCAGAACGCGGCACGGGCGAACGGGCGCGTCTATCACGCGGGCGGCCCGATCGCCCTCGGTCGCGATTTCGTGCTGCGCCGGATGGGCGCATCGGGGATGGCCGAACGCTACTCATGGCTGTACAGCTGGCGCGACGGCTGACGCGACGCCGACCCTTGGCGCACTTCTTGCTGCCGCTTGACGACCGATGCGGCGGCCCTTGACACGATGCTCGTAGCCCATATCAGCGACCTCCACGTACCCGCGTCGGGCGAGCCCGTCCCCGGGGCGGTGGACGTCAATGCTGCACTGCACAAGGCTTTCACGGCCCTGCAGGCGCTCTCGCCGCGCCCCGATCTCGTGATCGTCTCCGGCGACGTCGCGGACGCGGGCCGCGCGCGGGCCTATCGCCGAGCGGCCGAGATGCTGAAGAGCATGCGGCGATCCGTGGTTGCGGTACCCGGAAACCACGACGATCCGACGGCATTCGCCGCCTTCCTGCGCCTGATCGGCGGGGAAAGCCGCCTGCCCGCCCCCGACCTGTGCAGCGTGCGCGACTTCACCGCGCTCAGGGTCGTCGGCCTCGCCTCGAACCTGCCCTACACCAGCGCCGGCGGGCTCGACGACGCGCAGCTCGACTGGCTCGACGCGACGCTCACGGACGCGCCCGCGCGCCCGACGCTGATCGCCGTCCACCATCCGCCCTTCCGCTGCGGCATCGGGTTCATGGACCGGATCCGTCTCGTGGAGGGCGCGGCGCGGCTCGAGTGCATCGTGGCCGCCCACCCGCAGGTGCTCGCCGTCCTGTGCGGGCATCATCACCGGGCGATGGAGACGTTGTTCGGCGGGCGGCCCTGCTATGTCGCGCCCTCCCTCGCCTACGGGGTGAGCCTCGACATGCGCCCCGGCGGCGACGGCGGCCTCGCCCCGGAGCCCGCCGCCTACCGGCTCCTGCACTACGACGGCCGCAGGCTCGTCTCGCACCTCGCCTTCGTCGAGAGCGCCGGCGCCGCGCGGCCGTTCCGGCTGGCGGAGGTGGCCGGGGCGCGGGCGTGAGTCCGGATCGCCGGGGCCCGAACGCAGAACGGGCGGAGGGGTGCCCCCTCCGCCCGCCCGAGCCGTACGACGGGTCTCGAGGCGACGTCGCCGGTCGGTTCCGGAAAGGCTTCAGTTCGTCAGGTAGGGCATCGGGTCGACCGGGTCGGCCCCCTGGCGGATCTCGAAGTGGAGCTGGGGCGAGGTGACGTTGCCGGTGCGGCCGGAATTGGCGATCACCTGGCCGCGCCGCACGGCGTCGCCGCGGGCGACCAGGAGCTCGGAATTGTGGGCGTAGGCGGAGACGTAGCCGTCGTCGTGCCGCACGAGGACGAGCTTGCCGTAGCCGCGCAGCTCCTCGCCGGCATAGGCGACGGTGCCGCTCTCGGCGGCGCGCACCGGCGTGCCTTCCGGCACCGCGATGTTGATGCCCTCGTTCCCGGCGGTGCCGAAGCCGGAGATCACGCGCCCGCGCGCCGGCCAGCGGAAGTCGAGACCCGTCGCGGCGGAGGGCAGGCTCGCCACCTGCGTGGGCGCCGCCGCGGGAGCGGAGGGCTGTTGCACGGGTGCCTGAGCGGGGGCCTGTGCGACCGGCTGGGCGGGCGGCCGGGCCGGAGACTGGGCGACCGGCGGCACAGTGGACGCCGCCGGGCCGGGGCTGCGCGCCGGTGCGCGCGGCGGCAGCGGCGCGCTCGCGACGACGGTGCCCGTCTGCGTCGGGGCGGGAGAGGCGGCCGTCTGCGGCGGTGCGGACGCCGCGGGCAGCACGGTCGGCGCGGCGGAGGCGACGCGCGTGCCGCCGGCGGCATTGAAGACCGGGATGACGACGGCGCGGCCGGGCTGGACCTCGGCGGCGGATGCGAGGCCGTTCACCCGCAGCAGCGCATCGACGGGAACGTTGTAGCGTCCCCCGAGCGAGGCGGCGGTCTCGCCCTGGCGCACGATGATCGGCGTGCCGCCGAGAGCGCTCCAGCCGGGGGGGCCGCTCGGCGCCGGGGCCCGCGCCGCCACGGCGGCCGGTCCCGTCGGCAGCGGGGCGCCGGCGACGGCGCCCGGCGCGGAGAGCGGGGCGCTCGCGACGGCGACCGTCGGTGCGGCGGCGGCGGGATCGACGCTGCCCGTCATCACCGGGTCCTGCCCCGGCGCGGCGAACGGATTGCCGAAGGGATCGGCGAAGCGCATCGTGTCGGCGCTGCACGCGCCGAGCGCGCCCGCCGCCAGCGCGACGAGAGCCACCCTCGCTGCGATGGAGGAACGACGGTGACCCTGGAGAGCCTGGGGGTAGCGCATCGACGCACCTGATACTCGAAACGACCTGATGCACCGATTAAAAGGGCATTCAGGTTAAGCAAGCGTTGCGCACGTCACGCCCTCGTCGCTCCCGCCGCGGACGACCCGCCCGCCACCAGCGGCGCGATGCGCACGCTGGCGCCGAGCCGGCGGTGCAGCACGCCTTCCGCGTCCTTCTCGACGACGACGAGGCGCGGGAAGCCCTCGACGCTCAGCGCGCCGACGAGGCGCCCGCCGGGCGCGAGGCGCTCGAGCAGCGTGTCGGGGAAGGCGGCGAGCGCGCCGTTGACGAGGATGCGCGGGAAGCGCTCGCGGTTTCGCCGCGGGGTGAGCCCGTCGCCGACGCCGAGCGCGATCCGGTCCGCCACGTCGAGCTGGCCGAGCCGCAGCGCGGCGGCGTCCGCGAGCGCGCCGATCCGCTCGACGCTCTCGACCGCGCCGCCGAGCCGCGCCATCAGCGCGGCGACGTAGCCGGACCCGGTGCCGACCTCGTAGACGGCCTGGCCCTCCTCGAGCCCGAGCGCGACGAGCATCGCCGCGACGGTCGTGGGCGAGGACATGGTCTGGCCGAAGGGCAGCGGCAGCGCGACGTCGGAGCGGGAGAGATCGGCGAAGCGGGGCGGCGCGAACAGCGTGCGGGGCACGCGCTCCATGGCGCCGAGCACCGCCTTGTCCCGGAAGCCCTTGGCGCGCAGCGCCAGCACGAAGGCGGCCGTCTCCACCGCCTCCGCGTCGAGCGTCGGATCGCCCTCGCTGAGCCCTTGCCGATCGACGCGCATCGCCCCTCCGTCGCGTGAGGATAGAGCGTCCTGGTTAACCGATCCTTCACCCTGTCGCACGCAGGACACGCTCGGGCGCGCAGGTGACGCCGAGGCGGGCCGGCTCGCTTGATTTCGGGGCGCGCCTTGCGCATCGTCGCGCACGCTCGGGCAGACGGCGGAGGATCGCGGCAATGCGCAGGACGATGACGGCAGTGACGGCGGCGCTCGTCGCGACGATCGGGATGGCGGTCGCCGGAGCGGCACTCGCGGCGGACGTGACCGCGCGCGGCGGCCCCGATGATCGCCTCGGCGGCTGGTTCTACGGCGCGCCGCCGGCGGAGGAGCGGGTGATCCCGTTCTCGGGCGAGGTCCCCGCCTGCGATGCGCCGACGGTGCTCGCGACGATCTCGGCCGAGTTCAACCGCCGCGAGGCGCGGTTCTGGGACTCGGAGCTGCGGGTCGTCGGCATCGAGGAGGTGCGCCCCGTGGCCTTCCGGCCCTGGTCGGACAGCTTCTTCCCGCGCCGCTTCTGCACGGCCACCGCCGCCGTCGCGCACGGGCCGGTCGTGCGGCATCACCGGGTGAACTACCTCGTCCGCGAGGAGCTCGGCATCCTCGCCCAGTCGTCGCACGACGTCGAATGGTGCGTCGTCGGCATCGAGCGGCACCTGCACGCCGCGCCCAACTGCGAGATGATGCTGCCCTGATCGCGCTCCGGCGCCCTCGGCCGCGCGAAGGCGCTTGCGGCGCGCCGGGGTCCGGTGCCATCTCGGCCCCATGAACTATCGCCACGCGTTCCACGCCGGCGGCTTCTCCGACGTGATGAAGCACGCCGTCCTCGCCCGCCTCCTCGCCTATCTCGGGCGCAAGGAGACGCCCTACCGCTACATCGACACGCATGCCGGCATCGGCCTCTACGATCTCGCCGCCGAGGCGGCGCGCCGGACGGGGGAGGCGGATGCCGGCATCGGGCTGATGGGCGCGCCCTTCGCGCCCGAGGTGGAGGAGGTGCTCGCACCCTACCGCGCGGCGCTCGCCGCCGTGCGCGCCCGCCACGGGGAGAGCGCCTATCCCGGCTCGCCGGCGCTGGCGCGCGAGATGCTGCGCCGCCAGGACCGCGGCGTCCTCGTCGAGCTTCATCCGACGGACCACGCCACGCTGTCGGCGCGCTACAACACGGTCGCGAACCTCAAGACCCTCGCGCTCGACGGCTGGACGGCGCTCGGCGGCCTGATCCCGCCGAAGGAGAAGCGCGGCCTCGTCCTCGTCGACCCGGCCTTCGAGGCGCCGGGTGAGCTCGATCGCCTCGCCCGCACGCTCGTCGCCGCGCAGAGCAAGTGGCCGACCGGCGTCTACGCCGGCTGGTACCCGATCAAGGACCCGCGCGAGGTCGATCGCGCCGCAGCGCGGCTCGACGCGCTCCCGCGCCCGGCGCTGCGGCTCGAGCTCCACGTCGACGACGCGAGCCGGGTCGAACGGCTGAACGGATGCGGCCTGTTCGTGATCAACCCGCCCTTCACGCTGGAGGCCGAGGCGGGCGTGCTCCTCCCCGCCCTGGCGGAGCGGCTGGGACGCGCCGGGAAGGGCTCGGCGCGGGTCGTGCGCATCGGCGCAGCGCCGTAGCCGCGTCCCCCGGCTTGCCCGGGGGTGCCGCCGCGTGGGAGACAGGGGACCACAGGCACCACATCGAAGGACGAGACCCATGATCCTGCGTACGTCGCCGGCCTCCCCGTTCGGCCGCAAGGTGAAGATCGCTGCCGCGGTTCTCGGCCTGTCCGAGCGCATCGAGATCGTGCCCGCCGACACGAGCGATCCGTCCGACGACCTGCGCGTGCAGAACCCGCTCGGCAAGCTACCCGTGCTCGTGACCGACGACGGAACCGCGCTCTACGATTCCCCCGTGATCGTCGAGTATCTCGACCATCTCGCCGGCGGCGGGCGGCTCATCCCCGCGGGCGCGGGCCGCTTCGACGTGCTGACCCTGCAGGCGCTGGCGGACGGGCTCATCGACGCGGCGATCATGCAGGTCTACGAGGTGCGCTTTCGGCCGGAGGAGCGGCGCGAGCCGACCTGGGTCGACTATCAGGCGCAGAAGGTGACCCGCGCGCTCGACCGGCTCGAGAGCCGCGCCGGCGCCATCGGCGACGCCCTCGACGCCGGCACGATCGCGCTCGCCTGCGCGCTCGGCTATCTCGACTTCCGCTTCGAGGGTCGCTGGCGGGCGAGCTATCCCGCCCTCGTCGCCTGGCTCGACGGCTTCGCCGCCCGCGTCCCGGCCTTCGAGAAGACCCGCCCGAGCTGAGACGGACCTCGGCCACGCCCGCGCTCCCGCCCCGTTGGGGCGGGGACGATCCGCGGGAGCGGATCAGGGGCGGGGTCCCCCGGCTCGACGTCGGCGGTGATCTCGGCTGCCACCGGCGCGCGTGCCGGCGGATGGTGACACACGTGCGAGAGCCGAGCGGCAGGGCCGCCCGGCTCCCTGGAGGTGCGATGGCATGGCACGCGCCCATCGACCGGGCGCGTGCCTGCGATCGTCACTGACGCGGCTGGGCGGCCGGGTCGGCGGGAGCGTCCGTCGCGCCGGGCGCGGGGACCGGCGTCGCGCCGGGGGTGCCGAGCGCCGGCTCGCCGGTCGTGGCGGGCATCGAGCCGGTCGCCTCGCTCTGCGTGCGCCACTCGTCGAGCGTGGCGAACTCCGGGGCGGCCTCGAGCTGCTCGCGGGTGAAGTCGACCACGATGTGCTCGATCTCGCCGCCGCCGCTCACCGCCAGGCCCGAGCCGCTCTCGCCGGTCATGCGCCGGGTCTCGTCCATCTCGACCTCGGCGGCCGCCATGTCGGTGCGCTCGGCCTGAGTCGCCGTCCCCGGCGCCGGCTGCGTCGCGGCCATGCCGCCCTGCGGCACGACCGCCGTGTCGGCATCCAGGCCGGCCGCGGCGTCCGCCTGCATGTCCGCCTCGAAGCGGACGTCGACCGCGTCGAGCGGGATCGCGACCTGCTTCTCGCCGATGCCGAGGAAGCCGCCGACGCCCACGACGATGCCGCGGATGCGGCCGTCGGAGTCGATCACGACGTCCTCGACGCTGCCGAGCGACTCGTCCGCCATTGTGACGACGCTCGCGTCCATGAGGTCGGAGCCGAGGAGCTGGTTCTCGCCCTGGCGGGCGATGAAGCCGCCCTCGAGCTCCAGCTCGGAGGCGCCCGCCGTCTGCATCGTGGCGCCGTCGGTGCCCGCCGGGGCGGGCGGCAGGCTGTCGAGGGTCTGCGCGGTGGCCGGGGCGGCCTGGCCGGTGGCCGGCGCGCTGGTGGCCTGGCCGTTGGTCGTCTGGGCGGCGAGCGGCGCCGCCGCGAGGAGTGCGCCGAGGGCGCAGGCGGTAGCCAGATGCTTAGAGAACATGATGTCTCTCCTGTCGGGTGCTCCACGGTGTGGAAGCTCGGGCAGGCAACATCCACGAACCGCCCCGGTTTCGGCGACGGCGGTGCGGCGGCGCGTAGATGGGCAGCCTAAACGCCGCGGGAACCTCCAGCGCGCCTCGGATTCGCGCCGTCTCCTCAGAACGGCCCCACCGGGAAGAAGCGCAGGTAGATCTCGGCGTAGGTCCCCTGCGCCCACAACCGCGCCAGCGCCGCGTCGAAGGCCTCCGCGAGCCGCGCGTCCCCCGGGCGGAAGATGAAGCCGATCCCCTCTCCGAAGAAGCGGCTGTCGAGGAAGGGGCCCGAGACCAGCGTGCAGCATCCCTCCGACGCCCGCCCGCCGACCCAGAGCGCCAGCGCGAGCCCGTCGGCGAAGAGGAGATCGGTCTCGCCGGCGCGCAGCCCCTCCTGCGCCTCCGCCAGCGTCTGCGCGGGCACCCGCGTGGCGCCGGGCCAGAAGGTCTCGACATAGGCCTCGTGCGCGGTGCCGGCGACGACGCCGACCCGCGCCGCCTCCACCGCTTCGACGTCGAAACCGGCGGCTGCCGCCGCCGGCGCGGCGAGCCGGGCCGGGAAGCGGAAGAAGGGAGCCGTGACCGCATGGTCCTCCCGCAGCTCCGCGGTGATCCGCAAGGCGGCGGCGACCGCATCCCCCTCCCCCGCCGCGAGCGCCGGAAGCAGCGTTTCGAACGGCCGCGCCTGGATCGTGCAGGCCACTCCCGCCTCGACGCAGGCGGCCCGGGCGACCTCCACCACGAACCCCGTGGGCACCCCGTCCGCGCCGAGGAAGTGCAGCGGCGGGAAATCCGGGCTGGTGAGGAACCGGATCGTGCGCCCGGACGGCAGCTCCACCGGCTCGCGCGGGGCGCGCGGGTCCCAGAAGTTCGGGATCGCCGGCTCCGGGAGGACGACCGCGGGGGATTGCGCCTGCACGGGGGTCGCGAGGAGGAGGGCGAGGAGGAGCGGCGCGAGGATGCGGCCGACGGGACAGGACAAGGCTGGCGGTCCTCCGGTTGAGTGTGCAGGAGCTAATGCGGTGGTGCCCGCGGCGTCAACGGTCCTTCGCCTCGGGCCGCGGCGGGGCGCCCCCGTTCGCCTGGAGGACATGCG
This sequence comes from Salinarimonas rosea DSM 21201, assembly GCF_000429045.1. Classification (GTDB taxonomy): domain Bacteria; phylum Pseudomonadota; class Alphaproteobacteria; order Rhizobiales; family Beijerinckiaceae; genus Salinarimonas; species Salinarimonas rosea. Next base: position 198,895 of record NZ_AUBC01000001.1, read on the forward strand.
CCGCTCGACCAGGTCGATCCGCCGATCGCCGCGCGCGCTCCTGCCGCGCGGGCTCGTCGGCGGCCGGGCCCTCGATTGCTTTCCGGCCTCCTATACACCCGCGCGAATCACCCCGAGAGCACACGCGTGAAACCGTAGCTTTCCGTAATCTGGTCCGCTCAATTGCAATCGGAACGGACGAGAAGGGGGTGCTGACATGTCCGATGCCGAGAACCGCGCGCCCGGCGGCGCAGCGGACGGGGAGGGCTTGCCCGGCGACATCGCCTTTCTCCTGCGGCACGACGTGCCGCACGCGACGCTCGTCGCGGCCGCTCGCGCGGCGCGGACGAGCGCGGTGCCCGCCTGCGATGCCCTCCTCGCCCGCGGCCTCCTCGGCGAGGAGCGCTTCTACCGCGCGCTCGCCGCGGAGATCGGGGCGCCGTTCCTGGCGACCCCGCGTCTCGGCCCGCATGCGCGCATGCCGGAGAGCCTCCTCGCCGGACGGGCGCCGCTCGCTCCCGGACCGCCCGGCGCGCCGGCGACCGTTGCGGCGCCCCGGGGTGCGGCGGTCGGCGCGCTGGTCGCCCGGGGGCGTGCCCCGAACGGCCTGGCCCTCGCCACCCCGCGGGCGCTGCGCGAGGCGATGCTCGCGCTCCATGGCGCGGCGGTCGCACGGCGCGCGGCGCACGGGCTCGCGGATCGCACGCCGCATTTCTCCTACCGCGGCGGGCCGAGCATCGGTCAGCGCCGCACCATCGCCCTCGTCGCGCTGGCGATCCTGGCGGGCGCCGCGGTGCTGGACGGCGTCCTCGTCGCCCTCGGCGCCCTCGCCTGCGTGCTGTTCGTGGTGCTCGCCACGATCCGCTTCGCCACCTGCCTCGAGAGCGTCGCGACGGCGCCGCTGCGGGCCGTGGCACGCATCCCCGACGCGGACCTGCCGGTCTACACCATCCTCGTGCCGCTCGCCGACGAGGCGCGGGTCGTGCGCCGGCTGGCCGAGGACCTCCTCGCGCTCGACTACCCGCCGGAGAAGCTCGACATCAAGCTCCTCGTCGAGGCCGACGACGGCGCGACCGCGGCGGCGATCGACGCGCTCTCGCTGCCGGGGGCCTTCGAGACGATCGTGGTGCCGCCGGGCGAGCCGCGCACCAAGCCGCGTGCGCTCAACGCCGCCCTGCCGCTGGCGCGCGGCACGTTCACGGTGGTCTTCGACGCGGAGGACCGGCCCGAGCGCGACCAGCTGCGCCTCGCCGTCGCCGCCTTCGACCGGGAGCGGCCGGACCTCGCCTGCCTCCAGGCGCGGCTCGCCATCCACAACGCGCGGGACGGCTGGCTCCCCGCCCTGTTCGCCATCGAGTACGCGGCCCTGTTCGACGTGATCAACCCCGGCCTGATCCGGCTCGGCCTGCCGATCCCGCTCGGGGGCACGTCGAACCATTTCCGCACCGCCCCCTTGCGGGCCATCGGCGGCTGGGACGCATGGAACGTCACCGAGGACGCCGACATCGGCCTACGCCTCGCGGCGCTCGGCCTGCGCACGGGAGACCTGCCGTCCGCCACCTGGGAGGAGGCGCCGACCCGCCTCGGCCAATGGCTGAACCAGCGCTCGCGCTGGATGAAGGGCTTCGTCCAGACGCTGCTCACCCACACGCGCGACCCGCGCCGGTCGATCGCGGTGCTGGGCGCACGACGGGTGGCGATCGTCTGGCTCCTCGTCGGCGGCACGGTGCTCTCCGCGCTGCTCTATCCGCTGACGCTGGTCGTCGTCGCCTCGCTCGTGGCGGGCGGGATCGGCGCGGCGCTCGTGCCGGGGCCGGACCCGGCCTGGGTCGCGGCGGCGCTCGCCCCGCTGCCGCTCCCGATCGCGATCCTCGCGACGACGACCTGCGCCTGGGGCCTCGCCACGACCTGCGCCGTCGCTGGCCTCGCGCTGCGCCGACGGGGGCGACGCGACCTCGTGCGGCTCGTGCCGACGATCCCGCTCTATCTCTTCCTCGTCAGCGTCGGCGCGTGGCGCGGCCTCCACGATCTCGTGCGCCGCCCCTACCACTGGCACAAGACCTCCCACGGCCTCCCCCCGCCCCCGACGCCCGGCGCACGCCTTGCCGCGCGGTGGTCTCGGATCGTGCACCGGCGGGGGAGCGGGCGGCGGGAGGAGGCGCCCGCGGAATGACGAAGGATGCGTTGCTCTCCGGGCGGGCCGCTCAAATCCGCCCCAGCAGCTCCTCCGCCGCGTCGGCCGGCGCCTTGGCCGTGTTCAGCCCCGCGACGAAGCGGCCCTCCTCGTCCATGATGTAGACGATCGCCGTGTGCTCCATCGTATAGTCGCCGTCGTCGAGCGGGACCTTGCGGGCGAAGGCGCGGTAGGCGGAGACCACCGCGTCCACCTGCTCGGGCGTGCCGGTGAGGCCGAGGATGCGGTCGTCGAAGCTCGAGACGTAGGCTTGCATGATGTCGGGCGTGTCGCGCTCGGGATCGACGGTGACGAACAGCGCGCGCAGGTTGCGGCCGGAGCGCGCCTCGACCGCGTCGAGCGTCTCGGCGATCTCGAACAGCTTCGTCGGGCACACGTCCGGGCAATGGGTGAAGCCGAAGAAGACGAGGTGCGGCTCGCCCAGGAAGTCCGCCTGCGTCACCGGCGTGCCGAAATGGTCGACGAGCGTGAACGGCCCGCCGACGTCCGAGGCCGCGACCTCGCGGCCCTGCGGGGTGAGCGTCAGCACCGCGGCGATGCCGAGCGCGACGACGCCGAACAGGAAGGCGGCGAGCGGCAGGACGAGGCGGCGGGTGCGGTCGGTCATCTGGTGTCTCTCGGGCGTGCGCGTGCGGTGCGCCCGAGATACGCCCTCAGAAGCACCATGCCAATGCGGCGAGAACGACCTCGTTGAACACCGCCGGCCCCTGTGCCGCCCACATCAGGAGCCCCGCGCCCGCGAGCGCCGCGACGCCGAGCGAGACGAGGATCGCCGGCGCGCGGCCGGGCCCCGCGGCCTCCCGCATGCGGGCCTCTCGCGCCTCGCTCCCGGCGTTCGGATGGGTCGCCTCGTCGATCATGCCGGCGATCCTACCGCCATCCGGCGACCCGAGCAACCGAGGATGCCTGGAGCAGAGAGAAACAGTACAACTCCTGTTACGGCCGGCTTCTTACATCCGCCAACTTGCGCAGCCACGATGTTCCCGGGCGCCGATTCGACCGGGACGATGGCTGTGCCTGAAATCTCGGGAAGACGACGGCGTTTCGTTCCGTGGCATCTTGCCACCATCCGGATCGAGCCGAGGATGACGTGTCGAGCTCCTTGTCCCAGAAGCAGAAGATGCTGCTCCGGCTGCGCGATGTCGCGCAGACGATCGACTCCGACCTGAGCTGGATCGATCCCGATCGCCGTCGCGCCTTCCTCGAGCGGCTCGAGGCCGAGCGCGACGAGGCGCTCGACATCGTCCTCGCCGACCCGCCGGCCATCGAGGACGTCGCGATCGCGCAGCACGTGCTCGATCACCTGCGCCGCGCGCCCGAGGACGCCATCCTCGCCGACGCGCTCGAGGGCTGGATGAAGCAGGCGCGGGTCCCTCCCGGCGCATCCTGAAGACGCCGGCGGCGAGACGCGCATTGCGCCGGGCGCCGCGGGCGGGCACGATGGCGCGATGCCACCGACCGAACGCTACCAGCCCGACCCGCGCCACCTCGCCCTCGGCGAGGCGTTCTACGACCGCGTTTCCCCCGCGCCCTTCCCGGCGACCGTCCTGCGCTGGCGCAACGACCGCTGGGCCGCGCGGGTGGGCCTCGACGGGCTCGACGAGGCGGAGTGGATCGCCCATCTCGCCCGCTTCGCGCCGCTTCCGGGCAACATCCCCGAGCCGCTGGCGCTGCGCTACCACGGCCACCAGTTCCAGAACTACAACCCCGAGATCGGCGACGGGCGCGGCTTTCTCTATGCGCAGATGCGCGATGCGCAGGACGGGCGGCTCCTCGACCTCGGCACCAAGGGCTCCGGCCAGACGCCGTGGTCGCGCACCGGCGACGGGCGGCTCACCCTGAAGGGCGGCGTGCGCGAGGTGCTCGCGACCGAGATGCTGGAGGCGCTCGGCGTCTACACCTCGAAATCGTTCTCCCTGGTGGAGACCGGCGAGGCGCTCGTGCGCAACGACGAGCCCTCCCCCACCCGCTCCGCCGTCCTCGTGCGGCTGTCGCACTCGCATGTGCGCATCGGCTCGTTCCAGCGCTTCCTCTACCTGAACGAGGGCGCGCAGATCGAGCGGCTGCTCGCCTACTCCATCGAGACCTACTGGCCGCAGGCGGCGAAGGCCGAGAACCGCGCCGTCGGCTTCCTGGGGCTCGTCACCGACTCGGTGGCGCGTATGGCGGCGGAGTGGTTCCAGGCGGGGTTCGTGCACGGCGTGCTCAACACCGACAACACCACGATCACCGGGGAGAGCTTCGACTACGGGCCGTGGCGGTTCCTGCCCACGCTCGATACCGGCTTCACCGCCGCCTACTTCGACCAGACCGGCCTCTACGCCTTCGGCCGCCAGCCGGCCTCGGTGCACTGGAACCTCTGCCGGCTCGCCGATTGCCTGCGCCACCTCGCCCCCGACGACGCGCTCGTCTCCGCGCTGACCCCTTTCGGCGAGATCTTCGACGCCCACCTCTCCCGCCTCGCCCGCGCCCGCCTCGCGCTCGACCCCGACGACGCGGGAAGCGAGGATGCGCCGGCGCTCGTCTACCGCGCCATGGCCCGCACGGACGTGCCCTTCGAGCGCGCGATGTTCGACCTCGTCGGCGGCGCCGACCCCGCCCGCCTCGCCGCGAGCCCGCACGCCGCGATCTACGACGACCCGGAATGGTCCGACGCCCTCGCCGCGCTGCGCGCCGCCCGCCCGCACCCGCGCCGGGACGAGGCAATGGCGCACCCGTACTTCGCGCGCGAGGCGCCTGTGACGATGCTGATCGAGGACGTCGAGGCGGTGTGGGCGGCGATCGCGGAGGGGGACGACTGGGGGGTGTTCGCGGGAAAGATCGCCGAGGTGGAGCAGGTTCGGGGGGCATACGCGCCGCTGCTCGACAGCGTGCGGCGCGACCGGATTCCCTGAGCGCCGCCCGCGAGGCGCGACGGACCACGAAGCCGTATCGGAGCGCCGACGCCGTGTCTCAGCCCCTCCTCCTCTCCCTCGCCGCCGTGTCGGCGGCCGTCACCGCGCTCGTCCACCTCCTGGCGGGCGGCGCGCACATCGCGCGGCCGCTCCTGCGCGGCGACGGGCTGCATCCGGCCGTGCGCGACACGCACTACTTCTGCTGGCATCTCGTCACGATCGCGCTGGGCGGTGTGGCGCTCGCCTACGCGCTGGCGGCCGGCGGGCGCGCGAGCCTCGAGCTCGCCGTCGCGGCGACCGTGTTCAGCGGCGCAGCGGCGATCCTGAACGTCGTGCTGGGCGTGCGCGGCGGGCATTGGCCGTGGCGCATGCCGCAATGGGCCTTCTTCCTGGTCACCACCGTGCTGGGGACGTACGGGCTGCTGCTCTGACCGGCGCCCCCTCGAAAACGAAAACCGCCGCTCGGTCTCCCGAACGGCGGCGACGCTGCCTGGGGCTTCACGACGCCCCGTCTACTCGGCCTCTGGAATGCGATGACCGCTCCGTCAGTGGAGCGTCTCCTCCACGCGATCGCCGTCGCGCAGGCGCGTCATCTGGTCCTTGAGAACCAGCTTCCTGCGCTTGAGCCGGGCGATCTCCTCGTCGCTCGTCGAAGGGCTCGTCACCGCCTTCTGGATCTCCTGCTCGAGTGCCTGGTGCTTGCGCTCGAGCTCGGCCAAGTGGCTATTCAGCGACATGCGTCGTCTCCCTTCCAGTGTTCGCTTCGAACGCCTCGATGCTCTCACAGAATCATTCGCCTGTCGAAGCTTTCTCGTGCTGCGCCGCAACCCTGAAGAGTTGAACGGCGACGCTCGGACCTTGACGGCGGCGGGGTTTTGTCGCTCTTGGTGTGCAATGCGTGAAGACGCACCGGCTCGTTTGGTCACGGTGGAGCGCGAGAGTGGACGACGGGGTTGATTCCGCCGAGCTGCAGTCCGAGCTCGCGCGGCTGAAGGAGGAGCACCGCGATCTCGACCGGGCGATCGAGGCGCTCGAATCCGCGCCGGTGTACGATCGCCTCCAGCTGCAGCGGCTGAAGAAGCGCAAGCTCACGCTGCGCGACCGCATCCACCGAATCGAGGACGAGATCCTCCCCGACATCATCGCCTGACGGGCGTTCTCGCCCACCCGCGAGGGAGCCGCATGACCGAGACCACCCCGCCCGCGCGGCCCCCCGTGGCCATTGTCATGGGCAGCCAGTCCGACTGGGCGACGATGCGCCATGCCGCCGAGACGCTCGACGCGCTCGGCGTCGCCCACGAGGCGCGAATCGTCTCGGCGCACCGCACGCCCGAGCGGCTCTTCGCCTTCGCGAAGGGCGCGAAGGCGCAGGGCGTCGAGGTGATCGTGGCCGGGGCCGGAGGGGCGGCGCACCTGCCGGGCATGGTCGCGGCGCTCACCCCGCTGCCGGTGTTCGGCGTTCCGGTCGAATCGAAGGCGCTGTCGGGCGTCGACAGCCTCTATTCCATCGTGCAGATGCCCGCCGGCATCCCCGTCGGGACGCTGGCGATCGGACGCGCCGGCGCGATCAACGCGGCGTTGCTGGCGGCCGCCGTCCTGGCGCTCCGCGACCCCGCGCTCGCGGAGCGGCTGGAGGCGTGGCGGGCACGCCAGTCGCAGAGCGTCGCCGAGCATCCGACGGACGCGCCGATCGTGGAGGGCGTGCGATGAGCGGGGTCGCGCCCGGCGACGTCCTCGGCATCCTGGGCGGCGGCCAGCTCGGGCGGATGATCGCGGCCGAGGCCGCACGGCTCGGCCTCCTGGTGCACGTCTACAACGACGCGCCCGCGAGTCCCGCCTTCGATGTCGCGGCCCGCGCCACCACGGCGGATTTCGCGGACGGCGAGGCGCTCGCGGAATTCGCCCGCCACTGCGCCGTCGTCACCTACGAGTTCGAGAACGTGCCCGTCTCCGCCGCCGAGACGGTCGCACGCTGGGCGCGGCTGCGCCCGGGCCTCGCCGCGCTCGCCACCGCGCAGGACCGGCTCGCGGAAAAGCGCTTCGTCGAGGGGCTCGGCATCCCCGTCGCGCCCTTCCGCGCCGTGTACGACGCGGCCTCGCTCGCCGCCGCGCTGGCGGAGCTCGGGCGGCCCGCGATCCTCAAGACGCGGCGCTTCGGCTACGACGGCAAGGGCCAGGTCGTGATCCGCGAGGGCGACGATCCCGCCGCGGCGCTCGCCGCCATCGGCTCCGCGCCGGCGATCCTGGAGGGCTTCGTGCCCTTCGCCGCGGAGGTCTCCGTCGTGGCCGCCCGCGCGCCGGACGGCAGCCTCGCGGTCTACGACCTGTGCGAGAACCGCCACGAGAACGGCATCCTCGCCCGCACCAGCGTTCCCGCCGCGGTCGCGCCCGCGACGGAGGCGGCGGCCCGGGACGTCGCGGCGCGCATCGCCGCGGCGCTCGACTATGTGGGCGTTCTCGCGGTGGAGATGTTCCTCGTGCGCGAGGGCGCAACCGAGCGCCTCGTCGTCAACGAGCTGGCGCCGCGGGTGCACAATTCCGGCCACTGGACGGATTTCGGTGCCGCGACCTCGCAGTTCGAGCAGCACGTGCGCGCCGTCTGCGGCTGGCCGCTCGGCCCGACCGCACGGCGCGCCCCGATCGTCACGATGGACAACCTGATCGGCGGGGACGCGGGCGCCTGGCGCGACCTCCTCGCCGACGAGGGGGCGCGGCTCACCCTCTACGGCAAGGGCGAGGCCCGGCCGGGGCGCAAGATGGGGCACGTCACGCGGCTCTCGGAGGCGCGGTGAACGCCAGCGCACGCAGGCGTTCGGGGCCGGTCTCCGGGACCGATCTCGGGCCTCGACAGCCCTCGGCGATTCTGCTAAGCGCAGCATCCACCGGCCGAGGCGCGCGAGAGGCGCGAGCCTGCGCTCGGCCGTCCAGGTTCCCGTAGCTCATCCCGCATCCGACATCGCCGGCGCATCAACCGAAGGAACTCGACGCGTGCAGGTTCTCGTCCGTGAAAACAACGTCGATCAGGCGCTCCGCGCGCTCAAGAAGAAGATGCAGCGCGAGGGCATCTTTCGCGAGATGAAGCTGCGCGGCCATTACGAGAAGCCCTCCGAGAAGAAGGCGCGCGAGAAGGCCGAGGCCGTCCGCCGCGCCCGCAAGCTCGTGCGCAAGCGGATGCAGCGCGAGGGCCTGCTGCCGTCGAAGCCCAAGCCCGCCCGCTGAGGCGCGCACGCGGGACCGATGTGGCGATCCGCGGCTCGGAAAGGGCCCGGAATCGCCCCATTCGTGTCTCAGGTGGCCATGGAAGCCGGCTTTCGGCGGGCGGCCTCGCACCCTAGTATGCACGCGAGCGACGGGGCACGGGCGCAGAACGACGGGCGCGCATCGCGCCGGGGAGAGGCGAGCATGATCACGACCAACGACGGGACGCGCCGCGGCATGCGGCTGACGGGGCTCCTCCTGGCCGGCATCGCGCTCGCGGGCTGCGAGACCGTGGCGCGCGGCCCCGCCCAGCAGGTCGCCGTGCTGGAGCGTCAGGACAGCGCGGTGGCGGGCACGAACATCGCCTCGCTCACCGAGGTGATCCGCAACAATCCGGACGACGCCACCGCCTACAACACCCGCGGCGCCGCCTACGCGCGCACCGGCGAGTTCCGCGAGGCGCTCGCGGACTTCACACGCGCGATCGAGCTCGACCCGGCGAACGCCGCCGCCTTCACCAACCGCGCGCTGGCGCTGCGCCAGACCGGCCGCGACGACGAGGCGCTCGCCGACTTCACGCGCGCGCTCGCGTCGAACCCGAACTACGCGCCGGCGCGGATCGGCCGGGCCAACCTGCTGCGCGCGCGCGGCGACACGGCCGCGGCGCTCACAGACCTGAACGAGGCGCTGCGGGTCAACCCCGAGTCGGCCGAGGCGCACCACGCCCGCGGGCTCGTCTACCAGCGCCTCGGCCAGCATCGCGAGGCGGTGCTCGACTTCGACGCCGCGATCGAACGCAATCCCTATGTCGCCGCGCCCTACCAGGGCCGCGGCCAGAGCCTGATCGCGCTCGGCGACTACGACAAGGCGATCGAGGACCTCAACGCCTCGCTCAACGTGCAGTCCCAGAACGCCGACGCCTGGGCCTGGCGCGGCGTCGCGCTGGAGCGCTCGGGTCAGGCGGACGAGGCGCGCGAGAGCTACCGCCGTGCGCTGTCCATCGACGCGTCGAACAGCATCGCCCGCGAGGGCGCCGGTCGCGTGCGTGCCTGATCCGGCTCACCGCCCGGCCGTGACCCCGCTCCCCGAACTCGTCCGCGCCGCGTTCCTGCGCCAGGCCGAGGCCTGCCGTGCGCTGGGCTCGCCCTTCACCGCCGACCTGTGCGGGCTCCTCGCGAAGCAGCTCGACACGGATAGCGCCTTCGGGCGCCGGATCGCGTCCTGGGAGGGCGACCCGGGCGCGGACGCACTGGCGCTGCGCGCCGCGGGTGCGCTCAACGCGCTGGCACGCACCGGCCGCGTCCCCGCCCTGACACGGGCCTACCCGCCCGCCGGCTTCGACGCCCCACGGATCGCAGACGCGCTCGCGGCGTCACTCGCCGCGGAGGACGCGTTCCTCACGGCCTACCTCGACTCCGCGCCGCAGACGAACGAGGTCAAGCGCTCCGGCGCGCTCATTGGCGCCCTGCTGATCGTGGCGCAGAAGACCGGCCTGCCGCTGTCGCTCCTGGAGATCGGCGCCAGCGCCGGGCTCAATCTCGGGCTCGAGCGCTACGGCTATGCGCTCGCCGTCGCGGCGCGGGAGGGCACGAGCCCGGTCGTGATCCGCTGCGCCTGGCGCGGCGCGCATCCCGACCCGGCGACGCCGCTCGTCGTCGCCGATCGCGCCGGCTGCGACCGCAATCCGCTCGATCCCGGCGCGCCGGCGGATCGCGAGCGGCTGCTTTCCTACATCTGGCCGGACCAGCCGGATCGGCTCGAGACCACGGCCGCCGCCTGCGACGTCGCCGCCGCCGCACCCTGGCGGGTCGAGCGCGCCGATGCCGCCGACTGGATCGAGGCGCGGCTCGCGCAGGCGCCGCGGCCGGGGGTCGTGACCGTCGTCTTCCATACCATCGTCTGGCAATACCTCCCCGCCCCCGCGAAGGCCCGGATCGAGGCGGCGCTCGCCGCAGCCGCCGCCCGCGCCAGCGCCGACGCGCCGCTCGCCCGGGTGGCGATGGAGGCGGACGAGACCCGCGGCTCGGCCGCGCTGACGCTGACGCTCTGGCCCGGCGGAGAGACGCAGGCGCTCGCGCGCGCCGACTTTCATGGGCGCTGGGTGGCTTGGGAGTGACGTCTCACCAGGGGTGGCTGGTCGATTCACGCATCGTCCCGGATCACTCGGGTTCTGCACGAGCAGCGTCGCAGAGACTGCGCGCCGAGAGCGCCGATGCTTCTCCTTCCCTGTAGGGGAAGGTGGATCGGCGCGCAGCGCCGAGACGGATGGGGCGCGCGGCACGCGCGTTCGGCAAAGCCGAAACGAACGGGGCGCGAACCCGGAGACCAAAACTTGCGCTTCGCGGAACGCATCGCTGCGCGCCGCGCCCCATCCGTCACCGCGCCTTCGGCGCGGCGCCACCTTCCCCTACAGGGAAGGAGAAAGCCTGCCTCGACCTTCGGCGCAAACTCGGCATCGACTGGGGCGCCCGGAGATGTGTGCCGACGCTAGCCAGGTATGGAGAGGGACGCCGGCCCGATGATCGCGCCGGGCCGATAGGACCACGGTCGGTGCCGTCAGCGGTAGGCGTCGTCACTGTCGCGATCGTCGCGGATCAGGTCGACGCTGCTTCCGGGAAAGCGCGGTCCCATGGCCGAGATCCGCTCCGCGATGTCCAGGAACTCCGCCTGCGAGGGCGCCATGAAGGAGCGCAGCGCATCCAGGGCCACGTCACTCACCGACTTGCCCTGCGCCCGCGCAAGGGTCTGGAGACGTGTGAAGACCTCGTCGGCGACGTCGCGAATGAGGATTTCGACCATTTGCGGCTCCATCGGTCGCGAGAGGATCGCAGACCCGACGCGCCGCGCCAACCCCTACCCCCGCGCCTCCACCAGCCGCGCGGCATACCGCGCCATCAGGTCGACCTCGAGGTTGACCCGGTCGCCCGGGCCCTTCTCCGCGAAGGTCGTGTGCGCGAGCGTGTGGGGGATGAGCAGGACGGAGAAGACGTCCCCGTCCACGGAGTTCACCGTCAGCGAGCAGCCGTCGAGCGCGACCGAGCCCTTCTCGGCGACGAAACGCGCGAGGGGAGCGGGAACGCGCAGGTCGAAGCGGGCGGTCGCGCCCCAGCCGGTCTCCTCCGCGGTCACCTCGCTGCGCGCGACGATCTCGGCGAGCCCGTCCACGTGGCCGGTGACGATGTGGCCGCCGAGCTCGTCGCCGATCTTGAGAGAGCGCTCGAGGTTGACGCGGGTCCCCTCCCCCCAGGCGCCGACGGTTGTGCGCGCCAGCGTCTCCGCCGCCGCGTCGACCCTGAACCACATGTCGCCGGCCACACCGCCCAGCTCCACCACCGTGAGGCAGGGTCCGGAGCAGGCGATGGAGGCGCCGATCGCGATCGTCGCCGGGTCGTAGTCGCAGGCGATCGTGAGGCGCCGCTGGTCGGTGCGGTCCTCCACCGCCGTGACGCGACCAATCGTCGTGACGATGCCGGTGAACATGGCTCACGCCCTCTCGTAGTGCTGGAATACGTCCTCGCCCGCGGGCTCCTCGGAGACGAGCCGCAGGCGCGTCTCGAGGTGGCGCGCGAGCGCGGGGCCGACGGCAGCGAGGCCGGGCGCCGCGAGCCGGCGCGGACCCGTCGCGATGGCGAGCTCGTCCACGAGATCCGCCTGCGCCAGCCCCTCGGCCAGAGCCGGCCCTCCCTCGCAGAAGACGCGGGTGACGCCGCGCACGGCGAGCAGCCGCAGGCCCTCGTCGAGCCGCACGCGCCCGCGCTCGTCGGCGCCCACCCGCATCACCTCGACGCCCGCGGCGACGAGCCGGCGCTCGGCGGCGACGGGCGCGTCGATCGTGGTGATCACCCAGGTCGGCGGTGCGCCGGCGCTCTGGACGATCCCCGCCTCGAGCGGCAGCGCCAGGGTCGAATCGACGACGACGCGAACCGGCGAGCGGTGCTCGAGCCCCGGCAGCCGCGTCGTCAGCCGCGGGTCGTCGGCGACGACGGTGTTGAGGCCGACCAGGATCGCGTCCGCATGCGTGCGCATCAGGTGGACGCGGGCGTTCGCGAGGGCGCCGGTGATCAGGAGCCGCTCGTTGGAGGCGGCGGCGGCGTAGCCGTCGGCGGTGCGGGCGAGCTTGAGCAGCACCGCCGGGCGGCCCTTGGTCACCCGCGTGACGTGGCCGATGTGGCTGCGCGCGGCCTCCGCCTCCTCGATGCCGCCGGTGACGGCGAGACCCGCCTGGCGCAGGAGCGCCGCGCCGCGCCCGCTCACCCGCGGATCGGGGTCGGCCAGCGCGTAGACGACGCGGGCGACGCCGGCGTGGATCACCGCCTCGGCGCAGGGCGGCGTCTTGCCGTGGTGCGAGCAGGGCTCGAGCGTGACGTAGAGCGTCGCACCCCGCGCCGCCGGCCCGGCGGCATCGATCGCCACGCGCTCGGCGTGCGGGCGCCCGCCGGGCTGGGTGATGCCGCGGGCGACGACCACCGGCTCGCCGGAGGCGTAGGAGACGAGGACGGCGCCGACGCTCGGGTTGGGCGCGGTCAGGCCGAGGTTGCGCCGCCCGATGGCGAGCGCATTGCGCATGTAGACGACGTCGCGCTGCGCCTGCGCATCGCCGGCGGTCATCTCTCCGGCGACGGGTGCGCGCCCCGCGGCCGGGCTCATCGCACGCCGCTCGCGGCGGGATCGGCGGACGTGGAGGCGGGCTCCCGGCTGGCCGGCTCCTCGGCCGGGACCGCGGCGGCGACGGCCGCGTTCGCGCCGGCGGCGCGGCCGAGCCCGATCAGCAGCTCCTCGAAATCCTTGGGCTCCCGGAAGCTCTTGTAGACCGAGGCGAAGCGCACGTAGGCCACGTCGTCGAGATTCTTGAGCCCCTCCATGACGAGATCACCCACCTGCTCGGAGGAGATCTCGGTCTCGCCGGAGGATTCGAGCTGGCGCACGATGCCGTTGACCATGCGCTCGACGCGCTCGGCGTCGACCTCGCGCTTGCGCAGGGCGACGTCGATCGAGCGCTGGAGCTTGTCGCGGTCGAACGGCACCCGCTTGCCCGAGCGCTTCACCACGACGAGCTCGCGCAGCTGCACGCGCTCGAAGGTCGTGAAGCGCCCGCCGCAATCGGGGCACACGCGCCTGCGCCTGATCGAGGCCGAGTCTTCCGCCGGCCGCGAATCCTTCACCTGCGTGTCGAGGCTTCCGCAATAGGGGCAGCGCATGTGCGCCCGCGTCTCCTCAGCCGTAGATCGGGAAGCGGCCGGTGAGGGCGTGGACGCGCTCCTTCACCGAGGCCTCGACGGCGCCGTTGCCGCCCTCGCCGTTCGCCGCGAGCCCGTCGAGCGTCTCGACGATCAGCCGGCCGACCTCCTGGAACTCGGCCACGCCGAAGCCCCGCGAGGTCGCCGCCGGGGTGCCGAGCCGGACGCCGGAGGTGACCATCGGCTTCTCGGGGTCGAACGGCACGCCGTTCTTGTTGCATGTGATGTGCGCGCGCCCGAGCGCCTGCTCGGCGGCCTTGCCGGTGAGCGACTTCGGGCGCAGGTCCACGAGCATCAGGTGGTTGTCGGTGCCGCCGGAGACGATGGCGTAGCCGCCGGACTTGATCGTGTCCGCCATGGCGCGGGCGTTGTCGACCACCGCGCGGGCGTAGATCTTGAACTCGGGACGCAGCGCCTCGCCGAAGGCCACCGCCTTGGCGGCGATCACGTGCATCAGCGGCCCGCCCTGCATGCCGGGGAACACCGCCGAGTTGAACTTCTTCGCCAACGCCTCGTCGTTCGTGAGGATCATGCCGCCGCGGGGTCCGCGCAGGGTCTTGTGCGTCGTCGTGGTGGCGACGTGGGCGTGGGGGAACGGCGAGGGATGCGCGCCGCCGGCCACGAGCCCGGCGAAATGGGCCATGTCGACCATGAACCAGGCGCCGACCTCGTCCGCGATCTCGCGGAAGCGGGCGAAGTCCCAGTGCCGCGAGTAGGCCGAGCCGCCGGCGATGATGATCTTGGGCTTGTGCTCGCGGGCGAGGCGGGCGACCGCGTCCATGTCGATGAGGTTGTCGTCCGGCCGGACGTTGTAGCTCACGACGTTGAACCACTTGCCCGACACGTTCACCGGCGCGCCGTGCGTCAGGTGCCCGCCGGCGGCGAGGTCGAGGCCCATGAACGTGTCGCCGGGCTGCATCAGCGCCATGAATACCGCCTGGTTCGCCTGGCTGCCGGAGTTCGGCTGCACGTTGGCGAAGCCGCAATCGAACAGCCGGCGGGCGCGCTCCTGGGCGAGCGTCTCGGCGACGTCGACGAACTGGCAGCCGCCGTAGTAGCGCCGGCCGGGATAGCCCTCGGCGTACTTGTTGGTCATTACCGAGCCCTGGGCCTCGAGCACCGCCCGGGAGACGATGTTCTCCGAGGCGATCAGCTCGATCTCCATGCGCTGGCGGCCGAGCTCGGCCTCGATGGCCGCGGCGATCTCGGGATCGACGTCCGCGAGGCCCGCCGAGAAGAAGGAGTTGGACAGGTGGGTCCCGGTCGCTTCGCTCGCGCTCATGGTTCGCCTCGCTCGTGCCCCGCGTCGCTCACCGGCGCGACGCGACGGGGCCGTCCGCACGCACGCCCGCGGACGCCTGCCACGTCCGCCCGATCTCAGATGGGGCGTCTATCATGGGGGGACAGGGGCGGCAAATCGTGAATGGATGCGACATGGAGCGGGTGTTGCATCGACGTTGGCCCACTTCGGGGGGCGTTACGTCGAACACCTTGCACCCACGCCAACCCGCCCTGGCGCGCGGCCTCGTTGCTCCGGGCTTCCGCGCGACCATCTGTCAAAGCGACGATACGGCACAGCTCGCCGGAAAGGCCCCCCCCGATGACCGACCTCGCCACCCACCCGATCGCGACCCGCTTCCCGCCCGAGCACCCCGAGCGCCTCCAGCTCTACTCGGCCCCCACGCCCAACGGCGCGAAGGTTTCGATCATGCTGGAGGAGACGGGCGTCCCGTACGAGCCGCACTACGTCGCCATCGGCGAGAACGAGACCTGGACGCCGGAATTCCTGGCGCTGAACCCCAACGGCAAGATCCCCGCGATCATCGATCCGGACGGCCCCGGCGGCAGGCCGCTGGCGCTGTTCGAGTCGGGCGCGATCCTGCTCTACCTCGCGGAGAAGACCGGCCGGCTCCTCCCCGCCGACCCGGCCGCCCGCTGGGAGACGGTGCAGTGGGTGATGTGGCAGATGGGTGCGGTGGGGCCGCTCTTCGGGCAGCTCGGCTTCTTCCACAAGTTCAAGGGCCGCGAGATCGAGGACCCGCGCCCCAAGGAGCGCTACCGGGCCGAGGCCGAGCGGCTCCTGAAGGTGATCGAGACGCGGCTCGAGGGACGCGACTGGATCATGGGCGCGGACTACACGATCGCCGATATCGCGCTGCTGGGCTGGGTGCGCACGGTGGTCGGCTACTACGAGGCCGGCGACATCGTCGGCTGGGACGCGCTCTCGCGCACGCCGGCCTGGCTGGAGCGCGGCCTCGCCCGCCCGGCCGTGCAGCGCGGCCTGACGATCCCCTCGCAGAGCTGACGCGGCTCAGCGCGCCGCGGCGGGGGGCGCCTCGATCGAGGGCGGCGCGAGCACCTGCTCGCTGAGGAAGCGGCGCAGCGCGTCGGCGTCGAAGGTCGCCGGCTCGGGGCGCGCGCCGCTCGTCGGCGGCGGCGCATCGACCGGCGGCGGCTCGCGCGCCGCCTCCTCCGCGGCCCGCCGGGCTTCCTCCGCGGCCCGCCGGGCCTCCTCCTCCTCGGCGCGCCGGGCCTCCTCCTCGGCGACCCGCCGGGCCTCCTCGTCCGCCGCTCGGCGCGCGTCCTCCTCCGCCAGCCGGCGGCGCTCTTCCGCCTCCGCCGCCTGCCGGGCCCGCTCCTGCGTCAGAGCCTCGAGCGAGCGCAGCTCGGCGTCGCGGCGGGCCTCCTCCGCGGCGCCGCGCTCGCGGATCTCCTCCCGGCGGCGGCGCTCGGCCTCCACCCGCCACTCCTCCGCGCGCTCGCGGCGCAGCTCCAGCATGCGCGCCTCGTCGATGCGGCGCTGGCGCTCGCTCGCCTCGCGCTCGAAGGCCTCGATGCGGGCGAGCTCGCGCTGGAGCACGATGGCCGCGATGCCGTTCGTCAGCGGCCCGACGTCGACCGTGCGGGCGAGATCGCCGATCGGCCCGGCGAGGGTGACGCCGATCATCGGCGCGGGTCCCTCCCAGCCCTGCGGCGAGTCCTTCCCGCGCAGGAAGCCGCGGATCTCCAGCGTCAGCGCACGCAGGTCGAGCGCGACCGCCCCCTCGAAGTCCCCGCCCGCCGCCTCGGCGCGCACGGGCGAGAGGCCGAGCACGCCCGAGACCAGCGTCACCGGCGCCTCGACGGCGTCGACCCGCAGCGGCCCCTCGTCGAGCGCGGCGGAGACGTAGGTGTCGATCCGCCGGCCACCGAGCGGATCCTCCTCGGCCAGGGCCCGGTCGAGCCCGCGGCCGATCGCCGACGGGTCGGCGCCCGGCACGACGACGTCGGTGATCGTCATCTGCCCCTCCCCCGCGAGCGCGCCCACCACCTCGGCGATGCTGCCGCCGGACCCGCCGAAGCCGATCGTGCCGGTGAGCCGGCCCTCGACGGCGAGGTCGGGAGCCAGCTGCGAGAGCGCGAGATCGGCGAGGGAGGCCTCGCCGACGATGGACGCCCGCTCGGCGGCGGGCCGGCTCAGCGTCAGGTCCGCGGCGATACGCCCGTCCGCGAGTGCGCCTTCCAGCCCGGTGATCGCGATGCCGTCGCGCTCGAGCGCGACGTCGAACCGCGCGCCCTCGGCGACATAGCCGCGCCCGAGGGAAAGCTGCGGCACGATCACCGTGGCGCTGCCGCGCTCGAGCGGGCGCGCCAGCGCGGCGAAGGCCTCGCGCGACCAGGTCGCGTCGCGCCCCTCCAGCACGTCCCCGAGCGCGAGGGCCTCGACCAGCCAGGGCAGCGACAGGCGCGCGGTGCGGATCTCAGCGCGCGGGGGTCCGTCCGGCGGCAGGGTGGCGTCGATGCGCACGCTCGTCTCGGCGATGTTGCCGCCGGCCTCGAGCAGCGTCTCGACGCCCTCGCGGCGGATCGAGGCCCGCAGCGTCGCCGGCACCGGCGCCTCGGCGACGATCCGGCCGCCGAGCAGCGCGAATGCCGGGCGCAGGTCCTGTGCGACGAGGTCGACCTCCCCGCCGATCGGCGCGAAGTCGATGGCGTCGAGCACGAGCGGGCGGCTCGTGTCGAGCCGCAGGCCCGCGACGTCGGCGGTGACGCGGGCGACGAAGCGGTCGGGTCCGCTGCGGCCCAGCGTCAGCGCGACGAGGGCGGGCTCGCCGGCGATCGTCTCGGCCACCGCCGCGCCGCCTTCGGCGCCGAGCCAGCCGGCGACGTCCGCGGTCGAGAGCTCGAGCTCGAGCCGCTCGGTACGCCCGTCGAGGGTGAGCCATCGCGCCGCGATCGGCCCGCCGGCGGCAGTCCCCTCGATCGCCGTGCGCAGCCCGCCCGCCGCGGCGCCCCGGGCCTCGGCGAGCCGCTCGACGGTGAGCGCGACGTCGAGCGCGCCCTCGCGCAGGAAGCCCGGGATGAGGGCCATCGCCTCGCCGAAGGCCACGCGGCCGAGGAGCGCGATCAGCGGCTCGGCCTCGACCGCCGCGAGCCGCCCCTCGATGCGCCCGGCCCCGTCCTCGCCGATGCGCCCGGAAACGGAGACCTCCGCGCCGGCGAGGTCGGAGATCTCCAGCGTCTCGATCTCGATCCCCTCGCCTTCGGACCTCAGCCGTGCGCGGATGCGCCCCGCGCCCTCGGCGCCCTCGAAGCGGACGTCCTCGGCGTCGAGCACGAGATCGACGTCGAGCGCGCGCGGCAGGTCGGAGAGCGCGGAGAGCTGCGGCAGGCGCGCGACGTCGAGGCCGTCCGCGGCGATCTGCGCCGAGAGCGCCGGCCGCCCTCCGGGGCCCTCGGCGTCCCAGCGCACGGTCCCGGTCAGCGCCGTGTCGCCGGCGGCCAGACGCAGCGACGAGAGGGCGACGAGGTCATCGCGCCAGACGACGTCGGCGGCGACGTCGAGCGGCTGGCCGTCGAGCAGATCGACGAGCGGCCCCTCGACCCCGGAGCGGCGCAGGAAGCGCGCGAGGCGCGCGCCGTCTTGCGTGACGAGGCTCGCGCGTCCGTCGGCGCTCGGCGGGCCGTCGAGCCCGACCTCGCCGGAGAAGCGCGCCCGCGCGTCGCCGGGCAGCACGGCGGCGGCGGAGCGCACCAGCAGCCGATCGCCCGCGGTCGTGAGCGAGACCGCGAGGCTCGAGATCTCCTCATCGAGGAGCGCCACGCTGTCGGCGGCGAGATCCAGATCGACCGGCAGGCCGAGCCGCCCGTCGGCGGCGGCGGCGAGCGCCGCCCCGAGCGGGCTGTCGATCACGCGCTCGGCGACGAGCCGGCGCGTCGCGAGGTCGAGCGACAGCCGCGGATCGTCGAGAGCGACGAAGCCCTCGCCCTCGAGACGCGTCCCGGACCCGGCGTCCCCGGCCTCGATCGAGAGCTCGCCGAGCGAAACGCCGCGCCCGGCGGTCGCGAAAGCCGTCTCGATCACGAGGGGCGCGGCGTCCGGCTCCGCGGCGGCGACGATCATGCGCCCCTCTCCGGAGAGCGTCGCCGTCCAGAAGCCGCCGCCCGACGGCGCGAGCGCGAGCGCGCCCTGCGCGTCGAAGCGCACCGGCCCGTCCTCGCCGGCCTGGAAGCGCATCGCCATCACCCGCTCGACGTCGAAACGACCGGTCGCGAGGCGGAACGGCAGGTCCTCGGCGACGCCGTCGATGCGGTAGGGGCCGCCCAGCGCGTCGGCCGAGAGCCGCACGTCGGCGATGTCGAGCCAGCGGCGCTCCTCCCCCTCGGGCGAGACTGCGACGACGGCGAGCGTGTCGGCGCGCAGGTCGTCGAAGGCGAAGCGCGCGCCGCCCTCGGTCCCCGGCGCGAAGGCGGCGGGCAGGCGCAGACCCTCGTCGCCGCGGGTCGGCACGCGGATCGCGGCGGCGGCGGCGCGGCCCGAGGAGAAGCGCACCTCGCCGCGGAGGAGCGGCGCGAGCTCGATCTCGGCGACGACGTCGACCGCCGCGAGCGAGGCCGCGCCGCGATCGGCTCCGCCGATCGAGAGCCGCCCCACGCTCAGCCGCGGCGAGGGCAGGAGGCGCACGTCGAGCGGCCCCTCGGTCCGGATCGTCGCCCCCGCGGCCCGCGACAGCGCGCGCTCGACCTCCCCGCGACGCAGGTCCCAGTCGATCAGGGGCGGCGCGACGAGCGCCGCCGTGAGCAGGACGATGACGAGCCCCGCGAGCGCGGTCAGGATGTCACGCAAGACGAACAGATCCTCGTGTCGACCGTGCCCGGGTCAGGGGACGAGGACCTTTCCCGGGTTCATGATGTCGTGAGGATCGATCGCACGTTTGATCACGCGCATCAATTCCACGGCGGGCGCGCCGTGCTCTTCCTCGAGGAAGTGCATCTTGCCCTGCCCGATGCCGTGCTCGCCGGTGCAGGTCCCCTCCATCGACAGCGCCCGCGCGATCAGGCGCTCGATGAAGCCGTGGACACGGGCCACCTCGTCGGGATCGGCCGTGTCGACGAGGGGCAGGACGTGGAAGTTGCCGTCGCCGACGTGCCCGAGGATCGTCGCGACGATCCCGGCCTGCGCCATGTCCGCCGACGTCTCCTCGACGCAGTCGGCGAGCCGGGAGATCGGGACGCAGACGTCGGTGGAGACGCCCTTCGCGCCGGGGCGTCGGGCGAGCGCCGCCCAGTAGGCGTCGTGGCGCGCCTGCCAGAGCCGCGTGCGGCTCTCGGCCTCGGTCGCCCAGGCGAAGCTCCCGCCGCCGCACTCCCGCGCGATCTCGCCGAAGCGCTCGGCCTGCTCGCGCACGCCCGCCTCGCTGCCGTGGAACTCGACGAAGAGCGTCGGCGCCTCCTCCAGCGCGAGCTTGGAATAGGCGTTGCAGGCGGCGACCTGGGCGGCGTCGAGGAGCTCGATCCGCGCGACCGGGATACCGGACTGGATCGTCAGGATCGTCGCCTCGCAGGCGGCGCGCACGGACGGGAAGGGGCAGACGCCCCCGGAGATCGCCTCGGGGATGCCCTGCAGCCGCAGCGTGATCTCGGTGATCACGCCGAGCGTGCCCTCCGAGCCGACGAGGAGGCGGGTGAGGTCGTATCCCGCGCTCGACTTGCGCGCCCGGCTCGCGGTGTGGACGATCTCGCCGCTCGGCACGACGGCGGTGAGCGCCACGACGTTCTCGCGCATCGTGCCGTAGCGCACGGCGTTGGTGCCCGACGCGCGGCAGGCGACCATGCCGCCCAGCGAGGCGTCGTATCCCGGGTCGATGGGGAAGAAGAGGCCCTGGTCGCGTAGGTGCGCGTTCAGCCGCGTGCGGGTGACGCCGGGCTCGACCACGCAGTCGAGGTCCTCGGCGTTCACCCGAAGGATCGCGTCCATCCGCCCGAGATCGACGCAGACGCCGCCGCAGGGCGCGTTGACGTGGCCCTCGAGCGAGGAGCCCGTGCCGAATGGGACGACGGGCACGCGGTGCTCGGCGCACAGGCGCACGATCGCGGCGACCTCCTCGGTGGTGCGCGGGAAGACGACCGCATCCGGCGGCTGGGGCGGGACCCAGGTCACGGTCGCGGCGTGCTGGGCGCGCACCGCCTCGGCGGTGGAGAGGCGCTCGCCGAAGCGGGCCGAGAGCCCCTCCACGACGGCGCGGAGAGCCTGCGGGTCGGGCCTGTCGCGGAGCGGGCGCGTGGGTGCCTTCATGGACGTCCTCCGGGAGCGTGCGCGCGTCCCGAGACACGTGTGGCGGCGCACGGAGCGACTGGAGATTATCAGGGCGTGATGATGCGCGACACCCGTCGGTGAACGGTCGACTCCGCGGTATGGGAAACTGAAACGATTTAGCCCGCCTCCCGGGCTGGACGATCGCTCTCATATTGGGCACGTTGATCGGAACGATGCCAGAGAGGCTCCTGTGGCCGAGCATGTGCCGACCCCGATCTTCTTCTTCGCGCCGTTCGTCTCCTCGACGATGCGGGTCGAGGACACGTGGATCGACTATAACGGCCACATGAACCTCGCCTACTACCACGTCCTCTTCGACCGCGCGCTGGACGAGGCCTTCGGGATGGTAGGGCTCGGGCCGGACTACGTCGCCGAGCGCCGGGCCTCCTACTTCGCCGCGGAGGCGCACGTGCTCTATCGCCGCGAGCTCGTCGCCGACGATCCGGTGCGGGTGACGCTCCAGCTCCTCGACAGCGACGAGAAGCGCTTCCACGTCTATCTGGAGGTCCGCCACGCCCGCGAGGGCTGGACGGCGGCGACCTGCGAGATCCTCTCGCTACACGTCGACATGACCACGAAGCGCGTGACGCCCTTTCCCGATGCGGTCCGCGACAATCTGGAAGTCATGCGCGCCGCCCACGCCCGGCTGCCGCGGCCCGACGTGGTGGGGCGGACGATCGGCATCCCCAGCGCCGAGCCGGAGCGCGTGACGGGCACGCGGCACTGAGGTCGGCGCTCGCGCGTTCCCTCACGCGAGAGGACCGCCCCGGAAGCCGCGCCACGGGACCGCACCATGTACCTGCCCGAAGGCTACGCCCCGCTCTTCGTCGACGGCACGCCCGAGCCGATCGGCGCAGTGACCGGTCCCGTCGCGGGCGTCCTGTCCGGGCTCGCCGCGGCGCGGCCGGACGGCTTCGCCCTCCCGGCCGGCGACCTGCAGCGGGCGCTCGACGCGGCCGTCGAGCGGCTCCTCGCCGCGGGCCTGTGCCCGCCGCCCCGGGGCGAGGCGATCGGCGTCCTGGCGGGGCGGGACGGGGCCGAGCTGGCGCGGGTGGATCGCGCGGCCGCCGAGCCGCTGGGGCTCCTCGTGCGCAAGGTCTGCCTCGTCGGCCATGTGGACGGCACCCCGCGGCGCGTCTGGCTCGCCCGCCGCGCGACGGGGCAGCGCACGGCGCCGGGCCTGCTCGACACGACCGTCGCAGGCGGCGTGCCCGCGGGCGCGACGCCGGACGAGACGCTGCGCGAGGAGGCCCGGGAGGAGGCGAGCCTCACGCCCGAGCGTCTCCGCGAGGCCCGGCCCGCCGCACGGCTCGACCGGCTCTCGCCGGGGCCCGACGGGCTCTCGCGCGAGGACCTCCTCGTCTGGGACCTCGCGATGACGCCCGACGAGCGCCCCGCCCCCCGCGACGACGAGATCGCCGGCTTCGAGCCGTGGCTCCTTCCCGACCTGGCTCGGGCGCTCGTCGTCGCTCGCGACTTCAAGCCGGGCGCGGCGATCGTGCTGCGGGATGCGCTCGCGCGGTGGGGCGCCGCGAGCGGCGGCTAGAGCCACCCACCCGTCCACACCCGCGCCGCGGCGCGGTGCATCCGCGCCCAGCTCTCGGCGACGCGGGCGGCGTCCTCGAAGCCGCGCGCGGCGGCCTCCTGCGCGAGGGCGAGCTGGGTCGCCGCGAGATCCTGGGGCGTGCGGCAGGCCGCGAGGCGCCCGAGGCCCGCCACGTGGCGCTCGGCGGGCGCGCGCAGCGCCGCCGCGCAGTCGCGCTGGAGCCGGCCGAGGCATTCGGACAGCGAGAGCGGATCGTGCCCCTCGGCCGCCGCCTGCGCGGACGGCGCGCCGGCGGCGGCGACCCAGGCGTCGGCCGAGACCTCCGCCGGGCGGCGGCGACGCGCCTCGACGGGTGCCGCGCGGCGGGCGGCGGCGGCGCGGCGCGCGGCGGCGGGTCCGAACTCGACGACGGTGCTCACGCGGCGTCCTTTCGCAGATGGCGCCGGGCGATCTCGGCGACCAGGGCGGCGATCTCGCGGGCGGCCTCGCTCGCCGGCGCGGCCTCGGCGACGGAGAGCCCCTGCGCGGCGCTCTCGGCGAAGACGACGCGCTGGCACAGCGCCGGCTCGAGCACCGGCATCTCGAACGGCTCCAGCGCACCCGTCACGTCGCGCCCGATCGCGGTGTTGGCGATCTTGCGGTTGATGACGAAGGCGCCGGTGAGCCCCTCGCGGTAGATCTGCGCCTCGCGGATCAGCTCCACGGTCTCGCGCGCGGCCCAGATGTCGTAGGGCGAGGGCTGGACCGGGATGAGGACCGTGTCGCTGGCGAGGATCGCGGCGCGGGCGAGGTCGTTGGCGCGCGGCGCGCCGTCGATCACGACGGCGTCGTAGCCCGCGGCCAGGCTCGGCAGGTCGCGGTGGAGCGTCGGCTTGGCCATGCCGACGACCGGGAACAGCGGCTCGCGCTCTCGCGCGCTCGACCAGGCGAGCGCGGAGCCCTGCGGATCGGCGTCGACGAGGAGCACGCGCCGCCCCTGCGCCGCGAGGCCCGCCGCGAGGTTGACGGCGATCGTGGTCTTGCCCACACCGCCCTTCTGGTTGAGCACGCCGACGATCACGGGATCGCGCATCCTTGTCCGAGCCGTTCGCGCGACGATACCAGACCAGCGCCCGGCCGTCAGGGGAAAAGCCGCCGCACGCGCGGTCACGACAGGTGAACTTTCGGTCGACACGCCTCTATGCTGGGCAGTCGGACGCGTAGGGAACGAGGACGAGATGGCGCGGGACACGGACGGGATCGGCGAAGGCGGGCGACCCGGCGCGTTCCTGCGCATCCCCCTCGGCCCGGACATCGCGGTGGGTCCCGGCAAGGCGGACCTGCTCGAGGGCATCCGCGAGACGGGCTCCATCGCCGCGGCCGGGCGGCGCATGGGCATGAGCTACAAGCGCGCCTGGATGCTGGTCGAGACCATGAACCGCTGCTTCGAGGCCCCGCTGGTCGAGACCAGCCGCGGCGGACGCGAGCAGGGCGGCGCGCGGCTCACCGAGGGCGGCGCGCGGGTCCTCGCACTCTACCGCGCCATGCAGGAGAAGACGCAGCATGCGGTGGCCGCCGACATGGAGGCCATGCGCGCCATGCTCCGCGATCCCGCCGATCGAGGCGATATGTCTGAGCGAAAATAACGCTGGAACGTGGCCGTGCGGCCCGATATGTTTTCGCGAACCGGTCGAGGACGACACCATGATCAGGCACGCTCGCAAGCAGGCTCTCGAGCACGCGCTCCTGGCATTGCTCGTCGCAGCCGCGCTCGCCCTCGCCGCCCCCGCGGCCCGCGCCCAGGACGCCGTCGTCTTCGCCGCCGCGAGCCTGAAGAACGCGCTCGACGACGCCGCCGCGCTCTTCCGGGAACGGACCGGCCGGCGGATCGCGATCTCCTATGCGGGCTCCCCCGCCCTCGCCCGCCAGATCGAGCAGGGCGCGCCGGCCGATCTCTTCGTCTCCGCGAGCATCGAGTGGATGGACCACCTCTCCGCGGCGGGGCTGATCCGCGACGAGAGCCGCATCGATCTCCTGGGCAACCGCATCGCCCTCGTGGCGCCCGCCGCGTCCGACGTCGCGATCGCCGTCGCGCCGGGCTTCGACCTCGCCGGCGCCCTCGGCCCGGACGGGCGCCTCGCCATGGCCGAGACGACCGCCGTGCCGGCGGGCATCTACGGGCGCGCGGCGCTGGAGCATCTCGGCGTGTGGGAGAGCGTCGCGGACCGTGTCGCCCAGTCGGAGAACGTGCGCGCCGCCCTCGCCCTCGTCTCCCGCGGGGAAGTGCCGCTCGGCATCGTCTACACGACGGACGCGACGGCGGACGAGAAGGTGCGCGTCGTGGCGCTCTTCCCGGAGGAGACGCATCCGCCGATCGTCTACCCGGCGGCGCTGACGCGCGAGAGCGAGAGCGCGGCCGCGGCCGACTTCCTCGCCTTCCTGCGCACGCCCGAGGCCCGCCCGCTGCTCGAGCGCCAGGGCTTCGCGGTCCTGGGCGAGTGAGGCGCGAATGGGTGACGCGGACATGGGCTGGCTGGCGCTCTCGCCGCAGGAATGGGACGCGGTGCGGCTGTCCCTCCTCGTCTCCTTCTGGGCGACGATCGCGAGCCTGCCGCTGGGCATCGCGGTCGCGTGGCTGCTCGCGCGGGTCTCGTTTCCCGGCAAGGCGCTGGTGAACGGCCTCGTGCACCTGCCCCTCGTCCTGCCGCCGGTCGTCACCGGCTACGTCCTGCTGCTGCTCTTCGGCCGGCGCGGGCCGATCGGCGCCTTCCTCGCGGAGACCTTCGGGATCGTGCTCGCCTTCCGCTGGACCGGCGCGGCACTCGCCTGCGCGGTCATGGGCTTCCCGCTGATGGTGCGCGCGATCCGACTGGCCATCGAGGCGGTCGACCCGAAGCTCGAGGCGGCGGCGGGGACGCTCGGCGCGGGGCGGATCGCGACCTTCCTCGTCGTGACGCTGCCGCTCGTCCTGCCGGGGATCATCGCCGGCATGATCCTGAGCTTCGCCAAGGCCATGGGCGAGTTCGGCGCGACCATCACCTTCGTCTCCAACATCCCCGGCCAGACGCAGACGCTGCCGTCGGCGATCTACACCTTCACGCAGGTCCCCGGCGGCGAGGCCGGCGCGCTCAGGCTCACGCTCGTGTCCGTCGCGATCGCCTTCGGCGCGCTCCTCGTCTCCGAGCTCCTGGCGCGGCGGGCGCAGGCGCGGGTGGGGATCGCATGAGGCAGGACGGCGCGCCGACGCTCGAGATCGCGCTGCGCCACCGGCTCGGCGCCTTCGACCTCGACCTCGCCTTCGCGAGCGACGCGGGCGTGACGGCGCTGTTCGGCCCGTCGGGCTCCGGCAAGACGACGGTCGTCGACGCCATCGCCGGGCTGGTGCGGCCGCAGGCGGGGCTCGTGCGGATCGGGGGCGAGACGCTCACCGACACCGAGGCCGGCGTCCTGGTGCCGCCGCACCGCAGGCGCATCGGCCTCGTCTTCCAGGACGCGCGGCTCTTCCCGCACCTCTCGGTGCGCACGAACCTGCTGTTCGGCCGCTGGTTCGCGCCCCGCTCCGCACCGCGGGTCGCGCTGGAGCCGGTGGTGGCGCTGCTCGGCATCGAGCATCTGCTGAAGCGCCGGCCCCGCGGCCTGTCGGGGGGCGAGCGCCAGCGCGTCGCGATCGGCCGCGCACTCCTCTCCGCGCCCCGCCTCCTCGTCATGGACGAGCCCCTCGCCTCCCTCGACGACGCGCGCAAGCAGGAGATCCTGCCCTACCTTGAGCGCCTGCGCGACGAGGCGCGGGTGCCGATCGTCTACGTCAGCCACTCGCGCTCGGAAGTGGCGCGGCTCGCCGGCACCGTGGTGCTGCTGCGCGAAGGGAGGATCGTCGGGCGCGGGACGCCGCGGGAGATCCTGGCGCGCGGCGAGGCGAGCGAGACGGCGCCCGCCCGGAGCGCCGCGCGGGCGCGCCGGCTCGGCCGCTGGTCGCCGGGTCAGGCGTTGAACACGACGCGCCCCGCCTCCGAGAGATCGTAGCCGCCCTGCCGCTGCGCCGCCGCCGCGAGCGCCGGGTCGCGCAGGAAGCGGATCAGCCCCTGCACGGGCGGCTCGAAATAGTCGCGCCGGCGCATCACGAGATCGAACGGCTCGACCACGCCGATCGGGACGAAGTCCAGCCCCGCGGCCATCGCCGCCGCGCGCACGCCGACGCCGGCGTCGGCCTCGCCGGCCGCGACGAGGCTCGCGAGGTCGGCCTGGGTCTGCGCCGGCCGGGCGGCGCGCGGCAGCGCGTCCGCCGCGATGCCGGCGCGGGCGAGGAGCGTATCCGTCAGGAGCCGCGTCCCGGCACCGTCGGGCCGCGGCGCCAGGCGCGCGCCCGAGGACGCGAGGTCCGCCACCGTGCGGATGCCGAGCGGGTTGCCCGCCGCGACGACGAGGCCCTGCTCGCGGGTGCAGAAACGGATCATCACGATATCGGGGAACGGCAGGGCGCGGCGTACCGCATCGACGTTGTAGGCGCCCGTGTCCGGCTCCAGCAGGTGGACGCCCGCGAGCGCCGCCTCGCCGCGCGCGAGCCGCTCGAGCCCGTCCAGCGAGCCGCGCGCCAGCACCGCGAGCCCGCTCTCGGAGCTGCGCAGCGCCCATTCGAGCAGCGGATCGGACGAGCCGGCGTAGATCGCCGGCGGCGGGCTCGCGAATCGGCTCGGCGCCTCGGTATGCGCCTCGAGCCAGCGATCGACGAGGCGGCGCGAGAACAGGAGCTTGCCCGTGGCGCGGGTGCAGGGGATCTGCCCACGCCCCGCCATCTCGTAGACGGTTCGCTCCTTGAGCCTCAAGTAGGCGGCGACCTCGGCCGTCGTCATCAGGTCCACTGCATTTTTCTCCGTTCTCATGCAATAATTCCGTTCTTGCCGGTTTCCGTCGCCGAATCCAGAATGGGGGACACCGTACGCAGATCTCCCGATGTCCGATTCAGCCTTCGCCGCCGCCTTCGGCCTCGTTCTCGCGCGCGATCCCGCGCTCGTCGAGATCGTCGTGCTGTCGCTGCGCGTGACGCTCAGCGCCGTCGTGATCGCCTGCGCGATCGGCCTGCCGCTGGGCGCCGGGCTCGCGCTCGCACGCTTTCCCGGGCGCGGCGCCGTGATCGTGCTGGTCAACGCGTTGATGGGGCTGCCGCCGGTCGTGGCGGGGCTCGTGCTCTACATCGTGCTCTCCCGCTCCGGCCCGCTCGGGGATCTCGGGCTCCTGTTCACGCCCACCGCGATGATCCTCGCCCAGGCCGTGCTGATCCTGCCGATCGTCACCGCGCTCACCCGCCAGACGGTCGAGGACCTCTGGGAGGAGTATCGCGAACAGCTCATCTCGCTGGGCTCGTCCCGCGGCCGCGCGATCCCGACGCTCCTGTGGGACGCGCGCTTCTCGCTCACGACGGCGGTCCTCGCCGGCTTCGGACGGGCGAGCGCCGAGGTCGGCGCGGTGCTCATCGTCGGCGGCAACATCGCCGGCTACACGCGCACGATGACCACGGCGATCGCCCTGGAGACGAGCCGCGGCGACCTCGCGCTGGCGCTGGGGCTCGGCATCGTCCTGCTCGCGATCACGCTCGCGCTCAATGCGGGCGCGTACGGAAGCGCGCAGCTCGGCGCCAGGCTGGCGGGTCGAGGCGCCGATGCGTGAGACGCCCTCGATCCTGCCGCTGCGCCTGGAGGGCGTCGGCTACGAGGCCGGCGGCCGCCGGCTCCTGGCCGACGTCCACCTCGAGGTCGCGCGCAGCGCGCGCATCGCCGTGGTCGGTCCCAACGGCGCGGGCAAGAGCCTGACCCTGCGCATCGCCCACGGCCTGATCGCGCCGAGCGCCGGGCGGGTCGCGTGGTCCGGCCCGGCGGCGAGCGCGGCGCGCGCGGGGCGCGGGCACGCGATGGTGTTCCAGCGCCCGGTCCTGCTGCGCCGCTCGGCGCGCGCGAACCTCACCCACGCGCTCGCGCTCCACGGCGTCGCGCGCGGCGAGCGCCGGCGGCGGGCCGACGACGCGCTCGCCCGTTTCGGCCTGGCCTCGCTCGCGGGTGCGCCCGCGCGCGTGCTGTCGGGCGGCGAGCAGCAGCGCCTCGCCATGGCGCGGGCCTGGGCGCTCTCCCCCGAGCTCATCTTCCTCGACGAGCCGACCGCGCCCCTCGACCCGGCCGCGACCCGCGGCGTCGAGGACGTGATCCGCACCTTCCAGGCGGAGGGCGTCGCCACCGTCATCACCACGCACGATCTCGCCCAGGCCCGGCGGCTGGCGGAGGAGATCGTGCTGATGCACCGCGGACGGGTCGTCGAGCAGGGACCCGCGGATTGCTTCTTCACCCGGCCGCAGAGCCCCGAAGGCCGCGCCTTCGTCGCGGGGGAGCTCCTGTGGTGAGGCGCGATTCCGACGCGCGGGGATCTCCCCGCGGCTTCAGAGGAGACACCCCGTGGACCGTTCCAGGATTCGCCGCACGATCCTCGCCGCCGCCGTCGCGCTCCTGCCCTTCGCGACGCCCGGCGTGGCGCAGGAGCGCTTCATCACCGTCGCCTCCACGACGTCGACGGTGAATTCCGGCCTGTTCGAGGCGATCCTCCCGGCCTTCACGGAGGAGACCGGAATCGGGGTGCGCGTCGTCTCCCAGGGCACCGGGCAGGCGCTCGAGACCGGCCGGCGCGGCGACGCCGACGTCGTCTTCGTCCATTCCCGTCCCGCCGAGGAGCAGTTCGTGGCGGAGGGCTACGGCGTCGCCCGAATACCGGTGATGTACAACGACTTCGTCGTCGTCGGCCCGCAGGCGGACCCTGCGGGGATCGCCGGCGGCAGCGACTCCGTCGCGGCGCTCGCCGCGATCGCGCAGGCCCGGGCGCTCTTCGCCTCCCGCGGCGACGATTCGGGCACGCACCAGGCCGAGAAGCGCCTTTGGGAGGCCGCCGGGGTGTCTCCCGAGGGCTCCTGGTACCGCGAGACCGGCTCCGGCATGGGCACGACGCTCAACATCGCCGCCGAGATGCCCGCCTACGCGCTCACCGACCGCGGCACCTGGCTCTCCTTCGAGAACAAGGCCGATCTCGAGATCCTCGTCGAGGGCGACCGGCGGCTGTTCAACCAGTACGGCGTCATCCTGGTCTCGCCGGAGCGGCACCCGCACGTGAAGGCCGACGACGCCCGCGCCTTCATCGACTGGCTCGTCTCGCCCGAGGGCCAGGGCGCCATCGCCGGCTACACGATCGGCGGCGAGCAGCTGTTCTTCCCCAATGCCGACGAGCCGGGCGCCTGACCGTCATCCGAACGAGACAGGTATCGGTGTAAGCGCGAATGGCGCGGGCGTGCGCCCGCCGCTAGCCTCTCCTCGAGCGGGCCACCCGAGGTCCGGATCGAGGAGAGGACATGCGTCAGGTCTACCCGTTCTCGGCGATCGTCGGCCAGGACGAGATGAAGCTCGCGCTGGAGATCGCCGCCGTCGACCAGTCGGTCGGCGGCGTGCTCGTCTTCGGTGACCGCGGCACCGGCAAGTCCACCGCCGTGCGCGCGCTCGCGGGCCTGCTGCCGCCGATGAAGGTGGTCGAGCACTGTGCCTACAATTGCGATCCGGCCAAGCCGCGCGGCGAGTGCCAGTCCTGCGCCGCGCGCGAGGCGGCGGGTGCGTCCTTCACCGCCGTCGAGGTGCCGGTCCCCGTCGTCGACCTGCCGCTCGGCGCGACCGAGGACCGCGTCGTCGGCGCGCTCGACCTGGAGCGGGCGATCACCAGGGGCGAGAAGGCCTTCGAGGCCGGGCTCCTCGCCCGCGCCCATCGCGGCTTCCTCTACATCGACGAGGTCAACCTGCTCGAGGACCACCTCGTCGACCTGCTCCTCGACGTCGCCGCCTCGGGCGAGAACGTGGTGGAGCGCGAGGGGCTCTCCGTGCGCCATCCGGCGCGCTTCGTCCTCGTCGGCTCGGGCAACCCCGAGGAGGGGGAGCTGCGCCCGCAGCTGCTCGACCGGTTCGGCCTCTCCGTCGACGTGAAGACGCCCGCCGACATCCCGACGCGCGTCGCCATCGTGCGCCGCCGCGACGCGTTCGAGCGCGATCCGGCCGCCTTCATCGCGGACCACGCCGAGGCGGACGCGCGGCTGCGCAAGCGCATCGCCGCCGCGCGCGGCCGCCTGCCGGAGACGCTCGTCTCGGAGGAAGCACTAGAGGCCGCCGCACGGCTGTGCGTCGCGCTCGGCACGGACGGGCTGCGCGGCGAGATCACGCTGATCCGCGCCGCCCGCGCCCTCGCGGCGCTGGAGGGCGTCGAGGAGGTCGGCCTCGCCGCGCTGCGCGCCGTCGCACCGCTGGCGCTGCGCCACCGCCTGCGCCGCAATCCGCTCGACGATTCCGGGTCGGGGGTGCGGGTCGAGCGGGCGCTCGCCGAGGTGATCCCGGCGGAGGTCGCCTCCCCGAAAGCCCTCGCGTCGTGAACGCGGAAGCGCCGCGGACGCTCTCGGAGACCTGGCGCGCCGCCGCCCGGGCCGCGGCGCTCGTGGCGATCGATCCGGCCGGCCTCGGCGGCGCGTCCCTGCGTGCCGCCGCCGGCCCCGTGCGCGACCGCTGGCTCGCCTGGCTGCGGCATCTGCTGCCCGAGGGCACGCCCTTCCGGCGCGTGCCGGCGTGCATCGACGACGACCGGCTGCTCGGCGGGCTCGACCTCGTCGCCACGCTGAAGGCCGGGCGGCCGGTGATCGGGCGCGGCATCCTCGCCGAGGCGGACGGCGGCATCGTCGTCCTCGCCATGGCCGAGCGCCTGCCCGGCACCGTCGCCGGCAGGCTCGCCTCCGTGCTCGACGGTCGCGCGGTGCGCCTCGAGCGCGAGGGGCTCGCCGCGACGCTCGAGACCCATATCGGCGTGGTCGCCCTCGACGAGGGCCGCGAGGAGGACGAACGCCCGCCCGACGCCCTGCTCGACCGGCTCGCGTTCCTGATAGACCTCACTGGGGTCTCCCACCGCGAGACCGGGGACCCGGGCATCGCCCCCGCCGCGATCGCGGCGGCGCGGGCGCGGCTGCCGTCGGTCGCAGTCTCGGACGCGCGGCTGGAGGCCCTCTGTGGCTCGGCGGCAGCGGTCGCCATCGCCTCGCTGCGCGCGCCGCTGCTCGCGCTGCGCGCCGCGCGCGCGCTCGCGGCGCTCGACGGACGGGCCGAGGTGTCGGACGAGGACGTCTCGGAGGCGTTCCGCCTCGTGCTCGCCCCGCGCGCCCGCGCCCTCCCGCCGGCGCCCCGCGACGGCGAGGACGATGCCGAGCCGCCGCCCGACGAGGCCGATCGTGCGGGCGACGCCCCTCCCCCCGACGACCCGCCGGCCGCGGACGAGACGCCGGAGGACCCGGCCCCGGACGAGACCGAGGAACGCCCCCTCACGGCCGAGGAGCTGCAGAACCTCGTGCTCGAGGCCGCGAAGGCGATCCTGCCCGAGGACCTGCTCGCGCAGCTGCGCGCCGGCGTCGCCGGCCTGAAGACCGCCCGCACGCGCGGCGAGACCGGCGCCCGCGCCCGCCCGGGCGTCACCGGCCGCCCCGCCGGATCGCGTCCGGGCGAGCCGCGGCGCGGCGCGCGGCTCGACCTCGTCTCGACGCTGCGCGCGGCGGCACCCTGGCAACCGCTGCGCACCCGCGGTCGCGACGCCACCGCCGGCGGTCCCCGCGTCGCCGTGCGGCGCGAGGATTTCCGCGTGGGCGTGCGCAAGCCCACCATCCGCCGCACCACGATCTTCGCCGTCGACGCCTCGGGCTCCTCCGCCCTCGCCCGCCTCGCCGAGGCGAAGGGTGCCGTCGAGCTGCTGCTCGCGGAATGCTACGTGCGGCGCGACCGCGTCGCCCTCGTCGCCTTCCGCAACCGCGACGCCGAGCTCGTGCTCGAGCCGACGCGCTCGCTCGCGCGGGCGAAGCGGGCGCTCGCCGGCCTCGCCGGCGGCGGCGCGACGCCGCTCTCGCGCGGGATCGAGGCCGCGCTCGCCTGCGCCGACGCCGTCCGGCGCAAGGGCGAGGATCCCGCGATCGTGCTCCTCACCGACGGCAAGACCAACATCGACCGCTCCGGCGAGCCGGGCCGCGAGGCGGCCCGCGAGGACGCCCTCGCCGCCGCCCGCGAGGCGCGCGCGCGCGGCATCGTCGCCCTCGTCGTCGACATCTCTCGCGCCGGCCAGCCGCTGGCGCAGGAGATCGCGTCCACGATGGGCGCGCGCTACCTCGCGCTGCCCTACGCCGACGCCGCGACGCTCTCCTCCGCCGTGACCGCGGCGCTGCCCGCGCAGCGCGGGTGAGCGCGGTGGGCCGGCTCGACTGGGCGCGCGACGGGGCGGACTGGCCCAACCGCGAGGCCTCGCTCTTCGTGCGCGCCGCCGGTGCGCTCTGGCACGTCCAGCGCATGGGTGCGCCCGAGGCGCCGACTCTCCTGCTGGCCCACGGCACCGCCGCCTCCAGCCATTCCTGGCGCGACCTGATGCCCCTGCTCGCGGACGATTTCGACGTGATCGCCTGCGATCT
This sequence comes from Salinarimonas rosea DSM 21201, assembly GCF_000429045.1. Classification (GTDB taxonomy): domain Bacteria; phylum Pseudomonadota; class Alphaproteobacteria; order Rhizobiales; family Beijerinckiaceae; genus Salinarimonas; species Salinarimonas rosea. Next base: position 231,999 of record NZ_AUBC01000001.1, read on the forward strand.
CCCCGGCCACGGCTTCAGCGAGCCGATGGCCCGCGGGCGCCCGAGCCTGCCCGGCATGGCCCGCGCGCTCGCCGATCTCCTCGCGGCGCTCGATGCCCGCCCCGCGCTCGTCGTCGGGCATTCGGCGGGCGCCGCGCTGACGATCCGCATGGTGCTCGACCGGCGGATCGCGCCCGCCGGCATCGTCGCCATCAACGGCGCGCTGATGCCCTTCGGCGGCGTGGCCGGGCGCGTGTTCTCGCCGCTGGCGAAGCTGATGGCGCTCAATCCGCTCGTCCCGCGCTTCGTCTCGGCGAGCGCGGCGGACCGGGCCGGCGTCGAGCGCCTGATCCGCAACACCGGCTCGACCCTCGACGCGCGAGGCGTCGAGCTCTACCGCCGGCTCGTCGCCGACCCGGGCCACGTCCACGGTGCGCTCGCGATGATGGCGCACTGGGACCTCGATGCGCTCGTCGCCGACCTGCCCGGGCTCGCGACCCCGCTCCTGCTCGTCGTCGGCGATCGCGACGAGGCCGTCGCGCCCGAGGACGCGCGGCGCGTGCGCCGGCTCGTGCGCCATGCGACGCTCGCGACGATGAAGGGCGTGGGCCATCTCGCGCACGAGGAGCGCCCGGCGGAAACCGCGGCCCTGATCCGGGCGCTGGCCGGCGAGATCGGCCTCCTCGACGCGCCTCCGGGTTGATCCCGTGGAGAACCGCTCCAAAAAACTCCCGGCGGCGGCCGTGCTTTTCGCCCCGCTGCCGCGTTGTCGCCGTCGGTGCCGCGGGCTCGCGGCGCACGGCCGCCCGTCGCCCTCGCGACCCGGACGCGAAGAAAATAGGGAGAACGAGACCCCATGCGAAACCTGTACATCGTCGCCGCCGCCGCGTTCCTCGCCGCCCCCGGCATCGCCGCCGCCCAGGAGGCCGCGGGCGATCCGCAGGCGGGCGAGCGCGTCTTCAACCAGTGCCGCGCCTGCCACATGGTCGGCGAGAACGCACAGAACCGCGTCGGGCCGGTGCTCAACGACCTGTTCGGCCGCGAGGCCGGCAGCCTCGAGGACTACAACTACTCGCAGGCCATGCAGGACTACGACGTGACCTGGACCCACGAGACGTTCCGCACCTACATCAAGGATCCCCGCGGCGAGGTGCCCGGCACGAAGATGGTCTATCCCGGCCTGCGGAACGACGAGCAGGTCACCGACCTGATCGCCTATCTCGAGCAATACGACGACGACGCGGACGACGCCGCGCAGTAAGCGGCACCGCCGCACACCCGCCCGCGGCGCGCGGAACGGTCGCGCGCCGCGCAGCGTTGCCGTCGCGCTCGGACCCGGTGGTTTCGATATCGAGGAGAGGCGCGATGGCAGACGAGACGAAGAACGAGTTCACCCGCCCCATACCCCTGGCGCTCGCCGTCGTCGCGGCGATCGGCTGGATCGTGGCGATCTGGGCGCTCGTCTCGGCCGGCTCCACCGAGCAGGACTACGCCAGGCGCCTCGCGACCCTCGAGGAGGAGCGTACCGCCGCCGTGAGCTCCCTCGAGCAGCAGCGGGCCGCTGCGGGCGATCTCGACGCCATCCGCGTCCAGATCGAGGAAGGCGAGGCCCGCCTGGAGGAAGCGCAGGCCGCCGAGACGGAAGCGACCGGACGCGCCGAGACGCTGGCCTCCAAGATCGCGGAGCGCGAGGAGCGCCTCGCGACGCTGCAGCAGGAGGTCGCTGCGCAGGAGCAGACCTACGCGCAGCGCCAGGAGGAGATCGCGGGCTGGCGCGAGGAGATCGAGTCCGCCCGCGCGGAGCTCGCGGACCTGGAGAACGACCTCGCCGCCCGCTCGCAGGAGGTCGCCGACGTCGGGTCGCGTCTCGAGACCCTGCGCGCCGAGGAGGCGCAGGCCCGCGACAGCCTCTCCACGCTGACGCAGGAGGCCGCCGCGCGCAGCGAGGAGGCCGCGCAGGCGGAGTCGCGCATCCAGGCCGCCCGCGAGGCGGAAGCGGCGGCGCGCGAGCAGATCGCCGCCCTCGAGGAGCAGCTCCAGGCGCTGGAGGCCCAGGTCGAGGCCGCGCGCCGGGGCATCACGCCGAGCCTCGGCGGCCCGCTCGTCGGCGACGACGCCGCCGCTGGCGGCAACGCCGCGACCGAGAGCACGGACACGAACAGCACGCAGTCGACCCCCGGCGTCGACGACGGCGAGCCGCCGGCGAACGCGAGCGGGTCGCCCCAGGGCGGCCCCGAGCGCCCGGGCCCCGAGTGCCGCTTCACCGGCGACGGCTGGGTCTGCGCCCCGGCCGAGTGACGCATCCCGCCGGGCGCGACGCTGCTTTGCAGGCGCGCCCGGCTCGTCTATCGTCTCGCGACGAAACCCCCACCTCGCCGCGAGAGACCATGCACCGCGCCACCTCCGTCGTCCGCCGCGCCGCCGTCAAGCCCGAGAAGATCGTCGACACGGTCACCCTCGATCACGAGGGCCGCAACCGTCGGCGCATCGCGCTCACCGGCGACGGCGGGCTCGCCTTCCTGCTCGACCTCGACAAGGCGACCGCGCTCGCCGACGGCGACGCCGTGAAGCTGGAGGACGGCCGGCTCGTGCAGGTGAAGGCGGCCGCCCAGCCGCTTCTCGAGATCACCGCCGAGAACCCGCTGCGCCTCCTCCGGCTCGCCTGGCACATCGGCAATCGGCACACGCAAGCCGAGATCACCGCGGACGCGGTCTACATCGAGCGGGACCACGTGCTCGCCGAGATGGTTCGCGGCCAAGGCGGCCTCGCCCGCGAGGTCGAGCGCGCCTTCCACCCGGAGCGCGGGGCGTACGACCACGAATGCGGGCACGGCCACGATTGCGGGCACGACCACGGGCATGCGCACGGGCACTCCCACGGGCACTCCCACGGGCATGGGCATTCCCATGCGCATGCTCATGAGCATGGCCCCACGCACGATCACGGGCATGCGCACGACCACGGGCACGACCACGGGCACGACCACGCTCATGGCCATCGTCCCCACCACGACCACTGAGCCGGTCCGGGACCCCGGCTCGTGTCGCTCTCCCTCCCCCTCCTGATCTGGACGTCCCCCGCCTTCCCCGTCGGCGCGTTCGCCTATTCGCACGGGCTCGAATGGGCGCAGGAGGCCGGCGACGTCTGCGATGCCGAGAGCCTGGAGGCGTGGTTGCGCGACCTCTACGCCCACGGCGCCCCGCGCAACGACGCGATCCTGTGCGCCGAGGCCCGGCGCGCCGCCGACGATCCCGCCCGCCTCGCCGAGCTGGCGGAGCTCGCGGTCGCGCTCGCGCCGTCGGCCGAGCGGCGGCTCGAGACGATCACGCAGGGCAATGCCTTCCTCTCCGTCTGCGCGGCCTCCTGGCCCTGCGCCGCGCTCGACGCCTATCGCACGGGCGCGGGCGAGGCCGACACGCCGCTGCCGGTCGCCTTCGGCCTCGTCGCCGGAGGGCACGCCATCCCCCTGCGCGAGACGCTGGAGGCACTCGGCCTCGGCTTCGCGCAGAACCTCGTCTCCGCCGCCGTGCGGCTCGGCATCCTCGGGCAGACGCGTGCGCAGGCGGTCGTGGCCTCGCTCTTGCCTGCGATCCGTGCGCGCGCCGAAGCGGCGGAGGGCGAGGGCCTCGACGACCTCGGCGCCGCCGCCTTCCGCGCCGACCTCGGAGCCCTGCTCCACGAGACGCAGTACACCCGCCTGTTCCGATCCTGAGAGGAGCTCGACCGATGGCCCCGATGTCCCCCTCCCCTCACGGACCGCTGCGCGTCGGGATCGGCGGGCCCGTCGGCACGGGCAAGACGGCGCTGATGGAGGCGCTGTGCAAGCGCTTTGCCGGGCGCTACGACCTGTGCGCCATCACGAACGACATCTACACCAAGGAGGACGCGCGCCTCCTCACGGTGGCCGGCGCGCTGCCGGAGGAGCGGATCATGGGCGTCGAGACGGGCGGGTGCCCGCACACGGCGATCCGCGAGGACTGCTCGATCAACCTCGCCGCCATCGACACGATGACGAAGCGCTTCCCGGGGCTCGACCTGATCCTGCTCGAGTCGGGTGGCGACAACCTCGCCGCCACGTTCTCGCCGGAGCTCGCGGACATCACCGTCTACGTCATCGACGTCTCGGGCGGCGAGAAGATCCCCCGCAAGGGCGGGCCGGGCATCACCCGATCGGACCTGCTCGTCATCAACAAGATCGACCTCGCGCCGCATGTCGGCGCGAGCCTCGAGGTGATGGAGACCGATTCCGCCCGCATGCGCGGCAAGCGGCCGTTCGTCTTCGCCAACATGCGCACCGGCGAGGGCGTGGACGCGATCGCGCGCTTCATCGAGGAGGCGGGCGGGCTCTCGGCGAAGGCCGCCTGAGGGTCCGGATCTTGCGGGTCGCGGGTCGTCGGGCCGCGCGAAGGGCGACGATGGAGGGGGCGATGATGAAGTTTTCCGCATGCGGCGCCGCGGCGCTGCTCGTTCTGGCGGCGACGCCGGCACTGGCGCATGTCGGCCACCAGCCGACGGACGGTTTCCTCGCCGGCCTCACCCACCCGCTGACGGGTCTCGACCATCTCCTCGCGATGCTGGCGGTGGGCCTCTGGGCGGGGGTCGTCGGCGGGCGCGCGACCTGGGCCTGGCCCGCGGCCTTCGTCGCCGCGATGACGGCTGCCGCGCTCTACGGGATGGTCGGGCCGTGGCTCCCGGGCGTCGAGCCCGCGATCGCCGGCTCGGTGCTGGCGCTCGGCCTCGCCGTGGCGCTGCGGCTGCGCGCCCCGCTCGTGCTGGGCGCCGCCGCCTGCGGCGCCTTCGCGCTCGCCCACGGCTGGGCCCACGGCGCGGAGCTGCCGCTCGGCGCGGGCGCCGGCGCCTACGTCGCGGGCTTCGTCCTGGCGACGGCGGCGCTGCACGCGCTCGGCGTCGTCGCGGGCCGGCTGCTGGCGCGCGACCTGCCCGGCTGGGCGACGCACGGCGCCGGCGGGGCGGTCGCGGCGATGGGGGTCGCGCTGCTGGTCGGATGAGGCGGCCCTTCCGCCCGACAGGCGATCGGCGCGCAGCGAGTCGGGTGGCGGCGGAAGCGGCCGGAACGCTCCCCGGCCGCTCGCCCTGTCGCATCCGCTTCGCGGCCCGTCCCCCTCGGGCGGAAGCTCACTCCGCCGCGTCCCGCCCCTCCTCGAACGGCGGCACGATCGTCATCTGGGGGACCAGCACCAGCCCCATGTCGGTGATGCGGATCTCCGGGATCACCGAGAGCGGGATGAGGTTGAAGCCCATGTAGGGGATGGTGCAGCCGGCCTCGGACCAAGCCTCCTTGAGCACCCGAGTCTCCTCGGCGACCTCCGTCACCCGCTTGTCGGAGAGGAGCCCCGCGATGGGGAGCGCGACGAAGGCCTTCACCGCGCCCCCGTCGACGACGCACACCCCACCCTGCGCCTCGCGCAGCGTGTCGAGCGCGAGGCGCATGTCGGCCTCGTTGGTGCCGGCCACGATGAGGTTGTGCGAATCGTGGCCGACCGACGACGCGACGGCGCCGGACTCCAGGCCGAAATCCTTTAGGAGCCCGTGCGCCACCCGGCTCTCGCCGCCCGAGAGCCCGTGGCGCTCGATCACGGCGACGTGGCAGAGATCGGCGCCGCTCGCGCGGATGATCTCTTCCCACGTCTCGCCGGAGGGCAGCGTCACCCGATCGTGCAGCACGACGATGCCCGGCAGCGCCGTGCGCAGCGTGTTCGCGATCGCCGGCGTGCGCGGCGGCGCGGGGACGAGCGGCGGGTCGCCGGCGATCTTCACGGTGGCATAGGCCGCCTTCGGGTAGACCCAGCGGTCGGAGAGCGCGGCGTCGAGCACGGGGGTGATCCTGGCGTCCTCGACGACGAGCGTGCCGCCGTACCAGGTGTTGCGCACCTCGAGCGCGTCGTTCAGCAGCACGACGTCGGCACGGCGCCCGCCGCCGAGCGCGCCGATCTCGCCGTCCTGGTGGTAGCGCGTCGCGGGGTGGAGCGAGCCCATGGCCCAGGCCTGCTCGCGGGTCATGCCCGCCGTCCAGGCCTGGCGCGTGACCCAGTCCATGCCGAACAGCATCAGGTCGTCGGCGTCGCGGTCGTCCGTGCAGACGCACACGCGCTTGTTGGAGGCGCCGAGTTCCGTGATCGTCTTGATCGCCTCCGGCAGCGAGTGCCACGGCGTGGTCGGCGGCCCGCCGCGCAGGAAGATCCAGACGCCGGCATCGAGCAGGTCGTCGGCGATGTCGCGGTCGATCGCCTCGTGCGTGTCGGTGACGCCCGCCGCCGCGTAGGCCGCCACGAACTCGCGCCCGTAGATGTGGCCCGAGACCGGCCGCCCGCGCGACAGCGCCGCCGCGAGGATCGCGTGCGAGCGCGGATCGCCGTGGGCCACCTGCACGAAGTCCATCTTCTCGCCGAGCGCCACCGCCTCCGGCCAGCGGTCGAACAGCGCGCCGATCTTCTCCGCGGTGAGGTCCCCGCCGGCGGTCTCGAGCTCCGGCGACGTGGCGGGCACCGTCGATGGCACGGTGAGGAAGATCGACAGGGGCGCCTGGCGCGCGTCCTCCAGCATGGCCTCGACGCCCGCGACGTCCATGACGTTGCCGATCTCGTGGCTGTCGCAGAAGATCGTCGTCGTGCCGTTGAGCAGCGCTGCCTCGGCGTAGGCGCAGGCCGTCACCATCGACGATTCGATGTGGATGTGCGGGTCGACCAGGCCCGGCGCGAGGATGCCGCCGTTGGCGTCGTAGATTTCCGCCGGCGCGTGCGCGAGCTGCGCGTGCGCGCCGTTCGGCTTTACCGCGGCGATGCGCCCGCCGGCGATCCAGACCTCGCGCTCGGGCAGGATCCGGTCGGTGTAGGTGGAGAGCACCCGCGCCCCGCGGATCACGAGATCGGGCGCCGCCCGCCCGGCGGCGACATCGGCGAGACGGCGCGTCATCGTCGCGAGCGGCGCGACGGAGAAGCGGGTGAGGCGGGCGGTGGTGTCGGCCATGGGGGGCTCCGGCGATGACTGTCGTCCGGAGGGTAGCGTGCGGGGGGACGCGCGCAAGCGGGGCTTTTCCACTTCCCGTCGCGGGAAGCCGACCTCACCTCCGCCGCCGCGAGGCGTGAGAGCCGGGCGGGGCCGCGAGGCGCGCGGACGCCGCGATGCTCGGAGCGATCCCCGCCGGCGCGCTGTCGCTCGACCGCGCGCGGGCGGGGGCGTTCCGCCCCGCCGCGCGGCTCACGCCGCGCGCACCGTTCCCAGGAAGGCGTCCACCTCGCGGCCGAGATCGCTCGCACCGCGGGCCAGCTGGTTGGCCGAGGAGAGGACCTGCGTCGCCGCGGCACCCGTCGTCGTCGCCGTGCCGCGCACCTCGTCGATGCTGCGCGTCACCTCGCCGCTGCCGGAGGCCGCCTCCGCGACCGAGCGCGCGATCTCCTGCGTCGCCGCCTGCTGCTCCTCGGCGGCGGAGGCGACGGTCGTGGCAATGGCGTTCACCTCGCCGATCACCTTGGCGATCTTGCCGATCGCGGCCACCGCGCCGGCGGTCTCCGCCTGAACGCCGGAGATCTGGCTGCCGATCTCCTCGGTCGCCTTCGCCGTCTGGGAGGCGAGCGCCTTGACCTCGGCGGCGACGACCGCGAAGCCCTTGCCGGCCTCCCCGGCCCGGGCCGCCTCGATGGTGGCGTTGAGCGCGAGCAGGTTCGTCTGCTCGGCGATCTCGCCGATCAGCTTCACCACCTCCGAGATCCGCGTCGCGGTCGCGGCGAGCGCCTCCACGGCGCGCTGGGCGTCCGCCGAGTCGCTGGCGGCGCGGCCGGCGATCGCGGCCGAGCGCTGGATCTGGTCCTGGATCTCCCGCGCCGTGGCTGCGAGCTCCTCGGTCGCGGCGGCGACGGTCTGGACGTTCGCCGCCGTCTCCTCGGCAGCCGCGGCGACCGTGCCCGACTGCTCCGTCGTCAGCGATGCCGCCTTGGACATCGAGGTGGCCGTCGTTTCGAGCTGGGTCGAGGCCGTGGAGAGCGTGCGGACCAGATCGCCGACCTTCGCCTCGAAGCCGTCGGCGATCTCGGCCATCAGCCGCTTCTTCTCGCGCGCCGCGGCGGCGTCGCGGGCGCGGCCCTCCTCCTCCAGCGCGCGGTTGGCGATGAGGGCATCCTTGAACACCGAGAGCGCGGCGGCCATCGTGCCGACCTCGTCGCGCCGATCGCGCCAGCGCACTTCCGTCTCGAGCGCCCCGTCGGCGAGCCGGCGCATCGCGTCGGTGATGCCGGCGATCGGGCGGAGCAGGCCCCGCGTCACGACCAGGAACGCGGCGACGAAGGCCGCGACGCTCGCGCCGGCGGCCCCCATCAGGAAGAGCTCGGCCTGCGCGAACGCGGAGGAGGACGTGGTGTAGGCCCGCTCCGCTTCCATGACCTGGACGTCGATCAGCGCGCCGATCTGCTCCGTGACCGGATCGATCGCGGGGTAGAGCCGGCTCGTGATGAAGACGTCGAGCGCGGCGGCGTCGGACCGCTCCAGGATGCCCTTCAGCTCCGCGATCGCCGCGTTCGCCGCACCCGTTCGCGCGTCGACCAGGGCGGCGAGGCGCGCCTCCTCGCCGGTCATGCGGGTGGCGGCATAGGCCGTCCAGCGCTCTTCGATCGTCTCGCGGGCCGTACGGACGGCGGCGAGGCCCTCCTCCCAGCCGAAGGCGCCGTCGCGCACCTTGTGGGCGGCGTCGACGACGTTGACGGCGTACATGTCGGACAGTGCCTTGAGGTCCGCGAGAGGCACCACGCGGTCCGCATAGACCGTCTCGAGGCCCGAGAGGGCGACGAGCGACGTCCGCCAGCCGGAGAAGGCGACGGCGGCGACGCAGGCGAGAAGGACTCCGAGCGCGGCAAGGATTCGGACGCGAAGCGAGAGGGCGATCATCGGCTCACCTGATCCTGGAGTGACTGAATTCACTACACAGGCGAGCCCTAAACAATGAGTTAACTTCAAATAATCATCCCAATAATACGAATATCCGCCTAGTCGAATGAAGCCTCTGCTTGGCTGCGATGACACGATTGCATCTTTCGACTGCGGTGCCCCTTCGTCAGCACAGGGACCCCCGAGCACGGGCCGCCGCCTCGCCACCCCCTTGACCCCCGCCCCGCGATCCCGCACAAGACCGCGCAAGGTGAACGACCGCCCCGGCCTTGCGCCGGGGCTTTTCGTTTGCGGCCCGGCGAGCCCGGCCGCGAGCGTCCGAGGGGGCCCCGTCGAGGGGAGCTGAGAGCGATGTCGAACGTGGTCGTCGTGGGCGCCCAGTGGGGCGACGAGGGCAAGGGCAAGATCGTCGACTGGCTGTCGAGCCAGGCGGACGTGGTGGTGCGCTTCCAGGGCGGGCACAATGCCGGCCACACGCTGGTCGTCGGCGAGACGGTGTACAAGCTCTCGCTGCTGCCGTCGGGCGTGGTGCGGGAGGGCACGCTGTCGGTGATCGGCAACGGCGTCGTCGTCGATCCGCACGCGCTCGCCTCCGAGATCGAGCGGCTGAAGGGCCAGGGCGTCGCGATCTCGCGCGACAACCTGCGCATCGCCGACAACGCGACGCTCATCCTCTCCATCCACCGCGAGCTCGACGCCCTGCGCGAGTCGGGCGGGCACGGCACCAAGATCGGCACGACCAAGCGCGGCATCGGCCCCGCCTACGAGGACAAGGCCGGGCGGCGCGCGATCCGGGTGAACGACCTCGCCGATCTCGAGGCGCTGCGCCCGAAGATCGAGCGGCTGCTGACGCACCACAACGCGCTGCGCCGGGGCTTCGGCCTCGAGGAGTTCGGCGTCGAGGCGCTCTACGAGGAGCTCGCCAGCGTCGCGCCGAAGGTACTGCCCTACATCGACGCCACCTGGCGGCTCCTCGACGAGCAGCGCCGGGCGGGCAAGCGCATCCTGTTCGAGGGCGCGCAGGGCGCGCTGCTCGACGTCGACCACGGCACCTACCCGTTCGTGACCTCGTCGAACACGGTCGCGGGCCAGGCGGCGACCGGCTCCGGACTCGGCCCGAGCGCGGTCGGCTTCGTGCTCGGCATCGCCAAGGCCTACACGACGCGCGTGGGCGAGGGCCCCTTCCCCACCGAGCTGCACGACGCCGTCGGCGAGCGCATCGGCGAGCGCGGGCGCGAGTTCGGCACCGTCACCGGGCGCAAGCGCCGCTGCGGCTGGTTCGACGCCATGCTGGTCCGCCAGACGGTGCGGACGTCCGGGATCGACGGCATCGCGCTCACCAAGCTCGACGTGCTCGACGGCTTCGAGACGATCAAGGTCTGCGTGGGCTACCGCCTTGATGGCGACACGATCGACCACTTTCCTGCAGCGCAGGATGCGCAGGCGCGAATCGAGCCGATCTACAAGGAATTCGAGGGCTGGTCCGGCTCCACCGCCGGCGCCCGCTCCTGGGCGGACCTTCCCGCCCAGGCGGTCAAGTACGTGCGCTTCATCGAGGAGCTGATCGGCGCGCCGGTCGCCCTCCTCTCGACGAGCCCCGAGCGCGACGACACCATCCTGGTGACGAACCCGTTCGAGGCTTGACGGCGCGCTCTCGTTCAGGACAGTCAAACGCCCGATGGCCGACTACTACCCGCTGATCGCCCGCGCCGTGCAGGGCCTCGCCGATCCCTCTCCGCCGATGCGCGGGGCGGTCTACGAGCGTGCGCGTGCGGCGTTGATGGACCAGCTGCGCTCGCTCGATCCGCCGCTGTCGGAAGAGGACATCGCCGAGGAAGGCCGCTCGCTCGACGATGCGATCGTCCGCGTCGAGGCCGACTACGCCCCGGCCGCCGCGGCGCCGGCCCCGCCCGCCCGCGCGGAGCCGCGGCCCGCGCCGGAGGCCTACCCCGAGCCGGAGGCCTACGCCGAGCCGTATCCGGAGCCCGCTTCCTACGCGGAGCCCGAGCCCTATCCGGAGCCCGAGCCCTTCCCCGAGGCCGACCCTTTCCCTGAGGCAGAGCCTTACCAAGAGGCAGAGCCTTTCCCGGAGGCCGAGCCTTACCATGAGGCCGTGCCACATCACGAGGCCGCGCCGCGGCACGAAGGGCCATCCCTCGCGAAGGCACAGCCCTCCCCCGACCGCGCCATGACGTCGGGCGACGAGACGCAGCGATTCACGCTGCCGTCCACGCGGCGTCGTCCGGCGTTCGAGAAGCGCACGGAAGCCGACCACGCGGGCGCAGACGAGTCGGACGAGCGGCGCGCCGCGCCCGCGGCCGCCCCGGAGACCCGCCGGCGCCCGCGCATCGACGCGAAGGGCGCGAAGGCCGGGGCAGGCGGCGGGCGCGCCCGCGTCGCCATCATCGCGGGCGCCGTCGCCGCGGTGATCGGGGCCATCGCCGCAACCGCTTTGTCGCTCGGCGACGACCCGCCGGCCCTCGTCGCCGAGGCGCCGGCCCCGAGCGCGACGGCGCCGGTCGAGGACGGCAAGATCGTCGAGCGCATCGGCGGGGAGGCCCCGGTGACGGCCTCCGCACCGCAGCAGCCCGCGACGCCCCCGCTCGCGACGGACCAGGACGGCAGCATCGCCGTCGCCCAGCGCGCCGTCCTCTACGAGGAGGACCCTCTCAACCCGCAGGGCGAGCCGCGCGCCGCAGCCGGTCGTGCGGTGTGGAGCGTCGAGCCCGGCGGCCAGGGCGAGCCCGTCGTGCGCGCCACCGTCGAGATCCCCGATCCGCGCCTGCGCCTCGTGATGCTCGTCCGCCGCAACCTCGATCCGACCCTGCCGGCATCCCACACGATCGATCTCTCGTTCGAGACCGGGGACATGGAATCGCGGCGCGTGCGCGACATCGGCCTCCTCCAGCTCAAGGACGAGGAGACGATCCGCGGCGCACCCGTGGCGGGGCTGCCGGTGCCGGTGCGCGACAACCTGTTCCTGATCGGCCTCTCGAACCTGCCCCGCGACATCGAGCGCAACACCGTGCTGATGACCGAGCGCAACTGGATCGATCTGCCGGTGCGCCTCGCCTCCGGCCAGCGCGCGATCCTCTCCTTCGAGAAGGGCACGTCCGGGGACCGGATCATCGACGAGGCCTTCGCCCAGTGGGGCGAGAGCACGGTGAGCGCCGGCGCGAACTGAGCTCGCGCGTGCCCGCCGGTCAGGCGAGCGCACGCCCGAGCGCCAGCCCCACCGCGATCGCGCCGAGCGAGAGCAGGACCGACGCAGCGACATAGGCCGCCGCGAGGCCCGGCGCCCCGCGCTCCACGAGCGCGGCGGCGTCGAGCGAGAAGGCCGAGAAGGTGGTGAAGCCGCCGAGCAGGCCCGTCGTCAGAAAGAGCCGCGCCGTCTCGGACGGCATGCGCGCGAGGACCAGCGTCGCGACGAGGCCCATGGCGAAGGAGCCCGCGACGTTCACCGCGAGCGTCCCCCACGGGAAGGCGGGCCCGAAGGCGCGCAGCGCCGCCAGCCCGACGAGCCAGCGCAGCACCCCGCCGAGGCCGGCGCCGAGGAAGACGGTGAGGGCGGACACGGGCTGACCTCGCGAGGCGTGCGGGTTGGGATCGCCCCCCTCTGTCGCCCGCCCGCAGGCGTGTCAACCCGGCTCGGTGCCCGCGCCGGGCTTCGTCGCCTCGAGCCAGGCGTGGTGGCGCAGGCGGTGGGGCAGCAGCCGGTCGCCGAGCCCCCAGCCATCGTCGAGGCGCAGCAGCAGCCGCTGGAGCGCGCTCTTGGGCTTGCGGCTCTCGTAGGTGACGTTGACCCCGAAGCCGCGGATGCCCACGAGGCCCAGCTCACCGGCGATCCAGCGCAGCTCGTCGAGCGTGTATTCGCGATGGTGCCCGTGGAAGGGTGTGCCCTCGCGGAAGAAGTGCACCACGTTCTCGTGGGGCGAGCGCCCGCCCAGGAGGCGCAGGCGCATGTCCAGGCGCGCGATGTTGGGCACGGAGAGGCACAGGCGCCCCCCGGGAACGAGAGCGCCCACCATCTTCTCGAGCACGGGCCGCGGCGAGTGCGGCAGGTGCTCGATCGTCTCGAAGGCGACGACGGCGTCGTAGGCGTTCTCGGGCAGCCGCATCGTCTCGACGTCCGCCTCGACGAAGCGGATGCCCGCGTGGGACAGGGCCTCCACCCGCGGGCGCACGTCGCCTTCCCACCCGCGCAGGGCATCGACGACCGTGACCTCCGTCCCCATGAGCCGGGCGACGAGCGGATAGAGCGATACGCCGCCGCCGACGTCGCAGACCCGCCCGCCCGGGACGCTCATCAGCGCCGCCGCGATCCGCATCCGCGTGCTCGGAAGCCCGGCCGTGCCGACGATCTCGCTCGCGCGCCTGCAGGCGGCCGCGAAGGCGTCGGGGTCGAGGCGTCGCTCTGCGAGGATGGTGCGGAGCCTGGGGTGCATGTCGGTCGTGTCCGGTTGACGCACATCTACTCGTCGCGTGCCGCAAACGCGGCGTCAACCGGGCGCGTGCGAGGGTCGGCACAGAGGAGACCTCCGCCATGCCGCTCGCGCCGCTCCACCCGTCGCCGCCGCCGCGCCCCGATCGCCGCTCGCTGCTGGGCGCCGCCCTCGGCGGCTCGGCCCTCCTCGCCGCGGGGGGGCCGGCGCTTGCCGCCGCGCTCTCGGCGGAGAGCTTCGGCGTGCGCGGCGACGGCACCGAGCGCACGCTCGCGCTCCAGCAGGCTCTCGACGCAGCGACGGCCGCGGGACGGCCGCTGGCGCTCGCACCCGGGGATTACCCCGTCGGCGGCCTGCGCCTGCCGTCGGGGGCGGTGCTGATCGGCCCGCGCACGGCGCGGCTGCGCCAGGCGAGCGGCGCACCGGTGATCTCCGCGGCGGGCGCGCCGGGGGTGCGGCTCGCAGGCCTGTCGATCGAGGGGCTCGGCGCCGGCGTCGGCGACGCGCCGCTCGTCGCCCTGCAGGACTGCGGCGATCTCGCGATCGACGACGTGGCGCTCGCCGGCGCGCCGGGGATGGCGATCCGGCTCGAGCGCTGCGGCGGGCGGGTCTCCGGCTGCACCATCGCCGGCGCGCGCGTGGGCCTGTTCTCGCTCGACGCGACCGGGCTCGTCGTCGCCGGCAATTCCGTGGTCGACTGCCTCGACAACGGCGTGCAGATCTGGCGCTCCCAGAAGGGCGAGGACGGCGCGCAGGTGCTCGGCAACCGGATCGCGCGGATCGGCGCCCGCTCCGGCGGCACGGGCGAGAACGGCAACGGGGTCAATGTCTTTCGCGCAGGCGGCGTCGTCGTCGCGGACAACGTCGTCGCGGAGTGCCAATTCTCCGCCGTGCGCAACAACGGCGGCGACGGCGTGCAGATCGTCTCGAACCGCGCGCGCGCCTGCGGCGAGGTGGCGCTGTTCACCGAGTTCGGCTTCGAGGGCGCGGTGATCGCCTCCAACGTCGTCGACGGTGCGGCGCACGGGATCGTCTCGACCAACCTGAACGAGGGCGGGCGCATGGCGGCGATCACCGGCAACGTCGTGCGCAACCTCTTCCGCCGCCCCGCCGTGGAAGGCGGGCAGCAGGCGCGCAGCTACGGCATCTTCGCGGAGGCCGAGGCCGCGATCACGGGCAACGTCGTCGACGGCGTGCCCGACGAGGGCCTGAGGCTCGGCTGGGGGCCGTACCTGCGCAACGTCGCCGCCACCGGCAACGTGCTGCGCGACTGTGGCGTGGGGATCGTCGTCAGCGTCGTCGAGGGCGCGGGGCCGGTGCTCGTCGCTTCGAACCTGATCACCGGCGCCCGCCGCGGCGCCATCCTCGGCCACCGCTGGGACGAGACCGCGACCGGCGACATCGCCCGGGAGGGCGCGCAGGCGTGGACGCACCTGACGATCACGGGGAACGCCGTGGGCTGACGCCGCCGCAGCCCTCGGGGCTCAGCGCAGGCGCAGCCGGCCTGCCATCGCCCGTGCCGCGTCGTATTCCGCCGCGAGCCGCGCGATGCGCTCGGCGGCGGGGACGACGTCCTGCACCGCGCCGATGCCCTGCCCCGCGCCCCAGATGTCGCGCCAGGCCTTGGCGTCCGCGCCCGATGCGCCGAAGTCCATCGCCTGGCGCTCCTCGGCGGCGAGCGTGTCGGGATCGATGCCGGCGGCGCGGATCGAGGGCTTCAGGTAGTTGCCCGGCACGCCGGTGAAGTAGGGCGTGTAGAGGATGTCGTCCGCAGCACTCTCGACGATCATGCGCTTGTAGCCCTCGCTCGCCTTCGCCTCCGTCGTGGCGATGAAGGGCGAGCCGATATAGGCGAAGTCCGCCCCCATCACCTCGGCCGCACGCACCGCCCGTCCGGTGGCGATGGCTCCCGAGAGGGCGAGCGGGCCGTCGAAGAAGGCGCGGATCTCCTGGACGAGGGCGAAGGGCGAGAGCCCGCCCGCGTGCCCGCCGGCGCCGGCGGCGACCGCGACGAGCCCGTCGGCGCCCTTCTCGAGCGCCTTGCGGGCGAAGGCGAGGTTGATCACGTCGTGGAAGGTGATGCCGCCCCAGCCGTGGACCGCGTCGTTCAGCTCCGGGCGCGCGCCGAGTGAGGTGATGACGATCGGCACCCGGTGCTTCTCGCACAGCGCGAGATCCTGCTCGAGCCGGTCGTTCGAGCGGTGGACGATCTGGTTCACGGCGAAGGGCGCCGAAGGCGCCTCCGGGTGCGCGGCGTCGTGGGCGGCGAGCGCCTCGCGGATCTGCGCGAGCCACTCGTCGAGCAGCGCCGGCGGGCGGGCGTTGAGCGCCGGGAACGAGCCGACGATCCCCGCCTTGCACTGCGCGATGACGAGCTCCGGCCCCGAGACGATGAACATCGGGGCGGCGATCACGGGCAGGCGCAGGCGGCCCTGGAGGATGGCGGGTATCGGCACGGGGACGTCTCCGGCGAGGCTTCGGGCACGAGCGGGGTCGCAGCCGACATGGACGTTCCGCGCGGTCCTGGCAAGCGTGTGCGGCAACGCCCGGCCGCGCGGCCGGGGAGCGGCTTCCCTTAAGGATGCGTCCGGATGTCGCGGTTGGGCGCGCGGGACTAGGGTCCGCCCGGCGCACGGCGCGCCCGAGGAGACGAGCGATGACACCGCACGGGTACTTCCACTGGAACGAGCTGATGACGAAGGACCTCGCCGCGTCGAAGGCCTTCTACGGCGCGACGCTGGGCTGGACCTTCGAGGAGATGCCGATGGACGACGGCACCGTCTACGCCGTCGCGATGGTGGGCGAGACGGCGGTCGCGGGCCTGTTCGACACGTTGCATATGGGCGACGAGGCCGGGCCGGAGACCTGGTTCGCCTATGTCAGCGTCCACGATCTCGACGCGGCCCTGGCCGCGGCGCGGGAGAAGGGCGGGACCGTGCTGCGCGAGCCGTTCGACGTCCCGCAGGTCGGCCGCATCGCCATCGTCATCGACCCGCGCGGCGTCGCCATCGGCTGGATGACGCCGGCGTCGTGACGATCGCTGCCCGCCCCGGCCGAGCGCGACCGGGGCGGGCGGGGGCGTCCTCACATCTGGGCGAGGACGGCGAGCAGCATCAGCGCGATGATGTTGGTGATCTTGATCGCCGGGTTCACGGCGGGGCCGGCCGTGTCCTTGTAGGGATCGCCGACCGTGTCTCCGGTGACGGAGGCCTTGTGGGCCTCCGAGCCCTTCATGTGCTTGACGCCGTCCTTGTCGACGAAGCCGTCCTCGAAGGACTTCTTGGCGTTGTCCCAGGCGCCGCCGCCGGACGTCATCGAGATCGCCACGAACAGGCCCGTGACGATCACGCCGAGCAGCATCGCGCCCACCGCCGAGAAGGCCTGGCTCTTGCCCGCCACCGCGTAGATGACGAAGTAGGTCACGATCGGCGCGAGCACCGGGAGCAGCGAGGGCACGATCATCTCGCGGATCGCGGCCTTGGTCAGCATGTCGACCGCGCGGCCGTAGTCCGGCCGGTCGGTGCCGGCCATGATGCCGGGCTTCTCCTTGAACTGCCGGCGCACCTCCTCGACGACGGCGCCCGCCGCGCGGCCCACCGCCGTCATGGCGATGCCGCCGAACAGGAACGGGATCAGGCCGCCGAAGAGCAGGCCGACGACCACGTAGGGGTTGGCCAGCGAAAAGTCCGGGATGACGCCCTGGAAGTACTGGTACTGGGTCGAGCCCTCGCGGTTCGCCTCGAGGATGAAGTAGTTCAGGTCCGAGGTGTAGGCCGCGAACAGGACGAGCGCGCCCAGGCCGGCCGAGCCGATGGCGTAGCCCTTGGTGACCGCCTTCGTGGTGTTGCCGACGGCATCGAGCGCGTCGGTGGAGCGGCGCACCTCCTTGGGCAGGCCCGCCATCTCGGCGATGCCACCGGCGTTGTCCGTCACCGGGCCGAAGGCGTCGAGCGCCACCACCATGCCGGCGAGCGCCAGCATCGCCGTCACCGCGATGGCGATGCCGAACAGGCCGGCGAGCAGGTAGGCGCCGATGATGCCCACCACGATCACGAGCGTCGGCAGCGCCGTCGCTTCCAGGGAGATGGCGAGGCCCTGGATCACGTTGGTGCCGTGGCCGGTGACCGAGGCCTGGGAGATCGAGCGCACGGGCCGGAAGCCGACGCCGGTATAGTACTCGGTGATCCAGACGATGAGCCCCGTGACTACGAGGCCGAGCACGGCCGCGAGCAGGAGGTCGAGGGAGGTGAACACCGTGACGTTCTCGCCACCGCCGAGCGTCGGCACGACCGCGGTGAACTCGGCCGAGAAACCGCCGAACAGCAGGACGTTGACCAGCGCGATCGCCGCGATCGAGAGCACGCCCGTGGCAATGAAGCCCTTGTAGAGCGCGCCCATGATGGACGAGTTCGCGCCGAGCTTGACGAAGAACGTGCCGGCGATCGAGGTGACGATGCACACCGCGCCGATCGAGAGCGGGTAGAGCAGCATCGTCTCCATCACCGGCTGGCCGGTGAAGAAGATCGCGGCCAGCACCATGGTGGCGACGAAGGTCACGGCGTAGGTCTCGAACAGGTCCGCCGCCATGCCGGCGCAATCGCCCACGTTGTCGCCGACGTTGTCGGCGATGGTGGCGGGGTTGCGCGGGTCGTCCTCGGGGATGCCGGCCTCGACCTTGCCGACGAGGTCGCCGCCGACGTCCGCGCCCTTGGTGAAGATGCCGCCGCCGAGGCGGGCGAAGATGGAGATCAGCGAGGCGCCGAAGCCCAGCGCCACGAGCGAGTCGATCACGACCCGCGAGCCGGGCTCGTTCCCCAGGCCGCGGGTGAGGACGGTGAAGTAGACCGCGACGCCCAGCAGCGCGAGGCCCGCCACCAGCATGCCGGTGACGGCGCCGGACTTGAACGCCACGTCGAGGCCCTTGGCCAGCGAGGTCGCCGCCGCCTGGGCGGTGCGGACGTTGGCGCGCACCGAGACGTTCATCCCGATGAAGCCGGCGGCACCCGAGAGGATCGCGCCGATGGCGAAGCCGATCGCCACCCAGATCCCCAGCAGCCAGACGATTACGCCGAAGAGGATCACGCCGACGATGCCGATCGTGATGTACTGACGCTTGAGGTAGGCCTGCGCGCCCTCGGCGATCGCGCCCGCGATCTCCTGCATCCGCAGGGTGCCGGCGTCGCGCTTCATGACATCGTTGATGGCCCACAGGCCGTAGGCGATGGATAGCGCACCGCCCAGGATGATGAGTGTGAGTACGAGCATCTGACCGTCCTTGGGATCGGGGTCGGCGTCGTGTCCGTATCGACCGGCACGCACGCGACGCGCCGGGGCCGGCGCTCGTCCCCTCGAGGTTCTCCGCTGCGAGTCGTGCCAAACTTTGTGGCGGTGCGCAAACGAGTCTTGTGGCGGATGCCTGCCGGATGCACCGATTTCCGCCGCTTCGCGGCGGCCGCCGCCGGCGCGCCCCGTGCTCGCGGCCGCCTCGAGGCCTCAGGCCGCCGAAAGCCGCTTGTCGCGCGCCTGCAGCGCCACGAGGGCGAGGGCCACGACGACCGGCGGGAAGACGAGCCAGTTGAGCGTCTCCCAGCCGCCGACGTCGAGGAGCTTGCCGGCCGAGAAGGAGGCGATCGCCACCGAGCCGAAGACGAGGAAGTCGTTCGTGCCCTGCACCTTGGCGCGCTCCTCCGGGCGGTGGCAGTCCGTCACCATGGCGGTCGCGCCGATGAAGCCGAAGTTCCAGCCGATCCCGAGCAGGACGAGTCCGCCCCAGAAATGCGCGACCGAGAGCCCGCCGAGGTTGATCGCCGCGGCGACCGCGATCGTCACGAGGCCGATAGCCGTGATCGTCTCCTTGCCGAAGCGCTCGATCAGCCTCCCCGTGAAGAAGGCCGGGCCGAACATCGCGAGGATGTGCCAGGAGATGCCGAGCGCCGCCGTCTCGATCGGCAGCCCGCAGCCCACCATCGCGAGCGGTGCGGCCGTCATGAGGAAGCTCATCAGCCCGTAGGAGACGAGCCCGGCGCAGACCGCGATGACGAAGCGCCCCTGGCGCACGATCTCGCGCAGGGGCCGCCCCGCGGGCGCGGGCGGCTCCCCGGCCGGGCGGGGCGGGAGCGCGGGCGGGGTGCGCAGGGCGGAGATCACGAGGATCGAGAGGAGCGCGAGCCCGCCCTGGGCCATGAACGAGCCGGCGAAGGGCGCGCCGGGGATCGCCTCGCGCGTGAGGATCACCACCTGCGGCCCGACCACGCCCGCGACGAGCCCGCCGGCCATGACCCACGAGATCGCCCGCGCCTTGAAGGCGGGGCTCGCCGTGTCCGCCGCCGCGAACCGGTAGGACTGCACGTAGGCGCCGTAGAACCCGGCGACGAAGGTGCCCAGGCAGAACAGCGCGAAGGCCTCGCGCGCGATCCCGAGCGTCGCGATCGTGCCCGCCATGACGCCGATCGTCGCGCCGAACATGTAGCCCGCACGCCGCCCAAAGCGGCGCATCACCAGGGCGGCGGGAATGGTGCCGAGCGCGAGGCCGAGGTTGAGCAGGCTCACCGGCAGGGTGGCGAGCGCGTCGTTCTCCGCGAGCTGCTGGCCGACGATGCCGCCGAGCGAGATCACGATGGCGGGGTTTGCGCCGCCGAGCGCCTGTGCACCCGCGAGCACGAAGGCGTTGCGGCGGGCGAGCCCGTCGTCGATCCCCGAACCCGCCGCGGCGTCCGCCGGCCCGATCACCCCCGCCTGCGGCTTCCTCATCCCGTACGCTCAAAAATGGCTGTAGGAGCCGCAGGCATAACGCGTCTCGGTGCCCGCGTCACGGAAAACGGGGAGCTCGTCGCCGGGGACGATGCTGCCGATCGCGGTGGCGCGCACACCGGCGCGCTCGGCCGCGTCGAGGAAGGGTGCGAGCGCCGCGTCGGGCAGGGTGCAGAGGATCTCGTAGTCGTCCCCGCCGGTGACGATCGTGTCGATCAGGGTCGGATCGACGGCGAGCGCCGCACGGGCGGCCTCCGAGATGGGCAGGAGAGCGAGGTCCACCTCGGCGCTCGCGCCGGAGGCGCGGCACATCTTGGCGAGGTCCCCGGCGAGGCCGTCCGAGACGTCCATCGCCGCGCGGGCGTGGGCGCGCAGCGCCTCGACGACGCCGAGCCGCGGGGCCGGGTGGAGGTAGCGGTCGGTGAGGAAGACGCGCCCGTCGACGCCGAGCACCTCCGTCCAGGCCGCGCCCGGCGCCGTCCGCAGCAACAGGCCGAGCGCGGCGTCGCCGATCGTGCCGGTGACGACGATCCGGTCTCCCGGCGTCGCGGCGAAGCGGTGCACCATCGCCCCGCGCGGGGTCTCGCCGAAGGCGGTGACCGAGAGGGCGAGCGGGCCCGGCGTCTTCACCGTGTCGCCGCCGAGCAGCGGGCAGCGATAGGCCTCCGCCGCGTCCTTCAGCCCGGCGGCGAACTGCTTCAGCCAGCGCGGGGAGATGTCCGGCGGCAGGGCCGCTGAGAGCAGGAAGCCGCGCGGACGCGCACCCTTCGCCGCGAGATCGGACACGTTGACGCCGAGCGCCTTGCGCCCGATGGCACCCGGCGGATCGTCGGGAAAGAAGTGCACCCCGGCGACCAGCGTATCGACGGTGACGACGAGCTCCGTCCCCTCGCCGGGCACGATCCGCGCCGCGTCGTCGCGCAGCCCGAACGCCCCCTCCCCCGCCAGCGGGCGGAAGTAGCGCGAGATGAGGTCGTCCTCGGTGAGACGCACGTCGTCCTCGTCGTGCGCGGGATCGGGCATCGGAATCACCCCGGGGAGCCATCGACGGAACGTCGGTCGAGGTCCGACGTATGCGCCATGGACGCGCGGTGGGCAAGCGCTCCCCTCGGCGGTCGTGAGATCACCCCGCCGGGACGGCGAACGCCTCGTGGTGCGCCAGGGTGCCGGCGGGCGGCGGACCCGCGAAGGAGAGCGCGAGGACGTACCGCGCGGGCACGCCCGGCATCGCGAGCCGGGGATCGGCATCGAAGCCGAAGCGCCCGTAATAGGCGGGGTCTCCGACGAGAACGACGCCGCGGGCGCCCGCGGCGCGGACGCGCGCCAGCCCCTCGCGCACCAGCGCGGCGCCGATGCCGCGACCCTGGCGATCCGGCCGCACGGCGATGGGGCCGAGCGCGAGCCAGCCGACGTCGCGACCATCGACGCGCACCTCCGAGAACCCCACGTGCCCAACGACCGTGCCGTCCTCCTCCGCGACGAGGGAGAGCGTCAGCGCGCCCGCCCGCCGCAGGCGCTCTACGATCGCCGCCTCCGTTCCGCTCGCGTGGGGTGCACGGGCGAAGGCATCCGTCGTGATGGTGCCGATCGTGCCGGCGTCGGAGGGCGTCTCGGGGCGAATGATCATGCGGCGTCTCCGGCCACCGCCGGCGCGCACGGCTTCCACAGCAGCTCGCGGGTGGCCATGTCGAGGAAGGCGGCGTGCCCCGCCAGGATCGCTGCCAGCCCGGGGCCGATCGCGGCCTCGGGAAGCGGCGCGTAGCCGAGGCGGCGGAACCACGGCCCGTTCCAGGGCGGCACCCGGAAGGTGGCGAGGCTCGTACCCGCGAGACCCAGCTCGACCGCGCGGATCTCCGCCGCCCGCATCAGGTCGCGGCCGACGCCGCGGCCGCCGGCCTCGGGCGCGACGGCGATGCTCGCGACGTAGATCAGGCCATCGAGGGGCTCGAGCAGGACGTATCCGGAGGGGCGCCCATGGATCTCCGCGACGAGCGTCTCGCCGCGGGCGAAGCGCTCCGCCGCGATCGCCGGCGTTTCCGCGACGAAGGCCAGCGGCCCGCCCGCCTCGCGGTAGCGCGCGCGGGCGGCGACGTCGATGGCCCGCAGGTCCTCGATCTCCCCGGGCGCGGGCGCCCGCTGGACAACGGCGGCCGCCTCCCCCTGCGCCGGCATCAGCCGCGGACCTTGCGGCGGAACGGCCCCGGCACCGCGAAGGCTGGCACGCGCTCGGCGTAGTCGCGCCAGAGGGCGCCGAAGCGCGCATCGAGCGCGCGATCCTCGACGTGCGCCTGCACGCGCAGCACCGAGAGGCCGACGAGCAGGCTCACGAGCGAGAACACGCTCGGCAACGCCAGGAAGAAGCCGATCTGGCCGAGCGCCACGGCGACGAAGAGCGGATGGCGCATGGCGGCGAAGGGACCGCCCGTGATGAGCCGGCGCGGGCCCTCCTCGCTCACGCCCGACATCCAGTCCTCCGACATGTAGGAGTGGGTGTAGACGACGAGCGCCAGCGAGGCGACGAGGAAGAGGAGGCCGCTCGCCACGACGGCGGCGGTGTAGAGCGGGTCGAAGCGCCCGAGCGCAGCGTCGAGCCCCGGATAGGGCACCCGCACGAGACACACGCCCCAGATGGCGATGCGGAAACCGTTGAAGAGAACGCGTCCGACCCGCTGCGCCGAGCCCGGCGCGCCGCGATGCTCGTGCGAGCGTCCGGTGCGCGCCCGCAGGGCGAACAGCTTCGCCGTGTAGAACACCGCGACGAAGGTGAAGTAGCAGGCGAGCGCCGCCCGCCCGAATTCGAGCACGTCCACGTGAGCGACCTCATGCGCGACCGAGCCCCCGCCGGCAAACTGCCGGCATCGACCCGTGGTGCGTCGCGTCTGTCGCACCGGAGCCGTACGCTTCCCGCGCGCTCACGGGGGCGGCTCTGTCGGCTCGCTCTCACCGGCGCGAGCCGAAGTACACCACGAACCGGACGACTTGGAAACCCTCGGCCGTGCGACGCCGACGGCGGGCGTGCGCTCGCGCGCGACGCCCGCTGGATTTCCGCGCCCGCCGCGGCCCGCCCGCCTCAGTGCAGGATCTGGCCGAGGAAGAGCTTCGTGCGCTCGTGCTGCGGGTTGGAGAAGAAGGCCTCCGGCTCGTTCATCTCCACGATCTGCCCGTAGTCCATGAAGATCACCCGGTCCGCCACCTGGCGGGCGAAGCCCATCTCGTGGGTGACGACCATCATGGTCATGCCCTCCTCGGCGAGCGACACCATGGTGTCGAGCACCTCCTTGACCATCTCCGGGTCGAGCGCGGAGGTGGGCTCGTCGAAGAGCATGATCTGCGGGTTCATGCACAGCGAGCGGGCGATGGCGACGCGCTGCTGCTGGCCGCCGGAGAGCTGGCCCGGGTACTTGTGGGCCTGCTCCGGGATCTTGACGCGGGTGAGATACTTCATCGCGATCTCTTCGGCGTCCTTCTTGGGCATCTTCTTCACCCAGATCGGCGCCAGCGTGCAGTTCTCCAGGATCGTCAGGTGCGGGAACAGGTTGAAGTGCTGGAACACCATGCCGACGTCGCGGCGGATCTCGTCGATCCGCTTGAGGTCGTTGGTGAGCTCCGTCCCGTCGACGATGATCTGCCCCTTCTGGTGCTCCTCCAGCCGGTTGATGCAGCGGATCATCGTCGACTTGCCCGACCCGGACGGGCCGCAGACGACGATGCGCTCGCCACGCATGACACGCAGGTTGATGTCGCGCAGCACGTGGAACTCGCCGAACCACTTGTGGACGCCCTTCATCTCCACGGCGACCTCGGTGTTGGAGGCCTGGCTCTGCGCGGTCTGCGGCTTCTCGAGGCTCGTTGTGTCAGCCATCGCTCGATCCCCTCTCGATCATCGTTTTTCGCTGGCCGCGAGCCGGCGCTCGACGGATTGGGAGTACCAGGACATGCCCCAGCAGCAGAAGAAGTAGAAGATGGCCGCGAAGGCGTAGCCGGAGTAGTTCACCGACGGGGCCGACCAGAGCGGGTCGATCCGGGCCGACTCCACCGTGCGGATCAGGTCGAAGATGCCGACGATCGACACCAGCGTCGTGTCCTTGAACAGGCCGATAAAGGTGTTGACGATCCCCGGGATGACGATGCGCAAGGCCTGGGGCAAGACGATGAAGTACATCATCTTCGGGTAGGACAGGCCGAGCGACATCGCCCCCTCGTACTGGCCCTTGGGGATCGCCTGCAGGCCGCCGCGCACCACCTCGGCCATGTAGGCGGAGGCGAAGAAGGCCACGCCGATCAGCGGCCGGACCAGGCGGTCCACCGTAATGCCCTCCGCCAGGAACAGCGGCAGCATGGTGTTGGCCATGAACAGCACGGTGATGAGCGGCACGCCGCGGGTGAACTCGATGACGATGACGCACACGAGCCGCACGATCGGCAGGTGCGATCGTCGCCCCAGCGCGAGCAGGACGCCCACCGGCAGGGAGATCACGATGCCCACCGCCGAGACCACGATCGTGACGAGGATGCCGCCCCACACGCCGGTGGGCACGTTGGAGAGGCCGATCGCCGGGAAGCCGGCCAGCAGCCAGTAGGAGAGGATCGGCACGACGACGAAGAAGTAGATGGCGCCGAGCCCGCGCCGGGGCGCGTCGAGCCACAGCATCCAGACGATGCCGATCGCAAGAACGAGGAAGAACAGGTTCGGGCGCCAGCGCAGGTCCGCCGGGTACGAGCCGTAGAGGAAGTAGTTGACGCGGTCGATCACGAAGGCCCAGCAGGCCCCCACTTCGCGGCCGGTCGTGTCCTCGCGGCAGGCGCTGCCGTCCTGGCCGGTCCAGACGGCGCTGAAGAACAGGTAGTCGAGGATCGGCGGGACGATCCAGAACAGGAACCACGCCATCAGCACGGTCACCGCCGTGTTGATCGGCCCGGAGAACAGGTTCTCCTTCACCCACGCGAGGGGGCCCGCAACGGTGCGGGGCGGCGGCAGCGCCTCCTCGGAGGCGGTGCGCACGAAGCTGCGCTGAGGGGTCATGACGGTCATGGCGTCCTCCTCAGCGTTCGACCAGCGCGATGCGCCGGTTGTACATGTTCATGAAGAACGACGTCACGAGCGAGATGATCAGGTACACGGCCATGGTGATCGCCACGACCTCGACGGCCTGCCCGGTCTGGTTCAGCACCGTGCCCATGAACACCTGCACGAGGTCGGGGTAGCCGATCGCGACCGCGAGCGACGAGTTCTTGGTCAGGTTGAGGTACTGGCTCGTCAGCGGGGGAACGATCACCCGCATGGCCTGCGGGATGATCACGAAGCGCATCGTCTGCCCGGGCTTGAGCCCGAGCGAGGAGGCGGCCTCGGTCTGGCCGCGCGACACCGCGAGGATGCCCGCGCGCACCACCTCGGCGATGAAGGCGCCGGTGTAGATCGCGAGGCCCAGCACGAGGGCGACGAACTCCGGGAACAGCTGCGAGCCGCCGGTGAGGTTGAAGCGTCCCTGCTGCGGCACGTCGAAGGTGACGGGAGTGCCTCCGCTCAGCGTCAGCAGCAGCCAGGCGAGGACCGGTAGGCCGACCACGAGGCCGAGCATCGTGAGCCCGATCGGGAACTGCTCCCCGGTGGCCGCCTGACGCGCCTTCGCCCAGCGCCGCACCAGGAGCGAGACGACGATGCCCACGCCGAAGGCGATCAGGATGAGGATCGCGCGGCCGTCGAAGACCGCGGCCGGCAGCGAGAGGCCGCGCACGCTCAGGTAGAAGCCCGGTGCGAGCTCGATCGCGTCGCGCGCCGAGGGCAGCGTCGAGAGCACCGCGTTGTACCAGAACAGCAGCTGGAGCAGGAGCGGCAGGTTGCGGATGATCTCGACGTAGGCCGAGGCGACCTTGGCGAGGATCCAGTTCTTCGACAGGCGCGCGATGCCCGCCGCGAAGCCGATGATCGTGGCGAGCACGATGCCGATCGCCGCGACCAGCAGCGTGTTCAGCAGCCCCACGACCAGCGCGTCGCCGTAGGTCGAGGCGGCGGCCGAATACTCGATGAAGGTCTGGTTGATGTCGAAGCCGGCGGGCTGCCCGAGGAAGCCGAAGCCCGACGCGATGCGCGCGGCCCGCAGGTTTTCGACCGCGTTGGTGACGGCCTCGTAGGCCATCCATCCGATCAGCAGAACCAGGACGCCCTGAAAGAAGAAGCCGCGGACCCTCGGATCATAGATCAACGAGGCTCGCGGCGGCGCTTGATCGACGACGCTCGCCAACTTGTCACCCTCCCCATTCCGGCGCCCCGCGCCGGTCGATGTCATCACGCCGAAGGGCTCTTTCGCCCGTGGCCGTTCCCCTGGGCCGGCTCGTTCTCAGCGGATGCAAGAAGAGCGCCGCACCCCGGGAGGTGCGGCGCTCCGATGCGATCCTCAGCGGATCGGGTGGCCGTACTGCAGGCCGCCGTCGGTGTAGAGCGCGTTGAGGCCGCGGCTCAGGCCCACGGGCGAGCCCTCGCCGATGTTGCGATCGAACACCTCGCCGTAGTTCCCGATCTTGGAGATCACGTTGAACGACCAGTTGTTGTCGAGGCCGATCATCTCACCGAAGTTGCCCTCGACGCCGAGCAGGCGGCGGATCCCCGGCGCCTCCGAGGTGTCACGCAGCTCCTGCGCGTTCGCGGACGTGACGCCGTACTCCTCCGCCTCGAGCATGGCGTAGTGCAGCCAGCGCACGATGTCCGCCCAGTTGTTGTCGCCGTGACGGACCACCGGCCCGAGCGGCTCCTTGGAGATGATCTCCGGGAGGATGACGTGGTCGCCCGGGGTCGGCGCGCGCAGGCGCTCCGACGCGAGACCGGAGGCGTCCGTCGTGAACGCGTCGCAGCGCCCGCTGAGATAAGCCTCGACCGCCTCGACCGACTGGGCGAAGGTGACGGGCTCGTAGTCCATGTTGTTGCGGCGGAAGAAGTCCGCGAGGTTGAGCTCGGTGGTCGTGCCCTGCTGCACGCAGACCGAGGCGCCGTCGAGCTCGAGCGCCGAGGTGACGCCGAGGCTGGCGTTCACCATGAAGCCCTGGCCGTCGTAGTAGTTGATCGCCGGGAAGTCGAGGCCGAGCGACGTGTCGCGCGACATGGTCGAGGTCGAGTTGCGGAACAGCACGTCGACTTCGCCCGCCTGGAGCGCGGTGAAGCGATCCTTGGCCGAGAGCGGGATGAAGGAGACGGCGTTCGGATCGTCGAAGATCGCGACGGCGAGCGCACGGCAGTACTCGACGTCGAAGCCGGTCCAGTTGCCCTGGGCATCCGGAACGCCGAAGCCGGAAAGGCCGGTGTTCGAGCCGCAGATCAGCTGGCCGCGATCGCGGATCTGCTGGAGGGTCTCCTGCGCGGCGGCCACGCCCGTGAAGGCGACGCCAGCGGCAAGGCCGAAGGCGATTGTGGTAAGCGCTTTTTTCATGCTTGTCGTTCTCCCAAGGAAGGTTGGTGCGCCGACCCGTCGAGCAAGTCAGCCCCTCTGATGGCGCGACCCGTCCTGCTACGTGCGCAGGTCGGCGCTCCGGGCACTTCTCTGGCGCTGTCGTGTTCGTGCGTCAATGCCGATGTCGCCTTCGCCCAATCGCCGAGCGCCCGCGGGTCGCGTCACGCCCGCATCTCAGGCCAGGGGTCCGACGCGGTCAAGTGCCGATGAGCATGTGGGCTGAGCCGAAACGGGTATTTTTTCACGACGCGCGGGATGCTAAGCAAAGGTTGCCCGCGCGTGATGCAAGTCGAGGATGCAAATGACGGAAGAAAATGCACGGTCGAGCTGGAGAGACGGCACCCGGCTGGTTCACGCAGGACGCGACCCGTCCACGCAGCACGGCTTCGTGAATACGCCGATCTATCGCGGATCGACCGTGCTTTTCCCCACGATGGACGATCTCCTCAACCGGCGCGGACGTTACGTCTACGGAACGCGCGGCACGCCCACGACGGAGGCGCTGGAGAGCGCATGGACGGAGCTTTCGGGCGCCGCCGGCACGGTGCTCGCCCCCTCGGGCCTCGGCGCGATCTCGCTCGCGCTGCTCAGCCTGGTGCGGTCGGGAGATCACGTCCTCGTCACCGACAACGTCTACTGGCCGACGCGCGCCTTCTGCGACGAGATGCTCTCCGGGCTCGGTGTCGAGACGACCTACTTCGATCCGATGATCGGCGAGGGCATCGCCGCGCTGATCCGCCCGAACACCAGGGTCCTCTTCCTGGAGACGCCGGGCTCGCTGACGCTCGAGGTGCAGGACGTGCCCACGATGGCGGCGGCGGCCCGGGAGAAGGGCGTCGGCGTCGTCCTCGACAACACCTGGGCGACGCCGCTCCTCTACCCGCCGCATGCGCGCGGCGCGGATCTCGCGATCGAGGCCGGCACGAAGTACCTCTCCGGCGGCTCCGACCTCCTGCTCGGCATGGTCTCGGCCAATGCCGAGCACTGGCCGCGCCTGCGCAAGACCTTCGACCTGTTCGCGAACTGCGCCGGCCCGGAGGACGTCTTTCTCGCGTTGCGCGGCATGCGCAGCATGAAGCTTCGCCTCGGGGAGGCCGAGCGGCAGGGGCTCGCGATGGCGCACTGGCTCGCCGCGCGCCCGGAGGTCCGCCGCGTGCTGCACCCGGCGATGCCGGGGCATACCGGCCACGAGATCTGGAAGCGCGACTTCCGCGGCGCCTCGGGCCTGTTCTCGCTCGAGCTCGAGCCGGTCTCCACCCCCGCGCTCGCGGCGATGCTCGACGGGCTGCGCCTGTTCGGCATGGGTTTCTCGTGGGCGGGCTTCGAGAGCCTCGTCATTCCCTTCGATCCGAACAAGACCCGCACGGCCACCCGCTTCGCGCACGAGGGGCCGCTCCTGCGCTTCTCGATCGGCCTCGAGGACGTCGCCGACCTCCAGGAGGACCTCGACGCGGGATTCGCGCGGCTCCGCGCAGCCGCCGGCTGAGGCTCACGGCACGAGCCAGGTGGCGTCTTCCCAGGTAGCCTCTTGACAGTCGGCCTCCGCGGAGCCGTCCGGGCGGCGCACGAAGCGGGCGCGGCGGTGGCCGTCGCGGGCGAGCCAGAGCGTCTCGAGGGTCTCGGCGACGATCTCGACCGCGCAGAACTGCGCGCGCCCGGCCAGGATCGCGTCCTCGCTCTCCGGCAGGTCGAAGCCGTCCGGCACTGCGATCGCCCTGCCGGGCGCGGGCTGCGTCGCATAGCAGGCGCGGCTCGCCATGCGCGAGCCGCGCCAGGCCTCCTCCGCGAGGGCGTCGGCCGTGTGCAGGACGGCCGCGCCCTCGATGCGGACCTGCAGCTTTGCCACGGGATCGTAGGCGTGGAGCGCGATGCGGGCGTCGCGGCGCAGCTCGGCGACCTTCTCGGAGCGCGTGTCCGTGTGGAAGCGCAGGCGCGCCCGCGCCGGCTCGACGCCCCGCAGCACCACCGTGCGCAGGCGTGGGCGGCCGTCGAGGCCGACCGTCGCCACCGTGGGCGCGTGGAAGGGCGAGCGACGATCCTCCACCCCGCGCGCCAGCTGCCGCCAGGCGTGCGCACGCATCGCGTCGAGGTCGTTCGCGAAGGCGGGCGTGTCGCGCGGATCGCGCATGTGCGGCTCGCTCCCCCTCACGAGGTCAGGGAGCGGGTCTCGCGCTTCGACTTGGCGATGAGCATCAGGTTGCGCATGTAGATCAAGGATCCCAGCGCCTGCCCGATGATGAAGACCGGGTCCTGCCGGTAGACGGCGTAGCCGAGCAGGATGAAGCCGCCGCCCAGCGAGAAGAACCAGAACGAGATCGGCACGACGCTCTTGCCGGCCCGCTCGCTCGCGATCCACTGGACCACGAAGCGGGCGGTGAACAGCAGCTGGCCGAGCAGCCCGATCAGCACGACCATGTCGAAGCTATCGATGAAGATCGTGTGCAGGCGCCCGCCCAGATCGTTGATCAGGTTGGCGATCATCGAGACGACCCTTCCGAGATGGGGGAACCCACGTTGACGTTGCGCTCGGGTGCCGGGATCTCCGGCGCGGAAACCTCGCGCGCGTCGGCGATGCGCCGACGGCGCCGGATCAGCCACCACACGCCCGCGAGGTCGAGGATGCCGACGAACAGCCGGTCGAGCATGCCGTATTTCGACGTGCCGGCGAGGCGCGGGCGGTCCTTCACGTCGACGTGGACCACGCCGTAGCCCTCCCGCGCGACGAGGGCCGGCATGAAGCGGTGGAGCGCGTCGAAATAGGGCAGCATCAGGTAGACGTCGCGCCGCACGACCTTGAGCCCGCAGCCGGTGTCGCGCGTCGCGTCGGCCAGCACGCGCCGGCGCACGCCGTTGGCGATGCGCGACTGGAACGCCTTGAAGCGGCCCTTGCGGCTCGTGCGCTGCCCGGCGCACAGGCCGCAGCGCGGGCCGCCGGCCTCCAGCGCGGCCACGAGGGCGGGGATGAAGGCCGGGTCGTTCTGCCCGTCGCCGTCGATCGTCGCGACGAGCGGCGCGCGGGCGGCGCGGATTCCCGAGCGGACGGCAGCGCTCTGGCCGCAGCTCGCCGCGTGGCGGACGACGCGCAGGTGAGGGCGCGTCGCCCGGGCGGCGGCGAGCTCCGCGGCGGTGGCGTCGGTCGAGCCGTCGTCGACGTAGACGATCTCGAAGGCGCCGAGCGGCGCGCAGGCCGCCTCGATCTCCGCGATCAAGGGCAGAACGTTGCCGGCCTCGTTCTTGACCGGCACGACGACGGAGAGCACCGGCGCCGGCAGGACGGCGCGATCGGCCGAGGCCGCGCTCGCTGGGCCGCTCATCGCGTCCCCTCCCCTGCGCGCGTGTAGACGCCGATGCCGAGCGGATCGCCGCCGTTGATGTTGAAGCCGAGCACCCGCTCGGCCTGGACCGCCGCGAGACCCGCCTGCGCGAGCGCCTGGCCGAAGCCGACCTCGAAGGCGTCCGTCACCAGGACGACGCGGCAATCGCCGTCCGCGAGGAAGCGCGCCGCGGCCTCCGGCCCGTCGAGCATGGCGAGATCCGTGCCGGCGAGGAAGACGAGGCTCGGCTCGCGATAGCCGAGCGTCCCCACACGCGGGCTCGGGCAGGAGACGTCGCGTGCGACGGCGCGCTCCGCGGCCGCGGCGAGGTTCGGCGACAGCTTCAGAGCCGCGAGGTCCTTCTGCGCGAAGCCGAAGACGGCGACCGAGAGCGCCATCGCGGAGACGATTCCGGCGAGCGTCGCGTCCTCGACCCGCGCCTTCGCCCACAGCCGCCAGGCCGCGAGCCCGAGGACGGCGGCGACGGCGAGCGCAGCGAGGGCGGCGACGCCGAGCCGATCGCCCAGCATCCAGGCGGCGATCGGCAGGCCGATCAGGAGGCCGACCGGAACCAGGGCGAGGAGGAAGCCGAAGATGCGGAAGCGTCGCCGGTAGGGTCCGACGAAGCCGCGTCCGATGCCGAGCGCCGCCGCGATCGCCAGCGCGGGATAGAGCGGCATCGTGTAGTGCGGTAGCTTCGTCGGCACGAGCTCGAGCGCGATCCAGGCGGGCACGACCCAGGCGACGAGGAAGGCCCCCTCGCGGACCCGTCGGTTGATCCAGGCGAACTCCGCGCCGATCGCCGCCATCAGCGCGCCGGGCCAGAACGTGGCGAAGAAGACGAGGAGGTAGAAGCCCGGCGGCGCCCAATGGTAGGTCTGCGCCGTGCCGACCTTGCCGAGCAGGTCCTGCCCCGCCGAGGCGGCGAAGAAGTCCGCGCCCGAGCGCAGGGCGATCATCACGAACCACGGCGCCGCGATCGCCAGCGCGAGCGCCAGGCCGGGCAGCGGGCGCAGCGCCCAGAGCCAGCGGGCCGACCGCTCGTGGAGCGACAGCGCGATCGCCGGCAGCCCGGCGAAGAGCAGCACGAGCGGCCCCTTCACCAGCACCCCGATGCCGATCCCGAGCCAGAAGGCGAGGAATACGGACGTCGGCAGGCGCACCGCCCCGCGCGCGAGCCAGGCGCGGGCGAGCGCCCCCATGGTCGCGACGCTGCAGGCGAGGAGCACCGCGTCCGTCTTGGCGAGCCGGGCCTCGACCATCAGGATCACGCTCGCGCCGACGAGCGCCGCTGCGAGGAAGGCCTCCCGCCGACGCGCGAGCGCCAGCGCGGCCCAGTAGGTCAGGAGCGTCGCCGCGATGGCGCCCGCCAGCGAGGGCACGCGGTAGGCGGCGATCGTGGTGCGCGCGTCCGCGATACCGACCGCATCGGCGGCGGAGACGGCGGCCGCCTGCATCCAGTAGATGCCCACCGGCTTCTTGTGGCGGGCCTCCTCCTGGAAGCGGATGTCGACGACGTCCCCGGTCTCCAGCATCTGCTTCGTCGCCTGGGCGTAGCGCGGCTCGTCGCGGTCCATCGGCTGGAGCGAGACGAAGCCGGGCAGGAAGCAGGCGAGGCAGATCAGCACGAGGAGGAAGGCCGCGCGTCCG
Organism: Salinarimonas rosea DSM 21201; assembly: GCF_000429045.1. Lineage (GTDB taxonomy): Bacteria > Pseudomonadota > Alphaproteobacteria > Rhizobiales > Beijerinckiaceae > Salinarimonas > Salinarimonas rosea. The sequence goes on from NZ_AUBC01000001.1 coordinate 264,475, forward strand.
TGCCCCCCTTCCGCGAACGAAAGCAGACGTCCCCCGGGCGTGCCGCGGTCGGGCTCGGGAAAGCTTCCGTCCCGGTTGAGGGAGAGTGTCGTCATCGAGCGGCTCCGGCGGCGCGGGTCATCTCGGCAATCCGGGTGCGAATGTCAAATCGGGGGAGGGTCCGGCGAGGGTCCGCCGAGAGCCCGGGGCTTTGCGCGCCGCGCACGGCGAAACCAAGGCGGCGTCGGTGATCGCGCGACGCGTGCGAGCGTGCCCTGCCGACCGTGCTGGACCCGTTCTGCGCGCATCGGGGAAAGCGGCGCGCGTTTCGGCCGGCGTGTGGCGAATCGTCGAGAGGTGTGGCCATCCGGGTCGGCGCCGTGCGAGGCTTCGCGCCGGTTCGGCACCGGGAGCGAGCAGGCATCGCGGGCCGGAACCGCCCACCGATGCGCCGGGTTTTCGAAGCCGGCGCGACGCCGAGGACGTCGATGAGCGAATCGCCCGAGGATGCGGCTCCCTACGCCGCCGGCTTCCGGTCGACGACGCGGGAGGTCGCGGACGTCGCGCTCGCCGTGCGCGGGACGCTCCCGGGCTGGCTCTGCGGCGCGCTGCTGCGCGTCGCGCCGGCGCTGTTCGAGGTGGGCGAGCAGCGCTACGCACACTGGTTCGACGGCCTCGCGCGGCTCCACCGGTTCGCCGTCGCCGACGGGCGGGTGACCTATCGCAGCCGCTTCCTGCGCTCGCGCGCCTACGAGGAGGCGACCCGCGCCGGGCGGATCGTCTACGCGGAGTTCGCAACCGACCCGTGCCGCAGCCTGTTCGGCCGCGTGCAGGCGATCCTCGAGCCCACCGTCACCGACAATGCCGTCGTCGGCGTCAACCGCATCGGCGGCGAGATCGTCGCGCTCACGGAGACGCGGCTTCCCGTGCGCTTCGACCCGTGCACGCTGGAGACGCTCGGCGTCCACGACTTCGGCGCGTCCGTCGAGGGCTCGGTCTCGACGGCGCATCCGCACCACGACGGCACCCGCGCCTACACCTACCTGATCTCCTTCGGCCGGCGCTCGGCCTACCACGTCCACGCGGTCGACGACGCGGGCGTCGAGCGCGAGCTCGCCCGCATCCCCGTGGAGCGGCCGTCCTACATGCATTCGTTCGGCATGAGCGAGAGACGGCTGGTGCTGGCCGAGTTCCCCTTCGTGGTGAACCCCCTGCGGCTGTACCTCTCGGGCGCGCCCTTCATCCGCAACTACCGCTGGGACCCGGCGCGGGGGACGACGCTCACCGCGATCGACAAGGAGACCGGCGCCGGCGTCGGGCGCTGGACGGCGCCGCCGCTCTTCGCCTTCCATCACGTCAACGCGGTGGAGCGCGGGGATACGCTGGAGATCGACCTCGTCGCCTACGACGACGCGTCCGTCATCGACGCGCTCTATCTCGCCCGGCTGCGCGGGAGCGAGCCGGTGCACGCCGTCGGCCGGCTCGTGCGGCTGACGCTGCCGGCGGGCGGTGGCGAGGTGTCCGTGCACACCCTGTCCGACACGCCGATCGAGCTGCCGCGCATCGACTACCCGCGGCGCCAGGGCCGCCCGTACCGGTACGTCTGGGGCAACGGCCAGGCCGGTGCCGACTTCCTCGATTCGATCGTGAAGATCGACCTCGCCGGCGACGCGGCGACCAATGCCCGCGTCTGGCGCGAGGACGGCGCCTGGCCCGGCGAACCGGTCCTCGTGCGTCGTCCGGGAAGCGAGCGGGAGGACGACGGCGTGCTGCTCTCGGTCGTGCTCGACGCCCGCGCCGAGCGCTCGTTCCTGCTCGTCCTCGACGCCGCGACGCTCGCGGAGATCGCCCGGGCCGAGGCGCCGGAGATCGTCACCCTCGGCTTCCACGGCAATTTCCTCGGCACGCCGGAGGACGGGCCGCTGCACGCCTGAAGCGCGCGGCTCACCCCGCGCGGAGGTCGAGATCCACGAGGCGCCGCAGCGCGTCGATGTCCAGCCCCTCGACGAGATCGCGCGCGACGACACCGTCCGGCCGCAGATCGAAGGTCGCGAGGTCGGTGTAGACGCGCGAGACGCAGGCCCTGCCCGTGAGCGGGTAGGCGCATTCCCGCACGAGCTTCGGCCGGCCCTCCTTGGTCAGGGCTTCCATCAGCACGAAGACGCGCTTGGCGCCGATCGCGAGATCCATCGCGCCGCCGACGGCGGGGATCGCATCCGGCTTGCCGGTGTGCCAGTTGGCGAGGTCGCCCCCGACGGAGACCTCGAAGGCGCCCAGCACGCAGATGTCGAGGTGGCCGCCACGCATCATCGCGAAGGAATCGGCGTGGTGGAAGAAGGACGCGCCGGGCAGCGTCGTCACCGGCCGCTTGCCGGCGTTGATCAGCTCCGGGTCCTCGTGCCCCGCCGCGGGGCGCGGACCCATGCCGAGGAGCCCGTTCTCGGTATGGAGCACGATCTCGCGCCCCTCGGGCAGATGGTCGGCGACCAGGGTCGGCAGGCCGATGCCGAGGTTGACGTAGGCGCCGTCCGGGATGTCGCGGGCGACGCGAGCGGCCATGGCGTCGCGGTCGAGCTTGTTCATGACGTGACCTCACCAGGACGGGGGCGTCGCCTCGTGCGCGACGACGACGCGCGAGACGAAGATGCCGGGGGTGACCACGCACTCGGGGTCGAGGGCGCCGAGCGGCACCACCTCGGAGACCTGCGCGATCGTCAGCGCGGCGGCGCTCGCCATGATCGGCCCGAAATTGCGCGCGGTCTTGGCGTAGACGAGGTTGCCGTGCCGATCGCCGGCGCGCGCCTTGATCAGCGCCACGTCGGCACGGATCGGGTACTCGAGCACGTAGTCGCGCCCGTCGATGGTGCGCGTCTCCTTGCCCTCGGCGAGAAGGGTGCCGTAGCCGGTGGGCGTGAAGAACGCGCCGATGCCCGCGCCCGCGGCGCGGATGCGCTCGGCGAGGTTGCCCTGCGGCACGACCTCGAGCTCGATCTCACCCGCCCGGTACTGCCGGTCGAAGTGCCAGCTGTCGTGCTGGCGCGGGAACGAGCAGATCACCTTGCGCACCCGGCGCGCCGCGATGAGGGCGGCGAGGCCGGCGTCGCCGTTGCCGGCGTTGTTGGAGACGATGGTGAGGTCCGTCGCGCCCTGGGCGATGAGGGCGTCGAGGAGCGCGAACGGCATCCCCGCCGTCCCGAACCCGCCCACGAGAACGGTCGCGCCGTCGCGGATGCCCTCGACGGCGGCCTCCGGCGTCGGGACGATCTTGTCGATCATGCCTCGGGTCTCCCACGGCGGGCGAGAGCGCCCGCGAGCGGGATAGGATTAGCGGAAGGACGCGGCGAGGGGAACGCCGCAGGACGACGGGGCCGGTTGCGCGCGCGTGCGGCGGCTTGCGCGCCGGCGATGGATATCCTAGGGATATCACCCTGCGATCGGCGATCCGCTCGAGCCGGCGCCGGCGGGGTGCAGCCGCGGCGAGGCGAGGGGCGCGAGGAGGCCGCGATGACGAAGTCAACCATCGGGCAATGGGGCAAGAGCCTCGCCGTCCGGCTCCCCGCCGACGTCGTGCGCGCGGCCGGGCTGTCGAAGGGTGCCGAGGTCGAGTGCACGGTGGAGAACGGCACCGTCGTAATCCACCCGGGCCGGTCGGAAGAGACGATTCGCAAGGCGAGAGAAGCAGGGGCGCGCATCCTTGCACGCAGCCGAGGCGTGCGCCTCGACGGGCTGAGCATTCGCGAGATGCTCGACGAAGGACGGCGCGGCGAGTGATCGTTCTCGACGCCTCGATGGCGCTCTCCTGGTTCTTCGAAGACGAGCAGACACCTGCCGGCCGCGCCATCATGGATCATGCGATCGAGCGCGGCGCGATCGTGCCCTCGCTTTGGAAGCTGGAGGTGGCGAACGTCCTGCGGATGTCCGTGAGGCGTGGCCGCTGTACGATGGCGTTCGCCGATCAGGCGATCGCCGACCTCGTCGAGCTGGAGATCGAGATAGACGCGGAGACGGCCGATCACGCCTGGAACGCGACACGGACGCTCGCGCACGACCATGGCCTGACGGTCTACGACGCCGCCTATCTCGAGGTCGCGCTGCGGCGGCGTTTGCCGCTCGCCACCTGCGACAAGCGGCTCGACGCCGCGGCACGCGGCCTCGGCCTGCGCGTCCTCGGCACCTAGCACGGCTGCGCCGCTTGACTTCCCCCCATCCACTCCCGCCTCTCGCGCGTAAGCTCCCGTCGACGGCGAAGGATCCTCGATGACGCGCGTGTTCTCCTCCCCCCTCGCGGCGGCGGCGCTCCTCCTCGCGGCGTGGTTCGTGGCGAGCCTCGCCGTAAACCTGCCGCCCTTCGCGGACGCGCTGTTCGGCGCCTTCCACCTCGGCTTCGCGCTCGAGGTCGGTGCGGCGTTCGCCGTCCTGGCGCTGGTGCGGGCGCGGCTCGGGCGGGTGCCGCGGGTGCTGGTGCACGCGCTCGCCGGGATCCTGGTCCTGCTGGTCGCGATCCGCATCGCCGACCTCGCGGCACGCTCGGTCGTCGACCGCCCGCTCAACCTCTACCTCGACGTCTCGCTCCTGCCGGCGACGATGGACGTCGCGCGCACGCTGCTGGGCCCCGTCCGGGCCTGGGGCGCCGTGGCCGGCCTCCTGGTCGGCCTCGTCGCGCTCTGGGCCGCCCTCGCCTGGGGCCTGTCGCGCCTCGCGGATCTGTTCGCGGCGCCGCCGGCGCGGCGGACCGTGTACGTGCTCGGCGCCGGCGCGCTCGCGCTCTACGGCGGGCAGAAGGCCTTCCTGGAGAGCCTGCCCGGCTGGCGTCCGGTCGGCGGCTCCGCGAGCCTGACGGTGGCGCTCCAGGCGGAGGGCCTCCTCGTCGCGCTCGGCCGACGCGCCGCCTTCCGCGCCGATCTCGGCCGCGACCCGGCGGACGGCATTGCCGACGGCGAGATGCTCGGCGCGCTCGACGGGCGCGACGTCGTGCTCGTCTTCATCGAGAGCTACGGCGTCACCGCGCTCGACGAGCCCGCCTACGCGCAGGTCGTCGCCCCGCGCCTGGCGGCATTCGAGGCGCGCGTGCGCGACGCCGGCTTCGCCGTCGCCTCCGGGCGGCTCGTCGCCGCGAGCGCGGGCGGGCAGTCCTGGCTCAACCACGCCAGCGTCTCCTCGGGACGCTTCATCGACGACCAGACGCTCTATGCGCTGTTCCTCTCGGAGGAGCCGCGCACCCTCGTCGACGACTTCTCCCGCGCCGGCTATCGCACGGTGCAGTCGATGCCGGCGATCACCATGCCCTGGCCCGAAGGCCGGCTCCTCGGCTACGACGCCACCTACGAGGCGCAGGACATGGGCTATGCCGGGCCGGCCTTCTACTGGGGCATCGTGCCCGACCAGTTCGCCCTCGACCACCTCGCCCGCACGGAGCTCGATCCGCCCGATCGCCCGCCGGTCTTCGCCGTGGCCGCGCTGATCTCGAGCCATGCGCCCTGGCTCCCCGTGTCGGAGGTCGTGCCCTGGGCGGCGCTGGGGGACGGCGCGATCTACCGCCGCTGGACCGACGGCGCGCCGCATCCCCGCGAGGTCTGGCGCGATCCCGAGGCGGTGCGCGTGCAGTACGCGCGCTCGGTCGCCCACTCCATCGACGCGGTGGCCGCCTTCGTCGCCGAGCGGCTCTCGCCGGACACCGTCGTCGTCGTCATGGGCGACCACCAGCCGGCGCCGCTGATCACCGGGGAGGACGCCTCCCGCGCGGTGCCGGTGCACGTGCTCGCGCGCGATGCGGCGCTGCTCGCGCCCCTCGCCGAGCTGGAGTTCCGCCCTGGCATCGTCCCGCCGCCGCCACCGCCGGTCGGCGACGCCGCGCTCCCGCGGATCGACGCGCTGCGCCCCGCGCTGCTGGAGGGCTGGCGGGACAGGAGCCGGAGCGCCGATCAGGCGGCCGTGCCGCGCCTCGCCCGCTGACGGCACACTCCCGCGGGCCTCGCCGATTGTGCCTCGCCGCCGGCCCCGACCGAGCCGCGGGACGGCCGGACGCCGGCCCTTCCCGCTACGGATCCCCGACCGCGTGCGATGCGCACCACCGCACGGGCCCGACTGACACCGGCAGGAGCACCGACCGTCGAGCCGGGGACCCCGCCCCTGGCTCGCTGCGCTCGCCGTCCCCGCCCCGAGAGGGCGGGAGGGCGCGTCAGGCTTCGCCTTCGTCGAGGTCCTCGGCGGTGGGCGTCGCCTCGTCGAGGATGCGGTCGGCCAGCACGCCGGAGTTCTGGCGGATGGCGTCCTCGATGCGCTTGGCGACGTCGGGATTGTCCTTGAGGAAGGTCTTGGCGTTCTCGCGCCCCTGCCCCAGCCGCTGGCTGTCGTAGGAGAACCAGGCGCCCGACTTCTCGACGATGCCGCCCTTCACCCCGAGGTCGAGCAGCTCGCCGACCTTCGAGATGCCCTCGCCGTACATGATGTCGAACTCGACCTGCTTGAACGGCGGCGCGACCTTGTTCTTGACGACCTTGACGCGCACCTGGTTGCCGATCGCCTCGTCGCGGTCCTTGAGCGTCGAGGTGCGGCGGATGTCGAGGCGCACGGAGGCATAGAACTTCAGCGCGTTGCCGCCCGTCGTCGTCTCCGGCGACCCGTACATCACGCCGATCTTCATGCGGATCTGGTTGATGAAGATCACCATCGTCTTCGAGCGCGAGATCGAGCCGGTGAGCTTGCGCAGCGCCTGCGACATCAGGCGCGCCTGCAGCCCCGGCTGCACGTCGCCCATCTCGCCCTCGATCTCCGCGCGCGGGGTGAGCGCCGCGACCGAATCGACCACGAGCACGTCGACCGCGCCCGAGCGCACCAGGGTGTCCGTGATCTCGAGCGCCTGCTCGCCGGTGTCGGGCTGGGAGATCAGGAGGTCGTCGAGCTGCACGCCGAGCTTGCGCGCGTAGACGGGGTCGAGCGCGTGCTCGGCGTCGACGAAGGCGCACACGCCGCCCTTCTTCTGCGCCTCGGCGATGGTGTGCAGGGCGAGCGTGGTCTTGCCCGAGCTCTCCGGACCGTAGATCTCGACGATGCGCCCGCGCGGCAGGCCGCCGACGCCGAGCGCCACGTCGAGCCCGAGAGAGCCCGTCGACACGGTCTCGATCTCGACGAGCGGCTGGTTCTTGCCCATCCGCATGATCGAGCCCTTGCCGAACGCACGCTCGATCTGCGAGAGCGCCGCGTCGAGCGCCTTCGTCTTGTCCTTGTCCATGGGGGAGCCTTCCACCAGCCTCAGCGAGGTCTGAGCCATTTCGCGAATCCCTTATTGCACGGGGTGGAGACGAATCTCAACGCGGCGTCGACCCCCGCAATGTACGTGCTTCGTTCTCCCGCGCAAGACCCAAAACGAAAAGTGAACGAAAAATCCGCGGCACACTCGGCGCACCGGCTGTGCAAGGCTTTGGGAAGCGCGCACCCGGGCTCGCCGGGCCCCGCGCGCGGAGCGGCGCGGCCCCGCCCGGACCGGTCGCCGCGATCCGCGGATCGACGCGGCGTCCACAGGAAAGGTCGGCCCCGGCGCCGCAGCCGACGCGGGCGCCGGCGTCCCCTCACCGGCCCATCGTCTCCTTCACCGTCTCCACCAGCTGCTTGAGCGTGAAGGGCTTCGGCAGGAAGGCGAAGTGCTCGCCCTCGGGGAGGTTCTTCTTGAAGGCGTCCTCGGCGTAGCCCGAGACGAACACGACCTTGAGATCGGGGTGCGTCTTGCGCAGCTCGCGCAGGAGCGACGGCCCGTCCATCTCCGGCATCACGACGTCGGAGACGACGAGATCGACCGGCGCCTCGGACTCCGCTATCGCCTCGAGCGCCTCGACGCCGGAGGCGGCCTCGAGCACGGTGTAGCCGCGGGCCTTGAGCGCGCGGGAGTTCACCGCGCGCACCGGGTCCTCGTCCTCGACGAGGAGAACCACCCCGTGGCCGGTGAGGTCGGCGTTGGACCGCGCCAGCGGGCCCAGCCGCGCGGCCGCGACCTCGGCGGAGGTCTGCAGGTGGCGCGGCAGGTAGACCTTGAAGGAGGCGCCCTCGCCCGGCGTCGAATCGACGTAGACGAAGCCGTTCGACTGCTTGACGATGCCGAACACGGTCGAGAGCCCGAGCCCGGTGCCCTTGCCGATCTCCTTCGTGGTGAAGAACGGCTCGAAGATCTTGTCCATCACCTCGGGCGGGATGCCGGTGCCGGTGTCGGCCACCTCGATCAGCACGTAGTCCGCCGCCGGCATGCCCGGACGCTCGAGGCGGGCCGCCTCCTCCGCCGGCACGTTGGCGGTGCGGATCGTGAGGCGCCCGCCTTCGGGCATCGCGTCGCGGGCGTTGACCGCGAGGTTGATGACGACCTGCTCGAGCTGGTGCACGTCCGCCTGGATCGGCCACAGGTCGCGCCCGTGGCGCAGGTCGAGCTCGACGCGCTCGCCCAGCAGGCGCTTGAGGAGCATCGTCAGGTCGGACATCGTCTCGCCGAGGTCGAGCACCTCGGGCCGCAGCGTCTGGCGCCGCGAGAAGGCGAGCAGCTGGCGCACCAGGCTCGCCGCCCGGTTCGCGTTCTGCTTGATCTGCATGATGTCCTGGAAGGCCGGGTCGGTCGGCCTGTGGTTGGCGAGCAGAAGGTCGGAGTATCCGATGATCGCCTGGAGCACGTTGTTGAAGTCGTGCGCGACGCCGCCGGCGAGCTGGCCCACGGCCTGCATCTTCTGCGCCTGGGCGAACTGCGTCTCGAGCTGGCGCTGCTCGGTGGTCTCGAGCGCGTAGACGATCGCGACCTCGCCCTCCCCGTCCGTCTCGTTGACCGGGCTCGTCCAGATCCGGGCCGAGCGCTCGCCCGCTCCGACGATGCCGACCTCGACGGGCTCGGTGGCGCGGGCGGTCTCGGCGGCGGAGAGCGCGCCCTGGAGCGCCTCGTGGTCGCGCTCGAGCACGCGCTGGACGAGGCGCGGCTCCTCGCCGCCGGGCTCGGCGCGCGGCATCGTGCCGAACAGCCGCACGAACGGGGCGTTGGCGCGCAGGATGCGGCCCTCGCGCCCGAGCGTCGCGATGGCGATCGGCGTGTTGTTGAAGAAGCGCGCGAAGCGCACCTCCGCCGCGCGCTGGGCGTCGGCCGAGCCCTCCTCGCCCGCCGAGCGGTTGATCACGAGCGTGCGCGAGGCGCCGCGCTCGCCCTCCATGCCGAAGGCGACGCGGTGATAGAGCCGCGCGGGCAGCGCCTGGCCGGCGCGGCGCGTCATGTCGAGGTCGAAGATCTCGGTGCGCACCTCGCCGGGCGCGCCCTCCACCGAGGCGAGCAGCGTCGCCGCGTCGGGGGGAACCATGTCCTCGAGCGCGAGCCCGCCGGAGCCGACCTTGGCGAGGTCGTGGTCGAGCCAGGCGGCGAGCGTGGCGTTCATGTAGGCGACCGAGCCGTCGGGCTCGACCGAGAAGAAGCCCGCCGGCGCGTGGTCGAGGTAGTCGATCGCGTGCTGGAGCTCCTGGAAGACGTTCTCGTGGCGCTCGCGCTCGTGCGTCACGTCGGCGATCGACCAGAGCACCGCCGGCTTGGCGCCGGGGCGCGGCAGCGGGCGCACGCGCACGCGATACCAGCCGTACTCCCCGCGCCCGCCGAGCGCCGGCGAGAGGCGGATCTCCTCGGCGAGCGCGCGCTCCTCGCGCGCCGCCTGGGCGAGGCGGTAGATCGCCTCGGACACCTCCGGGGCGCCGAGGAAGAGGCGCTCGACCGTCTTGATCTCCGCGAGCTCGGTGGCGCCGGCGAAGGACAGGTAGGCCTCGTTGGCGTAGGCGACGCGCCCGTCCCCCTCGACGACGACGAGGCCCTCCGAGGAGGAATCCGCCATCGCCTTCGTCAGGTCGTTGCGCGTGCCCTGCGCGGAGAAGCCGAAGGCCCCGATGGCGTAGGCGGTGATGAAGAACACCCCCGCCATGGCGAGCAGCGCGAGCAGCGCCGTGATCAGCGGCTGGGCCTGCTCGCTCGTGACGAAGGAGAGGCCGAAGAAGGCGCCGGGCAGCACGAGCGCGAGGACGACGAGGAGCCAGATCTTCCCCGGCGTCTCGCTGCGCTCGATCGCCCGCTGGGGCTTGTCGCTCGTCTGAGCCATGTGTGTCGTCGCCTGTTCTCGTCGCTCGAGCGGTTATGCCCGACGGCGCCTGAGCCGCAAGACGTAACCGATGACCTCGGCGACGGCGGAGTAGTGTTCCACCGGGATCTCCCGGTCGATTTCGACGGTCGCGTGCAGCGCGCGCGCCAGCGGCGGGTTCTCGACGATGGGCACGTCGTGCTCGCGGGCCTTCTCGCGGATGCGCAGCGCCAGCGCGTCGACACCCTTGGCGACGCAGATCGGCGCGGGCATGCCCTTCTCGTACTTCAGCGCGACGGCGTAGTGCGTCGGGTTGGTGACGATCACCGTCGCCTGCGGCACAGCGGCCATCATCCGCCGGCGGGCGCGCTCGATGCGCAGCTGTCGCCGGCGCGCCTTCACCTCGGGCGAGCCTTCCGACTGCTTGAACTCCTCCTTCACCTCGCGCCGGGTCATGCGCTGGCGCTTCATCCAGGAGAAGCGCTGGTAGAGGAAGTCGCCCACCGCGACGAAGAAGAACAGCGCCAGCACGCCACCGAGCAGCTTCACGGAGAGGTCCTTCACCTCCACGAAGAGCAGCGTCGGGTCCTCCTGCACCAGCGTGTCGACCCGCGCGCGCTCGCCCCACAGGATGACCGCCACGAGCGTGCCGATGATCGCGAGCTTGAGCAGGCCCTTGGCGAAGTTGACGAGCGCCTCCATGCCGAAGACGCGCTTGAAGCCGGCGATGGGGCTGATGCGGTCGAGCTTGGGCGTCAGCGGCTCGACGGTCCACAGCAGGCGGTGCTGCATGCCGCCGCCGACGAGCCCCGCGACGATGAAGATCGCGAAGGGGGCGGCGAGCGCGATCAGCACGGTGACGATCGCGTCGCGCATCACCGCGAGGTGCCCCGCGCCGTCGGTCACCTGGTGGGCGTTCGCGAGGAAGCCCGTGATGCCGATCGAGATGCGCTCGGCGCTGAAGCCGGAGACGAGCAGCGCCGCGAGGGTGAAGCCGCCGAGCACGAAGAAGGTCGTGATCTCCTGGCTCTTGGCGACGTCGCCCTTGTCGATCGCCTGCTCGAGCTTTCGGGCGGTCGGCTCTTCCGTGCGATCGTCGTTCTCGGTGTCCTGGTCCGCCATGCCGCTCTCCCCTCTAGAGGCCGGAGATGGTGGAGAGGAAGGCGCGCAGGTTCTCGAGGAACACGCTCATCATCACGCCGACCACGATCGCGAGCACGATGAAGCCGCCGAGGATGGTCGCCGGCAGCGCGAGGAAGAAGACCTGGAGCTGCGGCATCATGCGCGAGAGCACGCCGAGCCCGAGGTTGAACAGGATCGCGAAGACGATGAACGGCGCGGAGATCTGCACCGCGAGCGCGAAGCCGCGCCCCACCGCCTGGATGCCGAGCCGCGCGACGTCCCCGCTCTCCGGCAGGCCTCCCGGCGGGAGCATGTCGTAGCTCGCGCGCACGGCGGCGATGGCGAGGTGGTGGAGGTCGGTGACGAAGATCAGCGTGATGGCGAGCAGCGTGAGGAAGTTCGCGATCGCCGTCTGCTGGCCGCCGAGGGAGGGATCGACCGTCATGGCGAAGCCCAGCCCCATCTGCTGGGCGATGATGGTGCCCGCCGTCTGCAGCGCGCCGACGACCATGCGCACGGCGAGGCCCAGCACGAGCCCGACCAGGATCTCCCCGAACAGGAGCGACAGCGTCGCCGGCCCGGCGATGCCGCCGGCGGGCTCCACCAGCGGGCGGACGGCGGGATAGACGACGATCGTCAGCAGCACCGCGAAGGCGAGGCGCACGCGCGGCGAGATCAGCTGCTCGCCGAGCCCGGGCAGCAGCATGACGAGCGTACCCACCCGCGCGAAGGCGAGGAGGAAGGTCGTCGCGACGGCGGGCGAGAGGAGCTCCATGGGCGGGCACGATACGAGATTCGCGCGCCGCGCGCGCGGTCCGGCCGCACTCGTCGCGGACGCGACCGCGGGCACCTCACCCGCCCGCGACGATGCGCTCGGCGACGCGGGACATGTAGCCCGCGAGCGCGTCGCTCATGAGGGGGAGCATGATCAGCAGCGAGACGAACACGGCGATGATCTTGGGCACGAAGACGAGCGTCTGCTCCTGGAGCTGGGTGAGCGCCTGGAGGAGCGAGATCGCGACGCCCACGGCGAGCGCGACCAGCATCACCGGCGCCCCGACCTTGAAGAAGGTCATGATGCCGTCGCGGGCGATGTCGAGGATGGCCATGCCGGTCATGGGGTACGCTTTCGGTGCTGGCGCCGCCGTCAGATCGGCATGCGCATGATCTCTTCGTAGGCCTGGATCACGCGGTCGCGCACGGCGACCAGCGTGTTGAGCGCGGCCTCGCTCTCGGCCACGGCCGTGACGACGTCGACGACGTCCGCGCGGCCGGCGGCCGCGGCGCTCGCCTGCGCCTCCGCGGCGCGGCCGGCCTCGGCGACGGAGCCGACGGCGCCCTGGAGGAGGGCGGCGAAGTCCGGGCGCTCGGCGCCCGCGGCGCCGCCGATGCGGCCGACGGCGCCGCCCTGCCCGAGGCCCGGCGCGAGCCCCTGGATCGAGGCGTAGGCGTTGGCGGCGAACATGTTCGTGGCCATGATGCGTTACCTCTCGCTTCGGCGTCTCAGGCGCGCAGGATCTCGATCGTGCGGGACAGCATCCGGCGCGTGGCGTTGACGAGGTTGAGGTTCGCCTCGTAGCTGCGCTGCGCCTCGCGCATGTCCATGCTCTCGACGAGCGAGGAGACGTTGGGCAGCTTCACCTGCCCGTCCTCGTCCGCCGCCGGGTGGCCGGGGTCGAAGCGGGTGCGGAACTCGCTCTGGTCCTCGCGCACGCGCCCCAGCGTGACGGTGCGCACGCCGAGCTCCCGGTCGAGCTTCTCGACGAAGGTGGGGATGCGCCGGCGATAGGGGTCGGCGCCGGGGCGGGCCGCGGTGGAATCCGCGTTGGCGATGTTCTCCGCGATGACGCGCATGCGCCCGGACTGGGCCTTCAGGCCCGAGGCCGCCACCGCGATCGTCTTGAGGAAGTCCATGGTCGCGCTCCTTCACTCAGCGCCGGCCGATGGCCGTGCGCAGCATCGCCAGGTTCTTCTCGTAGAGAGAGGCGGCGAGCTGGTAGTCGGACTGGTTCTGCGCGACCTTCAGCATCTCCTCCTCGAGGCTCACGGCGTTGCCGGACGGGCGCACCTCGAAGCGCGCGCCGTCGACCTGCGCGGCGACGCGCGGATCAACGCCGCCCGCGAGATGCAGCGGGCTCGTGCGCGCCGGGGCGAGGGCCGCGGAGACGCCGCGCCCGTCGCGGCCGAAGCGCGGCTCGGCGACGTCGCGGGGCGCGAAGCCCGGCGTGTCGGCGTTCGCAACGTTCTCGGCCAGGAGCTTCTGGCGCGCCTGATGCCAGTGCATCCGCGTCTTCAGCATCTCGAGGAGAGGCAGGCCGGTGGCGGTCAAAGGGGTCGCTCCGGATGCGGCGCGGCGGCCGAGGCTGCGGGACGGGATGTCGGCATGGGACGAATCCGGCCCCGCCTTGGGCAAAATTTGCCGGCATGTTGGTTAACGGCGCGTTAAAGGACTGCCACCGTCTGGTGGTTTCGTGTTAACCGCGCGACGGTTATGGTGCATGCCGCGCTCCCGGGCGCGGACAACTCGCGCGCCCATCGAGGCCGCCGGACGGGATCTCGCACCCGGGCGGCGACGCGACGGGCCGCCGTTCAGTAGAGAGCGCGACGACCTGCCATGCTCGGTTTCGAGAACACCTCCATCGTCCAGTACCTGATCGCCTTCGCCGTGGTGATGGGGCTGCTCGCCTTGTTCGCGTGGCTGGCGCCGCGGCTGATGGGCCGGCGAATGGGCGGCCAGGGCCTCGCGTCCGGCCGGTCGAAGCAGCCGCGGCTCGGCATCGTCGACGTCTACGACCTCGACCGGCAGCGCCAGCTCGTGCTGCTGCGCCGCGACGGCGTCGAGCACCTCCTGCTGATCGGCGGGCCCAACGACGTCGTCGTGGAGAGCGGCATCGGCCGCGCCCCGCCGAGGCCGCAGCAGCGCCCCGGCGGCACGCAGATGCCGATGCCCGGCCAGGCGCCCGCGCCGCTGCCTCAGGCTGCGCCGGTCCCCGTGCCGCACGCGCCCGCGGCCGCCGAGGCTTCGCCGGAGCCGGCGCCGATGCCGTCGCCGATCACGCCGCCTCTCCCCGATCTCGCACCGCCCTTGGAGGAGCCGCGCCATCCCGGCGCCGGCGTCTCCGACGCGGCGGTCGTCGCGCGCGCGCCGGAGACGGTAGCGCCCGAAGCCGTCGCAGCGGCGGCCGCGGCGCCCCCGAGCCCGCCGGCGGCGGCGATGCACGCTGCTCCGTCCGCTCCGTCGCGAGCGCCGGCCGTCGAGCCCCGGCCCACGCCGCGTCGTCCGGCTCCCGAGCCGATGGCGGCGCCCGAGGCGCCCGCCCCCGACGTCCCGCCGCCGCGCCGCAGCCTGATGGACCTGGCGCGGGCGGCCGCCGGCGGCGCGCCGGTCCTGCCGCAGCGCTCGCGCGCGACGCCGACGATCCCGCCCGAGCCGCCGCCGCGTCGCGAGCCGCATTTCGGGCAGGAGCCCCGCATCGAGGACGAGTCTCCCGCGTCCGCGGCGCGTTTCGAGCCCCGGGTGGACGAGCCCAGGATCGTCACCGACGACGCGCCCGAGCCCGCACCGTCGCCCGAGGTCCCGCCCACGCCGAGCGTCGATCCGGCCGACCAGCGCGCCTCGCGCCTCGCCGCCGCCGCGCCGGAGGACGCCGCGGTGCTCTCCGACATGGCCCGCCAGCTCGAGGACGCGCTCAAGCGCCCGCTGCCTCCGGGCGCGCAGCCGCGCCGTCCGGCGGGACCGGACGCCGGCGCCTTCCCGCCGCCGCCCCGGCCGGCCCCCAAGCCCGCCCGCGAGCCCGGCGCCGAGTTCGACTTCGCCAGCCTGCTGCGCCGCCCCGCTGGCGGCGCCGCGCCCACGCCTCCTCCGCCCGCCTCCTCGCCCGCGGCATCGCCCGGTCCCGCCGCGGCGCCGCAGGACCGCACGGCGGCGGAGCGCGCCGCCGCGAGCGCCGCGCTCGCTGGCTTCGGCGCCGACGAGCCCGCCTCGCCGC
Organism: Salinarimonas rosea DSM 21201; assembly: GCF_000429045.1. Taxonomy (GTDB): domain Bacteria; phylum Pseudomonadota; class Alphaproteobacteria; order Rhizobiales; family Beijerinckiaceae; genus Salinarimonas; species Salinarimonas rosea. The sequence continues at coordinate 279,644 of NZ_AUBC01000001.1, forward strand.
CGCGCGTCGACCGGCAGCCCGAGCAGGAAACCGCGCCGGCCGCCGACGCCGCCCGCTTCGACGACGTCCCGCCCGTCGGCAACGAGCCCGCGCCGTTCGCGGCGTTCGACGAGCCCGTCGGCGAGCCGCCGCCGTCCGAGGAGGCCCGGGCCGACGACGTCGCCGCGGAGGATGTCCCACCCGAGGAAATGCCGCCCGAGGAGGCCCCGCCCGAGGAGATCGGCGCCTCGCCGCTCGGCCTCGAGAAGGCCGGGTGGCAGGACAGCGAGCCCGAGACGATCGCGGCGGAGGAGCCGGCCACGCACGAGCCGGCCGCCGAAGAGCCGATCGCCGAGGAGCCGGTCGCCGAAGAGCCGGCCGACGAGCAGCCGCTCGACGAGGAGCCCGTCGACGAGGAGCCTTCCGTGCCCGAGGCCCCCGTCTTCGACGCGCCCCCGTTCGAGGAGCCCGCTCCCGACGAGCCGATCGCCGCCGCGCAGCCGGAGCCGACCCCCGCGCCCACGCCCCCTCCCCCGGAGGAACGCCCCGCGGCGAAGCCCATCGACCCGTTCTCCGTCGAGGAGATCGAGGCGGAGTTCGCCCGCCTGCTGGGCCGCGCGCCGAGCCGCGACGAGAAGTCCTGAGCTTATCCAGCACCTTCGCCGCGGCGCCGCTTGCGTCGCGGCGACCGATTGCGCAGCGTCCGGAACCGTGGCGGCAATCGGCGAATCAGGGACATGACCGGCCTCGACCTCGACGCGACCGCGCGTCGCGCCCGCCTCGCGCGGGCCGCGGCGGCCGGGCTCGCGCTGGCGGCCCTCGCCGGCGGCCTCGTCGCGGCCGCGGGTCCCGCCGCAGCGCAGTCGATCACGCTCGATCTCGGCGAGGGCGACGGCGTCACCGAGCGGGCGCTCCAGCTCGTCGCGCTGATCACGGTCCTGGCGCTGGCGCCCTCCATCCTGGTGATGATCACGTCCTTCACGCGGATCGTGGTCGTGCTGTCGCTGCTGCGCTCGGCGATCGGCACGCAGACGGCGCCGCCCAACGGCGTGATTGTCTCGCTCGCGCTCTTCCTCACCGCCTTCGTGATGGCGCCGACCTTCCAGGTCGCCTACGAGGAGGGCATCCAGCCGCTGCTCGCCGACGAGATCGCGCCGGAGGAGGCGTTCGAGCGCGGCATCGCGCCGTTCCGCACCTTCATGCTCGCCCACGTGCGCGAGCGCGACCTCGAGCTCTTCGTCGGCCTCTCCGGCGGCGCCGCGCCGCAGACGCCGGACGATCTCGGCCTGCACGTGCTCGTTCCCGCCTTCATGATCTCGGAGCTGCGCCGCGCTTTCGAGATCGGCTTCCTGCTCTTCGTCCCGTTCCTGATCATCGACCTCGTGGTCGCCTCGATCCTGATGTCGGTGGGCATGATGATGCTGCCTCCGGTCACGGTGTCGCTGCCGTTCAAGCTGATCTTCTTCGTGCTGGTGGACGGCTGGAGCCTGGTGGCGGGCTCGCTGGTGCAGAGCTACGGCGGCGGATAGCGCCCGCCGTCCGCCTCAGAGCGCCTGCTGCCCGTCGGGCGCGCGCGCCTCGGGGCCGGGAACCTCGGGGCCGGGGACCGGCACCGGCTCGGTCGCCGGCTGCGCGGGGACCTCGGGCGCGGCCGTCGGCGCCGGATCCGGCGCGCCAGCCTCCACCATGGGACCCACCGGCAGCGCCGCCCCCGGGTAGCGCGCCTGCAGCGCGGCGAGGAAGTCGGCGAGCGTGTCCTCGCTGGAGATCGTGCGTGCCGCCTCGCGGAAGGCGGGCGTGGCAATCGCGCCCGGGTCGGAGAGGTGCGCGAAGCCCGGAGCGTCCTGCGAGGCGTTCATCGCGTCGGCGAACTTCGCCTTCAGGCGATCGAGCCCGATCGCGTCCTGGCCGAGATTGTAGGCGAGCGCGGCGCGCATCACGTCGGTGCGCTCGCGATCGGTGAGCTCGCGCTCCTCCTGCCAGCTCGTCCCCGCGAGCGCCTCGTGCGCCTCGCCCGCCTCGCGCCAGCGCCGGCCCGTCCACCAGATGTCGGCGCGCAGGCGGTCGATCTCCGGGCCGCTCTCGTCCTCGATCACCTCGAGCGCGAGATCCGTGCGCGAGAGATCGGAGAGCGCGCGCGCCTCGATCAGGTTGCGCACCCGGCGTGCCGCCCGTGGCAGCTCGGCGATGCGGGTGCGCTCGATCGTCGAGAGCGCCTCGGCCGGACGGCCGTCGATGAGGTGGATCGTGGCGAGCCGCGCCGCGACCGCCGCACGCCCCGCGCCCTCGAGCCGGTTGTCGACCTGGTGCGTGAGGAGCTCCGCCGCCTTGTCGAGCAGCCCGAGCGAGACGAGCCGGTCGGCGAGGCGCCGCACGATCTCGTCGCCGCGCCGGCCGATGGGCAGGAACTCCTTGAAGTCGAAGAACAGCGCCACCGCCTCGACCTCGTCGAGATCCGCCCCGCGCCCGGAGAGGAACAGGTCGTCGAACGCCTGGGCCGTCTCCTCGTGGAGCTTCAGCGTGACGGGATGATCCGGGTAGATCAGGTTCGCCATGTGCGCGGTGAAGAAGGCGTCGCGCCAGCGCCCGGCCTCGGCGTAGAGCCGCCCGAGCAGCCCGTTCGTCTCGATCTCGATCTCGTCGCCGCGCCAGGAGATGGCGAGGCGCTCGAGCGCCTCCATCGCCTCGCTCGCCGCGATCTCGCCCTCGGCGAGCGCCAGGCGCACGCGGGCGAGCTCGGCCTCCGCCGCGACCGGCCGCGAGGCGCTCTCCGCGAGCCGCGTCAGCTCGGCGAGGGCGAACTGGACGCGCCCCGTCTCGGTATCGACGCGGGCGCGCACGAGATCGACCTCGTCGACGGGAACGGCGCCCGGGTGCAGTCGCGCGATGCTGGTGAGCTGGTCGTCCGCGAAGCCGAAGTCGCGCTCCGCCAGCCCGGCGCGGGCGGCGGCGAGGCGCAGGCGGCCCTGCAGATCGTCGGGATAGGCGTTCAGCACCCGCTCGGCGCGGCCGAAACCGGCGATGGCCCGGGGCGCCGGCCCGCGTTGCGCGTCGACGTAGGCGCGCCAGAGCACCGCCTCGGGCAGGTCGATCACGTCGTCCTGCGTGAGCACCGCCTCGGCCGCGTCGAAGCGCCGGTTCATCGCCGCGAGGATGCCCTCGAGCAGGCGCACCTTCGGGTCCGCCGCCAGATCCGGGTCCTCGGCCAGCGCGAAGCGGTAGGTGCCCCAGGCCTCCGCCGCGAGATCGTGGGCGAGGAGCGCGCGGGCCAGCGCGAGGCGCTCGCGGCTGCGCTCGGGGACGGGGGCGTCGACGATCCGCGCCAGGCGCGCGCGCTGGTCGGCCTGCGCCGAGCCGCGCTGCGCCTCGACCCAGGCGTCGTGGTCGAGCACGAGGTCGAGCGGCGCATCCGTCGCACCGCCGTCGTCCGTCTCCGGGAGCGCGATCGAGAGCCCGGCGCCCCTGGTCACCAGCACCCCGTCGAGATCGGCCCGCACCACGACGTCGTCGGCGATCGCGGCGATGGCGACGCCGTGGGCGGTGGGGAGGAGCTCGAGCTCCGTGAAGCGCCGGGTCGACGGGACGTTGCGCGCCGGGCCGGGCGCGGTGACGACGGCGATCCGCTCGCCGCCGTCGCCGAGGCCGATCCAGTGCACGCCGTTGGCGTCGAGGAGATCGAGCGCGAGGCCGCTGCGGCCGGTGTCGTCGAGGACGGTGCGCACGGCGATCGGCTCGGGCGCGGCCTGCGCCGGCGTGCCGATGGTCAGCGTCCAGCCGCCCTGCTCCGGGGTGAGGCGCGCGACGCGGGGCTCGGTCAGGCGCAGGCGCGTCGTGACGAAGGGTCCCTCGCGCGAGAGCGTCTCCAGCCGCGCGAAGTCCGCGGCCGTGCCCGAAAGGTCGGGCTCGGGCAGCGTCGCGGGGGTCTGGAAGACCACCGTGACGACTCCCGCGCGGGTGAAGGCCGCGGCGGGAACGGTCGCGGCGACGGGGAAGGTGACGCGCAGCCCGTCGGCGTCGACACCGACGACGGGCCTGTCGCGGACCGGCGCCGGCGCGGGCGCGGCGGTCGGCGCCGGGGCGACCGCCGGGGCGGGCGCGGGCTCCGGTGCGGGCCCGGGCGCCGAAAGCGGCGGCTCCTCGCGCGGCTCGGCGACGAGGGGCGTCTCGTCGGACGGAGGCGCGTCGGAGGTCGGCGCGTCCGAGGAAGGCGCATCCGAGGGCGGCTCCGCAAGTGCGGCATCCGTTGGTGCCGCCTCCCCCTGCTCGGCCGGCAGGAAGGGCACGAGCCCCAGCGCCGCGCGCACGGGGGCGACGCCACCGGCAGCGGGATCGAGGGGCTCGATGTCGAGGACGAAGCCCTCCTCCTCGCGGAAGCCGCGGGCGACGTAGCCGTCGTCGAGCTCGACGCGCACGTAGAGCGCCTCGCCGGTATCGTCCGCCGCGACGTCGGCGATGCCGGGGATCGTGGGCAGCAGGCGCTCCGGCTCCAGCGCGAGGCGCTCGTCGAAGAACAGCGTGATCGTGTCCTCCGTCGAGCGCGCCTCGACGGGAACGCCCTCGGGCGCCGCGAAAATCAGGCGGGTGAGACCCGGCAGCTCGGCGACGCGCACCGGCATCGGCGTGGGCATCGCCTCGCGGCGGGCGGAACGCTCGGCGGCGAAGCGCTCCTCGGCCGCCGCGGCGCGGCGCGCGAGCTCGGCGACGACGTCCTCTGGCAGCCCCGGCGGCATGCCGCGCCAGGCCTCGGGCAGGAGGTCGACGAAGACGGTCTCGCCCGCGGGCAGCACGCTCGCCGAGAAGTTCTGCGAGAGCGCCATGCGCAGGCCCGTCCCGTCCGGGTCGCGCCGCACCTGGTTGACGTAGGAGGGAATCTCCTCGGCGATGCGCTCGGAGACGATCTCCACCGGTCGATCGAAGCGGATGACGAGAACGCCGTTCTCGGCACGGGCGGCGACGGTCACGAGCGCGTCGAAGTCGAGGCGGATGCGTCCCCAGGTCCGCTCCTGCGCGGCTCGCATCCGTGCCACCGGCGTAGTGCCCGCCTGCGCCTCCTGCGCCTGCGCCGGCCCGGGACCCGGGCCCGCGGGGGCCGGTGCGAGCAGGATCATCGGCGCGAGCGCGAGGGCGAGGACGCGATGCGCCCGCCTCGCCGGCCTCTCCCGCTGTCTCGTCGCCCTCGTCACGCGCCGGTCGCCCCCTGGCGGCGAGCTTTCTCTCGCCGATCAACGGTCTTAGCAGCTCGCGGTTAATGGAGGGCTTAACGGTTCGCCGGCGCCTCGGCGGACGGCGTGGCGAGGACCGCGTTCAGGGCCGCGCCGTAGAGGACGGCGCAGGCGCCGACGAAGAAGAACAGGAGCGTCGCGAAGGCGGCGGCGAAGGGGCCGTAGAGCGCCTGCGGCGGCGCGACGTGCGCCTGATAGAGCGCGACGAGGTTCACGCTCGCGATCCAGCCGACGACGGAGACGCCGATTCCGGGCAGCACGGCGCGAAGCGCGAGGTCGCTGCGCACGAGGCGCGTGTGCGCGAAGACGAGCCCGCCCGCGACGAGCGCGAGCCCGCCGAGCGTCTGGCCCAGGAACAGGAGCGGCCCGGCGCCGGGCGGCGGCTCGGACGGCTCGACCGCAGGAGCCGTCGGCGGCAGCTCCGTCAGCGCCGCGACGAGGCTCGCGAGCGCGAAGGCGAGCGCCGTGCCGGCCGCGACGAGGAGGATCGCCCGCAGCCGTCGGCGCAGGGGTCCCCCGCCTCCGGCGGCCGGCGCGTAGAACCGGGCGAGCCCGGTGCGCAGGATCTCGAGCGCGTTGCCCGCGAGGAGCAGGAAGGCGAGCGCCATCGGCGGGAGCGCCGAGGTGGGCAGGTCGTCCGCGGCGGCGGCGATCGCCTGGGCGACGGGCCGCGCGATGAGCTTCGGCCACAGCGCGAAGAGGCCGCGCTCGGCCGCGTGCAGGATGTCGGGGCTGGCGAGCCAGCGGGAGGCCAGCGCGATCGAGACGAACATCGGCAGCGTGGCGAAGGCGGCGCTCATCGCGAGGAGCGCCGCATGGGCCGTCCCGTCCCGCGCCGCGAAGAGGCTGCCGGCCCGCACGAGCTGTGCCGCCCTCACGGCCCCGTCTCCAGCGCCGCCGCGACCAGGTCGGCGCGGGCGCCCTCGTGCGTCGGGCAGCCGATCGCGAGCCAGCGCGCCCGCGCCCGTGCCATCGCCGCGCCGACCGCGGGACCTCGGGGAACGCCCGCGGCGATAAGGTCGCGGCCGCGCAGGGGGATCGTCGGCACGCGCACGGGGTCGGCCTCGTACTCGGCGATCGCCGCCGCCGCGTCCGGCGCGATCCCCGGCCGGGGCTCGCCCGCGAGCGCGGCGAGCGCGTCGGCGACCGCGACGGGCGCGTGGTCGGCGACGAGCCGGCGCACGCCGAGCGCGCCGAGGGGCGCGGGGGCATCGTGCAGCCGCTCGACGAGGCGGGCGTAGCTGTCGAGCCGATCGCCGTCGGCGTTCGAGAGCCGCAGCCGCTCGCGCAGGCGCGCGGCGTCCTCCGCCGTGGCGACGGCGAGCGCGGCGAGCCGGCCGGTCGCGTCGCGCCCGGCGGCGACGGCGCGCGCGAGCCGCGCCCCGTCCCCGATCCCGCCGAGGAAGCGCCCGAGGAACCCCGTCTGCGCCATCGCCGTGACGATCTCGACCGCGCGGCGGGCGACGAGGAGCCGCATCAGCTCGTTGCGGACGCGCTCGCGCGAGAGGATCGCCACGCCATCGCGCTCCAGGATCGCCGCGTGCAGGCCCTCGGCGTCGAGATCGCCGTGCGAGAAGTCCGCCGAGAAGCGGAAGAAGCGCAGGATGCGCAGGTAGTCCTCGCGGATGCGGCGGCGCGCGTCGCCGATGAAGCGCACGCGCCCGGCGGCGAGATCGGCGGCGCCGCCGGCGTAGTCGTGCAGGCGCCCCTGCGCATCGAGGGAGAGCGCGTTGATGGTGAAGTCTCGTCGCAGCGCGTCGGCGGCGAAGTCCCGCCCGAATCGCACCACGGCATGGCGGCCGAAGGTCTCGACGTCCTCGCGCAGGCTCGTCACCTCGTACGGCTCGCCCTTCACCACGACGGTGAGCGTCCCGTGGGCGAGCCCGGTCGGCACGACCTTGAAGCCCGCGGCCTCCGCCCGCGCGCGGGTCACGTCGGGATGCGCGGTCGTGGCGAGGTCGACCTCGTGGACCCGGCGCCCGACGAGGGCGTTGCGCACCGCCCCGCCGACGATGCGCGTCTCCTCGCCGTCCCCGTTCAGCGCGGCGAGCAGCCGCGCGACGCGCGCGTCCGAGATCAGCGCGGCGAGGCCCGCATGGTGGAGATCGCCCTCGTCGAGGCTCATTCGAAGCGACCCGGCGTGACCACCCCGTCCTGGTAGCTCGGCGGCTGGTAGACCCCCGTCGCCCGCGGCGCCACCGCGCCGGTGTAGACGAGGGCCGCCACGACGAGCACGAGCCCCGCGATCGCGAGCGGCGGGATCGAGCGCTCCCAATGCTCGAAGGCGAGCGGGTTGCGCTGCCGGATCAGCAGGTAGACGAAGAAGGCGGCGAAGGGCAGGAAGAAGAACAGCAATTGCTGGAACAGCGCACGGGTCATGGAGCCTCCGGCCTTTTGACCTGGGCGGGCTCGCGCGTCAGCCGCTCGTAGAGATGCCGCAGGATGCCCGCCGTCACGCCCCACACATAGCGGTTCGCGTGGGAGATCGCATAGTACCGCCGCAGCCGCCCGTTCCAGGCCCGGACGTGCAGCTCCTGGTTCTCCTCGTCGAAGGCGTGAGCCACCGGCACCTCGAACGCCTCCGTCACCTCCGCCGGGTTGAGCGTCAGCGCGAAGCCTTCCGAGACGAGGCCGACCACCGGGATCACGAGGTAGCCCGTGGTCGAGAGATAGGTGTCGGAATAGCCCAGCCGCTCGACGAAACGGGCATCGAGGCCGATCTCCTCGCGCGCCTCCCGCAGCGCCGCCTCCCAGGGCGAGGCGTCGCCCGCGTCGATCCGCCCGCCGGGAAAGGCGACCTGGCCGGAATGGGCGCGCAGCCGGCTCGAGCGGGTCGTGAAGAGCAGCGTCGGCCCCGCCGGGCGGCGCACGATCGGGACCAGAACGGCCGCCTGCTTGGGGTCGCGCGCCCGCGGCACGCCGGCGTTGAGGTCGTGGTCGCCCCGGGCCTCGTCGAGCCGGCCGATCGGCTCGGGCGCGAGCCGTGCGCGGGCGCGCTCCAGGAGCTCGGCCTCCGTCATGGGGCGCGATCCCTCCTCACGGGGGAGCCCCACAGCCACAGGCCGGCGGGCTGCGACGAGTCCGGCCGTCGCGGAGGCGCACGCCGCCGGCCGCAGGCGTCGTCCGAGCCCGCTCACCCCGCATCGGCCGCGTCCATCACTTCCCAGAACCCGCCTCCGGCGGCGATGCCGAAGACGTCCCGGCCGTCGAGCGTGCGCGGCTCGGCCATCTCGGCGAGATCGTAGGCGAGCGCGCGGGTGACGAGCGCCCAGAGCTCACCGCGGACCTTGACGTAGGGCTTGGCGCCCCCGTGCCCGTCGCGGGCGAACACGAGCGGGTGGTCGGCCCCCACCGTCACCACGTCGTCGACGTTGGTGCGGAAGGCGAGCCGGCGCGCCTCGCCCGCGCCCTCGACCGCCATCTCGACGGCGAGGAACGGCGCGTCCTCGACCACGATCCCCACCCGCTCGACGGGTGTGACGAGCACGAATCGCTCCGGGTCCTTTCGCAGCACGGAGGCGAAGAGCTTGACGAGCGCGGGCCGGCCGATCGGCGTGCCCTGGTAGAACCAGGTGCCGTCGGCGGCGATGCGCATGTCGATCTCGCCGCAATAGGGCGGGTTCCAGCGCTCCACCGGCGGCGCGCCGCGCCCGCCCTTCGCCGCGGCGACGAGACGCGAGAGCGCGTCGGGCCCGCCGGTCTCGAACTCGTGATCAGCCATGGTGCACACCCTCGCCCTTCGCGCGCCATCTTGAAAGGGGAGAAATGGCCTCGCGCGCCCCGTTTGTCGAACGCGCGGGCCCACGCCGCGTTCGTGGATGTCCGGGCTGCGGCGGCGCGCCTCGCTTGCCACGACGGCGCGATCGGCCCCAGACTTGCCTGCCGGGGCGCGACGCCGCACTGATGCCGCGAGTCCCGGCCGGGTCCCGGACCGCAACTTCGAAGGTAGCCGCATGTCCCAGTCCCCCGCGCCCGACACGACCGATCTCGATGCGGCGATCGCCCGCTCGGCGGAGACGACGCTCGCGGCGCTCTCGCGCGCCCGCGAGGCGATCCACGCGGTGATCTTCGGCCAGGAGAAGGTCGTCGACCTCGCGCTCGTGACGATCCTCGCCGGCGGGCACGGCCTCCTCGTCGGCGTGCCCGGGCTCGCCAAGACGAAGCTCGTCGACACGCTGGGCACGGTGCTCGGCCTCGACGCGCGGCGCGTGCAGTTCACGCCCGACCTGATGCCGTCCGACATCCTCGGCTCCGAGATCCTGGAGGAGACCGCCGACCGGCGCCGCCACTTCCGCTTCATCAAGGGCCCGATCTTCGCGCAGCTGCTGATGGCGGACGAGATCAACCGCGCGAGCCCGCGCACGCAATCCGCGCTGCTGCAGGCGATGCAGGAGCACCACGTCTCCGTGGGCGGCGAGCGCCACGACCTGCCGCGGCCCTTCCACGTGCTCGCGACGCAGAACCCGATCGAGCAGGAGGGCACGTATCCCCTGCCCGAGGCGCAGCTCGACCGTTTCCTGCTGGAGATCGACGTCGGCTATCCCGACCGGGTCGCCGAGCGGCGCATCCTGATCGAGACCACCGGCGTGGACGAGACGCGGCCGGTGCCGGTGCTCTCCGGCGAGGAGCTGATGCTCGCCCAGCGCCTCGCCCGGCGCCTGCCCGTGGGCGAGAGCGTAGTGGAGGCGATCCTCGACCTCGTGCGCTCGGCGCGCCCCGGCGAGGGGGACGCCACCGTCACCGACAAGCTGATGTGGGGGCCGGGCCCCCGCGCCTCGCAGGCGCTGATGTTCGCGGTGCGCGCCCGCGCGCTGATCGAGGGACGGCTGTCGCCCTCGGTCGAGGACGTCGCCGCGCTGGCGGAGCCCGTGCTGAAGCACCGCATGGCGCTCACCTTCGCCGCGCGCGCCGACGGCGAGACCATCCCCGCCCTCGTCAAGCGCCTCGTCCAGCGCCTCTCGGCGCGGACCTCGGGCTGAGGGCCGGCGCATGGCGCGCGTGCGGGTCCACGAGCCACGGATCAGGAACCCCGGACGCGCCGAGGCGGACGCGGCGCTGGCGCTCGCCCACCGCCTGCCGCGGCTGGTGCTGGAGGCGCGGCGCGTCTCGGCGACCCTGGCCCACGGCCTCCACGGCCGCCGCCGGGCGGGACCGGGCGAGAGCTTCTGGCAGTTCCGCCCCTTCCACCCCGGCGAGCCCGCGAGTCGGGTCGACTGGCGCCGCTCGGCGCGCGACGACCGGCTCTACGTGCGCGAGCGCGAGTGGGAGGCGGCGCACTCCGTCTATGTCTGGATCGACCGGTCGGCCTCGATGGCCTTCTCGTCCGACCTCGCGCAGTGCCCGAAGATCGAGCGCGCCATCGTGCTCGGGCTCGCGCTCTCCGACGCCTTCGTGGAGGCCGGCGAGCGGGTGGGGCTGATCGGCCTCCTGCCGCCGCGCGCCTCGCGCCGGGTCGTGGAGACGTTCGCGGAGGCGATCGCCGCCGACCGCGCCGGGCTCGAGGCCGACCTGCCGCCGGAGGCGCCGCTGCGGGCACAGGACGAGGCGCTCCTCGTGTCGGACTTCCTCACCCCCGTCTCCGAGCTCGCGCCGCGCATCGAGAGCCTGTCCGCGAGCGGTGCGCGCGGGCACCTCCTGATGATCGCCGATCCCGTGGAGGAGACCTTCCCCTTCGCCGGCCAGGCGGTGCTGGAGGATCTCGAGGGCGGCGGACGGCTGCGGGTGGGCGACGCCGCCGCCTGGGGCGAGGGCTTCCGCACGCGTCTGGCCGAGCATCGCGGCGCGCTCGCCGACCTCGCCCGGCGCCGCGGCTGGACGCTGACGCTGCACCGCACGGACCGGCCCGCGAGCGAGGCGGCGCTCCGGGTTCTCACCCTGGTGGGCGCCTCGCGCGCCGGCCAGGGACTGACGGGAGCGGCGTGACGATGAGCTTCGCCGCCCCCCTCGTCCTCGCCGCCCTCGTGGCGCTGCCCGCGATCTGGCTGCTCCTGCGCGTGACGCCGCCGCAGCCGCGGCTGATCGCCTTCCCGCCCTTGAGGATCATCCGCGACCTCGCGCCGCGCCGCGAGACGCCGGCACGGACCCCCTGGTGGCTGCTCGCCTTGCGCCTGCTCATCGCCGCCGCCCTCATCCTCGCCGCCGCCGGCCCCATCCTGAACCCGCCCCCCGCGCTCGACGGCGCGGCCGACGCGCCGGTGCTGCTCGTCGTCGACAACGGCGCGCTCGCCGCCGGCGACTGGGAGCGTCGCGCGGGCGTCCTCGTCGAGCAGGGCGAGGCACTGGCGCGCGAGGGCCGCTCGCTCGGCATCGTCGCGACGGCCGAGCCGACGCCGCAGGTCCCGCTGCTCGCCCCGGCCGCAGCGCTGGAGCGCCTGCGCGCCATCCGCCCCGCACCGCATCTCGCCGGCAGGAGCGCCGCCCTCCCCGCGATCGCCGGCTTCCTCGCCGAGCATCCCGACGCACAGGTCGTGTGGATCTCCGACGGCGTCGCCGGCCCGGAGGAGGACGGCTTCGCGGCGGAGCTCGCCGATGTGGTCGGGGAGCGCTCGATCGTCGTCTTCGCCGAGGCCCGCGCCCCCGCCCGCGCACTCGCGGGAACGGACAACACCGCGTCCGGCCTCGTCGCGACGCTGGTGCGCGCCGAGCCGAACGGGCGCGACGCCGGCGTCTTGCGCGCCGTCGACCTGCGCGGCCTGCCGGTGGGCGAGACGCCCTTCGCCTTCGACCCCGGCGGGACCGAGACCACCGCGCGCTTCGACCTGCCGATCGAATTGCGCAACGCCATCGCCCGCGTCGAGATCTCCGGCGAGGGCTCGGCGGCGGCGGTGTCGCTGATCGACGAGCGCTCGCAGCGCCGGCGCGTGGGGATCGTCTCGGGCGCGAGCCTCGACCAGGCCCAGCCGCTGCTCGCGCCGACCTTCTACATCGAGCGGGCGCTCGACCCCTTCGCCGAGATCCTCGAGGCGCGCGGCAGCGCGTCGGAGGGCGTCGAGCGCATGCTCGACGACGGCGTCTCGGTGCTGGTGCTGGCCGACGTCGGCGCGCTCGAGCCCGCGGTCGAGGCGCGGGTGGAGGAGTTCGTCGCCGACGGCGGGCTGCTCCTGCGCTTCGCCGGGCCGCGGCTCTCGGCGGGCTCGGACGCGCTCGTGCCGGTGCGCCTGCGCCGCGGCGGGCGCACGCTCGGCGGCGCGCTCTCCTGGGACACGCCGCGCACGCTCGCGCCCTTCACCCGCGAGAGCCCCTTCCAGGGCCTCGCCGTGCCGGAGGACCTGGGCGTGCGCCGCCAGATCCTGGCGGAGCCCGACGCCACCCTGCCGGAGCGCACCTGGGCGGCGCTCGCGGACGGCACGCCCATCGTCACCGCCGAGCGGCGCGGCGACGGGCTCCTCGTGCTCTTCCACGTCACGGCGGACGCGAGCTGGTCGAACCTGCCGCTCACCGGCCTCTTCGTCGACATGCTCCGGCGCACGATCGCCTTCTCCGCGGCGCCCGCCTCGGCACGGGCGCAGGGCGGCGAGGACGTCGGGCCGCCGGTCGCGCCGCGCCAGGTGCTCGACGGCTTCGGCGCCTTCGTCTCGCCCCCGCCCGACGCCGTGCCGGTGACGCGCGCCTTCGCCGGCCGCGCGGAGGCCGCACATCCACCGGGCTTCTACGGCCCGGTCGACGCCGCGCTGGCGATCAACGCCCTCCTGCCGGACGATCGGCTGGCGCCGCTCGACCTCGCCCCGCTCGACGCCGTGCGCGCGCCGCTCGAGCCGGCGGAGACCGTCGACCTGCGGGCGCCCCTCCTCGCGGCCGCGCTGGTGCTCCTCGTGATCGACAGCCTCGCCTCGCTCTGGCTCGGGGGCCATCTCGGACGCCTGACGGGTCGTGCGCGCCGCACCGGCGTCGCGGCGGCGATCGTGCTCGGGGCCCTCGGCGCCCTCGCAGCGCCGGAGGCCGCCCGGGCCGAGGGCGCGGCGGACGACATCGGGATCCTCTCGCGCGAGGTGCTGGAGGGCGCCTTCGAGACGCGCCTCGCCTACGTGATCACCGGCGACGCGCGCATCGACGAGACGAGCCGCGCGGGGCTGGACGGGCTCTCGCGGGTGCTCGCCCGGCGCACGGCGCTCGAGCCCGGCGACCCGGTCGGCGTCGACCCCGGGCGTGACGAGCTCGCCTTCTTCCCGTTGCTCTACTGGCCGATCACGCCGGACCGCCCGCTGCCCTCGGCCGAGGCGATCCGCGCCCTGGACGCCTACATGAAGAGCGGCGGCACGGTGATCTTCGACACCCGCGACGCGCTCACCCATCGCCCCTCCGGCGCACCGACGCCGGAGACGGCCTACCTGCGGCGCATGCTGGCGACGCTGGACATCCCGCCGCTGGAGCCGCTGCCGGCGGACCACGTCATCACCAAGACCTTCTACATCCTGCGCGAGCTGCCCGGCCGCTACGACCGGTCGGAGACCTGGGTCGAGGCCATGCCCGCCATCGCCGCCGAAGACGTCGTGCGCCCCGCCCGATCGGGGGACGGCGTCTCGCCGATCATCATCACCGGCAACGACCTCGCCGCCGCCTGGGCGATCGGCGCCGGCGGCGAGCCGATGTATCCGGTGACCGGGTCGGGCACGCGCCAGCGCGAGATGGCCTATCGCGCGGGGGTCAACATCGTCATGTACACGCTCACGGGGAACTACAAGGCGGACCAGGTCCACGTCCCCGCCCTGCTCGAGCGGCTCGGAAACTGAGAGGCCCAAGCGCTTGCTGACGCTCTCCTTCTCGCCTCTCGTTCCCGAGCCCGTCCTGTGGGCGGCGGCGGCGCTCGCGGCCGTCGTCGCCATCCTGTCGGTGCTCGCCCGCGGCGCACCGGCCGCCCTGCGGGCGCTCGCGCTGGCGATCCTGGTGCTGGCCCTGGCCAACCCCGCCCTCGTCGAGGAGGAGCGCGAGCCGGTCGACGACGTCGTCGCCATCGTCGTCGACGAGAGCGCCTCGCAGGACCTCGGCGAGCGCGCGGCGATGACGCAGGCCGTGCGCGAGGAGCTCGATCGTCGGCTGTCGGCCATGCAGAACGTGGTGCCCCGCTTCATCGCGGTGACCGACGGTGCGGGGGACGACGGCACGCTCCTTTTCCGGGCGCTCGCCAACGGCCTCGCGGACGTGCCGCCGGACCGGATCGCCGGCGTGATTCTGGTCACCGACGGCGTCGTCCACGACATCCCCGAGGGCGCCGGCCAGCTCGGCTTTCGCGCGCCGCTGCATGCGCTGATCACCGGCCGGGAGAGCGAGCGCGACCGCCAGATCCGCCTCGTGCGCGCCCCGCGCTTCGGCATCGTCGGGCGCAAGCAGACGATCGAGGCCATGGTCGAGGAGCGCAACGGCACGGGCTCCGCCGTCGTCACCGTGCGCCGCGACGGCGAGATCATGGCGCGCCGCGACGTGCCCACGGGCCGCGCCTTCACCGTCCCGGTGACGATCGACCGCGGCGGCGCCAACGTGGTCGAGATCGACGTCGAGCCCCTCGACGACGAGCTGACGCGGGCCAACAACCGGGCCGTCGTCGAGGTCGAGGGCATCCGCGAGAACCTGCGGGTGCTTCTCGTATCGGGAGAACCTCACGCAGGGGAAAGGGCTTGGCGGAACCTGCTCAAGTCCGACGCGAACGTCGATCTCGTCCACTTCACCATCCTGCGCCCGCCGCACAAGCAGGACGGCACTCCGATCGACGAGCTCTCGCTGATCGCCTTCCCCACGCGGGAGCTGTTCCAGGAGAAGATCGACGAGTTCGACCTGATCATCTTCGACCGCTACGCCAACCAGTCCATCCTGCCGTCGATCTATTTCGACAACATCGTCGCCTATGTCGAGAACGGCGGGGCGGTGCTCTTCGCCGCCGGGCCGGAGTTCGCCACCGTCGCCTCGCTCGCCCGCACCCGGCTCGCGCCGATCATCCCCGGCATGCCGACCGGCGAGATCCTGGAGGAGCCCTACAAGGCCGAGATCACGCCGGTGGGCGGACGCCATCCGGTGACCCGCGGGCTCGACGGCTCGGAGGTCTCGCCGCCCGCCTGGGGCGAGTGGCTGCGCCTGCTCGACGCGGACGTGCACGCGGGCGACACGGTGATGTCGGGCGTCGACGGGCGCCCGCTCCTGGTGCTCGAGCGCTACGACGAGGGGCGTGTGGCGCTCCTCCTGTCGGACCACGCCTGGCTATGGGCGCGCGGCTTCCGCGAGGGCGGACCCTATCTCGACCTCCTGCGCCGCACGGCGCATTGGCTGATGAAGGAGCCCGCGCTGGAGGAGGAGGCCCTGCGCGCCTCCGCCGACGGGCGCGCGATCACGATCGAGCGCCAGAGCATGGGCGAGGCACCCTCCCCCGTCACGCTCACCGCCCCCTCCGGCGAGAGCGTGCGCGTCGGGCTGGAGCCCGGCGCGCCCGGCCTCTGGCGGGCGCGGGTGACCGGCGCGGAGCTCGGCCTGCACGAGCTGCGCGCCGACGGGCTCGTCGCCTTCGTCAGCGTCGGCCCGGCGAACCCGCGCGAGATGCGCGACGTGTTCTCGTCGACCGCCCACCTCGCCCCGCTCGTCGCGGAGACCGGCGGCTCGGTGCGTCGCCTGGCGGAGGGTGCCGGCGCCGTCGTCGTGCCGCGCATCCAGACGGTGCGCTCGGACGCGCGCCTATCCGGCGCGGACTGGATCGGCATCCGCCCGAGCGAGGCCGCCGTGGTGCGCGGCGTCTCCGTCGTGCCGCTGGCCCTCGGCTTCGTCGGCGTCGTGCTGCTGCTCGGCGCCGTGCTGGCAGGCTGGCTGGCGGAGGGCGCGCGCCGGCGCGCCTGAGGCCGCGTTCCGGGCCTTCCTTGCGGAAAACCGCGCAATTCGACGCAATCGGCCAACAGGATCTTTGTCCTGACCCGTAATCGCGCGGCGATCCCGGTCGTTGCGGGGCGATTCGCTCGAATTGTCCGTATTCGTTTCAGCGCGGGGCGAATTTCCGCCGGCAGTCTCTCCCGTGGACAGGGAGAGACGACATGAACACCACACATTTCGCTTCGGCGCTGGCCGGCATCACGATGCTCCTCTCGGGTGCGGCACAGGCGCTTCCCGCCGTCACCGTCGCGAGCCAGGACTGGGGCCGGGCCCAGCCGATCCAGGGCTGGACGGACTTCTGCCGCTCGTATCCCGGCGAGTGCACCGTCGACCGCAGCGAGCCGGAAACGATCCGCCTCGACGCCGAGACCTGGCGCACGATCGTGGAGGTCAACCAGCGCGTGAACGCGGCCGTGCGGCCGACGACGGACTGGGAGGCCTACGGGCTCGCGGATCTCTGGACCTTCCCCACCGGCGGGTTCGGCGATTGCGAGGACTACCAGCTCCTCAAGCGCAACCTCCTCGCCCAGGCCGGCGTGCCGCGGCGCGCGATGC
Organism: Salinarimonas rosea DSM 21201; assembly: GCF_000429045.1. Classification (GTDB taxonomy): domain Bacteria; phylum Pseudomonadota; class Alphaproteobacteria; order Rhizobiales; family Beijerinckiaceae; genus Salinarimonas; species Salinarimonas rosea. The sequence goes on from NZ_AUBC01000001.1 coordinate 296,245, forward strand.
GCATGACGGTCGTCATCGACGAGAACGACGAGGGCCATGCGGTGCTGATGCTGCGCACGGACCGGGGCGACTTCATCCTCGACAACGTCCGCGACGCCGTCCTGCCCTGGCACGACACCGGCTATGTCTACGTCAAGCGCGAAGGCTCGAGCGGCGACGCCTGGACCTCGCTCGGCCACGTCCGCTCGCCCACCGCCACCGCCCGGGGGAACTGACGCGCGGCCACTGATTCGGAACGCGAGCGGCGCCCGCGGACGCGGATCGCCGCTCCGACGGATGCGACACCCGGTCACGTCCCCACCCTCCCCGTCCCCGACCGGGATCGCACGAGGGGCCAGCCGCGAGGCTGGCCCCTCATCGCTTTCGACGCCGCTCTCCTTCGAGGGAGTCCGGCCCGTCGCCCTACGGCCAAGCTTGTCCTGAAAAATCAGAGTGTTGCGCGGAACCAACGCATGGCGCTGTCGTTGTCGCTCTTCGTCTTCCGACTCTTGAGCCCGCAGCCCACCCGTGGCAGCTTCTCAACAGAAGCTTAACAACGATCCGTGGGGCACGGTCATGCGGCAGATTGGGAAAGCGGGCGGCGGCGGCCGCGACATCATCGTGCGCCTCGCGCATGCGGCACGCAAGATCGCGTTCGCGGGCGCCGTCGCGACCGCGGGCAGCCTCGGCATCGGAGCGCTCGGCACCGGGACCTCCGGCGCGGCCCTCGCCGGCCCCTTCCCCGAGACGACGATCCAGCTCGCGACGACGGGCGGCGCGCGCCCGGTCCCGGCCTGGAACCGCTTCTGCGACGCCTACCCGTCCGAGTGCACGATCGATCCGAACGAGCCGGAGGCGATCGTCCTCACCCCCCGGATCTGGTCGACGCTCGTCGCGATCAACAAGCGGGTGAACCGCGAGGTCCGCCCGATGACCGACGCGCAGCAGTGGAACGTGGTCGACAGCTGGGACTTCCCGGAGACCGGCTACGGCGACTGCGAGGACTACCAGCTCCTCAAGCGCGCGCGCCTCGCCGAGGTCGGCATCCCGCGCCGGGCGATGCGCATGACCGTGGTCCTCGACGAGAACAACGAGGGTCACGCGGTGCTCGCGATCCGCACGGATCGCGGCGACATCATCCTCGACAACAAGGTCGACGCCGTGAAGCCCTGGGGCGAGACCGGCTACACCTACATCAAGCGCGAGGGCGCGGCGGGCACCGCCTGGGTCTCGCTCGGCGGCGTCTCCTCGCCGACGACCGTGGCGACCGCCCGCTGAGGCGACGACGCCGGCGTCAGTCGATCCTGCGCAGGCCCGCGGCGTAGCGCCGCCAGTTCTCGACATAGCGCTGCGCCGCCTGGCGCAGCGCCAGCGCCGCCGGCTCGTCGAGCGTGCGCACCACCCGCGCCGGCGCGCCGACGATCAGCGAGTTGTCGGGAAACTCCTTGCCCTCGGTGATCAGCGTGTTGGCGCCGACGAGGCAGTTCTTCCCGATCCGGGCATGGTTGAGAACGGTCGCGCCCATGCCCACCAGGCTCGCCTCGCCGATCGTGCAGCCGTGCAGGATCGCGTGGTGGCCCACGGTGCACTGCGGCCCGAGCGTCAGCGGCGCACCGGGATCGGTGTGGAGCAGGGCGTGCTCCTGGATGTTCGTGCCCTCGCCGACGTCGATGAGCTCGTTGTCGCCGCGCAGCACCGCCCCGAACCAGATCCCGACATCGCGCCCGAGCCGCACCCGGCCGATCACCTGCGCATCCGGCGCGACCCAGTAGCGGCCCTCGCCGGGCACCTGGGGAGAGATGTCGTCGAGGGCGTAGAGGGGCATGGCGGGGTCCTCGTGGTGGGGGCGGTCGGAGGGAACGCGTTCCGGGCGCGCGCGTCAAGCGAGGCGTTCGCGTGCGGCGTCCCCCCGGGTCCGCAGCGGGCCCGGGGCCCAGATCCACTGCCGTTCTGCTCGGCGTGCGCGGGAGCGCGTTCGTCCACGGACGCTGATGGAGGCCATGCCCGCCGCGGCGCTGGCGCGCCGCTCGAATTGCACCTCCGGTTCCGGGTCCCGGACCTGCTTCGCAATCCGGGACGACGGCCCCCGCCTCACCCGCGCGACGCCTCCTTCACCACCTCCCCCAGGAACCGCCCGCAGGCGGCGAGCTCGCTCGCCGCGACCCACTCGTTCGCCTGGTGCGCCTGGGCGATGTCGCCGGGGCCGATCACCACGGTGGGTATGCCGCCGATCTGCGAGAACAGGCCGGCCTCGGTGCCGTAGGCGACCTTGGAATGCTCGTTCCTCCCCGCCAGCCGCTTGGCGAGCGTCACGACTTCCGCCTCGGGCGCGGTATCGAGGCCGGGGAAGCCGGCGTAGGTGGTGAAGGAGAAGCCGGTGCCGTCCCGGACGGCCGTCATGCGCGGCTCGAGCGCCTCGCGGGCGTAGGCCTCGATCTCGGCGAGCACCGCGTCGGGATCGTCGGCGCCGATCGCGCGGACCTCGAACAGGATCTCGGCGCGGTCCGAGACGATGTTGAGCGCCGTGCCCCCGCGCAGCACGCCGACATGGGCGGTGGAATAGGGCACGTCGTAGAGCGCGTCGCGCGCGCCCTCGGCGGCGAAACGGTCCGCCACCGCGCGGATCTTCGCGACCAGCAAGGCCGCGAACTCGACCGCGTTGACGCCGTGCGGCGCGAGCGAGGAATGGACGGTGTGGCCGCGCACCGTGACCGACACGGAACGCTTGCCCTTGTGCCCGATCACGACGCCCATCGTCGTCGGCTCGCCGACGAAGCAGGCGAGCGGGCGCACGCGCTTGTCGGCGAGACGCGCCACGAGCCCCCGGGCGCCGACGCAGCCCACCTCCTCGTCGTAGGAGAAGGCGAGATGGATCGGCCGCTCGAGCCGGGCCTGCGCCATCGTCGGCGCGGCGGCGAGGCAGGCGGCGAGGAAGCCCTTCATGTCGCAGGCGCCGCGGCCGTGGAGCCGCCCGTCCTTCTCGGTGAGCACGAAGGGGTCGGTGTCCCAGTCCTGCCCGTCGACGGGCACCACGTCGGTGTGGCCGGAGAGCACGTAGCCGGGCACGTCGGCCGGGCCGATCGTCGCCCAGAGATTCGCCTTCGTGCCGGTCTCGTCGAACACGCGCTCGCAGGTGAAGCCGAGGGGGCCGAGATAGGCCTCGACGTGGTCGATCAGCGGAAGGTTGGAGTTTCGGCTCGTCGTGTCGAATGCGACGAGATCGCGCAGATGCGCGACGATGGCCTCGGTGTGCATGGCATGCTCCTCGCGCCGCCCGCAGGCGCGGACGCGCGTCGTACGGATTGCGTGACGGATCAGGCGGCGGGAACGAGGCTCGTCTGCTCCGTGCGCACGAAGTCGACGAAGCGGCGCGCCACGGGCAGGTTTCCGCCCACCGCCGGGAAGAGGAAGGAGGATTCGTAGTCGATCTGCGGTGTGAAGGGCCGGAAGGCGATCTTTGGGCCGGTGACGTAGGCGATCGGGAACGGGTTGACCACGGCGACACCGAGCCCGCCGCGCACCATCTCGGTGAGGAACTGCACCGTCCCCGCCTCGAGCATCGTGCGCGGCTCGACACCGTAGTCCGAGAAGGCGCGCTCCAGCCTGGCGCGGGCCGAGAAGCGGCGCGTCACCTGGATGAGCGGCGTGTCGCCGATGTCGGCGGGGGTGACCGTGTCCTTCTGCGTCAGCGGATGGTCGGCGGGCATCATCACGTGCGCCACCGACTGCCGGAAGGGCTCGGCCCGGACGCCGAAATGGCTCGGCGGGACGTCGAGCACGCCGAGATCGGCGGTGCCGTCGGCGACCGCGTTCACCGCGTCCGGCGAGCGGCCGATCTCCATCTGGATGCGCACGTCCGGATCGACCTGCATGAAGCGCAGGACGAGCGGGGCGAGGAAGGCGTGGGCGATCGTCGGCGGTGCGAGGATCCGCAGCACCGTGCCCGCGGCGCGCACGTCCGGCCAGTCCGACAGGCGCTCGAGCGCGGCGAAGATCGGGGCGGCCTCGGCGTCGAGCGCGAAGGCGTCGGCGGTCGGCACGAGGCGCCCGCCGTCGCGGAGGAACAGGTTCCGGCCGAGCCGCGCCTCGAGGGCGCCGATGGCCCTCGACACCGCAGGTTGAGAAACCCCCAACCTCTGGGCTGCAGCCGTCGTCTTGCGCGTGGTGATTACCGCGTGCAGGACCTCGAGCTCGCGTACGCTCGGCCTCGACGAGCGGCCGCTTTCGTCGTCACTATCCATCTCGCGCATTTCAGTATTACCGTTTTTGATGCGGTTGTGTATCGACAATGCCAGGGTCGAATATTAGCCTGCGCGCAGCGGCGATCAAGCCTTTCCCCGGGAACGCGGAGGCGGCAGGATGGCCCAAGAAAGACCTGCCGGCGGCCGTAGAGTACGCCTCGGCAGGAACCAGAGGAGACGTGACGACATGCACCGTACCGCCAAGCGGCTCGCGCTCGCGAGCCTGCCCCTCGCGATGATCTTCGCCACCCCGGCTCTGTCGCAGAGCCTCACCGTCGGCCTCACCTCGGAGCCGACGGCGGTCGATCCGCACTTCCACAACCTCGGCCCCAACAACTCGCTGCGCATGCACATCTTCGAAGGCCTGACCCAGGCCGACGAGAACCAGCAGAACGTGGCGAGCCTGGCCAGCGATTGGGAGGCGATCGACGAGACCACCTGGCGCTTCAACCTGCGCGAGGGCGTCACCTTCTCCGACGGCACGCCGTTCGACGCGACGGACGTCGTCTACACGATCTGCCGCGTGCCCACCGTCGAGAACTCGCCGTCGTCCTTCACGAGCTTCGTCGCCGGCATCTCCGGCGTCACGATCGAGGACCCGCACACGATCGTGTTCGAGACGAACGGCCCGGTGCCGCTGCTGCCGACCAATCTCGCGAGCGTCGGCATCATCTCGGCCGAGTCCTTCGGCGGCGAGGGCGTCGTCTACGGGCAGGGCGGCTGCGAGAACCTCGGCACGCCGCCGCAGGCGGCCGACTTCAACGATCCCGCCAAGGCGATCGGCACCGGCCCCTACAAGCTCGAGAGCTACGTGCGCGGCGACGCGATCGTGCTGTCGCGCAACGAGAACTACTGGGACGGCACGCCGACCTGGGAGGAGGTCACCCTGCGCCCGATCGCCAACGAGGGCGCGCGCGTCGCGGCGCTCCTGTCGGGCGACGTGGACGTGATCGAGTCGCCGCCCGTGCAGGACTTCGACCGCCTGCGCCGCGACGGCTTCGAGATCGCCCAGGGCCTGTCGAACCGCGTCATCTACCTCCACCTCGACAACCACTCCGAGGACGGCCACGTCCCCCCGGGCGTCACCGGCACGGACGGCAAGAACCCCTTCACGGACGTGCGCGTGCGTGAGGCGATCTCGAAGGCGATCGACCGCCAGGCGATCGCGGCGCGCATCATGGGCACGCTCGCGGTTCCCGCCGGCGACCTCCTGCCCTACCCGATGTTCGGCACCCGCGAGGATACGCCGGTCGATCCCTACGATCCGGAGGCGTCGCGCGCGCTGCTCGCCGAGGCTGGCTACCCGAACGGCTTCGGGCTCGTGCTCTCGGCGCCGAACGACCGCTACATGAACGACGAGAAGGTCGCCCAGGCGGTGGCGCAGATGCTCGCCCGCATCGGCATCACCACGACGGTCGACGCGATGACGGCGTCGACGTTCTTCTCGCGCCGCAACAACTTCGAGTACGGCATGTGGCTCGCCGGCTGGGGTGCCGCGACGGGTGAGATCTCGAGCCCGCTGATCGCGCTCGTCGCGACCCGTAACCCGGACACGGGCATGGGCTCGACCAACCGTCAGCGCTACTCCAACCCGGAGATCGACGCGCTGATCAAGGAGGCGATCGCCACCGTCGACGACGACGCCCGCGAGGCGCTGCTCCAGGAAGCCGCGACGATGGCGATGGCCGACTACGCCACCATCCCGCTGCACTTCGAGGTGACGCCCTGGGCCTACCGCCCGGGCCTCGCGGTCACGCCGCGCGCGGACCAGTACACGCTCGCCATGGAGGTCGAGCCGGCGAGCTGAGGCTTTCCCGGCAGCGGCGGTCGGACCCGACCGCCGCACTTCCACCACTCCCGACACGGCGCGCAGCCCGCGCCGTGTCGTCGCGCCGTTCCCTGAGCGCCCGGGTCAACCATGCTGGTCTACCTCATCCGCCGCATCGGGCAGTCGCTGCTCGTCATCGCCGTCATGGCCTTCCTGGTCTTCCTCGCGGTCTACGCCGTGGGCGACCCGGTGGCGATCCTCGCCAATCCCGAGGCGAACCAGGCCGAGCTCGACGCCATCGCCGCCCGGCTCGGGCTCGATCGACCGATCTGGGAACAGTTCGGCATCTTCGTCTGGAACGCGCTCCAGGGCGACCTCGGCACATCCTTCGTCTATTCCGAGAGCGCGCTGAAGGTGATCATCGAGCGCCTGCCGGCGACGATGGAGCTCGCCTTCGTCGCGCTCCTGCTCTCGATCCTGATCGGCGTGCCGCTGGGCGTCATCGCCGGCCTCAAGCCCGACTCCCTCGTCGGCCGCAGCATCATGTCGACCTCGATCCTCGGCTTCTCGCTGCCGAACTTCTGGATCGGGCTGATGCTCATCCTGCTGTTCGCGGTCGAGCTGCGCTGGCTGCCGGCGAGCGGGCGCGGGGAGACGGTCGAGGTTCTGGGCGTCCACCTGTCGATGTTCACCTGGAACGGGCTCTCGCATCTGCTGCTGCCGGCGATCACGTTGGCGCTCTACAAGTCCTCCCTCGTCATCCGCATCGCCCAGGCGGGCACCCGCGAGGTGATGCTGCAGGACTATGTGCGCTTCGCCCGGGCCAAGGGCCTGTCGTCGCGGCGCATCGTCTTCGTGCACGTGCTCAAGAACATGCTCATCCCCGTCGTCACCGTGCTCGGCCTCGAGCTCGGCTCGATGATCGCCTTCGCGGTCGTCACCGAGACGGTGTTCTCCTATCCGGGCATGGGCAAGCTCTTGATCGACTCGATCAACCGCCTCGACCGGCCGATCGTCGTCGCCTACCTGATGCTGACCGTGTTCATCTTCGTGATCATCAACCTCGTGGTCGACCTGCTCTATGCGGCGATCGACCCGCGGGTGCGCCTCTCCGAGGCGAAGGGCTGAGGAAGACCAGATGAGCGACCTCTCCCCCCACGCCTCCGCGCGCCCCCTGGCCGGCCCCGCCGCCGGGATGCCGGTCGACGCCTCCGTGCCGCCCGCCGCGCCCGACAAGGGCGAGAGCCTGCTGCGCCGGCACGTCTCGTCCTTCTTCGAGAGCTGGAGCGCCATCATCGGCCTCGTCGTGCTCGTGCTCTCGGTCATGGCCGCGCTGCTGGCGCCGTGGATCGCGCCGCAGAACCCCTACGACCTCGCCAGCCTGTCGATCATGGACAACATGCTCCCACCGGGCGAGATCTTCGGCATGGGGCAGACGGCCTATCTCGGCACGGACGACCAGGGCCGCGACATGCTTTCCGCGATCCTCTACGGGCTGCGGGTCTCGCTGACGGTCGGCGCCTCGTCGGTGCTGATCGCCGCCGTGATCGGCGCCTCCCTCGGCGTTCTCGCCGCCTATGCCGGCGGGCGCGTCGAGAGCTTCGTCATGCGCGTCGTCGACCTGCAGCTCTCCTTCCCGGCGATCCTCGTCGCGCTCGTGCTGCTCGCGGTCTTCGGCCGCGGCGTCGACAAGGTCGTGATCGCCCTCGTCGTCGTGCAATGGGCCTACTACGCCCGCACCGTGCGCGGCTCGGCGCTCGTCGAGAAGCGGCGCGAGTACATCGAGGCGGCGCGCTGCCTCGCCCTGCCGCGCCGGCGCATCGTCTTCCGCCACCTCCTGCCGAACTGCATCCCGCCGCTCATCGTGGTGGCGACGGTGCAGATCGCCAACGCCATCGCGCTCGAATCGACGCTCTCCTTCCTGGGCGTCGGCGTCCCCGTCACGGAGCCCTCCCTCGGCATGCTGATCGCCAACGGCTACGGCTACCTGCTCTCCGGCAACTACTGGATCTCCACCTTCCCCGGCGTGGCGCTCGTGATCGTCATCGTCGCCATCAACCTCGTCGGCGACCGGCTGCGCGACGTGCTCAACCCGAGGCTCGCGAAATGACGGCGCCCGTTCTCGACGTCCGCGACCTGAAGGTCACGTTCTCCACCCGCGAGGGCCTCGTCACCGCCGTCGACGGCGTCTCGTTCTCGGTCGACGCGGGCGAGGTGATGGGCCTCGTCGGCGAGTCCGGCTCGGGCAAGTCCGTCACCGGCCTCGCGGTGCTCGGCCTGATCGACCCGCCCGGGCGCATCGCCGCGGGCTCGATCACGGTGAAGGGCCGGGAGCTCGTCGGCCTGCCCGAGAAGGCGCTCCAGAAGGTCCGCGGCAAGGACGTCGCGATGATCTTCCAGGACCCGATGACGACCTTGAACCCGGTCCTGCGCATCGACACGCAGATGATCGAGGCGATCCGCGCCCACGAGGCCGTCTCCGAGAAGGCGGCGCGGGAGCGCGCCCGCGACGCGCTCGCCAAGGTCGGCATCCCCTCCCCCGACGAGCGGCTCTCGGCCTACCCGAACCAGTTCTCCGGCGGCATGCGCCAGCGCGTGGCGATCGCGACCGCGCTGCTCAACCGCCCCGCCGTGCTCGTCGCCGACGAGCCGACGACGGCGCTCGACGTGACGATCCAGGCGCAGATCCTCGCCGAGGTGCAGAAGCTGTGCGCCGAGACCGGCACGGCGCTCGTCTGGATCACGCACGACCTCTCGGTCATCGCCGGGCTCGCGGACAAGGTCGCGGTCATGTACGCCGGGCGCGTCGTCGAGGAGGGCATGGTCGCCGACGTGCTCGAGCGGCCGATCCATCCCTACACGGCAGGGCTGATCGGCTCCGTGCCGAGCCGCAACAAGCGTGGCCGGCCGCTCGCCCAGATCCCGGGCATGACGCCCCAGCTCTCGAAGCTGCCGCCGGGCTGCCCCTTCGCTCCCCGCTGCTTCAACGCGACCGAGCCCTGCCACGGCATCCGCCCCGAGCGTACGCCCTATCCGGGCGGTCGCGCCGCGCGCTGCCACAATCCCCTGAACGTACCCGCCGCCGACGCGGCGCGGGAGCTCGCGCCATGATCCGGACCTCGACCAGCGACGACATCACCTCTCCGGCCGGGACGCCGATCGTCTCGCTGTCGCATGTGCACAAGCGCTTCGTGAAGTCGCTCGACGCGGCGGAGAAGGTCGCCAACCTGTTCGGCGCCGGTATCCAGGAGCAGGTCGTGCGCGCCGTCGACGACGTCACGCTCGACGTGGCGCCCGGCGAGGTCGTGGGCCTCGTCGGCGAGTCGGGGTGCGGCAAGTCCACCCTCGGGCGCATCGTCGCCGGCATCCTCGACCCGTCCGACGGCGTCGTGCGCTTCGAGGGCGAGGACGTCGCCAAGATGTCGGGCGCCGCGCGGCGGCGCGCCGACCTCGCGGTGCAGATGATCTTCCAGGACCCCGCCGCCTCGCTCAACCCGCGCATGCGCGTCATGGAGATCATCGGCGAGGCGCCGGTGGTGCACGGGCTGATCTCGGCGGGCGAGATGGACGCCTACGTCTGCGGGCTGATGGAGAAGGTCGGCCTCGACCCGGCGACCCGTCGGCGCTACCCGCACCAGTTCTCCGGCGGCCAGCGCGCGCGCATCAACATTGCCCGCGCGCTCGCGGTGCAGCCGCGGGTGCTGGTGTGCGACGAGTCGACCGCCGCGCTCGACGTCTCGATCCAGGCACAGGTGCTCAACCTCTTCCTCGAGCTGCGGCGCGAGTTGAACCTCACCTACGTCTTCGTCAGCCACGATCTCGGCGTGATCGAGCACATCGCCGACCGGGTGGCGGTGATGTATCTCGGCCGCATCGTCGAGCTGGCGCGGACCGACGAGATCTTCGAGGCGCCCAACCACCCCTACACCCAGGCGCTGCTCGAGGAGGTGCCGCGCCTCGAGGCGAGGAAGCGCGCCTTCACGGCGCTGACGGGCGAGATCCCCTCCCCCTTGCGCCCGCCGCCGGGCTGCCATTTCCACCCGCGCTGCCCGCACGCCTTCGCGCGCTGCTCGGTCGACCGCCCGGCGCTGAAGCCGATCGCCGCGGCCCGCCTCTCCGCCTGCCACCTCAACGACGAGCCCGGTGCGCGGCCGGGGCGGACGCTGCCGGCGGAGCGGGTGGCGCTGGAGGCGGCGCAGGGGTGACAACGGGTGTCATCCCGGGCGCCGAGGATGCGGTCGGCGTGACTTCGCCGTTCGCGACGTCCGCGACCCCGGATCCTCCCCGGAGGGGAGGAGTCCGCGCGAAGCGCGGACGGTGGGGCCGTTCGATAGCGAGGCGAGCGGGATCGCCGTCCTCCCACCCTCCGGCCCGCGTCCTCCCCTGCGGGGAGGACGCGGGCCGCGGCATTTGTTCGCGGGCGTGTCAGCCGCGGGCGAGGTTGAGGGCGAGGAGGCGCTCGAGGGCGTCCTCGATGCCGATGTCCTCGGGCCAGCCGTAGGCGGCGGCGACCGCGCGGTCCAGGTCGTCGTGCAGCGCCGCGAGCCAGGCGGGCCGCGCGTTGTAGAGCTTGGTCAGCGTGCGCTCCTTGAGCACCGCCGCCGCCGCCTCGTCCTTGGGCAGGACGCGGTCGGGATAGCCCGCGACCACCTCCGGCTCGATCACCACGAGATCGGGCGGGTTCAGCCACCGCCCCCGCGCCGCGTCGAGCGCCCGCGCCGCCGCCACGATGCGCTGCGCGCGCGGGTCGTTGGCATAGGCGGCGGCGGGGAGGTTCGGGGTCAGGCCCTCGGGGAAGGGATAGGTCTCGAAGGTGGTGGTGGGGGTGTAGCGCGGCCGATCCTCCAGGCTCGTGCCGAGCCGCAGGGACCAAGCCTCGTGGAAGCGGGAATGGAGGATCCCGAAGGTGGTGTCGTCGTCGCGGGCGATGGCCGTGAGGTTCTTGTCCGGGACGATGCGCGTGTCCAGGAAGACGAAGACGCGGTGCTTCGCGACCTCCGGCGTGACGATCATTCGCTTCAGGCGAGGGCGCCGAAGAGTTCCGGCCGGCTACGCCAGAGGCGCCAATAGTCTGCGCGGGTGATCTTCCGGCCTCGCTCGGCCTCGTACATCTCGATCTCTCGACGAAGCACCTCGAAGGGCGCCTCGAACCGCGCCGCCGCACCTTCGTCGAGACCATTGAAGTTGATGATCCAATAGTCTCTTGGCCGTCGGGTCACGTCGATTCCGATCCACCAAGGCGACAGCACGTCCGAGTTCGGTCGGCCGTTGACGTTGAGCGGCTCCTTCAGAAGCCGGCGCGCTACCGCACCCGGAACGTCGAGCGGCCCGGACTTCTGAATTCCGATGAATGAGACATCAGCATTCTCCCCAAGCCGTCGCGCGATCGTGATCGGCAAGTCTGCGGTTAGATCCGGATTGATCGCCGCGACCGCGAGCCCGTCCAGCATCGGCTCGTCGGGCGGATCGTCCGCGAAGCAGACGAGCGAGACGCGCACTGACGCGCCGTCGACGATCCAAGGCTCGTCGGACCAGGCCTCGAAGATCTTCAGCCGATGCTGGATCGCCTCCAGCGTCAGCCGGTTGCGACCGCCGCGGATGGAGTTCGTCGCGACGAGCCCGGCGCGCTTCGACCGACCGTCCTCGATCTGCTTGCGAGCCTTGTCGAACCACCAGCAGACGAGGTCGGAGAACGGCGACATCCGGCCGGCGTACACCTCGCGGATCGTCTCCGTCTCCTCCGCCCCGAGCCCCGCAATGAGCTTCTTTCCCCCCAGGAACGGCGGGTTCCCCACGATGAACTCCGCCGCCGGCCACCCGGCCTCCACCACGCTCCCGTCCTCGCGGCGTGTAATCAGCGCGTCGCGGCACTCGACCGTGTCGAGCTTGCGCAGGATCGGGTCGGGGCGGGTGTAGATGGCGTTGCGGATGCGCCATTGGATGTCGCCGATCCAGATCGTGGTGCGGGCGAGCTCGGCGGCGAGCGGGTTGATCTCGATGCCGCGCAGGATCTCGGGCCCGACCTCCGGCGCGCGCGGGGAGAGGCCGAGCCCCTCGCCCTCCTGGATCGCGCGCCATTCGAGGTCCTTCACCGCCTGGAGAGCGAGGTAGAGGAAGTTGCCCGAGCCGCAGGCGGGATCGAGGACGGTGAGCCCGCGCAGGCGCTCCAGGAAGGCGAGCTGGATCGCCTCGGCCTCCCCCCGCGCCTTGGCGAGGACGGCGCCTCGGCGGCTCGGGACCAGGCCCTCCGCCTTCGCCGTCGCCTTCTCCATGATCGCGGATATGCGCCCGCGCGCCGCCTCCCATTCGCGCCGCAGCGGGCGCAGGACCACCGGCTCGACGATCATCATGATCTTGCCCGGGTCGGTGTAGTGCGCGCCGATCTGCGCGCGCTTGCCGGGATCGAGGAAGCGCTCGAACAGCGTGCCGAAGATGGTCGGGTCGATCTCCGACCAGTCGAGCCGCGCTGCCTGCATCAGGAGGTCGGCGTCGCCCTGGTCGAGGTCGAGGGCTTCCTGCCCGTCGAACAGTCCGCCGTTGAAATGCGCGATGTCCTGCAGCGCGAACTCGCCGCCGGTGCGCATCTCGGCGAAAAGCTCGTCGAGGTTCCCCTTTGCGCGCTTCGGCCGCTTCTGCGCCCGGGCGATCAGCGCCTGGAACATGCCCTCGGGGAGCAGCTTCACGCTGGACGCGAAGAAGCAGAAGACGAGCTGGTTGACGAAGTGCGCCACGGCCTCGGGATCGGCGCGGCCCTGCAGGCGCAGCGCCAACGCGGAGAACTTGTCCGCCGCCTCGCGGGTGACGCGCTCGCGGGTGCGCTCGGGCCGGAGCCGGTCGGGATCGTGGAAGACGGCGTGGACGAGGGCGAGCTTCGCCGGGTCCTCGAGGTCCTCCAGCGCGATCTCGATGCTGGTGGCGACGAGGTTCGTCCAGGCGGTGCGGATGCGGATGCGGTCGATGTCGCAGGCGACCTGGAGCGGCGGGTTCTCCAGCGCGGCCGCGTAGCGCACGAGCTGGTCCATCGCCGCATCGAGATTGCGCTTCTTCTTCTTGTATTCCCAGGCGAAGAAGCCGCGCTTCCAGACGTCGGCGAAGCCCTCCCCGCCCCCGGTCTTGGCCGCGCCCTTCTCGAAAGCGTAGGCCTCGCCCGTCGCGTCGCCGGCGGCCGGCGTGGGATGATCCACGAGCCGGCACAGGTCGATGAAATGCTCCTGCGCCGCCTGCCTCTCGGTGAGCGTGGCGGCGGACCATTTGGCGATGAACTCGCGGGGCGTCATGCGGGTGGCGACCGGGGAAGCGTCGGAACGAAAGGTGGACGCTTCCTCATATCACGCACGGGCGGCCTGAACAGCCCCGCACGCTCACCCGACTACCCCCTTACCCAGCCGCCGCGGCACCCTCCGGCTCCGGCTCCACCACCCGCCGGTACAGCCGCCACGTCGCGTGCCCCAGCGCCGGGAGCACGATCAGGAGCCCCAGGAAGAACGGCACGATCGCGAGCACGAGCAGCGCCACGATGAAGGCCGCCCAGCCGAGCATCGGCTTGGGGTTCGTCACCACCGCCTTCACCGAGGTGATCATCGCGGTGATGAAGTCCACGTCCCGGTCGAGCAGGAGCGGGAAGGAGACCACGGTTAGCGAGAACAGCGCGGCGGCGAGCACGGCGCCGACGATGTTGCCGACGACGAGGAACATCAGCCCCTCGGGCGTGGTGAACACGACGGTGAGGAACTCGCCCATCGTGGCGAAGGACTGGAAGCCGAGGAAGATCGCCAGGAGCAGGCGCACCTGGTACATCCAGATGATCATGATGAACAAGGTCACGAAGGCCATCCAGCCGAGCTCGCGCTTCGATTGGCTGAAGACGACGCCGAGCACCGGCCCGAAGGCCAGCGCCTCGCCCGTCTCGCGCCGACGCGAGACCTCGTAGAGCCCCACCGCCACGAAGGGCCCGATCAGGGCGAAGCCCGCCGCCAGCGGGTAGGCGAGGTAGCCCATCCCGGAATAGGCGGTGAGCAGCACGAGGGCGATGCCGGCCAGCGCATAGACCGCCCCGAAGAACAGCCCGAACTGCGGCGCGGCGCGAAAGTCGCTGAGGCCCTCGGAGAGCGCGGCGCGCACGTCGTCCTGCGTGATGGCACGCACGACCGGCTCGGTGCGCCGGCGCGCATCCGTCTCGGCACCCGGCGCGCCGTCCGGCGCCCCGGCGAAATCGGCGTTGGTTGTGTCGGCCATGGTTTCCTTCCCTCGCCCTCGGAACTCTGGTCTCGTTGTCGGGTGCGGATCGTCGGTCTCGGGGGAAAGCCGAGGATGCCCCATTTCCGGCCGCACGCAAAGCCCGTCCCGAGGCGATCGCCGCGGCGCGACCGCCGACGCGCGGCTTGCGTTCGGCACCCGTCCGTGGCTCGCTGCGGCCGAGCAGGAGAGGACGGACCACCGATGAGCTTCGAGACCTGGGCGGCCTTCGCCGCCGCCTCCGCCGTGCTGCTGGTGATCCCCGGCCCGACCGTGCTGCTCGTCGTGTCCTACGCGCTCGGCCAGGGGCTGCGGGTGGCGCTGCCGATGGCGCTCGGCGTCGCGCTCGGCGACTTCACGGCGATGACGCTGTCGATGCTCGGCGTGGGCGCGCTGCTGGCCGCCTCGGCGACCGCCTTCACCGTCCTGAAATGGGCGGGGGCCGCCTACCTCGTCTATCTCGGCATCCGGCTCTGGCGGAGCGGCGGGGGCGCCGCGGAGGCCGAGCCGCGCACGGCCGCGACGCGCCCGGGCCGGATGCTCGGCCACGCCTGGCTGGTGACGACGCTCAACCCGAAGGGCATCGTCTTCTTCGTGGCCTTCCTGCCGCAATTCCTCGATCCGGCGGGCGATTTCCTCACCCAGCTCCTGATCTTCGAGGCGACGTTCCTGGTGCTCGCCTTCGCCAACGCCCTGGCCTGGGCGGCGCTCGCCTCCCGCGCCCGGCGGCTGGCCGGGCGCCCCGGCGTGATCCGCGCGGTCAACCGGGTCGGCGGGACCGCGCTGATGGGGGCCGGGATCGCCAGCGTCGCGATGCGGCCGAGCTGAGCCGCCGACGCGTCCGCCCTTCGCAGGGGCTTCCCCTGGCGTGCCTCTTGCCTCTACGCTCGTGGTTGCGACCCGCGGCGAACGTGGGCGGCGTGAACGACGAGGGAGCGGATGGCGGCGTTCGACGAGATGGATGGGGGCCAGGGGCCCGACGCGTGCCGGGCGGCCTACGGAAAGCTCAAGCGCTGGCTCGCGACGACGCCGCGGGACGTCTTCGACGCGCGCCGCAGCCAGGCGGAGCTGTTCTTCCGGCGCATCGGCATCACCTTCGCGGTCTACGGCGATGCGGAGACGACGGAGCGGCTGATCCCCTTCGACATCATCCCGCGCGTCATCACCCGCGACGAGTGGGGGCGCGTCGAGGCCGGGCTCACCCAGCGCGTCAAGGCGCTCAACCTCTTCCTGGCGGATCTCTACGGGCCGCAGACCGCGCTCGCGGCGGGCATCGTGCCCCCCGAGCTGATCCTGCGCAACGAGCACTACCGGCTCGAGATGCAGGGCGTCGCGGTGCCCCACGGCATCTACTGCCACATCGCCGGCATCGACCTGGTGCGCGTGGACGAGGACACGTTCTACGTGCTCGAGGACAACGCGCGCACGCCTTCGGGCGTATCCTACATGCTGGAGAACCGGGAGGTGATGATGCGCCTCTTCCCGGAGCTGTTCGCCCAGCACCGTGTCGCGCCGGTGGAGAACTACCCCGACGCGCTGCTAGCCACGCTGCGCTCGGTGGCGCCCAACACGGGCAAGAAGGACCCGACGGTGGCGCTGCTCACGCCGGGCCAGTACAATTCCGCCTACTACGAGCACTCCTTCCTCGCCGACCAGCTCGGCGTCGAGCTGGTCGAGGCCTCCGACCTCGTGGTGCGCGAGGATCGCGTCTACATGCGCACGACGGAGGGGCCCAAGCGCGTCGACGTGCTCTACCGGCGCATCGACGACGACTTCCTCGACCCCCTCGCCTTCCGCCCGGATTCGGTGCTGGGGGTGCCGGGCCTCTTCGGTGCCTACCAAGCGGGCAACATCACGCTGGCCAACGCCGTCGGAACGGGCATCGCCGACGACAAGGCGGTCTACACCTACATGCCCGAGATCATCCGCTTCTTCCTCGGGGAAGAGCCGATCCTCAAGAACGTGCCGACCTGGCGCTGCCGCGACGAGGAGGCGCTGAAATATGTGCTCGACCACCTGTCCGAGCTCGTCGTCAAGGAGGTGAACGGCTCGGGCGGCTACGGCATGCTGGTGGGCCCGCACGCCACCAAGGAGCAGCTCGAGACCTTCCGGCGCAAGCTCAAGCACGATCCGTCCGGCTTCATCGCCCAGCCGACGCTCGCGCTGTCCACCTGCCCGACCTTCGTCGCCTCGGGCGTCGCGCCGCGGCACGTGGACCTGCGCCCGTTCGTGCTCTCGGGCGCGGACGGGGTGCGCGTCGTGCCCGGCGGGCTCACCCGCGTCGCGCTCAAGGAGGGCTCACTCGTCGTGAACTCCAGCCAGGGCGGCGGCACCAAGGACACCTGGGTGCTCGACGGCTGATCACCGACGCCGCCACCCGCCCGCGTTTCGCGTCACCACGGACGAGGCCATGCTCTCACGCACCGCCAACAGCCTGTTCTGGCTCTTCCGCTACACCGAGCGGGCGGACTTCATCGCCCGCATCCTCGACGCCACCGTGCGCCTCGCGGCGCTGCCGACGAGCTACGGCGAGCGCAACGAATGGGAGAGCGCGCTCGAGGCCGCGGGTTCGGCGGAGATCTTCCGCGAGCACTACGGGGCCGTGACCGAGGACACGGTGCGCGACTTCCTGGCCTTCTCGCCGCACAATCCCTCCTCGATCCGCTCCTGCCTGGAGCGGGCGCGCACCAACGCGCGGGCGGTGCGCACCGCGCTGACGCTGGAGATGTGGGAGACGATCAACGGCGCCTGGCTGGAGCTGAAGAAGTACCGCAACGCCGACATGAGCCGGGAGGACTTCGCCCGCTTCCTCGAATGGGTGAAGAGCGTCTCCCTCGACTTCGACGGCTCGGCGTACCGCACCATGCTGCGGAACGACGCCTACTACTTCACCCGGCTCGGCGTCTCGATCGAGCGGGCGGACAACACCGCGCGCATCCTCGACGTGAAGTACCACGTGCTCCTGCCGCCGACGGAGCGGGTCGGCGGCTCGCTCGACTATTTCCAGTGGACCACGATCCTGCGCGAGGTGCAGGCACACACCGCCTACCATTGGGTCTACCGCGAGAGCGTGAAGCCCTGGCTGGTGGCGGACCTGCTGATCCTCAACAAGCAGATGCCCCGCTCGCTCGCCTGCTGCTACGAGAGCCTGGTGCGCCACCTCGACCTCGTCGCAGATCTCTACGGCCGGCGCGGACCCGCCCAGCGCCACGCCAGCGACTGCGCGGCGCGGCTCTCGGCGATGCGCATCGAGGAGGTGTTCGGCCGCGGGCTGCACCAATGGGTCACCGAGTTCATCATCGACAACAACAAGCTCGGCTCGGCCATCGCGGATCAGTACCTCACCTGAGGCGCGAGGGCGGGACCGGCGGTTCGCGGGGAGGCGCGCCATGCGCATTCGCATCGAGCACGAGACGACCTATTCCTACGAGGAGCCGGCGCGGGGGCTGATCCAGGTCCTGCGCCTGACGCCGCGTTCGCACGTGGGCCAGCACGTGGTGCGCTGGCGTATCGAGCCGTCCCTCGACGGCGCTTTGCGCCAGGGCGAGGACGCGCTCGGCAACGTCGTCCACCGCTTCGCCGCCGAGACCGCCGGCGAGGCGCTGACGATCCGTGTCACGGGCATCGTCGAGACCGACGAGACCCACGGCGTGGTGCGCGGCACGGTGGAGCGCGCGCCGGATCTCTACTTCCTGCGCACGACGCCGATGACCGCCCCGTCCGATGCGCTCGCCGCCTTCGCGGCCGAGGTCGCCGGCGAGGCGGTGCGGACCGATCCGCTCGCGGCGCTCCACGCGCTCAACACGTCGCTCGCGGAGCGCATGACGATGGAGCGCGGCCCCGCCGACGCGGCGATCGGCGCCGCCGGCGCCTTCGCCGCTGAGCGGGGCGTGGCGCAGGACCTCGCTCACGCCTTCGTCGCCGGCGCGCGCCACCTCGGCATTCCCGCCCGCAACGTCTCGGGCTATCTCCATCGCGGGGACGACGGGGAGACCGCCGATGGCGAGGAGACGGGCGGGCAGCCCCGGGGCACGCAGGCTCCGGACGCACGAGCCCAAGTCGCTCGAGCCCAAGTCGCTCTAGCCCAGGGCGCTCGAGCCGAAGCCGCTCGAGCCGAAGCCGCTCGCGTGCAGGGCGGCCACGTGCATGCCTGGGCCGAGGCGCTGGCGCCGGGTCTCGGCTGGGTCGCGTTCGATCCGTCCTTCGGCGTCTGCGCCGGGCCGCGCCACGTACGCGTCGCCATCGGCCTCGACGCGCCCGGCTGCGCACCCGTGCGCGGCGCCCGCTACGGCGGCGGCGCGGAGAGCCTCTCCGTACGCCTGTCGGTGCAGGACGCCGCGAGCGGCGCGCCGGCTCCCACGCAATCGCGCTCGCAAAGCCAGTCCTGACGCAGTCCGCGGCCCCGCCGCCTCGCGTCTCGCCTCCCGTCTCGCATCCCTTCCCGCCTCGCTCCGGACGCCCCGCCCATGACCTACTGCGTCGGCCTGCTCGTCGAGCAGGGGCTCGTGATGATCGCCGACACCCGCACCAACGCGGGGCTCGACAACGTCTCGACCTTCCGCAAGCTCACCGTCATCGAGCACCCCGGCGAACGGGTGCTGGCGCTCGCGAGCGCGGGGAACCTCTCGGTCTCGCAGACGGTGGTGAGCCTCCTCGAGGAGGGCCTGGAGGATCCCGGGACCGGCGCCGTCGCGCGGCTCGAGGACCAGCCGAGCCTGTTCAAGGCGGCCGAGCTCGTCGGGCGGGCGATTCGAGAGGTGCGTGCCGTCCACGGCCCGGCGCTCGCGGACGCGGGCGTGACCTTCGACGTCTCGTTCCTGTTCGGCGGCCAGATCCGCGGGGGCCCGATGCGGCTCTACATGATCTACGCCGCGGGCAACTTCATCGAATGCGGGCAGGACGCGCCCTTCCTGCAGATCGGCGAGCACAAGTACGGCAAGCCGATCCTCGACCGCGCGGTGCGGTTCGACGGCGATCTCTACGACGCGCTCAAGATCGGGCTCGTGTCGATGGATTCGACCATGCGCTCGAACATCGGCGTGGGGCTGCCGATCGACGTCGTGGTGCTGCGCCGGGACGCCTTCGTGCCCGAGGTGAACCGGCGCATCGAGGCGGGCGAGCCCTACTTCCAAGATCTGCGCGAACGCTGGTCGGCGGCGCTGCGGGCGGCGCACATGGCGATCCCGCGCCCGCCCTACGGCCCGAAGCGTGGCGGGTGATTCGGGACCGCCGCGCTCGCTTCCCGATTTACGTGCATGGCGGAATTCGGGCAACTCGGCGTCCCGGAGCGTCCCGCTCAGCGCATCCGTAAAGGATTTGTGACTGGTTCTCGGCTGCATCATGCGCTGGGCGCATGCCTGATTTCGACTTTCGCCTCTAACTCCGAGGCGCCCGCTCCATATATCGCAGTGCACAAGACAGGACGCGACGGCCCGCACCGATGCGGGGCCGCGCGGCCGGTCCTTCGTTCGTTCCCTCCCTGGAGTCTCCACCGATGTTCCTCACCTGGGTTCTCTCCCGCATCCGCGCCTATCAGCGCTACCGCCAGACCGTGCGCGAGCTCGAGCGCCTGTCCGACCGCGAGCTCAACGACGTCGGCCTGTCGCGCGGCGACATCGATTACGTGGCGCGTCGCTACGCTCATGCCTGAGTCGCGACGCATCGCTGCGCCGCCGCGAACGCCGGCCGGGACATCCCGTGCCGGCGTTCTTCGTTTCGGGCCTCCTTGCTCGACGACGCCGGTGCGCCGGCTCTTCCCGGCGGGCCGACAAAGCACGGTCGTCCGCGCCCGCCGCGCTTGACGCCGGGGTGGCGCGCCTGCATCTCTCGCTCATGTCGAACGCTTCCCAGATCGAGCCCGTCCACGTCGTCGGCGGGGGCCTCGCCGGCTCCGAGGCCGCCTGGCAGGTCGCCCAGGCGGGCGTGCCCGTCGTCCTGCACGAGATGCGCCCCGCCCGTATGACCGAGGCGCACAAGACGCACGGGCTCGCCGAGCTCGTCTGCTCGAACTCGTTCCGCTCCGACGATGCGGAGAGTAACGCGGTGGGCCTGCTGCACCAGGAGATGCGCCGGCTCGGCTCGCTGATCATGCATGCCGGCGACAAGCACCAGGTGCCCGCCGGCGGCGCGCTCGCGGTCGACCGCGACGGCTTCTCGGAGGCGGTCACCGCCGCGCTCGAGGCGCATCCGCTGGTGACGATCGATCGCGCCGAGGTGGCGGGCCTGCCGCCGGAGGAATGGGATCAGGTCGTGGTCGCGACGGGCCCCCTCACCTCCCCCGCCCTCGCCGAGGCGATCCGCGGGCTCACCGGTGCCGACGCGCTCGCCTTCTTCGACGCCATCGCCCCCATCGTCTACCGCGAGAGCGTGGACATGGGCGTGGCCTGGTTCCAGTCGCGCTACGACAAGCCCGGGCCGGGCGGCACGGGGGCGGACTACCTGAACTGCCCGATGAACCGCGAGCAGTACGAGGCCTTCGTCGACGCGCTGCTCGCCGGCGAGACGACCTCCTTCAAGGAGTGGGAGGCGAACACTCCCTATTTCGACGGCTGCCTGCCGATCGAGGTGATGGCCGAGCGCGGCCGAGAAACCTTGCGCTACGGGCCGATGAAGCCGGTCGGCCTCACCAACCCGCACCGGCCCGACGAGAAGCCCTGGGCGGTCGTGCAGCTGCGCCAGGACAACGCGCTCGGCACGCTGTTCAACATGGTGGGCTTCCAGACCAAGCTGAAGTACGGCGCCCAGGCCGCGATCCTGCGCATGATCCCGGGCCTCGAGAACGCCGAGTTCGCCCGGCTCGGCGGGCTCCACCGCAACACCTACCTCGACTCGCCTCGCCTGCTCGACGGCACGCTGCGCCTGAAGGCCGCCCCGCGCCTGCGCTTCGCGGGCCAGATCACGGGCTGCGAGGGCTACGTGGAAAGCGCGGCGGTGGGGCTGATGGCGGGCCGCTTCGCCGCCGCGGAGCGGCTCGGGCGTGCCGTGCGCCTGCTGCCGCCCACCACCGCCATGGGCGCGCTCGCCGCCCACATCACCGGCGGCCACATCCTCGCCGAGGAGGACGAGGACGAGGACGGCGTGGAGGGAGCCGGCGCGGTGGAGGGCGCGCCCAAGCCGGCGAAGCCCCGCTCCTTCCAGCCGATGAACGTCAATTTCGGCCTCTTCCCCCCGCTCGAGGGCGCGCTCCCCAAGAGCGCCGACGGCAAGCGCCTGCGCGGCTCGGCCAAGGCGATCGCCAGGAAGAAGGCGCTCACCGACCGCGCGCGGGCGGATCTGGCGGCGTGGCTCGCCGAGGCCGATTCCCTCGGCGTCGCGGCCGAATAGCGAAGCGCTCCCGCCCCCTCGGGGCGGGGACGATCCGCATAGCGGATCAGGGGCGGGGTCCCCCGGCTCGACGCGTGCAGTTTCGGCTCCGCCGAAGCGCCTTCGGCGCACCCCCTCCGTCTCGTCGCCTTCGGCGCCGATCCACCTCCCCCGATGGGGAAGGAGCGCGCTCCCGCCCCACTGGGGCGGGGACGATCCGCGCAGCGGATCAGGGGCGGGGTCCCCCGGCTCGACGCGTGCAGTTTCGGCTTCGTCGAAGCGCCTCTCGGAGCACCCTCTCCGTCTCGTCGCCTGCGGCGCCGAGCCACCTCCCGCAGTGGAAGTGGAGCGGGCGAGACGGCCACGGTTAACGCGGCCTTTACGCGATCCGGCGTATCCGACGGATCTCGCCCCCTCGCGCCGATCGCCGCATGACCCCGCCTCCGCCGCCCCTCGACGAGGATCTCGCCCGGCTCTCCGCGCTCGCGCGCGACGGCGGCGCGATCGCGCCGGTGCTGCTGCGGGTCCAGGCGGACCTGTTCGCGGCGTCGCGCCGGCGCGCGGACGAGGCGGCGGCGTTCGCGGAGCTGGCGGTCCGGCTCCTGCCGAGGGCGGACGCCGACACCGCCACGCACGTGGCGCGCCGGGTGGCCGCCCTTCCGCAGACGCCCGCCGCGGTGCTCCAGGCGCTCGCCGCCCACGGAGGCGAGGCGGCGCGGCTCGTCGCGGCCCTCGCGCCGGACGCGCCCGGGGCCGCCGACACGGTCGAGCCCCCGGTCGCGGCGCTCGCGCGCGCGCGCCGCGGCGACCTCTCCCTCGACGAGATCGCCCGCCTCGTCGCACGCGACGATCCTGCGGTCGATCTGGCGCTGGCCGAGAACGCGGACGCGGCGCTCGGTGGCCGCTCCCTCGCCACCCTCGTCGAGCGCGCGCGCGGCGACCGCATCCCCCTCCGGACCCGCCTCGCGGGGGCGCTTCTCGCGCGTGACGACCTGCCGGCGGACGACGCCGCGAGCCTCTACGCGCAGGCCGACGAGCCGATGCGCACGCGCCTCCTCGTGGGCATCACCGCCGCCCCGCGGGCGGACGCACACCCGTCGGTGCGCCCGCGCCCGTCGGCGGAGACCGTCGCGACGCTCCTCGCCGCCGCCGAGCGCGGCGACCGTGCGACCTTCGGCTCCGCGCTCGCCGCGGCGCTCGCGCTCGAGACCTCCCCCGACTGGCGCTTCCACGAACCGGCCCGCCACGATCTCCTCGCGCTCGCGCTGCGCGCGGCTGGGCTCGGCGAAGAGGAGACGATCCGCATCTTCCTGACGCTCGATCCCGGCATCGCCCGCTCGGTGACGATCGTCTACCGCCTCGTGGGGCTGATCCGCGGCGTGCCCCGCTCGGTCGCGGCACGGATCGTCGAGGCGGTGCACGGCGTGCGGATCGGCGCGCAGCGCGGCGTCGGGACCACACATATTCCCATGCTCGGCGCGGATTCGCGTCACCGGCCGCGCTTCAGCCGAGTGCTGGAGCCGAATGCCGACAAGCGCGACAGCAAGAACGGCCGCGCTGTCTGAGTTGTCACGCTTCCTCCTGAGATAGATTTCCTGTATCGCGACGTCGTCGACCATGGACGATGTTGTGAGAGCAAGACGCTAGTCTTCCAGCAGGCGTCTCTATTCACATCGGCGTGAGGAACCGATCCGGCGCTGGCGTGTTTCCGGGGCAGCCAAACCGGCAGACACGAAAGGATGCCAGCGATGAAACGCATTTTCCTCGCTGCGCTCGTGGGGTCTACCGCCCTCGCGCCCGCAGCTCTCATGGCCCAGACGCAGCAGAACCAGCAGCAGGGTCAGCAGCAGCAGATGACGCAGGCCCAGTCGGGCCAGACGCAGGGCCAGCAGGGCCGGGTCACCGCCCAGCAGATGCGCGGCCAGCCGCTCGTCGGCGCCAACGGCAACCGCATCGGGACCGTCGAGCAGATCGTGATCGGCCGCTCCGGCCAGAGCTACGCCGTCGTCGCGGTCCAGGACGGGCAGAACCGCCTGCTCCCGACGCAGGCCATCGTCCTGCGCGACGGCCGTCTCTACGTCCAGGACATCACCCGTGAGCAGGTCGCCCAGCTGCGCTCCGCGACGGAGGCCGAGGGCGGCGAGTTCCAGGCGGCCGAGCGCGAGCAGGTGCTCGTCCTCGCCATGGAGTCCGGGACCGAAGGCCGCATGACGCAGGATCGCGAGCGGATGGCCGAGGCCGACGGCGCCTCGATCGTCGTCGAGCGCACCGCCCCGCGCCTGCGCATCGAGCAGCCGACCCCGCAGGTGACGGTCGACCCGGCCGAGCCGGAGGTGACGGTTCGCCAGCAGAACCCGCAGATCCTGGTCCGCCAGGCGCCGCCGCGGGTGACGATCGAGCAGCCGCAGCCCGAGATCATCGTGCGCATGCCCGAGCCGCAGGTCGACGTGGCCCAGGGTCGTCCCGAGGTCATGGTGCGCCAGGGCGAGCCGCAGGTCCAGGTCGAGCAGCCGCAGCAGCAGGCCGCCGTCGCGGTCGAGCAGTCGCAGGCCCAGGTCACGATCGAGGACGACGGCCAGCAGGCCCAGATCGCCACGACGCAGGCCCGTCCGGAGGTGACCTTCGAGCGCACCGGCGAGCCCCAGGTCGAGTTCCTGCAGGCGCAGGGCCAGCCGACGGTCCGCTACGAGCGCATGCAGACCGAGCAGCAGGCCGGGATGCAGATCGAGACCGAGCAGACGGCCGAGATGGATCGCGCCCGCGGCATGCTCATCGACGAGAACGAGGTCGAGGCCACCGGTGCGGTGAACGCTACGACGCGGCCGGTCGCGATCTCGGAGCTCGAGGGCGAGACCGTCTACAACTTCCGCGGCCAGGAGCTCGGCGATGTCGAGCGCATCGTCGCGACGCCGAACGACGACTTCCTCGTCGTCATCGGTGCCGGCGGCTTCCTCGGCCTCGGCGAGGACACGGTGGCGCTGCCGCTCGATCGTCTGTCGATGCGCGGCGACCAGCTGATGGTCCGCGGCATCACCGAGGCGGACATCGAGGGCATGCAGGATTACGAGGCCCGTTATCCGAACGCCCAGCCGCTCGGCGCCGACGAGGACGTCGACCTCATCGTCGAGCAGTAATCGATCGCGCGACGCGCGATGGATGAACGCGAGCCGGCGGTCCTTCGGGGCCGCCGGCTTTCTCGTGCGCGGATCAGCCGGGGTCGCGGGCGAGGGGCACGAACGGCCGGCCCTGCCGGTCCTCGATCTCCACGAGCCAGAGGTCGGGGTCGAAGCGGATCTCCTTGCGCATCCGCTCCTCGACGTCGAGCGAGGTCGCACCCGTGAGGACCGACGCGAAGCGGCGCTCGCCCTCGTCCTGCTCCTCGACGAGCGCCTGGGGCGCCGGGCCGTAGAGGTCGGCGGTGCCGTCGAGCCGGTCCACCTTGACGAAGATCGCCCCGGCTTCCGCCGCGCCGCGCCGGCGCAGCACCGCGGGCACGGTCTCGATCCCCGCCTGGCGGATCAGGGCGGAGACGACGAAGTCCGACGTCAGGCGCATGCGATCTCCCCCGGGTTCTCCCTGCCTCCTGCGGCGACGGACGCGAGGCGCGGAGCGGTCAGTCGATCGTCACGCCCGAGCGCATCGCCAGGACCCGCAGCGTAGCGCCGTCGAGCGCGCCGGTCACGGGCAGGCCCTCGTCGCGCTCGAAGTCCTCGAGCGCGGCCCGGGTCGCGGGGCCGAACAGGCCGTCGACGGTCATCGGCCCGTGGCCGAGCACCACCAGCGCCTCCTGCACCGCGGCCACGCGGGCGTCCGGCGCGGGCGCGCCGAGCGAGGCGGTGGTCGTCGTGTCGCTGCCGCGGATGAGTGCCCCGATCGGATCGTCGTCGCGAGCGAAAGCCGGCGCCGGCGGCGGCGCGGGCGGGGCGGCGATCGGCGCGCGCGCCGGGGGCAGCGGCGCGGGACCGACGTCGAAGGCGAGGCTCGGCGTCGGCGCGGCCGCATGCGGCGGCGGGACCCCGGCGTCACGGGGCGCGGGCGTCGCCACGATCCGCGTGGGCTCCGCGAAGAGCGGCGCGGGATGGCGCGCCGTCTGGAACGCGAGCGCGTTCAGCGCGATGTAGCCGGCGACGGACGCGAACAGCGCGCCGGTCACCAGCCGGCCGGGACGCGCGAGCACGCGGCGCGCCGCCTCCGCCAACGGCGAGCGCCGAGCCCGTGCTTCGAAGCCGGTCGCGCGCCGCCGCACGGGCGCGCTCCTCGTGGTGGTGTCGCGTCCGGAACGGGCCGCCATGACCTCAGGCACTGCGCTTCAGCTCCTCGTTGTCGGCATCTTCGTTGGGTGCCGCGACCACGGCATGCGGCACGCCCACCGCCTGCGCGACCTCCTCGGCGGCGGCGCTCCTGCGCCCGCGCGAGCGGACCGTGATCGGGATCGGCGCGGAGGCCCGGGCGCCGTCGTCGCCGGACCTGGCGCAGCGCCCGAACAGGGGCAGCTCGACCGTCACCGTCATGCCCTCGCCGGGAGCGCTCTCGATGGCGAGCGCACCGCCGTGGAGCCCGACGAGGCCGCGCACGACCGACAGGCCGAGCCCCGTGCCCTCGTGCGGGCGATCGTAGGCGGCGTGTACCTGGAAGAACGGGTCGCCCAGCTTGGCGAGCGCGGCTTCCGGCACACCGATGCCGGTATCGGAGACGACGATCGCCATCATGCCGGCCCGGCGTCTCACGGCGACGTGGACCCGCCCGCCCGACGGCGTGAACTTCACCGCGTTCGAGACGAGGTTGATCAGGATCTGCCGGCAGGCGCGCCGATCCGCCACGAGCTCGGGCATCCCCGGCTCGACCGTGAAGCCGAGCCGCACGCCCGCGGCGTCCGCCTTGAGCCGCATCAGGTCGATGCAGCCCTCGACGAGGGGCGCCACGTCGAAGGGTGCGGGCGCGAACTCGAAGTTCCCGGTCTCGATCTGCGACATGTCGAGGAGGGAGTTGACCACCTCGAGCAGGTGGTGACCCGAGTCGTGGATGATTCTGGCGTAGCCGCGGCGCTGTTCGGGCCCGACGCCGGCCATCGTGTCCGTGGAGAGGATCTCCGAGAAGCCGATGATGGCGTTGAGCGGCGTGCGCAGCTCGTGGCTGACGGTGGCGAGGAAGCGCGCCTTCACGGCGCCCGCCCGCTCGGCCTCGGCGCGGGCGCGCTCGAGGTCGCATTCGTGGTTCTTCTGGGCGGTGACGTCGCGCAGGATGGAGACGACCTTGGCGCGGTCGTCCGCCGTCTCGACGCGGTAGGCCCGCATCTCCGTCCAGACGACGCGCCCGGCCTCGCCGGCGAGGGCGTCGCCGTAGTGCAGCCGGAACTGCGCGGTGACCGGCGCGGAGCCCGCGGCGGCGTCGCTCAGCGCCTTCAGGTAGGCCGGCCGGTCCTGGACGTGGACGCGCGAGAACAGGCCCCGATCCTCCAGTGCCGTGGAGGGCGCGCCGACGAGCTTCATCGCCGCCGCGCTGGCGGAGAGCACGTGGCCGTGCGCGTCGTGCCAGACGACGAGGTCGTCGATCACCTGGAGCAGCGAACGATCGCGCGCATCCCGCCGGCGCAGCGCGTCGGCATTGGCATCGCGGGCGCGGGAGACCGCCAGCACGAGCGAGCCGGCGTGCGCGATGGCGAAGAGGGCGAAGATCGGCGCCGACAGCGTGGCGGGCCAGGGAATCGTGTGCAGCGGCGCGCCCATGGCGTCGAGCACCGCGAGCACGATGACCGCGATGGTCGCGACGATGGTCGCGCTCACCGCGGCCCGGCGCGAGCCGGTGACGAGTGCCTCGAGCGGCACGGCGACGAGCCAGATGGTCGCCGCCGAGGCGAGGCCGCCCGATGCGTTGGCGAGGCAGACGATCAGCCCGGCGAAGCCGGCGGCGGAAATGGTGTGCGCGAGGGTCAGGCGCCCCGTCCGGGCGAGCGTCACGCCGGCGAGGAGCGGCGAGGCCAGGAAGAGGAAGGCCACGTATTCCTGCACGGACGCGGGGCCGCGCAGGGCGAGGTAGATCGGCGCCAGCACCAGCGCGGCGGCACCCATCAGGATTCGCGAGACGATGAACCGGGCGTGCCGATCGCGCTCGGACGCGTCGCCACGGACCCGCTCGTGCACGAGCTCGCCCAGGCGCGCCTCTATCGTTCGAACGCTGATGGACCCGAACACGTCCGCCCAACACGGCGCTTGCGCCGCTCCCTGTCCTCGTTGGCGGGGACTGTCGCAGCCCCCGCTTAAACGAAACCTAAGGCGAACGGGTCGGACCCCGGACGGGTCGGCGGTATGCCGAACGCGTGGTTAACGCCCGCGCGGCGCGGCGTCCCGCCACCGGACGGTCCCGCCGGAGCGATCTCTCGGCATTCGTTCGGGCATTCACCATGTCTGCGAACGGCGCGCGCGCGGCAACGCTCTCTTCATCCGCGCGGGGCCAACCAGGAAGCGACATCCGGGGACCCATGGCCATGCCGCTGGTGCGCGCGCTCGCCGTCATCGCGACGATCTTCTGGTTCTCGCCCGTGCGCGAGGAGGGCGCGGACGCGCCCGCCGCGCCGTCGGTTCCGCGCGCCGCGCCCGCGGCTGCCGGCACCGCGCCGTCCGTCGCCGCACCGGTCGCGACCGGCCTCGATCGGCAGTCCCTCGCGGGGCTGATCGCCGAGGCCGGAGACGATGCCGCGCGGGCGCGCGCCCTCTGGCAGGCCCTGCCGGAGGAGGCCCGCTCCGCCCTCGCGCGGCGAATCGCCGACGAGCTCGCGGGGCCGGCGCCGAATTGAGGCGATTCGGCGGCTTCGGCGCGGGTACGCCTCTGTGTAGGGCCGGACAGAAGTGAGACGGAGGGGACTTGAACGGGATCGGGGATCCCGGAAGCTTGGGTTTGCGACAACACGAGCTTCAGGAGATCCCCGATGCAGGTTTTCGGCCTGCCCTGTCAGGTTATCAGGAACGGTCGGGTCGCGTCGCGTCTCATCGGCGCGAAGACCCCGGATATCGCAGCGACGATGAGACGCGACGCGTTGGCGCGCTGGCGCCGGGCGAGGAGCGCCGGCCTCGACGCCGAGGAGGCCGCGCAGGCCGTGGGCGTGCCGCGCGCGACGCTGTATCGCTGGGAGAACAACCCGCAGCCGCGCA
>NZ_AUBC01000001.1:324927-473686 GCF_000429045.1 Salinarimonas rosea DSM 21201
CCGCCGATCCGGGCGGAGGAGACGTGATGGCCGGCGTGCTCGACGTCGATCCCGCCACGCTCGCCACGATCCTCGGCATGGCGGCGGTCACCTATGCGACGCGGGTCGCGGGGCTCGCGTTCGCGGGGCGACTCGCGCTGCACGGGCGGGCGAAGGCTGCCTTCGACGCGATCCCGCCGGCGGTCCTCACCGCGGTGATCGCGCCGGCGGTTCTGCTGTCCGGCTGGCCGGACGCGATCGCCGGCGCGCTCGTCGCCCTCGCGGCGATCCGGCTGCCGCTCGTCGCCTGCGTCGCCGTGGGGGTCGGCGCCGTCGTCGCGCTGCGTGCGCTCGCCGGCGCCTGAGGCTCAGCGGGCCGCGATCACCGCGATCTCGACCTTGAGCGGCGGCGCGGCGAGCTTCGCCTCGACGGTGGCGCGGGCGGGCGCGCAGCCCGGCGCGAGCCAGGCGTCCCAGACGCCGTTCATCTCGGCGAAGGTGGCGATGTCGGTGAGCCAGATCGAGGCGGAGAGCAGCTTCGTCTTGTCGGTGCCGGCCTCGGCGAGCAGCGCGTCGATGAGCCCCAGGATCTCCCGGGTCTGGTCGGCGACCGAGCCGCCGGCGGTCTCCTTGGCGACCTGGCCCGCGGTGTAGACGGTGTCGCCGTGCACGACGGCCATGGACATGCGCGGGCCGGGCTTGATGCGGGTGATCTCGGTCATGGGGACGTCCTCTGTTGTGGGACGCCCCTCATGGCCGAGCGGCGCGCGCTCGGCAAGGGGCCGCGGGGAGGGCTCACCGCTGTCACCCCGGGTCGCGAAGCGGGCCCGGGGCCCAGAACCACAGGTGTGTCGCTCGGCGTGCGCGGCAGCGCGCGCGTCCACGAACGCTGCCGTCGGCCGTTCCCGCCGCGGCGCTGGCGCGCCGCTCCACGAACACCTGTGGTTCTGGGTCCCGGACTTGCTTCGCAATCCGGGATGACGGTCCGGTCACCCCGGCTGCGGGGCGAGGCGGGGGACCGGCTTCTCGACGATGGGGAGGTTGATCAGCGCCGAGGCGAGGCCGAGCGCCACCGAGAACCACCAGACGATCGCGTAGCCGCCGGTCGCCTCGTAGAGCACGCCACCGAGCAGCACGCCGAAGAAGCCGCCGAGCTGGTGCGAGAAGAAGGCGAAGCCGTAGAGCATCGCCATGTAGCGCGTGCCGAACATCACCATCACCAGGGCCGAGGTCGGCGGCACGGTCGAGAGCCACAGGAGGCCGATGGTGATGCCGAACAGGATTGCCGAGGTCGCCGAGGCCGGCGCCAGCACGAAGGCGGCGATGGCGATCGCCCGGCCGAGGTAGATCCAGGCCAGCAGGTAGCGCTTGGGCATGCGCGTCGAGAGCCAGCCCGCCCCCAGCGAGCCGACCGCGTTGGCGAGCCCGATCACGGCGAGCGTCCAGCCGCCCACCGCGGCCGAGAGGCCGGCGTCCTTCAGGTAGGCCGGCAGGTGGGCGGTGATGAAGGCGAGCTGGAAGCCGCAGGTGAAGAAGCCGGTGACGAGGAGCACGTAGGAGCGGTGCCGGAAGGCCTCCGCCAGCGCCTGCGCGATCGACTGGCTCGGGCCCGCGTCCGCCTTGGCGCCGCCCCCGGTGCCGCGGGTCGCGAGCATCAGCGAGAGCGGCAGGACGACGAGCATGATCGCCGAGAACCAGAGCAGCGCATCCTGCCAGCCGACCGCGTTGATCAGCGCGTTGCCGATCGGCGGGAACAGGAACTGGCCGAAGGACCCCGCCGCCACGCCCATGCCGAAGGCCATCGGCCGCCATTCCTCCGGCAGGAGCTTGCCGAAGGCGCCGAGCACCAGGTTGAACGAGGCGCCGGCGAGCCCGATGCCGATCAGCAGGCCTGCGCCCACGTGCAGCATCAGGGGCGTCGCCGCCCAGGCCATGACGACGAGGCCGAGCGCGTAGAGCAGCGCGCCGACGATCAGGACGCGTACCGTGCCGAAGCGGTCGGCGACCGCCCCGGCGAAGGGCTGGCCGATGCCCCAGACCAGGTTCTGGATGGCGATGGCGAGACCGAACGTGTCCCGGCCCCAGCCGTAATCCGTCGTCATCGGCACCTGGAACAGGCCGGCGGAGGCGCGCGGCCCGAAGGTGACGAGCGCGATCAGGCAGCCGGCGGCGATGACGATCTCGGGAGCGACGCGCGAGGGGCGCGGCGCAGCGGTGGGGGAGGGCATCGGGTCGGGGCTCCGTCGAAAGCGTGCGGCGGCACTGCGTCGTCCCTGCAGCATAGCTGGCGGACGACGTCGGGGAAGCGAATTGGCTGCATGGGCCCCATCACGCATCGTGATGCCTGCACCCTTCCGGAACGCGCCGCGCCGGCGCGGAACCGGCATGCGACGGCGCCCGTTGCCCGCGCGTCCTCACGAACCACCCGACGCGCGCACGCCGGAGGAGCCCCCCGATGACCCCACGCCTGAAGCCGCTCGCGCATCAGATCGTCGTCGTCACCGGCGCCGCCGGCGGCGTGGGCCGCGCCGTCGCCCGCGAGGCCGCGTCAGCCGGCGCGCGCCTCGTCCTCGTCGGCGGGGACGGCGCGGCGCTGACGCGGGTCGCCGGCGAGCTCGCCGCCGGCGGCGCGCGCGCGGTGATCGTCGAGGCCGACGCGTCCGAGCCGGACGACGCCCGCCGCGTCGCGCAGGTGGCCGACGCCACGTACGGCGGCTTCGACACCTGGGTCGCGACCGCGCCGACGGCGCTCGCGGGCGCCGCGCTCGCGACCGGGCCGGCAGAGCAGCGGCGCATCTTCGACCGGGTCTACTGGAGCGCCGCCCACGGCGCGATCGAGGCCGCGCGCCATCTGCGCCGGCGCGGTGGCGCCATCGTCGTGGTCGGCGGCGGCGTGGCCGAGCGTGCGCTCGCGGAGACGGCGCCCTACGCGGCCGCCCGCGGCGCGATCGCCGCCTTCGTCGGGGGCCTCCGCCGGGAGCTCGCCGCGGAGCGCGCGCCGGTGTCGGTGACGCTGGTGCGCCCGAGCGCCGTCGACGGCCCCGGGGACGCCGCACGCCTCGACGACGCGATCTCGGCCTACGACCCGGCGCTCGTCGCCCGCGCGGCGCTGTTCGCGGCCGAGCACCCGCGCCGCACCCTCGTCGTCGGTGCCGGCGGCCACGCCGCCGACCTGGTGGACAGGATCGCGCCGGGGCTCGGCGGCGGGCTCGCACGGCGCATGGCGCGCGCGGTGCCGCACCGCGACACCAGCCTCGCCCTCGAGGCGCAGCTCCACCCGGGCGCCGCGGCGGCGATCGCGCTCGGCACGGGGCTGATCGTCGCCGGGCTCGCCTGGGCGCTCGCCCGGGTCGGAGAGGGCGCGGCCCCCGGCGAGGCCGGGCCGGTCGACCGCCGCTGGCAGGCCTGGCGCGCCGCCCGCCCGATGCGTGCCGAGCGCGCCGCCGCCCATCCGATGAGCCGCCCCCGGCCGCCGATCACCCGGCACTGAGGGAGGCTCAGCGCCCGGTCTTCACCCGCGTCCAGGCGCGGGTTACGAAGCGCTGGGCGCGCGGGTCGTAGGCCGTGTTGATGAACAGGTTCTCGATCGTCGAGTCGCTCGGGTAGATGCCCGGGTCCCCGAGCACCTCCGGATCGACGAACGCCTTCGCCGCGAGGTTGCCCGAGGCGTAGGCGACGTAGTTCACGTTCCGCGCGGCGACCTCGGGGCGCATCATGTAGTCGATGAAGGCGTGCGCCTCCTCGATGTTGGGCGCGTCCGCCGGGATCGAGAACGAGTCGAACCACAAGAGCGCGCCCTCGTCGGGCACGATATAGGCGATCTCGACGCCGTTGCCGGCCTCCTCGGCCCGCGCCTTCGCCTGGAGCACGTCGCCGGAATAGCCCACGGCCACGCAGATGTCGCCGTTGGCCAGCGCGTTGATGTACTCCGAGGAGTGGAACTTCTGCACGTTCTCGGCCATCGCCGCGAGCAGGTCCGCGCCCTTCTGGAGATCGTCCTGATCCTTGGAATCCGGATCGAGGCCCAGGTAGTTCAGCGCGGTGGGAAAGAGGTCCTCCGGCGCGTCGAGGACATGGATGCCGCAATCCTGGAGCTTCGCGGCGACCTCGGGATCGAACACGAGATCCCAGGTCTCCAGGTTCGCGTCCGGCCCGAGCCGCTCCCGCACCGCCTCGACGTCGATGCCGATGCCGGTCGTGCCCCACATGTAGTTCACGGCGTGCGCGTTGCCGGGATCGTAGACCGCGAGCCGGTCGGCGATCTGCGGCCAGGCGTGCTCGAGGTTCGGGATCCGCGTCTTGTCGAGGGGCGCGAACACGCCGGCCTGGATCAGGCGCTGCGTGAACGGGCCCGACGGCACCACGATGTCGTAGCCCGAGCGGCCGGCGAGCAGCTTCGTCTCGACGATCTCGTTGTTGTCGTAGGTGTCGTAGACCACCCGGATGCCGGTCTCTTCGGTGAAGTCCGCGAGCACCTGCGGGTCGACGTAGTCCGACCAGTTGTAGACGTTGACGACGCGCTCCTGCGCATGCGCGGCGCCTGCTGCGAGCGCCAGCGCGGACACGGACGCGAGCGCGAACAGCGCCCGGCGGGTGGGGAGGAATCGACCCATCGCGTGCGGTCTCCCGGTGTTTGCGTGTACGGCCTGGGGAAAAGCGCGGCGGCGCCGACGCGCGCGCAAATTAGGGGAGCGGGGGGTGGGGTGCAAGGGGCACTCGAAGGGGCACTCGGAGGGGCACCCGAACAGGCCCGCAGGGGGCGCTCAGTACGCCCGCGCGATGCAGAACGCGACCGCCTCGACGAGGGCGTGCTTCATCGGCCCGTCCGGGTGGACGTCGAGGGCGGCGACCGCGCGGCGGCCGTGGTCGCGGGCGCGGGCGATGGTGTCCTCGAGCGCCTTCGTGCGGCGCATGATGGCGAGCGCCTCCTCGAGGTCGCCCTCCCCGATCTCGCCGCGCTCCAGCGTGCGGCGGAAGAAGGCGCGGTCGGCGTCGGTCCCGCGCCGGAGCGAGAGCACCACGGGAAGCGTGATCTTGCCCTCGCGGAAGTCGTCGCCGACGTTCTTGCCGAGCGCGGCGGCGGCGCCGCCGTAGTCGAGCGCGTCGTCGACGAGCTGGAAGGCGACGCCGAGCGCCATGCCGTAGGCGCGCGCGGCCCGCGCCTCCGCCTCCGGCCGCCCGGCGATCACGGGCCCGACCTCGCAGGCGGCGCCGAACAGCTCGGCCGTCTTCGCCTCGATGATGCGCAGGTAGGCGTCCTCGCCGGTCTCGATGTTCTTGGCCGCGGCGAGCTGCATCACCTCGCCCTCGGCGATGATGGCGGCCGCGTCCGAGAGGATCTGCAGCGCCCGCAGCGAGCCGACCTCGACCATCATCCGGAAGGCCTGGCCGAGCAGGAAGTCGCCGACGAGCACGCTCGCCTCGTTGCCCCACTTGATCCGCGCCGCCGGCTTGCCGCGGCGCATGTCGCTCTCGTCGACGACGTCGTCGTGGAGCAGCGTCGCCGTGTGCATGAACTCGACGGAGGCGGCGAGCTTGACGTGGCCGTCGCCCTCGTAGCCCGAGAGGATGCCGGTGGCGAGCGTCAGCATCGGCCGCAGCCGCTTGCCGCCCGACGAGATCAGGTGGTTCGCGACCTCCGGGATCATCGTCACGTCCGAGCCCGTGCGCGACAGGATCATCTCGTTGACGCGGCCCATGTCCGCGGCGACGAGCGTGACCAGGGATTCGATCCCCGGCTCGGCCCGGTTCTCCTCGAAGGGAAGGACGACTCCCACGCGCGCGACCTCGTCTCTAGCGTCCCGCGACCCGGCCGCGGCTTTACGGCAAGGTCGCACGGGCTATGCTGTGGCGCAACGCGCAGGGTTGACGCAAGAGGGAAACGGGCCGGCGATGGTCGAATTGATCCGGACGAACGACGTCGTGACGCTCGGCTACGCCGAATCGCTGCTGCGTGACGCCGGCTACAACATCTTCGTGGCCGACGGGCACACCAGCGTGATGGAGGGCTCGATCGGCATCATCCAGCGCCGCATCCTCGTCGTCGACGACGAGGCGGACGGCGCGCGCCGCTTCCTGCGCGAGGCCGGGCTCGGCGCCGAGCTGCGCGATGGCGCCTGAGCCGCCGGAGGACGCCACCCGCGACACGCTGCTCGACGGCCGGGTCGTGCTGTGGCAGCGCAGACGGGGGCACCGCGCGGGGACCGACGCCGTGCTGCTCGCCGCCGCCGCCGCGCCGCGCCCCGGCGAGGTCGTCGTCGACGTCGGCGCGGGGACCGGCGCGGTGGGGCTGATGGCCGCGTCGCAGGTGCCCGAGGTGCGCATCGTCCTGATCGAGCGCGATCCGGTGCTCGCCGCGCTCGCCGTGCGCAATCTCGCGGAGAACGCGATGAGCGGCCGCGGCATGTCGGTCTGCGCGGACGTGCTCGCCGGCCCGCCGATGGCGCCGGGCGGCGCCGACGTGGTGGCGACGAACCCGCCTTTTCTCGAGCAGGGGGATGCGCCCGCGTCGCCGAACCCGGCGCGGGCCGCCGCCCACGTGCTCGACGCCGGCGGCCTCGCCGCCTGGATCGACGCCTGCGCCCGCCTGCTGCGCCGGCGCGGCCGGCTCGTGCTGATCCAGCGTGCGGACAAGCTCCCCGCCTGCCTCGCGGCGCTGGCACCGCGCTTCGGCGCGATCCGCGTCACCCCGGTCCATCCCCGCGCCGATGCGGATGCGACGCGCGTGGTGATCACCGCGATCAAGGACGCGCGCACGCCGGCGAGCCTCGCCCCGCCCTTCGTGCTGCACGGGCCGGACGGGCGCTTCACCGAGCGGGCGGAGCGGGCGCATCGCGAAGGGACGTGGGAGTAGCGGCGCTTTCCGCTTGCCACCGGCCGCGATCGACCCTAGACCGCCCCGCTCCCGAAGCCCCGGAGCCGCCCCATGGTCGAGCGCGTCGCGATCGGCGTCGATTTCGGCACGACGAACACGGTCGTCGCCCTGGCGCGGGACGGCGAGCCCGTGCGTGCGCTGCCCTTCGACCAGCCCGAGGGGCTGTCCGACATCTATCGCTCCGTCCTCGCCTTCGAGAAGGTGACGGCCGGCGGGGCGCCGACCGTGGTCTCGCACGCGGCGGGCTCCGCGATCCGGGCCTTCCTGACCAGCGCCTTCGAGCTGCGCTTCATCCAGTCGTTCAAGAGCCACGTCGCGAGCCGGATCTTCCACGACACCCGCATCTTCACGCGGAGGTACCGCTTCGAGGACCTGCTCGGCGAGTTCCTGCGGCTCGCGATCGAGGATGCCGGCGGTGCGCTCGACGCGCCGCCGGGCCGGGTCGTCGCCGGCCGGCCCGTGGCCTTCGTCGGGGCGCAGCCCGACGAGGCGCTGGCGATCCGCCGCTACGCCGCGGGCTACCGCCAGGCCGGCCTTCCCGAGCCGTCCTACGTCTACGAGCCCGTCGGCGCCGCGTTCTGGTACGCGCGGCGCCTGGAGCGCGACGCGACCGTCCTCGTCGGGGATTTCGGCGGCGGCACCAGCGACTTCTCGCTGATCCGCTTCGAGCGCCGGGCGGGCGTCGTGCGGGCGACGCCGATCGGCCATGCCGGCCTCGGCCTCGCCGGCGACGCCTTCGACTACCGCATCATCGACGCGGTGATCTCGCCCGCGCTCGGCAAGGGCGGGCGCTACCGCTCGATGGACAAGATCCTGCCGATGCCGGTGCATTTCTACGGCAGCTTCGCCAAGTGGCACCAGCTGGCGCTGCTCAAGTCCCGCGAGACGATCGCCGAGCTCGAGGAGATCGAGCGCGCGTCGCTGGAGCCCGAGAAGATCCGGGCGTTCCTGGAGATCATCCGCAACGATTGGGGGTTTTCCCTCTACCGGGCGGTGACCGACGCCAAGGTGGCGCTCTCCTCCGCCGAGGAGGTGCCCTTCCGGCTGCGGCTCGGCTCGCTCGCCATCGACCGCACCCTGACGCGGGCGCAGTTCGAGGGCTGGATCGCCGACGACCTCGCGCGCATCGAGGCGACGGTCGACGGCCTGCTGGCGGAGAGGAACCTCGCGCCCGCCGACGTCGACACGGTGTTCCTCACCGGCGGCACCGCCTTCATCCCCGCCGTGCGCGCGCTGTTCGAGCGCCGCTTCGGCGCCGAGCGCATCGGCGACGGCGACAATTTCCAGTCCGTGGCCTACGGGCTCGCGCTGGTGGGGCTCGAGGCGGAGATGGGGCCGTGGCTGGCGCGGGGGGCGTGACGCGCGGGCCTCCGCGCCACGCGGACCGGCCGCCTCGGCGGATCTCCGGCACGTGCCACGACCGTTCTCACAGCCCCTCGACGAACCGCAGCAGCCGCGCGCGCTCCCCCGCCGCCAGCCTGTCGAACGCCGTGCGGGCGCCGGCGGCCTCGCCGCCGTGGGCGGCGATCGCCTCGGCCACGGTGGCGGCGCGGCCGTCGTGGAGGAGGCCCGCGCCGTCGGCGAGGGCGCGCGAGAGGCCCCAGAGCGGGGCGGTGCGCCATTCGCCGGGGGCGATGCCGGGCTCGGTGGCGCCGCCGTCGAGGCCCGGGCCGAGATCGTGGACGAGGAGGTTCGTGTAGGCGCGCACCTCTCCGTCGGGGGACGCGAGCGCCGGCGCGTGGCAGGCGGCGCAGCCGGTCTCGGCGAAGAGCCGGGCGCCCGCCGCGTCCGGTGCCGGCTCCGGCGGGGGCGGGACGGCGGCGAGGTAGGCGGCGACGAGCCCGACGATCTCGTCCACGATCTCGGGCGTCCCGCCGTGGGGCGCCGCGCGGCAGGTGGGGCAGTCGCCCTCCGCCGCCGGTCGGTGCGTCGTCGACATGCCGAGATCGGCGGCGAAGGCGATCGCCGTCATCTCGGCGAGGTCGCGCGCCTGCGCCTTGTGGCCGAAGCGCCCGACGAAGCGCCCGGAGATGCCGTCGCCGTCGCGGTCCTCCGGGTCCGCCGCGGCGGCGAGGACGGCGTCGGGCACCGCCTCGAGCCGGCCGAGCCCGCGCAGGGCGGGCGCGATCCGCGCACCCGTGCGGGTCGTCGCGGCGAGCGCACCCCGGGCGAGCCCGTGCGGCGCGTAGCCTCCCGGCGTACGCCGCAGGAGCCCGTCGGGCGCGAAGCCCGGAACGGCGGCGGTCTGGATCTGCGTGCCGTAGACCGGGTCCGGCCGCCCGGCCGCATCGGAGAGGCGCAGCACCAGCGTCTCGCTCGTCACCACGCCGTCGGCACCGACCCGCGTCGGCGCCCGGACGAGGCCGACGTGGCAGGAGACGCAGGCGCGCGCGTTGAACAGCGGCCCGAGCCCGTCGTTCGCCCTGGTCGAGGAGGGCGCGGGCACCCAGGCCCGCTCGAACAGCGCCTCGCCGAGCACGCGGGACATGCGGTCGTCGGCGTGGGCCGATGGCACCAGCACGCACGCGGCGAGCGCCGCGGCCAGCGCCAGGCGCGGGCCACCCCTCTCCCGGATGGGAGAGGGGCCGGGGGTGAGGGCGTACGGTCGACCGGCGGGATCGTCGCAGGCGTGGCGCAGGCCGTATCGATCGGTGAGCATCGGCCACTCCCGCCGGGGCGCACGGCCGCCGGTCTCGCATCATCGCCGATGACCGCCGGGAGTGGTTCGGCATGCTCGGCATCGTAGCGCCGCGGCGTTCGCGCAGGCTTTCCAGCCGTATTCCCTCACCCCCGGCCCCTCTCCCTTCCGGGAGAGGGGAGCGCGTCGGCGGCTTGGTCGGGCACGGCCGCCTAGTCATCCAGCAGATGCTCGTAGCGGTCATCGGTCAGCGTCTCGAGGAAGGCGACGAGGGCGTCGATGCGCTGGTCGTCGAGCGCCGGCCCGTGCTCCAGATCCTCGAGCGCGAGCGTGCCGGGGTGCGGCGGCGGGCCGAAGGGCGCGCCGGTCTCGGGGTTGATGCGCCGGCGCTCCGAGCGGGTGTTGTAGGTGTTGTAGAAGAGGATCACCGTGCGCAGATCGGCGAACACGCCATTGTGCATGTAGGGGCCGGTGACGGCGACGTTCCGGAGCGTCGGCGTGCGGAAGCGCCCGGCCTGGGCGGGGTCACCCGCCGCGGCCGGGTTCTCGCCGAGGCCCGCGTCCGGCGCGAGGTCGGGATGCGCCGGGGTGCCGATGTTGTGGTAGCGGTGGTCGGTGAAGGTCTCGCGCCGGTCGCCGAGCCCGCCGTCCCCGAGGTGGCATAGCGCGCAGTTGGTGAACTGCTGCGAGAAGAACAGCACCCGGCCGAGCTCTTCCAGGTCGTCGAGCGCCACCTCGCCGGCGAGCCAGCGGTCGTAGCGCGAGGAGTAGGGCGCGAAGGTCTCGCTGCGCTCGAAGGCGGCGATCGCCTGGCCGATCACGCCGAAGCCGCGCTGCGGGTCGTCCAGGACGCCCGGCGCGAAATGCGCGTCGAAGGCCGCCGCGTAGGCCGGGTCGGCGCGGACGGCGGCGACGACCGCGGCCTCGTCCGCCATCTGCATCTCGGCCGCGTCGAGCATCGGCCCGCCCGCCTGGGCGGCGAGGTCGGCGGCGCGCCCGTCGTGGAACAGGCCGCCGCGAAAGCCCTCCGCATCGCGGTGGAAGGCGGGGACCTCCGAGGCGTAGGTCAGGGTCGGGGCGTTGCGCCGCCCCATCGACACGTCGTCGGCCCCGAGCGACACGGCTCCCCCGAGCGCCCCGTCGCGTGGGTCGGCGA
This sequence comes from Salinarimonas rosea DSM 21201, assembly GCF_000429045.1. Lineage (GTDB taxonomy): Bacteria > Pseudomonadota > Alphaproteobacteria > Rhizobiales > Beijerinckiaceae > Salinarimonas > Salinarimonas rosea. The sequence continues at coordinate 335,575 of NZ_AUBC01000001.1, forward strand.
AGCCGGCGGCGGGGTCGTGGCAGCCGGCGCAGGACTGCGTGCCGCTGGCCGAGAGGCGCGGATCGAAGAACAGCGCCTCGCCGAGCGCGGCGGGGGAGGGGTAGGCGGGGGGCGGCTCGGCCGGCGCGCCCGAGCCCCTTGCCGACGCCGGGACGCTCCCGGCCGCGAGGGCGACCAGGAGCGCGAGCAATGGGTTACGCCGGCGCGACATCGCGTGCGACATGGTCCTCCTCGGTCTCTCTCCCGCCCCCGGCTCGACGCGCCCCGTTTCGGCTGTCGCCGAAGCGCGCCGTGCGGCGCACCCCCTCCGTCTCGTCGCCTTCGGCGCCGATCCACCTCCCCCGATAGGGGAGGAGCGCGTCCCGCCCCGTTGGGGCGGGGACGATCAGCGAAGCGGATCCGGGGCGGGGTCCACCGGCTCGACGTCGGCGATGTGTTCGGCTTCGCCGGCGCCACCTCCCCGGCGGGCGAGGAGCCTCACTGCACCAGCGTCGGGTCGTCCAGGCTGTCGGAGCCCTCCACGGTGATGGTCAGCCCGAGGTCGGCGACCAGCGTCTCGAGGGCGCGGGCCTGGGAGACGAGACCCTCGACGCCGGCCTGGAGCACCGCATTGCCCTCGGTGTTGCCGAGCGCGAGCATCTGGTCGTAGGCCTCGATGCCGTCGTCCGCGCGCTGCTTCATCACGGCGAGGCGGGCGTGCGCCTCCTCCATCGCCGCGGAGACCGCCTGCGCGGCCTCGGGCGCCTGGGCCTGCGCGTAGTCGGCCAGCCCCGGGCCTTCGACGATGCTGCCGTCGGTGCGCTCGTAGCGCCCGCCGTAGAGCGCCTGCATGCCGACCTGGTTGTAGTAATGGGAGTTGTGGGTGTTGTCGGAGAAGCAGTCGTGCTCCTCCTCGGGGTCGTGCAGCAGCAGGCCGAGCTTCATGCGCTCGCCGGCGAGCTCGCCGTAGGAGAGCGAGCCCAGCCCCGTGAGGATGGTGGCGAGCCCGCCCTCGGCGCCCTTGCCCGCGATGTCGGCCCGCGCCGCGCCGCCGTCCTCCCACGCCGCGACCATCTCCTCGAGGTCGGAGACGAGGAGGTCGGTGGCCGCGACGAGGTAGTCGCGCCGGCGCTCGCAATTCGCGCTGGTGCAGCCCTCGCCGAGCGCGAAGTCGCTCGCCGGGCGCGCGCCGGCGCCCGCGTCGGTGCCGTTCAGGTCCTGGCCCCAGAGCAGGAACTCGATGGCGTGGTAGCCGGTGGAGACGTTTGCCTCGACCCCGTCCGCCTCGTGGAGCGCCTGCAGCAGGGCGGCGTCGATGGTCGAGGCGTCGATCGTCTCGCGGCCGACCCGGATCGTCTCGTTGGCGACGACGTTCGCCGTGTAGAGCGGGTTCTCGTCCGACTCCTCGCCGTAGCTGTCGCTCGCGACGTAGTCGATCAGCCCCTCGTCGAGCGGCCAGGCGTTGACCTTGCCCTCCCAGTCGTCGACGACCGCGTTGCCGAAGCGCAGCCCTTCCGTCTGCTGGTAGGGCACGCGCGCGGCGCGCCAGGCCTCGCGCGCGGCCGCGAGCGTCTCGTCGCTCGGGTTTTCGAGCAGCGCATCGACGGCGCCGCGCAGGTCGCGGGCGGCGGCGAGCGAATCCGCGTACATGGCGTGCGCGATGTCGGCATAGGTCTCGACCACCGCCTCGGCGGTCGGCGCAGCCGGAACGGGCGTGATCGCCAGGGCGGGCGCCGTGGCGAGGAGGCCGGCGAGGGCGGTCGCGGCGAGGAGCGCGCGCGGCGAACGGGTCATGGGGATCTCTCCGGGCTTGCAGTCCAGTTTGGAACGCTTCCAAAAACCGAGTGTTTTCAGGCATTTGGCTAGACCGGTGCGGTTTCCCGCGCAACCCTTGTGATTTCCCCGATACCTCCTTGGAACGGCTCCAATCCGGGAGCGGATCGCCTTCCCTCAGCGCTCCACCACCACGTTCGAGCGCGGCTTCGAGCAGCACAGCAGCACCATCCCCGCGTCGATCTCGCGCTGGCGGATGCCGCCGGCATGCGCCATCTCGACGGTGCCCTCCCGCTTCTTGGTCTTGCAGGTGCCGCACAGGCCCTTGGTGCAGGAGGCGGGGAGCCGCATGCCCGCGAGGCGGGCGGCGGCGAGGATCGTGGTGTTCTCGTCGCAGGGCACCGTGCGGCCGGACTTGGTGAAGGTGATCTCGAAGGTCGCGAGCGTCTCGTCCGGCGGCGGCGGCGCGGCCTCGCGCTCGCGCGGGGAGAGCTGGTCGAAGTCGAAGCTCTCCTCGTGGTAGCGCGCCATGTCGTGGCCGGCGTTCGCCAGGAAGTAGCGCACGGCGGCCATGAAGGCGGGCGGGCCGCAGCAGAAGATCTCGCGCTCGCGGAAGTCCGACGACAGCGTCGCGACGAGCTCGGGCGAGAAGCGCCCGCGATAGCCGGACCAGGAGCGCTCGCCCTCGACGCTCTCGACCACGTGCGCGACCCTCAGGTTGAGGCGCCGGTGCGCCATCAGCTCGAGCTCGGCGCGGAAGACGATGTCGCGCGGCGTGCGGGCGAAATGGACGTAGAGCGTGTCGAGGTCCTCGCCGACGTCGAAGTCGCGGCGCACGTGGCTGATCAGCGGCGTCGCGCCCACGCCTCCGGAGATGAACAGGCGCTTGGGGCTCGGGTGCGCCCAGGTCGAGAACTCGCCCATTGGGCCGACCGCGCGTACGACGTCGCCGACGCGCAGGTTGTCGTGCAGCCAGTTCGAGACGACGCCGCCGACGCAGCGCTTGACCGTGATCGCGACCGTGTGCGGGCGCGTCGGCGAGGAGGCGATCGTGTAGCAGCGGTTGATCGAGCCGCCGTCCACGGGGAAGTCGAAGGTCAGGAACTGCCCCGGCGCGAAGTTGAACTGCCGCGGCTCGGGCGAGACGAAGACGAAGGTCTTGACGTCGTGCGTCTCCTCGTAGACCGCCCGGCAGATCAGCCGGTCGTCCTCCTCGCAATCCCAGACGGGGTAGAGCGCCTCGAGCGAGAGGCCATGGCGGGCTGGCATGGGCGAGGCTCCGCGGTGGCTTTGGCGGTGGCGGCGGGGATCAACGGGTCGCGTCGGCGGCGAGGCCGGCGCCGAGCCGCTCGACGTACCAGGCGACGAACCGCTCCACGAGCCCCTCCGTCCAGGGCGAGTACGGCCCCGGCTCGTAGGCGGGGCTCGCCACGCCCTTCTGGCCGATGGCGACGAGCGCGCCGTCCTGCTCGTTCGTGGCGCGCCAGACCTCGGTGAGCCGCTCGACATCGTAGTCGAGCCCCTCGACGGCGTCGCGGTGGACGAGCCACTTCGTCCGCAGGAGCGTGCGGTCGGGCGCGAGCGGGATGACGCTGAAGCTGACCGCGTGGTCCGCCATGAGGTGGTGCCAGGCGTTGGGCTGCGTCCAGAACGACAGCCCCCCAAGCCGCGGCTCGGAGAGCGCGCCGAGCAGGCGCCGGCAGGCGGAGCGCGTGTCCATCGTCTGCGATTCGCCGGCGCGGTCGATGGCGAGGCGCTGCGTGCGAAAGCCCGTGGGGCAGCCGGCCAGCCGCTCGATCTCGGCGAAGGGCAGGCCCTCGCGGGCCCAGCGGGCCTCGAACTCGGCGCAGATCCGCTCGTAGGCCGCCATGGCGGCGGCGCGGTCGGCGTCGGCGTCGTCGGGCGCGAAGCCGAAGCCGTACTCGAACAGGGAGACCGTAAGCTCGGGATGGTTGGTCGCGCAGTGATAGCACTCGCGATTGTTCTCCATCGTGAGCTTCCAGTTACCCTCCTCGATCAGGTCGATCGACGCCGCGACCTTCGCCTCGGCGAGGCCGTGGGGTGCAAGATAGGGGGTCACTGCCGCCGCCATAGCGTCGAAGTCGGCCGGCGGCTCCTCGGCGAGGCAGACGTGGACGAGGCCCGCGAGGCTCCTCACGTGCACGCGCTTCAGCGCATGGCAGGCGCGGTCGAAGCCCGCGCCCATGTGCTCGGCGTGGAGCAGCGCGCCGTCGAGATCGTAGGTCCACTGGTGGTAGGGGCACACGAGCTTGCCGACGACGCCGGCGGGCTCCGACAGGATGCGCGCGCCGCGGTGGCGGCAGACGTTGTGGAAGGCGGCGAGGCCGCCGTCGTCGTCGCGCACGACGATGATCGAGGCCGTGCCGATCTCGACCGTGACGTAGTCGCCCGGCTCCGCCACCTCGCCCTCGACGGCGACGAAGATCCAGTGGCGCCCGAAGACGAGCGCGAGATCGCGCTCGAAGATCTCGGCGCTCGTGTAGAACGGCGCCTCCAGCGAATGGCCGGGCCTGCGCCGCGCCAGGAGCTCCTCGACCGCAACCGCGCCGTCTCGTGCCATCGCGCCCTCGCGAAACCCGGGCCACCCGATCCGCCGAGTGTGACGACGGCCGCCCGGGCGCCTTTCACGCGAGCGACGCCGAATGTCGCTTTCGCGCCATGGGGTCGCGCGGGACCCGAACCATCGCAGCTCGGCCGGGCATCGCGCTCGACCGACGCGTCCCTCCACGTCGCGCGCACGTCATTTCCCGTCGCCTCGAGGCTGGCGCGCGCGCCCCCGGACGGGCAGTCTCGCGGGCACGAATCGACGACGAACCCGACGGGGAAGGACACGCCATGAAGACGCGCGCCGCGGTCGCCTGGGAGGCCGGCAAGCCGCTGACGATCGAGACCATCGACATCGAGGGGCCCCGGCCCGGCGAGGTGCTCGTCGAGGTTATGGCGACCGGCGTCTGCCACACCGACGCCTACACGCTCTCGGGGATGGATTCGGAGGGCAAGTTCCCCGCGATCCTCGGCCACGAGGGCGCCGGCATCGTGCGGGAGGTCGGCGCGGGCGTGACGACGCTGAAGCCGGGCGACCACGTCATCCCGCTCTACACGCCGGAGTGCCGCAACTGCAAGAGCTGCCTGTCGCGGCGCACCAACCTCTGCACGGCGATCCGCTCGACGCAAGGGCAGGGCGTCATGCCCGACGGCACCAGCCGCTTCCGCTGCGACGACGCGCCGGTGTTCCACTACATGGGCTGCTCGACTTTCGCGAACTTCACGGTGCTGCCGGAGATCGCGCTGGCCAAGGTCCGCGAGGACGCGCCGTTCGACAAGATCTGCTACATCGGCTGCGGCGTCACGACGGGCATCGGCGCCGTGATCTACACCGCCAAGGTGTGGCCCGGCGCGAACGTCGTGGTCTTCGGGCTCGGCGGCATCGGCCTCAACGTCATCCAGGGCGCACGCATGGTCGGCGCCGACAGGATCATCGGCGTGGACGTCAACCCGGGCAAGCGGGCGATGGCCGAGAAGTTCGGCATGACGGATTTCGTCGATCCCAACGAGGTCGGCGTCGACAAGGTGGTGCAGGCGATCGTCGACCTCACCGGCGGCGGCGCGGACTTCTCCTTCGACGCCACCGGCAACGTCGACGTGATGCGCCAGGCGCTGGAGTGCTGCCACCGCGGCTGGGGCGAGTCGATCGTCATCGGTGTGGCCGAGGCGGGCCGCGAGATCGCGACGCGCCCGTTCCAGCTCGTCACCGGCCGTGTCTGGAAGGGCACCGCCTTCGGCGGCGCCCGGGGCCGCACCGACGTGCCCAAGATCGTCGACTGGTACATGGACGGGAAGATCAACATCGACGACCTGATCACCCACACCATGCCGCTCGACGAGATCAACACCGCCTTCGACCTGATGCACGAGGGCAAGTCGATCCGCTCGGTCGTGGTCTACTGAGGCCGCCTCAGGCGGCGGCCTCGCGGTCCTTCCCGTCCTGCGCCGTCGCCTCCACCGCCGCCTCGGCGGTGGCGAGCGCGCGGGCCGCGAGCGCGGTGCCGACGCGGGCGTACTCGAGCCGCAGCGCCGCGACGTGCTCGACGCCGCGGGCGGCGAGCTCGTCCTCCTCGACGCCGCGCTTGGCGAGGCTCAGCTCGTAGATCCCGATCGCGCCGATGTTGGCGGCGCTGGAGCGCAGCGCGTGGACGTGGTCGCGGAAGGCCTCCGCGTCGCCGCTCTCCACCGCCTCGTCGAGGGCGTCGAGGAGAGCCTGCGCGTCGCCGAGGAAGGCGCTCGTCACCTCGTCGCGGAAGGCCGCGCCGCCGAGCCGCTCGAGGTCGTCGAGGGTCTTCGTCCGCAGCGCCGGGCGCTCGCCCTCGCTCTCGCCCGCCGCGGCCGGCGCGGTGTCGCCCGCCTCCGCCTCGGTCTCCTCCTCGAGGACGGCCGGCGCGTCGTCCGGTCCGGGGATGTGGATGAATCCGCCGGCGGGCTCCGCGCGCGCGACGTCGGCGAGAACGGCGAACAGGCGCGCGGGCTCGATCGGCTTCGTCACGCAGCCGACCATCCCGGCCGCCTCGCACAGGCGCCGCGCCTCGGGCGTGGCGTCGGCGGTGAGCGCCACGATGGGGCTTCGTTGGCTCGCGTCGGGCTGGGCCGCGCGGTAGAGCTTGGCGGCGAGGATGCCGTTCATCACCGGCATGTTGACGTCCATGAGCACGACGTCGAAGGGCTCGGCGATCATGGCGTCGAGCGCGCTCTTGCCGTCGGCGACGATCGCGGCGCGGTGGCCCTCGCGCTCCAGGATGCGCGCGATCACCTTCTGGTTCGTGACGTTGTCCTCGGCGACGAGCACCTTGAGCGGCCGTTCCGGGCGCGCGTGGGCTCGCTCGCGGCCCGCCTCGCCGAGGTCGACGAGCCCGCCGGCCACGCCCGCGAGCCGCAGCGCGGCCGCGACGTCGCCGTCGAGCGCCCCCGCGGGAAGCGCGCTCGCGAAGAGACGGCGCGCGGCGCCGTCGACGACGATGCCCTCCGCCCGCACGAGGATGCTCGCCGCCGGCGCGGCGCCGGCCTGCGCCAGCGCGGCCATCGCGTTCTCGGGCGCGCGGCCGAGCGCGCGCGGGTCGAGGACGAGGAGCACGCGGCCCGACGCGGCGCGGATCGCGGCGGCGGCTTCATCCAGGTTCGAGGTCGGCACGGGCCGCGGCCCGAGCGGGGCGATGCGCTCGCCGAGGCGCCGCGCGCCCTCGCCCGGGGCGAGGATCACGACCTCGACCGGCGGCAGGGTCTCCATCTCGCCCGCGGCCTCGCGGTCGATCGCGGCGCGGAAGCCGAAGCGGAAGGTCGAGCCCGCGCCCGGCGTGCTGTCGAGCGCGATCGTGCCGCCGTTGAGCTCGACGAACTGCTTGGCGATGGCGAGCCCGAGCCCGGTCCCGCCGTAGCGGTTGATGATGCTCTCGTCGGCCTGGGCGAAGCTCTCGAAGATCCGCGCCTTCGCCTCGGGCGCGATCCCGATGCCGGAATCGGCGACGCTCAGCCGCAGCATCACCTCCCCGCCCTCCTCCCGCTCGCTCTCGCAGGTGACGGCGACGTGGCCCGTGTCGGTGAACTTCACCGCATTGCCGAGGAGGTTGAGGAGGATCTCCTCCAGGTGCTTGCGGTTCCCGCGCAGGCGGTGGGGCGTGGCGGCATCCACGTGGAGCGTCAGCGCAAGGCCCTTCGCCCGCGCCTGGGCGCGCACCAGGGCGGTCGTCTCCTGGAGCAGCGCGTGCAGGTCGAAGGCGACGACGTCGGAGGGCATCAGCCCGGCCTCTAGCCGGGAGAAGTCGAGGATGTCGTTGATGTGGTCGAGCAGCACGCGGCCCGCCGCGTTGATGGTGCGCGTCATCTCGCGCTGCTCGGCGTCGAGCTTCGTGTCCTCGAGGAAGCCCGACATGCCGATGATGGCGTTGAGCGGCGTGCGCAGCTCGTGGCTGACGCTCGCGAGGAAGAGGCTCTTCTGGCGCGAGGCGTTCTCCGCCTCCTGCTTGGCGCGCGAGAGCTTGCGGATCAGCGAGGCGGCGTAGAGCGGCAGGATCACGAGGCCGATCGCCAGGCCCGCGGCGAGCTTGGGGTGCTCGCCCCAGTAATTGTCCTGGGTCAGGACCAGGGCGAAGCCGGCGACGCCCAGCGCCATGGCCGCGTAGAGATAGCGGACACCGAAGCGGAAGCCGTTGCCGAAGATGACCCAGAGGTAGATGGGATAGAGGATCGCCGTCGTCTGGCCGCCCACGGCGAGGCCGTAGGAGAGCGCGCCGAGATCGAGCACCATCGCCGCCACCCGGCGCGGCGGGCAGGCGTCGCGCACGAGGAGGATGTGGCCCAGGAAGCCGAGGCCGGCGAGCCAGTACAACGTCACGACGGCGAGCGGCTGCTCCACCCCCTCGATGCCGAAGAACCGGCAGGCGAGGAGGTAGACGAGGATGATGCCGCCGATCACGAGGCGGTTGATCACCATCTCGTGCTCGCGGTCCGGCCGGTCCCGGAAGGCGCGAATGCGCGAGGTACGCTCCTCGGCGGCGCCGAGCGCGTGCGCGGCGACGGTGGGGCGCTCGGCGCTCACGCGGAGAGCCTCATCGTGGCGCTCTCCCGCACCAGCGCGACGAACTCGGCGGCGGGGACGGGCTTGGAGAACAGGTATCCCTGCGCCTCGTCGCAGCCTTCCGCGCGCAGGAGCCCGACCTGCTCGGGGCTGTCGACCCCCTCGGCGATGGTCTCGATGCCCAGCGAATGGCCGAGATTGACGATCGCGCGCACGATCGCCGCGTCGTTGGGGTCGTTCTTCATGTTGCGCACGAAGCCCTGGTCGATCTTCAGCCGGTCGACGGGGAACTTCTTCACGTAGGCCAGCGACGAGTAGCCCGTGCCGAAATCGTCGATCGAGAAGGTCACGCCGAGCTTGCGCAGCTCCGAGAGCTCGGCGGCGACGGCCTCGGCGTTCTGCATCAGGATCGTCTCGGTGATCTCGAGGTCGAGGAGCTCGGGATCGAGCGTCGATTCCGAGAGCACGTCGAGGACGAGGTCGCGCATGGCGAGCTTGCGGAACTGGATCGGCGAGAGGTTGACGCCCACCCGCAGCCGCGGCAGCCCCATCGTCTGCCAGGACTTCGCCTCGCGGCAGGCCTCGCGCATCACCCACTCGTTGATGGGGATGATGATGCCCGTCTCCTCGGCGAAGGGCAGGAAGTCGAGCGGACGCACGAGCCCGCGCTTGGGATGGCGCCAGCGCACCAGCGCCTCGGCGCCGACGATGCGGCCGGTGCGCAGGTCGATCTGCGGCTGGTAGTGCAGCTCGAACTCGCGGTTGGCGATCGCCCGGCGCAGGTCGGTCTCGAGGGTGATGCCCTCGCGCGCCGCCGTGACCATGTCGGCCGAGAAGAAGCGCAGCGCGTTGCGCTCCTCGGCCTTGGCCCGGTACATCGCGATGTCGGCGTTCTTGATGAGGTCGTCCGTGTCCTCGCCGTCGCCGGGATAGAGCACGACGCCGAGGCTCGCCCCCACCACGATGTCCTCGCCGGCGATCCGGAACGGGTTGCCGATCGCCGCGATGAGGCGCCTGGCGAAATCGCGGGCCTCGTCGGCGTTGCGCACGTCCGTCTGGAGCACGGCGTACTCGTCGCCGCCGAGCCGCGCCACCGTGTCGGTGTCGCGCACGATGTGACGCAGCCGCTCCGCGACGGTGCGCAGGAGCTCGTCGCCGCGATGGTGACCCAGCGCGTCGTTGACGCTCTTGAAGCGGTCGAGGTCGACGAGGTGGAGCGCGAAGAAGCGGTCGCCGCGCCGGGCGCGGGCGATCTCGCGGCGCATGCGGTCCTGCAGCAGCGTGCGGTTGGCGAGCCCGGTGAGCGCATCGTGATGGGCGAGATGGACGAGATGGCTCTCGGCCTTCTTGCGGTCGGTGATGTCGAGCGCCGTGGTGAGCACGGCGATCACGTGCCCGTCCGCGTCCGAGAGCGGGGACTTGGTGACGACGAAGGCGTGCCTGGCGCCGTCGCGGTCGGTCACCTCCTCCTCGTAGCTCGGCAGCGCCCGCGCCGAGCGGAAGACGAGCTGGTCGAGGGCGAGGCTGCGCTGGGCGCGCTCGGCGCCGATCAGGTCCGAGGCCGGCCGGCCGATCGCCTCGGCCTGGTCGATGGCGGCGAAGGCGGACATGTGGGCGTTGAGGAAGATGCACGCGCCGTCGCGGTCGTGCGCGCTGATCAGCGCGGGCACGGTGTCGATCACCTGCGCCAGGCGCTGGCGGCTGTCGCGCAGGAGCGCCTCGCGGGAGCGTTCGCTGTCCTCGAGCTCGCGCTCCAGGAAGGAGGCGCGGCTCTTGATGATCTGCGCCTGGCGGCGCATCTGGAGGAGGTTGCGCGCCCGCGTGAGGAATTCGGCGTGATCGACGGGGCTGAGCAGGAAGTCGGTCGCCCCCGCCTCCAGCGCCTCGAGCCGGAACGAGCGCTCCTCGTAGACGGTGATGGCGATGACGGGCACGTCCTCGCAGCCGGGCAGCCTGCGGAAGCGGCGGGTGAACTCCGCGCCGGTCATGGTGGGCATCTTGAAGTCGGTGATGACGAGATCGGGCGTGCGCGCGGCGAGGCGCTGGAGCGCCTCCGCCGGATCGCCGAAGGCCTCGACCTCGACGCCCTCGGCGATCGACGCCGCCAGGCGCGAGAAGATGTTTCGGTTCGTCACCCGATCGTCGAGGATGATGATCAAAGGCATGCGCGCGACACCGTCCCGTACTCGTGCCCGGCCGAGGGTCGCCGGAGCATGGTCGCCGAGCGTACGGGCGAAGTCTAAAAGAACATTCAACGCAGCGAGAAGCTCTCGCCAACGTCGATAGTCGACACTTCGGTCGTTTCGGAGATCAACACAAAGCAAGCATTGGAACGATTTCATTGGGGATCGGGGGCGAATAGAAATTAATCGACCCCGCATGGCACGACGCGTGACCGCGTCCTCCTGTCGCACGCGCCTCCGGCGCCCGGCATTCGTGACGGTCTACCGGGCAGGCACCTTCCGCGCGACGCCGGCGGGCGTTTGACCGCAGGTTGTGCGACGGGCGCCGGCGTCCGCGGCGGTCTCCCGCCGCCCGCGTCTCACGCGGTCTGCGCGAGATCGCGGGGCGCGTCCTCGGGCTCGGAATCGGGCTCGTCGGGCTCCTCGTCGGCGGCGTCGAGGCCGCGAGCGTCGGCGCCGGAGACCTCCGCGAGATTGCGCGCGAGCTTGCGCAGCAGCTTGCGCAGACGCTTGCGATCCTTCGCATCGAAGTCGCCGAGCAACTCGGCCTCGACGTCGTCCCAGAGCACCGCGATGGCGGCGGCCTTGGCCGCGCCCTCCCCGGTGAGCCCGACGCGCACGACGCGGGCGTCGTCGGGCTCGGTGCGCCGCTCGACGAGGCCGAGGGCGGCGAGCCGCGAGACGGTCTTGGAGGCGGTGGGCGGGCGCACGCGCAGGATGGCGGCGAGCTCGCCCATCGTCATCTGGCCCTCGGCGGCGAGCGCCTGGACGACCTGCTCCTGGCCCGCGAACAGCCCGAGCTCGCCGAGCCTGTCGCCCATGCGCGCGCGATGCAGCCGCGCCGCCTGGACCAGTGCCCAGCCGACGCTCTTCGCCCCCGGATGCTTGGAGCCCGGGTGCTTGGAGCCCGGATGCTTGGTCCCCGAATGCTTGGATTTGTCGTTCATGCCCGTTCGCCCGACCGCCTCTGCCGGTCTCTCCATCGGCCAAATGAATGAAGCCTGGATGACAGCCGCCGAAACAAGTCGCGGCCGAGCGGTCGTGTCCGAGTTGCCGCGGCGACGCCGACGGTGCGGCGGCATGCACTGGAAGAAGGTTCGCGTGCGGCGGTGCGGGCCCCGTCCGACGCGGCCTAAGCGGTGCCGCGGGCCGGGGACGGCGATCCGTCCGTCAGCTCGCGCCGGGCTCGGCCGTGGTCTTGGCGCTCGACTTCGTGCTCGATTTGGCGCTCGTCTTCGCGCTCGTCTCGGCGCCCGGCTCGGCCTTCTTGCGCTTGGCGGCGCGGGCGGTCTTCGCGGCCTTCTCGGCCGCCTTCTCGGCGGCGACGACGGCGGCGGCCTCGGCGTCGGAGGCTTCCTTGGCGAGCCGCAGGGCCCGCAGGCGGGCGGTGCGCTCCTCGACGGCACGGGCCTCGTTGTCGTGATCGACCCAGGCCTGCGCGTTCTCGCGCTCCTTCGTGGCTTGAGCCTCGGCGCGCACGCGCCTCGACTCGTCGGTGGGCGGCGTCTTGGTCACGCGGCGTCCTCTTCCAATCGACGCTCGATCCTCTCGCGTCTTCCGTGCACCATCTGTACCAGTTCACGGCCTCCGGGGATACCGCTCGCGCGGCCGACCGCCCCGTTCACTTCCCCTTGGGGTCGAGCGCGTCGCGCAGGCCGTCGCCCAGCACGTTGAAGGCGAGCACGGTGACGAAGATCGCGAGGCCCGGGAACACCGCCATCCACGGCGCCTGCGCCAGGAAGCGCTGGGCGGAATTCAGCATGGAGCCCCAGGACGGCATCGGCGGCTGCTGGCCGAGGCCGAGGAAGGACAGGCTCGCCTCGGCGATGACGGCGGTGGCGATGGTGAGGGTCGCCTGGACCAGGATGGGCGGCAGCACGTTGGGAAGGACGTGGCGCAGCGCGATGCGCCAATGCGGGTTGCCCACGGCCCGCGCCGCCTCGACCCATTCCTCCGAGCGGGCGGCGAGCACCTGGCCGCGGGTGAGACGGATGAAGATCGGCGTCGCCGTGACGCCGATGGCGATCATCGCGTTCGTCAGGTTCGGTCCGAGGAACGCCGCGAGCGCGATCGCCAGGATGAGGAAGGGGATCGCCAGCATCGCGTCGGTGACGCGCCCGAGCACGCCGTCGGTCCAGCCGCCGACGTAGCCCGCGAGAAGGCCGAGCGGGATTCCGGCGGCCATGGCGATGAGGACGGAGATCACCCCCGCCGCGAGCGAGGCGCGCGCGCCCCAGATCACCCGGGAGAGCACGTCGCGGCCGACCTCGTCGGTGCCGAGCCAGTGCGCGGCGGACGGCGCCTGGCGCACGGCCGACCAGCTCTGCGCGGTCGGGTCGTAGGGCGCGATCCACGGCGCGAGCAGCGCGCAGGCGACGATGACGAGGACGACGACGAGAGAGGCCATCGCCGCGGGGCGACGGCGCAGGCGCCGCCAGGCCCGCCGGCCGGGGCTCTCGATGACGAAGGCGTCGGCGTCCGGCGCCGTCGCGGATGCGGTCGCGGAACCCGGGGTCATGAGCGCAGCCTCGGGTTCGCGAGGATGTAGCCGATGTCGGCGAGCAGGTTGAGCACGATGTAGGTCGTCGCCGTCACGAGCACGACGCCCTGGACCACCGCGTAGTCGCGGTTGAAGACGGCATCGACGATGAGCTTGCCGAAGCCGGGGATCGAGAAGATCTGCTCGGTCAGCACGGCGCCCGAGAGGAGCGTGCCGAACTCCAGCGCGCCCAGCGTGATCACCGGGGTGAGCGCGTTGCGCATGGCGTGCTTCCACACCACGGTGCGCTCCGAGAGGCCCTTGGCGCGCGCCGTGCGCACGTAGTCGCTGTCGAGCGCCTGGATCATGGCCGAGCGGGTATGGCGCATGATCACGCCGGCGATCGCCGTGCCGAGCACGAAGGCCGGCATGATCGTCGTCGCGAGCGAGCGCTGGAGGTCCTCGAAGGGGCTCACGTAGCCCGAGGCCGGCAGCCAGCCGAGATGCACGGCGAAGAGCAGGATCATCATGATCCCGAGCCAGAAGTTCGGCGTCGAGATGCCGGCGAGGCCGACGACGTTCACCACCCAGTCCCAGGCGGAGTTGCGCTTCACCGCGGAGAGCACGCCCGTCGCCACGCCCAGCACGAGCGCGATCAGCATCGCCATCACCGCGAGCTGGATCGTGACCGGGAGCTTCTGCGCCACGAGCTCGGAGACCGGCACCTTCAGGCGCATCGACTCGCCGAGGTCGCCGGCGAGCACCTTGCCGATCCACATCGCGTACTGCACGGGGATCGGCTGATCGAGGCCATATTGCTTGCGGATCTGCTCGATGACGACGGGATCGCGCTCCTCGCCCGCCATCACCAGCGCCGGGTCCCCCGGCATCAGGTGCTGGAGCGAGAAGATCAGCACCGACACGAAGAACAGCGTGGGGACGAGCTGCGCGAGCCGCTTGCCGATGAGCTGGAGCACGGTCCTCTCCGTTCTCTCCCCTCTCCCGGACGGGAGAGGGGCCGGGGGTGAGGGATTCGGTTCGAGGGCGAGGGCGCGGCCGATGCAGGCGTGTTCGCCGAGCATCGAGCCGCACGCCCTCACCCCTGCCCCTCTCCCGTCCGGGAGAGGGGTTCTTCGGGTCACTCCATCGTCACGCCGACGAGGTTGACGAGGCCGTCGGGGCGGGGCGTGTAGCCCTGCATGGCCTTCGTGTGGGCGATCAGCACGGCGCGGTGGTAGAGGTAGAGCACCGAGCCCTCCGTCAGCCACACGTCCGCGACGTCCGAATAGGCCTGCATGCGGCCCTCCTGCGTCGTCGCCGTGCGCGCCTGCGTCAGCGCCGCGTCGACCGCCTCGCTCGCGAACTTGCCGTAGTTCAGCGGGCCGGTCGAATGCGCGAAGGAGTAGATGTTGCCGTCCGGGTCGGGCCGGCCCGACCAGGCGAGCATGAAGGCGCCGAAGCGGCCGGCCTCGGCCTCCTGCAGGCCCGTCGCGAACTCGACCACGCGGATCTGCATGTCGAAGCCCGCCTCCGCCGCCATGGCCTGGATCACCTCGGCGACCTGGCGGACCTCCGGGTTGTTGGGCACCATGAAGTCGACGACGATCGGCGTTGCGACGCCGGCCTCGGCGATGAGCGCCTTGGCCTTCTCGACGTCGCGTGCGGGGACCGGGTAGGCGTCCTGGTACCAGGCGTTCTGCGGGTTGACCCACTGGTTGCCCGGGAAGAAGGCGCCGTCGAAGACGACCTGGTTGAGCGCCGCGCGGTCGATGGCGAGGTTGAGCGCCTGGCGCACGAGCGGGCTCTCGGCCAGCGGGCCGGTGGCGCCCTCGCCGTTGGCGACGTTGATCGTCATGCCCTGGTAGCCGAGCTCCGTCGTCGACTCGAGCACGAGGTCGGCATCCGCCTCGATCGTCGGGATGTCGGTCGCGAGCGCGCGCTCGATCAGGTCGAGCTCGCCGGACTGCAGGTTGGCGAGGCGCACGGTGGAATCCGGGATCGGGCGGAACTCGACGCGGTCCACATCGATCGCGTCCGCGTTCCAGTAGTCGTCGAACTTCTCGAGCACGATGCGGTCCTGCTGGACGCGCTCGACGAACTGAAAGGGCCCGGCGCAGACCGGGTTCGTGCCGAACTGGTCGCCCGCGGCCTCGGCGGCGGCGGGGGACACGATCATGCCGGAGCGATCGGTGAGCGTCGCGAGCAGCGGCGCGAAGGGGCTCTTGAGGGCGAGCCGCACGGTGAGCGGATCGACGACCTCGACGTTCTCGACGATCGAGAGCTCGCCGCGGCGGAAGGAGCCCTCCATCGTGCGGTGCCGGTCGAGGGAGTACTTCACGGCCTCCGCGTCCATCGGCGTGCCGTCGTGGAAGGTGACGCCCTCGCGCAGGCGGATCGTCAGCGAGAGGCCGTCGTCGGAGGTCTCGTGCGAGACCGCGAGCTGCGGGACGATGTCGAGGTTCGCGTCGATGTCGAACAGCTTGTCGCAGAGCGACGCGAAGACGATGCGGCCCACGTAGGTGCGCCCGAGCGACGGATCGAGCACGTCCGGATCCTCGGCGAGCCCGATCCGGACCGTCGTCTGCGCGCTCGCGCCGGCGGCGGAGAGGCCGAGCGTCGCGGTGGCGAGCGCTGCGGCGAGTACCATGCGTCTCATCTCGAGATGTCTCCCTCGTCGTGCCGGCTTTCCCGGCGGGTTCCCCTCATTGCGCCGCGGCCTGCGCCGCGGCGGCCTCGTCGTCGCCGGCGAAGGCGGCGAAGAGGGTCTCGAGCCTCGGGTCGCGGGCCGGCTCGCGCGGCGCGAGATCGCGCGCGTCGGGCAGCCGGGTCGCGAAGAGGCAGGCGGAGGCGTGCGTCGGGCTCACCGCCGCGAGCGGCGGGCGGGCCTCGGCGCAGACCGGCTCGGCATGCGGGCAGCGCGTGCGCAGATGGCAGCCCGAGGGCGGCGCGAGCGGGCTCGGCACGTCGCCTTCGAGCAGCCGCCGCTCGCGCCGCGCCAGCGGCGAGGGCGCCGGGATCGCGGAGAGCAGCGCGCGCGTGTAGGGGTGGCGCGGGTTGTCGAAGATCTCGTCGGTCGTGCCCGTCTCGACGATGCGCCCGAGATACATGACGCAGACCCGGTCGGCGATGTGGCGCACGACGCCGAGATCGTGGGAGATGAAGACGTAGGCGAGACCGAGCCGCGCCTGGAGATCCTCGAGCAGGTTGAGGATCTGGGCGCGGATCGAGACGTCGAGCGCCGAGACCGGCTCGTCGCAGACGATCACCTTCGGCTCGACCGCGAGCGCGCGGGCGATGACGATGCGCTGGCGCTGGCCGCCGGAGAACTCGTGGGGAAAGCGCGCCGCCTGGCGCGGGTTGAGCCCCACCCCCGCGAGCAGCTCCGCCACCCGGGCCGCGCGCTGCGCCGGCGGCACGATCGCGTGCAGCATCAGGGGCTCGGCGAGGATCTCGCCCACCGTCATGCGCGGGTTGAGCGAGGCGAACGGATCCTGGAAGACGATCTGCGCCGTGCGGCGCAGGCCCCTCAGGTCGCGCTCGCGGGCATGCGTGACGTCCGCGCCGTCGACGACGATGCGCCCGCTGGTCGGCTCGACGAGGCGCAGGACCATGCGCCCGAGCGTCGACTTCCCGCAGCCGGATTCGCCGACGAGCGCCAGCGTCTCGCCCGCATGGACGGCGAGGGAGACGCCGTCGACCGCCTTCACGCTCGCCGTCGTGCGGCCCAGCAGCGTCCGCTCGGCGACGAAATGCTTGACGAGGTCGTGCGCCTCGAGCACGGGCGCGGGGGAGGACGCGAGGGGCTTCATGCGGCGAGCTCCTCGAGCGGCGCGCGCCAGCAGCGGGTGGCGCGGTCCCCGCCGATCTCGACGAGGTCCGGCATGGTCTCGCAGCGCGTGATGCGGAAGGGGCAGCGCGCCGCGAACCGGCAGCCCGCGGGCGGGCGGGACATGTCGGGCACGGTGCCCTCGATCGCGGCCAGGCGTCCGCGCGCGCGGTCGAAGCGCGGCAGCGAGCCGAGGAGCCCCACCGTGTAGGGATGCTGCGGGAAGCGGAACAGCTCCTCCACCGGCGCGCGCTCCACCACCTGGCCGGCATACATCACGGCGACGTCGTCGCAGACCTCCGCGACGACGCCGAGGTCGTGGGTGATCAGCACGACCGCTGTGCCGGTCTCCTCGCGAAGCGCGCGCATCAGGTCGAGGATCTGCGCCTGGATCGTCACGTCGAGCGCGGTCGTCGGCTCGTCGGCGATGAGGAGCCGCGGCTCGCAGGCGAGCGCCATGGCGATCATCACCCGCTGGCGCATGCCGCCCGAGAGCCGGTGCGGATAGTCGTGGAAGCGCCGCGCCGGCTCGGGGATGCGCACCCGCGCGAGCATCTCGACGGCGCGCTCGGCGGCCTCCCGCTTGCCGACGGCGCGGTGGCGCACGATCGCCTCCACGATCTGGTCGCCGATCGTGTAGGACGGGTTGAGCGAGGTCATCGGCTCCTGGAAGATCATCGCGAGCCGGTCGCCGCGCAGGTCGCGCAGCGTGCGCTCGCTCTCGGTCAGGAGATCGCGGCCGTCGAAGAGGACGCGGCCCGTCACGCTGGTTCCGGTCCGAGGCAGGAGCCCCATCACCGCGAGCGACGTCACGCTCTTGCCGCAGCCCGATTCGCCCACGATCCCGAGGGTGCGCCCCGGCGCGACCGAGAAGGACACGCCGTCGACCGCCCGCGTGCGTCGTCCGTCCGGCCCGGTGAAGCCGACCGCGAGGTCCTCGACGGAGAGGATCGGCGCCTCGCTCATGCCGCGGGCGCCTTCCCGGCCGCCGGCTCGCCTGCGTCCTGGGCCTGCGCGGCGGCGACGGCGGCGGCGATCTCGGAATCGATGCGCGCGCGGTCGGTGATGCCGACGGGATCGGCCCCGGTCGCGAGATAGCGCTTGAAGTGCACCCAGCGCTCGCGGGAGACCCGCTCCAGGCGGGCGAGCTCGGCGATCGGCTCGGGATGGTCGTCGACGCGGATGTCGAGGTCGGGCCAGTCCTCGGTCCCGTGGATAACGAGACCGGCGGACTGCTTGCCGCGCTTGTCGCCGCCCGCCGCCTCGCCCGCCGCCATCGCCACGAGGAGCCGGCGCGGGAAGGGCAGGGCGGCGTTCTCGCGAAACGCGCGCGCGGTCTCCTCGAGCACCTGCGGCCCGGCGAGCATGTTGCCGGCGAGCCCGCAGAGATCGTCCGCGATCGCCCCGCACCAGTCGACGCAGTCCGTGCCGGTATGGGCGGCGAAGCGGCCGCGGGCGTCCATCACCTGGACCTGGCGATGATCGCGGCCGGAATCGTCGGCGACGAGGGCGTGGACGACCTCCGCTGCGCCCGCGCCGCCGCGCAGGAGAGCGAGGCCGCGGGGGCCGTAGAGCGGGTTGATCAAGGCCTGCGTCGCGACCGCGCCGGTGCCCGGCGCGATGAAGGGCACGCGCGCGCCCACCGCGAAGAAGCGGCTCGCCACCGCGATGCCGATGGCGCCGGTCTCGGGGTCCCTCGCGACGATCGACCAGGTCATGCGCCCCTCCCTCGGGTCCTCAGTAGCCGACGACCTGCCCGTCCTTGCGCGGATCGGAGCCGCCGGCATAGCCCCCCTCGATGCGGTGGATCAGCTGCGCGCCGCCGAAGCCGAAGCTCGCGTCCGGCGCCTCGACCTCGATCGCGTGGCCGAGCGCGCCGAGCGCCTCCAGCGCCGCCGTGCCCAGGCTGTCCTCGATGGCGACCGTGCGGCCCGAGACGAAGCGCCAGCGCGGCGCGTCGGCGGCGGCTTGTGGGTCCTGCCCCCAGACCTGCGTGCGCAGCGCCATCTGCAGGTGGCCCTGCGCCTGCATTGGCCCGCCCATCACGCCGAAGCTCATCAGCGGCGCGCCGCCCTTCGTCAGGAAGCCCGGGATGATGGTGTGGAAGGGTCGCTTGCGCGGGCCGACCCGGTTGGGGTGGCCGGGCGTCGTGACGAAGCCGAGCCCGCGATTCTGCAGCGAGATGCCCGTGCCCGGCACGACCACGCCCGATCCGAAGCCGGCGTAGTTCGACTGGATGAAGGAGACCATCATGCCCGAGGCGTCGGCGGCGGTGAGGTACACCGTGCCGCCGTGCCGCGGCGCGCCGGCGCCGAAGTCCTGCGCCCGCGCGGGGTCGATCAACGCCGCGCGCCGGGCGAGATAGTCGTCGGCGAGCAGATCCTGCGCGGACACCTCCGTCATCGCCGCCGGATCGGCGACGTACGCCTCGGCGTCGGCGAGCGCAAGCTTCATCGCCTCGATCTGGATGTGGAGCGCCGCCGGATCGTCCGCCGCGAAGCGCTCGAGGCCGAGGTGGCGGGTCATGCCGAGCGCCATGCAGGCGGCGATGCCCTGGCCGTTCGGCGGGATCTCGTGGAGCGCGACGTCGCCATAGGTCGAGGAGACCGTGCCGCACCAATCCGCCTCGTGGGCGGCGAGGTCGTCCTCGTCGAGCGCCGCGCCGTGGGCGCGGGCGAAGTCGGCGATGCGCCGGGCGAGCGCGCCGCGATAGAAGGTCTCGCCCCGGCTCTCCGCGATGGCGGCGAGGCTCGCCGCCATGTCCGGCGAGCGGAAGACCTCGCCCGCCGCCGGCGCACGGCCGCCGGGCAGGAAGTGGTCCGCGAAGCCCGGCTGATCGGCGAGCGTGCGCTCGGCGCGCTTCCACAGCGCCGCGATCACCGGCGAGACCGGGAAGCCCTCGGAGGCATAGGCGATCGCCGGCGCGAACAGATCGGCGAAGGGCAGCTTGCCGAAGCGCTGCGACAGCGCCACCCAGGCCGAGACTGCGCCGGGAACGGTGACGCTCTCCCAGCCGCGCTCGGGCATCCCGTTCGGGAAGCGGTCCGGCGACCAGCCGGCGGGGGAGCGGCCCGATGCGTTCAGCCCGTGCAGCCGCTCGCCGTCCCACAGGATGGCGAACGCGTCCGACCCGAGGCCGTTGCCCGTCGGCTCCAGCACGGTCAGCGCGATGGCGGTGGCGAGCGCCGCGTCCACGGCATTGCCGCCGGCGAGCAGCATGCGCAGGCCGGCCTGCGCCGCGAGCGGCTGCGAGGTCGCGACCATGTTCCTCGCGAGCACCGGCGAGCGGCGCGAGGCGTAGGGCATGTCGTGGCGCAGCTGCACGGGACGCTTCCTTTCGCGGCGCCGCGAGGCGCCGAACCAATCACGATTGTCACGCACCGAGGGCGCGGGGCCGAGCCCCTCGATGGGAAGCGGGAGCTTAGACACGGCCCATTTACCGTGCAAGCCGAAGCCTGCTCATTCTATATGCGCCGATTGCCCGAGCGGACGCCGCGCGTCGTCCCGGCCCGGGCTCGACAAGGGTGGGCGATTGGTCGTACCAATAGACATTGGTGCGGCCGGGACATGCCGCGAGCGTCATGGGTGACAACGTGGACGACATCCCGGACGATGGCCGGCCTGCGGCTGCGCGCAACCCGGCGCCGGACGACGATCCGGTCCTCGGGCGCGTGCGCGACGCGCTCGCCGACGGCAGCTTCGTCGCGTCCGGTCGCGTCATGCCCGAGCGCGACATCGCCGAGGCGCTCGGGGTGGGCCGGCGCGCGGTGCGCCGCGCGCTCGGCACGCTGGAGGCGCAGGGCCTGATCTGGCGGCGCCAGGGCCAGGGCACTTTCGTCTCCGCCCCGCCGGCGCCCAAGGCGCGGCGCTTCGCCGGCATCGCGGCGCTCACCAGCCCCGCCGAGATCATGGAGGTGCGCCTCGAGATCGAGCCCGTGCTCGCGCGCCACGCGGCGCTGCGGGCGGCGCCGGTCGATGTCGAGGGCCTGCGCCGCCTCGCCGAGCGGTCCCGCGACGCCGAGACGGACGCGGACTACGAGCGCTGGGACCAGGTCTTCCACCGCCGCATCGCCGAGGCGATGCGCAACGGCCTCTTCCTCGCCGTGTTCGAGGCGATCGAGGCCGTGCGCGAGGATCCCGTCTGGCGGCGCCTGCGCGAGAGCACCCGCTCGCCGGAGCGCCGCGCGGCGCTCGCCGCCGAGCACCTCGCCGTCGTCGACGCCATCGCCGCCAGGCGCCCCGAAGCGGCCGAGCGCGCGATGCGCGAGCACCTCGCCTCCATCGCCGCGAGCCTGGGGCTGCCGCCGGGCGGGTGAGACCGAGGATCGGCCTCAGTTCAGCTGGGTGAAACCTCCGACCCGGGCCACCTGTCGCATAGCCGGCGCTCGGACGGGCGCGACGCGGGCGATGGCGCCGACAGGATCGCTCTCCTCGAAAACAGGCCGCGGTGGCGGCAGGACGCCCGCCACGATCGCGAAGCCCGCCGGAGCCGGCGCGGCCGCGGGTGCGGCCGAGGGCGCCGCGACCGGCGCCGCGTGGAGCCCGTGCGGGCGCGGGGGCGGCAGCATCGCGACCGCGATCGCGCGCGCTTCGGCAACGGGAAGCGACACGTTCGGGATCGAGGCCGTGCGCGTCGGTGCGGCGCGTGCCGCGTCGGGGCGGCTCGCCGCGTAGGCGCGCCAGGTGGCGGCGTGGCGGGGGCCGAGGGTGGCGGCGACCATCGTGCGCAGCGCGCGCGGGGCGGCGCCGGGCGCCTCCACGTCCGGCAGCGCGCCGTCGCGGCCGACCACCCGCGCGCCGTCGGCGGTGACGATGACGTCGCCGGGCCGCAGCGTGCGGTCCCCGGCGGCGAGCCGCTCGGCGGCGCTGCGCTCCGGCTGGGCGCAGCCGCAGCCCGCGACGCGGGTCTCGCGGTGGGCGAAGGCCCGAGGCAAGTCCGTGTAGGGCGCGCCGCCGGCGAGCGCGCGGGCGTCCGCGATGTCGCGCGAGCCGGTCGCCGCGAACAGCGCCGTCTGCGCCGCCGGGCAGGCGGCGGCGCAGGCTTCCTCGTGGAGCGAGAGGTCGCGGGCGGTGCGCAGGTCGCCGAGGGGGAAGAAGTAGCCGTCGCAGGTGCGCACGCAGAAGCTGAAGCGGGCGGGCGCCGGAGCGGGTGCCGCGGCCGTTCGCGGCGCCGGTGGCTCGATCGACAGCCGCGCCGGCGCCACCACCGCGGCGCGGCGCGCGAGATCGGTCGCCGCCGGCCCGTCGGGCCGGCCGAACAGCGCGACCCCGTTCCCCGCCGCCCGGTCCGCCCGGAAGAAGGCGAGGGCGTCGGGCCCGGCGACCACGCCGGCACCGGCGAGGACCATCGCCCCGGCGAGCCCGAGCGCCAGGAGCACGCGCCGCCCCGCGCGCGGCGGCGAAGCCTCGGCGGGCGTCGGCGCCTGCGCGGTCAGGCGGGCGCGGTGGGCGCGCACGAGCGCTGATCCGGTCACGGCTCACTCCTCGGTCTGGAACCGGGCGTACCGAACCGGAACGTGTCCCCGCGCGCAATCTTCACCTTTCGTTAGGGTTAAGCCTTCCTTACCGGGATCCCGGGATCCCGGTCCTCAGCCGCGCGGGGTCGGCCGCCAGCCGGGCGGCGCCATCTCGAAGCCGGCGAAGTCGAAGCCCGGCGCCACCGTGCAGCCCACCAGCGTCCAGGCCCCGAGCGACGTCGCCGTCTGCCACCAGCCGGCTGGCACGACGATCTGCGGGGCCTGCCCGCGCGCGATGTCCGGCCCGAGATGGCGGGCCTCGGCGTCGTGGCCGTTGGGCGAGAGCGTGATCACCAGCGGCGCACCGGCACAGTGGTGCCAGACCTCCGCCGCGTCGACCCGGTGCCACTCCGACGTGTCGCCGAGCCCGAGCAGGTAGTAGATCGCCGTCGAGACCGCCCGTCCGGACGCGTCGGTGCGCGGGTCGCGATAGGTCTCGCGGTAGTAGCCGCCCTCCGGGTGGGGGGCAAGGCCGAGCCGCGCCACCACCTCGTCCGCCGTGAGCCCGTCGATCGCATGCGCCATGGCGGCCGCCCCCCTCCCCGCGTTGCGTCAGAACCGGTTCTTCCACTCGCGCAACGCCCGGAACACCTCGTTCGCCGGGCGGCCCTCCAGGTTCACGGCGCGGGCGAGCGCCGGCTCGGTGGCCCGCACGAACGGGTTCGTCGCCTTCTCCGCGCCCACCGTGGTCGAGCCGAAGAGCACGCCGGCCTGCGCCTTCTCCTCCGCCTCGCGGGCGCGCGCCTGGAGCGCCGCGTTGTCCGGATCGGCGGCGAGCGCGAAGCGGGCGTTGGCGCGGGTGTAGTCGTGCCCGCAATGGGCGACCGTGTCGTCGGGGAGCGCGGCGATGCGCGTCAGCGCCCGCCAGAGGTCGTCGTAGCCCTCGCCGAAGACGCGCCCGCAGCCCATCGGGAACAGCACGTCGCCGGGGAAGAGCAGCCCTGCTCCGGCGAAATGGAAGGTGACGTGGTCCTCGCAATGGCCCGGCGTCTCCCAGACCTCGCCGACGAGATCGCCGACGCGCACCGTGTCGCCCTCCGCCACCGTCTGCGCCACGCCCTCGATCGCCGGTCCCTTCGCCGGCGCCACGACGCGCGCGCCGGTGGCGGCGACGAGTTCGGGGATGCCCTGCACGTGGTCGGCGTGCTTGTGGGTGACGAGAATGTCGGTGAGCGTCCAGCCCGCCTCGGCCAGCGCCTGCTTCACGGCGGCGGCATCCGGCACGTCGATCGCGGCGCAGGCGCCCGTCGCCGGATCGCGCACGAGGACGCCGATATTGTCCGACAGGCAGCGGAAGACGCGGGTTTCGGCGGAGGTTTGCGCAGCCATGGCCGGGCTCCTGGAATGCGGTGTCGATCGCGGGAGCGGTAGCACGGGAGCCGCCCGCCCGATACCCGCCGGAAGCCCCGGCGGGCTCGGCGACGTTCCCATTCGCGTCCGGGACGTCGCGCCGCGGCGCTGGCGCGCCGTTCAGGACGGACCTGTGGTTTCGGGTCCCGGACTGCCTTCGGCATCCGGGATGACAACCCCTGTCACCCCGGGTCGCGAAGCGGGCCCGGGGCCCAGAACCGCGCGGGGATGTTCAGCGTGCGCGGGAGCGCGCGCGTCCACGAGGCGCCGATGGGGGCGTCTCACGCCGCGGCGTATGCACGCCGCTCGACGAGCACCTGTGGTTCTGGGTCCCGGATCGCCTTCGGCGTCCGGGATGACGGGTGGCAGCACGCCGAATCGGCCCTCTTCCCATCGCCCGCAGAACGTTATAATAGAACACGCCATGACCCGACCGCACGACCATCACCACCATAACCACGCACCCCGCCCCCGCGCGGCGGCGCCGACGCTGTCGCTGCTGCGCCTGTCGGCCGGGCAGCGGCTCGCCGGCGTGGGCGTGGCGCTCGTCCTGCTGTGGGCGGCGATCCTCTCCGTGATCGGGTGGGCCTGACGCACATGGCCGCCACCGCGATCCGCTTCGAGAACGTGACGCTCGGCTACGGCCGGCATCCCGCCGTGCATCACCTCGCCGGCGAGATCGCGCCGGGGAGCCTGACCGCCATCGTCGGGCCCAACGGCGCCGGCAAGTCGACGCTGCTCAAGGGCGTCGTCGGCGCGCTCAAGCCGCTGCAGGGCCGCATCACCCTCTCCACCGGCGCGCGCACCCGCATCGCCTACCTGCCGCAGGCCTCCGAGCTCGATCGCGCCTTCCCGATCTCGATCTACGACCTCGTGGCCATGGGCCTGTGGGGCTCGCGCGGGCTGTTCGGCGGCATCGGCCGCGCCGATCGCCCGCGGATCGAGGCGGCGATCGCGGCGGTGGGGCTGTCGGGCTTCGAGAGCCGCGCCATCGGCACGCTCTCGGGCGGCCAGATGCAGCGCGCCCTGTTCGCGCGCCTCCTCCTGCAGGACGCGCCGCTGATCCTGCTCGACGAGCCCTTCACCGCCATCGACGCCAAGACCACGGCGGACCTGCTCGGCCTCGTGCGCCGCTGGCACGACGAGGATCGCACGGTCGTCACCGTGCTGCACGACATCGAGATGGTCCGCGGCACCTTCCCCCGCACCATGCTGATCGCCCGCGAGCTGGTCGCCCACGGCGAGACGGACGTGGTGCTGCGCCCCGAGAACCTGCTCGAGGCGCGGCGCATGGTCGAGGCGGCGAACGACCGCGCCCCGATCTGCGCACAGGCGTGATCGCACGATGATCTACGAGGCGCTCCTCGCCCCCTTCGTCGAGTTCGAGTTCATGCGCCGCGCCCTCGTCGGCGCGCTGGCGCTGGCGCTCGCCGCCGGCCCGATCGGCGTGTTCCTGATGCTGCGGCGGATGTCGCTCACGGGAGACGCCATGGCGCACGCGATCCTCCCCGGCGCGGCGATCGGCTTCCTCGTGTCCGGCCTGTGGCTGCCGGCGCTGACCCTCGGCGGCTTCGTCGCCGGTGTCGCGGTGGCGCTGGCGTCCGGGCTGGTGACGCGGCTCACCCGGCTGGGCGAGGACGCCTCGCTCGCGGCCTTCTACCTCGTCTCGCTCGCACTGGGCGTGACCATCGTCTCCATGCGCGGCTCCAACGTCGACCTGATGCACGTGCTCTTCGGCACGGTGCTGGCGCTCGACGACGGAGCGCTGCTGCTGATCGGCGCCATCGCCACGGTGACGCTCGGCGCGCTCGCGCTGATGTACCGGCCGCTGGTGCTCGAATGCGTCGACCCGGTCTTCCTCGGCTCGGTGAGCCGGGCGGGCGGGGTGGTGCACCTCGCCTTCCTGGTGCTGGTCGTCGCCAACCTGGTGGGCGGCTTCCAGGCGCTCGGCACGCTCCTCGCGGTGGGCCTGATGATGCTGCCCGCCGCGTCGGCGCGCTTCTGGGCGCGGGACGTCACCGGCATGATCGCGGTCGCGACCGCCGTCGGCATGGCCTCGGGCGCGGTCGGGCTGCTGCTCTCCTACCATTGGGAGCTGCCGGCGGGGCCGGCGATCATCCTGGTGGCGGGCGGCGCCTACCTCGTCTCGCTGCTGGTCGGCCCCGAGCGCGGCCTCCTGCGCCTCGCCTTCCCGGGCCGGCATCTGGAGGCGTGAGGCGCGCGACCGCCTCCTCCCTGCAGGGGAGGGCGGAGGCCGCAGGCCGGAGGGTGGGGAGGGCGGCGACGCCGCTCGCAGGGACATCGAACGGCCCCACCGTCCGCGCCCTGCGCGGACTCCTCCCCTTCGGGGAGGACGCGGCCGCGGCGGAGGGCATTCATGTGGTCGAGAAAGCTCGAAAAGGGGATCATCATGTCCACTAAGTGCAACGTTGTAACATTGCTTTCCACCGCCGCTGCGGCGCTGCTCCTCGCGGCGCCGGCGCTCGCGCAGGAGCGCCTGCCGGTCGTCGCGACCTTCTCGATCCTCGGCGATCTCGTCGGCGAGGTCGGCGGCGAGCGCGTGGCGCTGACGACCCTCGTCGGTCCGGACGGCGACGGCCACGTCTACTCGCCCTCGCCCGCCGATGCGCGGAGGGTGGCGGATGCGGGCCTCGTCTTCGTCAACGGCCTCGAGTTCGAGGGCTGGATCGACCGCCTGATCGCCTCCTCGGGCACGAACGCCACGGTCGTGGTGGCGAGCGAGGGCGCCGACCTGCTCGAGACCGGCGAGCCGCACGCGCACGGGGACGAGGATCACGGGCACGACCACGACAAGGATCATGATCACGACCACGCCCACGAGGACGAGCACGCGCACGAGCACGCCGATGCGGACCACGCCCACGGCTTCTACGATCCCCATGCCTGGCAGGACGTCGAGAACGTGATCGTGTACGTCGGCAACATCCGCGACGCGCTGATCGCCGCCGATCCCGAGGGCGCCGACACCTACGCCGCCAATGCCGCGGCCTATCTCGCCGCGCTCGCCGCCCTCGACGCCGAGATCGAGGCGGCGGTGGCGTCGATCCCGCAGGCACGCCGCACCGTCGTCACCAGCCACGACGCCTTCGGCTATTTCGAGCGCGCCTACGGCCTCACCTTCGTGGCGCCGCAGGGCGTCTCCACCGAATCCGAGGCCTCTGCCCGGGACGTGGCCATGCTGATCACCCAGATCCGCGAGACCGAGGCCGATGCGGTCTTCGTCGAGACCATCACCGACGAGCGCCTGATGCGCCGCATCGCCGACGAGACCGGCGCCGCGATCGGCGGCACGCTCTACTCCGACGCGCTCTCGGGCGCCGACGGCCCGGCGCCCACTTACATCGAGATGATGCGCCACAATATAAGGACCCTGAGCGAGGCGCTCGGCTCCTGAGCCGGGGCGCCGCCGCACGACTCATCCGAAGGAGCTCCGGCGCCCGGCGCCGGGGCAGATCGCGAGAGCGAGACGCAACGCATGTCCGATACGTCCGAAGGCAAGATCCCCGTCACCGTCCTCACCGGCTATCTCGGCGCCGGCAAGACCACGCTCTTGAACCGCATCCTCTCGGAGGAGCACGGCAAGCGCTACGCCGTCGTCGTCAACGAGTTCGGCGAGGTCGGCATCGACAACGACCTCGTCGTTGGCGCCGACGAGGAAGTCTTCGAGATGAACAACGGCTGCATCTGCTGCACCGTGCGCGGCGACCTGATCCGGATCATGGACGGGCTGATGAAGCGCAAGGGCCGCTTCGACGCGATCATCGTCGAGACGACGGGGCTGGCCGACCCGGCGCCCGTGGCGCAGACCTTCTTCGTCGACCAGGACGTCTCCGACAACGCCCGCCTCGACGCGGTCGTCACGGTCGCCGACGCCAAGTGGCTCTCCGAGCGGCTCGCCGATGCGCCGGAGGCCAAGAACCAGGTGGCCTTCGCCGACGTGATCCTGCTCAACAAGGTCGACCTCGTCTCGCCCGAGCAGCTCGCCGATGTCGAGAGCCGCATCCGCGCCATCAACCCCTACGCCAAGCTCCACCGCACCGAGCGCTGCGCCGTGCCGCTCGACGCCGTGCTCGGCCGCAACGCCTTCGACCTCGAGCGCATCCTCGAGATCGAGCCCGACTTCCTGGAGGAGGGCCACCACCATCACCACGACGAGGACATGCAGTCCGTCTCGGTGACGCTGGAGGGCGAGGTCGACCCGAACAAGTTCATGCCGTGGATCTCGAACTACACCCAGGTCGAGGGGCCGCGCATCCTGCGCTGCAAGGGCATCGTCGCCTTTCCGAACGAGCCCAAGCGCTTCGTCTTCCAGGGCGTGCACATGATCCTCGACGGAGACGTCCAGGGCGCGTGGAAGCCCGACGAGAAGCGGCGCTCGCGCGTCGTCTTCATCGGGCGCGGCCTGAAGGCGGACGAGATCCGCGAGGGCTTCCTCGCCTGCGCCGCTTGATCGGCGCGGGCGCGGTACCACATCTGAGCCAGGGCGCGGGCAGCCGCCCGGCCCTCCGCTTGCTGCACGACGAGACCGCCATGTTCATCCAGACCGAAGCCACGCCGAACCCCGCGACGCTCAAGTTCCTGCCCGGCCGGGTGGTGATGGAGCGCGGCACGTTCGACGCGCGCGCCGCCGAGGGCGCCGAGGGCTCGCCGCTGGCGCAGCGCCTGTTCGCCATCCCCGGCGTCGCCGGCGTGTTCTTCGGCTACGACTTCGTGACGATCACCAAGGGCGAGGGCGAGTGGCAGCACCTCAAGCCCGCGATCCTCGGCGCGATCATGGAGCACTTCATGTCGGGCCAGCCGGTCGTGGCCGATGCCGGCCCGGCCGAGGCGGCCGAGGGCGCGGAGTTCTTCGAGGAGAGCGACGCCGACACGGTTGCCACGATCAAGGACCTGATCGAGACGCGGGTGCGCCCGGCGGTGGCCGGCGACGGCGGCGACATCACCTTCCGCGGCTATCGCGACGGCATCGTCTACCTCGCCATGAAGGGCGCCTGCGCCGGCTGCCCCTCCTCCACCGCGACGCTCAAGCACGGCATCCAGAACCTCCTGCGCCACTTCGTGCCGGAGGTGCAGGAAGTCCAGCAGATTTGAGATTGCGGTCGGCAGGCGCCAGCGAACTATCGTTGCGTACCTCGAAATGCGCATCTGCCAACCTATGTCCGCCTCGTGGAGCCAACGAGGATCGCGACAGCCGATGACCGAGCCGAGCCGCAGCAAGCCCCTCTCCGACGCCGCCCTCGACCAGCTCTTCCGCGAGGCGCGCACGCACAACGCCTGGCGCGACGAGCCCGTCTCCGAGACGACGCTGCGGGCGCTCGCCGACCTGATGAAGATGGGGCCGACGAGCGCCAATTGCTGCCCCGCGCGCATCGTCTTCGTCGTCTCCCCCGAGGCCAAGGCCCGGCTCGAGCCGCATCTCTCGGCGGGCAACCGCGCCAAGACCATGGCCGCGCCGGTGACGGCGATCGTCGGCTACGACATGCGCTTCTACGAGAAGCTCGATCGCCTGTTCCCGCACGAGCCCGAGGCGCCCTCCTGGTTCAATTCGTCCGAGGCGAAGATCCGCGCCAACGCCACCCGCAACGGGGCGCTGCAGGTGGCCTACCTGATCCTCGCCGCCCGCTCGCTCGGCCTCGATTGCGGCCCGATGACGGGCTTCGACGCGCCGGGCGTGACGCGGGCCTTCTTCCCCGGCGGCGCCGTCGAGGCGGACGTGCTCGTCAACCTCGGGCACGGCGATCCCGCAGGGGTGAAGCCGCGGCTCCCGCGTTTTTCGTTCGAGGAATTCTGCGCGATCGCGTAAAGCTCTCGGCACGATCGACCGAGAACGGACGTCCCGACGAGGCCCCCCTTGCGTATCCTCGCCATCGACACGGCGCTCGAGGCCTGCTCCGCCTGCGTCCTCGACGCGGGCGCGAGCGCGCCGCTCGCGCGCGAGCAGATCCCCATGCAGCGCGGCCACGCCGAGGCGCTGCTGCCCCTCGTCGCGCGGGTCATGGCGGGCGTGCCCGGCGGCTTCCCGAGCCTCGACCGGGTCGCGGTGACCGTCGGGCCGGGCAGCTTCACCGGCCTGCGCGTCGGCATCGCGGCGGCGCGCGCCATCGGGCTCGCGGCGAAGGCGCCGGTCGTCGGCGTCTCGACGCTGTCGGCGCTGCTCGCGCCGCTCGTCGCCTCCGCCGACCGCCGGCTGCTGGCGGCGGCGATCGACGCACGCCACGGCGCCGTCTACTTCCAGGCCGTGGCGCCGGGCGGGCGCACCGTCGTAGCGCCGGCGCACATGCCGGTGCGCGATGCGGTGCGCTATCTCGGCTCGGGCGCCGTGATCAGCGGCTCGGGGGGCCCGATCGTCGCTGCGGAGGCGATGCAGAGCGGCATCGACGTCACCCTCGCCGACGCCGAGCCCGCACCCGAGATCGCCTGGGTCGCGCGGCTCGGGCTCGCCGCCGATCCCGGCGGCGCGCTGCCGAAGCCCCTCTACCTGCGCGCGCCCGACGCCCGCCCGCAGGACGGCGCACGCATCGCGAGGCGCTGATGCCGCCCTGGCGTACCGCATCGAAGCCGCTCCCCGTCGTCGCGCCGCTCCTGCCGGCGCACGCCCCCGCCTGCGCCGCGATCCATGCGGCGAGCTTCGCGCACGGCTGGAGCCCCACCGACATCGAGGGCCTGATCAGCGATCGCGGGGTCGTCGCCGACGGCCTCTATCTCGGCGATCCCGCGCGGCCGAAGGGCTTCGTGCTCTCCCGAAGCGTGGTCGACGAGGCCGAGATCCTCACGATCGCCCTCGACCCCGCCGTGCGCGGGCGCGGCCTTTCGCGCGGCCTGCTCGAGCGCCACCTCGAGGCGCTCCGGCGCATGGGCGTGGCGCGGCTCCACCTCGAGGTGGACGAGGCGAACGCCCCGGCGCGCGCGCTCTACGCCCGCCTCGGCTTCGCGCGCGTCGGACGCCGAGAGGGCTACTACCAGCGTCCCGACGGCACCCGCGCCGCGGCGCTGACTCTCGCGCTCGACCTCTGAGGCGGGCGTGATGGCGGGTCTCCTCAAGGCGCTGCGCCTCCTCGTGCTCGTGCTCGCGCTCGTCGTCCTGATCGGCCCGCAGGCCATCGGCGTGCGCGCGCACTGGGCGATCGCCCGGCGCATCCCCGTCCTGTTCCACCGCATCGCGCTGTGGGCGCTCGGCGTGCGCGTCGGCGAGATCGGCCATCCGCCGAAGGAGACGCCGACCCTCGTCCTCGCCAACCACGTCTCCTGGCTCGACATCGTGGTGCTGGGCAGCCTCAGGCCGCTCTCTTTCGTGGCGAAGTCCGAGATCGCCGGCTGGCCGCTGTTCGGCACGCTGGCGCGGCTGCAGCGCTCGATCTTCATCGAGCGCGAGCGCAAGGCGGCGACAGCCGAGGTCAACGCCACGATCGCGCGGCGCCTCGCCCGCGGCGAGCTGATCGTGCTCTTCGCCGAGGGCACGACCGGCGACGGGGGCCGCATCCTGCCCTTTCGCACCTCGCTCGTGGGTGCGGCGCGGCTGGCGCTCGCCGACCACCGGCTCGACGCGATCGCCCTCCAGCCCCTCTCCCTCGTCTACGTCCGCCGCGACGGCCTGCCGCTCGACCGCCGCGAGCGGCCGGAGATCGCCTGGTACGGCGACATGGACCTCGTGCCCCACCTGAAGGGCGTCGTCGCCGGCGGGCCGATCGACGTCGAGATCCGCTGGGGCGCGCCGATTCCCTTCGACGCTCAGACCGACCGCAAGCGCGCCGCCGCCCGCGCCGAGGACGAGGTCAGGCGGGGGCTCAACGCCGGTCTGGGCCGCTGCGGCGAGCCGCCCGCGCCGCATCCCACGCGCTGAGCGGCCGCTCGCGCACCGACCCGGACAATTCGAGCGATCGATTCAACGCTCCCGTGAAGCGGCCCGCCTAGTGTCTCCGCAGGGAGGCACGAGGAGCCATGAACGCGATGCCCGCACTGATTCGGGAGGTCGACGACGCGATCGCGCGCGGGTCGCGCGAACGACGCACCGACCACCTGCGCCAGGTCACCGACCTGTTCCTGCGCGACGCGCCCGCCCTGTCGGACGAGCAGGTCGACCTGTTCGACGTCGTCATCGCCCGGCTCGCGGCGGTGATCGAGGCGCGCGCCCGTGTCGAGCTCGCCGAGCGGCTGGCGGATGCGCCGAACGCACCGCGCGGCGTGATTCGCTCGCTCGCCCACGACGACATCGAGATCGCCCGCCCCGTGCTGGCGCGCTCGGAACGGCTCTCGGACGAGGACCTCGTGGCGGTCGCGATCGCCAAGGGGCGCGAGCACATGCTCGCCATCACCGCCCGGCTGAACCTGTCGGAGCCGGTCACCGACGTGCTCGTCAAGCGCGGCGACAGGCGGGTCGTGCACGCGGTCGCCGCCAATCCCGGGGCGCGCTTCTCGGAAGGGTCGCTGTCGGACCTCGTCGATCGCGCCCGCATCGACACGCCGCTCCAGGAGCTGCTCGGCGAGCGCATCGACCTGCCCGAGGAGCACGTCCGCCAGCTCGTCGCCATCGCCCAGGAGACCGCCCGCCGGCGCCTCGCCGAGGACGCCCCGCGCGGCACGGCGATCGTGGAAGCGGTCGAGATCGGCGCGAGCGCCGTGCGTGCGGCGGTCGTGCCCGGCGGGCGCGACCTCGGCACGGCCTACGCCGTGGTCTCGCGCATCGCCGCGACGCGGCCGATCACCGAGGGCGACGTCGCCGCCTACGCCCGCGACGGCAAGGGCGACGAGGCGATCTGCGCCATCGCCTTCGCCGCCGAGCTCTCGCTCGCCACCGCCGAGCGGCTGTTCAAGGCCGGCGATTCGGAGCTCCTCGTCGTCGTCGCCCGCGCCCAGGGCTGGGCCTTCGCCACGCTCGAGCCGCTCCTCGTCCTGCGCGATCCGGAAGGCGGGCTCGCGCCGCACCTGCGCAAGCGTGCGCGCGACGCCTTCGAGCAGCTGCGTCCGCAGACCGCCCAGCGCGTCGTCCAGTTCCTCAAGGCCCGCGAGGCCTCGCAGAAGCGCTCGGCCGAGGCGGCGGCGCAGCGCCGACTGGAGGCGCGCCGGCGCTGAGGCGTCGGGCCCGGCGCCGGAACCGGGCGCGCCCGCGCTTCCGGCGGGGCGGGGCGCCGTGCTAAGGGGGCGGGCCCGCCCCCCTCCGGAGCCGCCCCGCGATGAAGCCGCTCAACGCCGTCTATGCCGGCCTGCCGACCACGATCTTCGAGGAGATGTCCCGGCGCGCCCGCGAGACGGGGGCGGTGAACCTCGGCCAGGGCTTCCCGGACGATCCCGGTCCCGCGGACGTGCGCGAGGCGGCGGCCAAGGCCGTCGTCGAGGGCTGGAACCAGTACCCGCCCATGCTCGGCCTGCCGGAGCTGCGCACGGCGATCGCCACCCACTACGCGCGCTGGCAGGGGCTCGACCTCGACCCCGAGCGCGAGGTGATGGTGACGTCGGGCGCCACCGAGGCGATCGCCGGCGCGCTGATGGCGCTCGTCGAGCCCGGGGACGAGGTCGTCCTGTTCGCGCCGATGTACGACGCCTACCTGCCGCTCGTGCGCCGCGCCGGCGGTGTGCCGCGCGTCGTGACGCTCCAGCCGCCGCGCTTCGGCCTCGACGAGGCGGCCTTGCGCGCGGCGATCTCGCCGCGCACCAAGGCCGTCCTGTTCTGCAACCCGCTGAACCCGACGGCGACGATCTTCTCGGACGCGGATCGCGCGCTCCTCGCCCGCGTCTGCGTCGAGAACGACGTCGTCGCGATCTGCGACGAGGTCTGGGAGCACGTCGTCTTCGACGGCGCGCGCCACCGGCCGCTGATCGCCGAGCCGGGCATGCGCGAGCGCACGGTGAAGATCGGCTCGGCCGGCAAGATCTTCAATCTCACCGGCTGGAAGGTCGGCTTCGTCTGCGCGGCGCCGGCGCTGCTCGGGGCGCTCGCCAAGGCGCACCAGTTCCTCACCTTCACGACGCCGCCCGCCCTCCAGTCCGCCGTCGCCTACGGGCTCGGCAAGGACGATGCCTGGTTCGAGGGCATGCGCGCCGACCTCCAGCGCTCCCGCGACCGCTTCTGCGCGGGGCTCGCCGAGCTCGGCTTCCGGGTGATCCCCGCAGCCGGCACGTACTTCGTCAATGTCGACCTCGCCGGGCGCGACGACGACGACGTCGGCTTCTGCCGCCGGCTCGTGAGCGATCACGGCGTGGCCGCCATCCCGGTCTCGGCGTTCTACCCGGGCGGCGAGGTGACGAACGTGGTGCGCTTCTGCTTCGCCAAGCGGGACGCCACGCTGGATGCGGCGCTCGAGCGCATGCGCGGGGTCTGACCGACGGGGCGATCCGCCTCCTCGCGCCCCGCCGCGCCGGCCCGCGCCTGCCATCCGCGCGCGAACCGTGCTAGACGCGCCTCCCGGAGGCGCGCGCACGATCATGGCCGATACGCAGACCAAGCCCGAGACGAAGACGAAGAGGCCGCCGCCCCTGTCCGGCGACACCTGGCCGGTCATGCGGCGGCTGTGGCGCGAGCGGATGCGGACGCATCGGCGCACGCTCGCCCTCGTGCTCGGGCTCATCGCGATCGGCGCCGGGGCGACGGCGCTCTACCCGCTCCTGATCCGCGAGGCCTTCGACGCCTTCGACCGGCGCGACCTCGACCTGATCTATTGGGCGCCCGTCGTCGTGATCGTCGTCACCTCGATCAAGGGCTTCGCGCTGTTCGGCCAGACGGCGCTGACCCAGCGCACGGTGGCACGCATCGAGGCCGACATGCAGGCGGCCTTGTACGCGCGGCTCCTCTCCCTCGACCTCGCCCAGCTCGGCACCGAGAGCCCGGCTTCGCTGACCCAGCGCTTCACCACGGATTTCACCTACATCCGCGAGGCGATGGTGCGGATCTTCACCGTGTTTTTCCGCGACGTCGCGACGATCCTCGCTCTCGTCGTGGCGATGCTCGTCATCGACCCGTGGATGACGCTCATCGCCGCCCTCGTCGCCCCCTTCGTCGCCCCGCCGATCGCGCGCATCGGCAAGCGGCTGCGGCGAGTCTCGACGGCGACGCAGGAGGAGATCGGCGACATGGCCGGGCTCGTCACCGAGAGCCTGGCGGGCGTGCGCGTCGCCAAGACCTACCGGATGGAGCGCTGGCTCGAGGGCCGGGCGCGCGGCGCCTTCGACCGGGTGCGCGACCTCAAGATCAAGGCCGCGACGCAGCGCGCGCGCCTCGACCCCCTGCTCGAGATCGCCGGCGGCGCGGCGGTGGCCGCCGTGCTGCTGCTCATCGGCGTGCGCATCGGGCGCGGCGAGACGACGATCGGCGACTTCACCGGCTTCGTCACGGCGCTGCTGATGGCGGCCCAGCCGATCCGGGCGCTGGGCAACCTCAACGCCATCGTGCAGGAGGCGATCGCCGCGCTGCACCGGCACTGGGCGCTCCTCGACGAGACGCCCCGCATCGCGGACGCGCCCGGGGCCGTGCCGCTCGTCGTCGGCGCCGGCGCGGTGCGGTTCGAGCGCGTGCGCTTCCGCTACCGCCCGGACGCACCGGCGCTCGAGGAGATCGACCTCACCGTGCGCGGTGGCGGCGTCACCGCGCTCGTCGGACGCTCGGGGTCCGGCAAGTCGACGCTGGTGGCCCTCGTGCCGCGGCTCTACGACCCGACCGAGGGTGCCGTCCTCGTCGACGGGCAGGACGTGCGCGGCGTCACGCTCGCGAGCCTGCGCGACGCGATCTCGGTCGTCTCGCAGGACGCGGTGCTCTTCGACGACACGATCCGCGCCAACATCGCCTTCGGCCGGCCGGGCGCCGGCGAGGCGGAGATCGTGGCCGCGGCGGAGGCGGCGGCCGCGCACGACTTCATCCGCGCGCTGCCCGACGGCTGGGAGACCCGCGTCGGCCCCGCGGGCGGGCGCCTCTCCGGCGGCGAGCGCCAGCGCGTCGCCCTCGCGCGCGCCTTCCTGAAGGACGCGCCGATCCTGCTCCTCGACGAGCCGACCTCCGCGCTCGACTCGCAGTCCGAGCGGCTCGTGCAGGACGCGCTCGCGCGGCTGATGGCGGGGCGCACGACGCTCGTGGTGGCCCACCGCCTCTCCACGGTCCGCGAGGCCGACGAGATCGTCGTGATGGAGGCCGGGCGCATCGTCGAGCGCGGCACCCACGCCGAGCTGGTGGCGCACGGGGGGGCCTACGCGCGGCTGGAACGCCTGCAGCGCGCGGACGCGCCGCAGGCGGTCGAAAGCTGAGGACAACCCGCGCGCGGCAGCCGCCGATGGGCCGAAACCGGCGGCGGAACGGCTGACCGGAGGTTTCGCCGACGGGCGACTCGGGCTATCCCTGCTTTGCGCGGGGAGGGGCTCGGCGCAACGGGAGGCGGGCATGCTCGATCAGCTGACCTACGAGGACTTCAAGGACGAGATCGGCAAGACGTTCGTGCTCGAGGGCACCGGCGGACGTGTGGAGATGGAGCTGATCGGCGCGCGCCTGTCGCCCTACCCGAGCCTGCCGGCGCGAAGGCGCGCCTTCGCCATCCTGTTCGTGACGTCGCCGACGCCGATCCTCGACAACCAGATGTACAACATCCGCCACCCGAAGAAGGGGCTGATGGAGGGCGTGTTCATCACGCCCGTGGTGCCCGCGATGGAGGACATCGAGAAGCTCAACGGCAAGCGCGTCTACGAGGCCGTGTTCAACTGAACGCACGCGGCGCGGCCGCTCACTCCGCCTCGTCGGGCGACGGTCCCGCGGCGACGCGCATCGGCTCGTGCGGCCGCGGCGGCGGCAGGGGCGGCGACGACGGCGCCGGACGAGGCACAGCCTCGGCCGAGGGGCCCGGGACCCGCGCGACGGGCGCCGCGGCCGGGCGCGACCGCAGCCAGGCGGCGCGGCGCTCCTCGCGGGCGGTGAGGCCGAGCCGGTCGTCGATCTTGCGCCGCAGCGCCGGGCCGGCCGCGCGGCCGTCTCGGAAGTCGACGAGGCCGCTGCCGTCGAAGACGAGCGCCCCCTCGGCGGTGACGACGACGTCGCCCCGCCGCAGCGTGGCGTCGCCCTGCGCCCAGCGCCCGGCGGGCTCGGAGACCGTGGCGCAGTCGCAGCCGGGCACGCGCTCGCGGCGATGCAGGAAGGCGGTGGCGAGCGCGGTGTAGGGCGTGCCGCCGTCGAGCGCACGGGCGCTCGCGAAGCCGCCGGCGCGGGAGCCGACGAAGAGTGCCGTCGGCGTGCCCGGGCAGGCGGCGGCGCAGGCGCGCCGGTGCAGGTCCGCATCGCCGCGCCCGCGCAGCGTCCCGAGCGGGAAGGCGTAGCCGTCGCAGGTGCGCACGCAGAACGTGGTCCCGACGCCGGGCGCGGCGGGCCCGGCGAGACCGCCCGAGGGACCGGCCGGCGGTGCTGCGGGGCCCGACGGGGCTGCCGGCGCCGTGCGCCGGGGCTCCGGCTCGGGCCGCAAGGCTCCGCCGCGGCCGAACAGGAACTCGATGAAGCCGCCCCCGAGCTCGGCGGTGACGATCGGCGCGGGCTCGGCATCCGGCGCGGCGGCCGCGGGCGCCGTCGCCGCGATCGCCGGCAGGACGAGCGCCGGCAGGACGAGCGCGGTCGCGAGCCGCGCGAGGCGCCCCCTCCACCCGCGCCGTCCGCATCCCGCCCGCATCGCGTCCCTCCCCTCGCTCGATGGCGAGGGGACGATGCGGGCAGCGAGATTGCCGCGCGGTGAGTCTCGCGGGCGCCGCGGCGGGTTCGCCCGGGCTTCGTCGAATCAGGCTGAATCGGCGCTTAAGGGACGCGGTTAACGCCCCGTTCCCGCGCTACTCCGCGGCCTCCCGCGCCGCATCGGCGAGCGGCCGGTCCGCCCAGCCGGCCTCCTCCAGCGCCCGCGGCAGCGGCCCGCCGCCGACCCAGTCGAGCAGCTCGGCGGTGTGGACGATGGGGATGTCCGTGCCCTTGCCGATCTGGGTCATGCAGCCGATGTTGCCGGTGGCGATCAGGTCGGGCTTCGTCTTCTCGATGTTGGCCACCTTGCGGGCGCGCAGCTGGCCGGCGATCTCGGGCTGGAGCAGGTTGTAGGTGCCGGCCGAGCCGCAGCAGATATGGCCCTCCGGCACGTCCTTCACGGTGAAGCCCGCCTTCTTCAGGAGGGTCTTCGGCTGGATGCGGATCTGCTGGCCGTGCTGCATCGAGCAGGCGGAATGGTAGGCCACGACGAGGCCGGACACGTCCCGCGCCGGCGCGACGACCTTCAGCGCGGTGACGTATTCCGTCACGTCCTTGGCCAGCTCCGAGACGCGCTTCGCCTTCTCGGCATAGGCGGCGTCGTCGCGCAGCATGAAGCCGTAATCCTTGATCGTGGTGCCGCAGCCCGACGCCGTGATCACGATCGCATCGAGCCCCTCGCCCTCGATCTCGCGGGTCCAGACGTCGATGGCGCGCTTCGCGAACCCGTGGCCCTCGTGCTCGCGGCCCATGTGGTGGACGAGCGCGCCGCAGCAGCCCTCGCCCTTCGCCTGCACCACCTCGATGCCGTTCCTCGTGAGCAGCCGGATCGTCGCCTCGTTGATGCCGGGGTCGAGCACGCGCTGGGCGCAGCCCTGCAGCAACGCCACGCGTCCGCGCCGCTCGCCCTGCGCCGGGAAGACCTGCGGCCCGTCGATCGCCGAGCGCGTCGGGAGGCGCTCGGGCGCCAGCTCCAGCATGCCGGCGAGCCGCGGCCCGAGCTTCGGCACGGCCCGTGCCACGGACCTGAACGGCGCGCCGAGCTTCGCGCCGACGAGCGCCAGCCGGAAGCGGTTCGGGTAGGGCAGGATCGCGGCCAGCACCGAGCGCAGCAGGCGATCGTGCCACGGCCGCCGGTAGGTCTGCTCGATGTATGCCCGCGCATGGTCGACGAGGTGCATGTAGTGCACGCCCGACGGGCAGGTCGTCATGCAGGAGAGGCAGGACAGGCAGCGGTCGATGTGCTTCACCACCTCCGCATTGGCCGGCTTGCCGTTCTCCAGCATGTCCTTCATCAGGTAGATGCGCCCGCGCGGGCTGTCGAGCTCGTCGCCGAGCAGGAGATAGGTCGGGCAGGTCGCGGTGCAGAACCCGCAATGCACGCAGGTGCGCAGGATCTTCTCGGACTCGCGCGTCGCGGGATCGCGGAGCTGCTCTTCGGTGAAGTTGGTCTGCATACGCCTGCCCTCGAGCCGCTCTCTATCCCTCCCTGTAGGGGAGGGGAATGCCGCCGAAGGCGGCCAGGGGTGGGGTGCGTCGGCCCACGACGCCGCCTTCGTTTCCGCTTCGCGGAACACGCCTTCCGGCGTGCCCCATCCGTCTCGTCGCCTTCGGCGCCGACCACCTTCCCCTACAGGGAAGGAGATCAGACCCCCGCGTACATCCGCCCCGGCTCGAAGATGCCCTTCGGGTCGAAGCTGGCCTTCAGCCCCTTGGTCAGGCGCATCATCGCCTCGGGCAGCGGCTCGAACACGTCGACGGCGGCGCGCAGGTCCGCCGGCGCCCGCACCAGCGTGGCGTGGCCGCGGTGGGCGCGCGTCGCCTCGCGCACGATGCGCGTCGCCGCCTCGTCGGCCGCGGCGGCGAGCCAGACGAGCCCGCCGCCCCAGTCGTAGAGCCAGCGTGCCTCGGTCTGCGCCCCGATCGCGGCGGCCAGCGCCGGGCCGCGCGAGGGCGCCGTCGAGATCTTCCACACCGCGCGCTCGGGCGGCGTGACCAGCGGCGCCACGTCCCGCACGCCGCGCCACAGCGCCTCGCCGTCGGCGTCCTCGACCAGCCCCGGCTCGCCGTACTCCGCGAGCAGGCTCTTCAATTCGCCGAGCCGGTATCGCACGGACGCCTCGAAGCCCTCGATGCGGATCAGCGTCCCCGCCCCGCCGCCGTCGCCGGGCACGTGCGCGGCGCCCGTCACCTCGAAGGGCGAGCCGAGCGCGGCGCAGAGAGCCGTCACCGCGCGCGTGTCGTCGAGGCCGGAATAGACCAGCGTCGCCGTCCGCTGCGGGATCGGCAGGACCTTGAACGTCACCTCGGTGAGGATCGCGAGCGTGCCCCAGGAGCCCGCGAGCGTCTTCACCAGGTCGAGCCCGGTGACGTTCTTCATCACCCGCCCGCCGTTCTTCACCGCCTCGCCGCGGCCGTTGACGAAGCGCACGCCGATCAGCGCGTCCCGCGCCGCGCCGACCATGATGCGCCGCGGGCCCGACACGTTGGCCGCCGCCACCGCGCCGATCGTCGGCTCGCCCTCGGTTCCGAGCAGGGCGCGCCAATCGGCGGGCTCGAAGGCGAGGCGCTGGCCCTTCTCGGCGAGCGTCGCCTCGACCTCGGCGAGCGGCGTGCCGGCGCGCGCGCCGATGACGAGCTCGGCCGGCTCGTAGAGCGTCACGCCGGAGAGGCCGCGGGTGGAGAGGGTCTCCTGCGTCTGCGCCGGGCGGCCGACGCCGTGCTTCGTCGCGCCGCCGGCGACGGCGAGCGGCACCGCGCGGCCGGCGGCGTCGCAGACGAGGGCGCGGACCTCGTCCTCGCTCGCGGGGGAATGGATGGTCACGCCGCCTCCCGCCCGTTCGTGGGGGTCTCGTCGAGCTCGCGGCCCTCGAGGGGGAAGACCTTGGCGGGGTTGAGCAGCCAGAGCGGGTCGAATACGCCGCGCACCCGCAGCTGCTGGGCGAGATCCTCGCGGTTGTACTGCGTCGTCATCAGGTCACGCTTCTCGATGCCGACCCCGTGCTCGCCGGTGAGGCAGCCGCCGAGCTCGACGCACAGGCGCAGGATGTCCTCGCCGGCGGCCTCCGCCTTCTCCATCTCCCCCGGCTTGTTGGTGTCGAACATCACCAGCGGATGCAGGTTGCCGTCGCCGGCGTGGAAGACGTTGGCCACCCCGAGCCCGTAGCCCTTGACGATCTCGTCGATGCGGCGGAGCGCCACCGGCAGCTGCCCGGTGGGAATGGTGCCGTCCATGCAGATGTAGTCGGCGACGCGGCCCGTGGCGCCGAAGGCGGACTTGCGGCCCTTCCAGATCGCCGCGGCCTCGGCCTCGGTCTGCGCCACCTTGAGCGCCCGCGGGTTGAACGGCTCGGCGATCGCGACGATGCGCGCGAAGGCGTCCTCGATCTCCTCCTCGGAGCCCTCGACCTCGATGATCAGCATGGCCTCGACATCGAGCGGGTAGCCCGCGTGCGCGAAGGCCTCGCAGATCTCGATCGCGGGCTTGTCCATGTACTCGAGCGCGACGGGAATGATGCCCGCGCCGATGATCGCCGCGACGCAGGCGCCGCATTCCTCCACCGATTCGAAGCCCATCAGGGCCGGGCGCGCGCCCTCCGCGGCGCGCAGGATCCGCACGGTGGCCTCCGTCACGATGCCGAGCTGGCCCTCCGATCCCGTCATCAGGCCGAGGAAATCGTAGCCCGGCGCGTCGAGCATGTCGCCGCCGATCTCCACCACCGTCCCGTCGACGAGCACCACCGTGAGGCCGAGCAGGTTGTTGGTGGTGACGCCGTACTTCAGGCAATGCGCCCCGCCCGAGTTCATGGCGACGTTGCCGGCGATGGTGCAGGCGAGCTGGCTCGAGGGGTCGGGGGCGTAGAAGAAGCCCTCGTGGGCGACCGCCTGCGAGATGGCGAGGTTGGTGATGCCGGCCTGCACCCGCATCGTGCGGTTCGCGAAATCCGTCTCGAGCACGCGCGCGAGCTTCGAGACGCCGATCACGATCGCGTCCTCCTGCGGGATCGCTCCGCCGGCGAGCGAGGTGCCGGCGCCGCGGGCGACCACCTTCACCCCGTTCTCGCTGCAGAAGCGCATCACGGCGGCCACCTCCTCGGTGGAGGAGGGCAGCACGACGGCGAGCGGCAGGCGGCGGTAGGCGGTGAGCGCGTCGGTCTCGAAGGCGCGGCGCTCGTCCTCGGTGACGATCAGCGCGTCCGGCGCGACGAGGGGAGCGAGCCCGGCGAGGATCGCGTCGCGCCGCGCCAGGATGCCGGCATCGGGGGTCGGGAAGGCGATCGACATCGGCGTCCTCCTCGTCGTGCGGTTCGTTCGTCCCGTCTCGTTCGGACGGGTTCCGGGGTCGCGGGGACCAAGCGCAACATAGGCCGAACGCTTCGCGCTTAACAGAGGCGTCGCCTGCGCTAGATTGTTTCCCCCTGTGACATAATCGGAACCGACAATGGACCGCCTGGGTGATCTCGACGTCTTCGCGCACATCGTCGCCGCGCGCTCCATGTCGGCCGCCGGGCGCGAGCTCGGGCTCTCGCCGGCGGTGATCTCGAAGCGCATGCGCCGGCTCGAGGAGCGGCTCGGCGTCCGGCTCCTGCAGCGTACCACGCGCAGCCTCGCGCTCACCGAGGCGGGACGCGGCTTCCACGAGCGGGTCGTGGCGATCCTCGCCTCCGTCGAGGAGGCGGAGGCGTGGGCGATGTCCGGCGCGGCCGAGCCGCGGGGCCTCCTGCGGGTCTCCGCGCCGACCTCGTTCGGGCGCATGCACGTCGCGCCGCATCTCGTGCGCTTCCTCGCCGCCTACCCGCAGGTGACCGTCGACCTCGCGCTCTCCGACGCCTTCGTCGACGTCGTCGCCGACGGGCTCGACCTCGCCATCCGGATCGCGGACCTCTCGGACTCGAGCCTCGTCGCCAAGAAGCTCGCGCCGAGCCACCGGGTGCTGGTGGCGACGCCCGGCTATCTCGCCGCGCGCGGCACGCCCGCCGATCTCGACGCGCTCTCGCGCCACACGCTCCTCGTCCACGGCACGCCGGAATGGCGCCTCGACGGGCCGGACGGGCCGCGCACGGTGCGGATATCCTCGCCGCTGCGCACCAACTCGAGCGAGGTCGTGCGCGAGGCGGTGCTCTCGGGCGCGGGGATCGCGCTGCGCTCGACCTGGGACGTCGGGCCGGAGCTGAAGTCCGGCGCCCTGGTGCGCGTGCTTCCCGCCTTCCGCTCCTCCGCCCGCGTCGCCATCCACGCCGTCTACCCGAGCCGGCGCCACCTCGAGCAGAAGACGCGGGCGTTCATCGACTTCCTGGAGAGGCTCTACGGGCCGACGCCGTACTGGGACGCGGGGCTCGCGTTGTGAGCCGCCGCGTCGCGTCGCGGCGCGCCCCCGCGCATGCCAGCCTCCCCCGTCCCGCAACGCTCCCGCCTCGACCGGCGCGCGCGGAGCGCGTATGAGCGCGGACCACGCGCGCACCCCCCCGAGATCCGACACCGAAGGAGCCCGTCCATGCATCGTCTCAACGGCAAGGTCGCCCTCGTCACCGGCGCCGCGCGGGGGATCGGCGCGGCGATCGCCAGGGCCTTCGCGACCCAGGGCGCCTTCGTGCTGGTCACGGACCTCGACGAGGCGGGCGCCGCGGCGCAGGCCGAGCAGCTCGGGCCGTGCGCCGCGCACACGAAGCTCGACGTGCGCGAGGAGGCGGACTGGGTCGCGGCGGTCGACAACCTCGTCGCCGCGCGCGGCAAGCTCGACGTGCTCGTCAACAACGCCGGAATCACCGGCTTCGAGAACGGCATGGTGCCGCACGACCCCGAGCACGCGTCGCTGGTGGACTGGCGGGCGGTGCACGCGGTCGATCTCGACGGCGTGTTCCTCGGCTGCAAGCACGCGATCCGCGCCATGCGCCCGGCGGGAACGGGCTCGATCGTCAACATCGCCTCGCGCTCCGGCATGGTCGGCGTGCCGGGGGCCGCCGCCTACGCCTCCGCCAAGGCCGCGGTACGCAACCACACGAAGAGCGTGGCGCTCTACTGTGCGGCGCAGGGGCTCGCCATCCGCTGCAACGCCATCTGCCCCGCCGCGATCATGACCCCGATGTGG
The DNA here is from genome assembly GCF_000429045.1 of Salinarimonas rosea DSM 21201. GTDB lineage: Bacteria > Pseudomonadota > Alphaproteobacteria > Rhizobiales > Beijerinckiaceae > Salinarimonas > Salinarimonas rosea. The sequence continues at coordinate 379,063 of NZ_AUBC01000001.1, forward strand.
GAGGTCGTGCTCGGCTCCGGTCCCGAGCGCGCCGCCCGCGAGGCGGCGGCGCTGGCGGATTGCCCGATGAAGCGCTTCGGCCGCCCCGAGGAGGTCGCGGCGCTCGCGGTCATGCTCGCCTCCGACGAGGCGACCTACATGACCGGCGCCGAGCTCGTCCTCGACGGCGGCATCCTCGCCGGCGGCGCGGCGCCCGCGCCGTCGGAGGAATAGGCGGCGAGCTGGGGGATTGCGCCGGCCGGCGCTTCGATGGAGCCGCTGTCACCGCCGACGTCGCGCCGCGGGACCCCGCCCCGGATCCGCTTCGCGGATCGTCCCCGCCCCGACGGGGCGGGAGCGGGTGGCGGATCCTCGCTCCTCCCCCGTCGGGGGAGGTGGATCGGAGCCGAAAGGGGACGTCTCGAGCCGGGGGCGGGAGCGCCGTCTCAAAGCTCCGGCAGCACGCCCTGCGGCGCCGCTGCGGCGAGCGCGCCCGTCGCGACGAGATCGCGGGCGGCGGCGATGTCCGGGGCGAGCGTCCGGTCGACCTCGAGCGGCGGCGAGACCGCCCGGATGGCGGCGAGCGCCGGCAGCAAGGCCGGGCTCGTCTCCAGCGGCGCCCGCAGCTCCACGCCCTGCGCGGCGGTCAGCGCCTCGATACCGACGATGCCGAAGAGGTTCTCCGTCATGGCGAGCAGGCGGCGCGCGCCGTGGCAGGCCATGGAGACGTGGTCCTCCTGGTTCGCGGAGGTCGGTGTCGAGTCCACGGACGCGGGATGCGCCATCTGCTTGTTCTCGGACATCAGCGCCGCCGAGGTCACCTCGGCGATCATCAGCCCGGAGTTCAGCCCGGGGCTCTTCGCCAGGAAGGCGGGGAGCCCGAAGGAGAGGGCCGGGTCGACGAGGAGCGCGATGCGCCGCTGCGTCACCGAGCCGATCTCGGCCACCGCCAGCGCGATCTGGTCGGCGGCGAAGGCCACCGGCTCGGCGTGGAAGTTGCCGCCCGAGACGACGCTGTCGTCGGACAGGACGAGCGGGTTGTCGGTCACCGCGTTCGCTTCCACCTCCAGCGTGCCCGCGGCCTGGCGCAGCAGGTCGAGGCAGGCGCCCGCGACCTGCGGCTGGCAGCGGATGCAATAGGGGTCCTGCACCCGCTCGTCGCCCTCGCGGTGCGCCTCGCGGATGCCCGAGCCCTCCAGCAGCGCCCGCAGCGCGGCGCCCACATCGATCTGCCCGCGATGGCCGCGCAGCGTATGGATCTCGGCGCGGAACGGCGCCGGCGAGCCCATCGCCGCATCGGTGGAGAGCGCGCCGGTCACGATCGCCGCCTGCAGGGCGCGGTGCGCCTCGAACAGGCCCGCGAGCGCGAGCGCCGTGGAGACCTGCGTGCCGTTGATCAGCGCGAGCCCCTCCTTCGCCGCGAGCCGCACCGGTGCGAGCCCAGCCCGCGCGAGCGCCGCGGCGCCGGGCAGCGTCTCCCCGCCGACCACGGCCTCGCCCTCGCCGATCATCACCGCCGTCATGTGCGCGAGCGGCGCGAGGTCGCCCGACGCGCCGACCGAGCCCTTCTCGGGGATCACCGGCAGGACGTCGCGGGCGAGCATGCCCTCGATCAGCCGCACGATCTCGAGGCGCACCCCCGAGGCGCCGCGCCCGAGCGAGATCAGCTTCAAGGCCATGACCAGCCGCACCACGGCAGCCGGCAGCGGCGCACCGAAGCCGCAGGCGTGGGAGCGGATCAGGTTCTCCTGGAGCGTCGCCACGTCGCGCGCCGGGATGCGGATCGAGGCGAGCTTACCGAAGCCGGTGTTCACGCCGTAGACCGGCGCGTCCCCCGCCGCGATCTCGGCGATCCGTGCGGCGGAGCGCGCGATCCCCGCGTCGCAGGCGGGCGCGAGCCGCGCGGGCGTACCCGTGCGGTAGATCCGCTCGAGCGTCGCGAGCGGCACGCGCCCGGGCTCGAGCACGATGAGGTCGGGGCTCACGGGCGCACCTCCTCGCCCGCGACCACGCGGGCGTGCAGCGGGTTGAAGCCGATGCGGTAGACGAGCTCGGCCGGCGTCTCGACGTCCCAGATCGCGAGATCCGCCGCCTTGCCCGGCTCCAGCGTGCCGATCTCGGCGAGGAGCCCGAGCGCGCGCGCGGCCTCGCGGGTCGTGCCGGCGAGGCACTCGCTCGGGGTGAGGCGGAAGAGGGTGGCGCCCATGTTCATGGCGAGCAGCAGCGAGGTCAGCGGCGAGGAGCCGGGATTGCAGTCGCTCGCGAGCGCGATTCCGACGCCGGCGGCGCGCAGCGCCGCCACCGGCGGTTCCTGCGTCTCACGCAGCGTGTAATAGGCGCCGGGCAGGAGCACCGCCACCGTGCCGGCCCGCGCCATCGCGGCGACGCCGGCCTCGTCGAGATATTCCAGGTGGTCCGCCGACAGAGCGCCCCGGGACGCGGCGAGCGCCGCGCCGCCGAGATTCGAGAGCTGCTCGGCGTGGAGCTTCACCGGGAGGCCCATGGCGACCGCGGCGTCGAGCACGCGGGCGATCTCGGCGGGCGAGAAGGCGATTCCCTCGCAGAAGCCGTCGACCGCATCGACGAGCCCGCGCGCATGCGCCTGCGCGAGGCCCGGCAGGACGACGGCATCGATGTAGTCGCCCGACCGGCCGGCGAACTCCGGCGGCACCGCGTGCGCCGCGAGCCACGAGGTGACGACCCGCACGCGCCGCGCCGCTCCCAGCCGGCGGGCGGCGTCGAGCATGGCGATCTCGGTCTCCACGTCGAGCCCGTAGCCGGACTTCACCTCGATCGTCGTCACGCCCTCGGCGAGGAAGGCATCGAGCCGCGGCAGCGCGGCGGCGACGAGCCCGTCGACGTCGAGCGCGCGGGTGGCGCGCACGGTGGAGAGGATGCCGCCCCCGGCCCGCGCGATGTCCTCGTAGCGCGCGCCCTCGAGGCGCATCTCGAACTCGCGGGCGCGGTCCCCGCCGTGGACGATGTGGGTGTGGCAGTCGACGAGGCCCGGCGTGATCCAGCGTCCGTCGCAGGAGACGGACTCGGCCCCGCGCGCCGCCTCGGCCGGCAGGTCGCGCTCCGGGCCGGCCCAGACGATGCGGCCGTCGCGGGCGAGGATCGCGCCGGCCTCCACCGCGCCGATCCCCGGCAGGCCGGGGGCGAAGGTGGCGAGCCGGGCGTCGCGCCACAGGCGCGCCGGGCTGGTCAGTGGCGTGGGCTGCGATGCCGCCATGCCGGCCTCCTTCCTGGTGAGCACATGTCTATGCCGCGCGCCGCGGCGCGCAAGCGAAATCGGGCGGCGGCGCGGCGTTCGCGGCGATGCGGGTGCATGGCCGCCGGCGCTCCCCGAAAGCGAGAAGGCCGCCTCGCGGCGGCCTTCCGTCGTCGTGTCCGGACGCGTCGATCGCGGCCTCAGAGCCCGAGCCGGGCCTTCGCCTCGCGCAGCTGCGCGACCGTGTCGGCGGCCTCGGCCTTGAGCACCGGGTCCTCGACCGTCTCGTGCTCGGTCTCGGCGCGGGAGATCTCACGGGCGAGGATGTCGCCGGTGACCTCGGAGACCGGCATGGCGCGCTCGGCCAGCACGGTCGCGCCCTTGGGGCCGACGTCGACGAAGCCGCCCTGGACCAGGATGCGCTCCTCGCCCTTGCCGGAGCCGACGACGAGGAAGCCCGTCTTGAGCGAGGTCATCATCGGGGCGTGGTCGGCGAGCAGCGTCATCTCGCCCTCGGAGGCGGGGATCACCACCGTCTCGACCTCGCCCGAGAAGATGATGCGCTCCGGAGAGACGAGCTCGAAGGGGAAGCTGGCCATGGGACCCTCGTCGGAATGGGTGCCGGGCGCGCCGGGCTCGATCTCGACGATCGGGCGCGCCCGTGATGATCGTGCGGGCCGATCAGGCGGCCTGGGCGAGGCGCTCGGCCTTCTCGACCGCCATGTCGATGGAGCCGACCATGTAGAAGGCGGCCTCCGGCAGGTGGTCGTACTGGCCCTCGACGAGGCCCTTGAAGCCCTTGATCGTGTCCTCGAGCGAGACGAGCTGGCCCGGCGAGCCGGTGAACACCTCGGCCACGAAGAACGGCTGCGACAGGAAGCGCTCGATCTTGCGGGCGCGCGCCACCGTCATCTTGTCCTCTTCCGAGAGCTCGTCCATGCCCAGGATCGCGATGATGTCCTGCAGCGACTTGTAGCGCTGGAGCACCTGCTGGACCTGGCGGGCGACCTGGTAGTGCTCCTCGCCGACGATGCGCGGGTCGAGCATGCGCGAGGTCGAGTCGAGCGGGTCCACCGCCGGGTAGATGCCCTTCTCGGAGATCGCGCGGTTGAGCACGGTCGTCGCGTCGAGGTGGGCGAAGGAGGTGGCCGGCGCCGGGTCGGTCAGGTCGTCGGCGGGCACGTAGATCGCCTGCACGGACGTGATCGAGCCCTTGGTCGTCGTGGTGATGCGCTCCTGCAGCTGGCCCATGTCGGTCGACAAGGTCGGCTGGTAGCCCACCGCGGAGGGGATGCGGCCGAGCAGCGCCGACACCTCGGAGCCCGCCTGCGTGAAGCGGAAGATGTTGTCGACGAAGAACAGCACGTCCTGGCCCTGGTCGCGGAAGTGCTCCGCGATGGTGAGCCCGGTGAGGCCGACGCGGGCGCGGGCGCCGGGCGGCTCGTTCATCTGGCCGAACACGAGGGCGCACTTCGAGCCCTCGGTCGAGCCGCCGTGCTCGTGCGGGTCCTTGTTGACGCCCGACTCGATCATCTCGTGATAGAGGTCGTTGCCCTCGCGGGTGCGCTCGCCGACGCCGGCGAACACCGAGTAGCCGCCGTGGGCCTTGGCGACGTTGTTGATCAGCTCCTGGATCAGCACGGTCTTGCCGACGCCGGCGCCGCCGAACAGGCCGATCTTGCCGCCGCGGGCGTAGGGGGCGAGCAGGTCGATGACCTTGATGCCGGTGACGAGGATCTGCGCCTCGGTCGACTGGTCGGCGTAGCTCGGCGCCTCGGCGTGGATCGGGCGGAAGCCCTCGTTCGGGACCGGGCCGGCCTCGTCGATCGGCTCGCCGATGACGTTGATGATGCGGCCGAGGCAGCCGGCGCCGACGGGCACCTGGATCGGGGCGCCGGTGTCGGTGACCGGCTGGCCGCGGGTCAGGCCCTCGGTCGTGTCCATGGCGATGCAGCGCACGGCGCTCTCGCCGAGCTGCTGGGCGACCTCGAGGACGAGGCGCGTGCCGTTGTTGTCGGTCTCGAGCGCGTTGAGGATCTCCGGCAGGTGGCCGTCGAAGGTGACGTCGACGACGGCGCCGATGACCTGCGAGATGCGTCCGGTAGCTTCAGCCATGGGTCTCGTCCTTCAAGATGGCAGCGTGCTCAGAGCGCCTCGGCGCCCGAGATGATTTCGATGAGTTCCTTGGTGATCTGAGCCTGGCGCGTCCTGTTGTAGGTCAGCGTCTGCTTCTTGATCATCTCGCCGGCGTTGCGCGTGGCCGAGTCCATCGCCGACATGCGCGCGCCCTGCTCGGAGGCGCCGTTCTCGAGCAGCGCCGAGAAGATCTGCACCGAGACGTTGCGCGGGAGCAGCTTCTCGAGGATCTCCTGCTCGGAGGGCTCGTATTCGTAGATCGCGCCGGAGCCGGCCTCCTCGACCTGCGGGATCTCGGTCGGGATCAGCCGCTGGGCGGTGGGGATCTGCTGGATCACCGAGCGGAAGCGCGAGTAGAACAGCGTCGCCACGTCGAAGCCGCCCTCGGCGTAGAGGTTGAGCACCTTCTTGCCGATCTCCTCGGCGTTCTCGAAGCCGAGCACCTTCACGGAGCGCAGCTCGATCAGCTCGAGGATGAGCTTGCCGTGCGTGCGGCGCAGGATGTCGTAGCCCTTGCGGCCCACGCAGACGATCTTGACCGTCTTGCCCTCGGCCAGGAGCCGGTTCGCCGTGTCGCGGGCCAGACGCGCGATCGAGGAGTTGAACGCGCCGCACAGGCCGCGCTCGGCGGTGCAGACGAGGAGCAGGTGGGTGTCGGTTTTGCCGGTGCCGGAGAGGAGCTTGGGCGTCTCCGGGCCGATCTGGACGCCGGCGGCGACGTTGCCGAGCACCTTCGCCATGCGCTCGGCATAGGGACGGGCCGCCTCGGCCTGCATCTGGGCGCGGCGCAGCTTCGCCGCCGCGACCATCTGCATGGCCTTGGTGATCTTCTGCGTCGCCTTCACCGAGGCGATGCGGTTGCGCAGATCCTTCAGAGACGGCATCGAGCGCCCAGACCTCTTCTCGTGTTCGCGACGTGTGCGGATACCTCGCCGCCGGTAGCCGGCGGCGAGGGCCTAGGGCCGCCTCAGGCGGTGAAGGTCTTGGCGAAGTCCGACACGACCGTCTTGAGCTGCTCGGCGGTGTCGTCCTTGAGGTCCTTGGTCTCGCGGATCGCGTCGAGGATCTCCGGGTGCTTCTGGCGCAGCAGCGACAGGAGCCCCTCCTCGAAGGCGCGGACCTTGGCCACCGGCAGCTGGTCGAGGTAGCCGTTGACGCCCGCGTAGATGACGCAGACCTGCTCCTCCATCTTCAGCGGCGAGAACTGCGGCTGCTTCAGGAGCTCGGTGAGGCGCGCACCGCGGTTGAGCAGGCGCTGGGTCGTGGCGTCGAGGTCCGAGCCGAACTGCGCGAAGGCGGCCATCTCGCGGTACTGCGCGAGCTCGCCCTTGATCTTGCCGGCGACCTTCTTCATCGCCTTGGTCTGGGCCGAGGAGCCCACGCGCGACACCGAGAGGCCGACGTTCACCGCCGGGCGGATGCCCTGGTAGAACAGGTCGGTCTCGAGGAAGATCTGCCCGTCGGTGATCGAGATCACGTTCGTCGGGATGTAGGCGGACACGTCGTTCGCCTGCGTCTCGATCACCGGCAGCGCGGTCAGCGAGCCGAGGCCGGCGGCCTCGCCCATCTTCGCGGCGCGCTCGAGCAGGCGCGAGTGCAGGTAGAACACGTCGCCCGGGAAGGCCTCGCGGCCCGGCGGGCGGCGCAGCAGCAGCGACATCTGGCGGTAGGCGACGGCCTGCTTCGACAGGTCGTCGTAGATGATCACGGCGTGCATGCCGTTGTCGCGGAAATACTCGCCCATGGCGCAGCCGGCGAAGGGCGCGATGAACTGCATCGGCGCCGGGTCGGAGGCGGTCGCCGCGATGACGACCGAGTACTCCATCGCGCCGTTCTCCTCGAGCGCCTTCACGAACTGGGCGACCGTGGAGCGCTTCTGGCCCACCGCGACGTAGACGCAGTAGAGCTTCTGGCTCTCGGGCGCGCCCTCGACGTTGAGCGGCTTCTGGTTGAGGATCGTGTCGAGCGCGATTGCGGTCTTGCCGGTCTGGCGGTCGCCGATGATCAGCTCGCGCTGGCCGCGGCCGATCGGGATCAGCGCGTCGATGGCCTTGAGGCCCGTGGCCATCGGCTCGTGCACGGACTTGCGCGGGATGATGCCCGGCGCCTTCACGTCGACGCGCGCGCGCTCGGTGTACTGGATCGGGCCCTTGCCGTCGATCGGGTTGCCGAGCGCGTCGACGACGCGGCCGAGCAGGCCCTTGCCGACGGGCACGTCCACGATGGCGCCGGTGCGCTTGACCGTCTGGCCCTCGGAGATCTCGCGGTCGGAGCCGAACACCACGACGCCGACGTTGTCGGTCTCGAGGTTGAGCGCCATGCCGCGCACGCCGGACTCGAACTCCACCATCTCGCCGTACTGGACCTTGTCGAGGCCGTAGCAGCGCGCGATGCCGTCACCGATGGACAGCACCTGGCCGACTTCGCTGACCTCGGCCTCCTGGCCGAAGTTCTTGATCTGCTCCTTGAGGATCGCGGAGATCTCGGCTGCACGAATGTCCATCAGCGGGCCTCTTTCAGGCTGAGACGAATTGCATTGAGCTTGGTGCGCAGGGACGCGTCGATCATGCGCGAGCCGACCTTGACGACGAGGCCGCCGATCAGCGCGGGGTCGACCTTCACGTCCAGCGACACCTCGGACTGGGCGAGGTCGCGCACGGTGGCGCGGATCTCGTCGAGGAGGGCGGCGGAGGGCTCCTCGGCGACGCGGACCTCGGCGGGGACGATGCCCTTGGCCTGGGCGTTGAGGGCCTTGTAGGCCCGGATCATCTGGAGAAGCAGGAAGAGACGGCGCTTCGAGGCGACGAGCCGCACGAAGTTGCCGGCCAGCCCACCGATGCCGGCCTTGTCGAGCAGGGCGCCGATGGCGGCCTTCTGCTCGTCGGCGGTGTAGACGGGGCTCCGGAGCAGGCGGCGCAGGTCCGCGCTCTCGGCGGCCATCGCCTCGATGCGCGCGAGATCGCTCTCCACGGCGTCGACCGCGTTCTGGTCCTGCGCGAGCTCGAACAGGGCTGACGCGTACCGGCCGGCGACCCCTGACACGATCGAGCCGCCGGACGACGACCCGCCTTCTTGATTTCGCTCAGCCACCGAAAGTCTCTTCCCGAATGGGAGCGCTCGGCCGCCGCGGGGCTGCGAAGGAGCGCTCGCTGAGGTCTGGATTTGGCTCGGCCGCAGGAGTGCGAGGCACCCGGCGCCCGCGAGGCGTGGCTGCGATACCATGGGATGTCAGGGGGCGCAAGCGCTCCGCACGACCCGACGGCAGCGCTTCGCCGCAGTGCGAAAACCGCGCAGGGGACGGGGGAATCAGGCGCGCTTGCGCGCCGCCGCCTCCTGGGCCCGGGCCGCCTTCTCGGCGGCGCGCTCGGCCGGGGTCGGGTCCTCGCGGTCGCGCTGGGGCGGCAGCCGCGGAGGCGCGTCGATGCGCTGCTTGAGCTGCTCCATCTGCCGCGCCACCGTGGCGATCTGCTCGATCATCGCCTGGGCCACGCGGGCGGGCGGGATCCCGGTGTCGCCGGTGAGGCCTTCGGGCGCGAAGGTTCGCGAGACGCCCACCGCCTTGCGCCGGTCCGCGAAGGAGGCGTTCTCCATCGCGGCGATGTAGGCGGCGCAGCCCGCGGCCATTCCGGCGACGCCGTCGATGGCGCTGGCGAGCTTCTTGATGGCGGCGCGGGTCTCTGCGTCCACGATGGTCGGCCCCTCGTCTGCCCCGGCGCATCCCGGTACGGACCCGAGCCTAGGTGGCGACCCGTCACCTTTGCGTTAAGCCCGATGCACAGCGGCCGGCGTGGAGGCGTCGGGGTGCGCGGCTGTGGACGTCCACCTGCGACCGCTGGACGCGGGGCGCCGCGTGGTGCAGGCTGCGCCCCGGCCGTGGGAGGCGACGGGGAAGAGCCCGGGCACAACGGGCCGCCCCGACTCGCCGCTCGCTGCGGAACGCCGCCGCCCGCCCGGCTCGCCTCAGTCCGCCGCGGGGGCGACCGCGCCGTCGAGCTCGATCAGGTGACCGGCCTTGTCGCGCTTGGTCGCGAGGTAGCGCACGTTCTCGGGGTGGCGGCGGCCGATGCTGCGGACGTCGGCGACGACCTCCAGGCCCGCGCCGCGCAGGGCGGCGATCTTCTCGGGATTGTTCGTCATCACCCGCACGCGGGCGACGCCGAGCTGGCGCAGCATCTCCGCGGCGAAGCCGAAGCGGCGCTGGTCGAGCCCGAAGCCCAGCGTCTCGTCCGCCTCGTAGGTGTCGAATCCCTCCGCCTGAAGCTGGTAGGCGCGGATCTTGTTGGCGATCCCGTTCCCGCGGCCCTCCTGGTCGAGGTAGAGCAGGATGCCGCCGCCGCCCTCCGCCATCGCCTGGACCGTGCCGCGCAGCTGGTCGCCGCAATCGCACTTGAGCGAGCCGAAGAGATCGCCTGTGAGGCAGGCCGAATGCAGGCGCACCAGCACGGGCTTGGCGAGATCCGGCTCGCCGACCACGACGGCGACCTGGTCGCGCATGCCCTCGCCGCCGCGGAAGACGACGAACTCGGTCGTCGCCGCGCCCTCGAGCGGCACCGGCGCGCGGCTCGCGATGCGCAGCGTCTTCGCCTGCCGGGCGCGGAAGCTCCGGATCGCCTCGGCCGGCACGCGCAGGAGGCTCGGCTCGCGCTCGATCCCCGCCCGCACGGGGAAGGTCACCACGGCGGGCGTGACGAAGGCGAGGCGCGCGAGCTCGAGCGCATCGGCGTCGAGCGCGTCGACGGGGTGGGCGGGCGCGTCGAGCCGCGTCTCCGAACGCCGGGCGAGGCTCTCGATGCGCTGCGCGTCGAGCCGCGGCAGGGCGACGGCCCCGGGCTCGGCACGCTCGCGGCCGATGCGCGACAGGCGCTTCTCGGTGAGGACGAGCCGGGCGGTGCCGCCGGCGACGAGGTCGAGCCGCGCGCAGGCGTCCGCGTCGAGGTCCTCGACGCCCACGGCGACGACGGCCGCGTCGCCGTCCTCGATCAGCACGGGGCGGGCGTGGCGGAACTCGGCGATGGCGCGCTCGACCCGCGTCAGGTCGATATCCCCGCTCAAGCCCATTACGAGACGCATCATGACTTCCTGGCCTTTCACCCGTGGCGGGCACGCTCTCCGGCCGAGGGTCGGACGACAAGCCTCGACCCTGGCCGTTCGTTCCCGCCACGCTAGTTCGAGAGGGTCTCTCCGATTGCGCGCCGAATTGAGCCGGCTCGCGTTATATCGGGCGCATGTCGCGCGAGGCAATTCGGGTACGGCGGATGCGAAATCACGGATCAGGGAGAAGCGCGGCCGTATTGCCGCAGGGGGACGGCGCGGCGCCGGCATGCGCCCCGCCCGAGGCCGTGTTCGCGCCCTTCGCCGCGGGGCGTCCCGACGCGCCCTTCGTGGTCGGCCAGCTCGGACAGTCCCTCGACGGGCGCATCGCGACGGTGACGGGGCACTCCAAGTACATCAACGGCACGGCGGCGCTCGATCACCTGCACGCGATCCGCGCGCGGGTGGACGCGGTCCTCGTCGGCGTGGGCACGGCGCTCGCCGACGATCCGCTGCTCACCGTGCGTCGCGTGCCGGGCCGGAGCCCCGCGCGAATTGTGCTCGACCCCGGCGGCCGCCTGCCCGCCGCCGCCGCGGTGTGGCGCGCGGACGGGGCGCGACGGATCGTCCTGCGTCGCGGCGGAGTCGAGGCGCCGCTTCCCGACGGCGTCGAGGCCGTCGCCCTGCCGGCGGACGACGCGGGGGGTGTCGATCCCCGGACGATCGTCGCCGCGCTCGGGCGGCTCGGGATCGCGCGGCTCCTGGTGGAGGGCGGAGCCGACACGGTCTCGCGCTTCCTCGCGGCCGGCGCGCTCGACCGGCTGCACGTGCTCGTCTCGCCGATGCTGATCGGCTCGGGGCGACCGGGCCTGACGCTCGCGCCGATCGACACCGTCGGGGAGGCCTTGCGCCCGCGCGCGCGGGCCTATCTCCTGGCGGACGGGGACGTCCTGTTCGATTGCGACCTGCGGTCCGAGGCCGCGGGCGGCGCCTAAGGGAGGAAGCGGATGGCGAGGCGGGACATGGCGGCCGTGCCGCGCTACGCGAGGGTCCAGATCTGGATCCATTGGCTCACGGCGCTCGCGGTCCTCGGCCTGATCGCGGCGGGGCTGACGATGACGCGCATCGGCCCCGGCACGCTGACAAACGCGCTCTACGAGCTGCACAAGTCCTTCGGGCTCGTCGTCGTCGGCCTCGTCGTCCTGCGGCTCGTCGCCCGCGCCGTCCACGGCGCGCCGGCGCACGCGCCGATGCCGGGATGGCAGCTGCTCGCCGCCCGGATCAGCCACGTCGCGCTCTATCTCCTGCTCGTCGTCGTGCCGCTGTCGGGCTGGGCGGCGACCTCGGCCTGCTGCGCGCCGGTCAACCTGTTCTGGAGCGTGGAGATGACGCTGCCGGTCGCGCGCGGGTTCGACGTCGCGCGGCCGATCTTCGTCGTGCACACGTATGCCGCCTACCTGCTCGCCTTCGTGGTGCTGGTGCACGCGGGCGCCGCGCTCCAGCACCATTACCTGCGGCGCGACGACACGCTGGCGCGGATGGCCGGCGGCCGCCCGCGCCGGGTCGGCCTCACCCGGACCTGAGGCTCACGCCTCTCCCGCGCTCACGCCCACTCCCACGCCGACCGGGCAGGAGACGCCGGTGCCGCCGAGCCCGCAATAGCCGCCGGGGTTCTTGGCGAGGTACTGCTGGTGGTAGTCCTCGGCGAAGTAGAACGGCCCGGCCTCGCGGATCTCGGTCGTGATCGCGGGAAAGCCGTTTTCGCGCAGGCGCGCGTCGTAGGCCGCCCGCACCGCCTCCGCCGCCCGGCGCTGGCCGTCGTCGTGGACGTAGACGCCCGAGCGGTACTGCGTGCCGACGTCGTTGCCCTGGCGCATGCCCTGGGTCGGGTCGTGGCTCTCGAAGAAGGCCTCGAGCAGCCGCTCGTAGGAGATCTCGGCCGGGTCGTAGACCACGCGCACGACCTCGTTGTGCCCGGTCATGCCCGAGCAGACCTCCTCGTAGGTCGGGTTCGGGGTGTGCCCGCCGGCGTAGCCGACCGCGGTGACCCACACGCCGGGCAGCTGCCAGAAGGCGCGCTCGGCGCCCCAGAAGCAGCCGAGCCCGAAATCCGCGATCGCCGCGCCCTCGGGATACGGCCCCTGGAGCGGGCGGCCCGAGACGTGGTGGCGCTCGGCCGTCGGGATCGCACGGTCGCGGCCCGGCAGCGCCTCGGCCGGCGTCGGGATCGTGGTCTTCTTGCGGGTGAAGAACATGGGGAGCCTCCTGGTGGCGTCCCCCGACATATGGCCCCGCGCACGCGTGCTTTCGAGGGGCGTGGCCCCGCGCCTCACCGCTCCGTGAGGTAGCCCACGGGCTCGGGCCGCTTCTGCGACAGCCACAGGAGGAGCGCGCCGAGCACGAACGCCACGATCGAGGCCGGCCAGAGCAGGATCGTCAGCAGCACCGGGTCCCACAGGACCGGCGAGACGTGGCGCGTGATCGCGGGCTCGAGCATGGGGAAGCTCTCCGGGAAGGCCTGGAACAGCACCTCGCCGAGCGGCGTGAACGCGATCTCGTAGTTGGCGATCGAGCGGGTGCCGTCCACCACGAGCCCCACGAACCCCGCCGCGACGAGGAGGAGGCCGAGGACACGCACGAGGAAACGGATCATGGGAACACGCTCGCGAACGCCGAGGACACGATGGCGCCACAAGCCTTAACCGCTTGCGTGGGCGGTGCAACAGCGAAATGCGGCTACGCTTCGTCGCGCGCCGCGGGGGGCGAGCGACGCGACGCTCCGGAATGGGGCTTGCGCCGCGGGGGGCGCCGGATATATGGAGAGCCTCCGCGGGCGGCGGCCACTTGTTCGGCGCCCCCCGCGATGCGGACAGGTGGCCGAGTGGTTTAAGGCGCACGCCTGGAAAGTGTGTATACGGGAAACCGTATCGCGGGTTCGAATCCCGCCCTGTCCGCCACTTAATCGCCGCAAGTCTTGGCCAACAAGAATCGTTCCTGTGGTGGTCGTCACATTTGCCCCACCGTTGATCTCACCTTGCGAAGCTGCCTGCAGGCACGAATGAGCCGGGCACGATGGCTGGGCGTTGGGGCGGCTCGAACTTTGCGGCGAGCGGTTCATCGCGGGTTTCTGCAGATTGATCGGATCGGAACCAGAAATCTGAGGAAATCGCTTTGGAGCGCAGAGCGCCATCTGTTTTCATGGAAGATGACGAGGCTGCTCACCGGGACGGCCCTCTCTCCGACTACTTGTGACGTTCCTTCATTTCCCTGTCGTTCACGCCGCCGGGCTCATTCCCGCCTCCTCGCCCGCCGCCTAGCCCGGTGCGCTCACCTGGACCTTCACCCAAAGGAGGCGAGCGGTCGTTCCCCGTGCCCATGCTCTTGTCGATTGCGTCATGCGTGCGGTCAAAGTTGCTCGGGGCGTCCTTTGGCGCCACTCCCTGCTCCCCGCGTTGCGGGGTCTCCTTTTGGTTGGCCATGTCGTACCCTCCGTTGGGCGCCCTTGCTGCGAAGGTCGATCATGGCGGCATTGATGGACACCCGCCACGTAGAAATGAAGCAGGAAGGCGTGGGCCACGGCGTCCTCGATCCGCTGGAGGGCATGTTCCCCGCCGCGATCCACGCGCTCGGGCGTTGACGGGCCTCCATCACCCTCCCGCATCCCGGCCGGGGCTCGTGCCGCGGAAGATGTTGGTCTCGCCGATCATGCGCTCGAGCGCCGAGATGCGCTCCACGCTGGAGCGGGAGCTGCGGCTCTGCACCTCGGCGATGAGGCTCTCGACGAGGATGTTGATCGCGAGCGTCGAGTCCCAGCTCGACGGCACCTCCACGGCGCAGCGGAAGGTGTGGAGCGCGCAACGCTCGATGGGCGAGCCCCACTGGTCGGTGAACAGCACGACGCGTGCGCCCTGCTTCACGGCGAGCTGCGCCAGCTTCTCGAGCTCGCGCTCGTAGCGGCGGATGTCGAAGCAGATCAGCGTCGAGGTCCCGTCCATGTCGAGCAGCGACTGCGGCCAGACGCTGGGCGAGCTGTCGAGCAGGAAGACGCGGGGGCGGATGATCTGCAGGTGATTGTAGAAGTAGTGCGCGTTCGAGCGCGTGATGCGCCCGCCGACGAGGTGCAGTTGCTGCTCGGTCGCCGACAGGAGCGCGGCGACGCGGTCGAACTCGTCGAGGTCGATCTGCTCGAGCGTGCGGCCGATGTTCTCGAAGGCGGCCTTGGCGAATCGCGAGAGGATGTGGTCGCGCGGCGCCTGCGGCTCGGCCATGTCGAGCTTGGCCAGCGGCTGCTTGATGCGCGCGGCGATCTCCTCGCGGATCGCGTCCTGCAGGCCGCCGTAGCCGTCGAAGCCGAGCTTCCGGGCGAGGCGGATGACGGTGGGCGTCGAGACCTCGGCGCTCTCGGCGAGCTTGGTGATGGACTGCAGCCCGCCCACGAGCGAATCCTGCAGGAGCACCGCCGTGAGCCGGCGCTCGGCGGCGGTCAGCTCCGCCTGCTTGCGCTTCAGGAGGTCGCGCACGAGGGGCTTCCTGCTCAAGAAATGTCCTTTCCGCTTCAGTTCGGACCGTCGATGACGAATCCGCTACAGAAACAAGCTTGACACGCCTCGAACTCGTGTAGTGAATTTTACACGAGCTCGGCAAGGGGATTCCGGCGGGGATTCCGGCGACGGGTGCGGGGGCGGAGGAGCGACGACGTGGCGGAGTGCGGCTGGACGGCGGTGGAGATCACGGGAACGGCCGGCGCCGCGCCGCTCGTCCTCGTGTGCGAGCACGCCTCCCGCGCGATCCCCCCGGAGCTCGGGACCCTCGGCCTCGACGCGGAGGCGCGCAGCGCCCACGTCGCCTGGGACATCGGCGCCGCGGTCCTGGCGCGCCGGCTGTCCGAGCGCCTCGACGCGCCGCTGGTGTCGGGCGGCCTGTCGCGGCTCGTCTACGACTGCAATCGTCCGCTCTCGGCACCCGACTCCATTCCCGCGCGCAGCGAGCGCTGGGACGTCCCCGGCAACCGCGACCTCGACGAGGCGGCCAGGCGCGCGCGCTTCGAGCGCGTGCACGAGCCCTTCCACGCCGCCGTCGCGGACGTGTGCCGGCGCCAGGAGCGGCGCTGCGGGCGCGCGATCGACCTCGTCACGGTCCACAGCTTCACGCCGGTCTATCTCGGCGTCTCGCGCGCGGTGGAGATCGGCTTCCTGCATCACGCGGACGCGGCGCTGGCGCGCGCGGCGCTCGCCGCGGAGGTCGCCCGCGGCGCCTATCGCGCGGCGCTCGACGAGCCCTATTCCGCCGCCGACGGCGTCACCTACACGCTCGCGCGCCACGGCGAGAGCGAGGGGCGCCGCGCGCTGATGATCGAGGTGCGCAACGACCTGATCGCCGACGACGAGGCGGCCGCGCGCATGGGCGACCATCTCGCGCAGACGCTGGCGCGTGCGCTCGCCGAGGCGCCGCAGGCGGCGGGGGCGGCGCCATGAGCGTTCTCCTGAGGGGCCTTCGCGCCTACGTCGCCGTGGTCGACCGCTGCAACTGGGCCATCGGCCGCGTGGTCATGTTCGGCCTGTTCGCCTTGATGGGCATCCTGCTCTGGTCCTCGATCTCGAAGACCTTCTTCGTGCCGTCCTTGTGGACGCTGGAGATGGCCCAGTTCGTGATGGTCGCCTACTTCATCCTGGGCGGGCCGTACGCGATGCAGATGGGCTCGAACGTGCGCATGGACCTGATCTACGGCGCGCTCTCGCCACGGCGCAAGGCGCTGATGGACGTGCTCACCGTGGGCTTCCTGATCTTCTATCTCGGCGTCCTGCTCTGGGGCGGGATCGAGAGCACGATCTACTCCTTCTCCTTCGGCGGGGAGCGCTCGTCCTCCGCCTGGCGCCCGTATCTCTGGCCGATCAAGGTGACGATCTGCATCGGCGTGACGCTGATGCTGCTCCAGGCGCTGAGCGAGCTGGCGAAGGACGTCCTCTTCCTCGCTACCGGCGAGCCCGTCCGCCACGAGGACGACGCGCCGGGCAGCCAGGCGCTCGGCGGCGAGGAGCGCGGCGATGCCCTATGAGCTGATCGCCATCCTGATGTTCTCGACGATGATGCTGATGCTCTTCACGGGCCAGCGCGTCTTCGCGGCGATCGGCTTCGTGGCGGTGATCGCGGCGATCCTGCTCTGGGGCGACCGCGGCGGCTACGACCTCGGCTTCTCGGCGATCATCAAGGTGATGCGCTGGTATCCGCTGCTGACGCTGCCGATGTTCGTCTTCATGGGCTACGTCCTGTCGGAATCGAAGATCGCCGACGACCTCTACCGCATGTTCCACGTCTGGACCGGCGGCATGCCCGGCGGCCTCGCCATGGGCACGATCGGGCTCATGGTGCTGATCTCCGCCATGAACGGCCTCTCCGTGGCCGGCATGGCCATCGGCGCCACGATCGCGCTGCCGGAGCTGCTCAAGCGCAACTACGACAAGCTGATGGTGACGGGGGTGATCCAGGCGGGGTCCTCGCTCGGCATCCTCGTGCCGCCCTCCGTCGTCCTCGTGCTCTACGCCATGATCGCCCGCCAGCCGGTGGGCCAGCTCTGGCTCGCGGGGGCGATCCCCGGGCTGATGATGGCGGCTCTGTTCATCGTCTACATCGCGATCCGCTGCCGGCTGAACCCGAAGCTCGGGCCCACCCTCTCGCTCGAGGAGCGCGACCAGATCACGCGCGCCGAGAAGCTGCGCCTCCTGCGCGCCGGCCTGCTGCCGCTCGGCATCTTCGCCGTCATGATGGTGCCCTTCGTCAACGGCTGGACCAGCCTCGTCGAGAGCTCGGCGGTGGGCGCCATGGCTGCGTTCCTGGCGGCGGTCGCCAAGCGGCGCATGACCTGGACGGTGTTCGAGACGAGCGTGCGCCAGACGCTCGGCATCACCTGCATGTTCATGTGGATCATCACGGCGGCGCTCGCCTTCGGGGCGGTGTTCGACGGGCTCGGCGCGGTGCGCGCCATCGACGACCTCTTCACCGACAAGCTCGGGCTCAATCCCTGGGTGATCCTCATCCTGATGCAGCTGAGCTTCATCCTGATGGGCACGTTCCTCGACGACACGGCGATGCTCGTCATCGTCGCGCCGCTCTACGTGCCGCTGGTGGGGGCGCTCGGGTTCGACCTCGTCTGGTACGGCGTGCTATACACGATCACCTGCCAGATCGCGTACATGACGCCGCCCTTCGGATACAATCTGTTCCTGATGCGGGCGATGGCGCCGCCGGAGATCAAGCTCGGGGACATCTACCGCTCGATCATCCCCTTCGTCTTCATCATGATCCTGGCGCTCGCGCTGGTGATGATCTTCCCGCAGATCGCGCTCTGGCTCCCTGCCCAAGTCTACGGTCTGTGACCGTGAGGACCAGAGTGTACGGTCTGTGATCGCAAGGACCAGAGCCGGGACAACCGGCCGGCCATTCGAACCAGAGGAGAAGCCGAGATGACCACACGACGCAGTTTCCTGAAGAGCGCCGCCCTCGCGGCGCCCGCGACCCTCGCCGCCCCCGCGATCGTGCGCGCCCAGGCGCCGATCCGCTGGCGCTTCCAGACCTATGCCGGCGCCGCGCTCGGCGAGCAGGTGACGAAGCCCATCATCGACTACATCAACGCCGCCTCGAACGGCGAGATGGAGATCGAGCTGTTCTACGCCGACCAGATCGTCCCCACCGGCGAGCTGTTCCAGGCGCTCCAGCGCGGCACCATCGACGGCGTGCATTCCGACGACGACTCGATGGCCTCGCCGACGCCGCTGCGCGTCTTCGGCGGCTACTTCCCCTTCGCCACGAAGCACATCCTCGACGTGCCGGTGCTGTTCAATCAGTACGGCCTCGCCGAGATCTGGGACGAGGAATACGCGAAGGTCGGCGTGAAGTGGCTCTCCGCCGCGGGGCAGGACCCGTGCAACTTCAACACGACGAAGGAGATCACCTCCGTCGCGGACCTCGAGGGCCTGCGGCTCTACACCTTCCCCACCGCCGGGCGCTTCCTCAGCCGCTTCGGCGTCGTGCCGGTGAACATCCCCTACGAGGACGCCGAGGTGGCGGTGCAGACGGGTGAGCTCGACGGAATGGCCTGGTCGGGCATCACCGAGGACTACACCGTCGGCTGGGCCGACGTGACGGACTACTTCCTGACGAACAACATTTCCGGTGCCTGGATCGGCTCCTTCTTCGTCAACGAGGCACGCTGGGCCGAGCTGCCGGATCACCTGAAGCAGCTCGTCATGGCGGCGATCGAGGCCGGCCACACCTACCGGAACCAGTGGTACTGGGGCGGCGAGGCGCGCCTGCGCGCCACCGGCGACAAGCTCGCGCTGCGCACCGTCCCGGCCGCGGAATGGGCCGAGGTCGAGAACGCGGCGAAGGAGTTCTGGAACGAGATCGCCGAGGAAGGCGAGGTGCACGCGAAGATCGTCTCGATCTTCCGCGAGTACAACGAGACCATCAACCAGGCGGGACCGCCCTACACGTTCTGACCCGACGCGTCCCCGACACCGAGGGGCGGCCCGTCGCGGGCCGCCCTTCTCCACCCGCTACCGGTATTCGGCACTGGAGCCCGCCATGCCCGCGAACCTGACCCTCGAGTCCCTCGCCGCCAAGGCGGCCGCCGGCGAGATCGACACCGTGCTCGTCGCCATGGTGGACATGCAGGGCCGGCTGATGGGCAAGCGCTACCACGTGGCGAACTTCCTGGAGCACGGGCATCGCGAGACCCATTGCTGCAACTACCTGCTCGCCACCGACCTCGTGATGGCGACGCCCGACGGCTACGCCGCGACGAGCTGGGCCAAGGGCTACGGCGACTACGTCATGCAGCCGGACCTCGCGACCCTGCGGCCGATGCCCTGGCTCCCGGGCACCGCGCTCGTGCTCTGCGACGTGCTCGACCATCACAGCCACGCGCCCGTGCCGCATTCCCCGCGCGAGATGCTGCGCCGGCAGGCCGCGCGGCTCGAGGCGATGGGCCTCGAGGCGATGATGGCGACCGAGCTCGAGTTCTTCCTGTTCGAGGGCGACTATCGCAGCCTGCAGAAGCGCGGCTACCGCGATCTCGTCCCGCTCAACGGCCACAACGAGGACTACAACCTCTTCCAGACCACGAAGGAGGAGGTGGTCATGCGGCCCCTGCGCAACCACCTGGTGGGCGCGGGCGTGCCGGTGGAGAATTCCAAGGGGGAGGCCGAGACCGGCCAGCAGGAGCTCAACATCCGCTACTCCCCGGCGCTCGACTGCGCCGACTACCACACCATCGCCAAGCATGCGGCCAAGGAGATCGCCTGGATGAACGGCTGCTCGGCGACCTTCCTGCCGAAATGGGCGGCGAACAAGGTCGGCTCGTCGAGCCACGTCCACCTGTCGGTCTGGAAGGAGGGCGAGCCCGCCTTCCACGACGCCCGGGCCGAGCACGGCATGTCGGACCTGATGCGCAGCTTCACGGCGGGGCTCCTCGCCTACGCCCGCGACTACACGATCTTCCTCGCTCCATACGTGAACAGCTACAAGCGCTTCGCGCCGGGCACGTTCGCGCCGACGAAGGCGGTCTGGTCGGTGGACAACCGCACCGCGGGCTTCCGCCTGTGCGGGGAGGGCACGCGCGGCGTGCGCATGGAGTGCCGCATCGGCGGCTCCGACATGAACCCCTACCTCGCCCAGGCCGCGATGATCGCGGCGGGGATCAAGGGCATGGAGGAGGGCCTCGAGCTCGCCCCGCCCTACCGCGGCGACGCCTACGCCAGCGGCGACGTCGCCGAGATCCCGCGCGCGCTGCGCGATGCGATCGAGACGCTGCGCGGCTCGGCGATGCTGCGCGAGGCGTTCGGCGACGCCGTCGTCGACCACTACGTCCGCTGCGGCGAGTGGGAGCAGGAAGAGTTCGACCGCGCGGTCACCGACTGGGAGATCGAGCGGGGCTTCGAGAGAGCGTGACCATGACGCAGACACTGAGATGCATCTCGCCGATCGACGGATCGGTGTTCGCCGAGCGGCCCGCCCTGTCCGCGGACGCCGCCCGCGCCGCCGCCGCGCGCGCCCGCGCGGCGCAGCCGGCCTGGGCCGCGAGGCCCCTTCGCGAACGCGTGGCGCTGGTGCGTGCCGGCATCGCGGCGGTGGGCGCGATGAACGACGAGGTCGTCCCCGAACTCGCCCGCATGATGGGCCGGCCCGTGCGCTACGGCGGCGAGTTCCGCGGCTTCGAGGAGCGCGGCGCGCACATGGCGGCGATCGCCGAGGAGGCGCTCGCGGACATCGCCGTGAGCGACGATGCCCAGTTTCGCCGCTACATCCGCCGGCTGCCCTGGGGCGTCGTCTTCGTGGTGGCGCCCTGGAACTACCCCTGGATGACGGCGATCAACACCGTCGCCCCCGCGCTGATCGCCGGCAACACGGTGCTGCTCAAGCACGCCACCCAGACGCTGCTCGTGGGCGAGCGCATGGCGAAGGCCTTCCACTCCGCCGGCGTGCCGGAGGACGTCTTCCAGAACGTCTTCCTCGACCACGACACCGCGAGCGCGCTGATCGCGGAGCGCGCCGTCGACTTCGTCAACTTCACGGGCTCCGTCCCCGGCGGGCAGGCGATGGAGCGCGCGGCGGCCGGCACCTTCATTCCCGTCGCCACCGAGCTCGGCGGCAAGGATCCCGGCTACGTCATGGACGACGCCGATCTCGACGCCGCGGTCGACGGGCTGATGGACGGCGCGATGTTCAATTCCGGGCAATGCTGCTGCGGGATCGAGCGCATCTACGTCCACCAGAGCCTCTACGACGCCTTCGTCGAGAAGGCGGTCGCCTGGGCTGGTGCCCAGCGCCTGGGCAACCCGCTCGATCCGGAGACGACGCTCGGGCCGATGGCGCACGTGCGCTTCGCGCGGCTCGTGCGCGAGCAGATCGACGCCGCCGTCGCCGCCGGCGCCACCGCGCATCTCCCGAAGGATCCCGCCGACGACGGCGGCGCCTACCTGACGCCGCAGGTGCTCACGGGCGTCACCCACGACATGGCCGTGATGCGCGAGGAGAGCTTCGGGCCCGTCGTCGGCATCATGCCCGTGAGGGACGACGAGGAGGCGATCCGGCTGATGAACGACAGCCGCTTCGGCCTCACCGCGAGCCTGTGGACCGCGGATCCGGACCGCGCCGCGCGCGTCGGCGACCGGGTCGAGACCGGCACGATCTTCATGAACCGCGCCGACTATCTCGACCCGGCCCTGTGCTGGACCGGCTGCAAGGACACCGGCCGCGGCGCCGGGCTCTCCGTGCTCGGCTACCACGCGCTCACCCGCCCGAAATCCTACCATCTCAAGAAGGTTCGCTCATGAGCCCGCACGACGGTCCCCGCGCCACCTGGTCCTATCCCACCGCCATCCGCTTCGGCGCCGGCCGCATCGCGGAGCTGCCGCAGGCCTGCCGGGCGGCGGGGATCGCGCGCCCGCTCCTCGTCACCGATCGCGGGCTCGCCTCCATGGAGATCACCGCGCGGGCGCTCGCCATCCTGGAGGAGGCCGGCCTCGGCCGCGCGCTCTTCGCCGAGGTCGACCCGAACCCGAACGAGATCAATCTCGAGGCCGGGCTCGACGCCTACCGCGCGGGCGGGCACGACGGCGTCGTCGCCTTCGGCGGCGGCTCGGGGCTCGACCTCGCCAAGATGGTCGCCTTCATGTCCGGCCAGACGCGGCCGATCTGGGACTTCGAGGATATCGGCGACTGGTGGACCCGCGCCGACCCGGCCGGCATCGCGCCGATCGTCGCCGTGCCGACGACGGCGGGCACCGGGTCCGAGGTGGGCCGCGCGAGCGTGATCACCAACTCGCGCACGCACGTGAAGAAGATCATCTTCCACCCGAAGGTGCTGCCGTCGGTCGTCATCGCCGACCCGGAGCTGACGGTGGGCATGCCGAAGGCCATCACGGCGGGGACCGGGCTCGACGCCTTCGCGCATTGCGTCGAGGCCTTCTCCAGCCCGCACTACCACCCGATGAGCCAGGGCATCGCGCTCGAGGGCATGCGGCTCGTGATCGAGAACCTGCCGCGCGCGTACGACACGCCCGGCGACATCGCGGCGCGCGCCGACATGATGTCGGCCGCCGCCATGGGCGCCGTCGCCTTCCAGAAGGGGCTCGGCGCCATCCACGCCATGAGCCACCCCGTCGGCGCGCTCTTCAACACCCACCACGGCACGACGAACGCGGTCTGCATGCCCGCCGTGCTCGACCTGAACGCGCCCGCGATCCGCGAGCGCTTCGACCGCGCCGCGCCCTATCTCGGCATCGAGGGCGGGTACGAGGGCTTCCGCGCCTTCGTCCAGGCCTTCAACGACCGCTTCGGCATCCCCCGTCGCCTGTCCGACCTCGGTGTGACGGCGGACCGGATCGACGAGATGGTGGCGATGGCGCTCGACGATCCCTCCTGCGGCGGCAACCCCGTGCCGCTGACGGCGGAGAACGTGCGGGGGCTGTTCGAGGCGGCGCTCTGATCGCGGGGGCGGGAGGCGGGTTACGGGGGCGCCGGGGGCGGGGTCGTCAGGGAATCGTCAAGGCGCTCCCGCTAGCCTCCCGCCCGTCCCCCGACGCGAGGAGCCCCGATTCCCCATGCCCTTCATCGAGCTGACCGTCGAGACCGTCCAGAAGCCCAAGGTCCTCATCAACATCGCCCACATCGTCCGCGTCGAGCCCCACCCCCACGCCAAGGGCACGCTCGTCTACACGAGCCCGAAGGCCGACGGGAGCCCGGCCGTGCATGCGGTGGAGGGGTACAAGGCGATCAGGGATCGGTTGATGGGGGAGGGGTGAGGGGGGCGATCAAAACCCGATCAAGACCGGATCCATCGCTCTCGCCATACTAACCCACTGGATTGCATGATCTTTCCTTTTTTGACCGCCTTGCCGGAGGCTCTCCGATCAAAACACGATCAAGACCCTACGCCCAGGCAGGTACATAGCCTGCGCGCGGGCTTTCCGGATCGGCCAGCTTGATCAGGCCGGCGTCCCGAGCTTCATTGATGATCCGCGAGACCTGCGCCGCATTCTGTGGTGCAACACCCGGGCGGACGCGCAGGGAGCCGTTCGTCAGCCGCTCCGCGGCCACGTAGCGCAGGACGGCATGCTGATAGCAGGCGCGCACGCGTTCCGAAGCCGTCATGTGAGCGAAGGAACGGGGAGCGAACAGGACCACTCTCGTGTTCTCGCCGTCCGCTCGAAAATCCGGTGCCGGCAGCTGGAACACCTCGACCGCTGTTACGACCTTGTCGACACCGCTCCCCTGCTCCTCGCAAATCCCCATACGTCGCATCAGCGCGGCCAGACTCTCGTTTCTGGATCTAGGAGGCATGTCGATAAACCTAGCGGGATCGATCAAAGGGCTCCCGGGATTTGTAATCTCGATCCTGTCGCTGAACAGCTCGATGGTAGGGCCGGCGCCCGTTACGGTCATGTCCTGGTGGATCAATGCATTGGCTATAAGTTCGCGGAGCGCAATCTCCGGGTACATTGGACGCTCCTCGCGCAGAGCTTGACCGATGTGCTCGTTCTTCGGGAGAAGACCGCTCACGTAGTCGATCAAGCCCAAGAACCCGCTTGCGTACCCCAACTGCCTATCACGCCTGTTGACGACCGGATCAGCACGGCTGCTGCCGGCGTAGGAGACAACCCTGACGGCTTTCCGCGCCAATCGTTCGAACCGGTCCAGACGCCGGGCGAAGAGAGCGGCGCCCAGGTTCGTAACGTTCCAGCGGCCGCCGACGTCGCGCTGCACGAGCCGCTCGGCCTCAAGCTGGTCGAATATTCCGCCCCGATTGTCCGGGAGCGGACGCCTGAGCAAGCTGAAGTACGAAGGGTAATCGAGCAAGTCCAAGACCTCGTCGGCTTCGACGAATTCTTTCGCGACGCCGCTCTCCCACACGAACGGCTGGAGCTTGGCCCAGAGTGCACGAAGCCGCTCTGGGTAATCGGAAAGGCGTGGCGTTGCGCTGCCGATCCGGACACGAGCGGTCCGATCGAACTCGACCGGCGCATGGGTGGCTGCCGGAATCTCAAGCACGACAACGCGTCCTTCGGGATGCTCTACCTCGTGGAATTGAAGGGCCGGGCCGGGCTGGAGACGCTGAGCGAGCCAGAACTCCAAAGGCTGGTTGCCGACGCGAGTAGCTTTGGGGTCAAACGCTGTACCGACTACCGCGTGCCCTTCGTCGGAGACGCCCCAGACCATGTAGCCCATGTGCTTGTCGACAAGTCGTGCACCATTGGCAAGCGCGGAGATGCGCCCACCGATCATCGTCGGGTCCGCGTTGTTCTCCTTGAACTCGAACCATCCCGCTTCAGCCGGCTGCCCTCGGAGCTCGTCGACCAACGCCACCATGCGATCTTTCGGCATGTTCTCCAGCTCACGATCTCAGGACCGCCACGAGCAGCTCGCGACCGACATCGCCCCAATGCAGCCAACGGGACGGCTCATGAGAGGCGACGGCACTGCCACTGCCGCATCTTCTACACCGGTCGCTCGCAAAGCACGCGCCAAGGCAACACAGAAGCCCGCGAGGGCGGACGATAGCCAACACGGTCTGTAGCGCGGAGTGAGATGTCGAAGTCGTGGGCTGGGAGCGGGCGACGTCGTCCCGAGTAACCGATCGCCGGTGGTATCACGAAGACACCGCGCATCTGCGACCGTTTGGTGCCCAGGAGAGGACTCGAACCTCCACGGCTGTTAACCACTGGTACCTGAAACCAGCGCGTCTACCAATTCCGCCACCTGGGCCCGCTTGCGCGGTGGGGCGCTTCATAGCAGGTCCGCGGGCGCCGTCAATCGTCTTTCTCGCGTCGCCGGGCGCGGCGATCGCGACGGATTCCCCGCGGGCGATGAGGAAATCGGTAACGGGAGGGATCCAGGATGGGGCGGGATGCGTAGTCTCCCATAGACGCGCTCGAATCCGAGAAGGAGGGCCGCCATGCGTGCCCTGATGAAGCAGCCGCTGATCCGCCTGTTCGTGATGAACGGGTTCCTCGGGATCGGCTTCGGCATGGCGATCGCCGCCGTGCTGGTCGCGGTCGACTTCCGCGGCGTGGCGACGCTCGCGCTCACCGATCCCAACGGCTTCGTCGCCGTGATCCTGCTCGCCTTCGGGCTCGCCGTCACCTGCGGCGGGGCGGCCATCGCCACGGCGGTGATGCTGCTGCCCTGGGAGGACGACGACAACGAGGGCGGCTCCGGCGGCGGTGGCGGCCGCTTCGACGAGGACGGCGGGCTGGAGCTGCGCCCCGTGCGGGTGCGGGCCCAGGGCCGCCACGGCGTGCCGCGCATCCCGCCGCGGGATCGATAGGCGCGAGGAGCGCGGCCCCGCGGTCGACGCGCAGGCCGACCACGCAGGCCGACCACGCAGGCCGACCACGCAGGCCGACCACGCAGGCGCCGGCGCGCGTCAAAATCGCCCCGCGCCCTTCCCCAGCGCTGCGGAACGCTCTAGAGATCCCCCGCATCGTGAGCGAGGGGTGAGTGAAATGCAGGCGGCAGGCTGGCCGAGCGCGAAACTGATCACCGTCTTCGGCGGATCCGGCTTCCTCGGCCGGTACGTGTGCCAGGTCCTGGCGCGACGCGGCTACCGGGTGCGCGTCGCCGTGCGCCGGCCCGATCTCGCCTACCATCTCCAGCCCCTCGGCACCGTCGGGCAGATCATGCCGGTGCAGGCGAACCTGCGCTTCCCGGAATCGGTCCGGGCCGCGATGAAGAACGCCGACGGCGCGGTCAACCTCGTCGGCATCCTCCAGGAAGGCGGCAAGCAGACCTTCTCCGCCGTGCAGACGGAGGGCGCCGCCGCCGTGGCGCGGGCCGCGGCGGAAGCGGGCGTGCCGCTCGTCCACGTCTCCGCCATCGGCGCCGATCCCGACAGCCCCTCGCGCTACGGCCGCACCAAGGCCGAGGGCGAGGCGCGGGTCCTCGAGGCGCTGCCCGAGGCGGTGGTGCTGCGCCCCTCGATCGTCTTCGGCCCCGGCGACGGCTTCTTCACCCGCTTCGCCGTGCTGGCGCGCGCGCTCCCCGTGATGCCGATCGCCGCCGCGGGCACGCGCTTCCAGCCGGTCTACGTCGCCGACGTCGCCGAGGCGATCGCCCGCGCGATGGACGGGACGGTCCCGGGCGGGACGGTCTACGAGCTCGGCGGGCCGGAGGTCTTCACCTTCCGGGAGGTGGTCGAGCTCGTTCTGCGCCACACCGAGCGCCGCCGCCCGATCCTCACGCTGCCGGACGGCCTCGCCCGCCTGCAGGCGGGGCTGACGGAGACGCTCGACAAGATCACGCTCGGCCTCCTCCCGGACGAGATCGTGCTCACCCGCGACCAGCTGAAGATGCTCGCCGCCGACAACGTCGTCTCGGAGGCGGCGAAGACCGAGGGTCGCACGCTCGAGGGCCTCGGCATCGCGCCCACCGCCGTCGAGGCGATCGTGCCGGCCTACCTCAAGCGCTTCCGCAAGCGCGGCCAGTTCGAGGCCCCGCGCGACCCGCGGGAGGGGACCGCGGCGTGACGGCCCGCGCCGGCGCAGCTTGACAGCGAAGCCGCCCGGCTTCTTAACCTCCGGCGTTCCACAGCCGTCCGGAGGCCGCCCGTGCCCGCTCTCGCCGAACTCTCCACCGACGACCTCCGGGCGCTCGCAGCCGAGGTCGCGCGCGACATCGAGGCGTTCCGCGCGAAGGGGCTGGCGCTCGACATGACCCGCGGCAAGCCCGCGCCGGAGCAGCTCGACCTCGCCAACGCCATGCTCGCGCTGCCCGGCAACGGCGACTATCACACCCAGGCGGGCGAGGACGCGCGCAACTACGGCGGCCTGCAGGGCATCGCCGAGGCCCGCCGGCTCTTCGCCGGCATGGTCGGCGCGCCGCCCGAGCAGGTCGTGATCGGCGAGAACGCCTCGCTCGCGATGATGCACGATTGCCTCGTCTGGGCGCTGCTCCACGGCGTGCCCGGCGGGGCCGGCCCCTGGTCGCGCGAGCCGGACGGCATCGCCTTCCTCTGCCCGGTGCCGGGCTACGACCGCCACTTCGCCATCACCGAAGGCTACGGCGTGCGCATGATCCCGGTGCCGCTGACCGGCGAGGGACCGGACGTCGACGCGGTGGCCCGTGCGGTCGAGGACCCCTCCGTCAAGGGCATGTGGTGCGTGCCGAAGTATTCCAATCCCACCGGCGAGACCTACGCGCCGGGCGTGGTCGAGGCGCTGGCGCGGATGCGGACCGCCGCGCCGGACTTCCGGCTGTTCTGGGACAACGCCTACGCGGTCCACGACCTCGTCGCGGAGGGCGACGCGCTCGCGAACGTGCTCGACGCCTGCGCGGCGGCGGGCAACCCGGACCGCGCCTTCGTCTTCGCCTCGACCTCGAAGGTGACCTTCGCCGGTGCGGGGCTGTCCTTCTTCGGCTCCTCGCCGGCGAACGTCGCCTGGTACCTCGCCAAGGCGAGCCTGCGCACGATCGGGCCGAACAAGCTCAACCAGCTGCGGCACGTGCGCTTCTTCGGGGACGAGGCGGGGCTCTCCGCGCACATGGACCGGCACCGCGCTCTGCTCGCGCCGAAGTTCGCGGCGGTGGAGGACGCGCTCCAGGCGCGGCTCGCCGGCACGGGTGCGGCGCACTGGGCGCGGCCCCGGGGCGGCTACTTCGTGTCGGTGGACGTGCGCCCGGGCACGGCGCGCCAGGTCGTCGCCACCGCGAAGGCGCTCGGCATCGCGATGACGCCCGCGGGCTCGACCTGGCCCGGCGGCACGGACCCGCGCGACGAAAACCTGCGCATCGCCCCGAGCTTCCCCTCGCTCGCCGACGTGCGCGCGGCGGCGGAGGGCGTCGCGCTCGCCATCCTGGCGGCCGCGGTCGAGGCCGAGCAGCAGGCCCGCGGCGAGGGCACGGCGTCGGCCTGAGCCGCGCCGTCGTCCGCCATATTTTGGCCGCCGGCGCCGATTGTGGTATCCGGAGATCCCCCGCGTCGATCGGCTTTCCAGTCCATGCACCTGTCCCGATACTTTCCCGCGTCCGCCCTGGCGCTCGCGCTCGTCGCGCTCGCCGGTGCGGCCCTCCTCGCGACGAGCGCGCCCGTGCGCGCCCAGAGCGCCACGGAGATCGTCGTGCGGCTCAACCAGCTCGAGGAGGAGGTGCGCCGCCTCTCCGGGCAGGTGGAGCAGCTGACCTTCCAGAACCGCCAGCTGCGCGAGCAGCTCCAGCGCTTCCAGGAGGACGTCGATTTCCGCTTCCGCGAGATGGGCGGCCCCGGGTCGTCGCTGCCGCCCCCCGCGACACCGCCCTCCGCGGCACCCGCGCCCGGCCAGCGTTCCGACGTGTTCGACCCCGGCACGAGCCCGGGCGCGCCCGGCGCGCCGCAGCCGCTCGGCACGACGACGCCCTCCACCCCGCTGGGCACCGCCGAGGCGCCTCCGCCGGAGGGCGGCGGCGCGCCGCTCGACATCGCCGCGATCCTGCGCGGCGAGGCGCCCGTGCCGTCCGTCGAGCGCGCGGGTCCCTCGATCGCCGCCACCGGCTCCGAGGATCCGCGCTTCGACTACGATTCGGCCTACGCCTACCTGCTGCAGCGCCAGTACGAGCGCGCCGAGATGGGCTTTCGGCAGTACCTCCAGTCCCACCCGCGCGACGCGCTGGTGCCGGACGCCACCTTCTGGCTCGGTGAGACCTACGCCCAGCGCGGCCGCCACCGCGAGGCGGCGGAGCAGTTCCTCAAGGTCTCGACGGAGCACGCCGAGTCGCCCAAGGCGCCGGACGCGATGCTCAAGCTCGGAACCTCGCTGATCGAGCTCGGTGCCCGCGAGCAGGCCTGCGCCACATTCGCCGAGCTGACACGCCGCTACGACGACGCCTCCATGCCCGTGCGCGAGGCGGTCGAGCGCGAGCGCCGCCGCGCCTCCTGCGGCTGACGCCGCGCCCGCGATGGCCGCGCCGGACGACGCTCCCCTCGCCGATGCCGAGGCGGACGCGTGCCTGTCGCCGCTCCTCCACGACTTCCGCGAAAGCGGGCTGATCCTCGCGGTGTCCGGCGGCCCCGACTCGGTCGCGCTCATGCGCCTCGCCGCACCGCTGGCCCGCGAGACCGGCACCCCCACCCGCGTCGTCACGATCGACCACGGCCTGCGCCCCGACTCCGTCGAGGAGGCGCCGCGCGTGGCGCGATGGGCCCGCGAGGCGGGCCTTCCCCACGAGATCCGCGCCTGGGACGGCGAGAAGCCGGCCCGCGGCATCCAGGACGCCGCCCGCGAGGCCCGCTACGTGCTCCTCTCCGCCGCCGCCCGCGCCGCCGGCGCCGGCGCGATCCTGACCGCGCACCATCGGGACGACCAGGCCGAGACCGTGTTGATGCGGCTCTGCGCGGGCTCCGGTCCCGCCGGGCTCGCGGGGATGCGGCCGCGCGGCGACCTCGACGGGCTCGTGCTGGCGCGGCCCTTCCTCGACCTGCCCAAGGCGCGCCTCGTCGCCACCTGCATGGCGCGCGGGTGGGGCTTCGTCGAGGACCCGTCGAACGCCTCCCTGCGCTACGCGCGCGCGCGGCTGCGGCGCCTCGCGCCGCAGCTGGCCGACGAGGGCCTCGGCCCCGCGCGCCTCGCCAAGCTCGCCGCACGCGCCGCACGGGCGGAGGACGCGCTGGACGCGGCGAGCATCGCCGCCTTCGCGCGGCTCGCGACCGGGCAGGCGCCGCTCGTCCTCGACGCCGCCGGGCTCGCGGCCGAGCCCGAGGAGATCGCGCTGCGCGTCCTTTCGCGGGCGGTCCGGCGGGTGGGCGGAGCCGCGGGCTACGATCGGCTGTCGCGGCTCGAGGCCTTCTGGAGCCGCCTCGCCCCCGCGATCGCCGCGGGCGCACCGTTCCGCGAGACGCTCGGCGGCGCGCTCGCGACGCTCGAGGCCGGCCGGCTCGTCGTCACGCCCGAGCCGCCGCGGCGCGGTCGCCGACCGCTTTGCGCGAAGCGGGGAGGATGCTAGAGCCTCGCTCATGCTCGAAGGCCTGCACCCCAACCGCCCCACCCACGTCATGCGCCTCGCCACCAGCGAGCGCGCCGCGCGTGCCACCACCGACGTGATCGGCGAGATGTTCGACCCCGCCGAGACGGCGGTCGCCGCCTTCGAGGCCGACGACGGCGCGACCTGGCTGCTCGAGGCCTATTTCGCCTCGCCGCCCGACGAGGAGGCGGTTCGCGCCATGATCCGCCCCGTCATCGGCGAGGAGGCCGATCGCGCGGTGTTCGAGGCGATCGCGCAGAAGGACTGGGTGGCGGCGTCGCTCGAGGGGTTGAAGCCCGTGCGGGCCGGGCGCTTCCTCGTGCACGGGTCGCACGATCGGCACACGAGGGCGGCGAACGATCTCGCCATCGAGATCGAGGCGGCGCTCGCCTTCGGCACGGGGCATCACGGCACGACGCGCGGCTGCCTGCTCGCACTCGTCGACGAGCTGAAGCGCAGGCGTCCGATCCACGTTCTCGACGTCGGCACGGGCACCGGCATCCTCGCCTTCGCGGCGGCGAAGGCGGTGCGGCGGCGCGTGGTGGCGGGGGACATCGATCCGGTGGCGATCGCGGTGGCGCGGGACAACGCGCGGGCGAACGGCGTCGCGCCCTGGCTCGACCTCTACGTCGGGCCGGGCATCCGTGCGCCGCAAGCGGCGCGCGCGCGGCATTTCGATCTCGTCTTCGCCAACATCCTGGCGAAGCCGTTGCGGCGCCTCGCGCCCGATCTCGCGGGGGTGGTGGCGCCGGGCGGGACGCTGGTGCTGTCGGGGCTGCTCGCGCGCGACGTGCCGGGTGTGCTCTCGGCCTATCGCGCGCAAGGGTTCGCGCTGGCGAAGCGCCGCGACCTCGAGGGCTGGGCCGCGCTCACCCTGAGACGCGGCGGCGCGGCGGCCCGGCCGATCGAGCGCTGATCGGCGCGCGAGAACAGCGGGAGACGTGGGTCAGCGCACGAAGGGCAGGCGCGAATCGTCGGCGAGGCCGACGGCGCGGACGCCCTCGTTCTCCATGCGCGCCTCGAGGTGCGGCGCATAGAGGCGCAGCTCCCGCCGCACGCGCTCCATCTGCGCGGCCTGGATGCGGCGCAGGAGGCGCGCGAACAGGCCGGGGCGGGCGCTGTCCGCGGCGGGGGCGGCGGTCTCGCGGGCGGCGCCGCCGAACGTGTCGAGAGCATAGGCCATGATACGGTCTCCGGTCGTGGATCTCGGCTGTGCGAAGGCCCGAGCGTTTCCTTGTTGCGGTGCAAGATAGGTAAGCACCGCTGTCCTAGCTACGCCGCAGGCGCAGGAGCCGCCATGCGATCAGCGCAAGTCTCGTCTATAATTTGGGCCGAGATGCGTGCCTTCTGCATGGTTCGCCGGCAGCCGCCCCGGCTCCCGTTGCACGCGCGCGCGCTTGCGCGTACGCCTTCGCCATGAGCCGCTTCCAGACCTTCGACGACCTCACCGACCCCGCCCGCACCGCCCCGCGGGTCGCCGCGCTGCGTGCCGAGCTCGCCCGCCGGGGCGTGCACGGCTTCGTCGTGCCGCGCTCGGACGAGCACCAGTCCGAGTACGTGCCGCCGAGCGCCGAGCGGCTCGCCTGGCTCACCGGCTTCACGGGATCCGCCGGCGCGGCGGTGATCCTCGCCGACCACGCGGCGCTGTTCGTCGACGGCCGCTACACGCTGCAGGCGCCGGCGCAGACCGACACGGGGGTGATCACCGTCGTCGACAGCGGCGAGACGCCGCCGTCGCGCTGGGTCGAGGCGAACCTGGCCGAGGGCGCCGTCCTCGGCTACGATCCCTGGCTCCACACGGCGGACGCGGTCGCGCGGCTCGAGCGCGCCGCGAAGGCGGCGGGCGGGCGGCTCGAGCCGCTCTCGCCGAACCCCATCGACGCGATCTGGGAGGACCGGCCGGCCCCTCCGAAGGCGCCGGTACGGCCCCATCCGGAGGCGCTCGCCGGGCTCTCGCGGGGAGAGAAGCTCGCGCGGGTGCGCGAGGCGCTCGCCGGGGAGAAGCTCGACGCGCTCGTGATCTCCGATCCGCACGCGCTCGCCTGGCTGTTCAACCTGCGCGGCGGCGACGTCGCCCACACGCCCCTGCCGCTCGGCTACGCGCTGGTGCCGCGGGAGGGGAGCGCGACGCTCTTCCTCGATCCCGACAAGGTGACGAACGAGGCGGGCGACGCGGTCGGCGACGTCGCCGCCTTCCGCGCCCCCGACGCGCTGGCGCCGACCCTCGCCGAGATCGCGCGTCGCGGCGCGCGCATCCGCCTCGACCGCGACACCGCGGCCCGGGCGCTCTCCGACATCGTGCGCGACGCCGGCGCGGAGCCGGACGTCGGCGCGGACCCGATCGCGCGCATGAAGGCGGTCAAGACCGACGCCGAGATCGCCGGTGCCCGCGCCGCGCACGTGCGCGACGGCGCCGCCGTCGCCCGCTTCCTCGCCTGGTTCGAGGCGGAGGCGCCGGGCGGGCTCGGCGAGATCGACGTGGTGGAGAAGCTCGAGGCCTTCCGGTCCGAGACCGGCGCCCTCGTCGACGTGTCCTTTCCCTCGATCGCGGGGGCGGGCCCGAACGGCGCGATCGTGCACTACCGCGTCAGCCGCGCATCCAACCGGGCGCTCGCGGCGGGCGAGCTCTTCCTGATCGATTCGGGCGCGCAGTACCGCGACGGCACGACGGACATCACCCGCACGCTGCCCGTCGGCGTGCCGACGGCCGAGATGCGCGACCGCTACACCCGCGTGCTGCAGGGGCACCTCGCGGTCTCGCGCGCGGTCTTCCCCAAGGGCGCGACGGGCGCGCAGATCGACGGCTTCGCCCGCGCGCCGCTGTGGCGGGCGGGCCTCGACTTCGACCACGGCACCGGCCACGGCGTCGGCAGCTTCCTGTCGGTGCACGAGGGTCCGCAGCGCATCGCCAAGACCGGGACGACCCCGCTGGAGCCGGGGATGATCCTCTCCAACGAGCCGGGCTACTACCGCACCGGCGCCTTCGGCATCCGCATCGAGAACCTGATCCTCGTCGAGCGCCGGGAGATCCCCGGCGCCGAGCGGGAGATGCGGGGCTTCGAGACGCTGACGCTCGCGCCCTACGCGCGAGACCTCGTCGACCTCGCGCTGCTCGACGCCGGCGAGATCGCCTGGATCGACGCCTATCACGCCCGGGTGGAGGAGACGCTCGCGCCCCTCGTCGATGGGCGCACGCGCGACTGGCTCGCCCGCGCCTGTGCGCCGCTCGGCTGAAGGGGTTGGCAGGCGGGCGCGGGCGGGCCGCTTGCTCCCGCCCGCCCGCTCTGCTTGAACCGGAGCCCAGCCGGGAGCCCCGCATGACCGACCGTTCCAGCCACGACCGTCCGTTCTCCAAGCGCAGCCTCGCCGCCCAGGCGATGGGCCTGGTCGAGCCGGTGACCAAGGCCGTGGTGCCGCCGATCCACGTCGCCACCACCTACCTGCGCGATCCCGACAACGGCTATTCCTCCGGCTTCGTCTACGGCCGCCCGGACAACGCCACGGTGCGCGAGGCCGAGGACGTCGTCGCCATGCTGGAGGACGCCCCCGCCGGTGCGCTGCTGTTCGGCTCCGGCATGGCGGCGGCGACCGCGGTCTTCCGCGCGCTCGACCCGGGCGATCACGTGGTGGCGCCCGCGGTGATGTACTGGGCGCTGAGGCAATGGCTGCTCACCGAGGGCCGCCGTGCCGGGCTCGAGGTGACGCTCGTCGAGACCTCGGACCTCGACGCCCTGCGCGCGGCCGTGCGCCCGGGCGCGACGAAGCTCGTGTGGATCGAGACGCCGGCGAACCCGCTGTGGACGATCACCGACATCGCCGCCGCGGCCGAGATCGCGCACGCGGCGGGCGCGCGGCTCGCGGTCGATTCGACCTGCGCCTCGCCCTACCACACCCGGCCGCTGGCGCTCGGCGCCGACGTCGTCATGCACGCGGCGACGAAGATCCTCAACGGCCATTCGGACGTGGTGGCGGGGGTGCTCGCCGGACGGGAGAACGACGCCTTCTGGCAGCGGCTCGCGACGATCCGCAAGGGCGAGGGCGGCATCCTGGGGCCGTTCGAGGCCTATCTGCTGATGCGTGGCATGCGCACCTTCCACCTGCGCGCTGCCGCGCAGGCGGCGTCGGCGATGGCGCTGGCGGAGCGTCTGTCGGCGCATCCCAACGTCGCCGCCGTCCTCTATCCGGGCCTCCCCGGGCACCCAGGCCACGACGTCGCCCGCCGGCAGATGGAGAACGGCTTCGGCTACATGCTCTCGATCCGGGTCGCCGGCGGGGAGCGGGCGGCGATCGCCACCGCCGCCGGCGTGGCGCTGTGGACGCGCGCCACCTCGCTCGGCGGCGTCGAGAGCCTGATCGAGCATCGCGCCTCGATCGAGGGCCCGGACACGCCCTGCCCGCCGGACCTGCTGCGGCTGTCGGTCGGCTGCGAGGACGTCGAGGACCTCCACGCGGACCTGGACCGGGCGCTGCGCGCGGCGCACGGCTGAGGCCGGGCAAAAGAAAAGAGGCGGCTCGCGCCGCCTCCCGAACGATCGATCGGTGATCACCTGCCTGCGAAGCGGGCATCACGGCCTGAGCGCGACGAGGCTCAGCTCCGGGCCCGGCAGGGCGAGCAGGGCGAGGACGGCGCTCAGCCCGACGGCTGCGAACACGAAGGACAGGCTCACGATCGGCATCAGGTCGCGGTTGGGCATTCTGAAGAAGTGCATGATCGGTCCCTCCATGAACGGCGGATGAACAACGCACACGATGTAGTCAGGTTCCATCGCCCATGCAATATCGGGTCCAAACGGACCGGGGTGCCTGCAATTTCCGCGGCTTTCAAACTTCAAACGCCTGCGGCGGCCGATGGCTCCGACCCGCCGACCTCGTATCCGAGCGCCGCTGCGGCGCTCGCCAGCGGCTCCGGCACCGGCGCCGCGACCCGCACCGGCGGCTTCGCGCGCGACAGCGGCACGGCGATGCGCCAGGCGTGGAGGTGGAGCGCCGCGCCTCGGGGAGCGCCGCCGTAGATCGCGTCCCCCACGATCGGGAAGCCGGATGCCGCGCAGTGGACGCGCAGCTGGTGCGTGCGGCCGGTGACCGGCTCGAGCGCGAGGAGCGCCCGCGAGCCATCCGGCGCCCGGGCGAGGACGCGCACGCGCGTCAGCGCCTCCTGTCCGATCGGGTCCGCCTTCATCCGCCAGGGCGTGTCCGGTGCGACGGGCGCGAGCGGGAGGTCGATCGCGAAGGCGTCCGCGCCCGTCGCGGGCGCCGGCGCGACGAGCGCGAGGTAGGTCTTCTCCACGCGTCCGTTGGCGAACAGCTCGGCGAGCCTGCGCAGCGCCTTGGGATGGCGCCCGAGCACGAGGCAGCCGGACGTGTCCCGGTCGAGGCGGTGGGCGAGCTCGGGGCGCCACTTCAGGCCGAAGCGCAGCGCGTCGAGATGCCGCGCGAGCGTCTCCCCGCCGCCGGGACCCGGATGGACCGGGAGCCCGGCGGGCTTGTCGAGGACGAGCATGAGGCCGTCGCGATGCAGGATGCGCGACACTATCTCTTCGGATCTCATGCGAAATCCGCTAGAGCGGACCACGCGAGACGGCAAGCGACGAATGCGGGAGGCGAAGCGCCGATGGCGGACGAGACCGAGAAACGCGGGTTCTTCTCGCGGCTGTTCGGGCGCAAGGCCGAGGAGACCCGCGAGGAGACTCGCGACGAGGCGCGCGAGGAGACTCACGAGGAGGTGCGAGACGAGGCGGCGCCGCCGGCGGCCTCCACCGTCACCGAGCCCTCTCCCGACGCCGCGGACCATGTGCCGCCCGAGCTCGCCGGCGCCGACCTCCAGCCGATCGAGCCCGCGGACGAGGAGGCCCGCGAGGTCGCCATCGCGGAGGAGCTCGAAAAGCAGCCCGGCCCTGCCGGCACGCCGGCGCCGGAGCAGACGACGCCCGAGGATCTGGTCGAGCCGGAACCCGAGCCCGCGCCGGCTGCGACGCCCGCGCCCGCGCCGGCCCAGAAGACCTCCTGGTGGCGGCGCCTGACGCAGGGGCTCGCGCGCACGTCCTCCTCGATGGGTGGCGCGATCACGAGCCTGTTCACCAAGCGCAAGCTCGACGCCACCACGCTCGAGGACCTCGAGGACATCCTCATCCAGGCGGACCTCGGCGTGCCGGCGGCGACCCGCATCACCGAGGCCGTCGCCAAGGGTCGCTACGACAAGGAGATCCCGCCCGAGGAGGTCAAGCGCGTGCTCGCGACCGAGGTCGAGCGCTCGCTCGCGCCGGTGGCGCGCCCGCTCGAGATCGACCGGGCGAGGAAGCCCTTCGTCATCCTCATGGTCGGCGTCAACGGCGCGGGCAAGACCACGACGATCGGCAAGCTCGCCGCCAAGTTCCGCGCGCAGAAGCTCTCCGTCACCATGGCGGCGGGCGACACGTTCCGCGCCGCCGCGATCGAGCAGCTGAAGGTCTGGGGCGAGCGCACGGGGGCGACGGTCGTCGCCCGCGAGCAGGGCGCGGACGCCGCCGGCCTCGCCTTCGACGCGCTGACCGAGGCGCGGCGCACGGGCACCGACGTGCTCCTCGTCGATACGGCCGGGCGCCTGCAGAACAAGGCGGGGCTGATGTCCGAGCTCGAGAAGATCGTGCGCGTCATGCGCAAGGTCGACCCGACGGCGCCCCACGCGGCGCTGCTCGTGCTCGACGCGACGGTGGGCCAGAACGCGCTCTCGCAGGTCGAGCTGTTCCAGAAGGCGGCGGGCGTCACCGGGCTCGTGATGACGAAGCTCGACGGCACGGCGCGCGGTGGCATCCTCGTGGCGCTCGCCGAGCGCTTCGGGCTGCCGGTGCACTTCATCGGCGTGGGGGAGGGCGTCGAGGACCTCGAGCCCTTCGCCGCCAGGGACTTCGCCCGGGCGATCGCCGGGCTGGACGAGGCTTGATCCAGGGAACATCGCCGGAGGACGAGGGGCGGATGGGCGCACATCTCTACGAGGAGATCCGCGGGGGCACCGCGGATCCGCAAAAGCTCTTCATCGAGACGCCGGCGGGCCGGCGGATCACCTATGCCGAGGCCTTCGACGAGGCGGGGCGCTTCGCCAACGCGCTGCGGGCGCTCGGCGTGCGGGAGGGCGACCGGGTCGCGGTGCAGGTCGAGAAGAGCCCGGAGGTGATCCTCCTGCTGCTCGGCTGCCTGCGCGCGGGCGCGGTCTTCCTGCCGCTCAACACCGCCTACACGCCGGCCGAGCTCGCCTACTTCATCGAGGACGCCGAGCCCGCGCTGTTCGTCTGCGACCCGAAGGGGCGCGAGGCGCTCGCGCCGCTCGCCGCCGCGCGCGGCGTGGGCGCGGTCGAGACGCTCGACGCCGAGGGCGCAGGCTCGCTGCGCGATGCGGCCGACGCGGCCTCGCCCGCCTTCGCGGACGCGCAGCGCGGGGCGGACGATCTCGCCGCGATCCTCTACACGTCGGGAACGACCGGGCGCTCGAAGGGCGCGATGTTGACCCACGAGAACCTCGCCTCCAACGGCCGGACGCTGAAGGAGATCTGGCGGTTCGGGGCGGACGACGTGCTGCTCCACGCGCTGCCGACCTTCCACACCCACGGCCTGTTCACGGCGACCAACACGATCCTGCTCGCGGGCGCATCCATGCTCTTCCTGCCGCGCTTCGACGCCGACGAGGTCATGCGCCTCATGCCGCGGGCGAGCGCGATGATGGGCGTGCCGACCTTCTACGTGCGCCTCCTCCAGCATCCGGGGCTGACGCGGGAGGCGACGGCGCACATGCGCCTGTTCGTCTCCGGCTCGGCGCCGCTGCTGGCCGAGACGCACCAGGCCTTCTCGGCGCGGACCGGCCACGCGATCCTCGAGCGCTACGGCATGACCGAGACCAACATGAACACGTCGAACCCCTACGACGGGGATCGCGTGCCGGGCACCGTCGGCTTCCCGCTGCCCGGCGTGGATCTGCGGGTCGTCGACCCGGAGAGCGGCACGCGCCTGCCGGACGGCGAGATCGGCATGATCGAGGTGCGCGGGCCCAACGTCTTCGTCGGCTACTGGCGCAATCCCGAGAAGACGAAGGCCGAGTTCCGCGAGGACGGGTTCTTCGTCACGGGCGACCTCGGGAAGATCGACGATCGCGGCTACGTCCACATCGTCGGGCGCGGCAAGGACCTCGTCATCACGGGCGGCTACAACGTCTACCCCAAGGAGGTCGAGAGCGAGATCGACGCGCTCGAGGGCGTGGTCGAGAGCGCGGTCTTCGGCGTGCCGCATCCGGATTTCGGCGAGGGCGTCACGGCGGTGGTGGTGGCGGAGCCGGGCGCGGCGGTGAACGAGGCGGGCGTGCTCGCCGCCCTCGCCGACCGGCTCGCGCGCTACAAGCAGCCCAAGCGCGTCCTCCTCGTGGCGGAACTGCCGCGCAACACGATGGGCAAGGTGCAGAAGGCGGCGCTGAGGGAGCGCTACGCCGACCTGTACGAAAGCTGAGCCGGCATCCATGCGAAGACGCCCCCCGCGCCGGGCGCGGAGGGCGTCGAACGAGAGCCGATCGGTCGAGAACCGCTCAGGCGGCGTTGGCCTCGAGCGTGCGCGGCGCCTTGTCGGCGGACGCGATCGGGACGAGGCGCGGCTTCTTCGACTCGGGGATCTCGCGCACGAGGTCGATGTGCAGGAGCCCGTTCTCGAGGCTCGCGCCCGTCACCTGCACGCCGTCGGCGAGCTGGAAGCGGCGCTCGAAGGCGCGCGCGGCGATACCCTGGTGCAGGAACTGGGTCGAACGCTCGTCCTCGGCCTTCTTGCCGCGGACGGAGAGCGTGTGCTCCTTCACCTCGATGGCGAGGTCGTCCTCGGTGAAGCCGGCGACCGCGACGCTGATGCGGTAGGCGTTCTCGGCGCTGCGCTCGATGTTGTAGGGCGGGTAGCCCTGAGCGCCGTCGACGCCGGCGAGCTGGTCGAGCGTGGAGAACAGCCGGTCGAAGCCGACCGTGTTGCGATAGAGCGGGGAGAGATCGAAGTGACGCATGGCATATCCTTTCGCTGAAGCGACATGCGAGTCTGTTCGGATCGGTCCGCCGCGAGGGGCCGGACCGGGTCGACGTGCCGCCGTCTGGCCGGCACGCTCACGAGATGGGAAGCGCGGGCGCGGCGCGCAAGAGGGGGCGCCGCGCCCGTGCGGTGCTCCTCAGGCCGCCTGGACGGGCGGGCGCACCTCCGGCGGGATCGGGCAGGAATAGGGCGTGCGCGCCATCCGCGCCGCGTGCGCGGCGGCGGCCTCGCGGCGCAGGCCCTCGTCGCGCATGAGCAGGCGGGCGAGGCCCGCCATCGCCTTGGCGGCGTGGGCCATGCCCTTGTGCGCCGCCGGCGCCTTGCCCTGGGCGGTCATCTGCCAGGTGTGCAGCGGCGTGCCGATGGCGCAGGTGGCGACGCGCGCCTGGACGGTCGGCACCGCCCAGCTGACGTCGCCGACGTCCGTCGAGCCCATGCCGCCGAGGAAGGGGCGCTCGAGCGGCAGCACGAAGTCGCACAGGGGCGCCTCGTTCTCCGCGTCCGTCACCAGCGCAGGATCGCGCCCCATGTCGCGCCAGGCGGCGGCGATATCGCCGGGCGAGAGGGTGCGGCGGATCTCGGCGGCGAAGGCGCGGTCGGCGGCGTCGAAGGGTACCGGCCCGAGCCCGTCGAGGACGCGCTGCAGCGCCTCCTCCAGCGGCCTGTTGCCGACCAGGTTCGACACCGCCGAGTGCACCCGGCTCTCCACACGCGTGCCGGTCATCAGCGCCGCGCCGTCGGCGATGGCGCGCACTCGCTCGACGAGATCGGCGAGGCCGGCGAGGTCGCGCGCGCGGATCAGCTGGCGCACCGTGGCGCGCGCGGGCACGACGTTGGGCGCCGTGCCGCCGGCGTCGAGATAGGCGTAGTG
Organism: Salinarimonas rosea DSM 21201; assembly: GCF_000429045.1. GTDB lineage: Bacteria > Pseudomonadota > Alphaproteobacteria > Rhizobiales > Beijerinckiaceae > Salinarimonas > Salinarimonas rosea. Next base: position 419,304 of record NZ_AUBC01000001.1, read on the forward strand.
GACGCGCGCCTCGTCGGGCATGTGCTCGCGCAGGTAGTTGACGCCGACGTTCATCAGCTCCACCGCATCGAGCGCGCTGCGGCCGAGCTCGGGCGCGCCGGCGGCGTGCGCCGCCTTGCCGTGGAAGGTGAAGTCGATGCGCGTGTTGGCGAGCGACCGCGCCGGGTCGACCCCGGTGTGCGAGTAGGGATGCCAGGAGATGGCGGCGTCGACGTCGGCGAAGAGCCCGTCGCGGACCATGTAGGTCTTGGCGGCACCACCCTCCTCGGCCGGGCAGCCGTAGTAGCGCACGCGGCCGGGGATGCCCTCGGCCTCCAGCCAGTCGCGCACGGCGGTGGCGGCGAGGATGGCGGCGGAGCCCAGCAGGTTGTGGCCGCAGCCGTGGCCGTGGCCGCCCTCCTCGACGGGGGTGTGCGCGGCGACGCCCGCCTGCTGGCTGAGCGCCGGCAGTGCGTCGTACTCGCCGAGGATGGCGATCACCGGCCCGCCTTCGCCCCACTCGCCGACGACGGCCGTGGGAATGCCGGCTGCGTTCTCGGTGACCCGGAAGCCCTGGGCGCGCAGCATCGCCGTGTGCTCGGCCACCGCCCGGCGCTCGGTGTAGGCGATCTCGGGCGCGTCGAAGATGCGGTCGGCGAGGCCCTCGAAGTCCTCGCGCTTGGCATCCACGAGATCCCAGACCGGATCGATGTTGCGCGTGTCCATGCTCGCTCTCCTCGGGCGTTCGGTGTTTCGGGCGCGATGCCCGGATATGCGAGGGGGTGTCGCGCGCGCCGGCGCGCCCGGTCAAGCGTCATGGGCGCGAGGACGGTATCCGCGCCCGCCCACCGGCCGCGCCGGCCCGGGAGGAGCGCACAACTCCCACCCCGTCGGGGCGGGGACGATCCGCGCAGCGGATCAGGGGCGGGGTCCCCCGGCTCCACGTCGGCGGTGGTTTCGGCTCCGCCGAAGCGCGCCTGCCGGCGCACCCCCTCCGTCTCGTCGGCTTCGCCGCCGATCCACCTCCCCCGATGGGGGAGGAGCCCGCGCCATCAACGCAGGTCGAAGCGCACGGGGACGGTGAGGGTGACGGCGCCCTCGGGCGGGGCAGGGGCGGGGGAGGCGCGACGGACCATGGCGACCGCCGCCTCGTCGAGAGCGGATGCGCCGCTCGAGCGGGCGACGCGGGCGCTCGTCACGCTGCCGCGCGCGTCGAGGCCGAAGGTGACGTGCACGACGCCCTCGATCCGCTGCGCCCGGGCGGCGGCCGGGTAGCGCTTGTGCCGCTCGAGGTGGGCGAGGAGGCGCGCCTGCCAGCGGGCGCGCTCCGCCGGCCCGGCGGAGGACGCGCGGGCGGGCTCCGGCGCCGCCGCATGTTCCCGGGTCTGCGCCGCACGGGCGGCGGCGCGGGCCGAATCGAACGTGTCGCGGCCGGGACTCGCCGCGGGCGGGGCGGCGCGCGTGGCACGGGGGCGCTGGGGAGGCGGCAGATCGGTGGGTCTCGGCGGAGGCAGCACGAATGGGGGAGCCGCCGCCTCGATCATCGGCGCCGTGACGGGGGCCGGCTCCGGCTCTGTGGCGGCTTCGGGGACGGGCTCGGGCGGCTGCTCCGGCGGAGCCAGCGCTTCCGGCGCGGGGTCCTCCGGCGCGGGGTCCTCCCGGGCAGGCTCGTCCGGGGGAGGCGCCGGCGCGGGTGCGGCTTCGTCGGCGGTCGCCTCGGGCGCGGGCGGCTCCTCCTCGGCGGCATCGGCCAGCGGTGCGCTCGGCAGCGCCGCGATCTCGACGGCGAGGAAGCCGTCCGGCGCGGCGGCGGGCTCCGGCGGCGGGACCTGCGGCAGCAGCGCGAGGCCGAGCGCCGCGTGCGCCGCCCCGGCGAGACCCGCCGCGGCGAGCCAGGCGGCGAGCCGCGCCGCCCCCCGGCGGCCGCTCATGGCCGATCGGCCCCGACTCCGTCGGCCGGGACGGTCTCAAGCCCGGCCAGCGCGACGCGCAGGTATCCGGCGGCGCGCAGGTCGTCGAGGAGATCCATCAGCGCCCGGTAGGGGAGGCCCTGGTCGGCGCGCAGGAAGACGCGCGCCTCGCGGTCGCCCGCGGTCGCGGCGTCGAGCGCGGTCGCGAGATCCGCGCGCGCGATCGCCGTCTCGCCGAGCGACAGCGCCCTCTCCGCATCGAGCGTGAGCACGATCGGCTCCGTCGGCGCCGGTTGCGCCGCCGCCGTCGAGGCCGGGAGGTCGACCGGCACGGAGACCGTCGCCAGCGGCGCGGCGATCATGAAGACGATGAGGAGGACGAGGATCACGTCGATGAAGGGCGTGACGTTGATCTCGGCGAGCGCGTCGTCCGCGTCGTCCTCGCCACCGTCCGGGCGCATCGCGAAGGCCATGGGCGCCGCCTCATTCCGCCGCGAGGCGCAGGCCCGGCGCCGCCGCACGCGCCGCGTCGAGATCGCGGCTGAGCTGCCGGGCGAGCCGGGCCGAGACGTCGCCGAGGAGGCCGCGATAGCCGGCGAGGCCGCGGGCGAAGAGGTTGTAGAGGATCGCCGCCGGGATGGCCGCGACGAGGCCGATGCCGGTGGCGAGCAGCGCCTCGGCGATGCCCGGCGCGACCACGGCGAGGTTCGTGGTCTGCGTCGCCGCGATGCCGATGAACGAGTTCATGATCCCCCACACCGTGCCGAACAGGCCGAGAAAGGGTGCGGCGGAGGCGGTGATGGCGAGGAGGCCCGTGCCCGCCGCGAGCCGGCGTCCCGCCGCCTTCTCGATGCGCGCGAGGCGGATCGCGGCACGCTCGCGCACGCCCGCGGGATCGCGACGGGGGCCGAGCGCCTCGCTCTCGCGCCATTCCTCGCCGAGGGCGCGCACCAGCGTGGCGGGGGCACCGCCGCGGCCGGCGAAGGCACGCTGCGCCTCCTCGAGGGAGGTCACGTCGTCGAGGAGCCGCAGCGCCCGGCGGGCGCGGACGCGTGCGCCGGCCAGCTCGAGACCCTTCACCAGCGCGATCGTCCAGACCAGGACGGAGGCCGCGACGAGGCCGACCATCACCGCCTGCACCACGATGTCGGCGGCGAGGAACATCCCCCACGGCGAGAGGTCGTGCGCGGCGCCCGCCGCGACGGGCGAAGCGAGCGGCGTCTCGACCGGTGCTTCCACGGGCGTCATGGCAGGGCGAGCCTCTCGCGCAGGGACTCGAAGGCGGCGAGCTGGGCGGGCTCGAGCTCCCGGTCCGGCCCGCGCCGCACGAAGATCTTGAACATCGACGCGCCCGACTCGTCGAAGAACTGCATCGAGCAGGAGCGCCGGCCGTGGAAGCGCCGGTCGACGAGGTAGATCGCCCGGCAGGCGTCGGCGCGGATGTGCCCGCCGATGGGGCTGTCGCCGTGGATGTTGAACCACCCGCGGCCGATCGAGCCGGGCGGCAGGCGCCCGACCACCTCGAGCACGACGCTCGGCCCGTGCATCAGGAAGAGCACCTCGCCCCAGGTGGTCGCCGCCGCCCAGACCTCGCCGAAGCGCGCGCCGGGGACGAAGAGGCGCTCGCCCGCGGGGAGCGCCTCGACGACGGTGCGCAAGGGCGCGCCGTGGGCCCGCGCCACGTCCTCCAGCACGCCGTCGGGCCTCTCGGCGAGGCTCGCGCGGATCGCCGCGAGGAGGCCGGGGTCGACGGCGGCGGGCGCGTCCATCACGCCACCTTCGCCGAAGAGGACGCCGTTGCGGGCGCGTCCTCGCCGAGCACGCTCTCGAAGCCCTCGAACTCGGGATGGCCGAGGTAGAGCCCCTTGTTCTGGCCCGCGTTGCGGTGCGAGTCGCGGAACTGCTCCGAGCGCGTCCAGGCCTCGAAGCTCGCCCGGTCGGTCCAGACCGTGTGCGAGGCGTAGAGCGTGTGGTCCTCGCGCTCCGGGCCCTTCAGCAGATGGAAGCCGACGAAGCCCGCCATCTCGTCGAGCCGGGTCTTGCGGCTCGACCAGACGGTCTCGAAATCGCTCTCGCGGCCCTTCGCGACCTTGAAGCGGTTCATGGCGACGAACATGGTCTGTCTCTCCTGTGATCTGTTCTGGTGGTCCGCCGGGCTCACATCCCGAGCCGCGCCTGGAAGCCGATCTTGGCGACGAAGCCCGGGCTGTCCGCACCGTCGCGGAAGCGCCGGTAGCGCACGTCCCCGACGTTCTCGAGCCGCACGTAGGCGCGCGCGTCCGGCGTGATGTCGTACGAGCCGTAGAGGTCGACGAGGGTATAGTCGTCGCTCTTCAGGCTCGCCGCGGTCAAGGGCAGCCGGTCCTGGGCGGCGACGAAGGTGACGCGTCCCCCGAAGGTCAGCTTCTCGTCGAGGAAGCGCAGGCCCGCCCCGAGCGCCAGCCGGTCGGGGTAGACCGAGGTCAGCGGGTCGTCGGTGACGCGGTTGTCGCCGCGCGTCGTCCCGCCCGACACGCTCGCGAACCAGCGCCGCGCGTCGTAGGTCAGGTCCAGCTCCGCGCCGGTGAGGCGGGCGCGGGAGATATTGTCGTAGCGGAAGGTCGCGTCGGCGCAGGCGTTGCGCACGCGCGGGTCGCCGCAGGGCGCGCCCGGATCGGAGTAGATGCTCTCGATGTAGTCGTCGACGTCGGTGCGGAACACCGAGACCTTGCCGCGCAGGCGGTCGCCCTCGAGGAACAGGTCGTCGAAGGACAGGTTGAGGCCCGCCTCGATCGTCTTGCCGATTTCCGGGCGCAGGTTCGGGTTCGGCCGGAACGAGAACGCGGCCGGGAAGGGGTGCACGCCCGCGATCAGCGTCTCGGTGACGGAGGGCGCGCGGTAGCCCTCGGCATAGGTGCCGTAGACCTGCAGCCCCTCGATCGGGCGGATGCCGATCGTCAGCTTCGGCGAGATGCGGCTGCCGTCGGAGGAGACGGTGCCGCCGGACAGCTGGTAGGCGTCGAAGCGCGCCGCCCCGATCAGGTCGACGATGCCCCAGGTGGCCTGGCTCTGCAGGAAGCCGCCCCACACCGTGCGCTCGCCCGAGGGCGTGAACAGGTCGGCGGAGCCCAGCGGATCGGCGACCGTCACCTCGTCGCGGAAGGCGTCCCAGCCATAGGTGAGCGCGAGGCCGACCGGTCCGGCATCGAAGCGCGAGGTGTTGTGGACGTCCGCGCCGATCGTGTGGATCTCGAAGGAGCGCCGGCTCCCGAGGGCGGGCGCCGTGCCGGAGACCTGCCGCTGGTCCGTCTGCGTGCGCGTCGACCAGGCGGAGACGTCGAGGTCGACGAGGCGGTTCGCCGGGTCGTTCCAGCCCCAGCGCGCGACGAAGGTCTCGGTGGTCACCTCGTTGTCCCGCCGCGGCTCGCGGGCGGTGCCGAGCCCGTTGGCGAAGTCGAAGCGCTGGAGCTGGGCCGAGAGCTCGACGCGGTGGAAGGGCGCGGGATCGAGCACGACCTTGCCGATCCCCGAGACGATCTCCTGGCCGCTGTCGGCGACTCGCGTGCCGTCGCCGGTCTCGTAGTCGTCGGCGTCGCGCAGGCTGAGGCCCACGAGCGCGCCGAAGGCCTCGACGGGCCGCATCGCGGCGATGCCCGAGCCGAGGATGCCGGTCTGGCGCCCCATCAGGAAGGTCGTGTCGAGGGTGAGCGAGAGCCGCTCGCCGGGGGCGAGGACGTCGTCGGGGTCGACGGTCTGGAAGGAGACCACGCCGCCGATCGCGCCCGAGCCGTAGACGTTGGCGACGGGCCCGCGGGTCACGTCGACGAGGCGCACGAAGGCGGGATCGAGGAAGAAGGCGCCGTCGGCGTTGTGGCCGGAGCGCTGGAAGTTCTGCCGCGCGCCGTCCACCGTCACCGCGACCCGGCCGAAGTCCTGCAGGCCGCGGATGTTCACCGCCGTGGCGGGATCGTTCGCGTTCTCCTGCGTGGCGACGTTCGGCAGCGCGTCGAGCACCGTGCCGATGCGCTGCACGGCGCGCGTCCGGATCTCCTCGCGCGTCACCACGCTCGCGCCGGCCATCGCCTCGACGGCACGGGTCTCGTCCTTCGTGGCCGTCACCGTCACGGCGTCGAGCAGGATGCCCTCCTGCGCCGCCGCGGCCCCGATGCCCAGCGCCAGAGCGCCGAGCGATACCGCTCCCAGAAACAGCTTACGCATCGCCATCCACCTTGCCTGTCGTCTGTTCACGATGGCTGGCGGGCCCCGCGGCGCGTGCCGCGGAAAGGGGCTGGCTGGCTGTGCGCTCGATTTCTCACGCGAACGCTTGACGTCGTCTATGCGAGACGGCACACAGCGTCAATCGGAAACTTGAAAATATCCTCTTTCGAGCGATTCGAAGGAGGAACGACTTGACGAACACTCGAAAGGCTCGAGTAGATGAATTCCAAGGAAGAGCCGAACATTGCCGCGCAGGACGCGCGCGCACCCGGGGCGCCGCCCGTCGTCGACGTGCGCGCGCTCGTCGGGGAGGGGCGCGAGGCGATCATCCGCCACAACGGCGAGAGCTACCGCCTGCGCATCACCGCCGCCAACAAGCTGATCCTCACCAAGTGACCACACGCGGGACCGCCGACATGCTGCGCATCATCGTCCTCCTCGCGGGGCTGCCCCTCGCGGGCCTCCTCCTCGCCGCCCCGCTGCCGGCCGCCGCGGCCGAGCGCATCGTCGCGGCCGGCGGCGTCGTCACCGAGATCCTCTACGCGCTGGGCGTCGAGGACCGGATCGTCGGCGTCGACACGACGAGCGTGCACCCGCCGCAGGCGCTCGCGGACAACCCCGACGTCGGCTACGTCCGGGCGCTCTCCGCGGAGGGCGTGCTCTCGCTCGCGCCCGACCGGGTGATCGCCACCGACGCCGCCGGGCCCGCGGCGGCGCTCGACCTCGTCCGGCAGGCGGGCGTGCCGATCGACGTCGTCGGCGAGGAGCCGACCCGGGCGGGCGTCACCGGGCGCATCCGCACGATCGGCGCGCTCGTGGGCGCGGAGGCGCGGGCCGAGGCGCTCGCCGCGGAGGTCGAAGCGGACTTCGCGGCGTTGGCGGAGGCGCGCGCGCGGCTCGACGGCGCGCAGGTGCGCGTATTGTTCGTGCTCTCGCTCCAGAACGGGCGGGCGATGGTCGGCGGGGCGGGGACCTCGGCGGACGCGATCATCGCGCTCGCCGGCGGGGTCAACGCGGTGCCGGAGGTCGCCGGCTACAAGCCCGTCACCGACGAGGCGATCATCGCGGCGGCGCCCGACGTCGTGCTCTCGATCGCCCGCGGCGACCACGCGCTCGACCCCGACGAGGTCTTCGCGATGCCGGCCTTCGCGCTGACGCCGGCCTCCGAGGGGCGTCGGCTCGTGTCGATGGACGGGCTCGCGCTGCTCGGCTTCGGGCCGCGCGCGCCGCAGGCGGCGGCCGCGCTGATGCGTGCGCTCCATCCGCGAGCCGAGATCCCGCCGATCGGCGCTGCCGAGGCGACGCGATGAGCGCCGGCGTCGCCGGGGCCGGGGCCGTGCCGTCGCGAACGCAAGCGGATGCGCTCGCCGCGCGGCGGCGGCGGGCGCGGCTCGGGCTCGTCGCGCTCGCGGTCCTCGTCGGCGCGCTCTCGATCCTCGCGCTCGGGGCGGGGGCGGTGGTGATCCCGCCGGGGCGCGTCGTCGCGATCGTGTGGGACGCGGCGACCGGCGCCGGGAGCGGGGCGGCGCGCGACGCGCTCGTCGTCACCGGCATCCGCCTGCCGCGCCTCCTGATGGGGCTCCTCGTCGGCGCGGCGCTCGCAGTGGCGGGGGCGCTGATGCAGGGGCTCTTCCGCAACCCCCTCGCGGATCCGGGCCTCGTCGGCGTCTCGTCGGGCGCGGGGCTGGCGGCGGGGATCACGATCGTCCTCGGCGAGCGGCTGCTGCCGGCGGCGCTCGGCGTCGACCCGTTCGCGCTCCTGCCGATCGGCGCCTTCCTCGGCGGCCTCGCCTCGACGCTCGTGCTCTACGCCATCGCCACGCGCAACGGCCGCACCTCGATCGCGACGATGCTGCTCGCCGGCATCGCGCTCGGCGCGCTGGCGGGGGCGGCGAGCGGCTTCCTCGCGTATCTCAGCGACGATCGGCAGCTGCGCGACCTCACCTTCTGGTCGCTCGGCTCGCTGGGCGGCGCGACCTGGAGCAAGCTCGCCGTCGTCGCCCCGATCCTGCTCGTCACCCTCGCGGCGACGCCGATCCTGGCGCGGGCGCTCAATGCGCTGGTGCTCGGGGAGGCGGAAGCCTACCACCTCGGCGTGGCGGTGGAACGGGCCAAGGCGGCGATCGTCGTGCTGGTCGCCGCCGCCGTCGGCGCCAGCGTGGCGGCGGCGGGCGTGATCGGCTTCGTCGGCATCGTGGTGCCGCATCTCCTGCGCCTCGCCATCGGGCCGGACCACCGGGTGCTGCTCCCGGCCTCGGCGCTGCTCGGCGCGGCGCTCCTCGTCGGCGCGGACATCGTGGCGCGCACCGTGGTGGCGCCGGCGGAGCTGCCGATCGGCATCGTCACCGCGGCGATCGGCGCACCGTTCTTCCTGTGGCTGCTCCTTCGCAAGCGAGGGCTCTTCCCGTGACCGCGCTGATCGAGGCGGAGGGCGTCGCCTACGGCGTCTCCGGCCGCACCCTCGTCCACCCCACCGACGTGACGCTCGCGCCGGGCGAGACCCTCGTCGTCGTCGGGCCGAACGGCGCCGGCAAGTCGACCCTGCTCAAGCTCCTCACCGGCGAGCTCGCGCCGAGTGCCGGACGGGTGCGCTACGGCGGGGAGGACGTTCGCGCCCTGCCGGCCTGGCGGCTCGCGGCGATGCGCGCGGTGATGGCGCAGTCGGAGACGATGGCGTTCCCGTTCACGGTGGCGGAGCTCGTCGGCATCGGCCTCGACGGCGCCGCCGGCGGGGTGCGCGGCGGCGCCCGCGACGCGCGCATCCTCGCCGCGCTCGCGCGCGCGGACATCGTCCACCTCGCCGCGCGCGACGTGCAGACGCTGTCGGGCGGCGAGCGCCAGCGGGCGCAGTTCGCCCGCGCGCTCGCCCAGCTCGACGCCGGGCGCGCGGCGATGCGCGGCGGGATGCGCGCGGCCGGTGGCGGGCAGGTGCTGTTCCTCGACGAGCCGGTCTCGAGCCTCGACCTCGGCCACCAGATCGCGCTGCTCGAGGCGGCGCGCGCCCTCGCCGAGGAGGGGCTCGGCGTCGTCGCCGTGCTGCACGACCTCAACCTCGCCGCGCTCTACGCCGACCGGATCGTCGCGCTCGCCGGGGGGCGGGTCGTCGCCGCGGGCCGCCCGGAGGCGGTCGTCGACGCCGCGCTCCTGCGCGACGTGTTCGCCGTTCCCCTGCCGGTCCACCGCCGCGCCGGGGGCGGCGCGCCGTTCGTGCTGCCGGAGCGGCCGCGTCCCGCCTGACGTGGCGCCCGCTCAGGCGAGGCCGCGGCGGGCCTGCGGGATGGACGACGCCAGCGCCCCCCGCCCGCCCGGGCCCTGGACGGCGACGCTCGCCGCCCCGATCGCCTCCGCGAGGATCCGCTCGGGCGCGGCACCGGCGAGCCAGGCGTGGACGAGGCCCGCGTTGAAGGCGTCGCCCGCGCCGGTCGTATCGACGACCGGGACCGCGCGAGCCGAGGCGTGGCGGCGGACCGCGCCGGCCGCGAGGAGCGCACCGTCGGGGCCCGCCTTGAGCGCCACGAGGGGGAAGCGCGCCGCGAGGACGTCGAGGGCGGCGGGGGCGCTCGTCTCGCCGGTGATGGCGAGCGCCTCCTCGAGGTTCGGCAGGAACACGTCGACGCCGTCGCAGGCCTCGATCAGGCCGGGCGCGCGGATCAGCGCGTCGTCCCAGCTCGGGTCGAGGGAGACGGTGAGGCCGTGCTCGCGGGCGCGCGAAACGAGGTCGGGGATCTCGGCCAGCGTGGCGTACTCGGCGATGTGCAGGTGCACGGCCTCGCCCCAGGCGAGCGCCCGCTCCAGCGTCGCGGGACGGGCGCGGCCGGCGCGCCGCGTCAGGAAGGCGCGCTCCTCGCGTGCGGCGATGGCGACGGTGACCTGCGGGCCGGCGTCCCTCGCCCGGTCGAGGAAGCGCAGGTCGACGCCGCTCGCGCCGAGCTCGTCGTCGAGCCCCGCCGAGAGCCGGTCGAGGCCGAGCCGCGCCACGAGCGCGGTCGCCCGCCCCAGCGCCGCGAGATGGGCGGCCGCGATGTAGGCGCCCCCGCCCGCCACGATCGCGAGATCGCGGGCGTAGACCTCCCGGCCGAGCGCCGGGAACGCGTCGAGATCCGTGAAGACGAGATCGCAGTAGATCCGCCCCACGCTGAGGACCGCACCGGTCCGCCGGTCGCGCTGGCTCATGCGTGCTCCGCTGCGCGGCCCAGCGCCTGTTCGCTCGCGGCGTCGAAGAGGTGGAGCGCGCGGGTGCGCGCGAGCGCCGTCGCGGGGGCGCCGACGGGCGGTGCGGCGCGGTCGGCCGCGAGCGCGATCACCGGCCCGCCGCTCGTGTCGAGGTGGACGTGCGTCTCCGGCCCGAGCGGCTCGACGGCGGTGACGGTGCCGGTGACGGTCAGCACGTCCGGGTCCGCGCCGGCGCCAGCGTCGGTGCAGACGAGGTCCTGCGGCCGCACGCCCACGAGGAGCCGCGCGACGCCCGCGGCGGACGCCGGAGCGCGGATCGGCGCCGCCGCGCCCTCGACGACGAGCCCGTCGGGGCCGTGGGACGCCGGGAGCAGGTTCATGGCCGGCGTGCCGATGAAGCGGGCGGTGAAGACGTCGGCGGGAGCGTCGTAGAGGTCGCTCGGCGTGCCGATCTGCAGGATGCGCCCGTCGCGCATCACCACGATGCGATCGGCCATCGTCATCGCCTCGACCTGGTCGTGCGTGACGTAGACTGTCGTGGCGCCGATGCGCTGGTGGAGGCGCTTGATCTCGATGCGCATCTGGTTGCGCAGCTGCGCGTCGAGGTTCGAGAGCGGCTCGTCGAAGAGGAAGGCGGACGGGTTGCGCACCATGGCGCGGCCGATGGCGACGCGCTGGCGCTGGCCGCCCGACAGCGCCGCCGGGCGCCGGTCGAGCAGGTCCTCCAGCCCGAGGATGCGCGCCGCCTCGTCGACGCGCGCGGCCTTCTTCTCCTTGGGCAGTCCCGACGTGTAGAGGCCGAAGGCGATGTTCTCGCGCACCGTCAGGTGCGGGTAGATGGCGTAGTTCTGGAACACCATGGCGACGTTGCGGCGCTTGGGCTCGTGGTGGTTCACGACGACGCCGCCGATCCTGAGCGTGCCGGCGGAGACGTCCTCCAGCCCCGCGATCATGCGCAAGGTCGTCGACTTGCCGCAGCCCGACGGCCCGACGAGGGCGACGAACTCGCCGTCGGCGATGGCGAGGTCGAGGCCGTGGACGACGGTCGCCGACCCGAAGCGCTTGACGATGTTCTCGAGCTCGATCGTCGCCATCTCACCTCACCTCCATCAGGGCCGCGAAGGCCCGCGTGCGGTCCGCCGCCGCATCCCGCTCGCGCGCCGCGCGCGCCGCCGCCCGGGCGGCGAGCCCGTCCGCCGCGACGCGGTAGGTACCGAGCGCCTCCTTCATGGCGGCGGGCGCGGGCCCGCCGAACCGGTCGCGCACGGCCACGAAATGCTCCGGCGAGACCGTCTGCGCGAAAGCCGCCTCGTCGAGTGCCGTCTCGCGCCCCGTCGCCCGCCGGAACGCGTCCGCGAAGGGCGCCCAGCCGTTCCGTGCCAGATCGCCGCCCGCCGCGACAACCGCCTTCGCCGTCGTCGCCGCGATCTCGTGCGCCTCGCGGAAGGAGAGGCCTTCGCGGCGCACCAGGGTATCGGCGAGCTCGGTGATGGTGATGCAGGAGCGCGCGATGTTGGCCGCGACGCGCGCCGGGTCGATGCTCACCTGCGCCACGAGCGCGGCGAGGAGGTCGAGGGCGCGCTCGGCCACCGCGAAGGCCTGGTAGCCCATCTCCTGGGTCTCGCCCTCCGAGTCGTTCATGTCGGTGAAGGGCGTGTTGTGCATCACGTCGCGCATCGCCCGCGCCCGGCCCACCACCTGGCTCGCGAGATGGCGCAGGTGCTCGATCGGCACGGGATTGCGCTTCTGCGGCATGATCGAGGAGATCTGGACGAGGGCGTTGGGCACGTAGAGCTGCCCCACCTCGAAGCTCGACCAGACCTGGAAGTCCTGGATCGGCCGGCCGAGATGCAGGAACACGAGCTCCAGCGCCGAGAACGTCGCCGTCTGGTAGTCCACCGCCGCGATGCAGGAATAGGAGTTCCGAAGCGGCGCCGCGAAGCCGAGGAGCTGCGCCACGCGCCCGCGGTCGACGGGAAAGCCGGAGGTCGTGATCGCGGCGGCACCCATGGGGCACAGGTCGACGATGCCGCGCGCCTCCTCGAGCCGCGCGATGTCGCGCAGGAGCACCTCGATCACGGCGGCGAGGTAGTGGCCGAAGGTCGTCGGCTGCGCCGGCTGGCCGTGGGTGTAGGCGACGATGATCGTGTCGCGCTCGCGGGTCGCAGCATCGAGGAGCGCCTCGAGCAGCGCGCGGGCGCGGGCGAGAATGCCGTCGAGGCGCGCCTTGAGGGCGAGCTTGAAGAGCGTGTGGTCGATGTCGTTGCGCGAGCGCGCGGTGTGCAGCCGTCCGCCGAGGTCCGGGCCGACCCGGGCCTTGAGCTCCCGCTCCACCAGGAAGAAGTAGTCCTCCACCTCGCCGGTATAGGTCAGCGTCGCCGGGTCGATCTCGCGCGCGATCGCCGCGAGCGCGCGGGCGATGGCGCCGGCCTCCGCGCGTGTCAGGATGCCGGTCTCGGCCAGCATCACGCAATGCGCCTCGTCGACGGCCCTGAAGCCCTCGACGTGGGAGGTCTTCGCGGCGTCGAACAGCGGCGCAAGCACCGTGCGGGCGTAGACCGGATCGGGGAAGACGCTCGCGTCGCGCGCCTGCGGGGTCAGGGTCTCGTTCATCCCTTCAGCCCCGCCAGCATGACGCCGCGCACGATGTAGCGCTGCAGGGCGATGAACACGAGGAGCGTCGGGATGGTGGCGAGCGCGGCGCCCGTCATGATCATCTCCCATTGGATCGACTGCTCGACGGCGAAGCTCGAGAGCCCGACGGGGAGCGTGTAGAGCTCGCGGCTCGTCACCGAGATCAGCGGCCAGAAGAACGCCGTCCAGTTGCCGAGGAAGGTGAAGATCGCCAGCGCCGAGAGGGCCGGCGTGACGAGCGGCATCGCCACCTTCCACCAGATCTGGAACTCGTTGAGCCCGTCGATGCGCGCCGCCTCGAGGAAGTCGTCCGGCACGCCCTCGAAGAACTGCTTCATCAGGAAGGTGCCGAAGGCCGTCATCATGCCCGGGAACATGATGCCCCAGTAGGTGTCGAGCCAGCCGAGCTGGCTCGCCATCAGGTACCAGGGGATGACGAGCATCTCGGTGGGGATCATCAGGGTCGAGAGGATGGCGATGAAGACGATCATCCGGCCGCGGAAGCGGAACTTCGCCAGCGTGTAGCCCACCAGGCTGTCGAAGAACAGGTTCGACAGGGTGACGGCGACGGCGACCAGCGTGGAGTTCAGGAACCAGCGCAGGAAGCGTCCGTCGGAGAGCACCTCGACGTAGTTCGCGAGCGTCGGGCTCGCCGGGATCAGCCGCAGGTCGTAGACCTGGCCGGCGGTCTTCAGCGAGGTCGAGAACATGAAGAGCAGCGGCGTCACCATGACGACGCCGCCGATGAAGAGCAGCGTCCAGGCGACGATGCGGCCCGGCCGCAGCGGGCGCCGGCCGGCGGGCGCGTCGAGGCTCTCGGCGGGGGCGATCATGTCCTCTCCCTCAGGATCCAGAGCTGCAGGAGCGAGACCACGAGGAGGATCGAGAAGAGCACCACGGTCTGCGCCGCGGCGTAGCCCATCTCGTAGGACGAGAAGGCGCTCTGATAGATCATCAGCACGAGCGGCTTCGTCGAGCCGAGCGGCCCGCCGGGATCGTTCGTGGTCATGTTGTAGACCTGGTCGAAGATCCGCAGGAATCCGATCGAGGAGAGCACGACGAGGAAGACCGTCGTGGGCTTCAGCAGCGGCAGCGTGATCTTGCGCAGGATGGCGAGCTCGCCCAGCCCGTCGATGCGGGCGGCCTCGTAGTAGGTGCCGGGAATGGCGCGCAGGCCCGCCATGAAGATGATGATCTGGAAGCCGAGCCCGGCCCAGATCGCGGTGACCATGATCGCCGGGAGCGCCTGCTCGGTCGAGCGCAGGAAGGGCTGGGCGGGAATGCCGAAGGTCGCGAGGAAGCCGTTGATCGCCCCGATCGGCGGGGGCTGGTAGAACCAGCGCCAGACCCAGGCCATCGCGGCGGCCGTGGTGAGGAAGGGCAGGAAGTAGAGCGCCCGGATCAGCCCGTGCATGAAGCGCACGCGGTCGAGATAGTAGGCGATGACGAAGGCGATGACGATGCTCGTCGGCGTGCCGATCAGCAGGTAGGCGAAGGTGTTGTTGAAGACCTGCCAGAACTGCGGGTCGGAGACGAGCCGCGCGTAGTTCTCGAGCCCGACGAAGCGGGCCGGGCGCAGCAGGTTCCAGTCCGTCAGCGACAGCCAGAAGGCGTCGAGCGTGGGGTAGAAGCGGATGCCCGCGTAGAACAGGATCGGCAGGGCGAGGAAGCCCCACGCCCAGACGACCTGCTTCTGGCTCATCGAGAGGCGGTGCCAGCCCCGGGGCGGCGCCTCGGGGCTGGTCGGCGAGGGGAGGGGGGCCGTCGTGACGACGCCCGGCTCGCTCGTTCGTGCCGAGATCCGCGCCATGATCGACCTCCCTTCCCCGGCCCGCGCGCTCAGTTACGCGCGTCGATCAGCGCCTGCTCGTCGCGCGCCGCCTGCTCGAGCGCGGCCTCCGGGGACTGGCCCTGGAGCAGGATGCGGTTCGTGGCGTCGATGATCAGCTGGCGCTGGGCCGCCTCGTCGACGAACAGCGTGGTGTGGGCGTACTCGAGCCCGCGCAGGAACGGCCCGTAGATCGGGTCGGCGAGGTTCGCCTCGGTGAGCGCCACCTCGCGCCGCGCCGGCAGCTCGCCCACCGTCTCGAGCCAGACCTCCATCGCCTCCTCCGAGGTGATGTAGGCCAGGAACTTCTCCGCCGCCTCGAGCTCCTCGCCCTCGGCGGACGCGCCGATGCCGTTGGCGAAGTAGCTCGAGTAGTTCGAGCGGGTGCCGTCCGGACCGGCGGGCAGCTCCGCCACGCCCCATTCGAAGCTCTCGATGGAGCGGAAGGCGCCGAGCCGGAACGTGCCGTCGATGGTCATGGCGGCGAGGCCCGCGCGGAAGGCGGCCTGGCCCTCGTCCATGAATCCGGCGGCGCCGACGCCCTTCTCGAGCTGGAGGTCCGTGTACCACTCGAGCGCGGCACGTCCGGCCTCGCTGTCGTAGGTCACGGTACGGTAGTCGTCGGTGTAGGGCTCCCCGCCGAACTGGCGCACGAGCACCTCGCGCCACCAATGGTGATCCTGCCCCGCCATGTCGAGCGTGGTCCCGGCCGAGATCATGTTGCCGGCGCCGTCGCGCTTCGTCGTCGCCTCGGCGGCGGCGACCCACTCGTCGAGGGTCGTCGGCGGGCTCTCGGGATCGAGGCCGGCCTCCTCGAAGAGGTCCTTGTTGTAGAAGAGCGCCAGCGAGCGCACGGCGGTCGGCAGGCCCCAGTACTCGCCCTCGCGCTTCATGGCGGTGACGATCGGGAAGAAGTCCTCCTCGATCTGCGCGTGGGGGAACGCCTCCTGGGACAGCGGCTGCAGGATGCCGCCGTCGACGAAGTTGTCCGTCCAGCCGTAGAAGAGCTGCACGACGTCCGGTCCGCGCCCGGCCGCGTGGGCGGCGACGACGCGGGTCTGGTAGTCGGCGTAGGGGAAGGTGACGTGCTTCACCGTGACGCCGGGATTGGCCGCCTCGAAGTTCTCGATGAGCTGGTCCATCGCCTTGACGCGCGCGTCGAACACGTACTGCCAGTACTCGATCTCGACCGCCTGGGCCGCGTTGGCGGCGAAGAGGCCGACGCCGGCGAGGAGGCCGGCCTTCAACAGGGTGGTGCGCATCTCGTCCCTCCGCGTGGACCGGCTCCGGCCGCATGGGCCCGCCGGGCTTCCCTCGTTCATGGTCGAGCGCGGCCGTGAGCCCGCTCGGATGCCAGGATCACAAGCCGGCTCGGCTCCTGTCAATAAAATAATCCACTTGAGTTATTCGGTGGCCTGGCGGATGCTGGCCGGCAAGGAGCGTCGCGATGAGAGGCAGGCCGCAGGGCGGGAACCGGGTTGCGATCGGCAGCAATCCCGAGCGCAACCGCAGCCACAATCGCCGGGTCGTGCTCGACGTCGTGCGCGTGCACGGCCCCGTCGGTCGCACGCGCATCGCCGAGCTCGCGCGCCTGACACCGCAGGCGGTGGCGAACATCGTCGAGGAGCTCGTCGCCGAGCGCTTCCTCGTCGAGGCCGGGCGCCTGCGCCGCGGGCGCGGCCAGCCGCCGATCCAGTTCGCCGTCAACCCGGACGGCCCGGTGACGATCGGCGTCGAGATCGCCGCCGACCACGTCACCACCGTCGCGCTCGACCTCGCCGGCGGCCTGCGCGGGCAGCGGGTGACGCCGCTCGCAGACACGATTCCGGACGTCGTCCTGCCGCTGCTCGTGGCGGAGATCGCGGCGCTCGAGGCGGCGCTCGCCGATGCCGACGGGGCGGGCGAGATCGCGATCCTCGGCGTCGGCGTGGTGATGCCGGGCCCCTTCGAGATCGAGGGCATGTCCTCCGTCGGGCCGACCACGCTCGCGGGGTGGGACGGGATCGCGCCGGCGAAGGCGCTGGCGGACGCGATCGGCCGCCCCGTCGTGGTCGAGAACGACGCGACCGCGGCCGCGGTGGGCGAGCGGCTGTTCGGCGCGGGGCGGCATCTGCAGACGTTCTGCCAGCTCTATTTCGGTGCCGGCCTCGGGCTCGGCATCATGCACGAGGGGCGGCCCTACCGCGGCGCCTTCGGCAACGCGGGCGAGATCGGGCACGCGGTCGTGGCTCCGGGCGGACGACCCTGCCAGTGCGGGCAGCGCGGCTGCCTCGAGCAGTACGCCTCGCTCCAGGCCCTGCGCGAGCGCCTCGCCGCCGTCGGCATCGCGGCGCCCGATCCGGCGGCGCTGGCGCGGCTCCACGCCGCCGGCGACCCGACCCTCGGCGCCTGGATCTCGGAGGCGGCGGCGCATCTCGCGCCGATGATCGCGACCCTCGAGAACATCCTCGACCCCGAGACGATCGTCGTCGGGGGCGCGCTGCCCGATGCCCTCACCGACGCGCTGATCGCCGCGCTCGATCCGCTGCCGGTGTCGGTGGCGAGCCGCCGGGTGCGTGCGCTGCCGCGGGTCGTGCGCGGGCAGACCGGGCGCCTCACCGCCGCGCTCGGCGCCGCCTCGCTGCCGGTCTTCGACACGCTGACGCCCAAGCTCGACACCGCCAGCGCCGGTGTGCCCCTGCCGTCCCCCACCCCGCCGCCGCTCACGCCTCCACCGGAAGAAGGCCGCCTCCAGCCATGACGAGCGCATACGAACCGGGCGCCCGCGAGCGCCTCGCGCGCGACCGCGCCGATCCCGCGATCCTGCGCCTGCACCGCCGCCTGTCGCGGCTCGGCTCGGTCGCGTCGCTCATGAACACCGGCGCGCATCCCGACGACGAGCAGTCCGGCCTCCTCGCCTTCCTGCGCTACGGGCTCGGCATGCGCATCGCGATCGCCTGCTCGACCCGGGGCGAAGGCGGGCAGAACGCGCTCGGGCCCGAGCGCGTCGGCGCGCTCGGCGTGCTGCGCACCCGCGAGATGGAGGAGGCGGCCCGCGAGCTGGACGCCGACGTGGTCTGGCTCGGCCACGGGCCGGGCGACCCGGTCCACGATTTCGGCTTCTCGAAGAACGGCGAGGACACGCTCGCGCGCTGGGGCGAGGAGCGGATCGTGGAGCGGCTGGTGCGCGCCTACCGGCAATGGCGCCCCGACATCGTGCTGCCCACCTTCCTCGACGTGCCGGGCCAGCACGGCCATCACCGCGCCATGACCCGCGCGGCGCTCGCCGCGATCCCCCTCGCCGCCGACGCGGACGCCTATCCCGAGCACGCCCTCGAGGGGCTCGCACCTTGGCGCGTGGCCAAGGCCTATCTCCCCGCCTGGTCCGGCGGCGGGGACACCTACGACGACGAGACGCCCCCGCCCGCCGAGACGCTCGCGATCGCGATCCCCGGGCGCGAGCCGATCAGCGGCGCCGACTACGACCGGATCGGGGAATACTCCCGCTTCTACCACGCGAGCCAGGGCATGGGCGCCTGGCGCGAGACGCCGCGGCGCGCCTTCGCGCTGCATCTCGTCGACGGTCCCGCCGGCCCGGGAGGGCGCGAGGCGCGTGTCCTCGACGGCCTGCCGGCGACGCTCGCCGACCTCGCCCCGCTCGCCGGTTCCGACGCCGCCGCCCGCGATCTCGTCGCCGCGCAATACGCCGTGGATGCGGCGCGCGCCGCCTTCCCGCACCGCGGCCGGATCGTCGAGGCGCTGGCCGCGGCGGCGGACGCGCTCGATCGGGCGGGGACCGGCGCGGACGCGGGCTTTCGCGCGCTCCATTCTCATCGCCTCGTGTGCACTGCCCGCGCGCTCGACGCGGCCCTCGTCGAGGCGAGCGGGCTCGTCGTCCGCGCACGGGCCCGCCCCTCGCGCCTCGCGCCCGGAGAGGGCGGGACGCTCCTCGTCCACGTCGCGGAGCGCGGGACGGCCGGGGAGCCTTCGGTGACGGTCGAGACGCCTCCAGGCCTCGACGCCGCGCGGATGGACGACGCGGCGGACGATGCCGCCCGCTTCGCCCTCGCGGCCGCGGCGGACGCGCCGCTCTCGCCGCTCTATCCGCCGGCATGGAACGCGATCGGCGGCAACGGACCGCTCGTCCCCGTGGTGGAGGCGACGATCGGCGGGCGCCGGGCGCGCGTGCGGCTCGATCTCGACGCCCCGTTCGCCATCGGCCCGGCAGCCTCGGTCGCGCTCTCGCCGGACGCCGTCGTCGCGCCGCTCGGCGCTCCCCGGCGCGCCTGGACCCTCGCGGCGGAAGGCCCCGAGATCGCGCTCGATGCGCCCGGCGGCTTTCGCGTGTCGGGCGGTGAGGGGCGGCTGCGGATCGAGGCCACGGGCGATCTCGCGCCCGGCCTCCACTTCTTCCCCGCCCGGACGCAGGCCGGCCCGGCCTGGCGGCTCGGCCCGATCCGCTACCCGCACATCGCTGCCGCGGAGCATCGTGAGCCGGCTCTGTTCCGGCTCCTGGCGCTCGACCTCGCCCTGCCCGAAGGCGCGCGGATCGGCTACGTGGGCGGCGGCGCGGACCGGGTCGGGACCTGGCTCGAGCGCATGGGGCTCGACGTGGTGGCGCTCTCCGCCGCGGATCTCGCGGGCGACCTCTCGCGCTTCGGGACGATCGTGGTGGGCATCTTCGCCTTCGGGCTGCGTCCGGACCTCGCCGCGGCGACGGCGCGGCTCCACGCCTTCGTCGAGCGCGGCGGGCATCTCGTCACGCTCTACCACCGCCCGAGCGACGGCTGGGACCCGGCGGCGACGCCGCCGCGCCGGCTCGCCATCGGCTCGCCCTCGCTGCGCTGGCGGGTGACGAACCCGGCCGCGCCCGTCACGGTGCTCGCGCCGGACCACCCGCTGCTCGCCGGCCCCAACCGCATCGACCCCGCCGACTGGGAGGGCTGGGACAAGGAGCGCGGGCTCTACTTCGCCGCCGAGCGCGACCCCGCCTACGAGCCGCTCCTCGCCATGAGCGACCCCGGCGAGGCGCCGCTCGACGGAGCGCTCGTGTCGGCGCGGATCGGGCGCGGGCGCCACACCCATACGAGCCTCGTCCTGCACCACCAGCTGGACCGGCTCGTGCCCGGCGCCTTCCGGCTGATGGCGAACCTCGTCCAGCCGGCCTCGTGACGCCATGCCGGAGCCGATGCCGAGCGTCGCGCAGGAGGAGGCCGACGACACCCGCGCGGGGATCGCCTGGCTCCTCGCCGACATGACGCTCGTCTCGGTCATGGCGGCGATCATCAAGGTACAGGGCGCGAGCTACCCGGCGGTGCAGCTCGTCTTCCTGCGCGCGGTCGTCGGGCTCGTCGCGATCGCGCCGCTCGTCTGGCGGCATCGGGCCGAGGTGATCGGGACGCGGCGAGCGGGGCGGCACGTGCTGCGCGTCGCCTGCAACGCGCTGGCGCTCACGGGCAACTTCGCGGCGCTCGCCGCGCTGCCGCTCGCGCTCGTCACCGCGATCGGGTTCACGCGCCCCCTCGTCGCGATGGCGCTCTCCGTCCTGCTGCTGGGAGAGCGGGTCGCACGCGCGCGCTGGCTCCACGCGGCCGCGGCGCTCGCGGCGGTCCTCGTCATGGTCGCGCCGAGCGGGGCCGTGTGGAACGTCGGCCTGATCGCCGCCGCCGGCTCGGTCCTGTTCGGCTCGCTCGCGGCGGTGCAGACGCGTGCCCTGCGCGCCGAGAGCCCCACCGTGATGATGGTCTTCTACACGCTCGGGCTGGCGGTTCTCACGGCTCCCTTCGCCGCCCTCTCCTGGGTGCCGGTCGCGGGGGACGACGTGCCGGCGATCCTGGCCGCGGGGCTGCTGGCGCAGGCGGGGCAATATTGCTTCCTGCGTGCCTACCGCGCCGCGCCCGCGAGCGTGCTCGCGCCGGTGGGCTATCTCTCGATCGTCTTCGCCGCCGCGACGGGCTGGCTCGTCTTCGGGGAGCGGCCGACCTGGACCATGGCGGCCGGCGCGGCGTTCATCGTCTTGATTCTGCACCGCGACGCGCGCACCGCCCGACGCGCGGCGAGACCCGAGGAGGGGACGCGATGGAAAGCCTGATGCTGCGCGAGACCCGGGAGGCGGCGGGCGTCGTCGCCGGCGCCCTCGCGGCCGAGCGCGAGACGCTGGCCCGCCTCGGCCGGCGCATCGCCGCGCGCCCGCCGCCGGTGATCACGACGGCGGCGCGGGGCTCCTCCGACAACGCGGCCGGCGTCTTCGAGTACCTGTGCGAGATCAGGCTCGGCATTCCCGTCGCCTCGATCGGCCCCTCGGTGGCGTCGGCCTACGGCGCGCGGCTGCGGCTCGAGGGGGCGCTGCACGTCTCGGTCTCGCAATCGGGCGCGAGCCCGGACATCCTCGCGCTCCAGGAGGCCGCGCGCGCCGGCGGGGCGCTGACGGTGGCGCTCGTCAACGAGACGTCCGCGCCGCTCGCCGCGGCCGCCGACGTGGTGATCCCGCTCCATGCCGGCCCGGAGCGCAGCGTCGCCGCCACCAAGACCTGCCTCGCCTCGGCCGCGCTCCTCGTCGCGCTCGTGGCCGAGGCCGCGGACGACGCCGCCCTGCGCGGGGGCCTGGACGCCTTGCCCGACGCCCTCGCCGCGGCGGCGCGAGGCGACGCCGGGGACGGCGACGCGTCCGCGCTCGTCGAGACGCTCGCCGATGCGCGTTCGCTCTTCGTCGTCGGGCGCGGGCCGGGCTTCGCGGCGGCGCGGGAGGCGGCGCTCAAGGCCAAGGAGACCGCGGCGCTCCACGCGGAGGCGCTGTCGCTCGCCGAGATCCAGCACGGCCCCCGGCAGCTGGTCGGCGAGGGCTTCCCCGTCCTCGCCTTCGTTCCGGACGACGCCGCCTGCGAGACCAGCCTTCGCACCCTCGCGGGTCTCGCCGAGCAGGGCGGACGTCCCTTCGTCATCGGCACGGCGAACTCCCCCTGGCCCGGGCTCCGCACCGCGACGACCGGCGCGCCGCTCCTCGATCCGCTCGTCGGGCTCGCCGCGTTCTACCGCGTGATCGAGGCGGTCGCGCGCCGGCGCGGGCACGATCCGGACGCGCCGGCGCACCTGAGCAAGGTGACGCGCACCCGCTGAGCGCACGCCCGTCGGTCCCGGGCCGAGGGTCGTCTCGTGCGCGAAGGCGCCGCCGCGCGCTTCGCGTCGGTGCGGGACGACGATCCCCCGGCGAGGAACAACCTCGGCCGGCAGGGAAACGGCACCGATTGAAAATTTCAAAAGGAATGTTGCCGCATCGTGCGCCGATCGGGCATAGATACGGCCCATCCAACGACCACCGCTCGCGATGCTCGCCGAAGACCTCGTTGCCATCCTGTCCCAGAAGCTCTCGACGGCGGTGCTGGTCACCGGCCCGGATCTGGCTTCTCCCGGCCCGACCATCCGCTACGTCAACCGCGCCTTTCTCTCGCTGACGGGCTACACGGCGGACGACATCGTCGGCCGCGATCCGCGTATCCTGCAGGGACCCGGCACGAGCCGTGTCGCGCTGGCCGCCTTCTCCCGCGCCCTGCGCGAGGAGGGCAGCTACCACGGGGTCCTGACGAACTACCGGCGCGGCGGCGAGCCCTACCTGTGCGAGATCGACGTCCGGCCGCTGCGCGACGAGAACGGGGCGGTTCTCGCCTTCGTCGCCTTCGAGCGCGAGGTCGTCCGCCGGCGCGGGCGCCCGCGCGCGGGCAGCCTCGGCCGCTACGCCCCCGCCGACGAGAGTACCGAGGGCGAGCTCCCGGGCGTGTTCGTTCGCGGCTAGGGTGCCCCCGCCCGACGCGTTCGCGCAGCGCTGCGGCTCGTGACGGCCCGCGTGCTCCCGCTCTCTCGCTCTCCCGCCTGCGCCGTCTCGCGACGCACGCCGTCTGCACCCCGAAGCGGGCCTCGCGCGTTGAGGTGCGAGATCGACGCACGCGATCGGCTCGCGGGGCTGGTGCGCGGCGGGCGTCCGGCGTATCTGTCGGCGCACAGGCAACCAGGGAGACGGCAATGGCTTTCAAGCACGCGATCGACCTCGCGCTCGGCCGGCGCATCGGCGGGGCCGGCGTGCCGGAGACGGCGATCGAGGCCGGCACCACGCTGGCGACGACCGGGATGAGGCGCCTGCGCGAGGAGGCCGCCTCGGGCGCGCTGCCGCTGCTCGGGATCCCCGGCGAGACCGGCGACCTCGAGGAGATCCGCGCCGCCGCCGCCCGCATCCGCGAGGGGGCGAGCGACGTCGTCTTCCTCGGCACCGGCGGCTCGTCGCTCGGTGCGCAGACGCTGGCGCAGCTGAAGGACTACGCCGTGCCGGGCGTCGGCCGCCTCGCCGAGGGCCCCCGAATCCATTTCATGGACAACCTCGACCCGGTCACCTTCGCGCGCCTGCTCGAGGCGCTGCCGCTGGAGACGACGCGTTTCGTCGCGATCTCGAAGTCCGGCGGCACCGGCGAGACGCTGATGCAGACGATGGCCGTGCTGGCCGCGCTCGACGCCGCCGGCCTCGACGCGGGCGAGCGCTTCACCGGGATCTCCGAGCCGCGCCCCGCGGGCGGCGCGAACGCGCTGCGCGACCTGCTCGAGCCCACCGGCGCACCGATCCTCGCCCACCACACCGGCATCGGCGGGCGCTACTCGGTGCTCACCAATGTCGGCCTGCTCCCCGCCGCGGTGATGGGCCTCGACATCGCCGCGATCCGCGCCGGCGCCGCCGACGCGCTCGCCCCCGTCCTCGACGAGGCGGGCGGGGCCGACAGCCCGATCGGCCAGGGCGCGGCCTTCGCCATCGCCTTCGCGCTGGAGGCCAAGCCGATCTCCGTCGTGATGGCCTATGCCGACCGGCTCGAGCGCTTCACCCGCTGGTGGGTGCAGCTCTGGGCCGAGAGCCTCGGCAAGGACGGCAAGGGCTCGCAGCCGGTGGCCGCGATCGGCCCGGTCGACCAGCACAGCCAGCTCCAGCTCTATCTCGGCGGGCCCAACGACAAGGTCTTCACCGTGATCACCACGGGCACGGCCGGGCTCGGTCCGCGGATCGACGCCGGTCTCGCCGAGCGCGGCGGCCAGCCGGGCTTCGCCGGAAAGACGATCGGCGACCTCGTGGCCGCGCAGGGACGCGCGACGGCCGACACGCTCGCCGCCAATCACCGGCCGGTGCGCACGATCCACGTCGACCCGCTCGACGAGCGGACGATGGGCCGGCTCCTCATGCACTTCATGCTGGAGACGATCCTCACCGGCTACGCGCTCGGCGTCGACCCGTTCGACCAGCCGGCGGTGGAGGAGGGCAAGGTCCTCGCCAAGCGCTACCTCGCCGAGGGCTGATCGGGGCGGCGGCGCGCGCCGTCCCCCGCTTTCGCGCGGCGGAGCGTCGACACGAACGCCCATCGCGGGTGAAATGGCCCGATCCGCCGCGTGCGCGACGGATCGCCGCCGCACCAGCCGCCTCGGCAGAAGGCCTGCATGAAGAGCCCCCCGCGCCGCCCCGTCCTGGTCTCCTCGGCGGCGCTCGTCCTCGCCAACCTCGTGCCGCTGGCGGGCGTGCTCGCGGGCGGGTGGCGGGTGTTCGACGTGCTCCTGCTGTTCTGGGCGGAGAACGTGGTCATCGGCATCCTCAACCTCGCCCGCATGGCGATGGTGGCGCTGCGGGGGGAGCGCGGCGGGCTCGCCATGGCGGGGTTCTTCGCCGTCCATTACGGCATCTTCACCGTGGTGCACGGCGTGTTCGTCGTGACCCTGTTCGGGCCGCCGGGCGCCTCGCCGATCGCGGGGTTCGCCCTTCTGCTCGCGCCGGGTCTCGCGCTGCCGCTCGCCGCGCTCGCGGCGAGCCACGGGCTCTCGTTCGTCGTCAACTTCGTCGTCGGCGGCGAGATGGATCGCACGACGCTCGGTGCCCTGATGGCCGCGCCCTACGGGCGGGTCGTGGTCCTGCACGTGACGATCATCTTCGGCGGCTTCGCGGTCGAGGCCTCCGGCGCGCCGATCGTCGCGCTCGCGCTCCTCGTCGGCCTCAAGATCCTGGTCGATCTCGCGGCGCACGTCGCCGAGCACCGCGGGCCGCGGGCCGCGGCGGCACGGCCCTGACGCGGCCGGACGCGGTCCGGCTCGCGGCATCGCACGAGCGGAATTGCACGGGACCGGCGCGGGGAACTCGTTGCACAAAAGGCACGTTTGCCCGCGATCGGCACGCGCGCCGGCCCGGCCTATCGGTCGCCACAATCGCGCCGCAGGCTGGAACGGTTCGCACGCCAGACGTCGACCCGCGGCCGACACCGCGCCGCCCAAGCAACGGACCGATCATGCCCGACCAAGCCGAACCCCGACCTCGTCCCGCCGCACCCGCGCGGGGCACTGCTTTCAAGCCGATCGCGCTGCCCGCGCTCAAGGGAGTCCTGCTGACCAAGCAGGCCTGCGAGACCAAGGCTGCGGCCAAGCCGGTGCGTCCGGACGACCTCGATCGCTTCGGTCGCGCCTTCACGGCCTGAGGGATCGCCCGCGACAGGGATCGCCGACGGCTCGGTGGGGTCGTTCCCGGCCGGTTTCCCCGGCCGGGCATGCGGAATAACCCGCGGGGGATGGACAGCCCCTGGAGCGGCTGCGACGATGCCGGCGACAAGAGCCGAACAGGCCGTTCGCCCGAGGACATCGCCGCTCATGCCGACCCTCTACCTGTGCCATCCCGCCGCCCTCGACCACGAGACGCCGCTCGGGCATCCCGAGCGGCCGGACCGTATCCGCGTGGTCGAGCGCGCGCTCGAGGACGAGCGCTTCATGACCCTCGTGCGCGAGCAGGCGCCCTGCGCCGAGCACGAGACGATCGCCCTCGTCCACCCCCGCCGCTACGTGGACGCGCTCGTGCAGGCCTCGCCGCGCGAGGGCCTCGTCGCCATCGATTCCGACACCGTGCTGTCGCCGGGCACGCTGGAGGCCGCGCTGCGCAGCGCCGGCGCCGCGGTGCAGGCCGTCGACGAGGTGATGGCCGGCACGGTCACCAACGCCTTCGCCGCCATGCGCCCGCCGGGCCACCACGCCGAGCGCGCCCAGGCGATGGGCTTCTGCTTCTTCAACAACGCCGCCATCGCCGCCCGCCGGGCGCAGGCGCAGCACGGTGCCGAACGCGTCGCGATCATCGATTGGGACGTGCACCACGGCAACGGCACGCAGGACATCTTCTGGGAGGACGGCTCGGTCCTCTACGCCTCGACCCACGAGATGCCGCTCTATCCCGGCACCGGCGCCCTCTCCGAGCGGGGCGAGCACGACACGATCGTCAACGCGCCGCTGTCGGCCGGCGACGGCTCGGACGTCTTCCGCGAGGCGCTCGAGACCCGCGTCCTGCCGCGCATCGACGCCTTCCGGCCCGACCTGATCGTGATCTCGGCGGGCTTCGACGCCCATTGGCGCGACCCGCTCGGCAACGTCATGCTCACCGAGGCGGACTTCCAGTGGGCGACGCTGAAGCTCATGGACATCGCCGAGCGCCACGCCAAGGGGCGCGTCGTCTCGCTGCTCGAGGGCGGCTACGACCTCGAGGGCCTCGCGCGCTCGGTGGCCGCGCACGTGCAGGCGCTGATGGGCCAGGCGTGAGAGGGGCGTGAGGCCCGCCCGGGGAGCCCCCACGGAAGCCCCCTCGGAACCCCGCCCGTGACCCGCCGTTCCTCTCCGCCCGTTCCGGCGGGCCCCGGCCCCAGGCGAGAGGAGACCGACATGGCAGGCACGAGCGTCACAGGCCCCCGCGGCGACGTCCCCAAGAACGAGACCGAGCGCCTGATCGCCTCCGACAAGGTGGAAGGCACGGCGGTCTACAACAAGGCCGGCGAGCACCTCGGCTCGGTCTTCAACTTCATGGTCGACAAGTACACCGGCAAGGTCGCCTATGCGGTGATGTCCTTCGGCGGCTTCCTCGGCATCGGCGAGCGCTACCACCCGCTGCCCTGGGACAAGCTCGACTACGATGCCCGCCTGGGCGGCTACGTCGTCGATCTCAACGCCAAGGAGCTCGAGGCCGCCCCCAGCTACGGCCGCGACGAGACGCCGTGGGCCGACCCGGAATACGGCCGCAACGTGTATGGGTATTACGGCGTGCCGTACTGGTTCTGAGCGACGCGGTCCGAACGCACATCGTCATGCCGCATCGGGGTCCAACGCCCTCAGGACGCCGTCCGGATCGGTTTCGACGACCTTGAGATACGCGAGGAGCGCGCTGTCGGGTCGGTAGCGCCCCTGCTCGAGACCGCGCAGCCGCGCCAAGCCGATGCGGAAGCGCTCGGCAAAGGCGGGTTGGCTCAGACCGGTTCGCGCTCGCGCCGAGCGTGCTGCGCGCGATGCGGCCATCCGCTCCAGCAGGATGATGCGCGTATGTAGCTCTCATCGTCGACACTCGACCAATGAGCGTCTGCCGCCCGCATTGCCCCCGGCCGCCGTCCTCCCTAATCTCCGCCGAAACGACAGCGCCCCGGGAGGCCGCCCATGCACTTCGCTCTCACGGACGAGGAGGGGATGATCCGCGACGCCGCGCGGCGGATCGCGGCGGAGCGGCTCGCGCCACATGCCGAGGCGCTCGATCGCGGGCAGGGGCGCGAGGCGCTGCTCGCCAACCTGAAGCTCCTGGCCGACAACGGCTTCTCGGCGCTCAACGTCTCGGCCGAGCACGGCGGCAGCGAGGCGGGGACCGTCGCCTTCGCGCTGGCGATCGAGGAGCTCGGCTATGCCTGCGCGTCGACCGCGGTCTCGACCTCGGTCACCAACATGGTCGGCGAGGTGATCCAGGCGGTGGGGTCGCCCGAGCAGAAGGCGCTCCACCTGCCGCGGCTCGCCGACGGCACCTACCCGGCGGGCGCGTTCTGCCTCACCGAGGCGCAGGCGGGCTCCGACCCGTCGGCGATGCGCACCCGCGCGCGGCGGGACGGCGACGGTTTCGTCATCGACGGGCAGAAGATCTACATCACCTCGGCCGAGTACGCCGGCATCTTCGTGGTCTGGGCCGTCACCGATCCGGAGGCGCGACCGGGCAAGGGCATCTCCTGCTTCCTGGTGGAGGCGGGCACGCCCGGGCTCGTGATCGGGCGGGCCGAGGAGAAGATGGGCCAGCACGGCTCGCCGACCAACGTCGTGCATTTCGAGGGCTGCCGCGTGCCGGCCTCAGCCCTGATGGGGCGCGAGAACGACGGCTTCCGCGTGGCGGTGGGCGAGCTCGCGGGCGGGCGCATCGGCGTCGCGGCGCTGTCGCTCGGCATCGCCCGCGCGGCGATGGACGCGGCCAAGGCCTATTGCGTCGAGCGCAGCCAGTTCGGCCAGCGGATCGCCGACATGCAGGGCCCGCAATGGATGATCGCCGACCGCGAGGTCGACCTCGCCGCCGCGCGGCTGCTGATCGTCCAGGCGGCGCACCTGAAGGATGCCGGAAAGCCCTTCTCCAAGGAGGCGTCCATGGCCAAGCTGTTCGCGTCGGAGGCGGCGCACCGCTGCACGGACACGGCGATCCAGCTCCACGGCGGCGCCGGCTACTGCCGGGACTATCCCGTGGAGCGCCACGCCCGCGACGCGCGCATCACCCGCATCTACGAGGGCACGAGCGAGATCCAGCGCCTGATCATCGCCCGCGAGACCCTCAGGCAGATGGCATGAGCCCGATCTTCAGCCACGTCATGGTGGGCGCCAACGACCTCCCCCGCCAGATCGCCTTCTACGACGCCGTGCTCGCGCCGCTCGGGCTCGCGCGCTGGCACACCAATCTCGAGGGCTCGGACACCGACCGTGCCGGCGCCGGCTGGACGCGCCCGGGTGAGCGCTGGCCGCAATTCTGGGTGCAGGTGCCGTTCGACCTGAAGCCGGCGAGTGTCGGCAACGGCGTGCAGGTCTCCTTCATGGCGCCGGACCGCGCGGCGGTGGACGCCGCCTACGCCGCCGCCCTGGCGGCGGGCGGCGCCGACGAGGGCGCACCCGGCGAGCGGCCGCACTACGCCGCGGGCTACTACGGCGCCTATTGCCGCGACCCCGAGGGCAACAAGATCCACTTCGTGCACAGCCCGAATTTCGACGAGGCGTGAGCCTCAGAGCCGGCATTCCTGCGGCTCGACGAGCTCGAGGGCCGAGAGCTCGCCCTTCAGCGTGAAGCCGTCGAACTCGAGGCTCAGGTCGCTCGAGACGCCGTTGGCGAACAGCGTGAAGCCGACGATGTAGTCCGGCGTGCGCTCGCCGGGTCCGGGCTCGAAATAGGAGAGCCGCACCGGCCAGCGGTCGAGGCCGGCGAGCGCGTCCGTCGGCTCCTGCCCTTCGGCGTCCGAGTCGGGCGCGGGCAGCGCCGGTCCGATCACCGCGAGCGTATCGTAGAGGGTGCGCCCGTCCCCCGTCCCGTCGAAGACCCGGGCGGCGAAGAGCGACGCGCCGCTTCCGGCCTCGCCGAT
This sequence comes from Salinarimonas rosea DSM 21201, assembly GCF_000429045.1. Classification (GTDB taxonomy): domain Bacteria; phylum Pseudomonadota; class Alphaproteobacteria; order Rhizobiales; family Beijerinckiaceae; genus Salinarimonas; species Salinarimonas rosea. Next base: position 448,412 of record NZ_AUBC01000001.1, read on the forward strand.
CAGCCGCGCGATGTGCTGGGTCGGGAAGAGCGGCGTGCCGGGGACGACGAGCGTCTCGGCGTCGGGCGCCTCGATGACGACGCGTGTGTCGCCCTGGACGCGCGTCGCCGTGCCGTCCACCGCCTCGATCGGCTGGCCGTCGGCCCGCGATTCCGAGCGGAAGCGCAGGAGCGTACCGTCCGCCTCCTCGAAGGTGGCGCTGTTCGAGTCGAGCGTGCGGGTGCCGCCGTCGCCGAGGTCGAGCGCGGTGACCTGGCGCACGCGGGTCGTCCAGCCCTCGCAGGGCGAGCCGAAGAACTCGATGGCGATGCGCCCCCGCGCGGCCTCGACGCCGTCGGCGCCGGGCGCGAGCGTGAGGTCGTAGACCGCGCGATGCTGCGCCAGCGGAACGCCGGCCGCCGCCGCGGCGGGCAGCGCGAGGCACAGAAACAGGACGCAACCGACACTTCGCATGCCCAGACCTCTCGCGGAGCCCCGCTTCCCGTCGTTCTCCCTGTGTAGAAGCCGCGGGCGCCCCGCGCAATGCGCCCCCGTCCTCTCGCGCGCCCTTGCGCGCGCCCGCGCGATCGTGACACATCGGGACCGACATGAGCGCGCGAGGCCGCGCGCGAGAGCCGAGGAGAGCCGCATGAGCCGGATCGAGGACCGCCTCGCCGAGAAGGGGCTGTCGCTGCCGCAGGCGGCGGCGCCGGTCGCCAACTACGTTCCCGCCGTCCGTACCGGGAACCTCGTCGTCGTCTCCGGGCAGATCTGCGTCGGTCCCGACGGCAAGATCGCGCCCGAGCACCTGGGCAAGCTCGGCGGCGAGGTCTCGCTCGAGGCGGGGCAGGCGGCCGCGCGGCTGTGCGCGCTCAACCTGCTGGCCCAGCTCAAGGCGGCGGTGGGCGATCTCGACGAGGTCGTGCGCTGCGTCCGCCTGGGGGGCTTCATCAACGCGAGACCCGACTTCGCCGCCATCGCCCAGGTGATGAACGGCGCCTCCGACATGATGGTCGAGGCCATGGGCGAGGCCGGTCGCCACGCCCGCTCCACGATCGGCGTCGCCGAGCTGCCGCTGGACGCGGCCGTCGAGGTGGAGGGCATGTTCGAGGTCCGGTCGCACGCATGAGCCCCGCCCGCGCCTCCGCCCCCGTGGAGGCCGCGCCGGGCTGGCTCGTCGCGCGCCCCATCGCCCATCGCGGCCTGCACGACCGCGCCGCGGGCGTGATCGAGAACTCGCGCGCCGCCGCCCGCGCGGCCGTGGCCGGCGGCTACGCCATCGAGCTCGACGTGCAGCTCTCGGCCGACGGCGAGGCGATGGTCTTCCACGACCACGACCTCGCCCGCCTCGTCGGCCGCGAGGGGAGCGTGCACGAGACGACCGCGTCGGCGCTCACGGCGATGCCGCTTTCCGGCGCGGCGGACGGCGAGGGGCCGCCCACGCTCGCCGACTTCCTCACCGTCGTCGCAGGACGCGTCGGGCTCGTGGTCGAGATCAAGAGCCGCTTCGATGCCGACATGCGGCTGACGCATCGCACGCTGGACGTGCTGTCGCGCTACGACGGACCCTACGTGGTCGAGAGCTTCGACCCGGACGTGGTGGCCGAGGTGCGCCGCACGGCCCCGCACGTTCCCCGCGGCATCGTCGCCGAGACGCGCTGGACGCATCCGGACTGGGCCTTCCTGTCGCCCGAGCGCAAGCACGCGCTCGGCAACCTGCTCCACTTCGACGCGACGCGCCCGCACTTCCTGTCCTGGCAGGTGGCCGATCTCGTCGACGGCCCGCCCTTCCTGCTGCGCCGCCTCGGCATCCCGGTCACCGCCTGGACCGTGCGCGACGAGGCGGCCCGGGCGCTCGCCCGCGAGCACGCCGACCAGATCGTGTTCGAGGGCTTCCGGCCCTGAGGGACGGACGCGGGGCCGGGAGTGTGGGGCGGCGTCCTGGAGGTGGCCTACTTGCGACGGCGCCCACGGGCACGCCGGCTTCCGCGGCGCGGAACGCGTCGCTTCCGCGCCGCGCCCCATCCGTCACCGGCTTCGCCGGCGACGCCTTCCCCTTACGGGGAAGGAGAACGCCTGCGTCGAGTCAGCCCGCCTGGATCGCCTCCCAGCGCGCGTCCGCCTTCGCCGAGCGGACGGCGGCCTCGATGAAGGCGACGCCGCGCACGCCGTCGTCGACGGTGGGGACGTCGAGGGCCTCCGGCGGCGCGCTCGTGCCCGCGAGGCGGGCCTCGATCTGGTCGGCGATGTCGGAATAGAGGTTGGCGAAGCCTTCCAGGTAGCCCTCCGGGTGGCCCGACGGAGTCCGGCTGACGCGCTGGGAGACCGCGCCCGCGCCCGCGCCGTTGCGGCGGATGAGCCGCGGCGGCTCGCCGATGGGCGTGTGGACGAGGACGTTGGGGTTCTCCTGCGCCCAGGAGAGCGAGCCGGTCTCGCCGTAGATGCGCAGCGTCAGCGCGTTCTCCTCGCCGACCGCCACCTGCGAGCACCACAGCGCGCCGCGCGCGCCGCCTTCGAAGCGCAGCAGCATGTGGGCGTTGTCGTCGAGGCGCCGGCCCGGCGCGAAGGCGGTGAGGTCGGCGCAGAGCCGCTCCACCTTCACGCCCGCGACGAACTCGGCGAGGTTGAAGGCGTGCGAGCCGATGTCGCCCACCGAGCCCGCGGGACCGGACTTCGCCGGGTCCGTGCGCCAGGCGGCCTGCTTCTGGCCCTCCTCCTCGATGCGGGTGGCGAGCCAGTCCTGCGCGTATTCCACCTGCACGACCCGCACCGCCCCGATCGCCCCGGATCGAACCAGCGCGCGCGCCTCGCGCACCAGCGGGTAGCCGGTATAGTTGTGCGTCACCGCGAAGACGACTCCCTTGGTCCTCGCCAGGTCGGCGAGCTCCCGCGCCTGGTCGAGGGAGGTGGTCAGCGGCTTGTCGCAGATCACGTGGAAGCCGGCCTCGAGGAAGGCCTTGGCCGGCTCGTGATGCGCGAAGTTGGGGGTGACGATCGCCACCGCGTCGATCCGGTCGTCCCGCGCGGCCTCCCCGGCGGCCATCGCCGCCGCGCCGTCGTAGACGCGCTCCGGGTCGAGCAGCAGGTCGGCGCCGGAGGCGCGCGCCTTCTCGGGCGAGGAGGAAAGCGCGCCGGCCACGAGCGTCCAGCGGTCGTCGAGGCGCGCGGCGATGCGGTGCACCGCGCCGATGAAGGCGCCGCGCCCGCCGCCCACCATGCCCAGCCGCAGCCGGCGGGAGCGGGTGCCGGAGGAGCCGTCCTGGCCGGAAGCTTCGATCGTCATGTCACGCCTCCCCGAGCCCGAGCATGCGGCGGTTGGCGGCCTGGTCCGTGCCGCCGCCGGCGAAGTCGTCGAAGGCCTTCTCGGTGACCCGGATGATGTGGGCCTCGATGAACTGCGCCCCCTCGCGGGCGCCGTCCTCGGGGTGCTTCAGGGCGCATTCCCACTCGAGCACGGCCCAGCTGTCGTAGTCGTACTGGGCGAGCTTGGAGAAGATCTGCCCGAAGTCGATCTGCCCGTCCCCCAGCGAGCGGAAGCGGCCCGCGCGCTCGACCCAGCCGGCATAGCCGCCGTAGACCCCCTGGCGCCCGGTCGGGTTCAGCTCGGCGTCCTTGGCGTGGAAGGCCTTGATGCGCTCGTGGTAGATGTCGATGAAGGCGACGTAGTCGAGCCCCTGCAGCAGGAAGTGGCTCGGGTCGTAGTTGATGCAGGCGCGGGCATGGCCGCCCACCGCCTCGACGAAGCGCTCGAAGCTCGTGCCGTCGTGCAGGTCCTCGCCCGGGTGGAGCTCGAAAGCGACGTCGCAGCCCGCGTCCTCGTAGGCGTCGAGGATCGGGCGCCAGCGCCTGGCCAGCTCCTCGAAGGCGGTCTCGATCAGGCCGGCGGGACGCTGCGGCCAGGGATAGACGTAGGGCCAGGCGAGCGCGCCGGAGAAGCTCACCGACGCCGAGAGCCCGAAGCGTCGCGAGGCTTCCGCCGCGAGCCTCATCTGGCGAACCGCCCACTCGGTGCGCGCAGCGGGATTGCCGCGCACCTCGGGGGGCGCGAAGCCGTCGAAGGCGTCGGTGTAGGCCGGGTGCACGGCGACGAGCTGGCCCTGCATGTGCGTCGAGAGCTCGGTGATCGAAAGCCCGTGCGCGGCGACGATGCCCTCGACCTCGTCGACATAGGCCTCCGACGTCGCCGCCTTCTCCAGATCGAACAGGCGGGCGTCGAAGGTGGGGATCTGCACGCCCTTGTAGCCGAGCGACGCCGCCCAGCGGCAGATCGCGTCGAGCGAGTCGAACGGCGCCTCGTCGCCCGCGAACTGGGCGAGGAACAGGCCGGGTCCCTTCATGGTCTTCATGGTCGTCCTCCCTGTCGTTCTTTCTCCGCCATGACGCGTCGTCGTCGGTATGCGCAGGCATCCACCACGCGCCTTGTTCTGCACGCCCCACACCCCCGCCCCTCTCCACGCGGGAGAGGGGCGGGGGTGTGGGAGGTCGGGGAAGAGCGGACGGCCGACCCTGCGCGACCTCCCGCTCCCCCGACGCCCCACGGCTCAGCTTACCCTCAGAACGGCGAATCCTCGAAGAAGAACCGGTCCGCGTTCTCCTGCGTGATCAGCTCCGCGTCGAGCACGTAGGTGCCGCGCACGGGGGCCTGCGAGTAGAACGAGCCGGCGGTCACGGCCATCGCGGTGGCGATCATCGCCGGCGGGTAGGAGACGTCGACCGGGATCATCGGGTCGCCGTCCATGACGCGCTGGACCATCTGCTTCATGCCGGCGCCGCCGACGACGAACCGGATGTCCTCGCGCTCCGCCTGGCGGATCGCCTCGATGACGCCGAGCGCCATGTCGTCGTCCGAGGCCCAGACGGCATCGATGCGGTCGTGCTTCGACAGGAAGTCCTGCATCACCCGGAAGGCGTCGTCGCGGTTCCAGTTGGCGTACTGGCTGTCGACGATCTCGACGCCCGAGCCGTCGAGCGCGGCGCGGAAGGCCTCGTTCCGCTCGTCGTCGATGACGGTGGGGATGCCGCGCAGCACCACGACCTGCGCACCGTCGTCCAGGTTCTGCGCGAAGTACTCGCCCGCGACGCGGCCGAAGCCGGGGTTGTCGCCCGCGACGTAGAGGTCCTGGATCGACGGGTCGGCGAGCCCGCGATCGACCACGGTGACGAACAGGTCGGGATCGCGTCCGGCGAGCGCGCCGACCGGGCCCGTCAGCTCGTCCGAGTTGAAGGGCAGGATGACCAGGGCGTCGAGGCCCTGCGCAGCGAGGTCCTCGATGGCGCTCGCCTGGGACGGCGCGTCCGGCGAGGTCTGGACGATGACGTCGAGGCCCGGATAGGCCTCCTCGAGCATCTGCGCCGCCTCCTCGGCGTGGAAGACGACGCCGCCGGTCCAGCCGTGGGTCGCGGCGGGGATCGAGACGCCGATCGTGTAGTTCTGGTCCTGCGCCAGCGCCGCGCCGCCGAAGGCGACGCCGGTCGCGGCGAGAGCCGTGATCGCGAGCTTCCTCATCTTGAGCGTTCTCCCGTTCTTCGTTGCGAGCCTCGGGTCGTACGGTTCGGCCGGCGGGCTCCGCGCCGGCCGGACGCGTCACCGGCCGCGCTGGAGCGAGCGCTGCACCAGCATGGCGATGATGATGATCGCGCCCTGGACCGCCCCGACGAGGTATTCGGAGACGAAGTCCGAGAGCACCATGATGTTGGCGACGAGCTCCAGGATGAGCGCGCCGACGACGGTCCCCCACACGAAAGGCGTGCCGCCCTTGAGCGCGGTGCCGCCGATGACGACCGCCGTGATCGCCTGCAATTCCCACAGGAGACCGGTCGTGGGCGTGGCGGAGCCGAGCCGCGGGACGTAGACGAGGATGGCGATCCCGACGCACAGGCCCTGGATCACGTAGGTGAGCGTGCGCACCCGCCGGATCGGCACGCCGGAGAAGCGCGCCACGTCCTCGTTCGAGCCGATGGCGACGACGTGCCGGCCGAAGGGCGTCTTGTAGAGCACGACGGCCGCGACCGCGGCGACGACGAGGAAGACGATCACCGGGATCGGCACGCCGAGCACGTCGCCGAAGTAGATCGGGCGGTAGGTCTCGCGCAGGTCCCAGTCCGTCATCGTGATCGTGCCGCCGGCGGCGAGGAAGACCACGAGCGCGCGGTAGATGCCCATGCCGCCGAGCGTGACGATGAAGGGCTCGATGCGCCCGAAGGTGACGACGAGCCCGTTGAACAGCCCGCAGGCGAGCGCCACGCCGAGCGCCACCGCCATGCCGATCGCGATGGTCGAGACGTCGGCCCCGCCGACCGCGTTCATGGCGAGGATCATCACGCCCGCGGTCAGCGCCGCCATCGAGCCGACCGACAGGTCGAGCCCGCCGGCGGCGATGACGAAGGTCGCGCCCACCGCGATGATGGCGATGAAGGAGGCGCGGGTCGCCACGTTCGTGAGGTTCTCGACGCTGAGGAAGACGGGGCTCGTGAAGGCGCCGAGCACCAGGAGCACAGCGAGCGCGATGAAGGGCGAGAGCGCCCGCATGTCGATGCGCCGGCGCCGCGCCGGCCGGCGTGCCGGCGTCTCGCCCTTCGTTCCGGGCTCGATCGACGTGGTCTCGTGCGATCTCGTCTCGTGCATGCCAATCACGCGGCCGCGGCCGCCCCCTCCCCGACGCCCGTGGCGAGCGTGACGATGTCCTGCTCGGTGAGACGCGCGCCGGCGACCTCCCCGGCGATCCGGCCGTGGCGCATGACGATCACCCGGTGCGCGAGCCCGATCAGCTCGGGCATCTCGGAGGAGATCACCACGACCGCCTTGCCCTGCGCCGCGAGCGCGGCGACGAAGGCGTAGATCTGCTGCTTGGTGCCGATGTCGATGCCCCGCGTCGGCTCGTCGAAGACCACGATGCGCGGCTCGAGCAGCATCATCTTGGCGATGAGCAGCTTCTGCTGGTTGCCGCCCGACAGCTCGCCCGCGAGCAGCTCGCGGGAGCCGGCGCGGATGTCGAACTCCTCGAAGGCGTGATCGAGGGCTCGGCGCTCCGCCTGCGCGTCGATGAAGGCGCCTCTCGTGAAGCGCGCGAGCGCGGCGAGGGTGAGGTTCGCGGCCAGGCTCTGGTTCAGCAGCAGGCCCTTGCCCTTGCGATCCTCGGAGAGATAGGCGAGCCCGGCGTCGAGCGCCTCGCCGGCGCCGCTCGCGTGGAGCGGGCGCCCGTCGATGCGCACCGTTCCGGAGCGCTTGCGCAGGCCCATCACGCCCTCGAACACCTCCGAGCGCCCGGCGCCGATCAGCCCGCCGAAGCCGAGGATCTCGCCGGCGCGCACGGTGAACGAGACGTCCTCGGCGAAGCCCGGCACGCTCACCCGCTCGGCCTCGAGCAGCACCGGCGCGTCCGGCGCGGCGAAGGCTTTCTCGGGGAAGAGCCGGCTGAGCTCGCGCCCCACCATCAGCCGGGCCATGTCGAGCGGCTCGAGCTCGGCCGCCGGCCTCGTCGCCACGTGACGCCCGTCGCGCAGCACGGTGATCGTGTCGGCGATCCGCTTCACCTCCGGGAGGCGGTGGGAGATGTAGAGGATGGCGACGCCGGTGCCGCGCAGGCGGTCGATGGCGGCGAACAGCGCCTCGGACTCGATCGGGGTGAGCACCGCCGTCGGCTCGTCCAAGATCACGACCCGGTAGGGCTCGACCAGCGCCCGGGCGATCTGCGCCAGCTGGCGCTCGGCGATCGAGAGCCGGCGCACCGGCGCGTCCGGCGCGATGTCGGCGCCGAGCTCGGCCAGCGCGGCGGCGGCGCGGCGCTCCATGGCGGCGTCGTCGGCGAAGAGGCCGCGGCGCGGCTCGCGGCCGAGGAAGAGGTTCTGCGCCACCGTGAGATCGGGCGCGAGCAGGATCTCCTGGTGGACGAGGACGATCCCCGCCCGCTCGGCCGCGACGGGATCGGAGAAGCGCACCTCCTCGCCGTCGAGGAGCAGCCGCCCGCGCGTCGCCGGCAGGTGCCCCGACAGGATGCGCATGAGCGTCGACTTGCCGGCCCCGTTCTCGCCGATGACTGCGTGGACGCGGCCGGGCTCGAGGTCGAGGTCGATGCCGCCCAGCACCTCGACGGGGCCGAAGGACTTCGAGATGTCGCGTGCGCTGAGGACGGGCGCCATGTCTACTCCCCGGTCCGTGACGACGGAGCGGCGGCACGGGCTGCGTGCGCCCGCGGGCCGCGGCGATCGCGAAGAGGGGGAGTTCAGGTGGCTCGTGCGCGGTTCGGCATGCTGCTTCCTCCCGGAAACGCCTCGTCGACGAGGTCGTGTAATCGATTACATCGATCTTGCACCGGGTTCGCGCCTCTGTCAAACGCTCACGGGGCGCAAAAGGATCCGGAGGGTCGGGCGAGATGGACGAGCGCGGCACGACGGTGCGGGCGAGGACGCTGGCGGGCGCGGGGGCGGCGTCGGACGCGGCTCCGGTCGCGCCGGCGCGCATCACCGACGTCGCCCGCCTCGCCGAGGTCTCCACCGCCACCGTCTCGCGCGTGCTCGCCCACCCCGAGCGGGTCGCTCCGGGGACGCGCGCGCGGGTGGAGGAGGCGGTGGCGCGGCTCGGCTGGGTGCCGAACCCCGCCGCGCGCACGCTGCGTTCGCAGAAGACGCGCATGGTCCTCGTGGTGCTGCCGGACCTCGAGAACGTGTTCTTCTCGCGCATCCTGCGCGGCATCGAGGAGACCCTCGCCGCGGCGGGCTACGGCATGATCATCGCCGACCTCGGCCCGGCCTCGCCGCGCGCGGGCGCGCTCGCCGCCTTCGCGCGGCGCCAGGTCGACGGGGTGATCCTGCTCAACGGGCGCCGCCTCGGGCCGGAGGCCGAGGACATGCCGACGATCGCGCTGTGCGAGACCATTCCGGGCGCGGCGATCCCGCAGATCGCCATCGACAACCGCGCCGCCGCCAGGCGCGTCGTCGCGCATCTCGTCGGCCTCGGTCACCGGCGCATCGCCCATCTCGCGGGGCCGGAGGGCAACGTGCTCGAGATCGAGCGCGCGGCGGGCTACGAGGACGGCCTGCGCGATGCGGGGCTCGCCCCCGACCCCGCCCTCGTCTGGCCCGGCGACTACACGCTCGAGGCGGGCGTCGCGGCGGCGTCGCGGCTGCTTCCCGGCCCCGGAAGCGCGCCAGAGCGCCCCACCGCCGTCTTCGCCTCCAACGACACGATGGCGATCGGCCTCGTCGGCGCGCTCCAGGAGGCGGGCCTCGCGGTGCCGGACGACGTCTCCGTCGCGGGCTTCGACGACATCGAGTTCGCCGCCATGTACCGGCCCGCGCTCACCACGGTGCGCCAGCCCCGCCGCGATCTCGGCCGCGTCGCCGCCGAGGCGATGCTGGCGCGGCTCGCCGGGCGCGAGGCATCGGCCGAAGGCCCGCTCGCCACCGAGCTGGTGGTGCGGGCCTCCACGGGGCCGGCGCGCCGCTAGCCCGCGCACGATCGCGGTGCATCGAAATCGCCGTCCGGCGCGTTGGGCAGGCACGGCGTCGATGAAGCGGCGCCGCGGAACGGGAGGAATGTCCGATGCGAGACGCCGAAAGCCGCTCGATCGCCGGCGAGAACGCCGCGCGCTCCGTGCAGACCCGGATGTTGCAGGCGCTCGTCGCCTTCGTCACGATCATGACGGGCGCCGCCGTCGCCCTCGCCCAGACCGTGACGCCCGACGACCCGGGCATCGCGGAGCCGGGCCCGACGACCGACGGCTTGGACTCGTGGTGGTGGATCGTCGTCATCGTGGTGCTCGCCGTCGTCGTGATCTGGTATGCCCAGCGGCGGCGCAGGCACGGATCGACGCGCGGACCGCGGTGACGCGCGGGTGCGTCTTGGTCGCGGGGCGCGCGCCTTGACGCTCCGGCGGCGCGGCACCACGTGCGAGCAGGACGAGGAACGAGTTGGATGCCGCCTTCCCCCGGGCGGCGGGCCCGGATACGAAGCAGCATGAACAGAACGAAGATCCCCGGCGGACGCGTCGTCGCCGCCCTCCTCGCCGCCACGCTCGTCGCGGCCGCCATCGCGCTCGCGCCGACGCGGTCCCACGCGGCGGAGGTTTCCTATTCGGAGTTCATCTCCGCCGTGGAGACCGGGGAGGTGACGTCGGTGCGCATCCGCGGGCAGGAGGTCGAGGCGGTGACGCTGTCGGGCCGCCAGCTCGACTCCTTCGTGCCGGAGGGTGCCGACATCGTCGGGACGCTGCGCGAGAACGGCGTCGAGATCGTCGCCGAGCCGCCGCCGAGCGAAGGCGCGGGCTCGCTCATCGGCGCGCTCCTGCCGATCCTGCTCCTCGTCTTCCTGTTCTTCTTCCTCTTGCGCCGCATGCGCGGGGGTGGCGCCGGCGGGGCGGGGGGGCTCACGTCGGTGGGCAAGTCGAAGGCCAAGCTCCTCACCGAGGCGCACGGCAAGGTCACCTTCGACGACGTCGCCGGCATCGACGAGGCCAAGGAGGACCTCCAGGAGATCGTCGAGTTCCTCAAGGACCCGCAGAAGTTCCAGCGGCTGGGCGGGCGCATCCCGCGCGGCGTGCTGCTCGTCGGCTCGCCCGGCACCGGCAAGACGCTCACCGCCCGCGCCGTGGCGGGCGAGGCCAACGTGCCGTTCTTCACGATCTCGGGCTCGGACTTCGTCGAGATGTTCGTCGGCGTCGGCGCGAGCCGCGTGCGCGACATGTTCGAGCAGGCCAAGAAGAACTCGCCCTGCATCATCTTCATCGACGAGATCGACGCGGTCGGCCGCCATCGCGGCGCGGGCCTCGGCGGCGGCAACGACGAGCGCGAGCAGACCTTGAACCAGCTCCTCGTCGAGATGGACGGCTTCGAGGCCAACGAGGGCGTGATCATCATCGCCGCCACCAACCGGCCGGACGTGCTCGATCCCGCGCTGCTGCGGCCGGGTCGCTTCGACCGGCAGATCGTGGTGCCGGCGCCCGACGTGCTCGGTCGCGAGAAGATCCTCGGCGTCCATTGCCGCAAGGTGCCGCTCGCGCCGGACGTCGATATCAAGACCGTGGCGCGCGGCACGCCCGGCTTCTCGGGCGCGGACCTGATGAACCTCGTCAACGAGGCGGCGCTGCTCGCCGCGCGGCGCGGCAAGCGCATCGTCACGATGCAGGAATTCGAGGACGCCAAGGACAAGGTGATGATGGGCGCCGAGCGGCGCACCCTCGTCATGACCGAGGACGAGAAGAAGCTCACCGCCTATCACGAGGCCGGCCACGCGGTGGTGGCGCTGAACGTCCCCGCCACCGACCCGGTGCACAAGGCCACCATCATCCCGCGCGGGCGCGCGCTCGGCATGGTCATGCAGCTGCCCGAGCACGACAAGCTATCGATGTCCTTCGAGCAGATGACCTCGCGCCTCGCCATCATGATGGGCGGGCGCGTCGCCGAGGAGATGATCTTCGGCCGCGACAAGGTGACGTCCGGCGCGCAGTCCGACATCGACCAGGCGACCCGGCTCGCCAAGATGATGGTGACGCGCTGGGGCTTCTCCGAGGAGCTCGGCACGGTGTCGTACGGCGAGAACCAGGACGAGGTCTTCCTCGGCATGCAGGTCGGCCGCCAGCAGCACGTCTCGGAGGCCACCGCGCGCAAGATCGACACCGAGGTGCGCCGCTTCGTCGAGACGGGCCTCTCGGAGGCGCGACGCATCCTCACCGAGAAGCGCGACCAGCTCGAGGCCATGGCCCGCGCGCTGATCGAGTACGAGACGCTGACCGGCCAGGAGATCCGCGACCTGCTCGAGGGCAAGCAGCCCGTGCGCGAGGAGGCGGGCGCCCCTCGCCGCAGCCTGCCCTCGATCACGAAGCCGAGCTGACGCGGGTGCCTGCGGCGAGGAGCGCATCGATCTCCTTGCCGCCGACGCTCCGCGACAGCGGCCCGAAGTCGCCCGCCGGGCCGAGCATCGCCTCCGCCGCGTCCTTGATCAGCCGGTGCGTCGCGCGGGCCAGCGCGGACCCGAGCGAGATCCGCGCCACGCCTGCGGCGGCGAAGTCCGCGCGGCTATGCGCGGTGAATCCGCCTGCCGCGAGCGCGTTGACCGGCCGGTCGACGCTCGCGCAGATGCGCGCCACCTCCGCCATCGAGGCCGGCGCCGGCAGGTAGAGCCCGTCCGCCCCCGCCTCGGCGAAGGCCTGCAGGCGGCGGATGCCCTCGTCCAGGTCGTAGGCCCCCGTCATTACGCCGTCGGCGCGCGCCAGCAGCACCAGATCGCGCGGGCAGGCCCGCGCCGCCGCGACGGCCGCACGGATGCGCTCCACCGCGAGATCGAACGGGTAGGCGGCGCCGGCGGGCGGCATCACGTCCTCGATCGACAGCCCGGCGAGCCCCGCCTCGCAGGCGAGGCGCACGGTCTCGGCCACCGCCTCCGGCGCGTCGCCGTAGCCGTTCTCGAGATCGGCCGAGACCGGCAGCGGCGTCGCCGCGACCAGCGCCTCGGCATGCGCGAGCATCTCGTCGCGGCTGACGTGGCCCATGTCCGGCCGCCCGAGGGTGAAGGCGTAGGCCGCCGACGACGTGCCGAGCGCCTGCGCGCCGAGCGCCGCGAGCATCCGCGCGGAGCCGAGGTCCCAGGCGTTGGCGAGCACGAACGGGTCGCCCGGGCGATGCAGGGCGCGGAAGGCGGGGCCGGGGTCGTGGGGCATCTCTGGGGATCCTCTCTCGGGCGTGGTCGCGCCGGGGAGAGGATCGCAGGTGGCGAGCGGGGTGGGAAGAGGCGCCGGATGCGCCGGCGCTCGGATGTCGCGGTACGGACGTCGCGGCTCAGATGTCGCGACCCTGCACCGCGCGGCGCACTTCGGCCTGGGCGCGCGTTCCCTCGTCGATCAGGTCGCGACCCTCGGACACGAGTCGCTCGCCCTCGCGGATGCGGGCGCGCCCGCGCGCGACGAGCGCCTCGCCGCGCTCCACCGCACGCTCGCCCTCGACGGCGCGCTGCCCCAGCGCCGCGGTCTCCTCGCCGCTCGCGAGCAGGCGTTCGCCGAAGGTCGGCGCGGAGGCGCAGGCGGCGAGGAGGGCGGGAATCGCCAGGACGAGGGCGGCGCCGCGAGCGGATCGCGCGGTGACACGCAGCGCGGTGATCGGGCGCGCGGTTGCGGGGCGCGCTGTCATGGGCTGTCTCCGACGGTCGGGGAGGTGGCGGGCGGCCGCGTCGGCGGCGCGCACTGGGAAACCGTGCGCGCGCGGGCACGTTCCCGGCGCAGGGCGTCGCGCCCGCGCGACGAGGAGGCGCACCCGATGAGCGAGACCTATGTTCCCTATTGCGGCCCCGCGCCGCTCCCCGGCGAGGCGGGCTGGAACCTCGATCCCGTCCTGCTCGTGGCTTTCGCCGCGGCCGCGATCGGCTACGCCCGCGCCGCCGGGCCGGGTGGCGCGAGCCGCGCGGAGCGCGCCGCCTTCACCGCGGGGCTCGCCACGCTCGCCCTCGCCTTCGTCTCGCCGCTGTGCCAGCTCGGCGTCGCGCTGTTCTCCGCGCGCGTGGGCCAGCACGTGCTCGCGACGCTCGTCGCCGCGCCGCTGATGGTCTGGGGCCGCGGCGGGCTGGCGCTCGCCGGCCTCGCGCCGCGTTCGCGGCGGGACGCCCGTGGCGGCGGGACGTCCGGCGGGGCGCTGGCGCTCGCGCCCGTTGCCTTCGCGCTCGCCCTGTGGACCTGGCATCTCGGCCCGCCCTACGACGCGACGCTGACCAGCGACGCGATCTACTGGGCGATGCACCTCTCGCTGTTCGGCGCCGCGCTCGCCCTGTGGGCGGCGATCATCCGCGCGCCGGCCCGGCTGTCGGGTGCGGCGCTGCTCGCCGCCGCTCTCACGGGGCTGCAGATGACGCTGCTCGGCGTCGCGCTCACCTTCGCCGAGGCGCCGTGGTTCGCCGCGCACCTCGCGACGACGGCGCCCTACGGATTCACGCCGCTGGAGGACCAGCAGCTCGGCGGGCTCGCCATGTGGATGCCCGGGATGGTGCTGCTGCTGGCCAACGCGCTCCTCGCCTTCGCCCTGATGCTGCGCCGCGTGGAAACGCGCGGCGCAGCCGGGTGAGGCGCCGTCAGCGCGCCGCCTGCTCGATCAGCGGCGTGATCCGCCGGATCGCGACGCGGCGGTTGCGCTCTTCCGCCGTCTCCGTGGGCACCTTGAGGAATTCCTCGCCGTAGCCCTGCGTCACCAGGTTCTCGGGCGGGATGCCGTAGGCCTCCGAGAGGACGAAGGCGACGCTCTCGGCGCGGCGGTCGGAGAGCGACAGGTTGTCGATCTCCTGCCCGACGGCGTCGGTGTGGCCCTCGACGAGGAAGATCTCGTTCATGTCCTCGGCCAGCACCTGCCGCATCGCTCGCGCCACGGGGGCGAGCGCCGCGACCTGGCCCTGCGACAGGCGCCAGGCGCCGGTCTCGAAGGTGACCACGTCGAGATCGACCCGGCGCATGTAGTCGCGCAGGTTCGCGTTGTAGCGCACCTCGTCGAGGCTGTAGGTCCGCGGCGGCGGGGCGACCGGCGGCGCGCTGAAGGCGGTGATCACCTCCGGAGGCGGCCCGGCGAGCCCGGCATCCACCTCCTCGAGCGTGACGACGTACTCGTCCTGCGGGATCGAGATCCGCGGCGGCGGGAGCGCGAGCGACCAGTCGTCCTGGAGATAGGAGCCCTCGGCGAAGCGGCCGTCCGCGCGCCGGCGCTCGGAACGACGGCGATCGTCGCGCAGCCACAGCTCGTCGTCGACGAAGCGATCGGGCCGGTTGTCGATGAGGACCGTCTCGGTGCCGTCCGGCGCGCGGCGGATGCGGCGCAGGAGGTTCCCGTAGCGGTCGGTCTCGGTGATCACCTGCCAGCCGCCGGGGCGATCGGCGATGAGGATGCGCCGCTCGCCGCGCTCGATCACGCGCACGTCGTCGTAGTAGCGCCCGAGCCGCTCGCGCTCGTCGTTGAGGATGATGACGCGATCGCCCTCGCGCACGATCGTGCGCGCCCCCGGCTCGACGATGACGGTGCGCCCGTCGATGACGCGCTCCTCGCGCTGGCGCCGCACGTCCGCGAGCCCGCGCGCCCCCTGCTCGAGGATGCCGAACAGGGCGCCGAGGCCCTCGGCGCTCGGGGCGGTCGGCTCCGCCGGCAGGACGGGGGCCGGGCCGGCCGCGGCCGCCGGAGGTGCGGTGGCGGGGGCCGGGGCGGTCGGGGCGGGGGCCGCCGACGGTGCGGGTGCGGTTGCGGCGGCCGGCTCGTCCGCGACGGGCTCCGTGGTGGTGGGCTCCGTGGCTGTGGGTTCCGTGGCTGTGGGTTCCGTGGCTGTGGGCTCCGTGGCCGCGGGCTCCGTCGCTGCGGGTTCTTCGGCCGGGAGCGACTGCGCGGCGGGAGCGTCGGCGGTGGGCTCGTCCGCGACAGGCTCCTCCGCGACGGGCTCCTCCACGACGGGCTCCTCCACCGAGAGCGACCGCGCCTCGGGCTCCTCGGCGGTTGCGGGCTCCTCGACGGGTGCGGGCTCGTCCGCCGGTGCGGATTCCTCGACGGGGGCGGACTCGTCCGCCGGTGCGGGCTCCTCGACGGGCGCGGGCTCCTCCGCCGGTGCGGGCTCCTCGACGGGCGCGGGCTCCTCTGCCGGTGCGGGCTCCTCGACGGGCGCGGGCTCCTCCGCCGGTGCCGGCTCCTCGACGGGTGCGGGCTCCTCGGCCGGTGCCGGCTCCTCCGCCGGTGCCGGCTCCTCGACGGGCGCGGGCTCCTCGGCCGGCGCGGGCTCCTCGGCCGATGCCGGCTCCTCGACGGGGGCCGGCTCTTCGGCGGGCGCAGGCTCCTCGGCGGGTGCGGGCTCCTCGGCCGCAGCCGGCTCCTGCGGCGGTGCGGCCTCCTCCACCGCGGGCGCGGCGTCTGCGGGGGCCTCCTCCTCGACGACCGTACCGTCGGGGAGACGGCGTAGCAGCGGCGTGCCGTCGGTCGGCTCGCTCGCCTGGGCGAGGAGGAGCATCGGCGGCGCCGAGGGGCGCTCGGCGGCGTGCGGGCTCGTCGCCAGCGCGAGCGGGAGCGCGGTCGAGGCGAGGAGCGCGAGGAGGCGGGGCATGGCTGTCATCCGATCCGTCTTCTGAACTCTGGTGCGGCCGATCTCGGCACTGCGTCGCAGCGGTGACGCGTCCGACCGTCGCGGGGTTCCCGTCCGGCTGTTCCGCCGCGTTGCGGGGAATGCTACGAGGGGTGCGTCGCGCATCCGATGGACCCGCGCGCCTGAACCCGCCCTGAACCGAGAACGACCCTCCTCGATGCCCGCTCCCGCCGCTACGGCCGCCCCGAGGCCGCCGACGCATCGCCGTCTCGCCCTGACGCTGGTGCTCGCGATCTTCCTCGCCGACCAGGCGACGAAGCTGTTCTTCCTGTTCGTCTACGACCTGCGGGTCCACGCACCGCTCGAGATCGCGCCCTTCGCGGAGCTGATCGTCGTGTGGAACCGCGGCATCTCCTACGGCCTGCTCCAGCAGGAGACCGAGCTCGGCCGCTGGCTGCTGGTCGCGGGCTCCCTCGTCGCTGCGGTCGGGCTCGGGATCTGGATGCTGCGCACCGGCGCGCGCGCCCTCGCGGTCTCCCTCGCCCTCGTCGTGGGCGGGGCGCTCGGCAACCTCGTCGACCGGGTCGCCTACGGCGCGGTGTTCGACTTCGTGCACCTGCATTGGGGCACGTTCTCCTGGTACGTGTTCAACGTGG
The DNA here is from genome assembly GCF_000429045.1 of Salinarimonas rosea DSM 21201. Classification (GTDB taxonomy): domain Bacteria; phylum Pseudomonadota; class Alphaproteobacteria; order Rhizobiales; family Beijerinckiaceae; genus Salinarimonas; species Salinarimonas rosea. The sequence continues at coordinate 465,071 of NZ_AUBC01000001.1, forward strand.
CCGACGCGGCGATCGTTGCGGGCGTGGTCGGTCTCCTCTATGACTCCTTCGTCCTCGAGCCGCGCAGGGCGCGTCGAGGGCCGGCGCGGCGGGGGCAGCCGCCATACGAAAGCCGCGATGGCGGGTGAGGCAGGCGGGCCGGTCGCGGCGCATGCCGGCCGGTCGACGACACGCGATGTCGAGGGCACGACGCTCTCGGGGATGGAGACGAGATGAAGCGTTCCGCAATCGTGCGCGCCGCCTTCGCGGGCGCGGCCCTCGGGCTCCTCGCAGCGCCCGCCGCGCAGGCGCAGGAGGGGAGCTTCTTCCGCAACGTCTTCGGCGCCATCGGCCTCACCGACCCCGAGCAGCCCGACATCCTCTATCGCGAGCGCGCGCCGCTGGTCGTGCCGCCGAACCTCGGCGCGCTGCCGCCGCCGGCGCAGGGCGACGCCGCCGCCGCGAACCCGCAATGGCCGACGGATCCCGACGTCGCCGCCGCCCGTGCCCGCGCCATCGAGGCGAACACGCCGGCGCCGGAGCGCCCCGGCGCGTTCGAGGGGATCGGCCGGCGCATGACCGCCGAGGAGCTGCGGGCCGGGCGCGTGCCCGGGGCCGGGCTCGGCGGGCCGTCGCGGCCGGAATGGGCGCCCGCGGAGCGCGGGCTCGGCGGCGCCAACGCCAACCCGGCCTGGATCCCGCCGCAGACGCTGCGCGAGCTCGACGAGCAGCGCCGCGCCGCCGCGCCGGAGACGCGCCTGCAGCGCCGCTTCCTCACGGACCCGCCGCAGGCCTACCTCGCGCCGGACCCGAACGCGCCCTTCCCCGAGCGCGTCCAGACCTTCTCCGGCCCGCGGCCGGAGCCGCAGTCGGCGACCGACTTCGTCCGCGAGCAGAACTCGCGCTGAGCCGCATCCGGGTCACGACGATCGCGGCCGCTGCGCCACGGCCGCGTCGAGGCCCGCCGCGAGCTCCGCGCGCCCGAGCGTCCGCACCAGGGGCCCCGCCGTCCAGACCAGCCGCGCCTCGACGCGCCGGCCCGGGAAGGCGCGCGCCAGCAGCGCCGCGTAGAGCCCCATCTGCACGAGCGTCCCGCGCGGGACCGGCGCGTCCGCCGCCGGCGGGCGCGCGGTCGTCTTGAAGTCCGCGAACGCGACCGCGTCCGCGCCCACGGCCAGCCGGTCGAGCTGGCCGGCGACCGCGATCTCCTCGCCGTTCGGCAGGACGACGCGCCCGGCGATCGGCGCCTCTGCCAGCGCCTCGGGCGCGAAGAGCGCCGCGAGCGCGGGATCGGCGATGACGGCGCAGGCGTCGGCGACGATGCGGGCGCGCGCCTCGGGCGCGAGGCCGGGCGCGCGGGCCGCGACGAAGGCGCGCGCCGCCGCCTCCCGCTGCGGCTCGGCCAGCGCCGGCAGGCGCTCGATCAGCGCATGGATCAGGGTCCCGCGCAGCCGCGCCGCCGCCACGAAGGGCTTGTCCGCCGCTCGCGGGCGCCGGTCCGCCGCCGAGAGCGCGTTGGAGGGCCGCAGCGGCGGCGCCGCCTCGCGCTCGTCCGCGGCGGGGGCGAAGAGCCAGGCGGGGGGCGGATCGTCCTGCGCTCGCGCGTCGCGTTCGTCCGAGCGCACGTCGGACGAATCGCCGGCGGGGCCGTGCGCGCGCGCCGGGGCGGCGGGCGGGGCGTGGTTCTCGCGCCAGACGAGCGCGCCGGAGACGTAGGGCAGGTCGGTCTCCACCGGCCCCGGCGTGCCGGCGAGCGCCACGTTCGCCATCGTGGACCAGGCGGTCTCCGGCGCGTCCCGGTCCGTGCGGTTGATGTAGGGGGCGACGACGAGGTGGCTCTCGGCGCGGGTGAGCGCGACGTAGAGCAGCCGGTTCGCCTCCTCCGCCGCGCGCAGCCGCGCCGCCTCGCGCGCCTCGCCGAGCGCGTCGCAATCGAGATCCTTGCCCGGCGACCAGACCGGCAGCGTCTCGTCGCGCGAGACGGCGAGCGCCACGAGCGGCGAGAGCCGCCCGGCCTGCGCGCCGGCATCGTCGAGCACGACGACGGCGGGCGCCTCGAGGCCCTTGGCGCCGTGCACGGTCATCACCCGAACCTCGTCGGCGCCGCTCTCGAGGTCGCGCTTGATCTCGCGCTCGGCGCCCTCGAACCCGGCGAGGAAGCGCGCCAGCGAGGGTGCCTCGGGCGCCTCCGCCTCGCGGGCGAGCGAGAGGAAGGCGTCGATCGCATCCCCCGCCTCCGAGCCGAGGCGCGCGACGAGGGCGCGGCGGCCGCCACGCGGTCCGAGCAGCGCGGCGTAGAAGCCGAAGGGCCCGTGCGCCGCCGCGAGGTCGCGCCAGGCGCCGAGCGCCTCGCCGGCGCGCGCCGCCGCCGGGTCGCCCTCCCGCGCATGCGCCTCGACCGCGTCGGCGAGGCTCGTCGCGAGGGGACGTCGGGCGGCGAGGCGCACCAGATCGTCGTCGTCGAGCCCCACGAGCGGCGACTTCAGCGCGGTGGCCAGCGTCAGGTCGTCCTGGGGCAGGAGCGCCGCGCGGCCCGCCGCGATCAGGTCCTCGACCGCGATGTGGCGCGTGAGCGAGAGGCGGTCGGCGCCCGCGACGGGAAGGCCCGCGTCCTTGAGCGCCTTGATCACGGCGTGGAAGGCGGCGTTGCGCTTGCGCACCAGCACGAGCACGTCGCCGGCGCGGCGCACGCGCCCGCAATGGTCGCCGCTCGTCGTCCAGGTGCGGATCGCGCGGGCGACGCGCCGCGCGGCGACGATCGCCGGGGCGGTCTCGTCGGGCGTGTCGACGGGATGCGTCCAGGCATCGGGCTCGGCGCGCGGGTTCGGCCGCTCGACCGGCCACAGCTCGACGAGGCCCGGCGCGTCCGGCCGCACGCTCTCGTGCACGGTGCCCCGGGCCTCGTCCGACGGATCGAGGCCGCGATAATGCTCGGGCAGGGCGAAGACCCGGTCGACGGCGGAGAGCACGGTCGGCGCCGAGCGGAAGGAGACCGTCAGCGGCACCTCCTCGAACGGGTATCCGCCCGCCTGCGCGAGGCCGCGCCAATGCCGGCGGCTCTCCTCGAAGCGCCGCGGATCGGCGCCCTGGAACGAGTAGATCGACTGCTTCGGGTCGCCGACCGCGAAGATCGTGCGCGGGCGCCCGCCCGCCGCGCCGTCGCCTCCTCCCGGGCCGGCGGCGCCCTCGCCCGCGTGGAACTCGGCGGTGATGTGGCGCAGGACCTCCCACTGCTCGGGATTGGTGTCCTGCGCCTCGTCGACGAGGACGTGGTCGATGCCGCGGTCGAGCTTGTAGAGCAGCCATGCCGCCTCCCCCCGGCGCAGCAGCGCGAGGGTGCGGCGCACGAGGTCGTCGAAGTCGAGCGCGCCGAGCCGGCGCTTCTCCGCCTCGACCCGCTCCAGGATCGCGCCGGCGAGGGCGTACAGCGCGCGGGTGCGCGCGAGGGCGGCGGCGGCGCGGCGGCGCTCGCCGAGGGAGACGAGCCGGTCCCGTTCCGCTGCGAGCCGCTCCTTCGCGCCCGTTCCCATGGCCTTGGTGGCCAGGGTCGAATCGGCCCGCGGGCCGCCGTCCTTGCGCAGGAAGAGGCCGAGATACGCCTCGAGCCGCGCGGCGTCGTCCGCGGCCTCCGCCATGCGCTCGAGGCAGGCGGCCTGCTTGGCGTCGTTGGCGCTGCCCGTCGCGCGGAAGGCCTGCGCCAGGGCGGCGCGCTCGCCCGCGGGGATCGCGCCCGCGAGCATGGCGGCCTCGATCGCCGCCTCGTCCTCGCCGGGCTCGAGGCCCAGCACGTCGGCGATCCGCACGAGCGCCGCCGCGCGGGCAGGCGCGTCGGCGAGCGCGTCCTTGCAGGCGAGCGCCTCGCGCAGGAGCGTGTCGAGCCGATCGCCCGAGGCGTGGGCGTCGATCGCCGCGAAGGCCTCCGCGAGCCCGCCTTCGTCGCGATGAATCGCGGCGAGGATGCCGGCCTTGGCCGCGCGCATCAGCTCGTCGGCCTGCGCGTCGTCGAGCACGACGAAGCTCGCCGGCACGTTGGCCTCGAAGGGCGCGATGTGCAGGAGCCGCTCGCAGAAGGCGTGGATCGTCTCGATCTTGAGCCCGCCGGGCGTCTCGACCGCACGCGCGAACAGCCGGCGCGCGGCAACGAGCCGCGCGGGCGACGGCCGGGCGCCGTCGAGCGCCTCGAGCCGCGCGGCGAGCGCCGCGTCGTCGAGCGCGACCCAGGCGGAGAGCGTGTCGAAGATGCGGATCGACATGTTCGCCGCTGCCGCCTTGGTGAAGGTCAGGCACAGGATCCGCCCCGGTGGCGTGCCGGCGAGCATGAGGCGCATCACCCGGTCGGTGAGCACCTTCGTCTTGCCGGCCCCGGCATTGGCCGAGACCCAGGCCGACAGCGTCGGGTCGGCGGCGCGGCGCTGGCGCTCGGTGACCTGCGGGGGGACGCGCATGGGAGTCTGGTGCCGGCTCACGTGTCGTCCTCCGCGTCGCCGGCGCCGGCGGCCGACCATTCCTTCACCCGCGCCAGATGGTCGTAGGGCGAGAAGCGCAGGGCGTACTGCGCGTAGGGGCGCGAGACGTAGCCGTACTCGCCCGCGACGAAGCGCGCGACGAGACCCTTCAGGCGGGCGAGGTGCTCGCCGACGAGGTCCGCGACCGAGCGCTCCTCGTCCTTCGGCGGCACGATCGGGCAGGGCCTGAACGGGTCCTTGCCGCCCGAGGCGTGGACGTAGAGGAGCTCGGTCTCGCCGCGCGGCGGGGGCACGCCCTCGAAGGCGCCTTCGCGCAGCATCGCCGCCTCGAGCGTGAGCTGCGGCGAGAAGCCGGCGAAGACCATCTTCGGGGTCGGCGGGGTGCCGGTCTTGTAGTCGACGAGCGTCGCCCCGCCGTCGGCGCGCGTCTCGATCCGGTCGGCGCGGGCCGACAGCGTGAAGCGCTCGGTGCCGACCGTGAGCGAAAGCTCGCCCTTGCGCTCGACGGCGATGCCGGCGAGCAGCGCGCGCCGCGCGACCTCCCAGTCGAGATAGCCGTCGATCACCCGCTCGAAGCGCGGCCACCACTCGGCCTGGACCTCGGGATAGGCGTCGCCGATGGGCGCGAACAGGTCGAGCCCGATCTGGCGCAGCCGCTGGGCCGCGACGTCGCGCGCGGGCAGCGCGTCGGGATGGGCCTCGACGAAGCGCGCGAAGGTCTCGTGGATCAGGCTGCCGCGCTCGGCCGCGCCCGGCGCCACCGCGATCGTGTCGAGCGCGTCGAGGCCGAGCACCCGGCGCGCGAAGATCGCGTAGGGGTCGCGCACGAGGGTCTCGACCTCGGTGACGGAGAGCCGGCGGGGGAACAGCGCGGGGTCCGGCCGCGGGGCGGGACGGCGCAGCGGCGGGGCGGGTTCCGCAGCGTCGAGCCGCGCGGCCAGCGCCGCGAGCCGCCGCCCGCGCCCGCGCATCGCCTCCCAGGCGTCGTCGCCGACGAAGGCCTTCACGCGCTGGAGGAAGCGCGAGGGCACGGTGGGCGCGCCGTCGCGCTTGGCGGCGCGCGTGACGACGACCTCCGGCGCACCGAGCGCCTGGACGAAGTCGTGCGCCGTCTGCCCGAGCCGGCGCTCGGGCGGGGCGAGGCCGATCTCCTCGCGCATGGGGCGGTTGAGGAAGGCGTCGGTGCGCGCCCGCGGCGGCCAGACGCCCTCGTCGAGGCCCGCGAGGACGACGCGGTCGGCCCGGATCAGGCGCGCCTCGAGCAGGCCCAGCACCTTCAGCCGCGGATGCGCCCGGTCCGCCCGCCCGGGGGCGCGGCGGTCGCGGGCGAGATTGGCGAAGAAGCCCGGGTAGTCGAGGAAGGCGCCGCGCAGCGCCGTGTCCGCATCGACCATGGCGAGATCGTCGAAGAGCTCCGCCAGCGTCTCGTCCGACCCGTCCGTGAACGGGGCCGGATCGTCCTCGGCGCCGGCGGCGGGCTCCTCCCGCGCCGCGGCGCCGCCGTCCTCCGGCGGCCCGGCGACGAGGGCGTCGCAGGCGGCGCGGTGGGCGGCGGCGAGGGCGGGGAGCGCCCCCTCGCGGGGGACCGCGTCCGGCCCGAATCCCTCGAAGGCGGCGGCGAGCCGCTCGAGCAGCGCGAGCGCGCACGCCCAGTCGCTCTCGTCGAGGCGCGCGCGGGGGCGCGGCGCACGGCCGGGCCGCGCGGCGGTCTCGGCCCGGCGCAGATGCAGCGCGGCGACCAGGCCGCGGATGCCGGCAGCCGGCTCGGGGCCGCGCAGCACGCCGATCTCGAGCGCGGTGCGCGCCCGCGCGAGGTCCGCCGCGGAGAAGCCGAGCCGCACCGCCGGATGGTGCAGGAGCGCCAGCGTCGCGAGCGGCGCGAAGCGCTCGGCGGCGGCCTCGGCGGCGAGCCGCGCGAGCCGCCCGGCCTGCGCCTCCGCGAGGCTCGTGCCGGCCGAATCGTCGACGACGACGCCCCAGCGGCCGAGCTCGGCGCACACCCGTGCGGCGAGCCCCCGGTCCGGCGTGATCAGCGCCGCCGTCCGCCCCGGCGTCTCCAGCGTCTCGCGCAGGGCGACGGCGACGCAGAGCGCCTCCTCGCGCTCGTCCTTCGCCTCGACGAGGGCCAGCCCGTCCGTCGCCTCCGCCGCGAGGCGGGCGCGCGTGTCGCCGTCGAGCGCCGCCCAGGCCTCCGTCGTCTCCGCCGGGCGCATCGCCTGGGCGAGCATCGCCTCGCGGGCCCGGCCCGCGGCGCCGGGCTCGCCGAGCGGCACGACGTCCTCGCGCGCGATCCGCAGCACCCGCGCGATCAGCCGCGCCATCACCGCCTGGGGGTGGCCGTGGGCCGGCGCGAGCCCCTGCTCGCGATCGCCGCAGACCGCCCGCCAGGCCTGCGCGTCGAGATCGCGGTCGAGCCCCGGCAGCACGACGGCGCCGCGCGGCAGCGCCGCGATCGCGGCGAGCAGGCGTGCGGTCGCCGGGATCGAGCCGGTGGAGCCCGCCGCGATCACCGGGCCCGGCGGCGGGTCCGCCGCGATGCGCGCGGCCTCCGCGTCGATCAGCGCCGCCGTGCGCCGCGCCGGGTCGCTCGCCCCGCGCTCGGCGAGGATCGCGGGCCAGGCCTCGAAGGCGATGCGGACGAAGTCGAGAGTGAGCTCGAAATAGCGCGAGAAGTCTCCGTCGACCGCCGCCCCGAGCGCCTCGAAGGCGACCCCCTCCCAGGCGACGTCGTCCATCAGCGCCTCGAGCTCGCCGGCGAGCGAGACCGCGTCCGCCGGCGAGGAGGGCACGAGGAAGGGCGTGTCGCCGTCGAGCCGGGCGAGGCGCGGGTCCAGGCGCCGCGACCAGTGCTGGATCAGCCGCGCGAGCAGGAGCCGCCGCTCGAGCGGCGCGACGGGCGGGGCGAGCGCCCGCGCATCCGCGCAGGTCTCGAGCGCCGACGTCTCCAGCGCCCCCGCCGCCAGCGCGAGCTCGGCATCGTCGGCGGCGCCGAGCGGCACGATTCGCGGCAGGATCAGCGCCGGGGCGCCGAAGCGCGCGCCCGCCTTCTCCGCGATCAGCGCGCCGAGCGCGCGCGCGGCCCGCCGCGTCGGCAGGTAGATCGTCGCCCGCGCCAGCGCGTCCGGCCCGCTCGCCTCCGGGAAGCCGGGCACGAGCCGGCCGTCGACGAGCGCGTCCGCGAGCGTCTCCAGGAAGGGCGCCCCGAGGGGGATGCTGTAGACCCGCGTCACGTCGCCCTCTCCCCTGCCCGGACGAGGGCGAACGTAACCAGAACGATCCGGCGCGTCAAGATTGCTCCGGCCGGCTGTCTTCGGCTCCCTCCGCACCGTCCGACGCCGCCGAGACCCGCCAGCGTCCGAGCCAGTCCCGCGCCGCCGGCGCGAGCGGCGTCGCCCGCCGCGTCGCCGTGTCGATCAGGACGATCGTGGTCCGAGCGCTCGCCGCGCAGCGCCCGTCCTGGAACAAGGCCTGGGTCAGCGCCACCGAGCTGCGCCCGAGCGACGCCACGCCCGTCCCGATCTCGACCCGGCCGGGCCAGCGCAGCTCGGCGCGGAAGGCGAGGTCGAGGCGGGCGATGACGAACTCGCCCGTCGCGCCCGCCGGCGCGGCGTCCGCATCGTAGAGGAGCGCGACACGGCCGGTCTCCAGGAAGGTGGCGAAGACCGCGTTGTTGACGTGGCCCTGTCGGTCCGTGTCGGCGTAGCGGATCGTGTCGTGCGTGCGCATGGGGAAGTCGTCGAGGCGAAACGCGTCCATGGTGCCCGGCCTTCTCCACCCACGCTGCGACCGCGCGAGATCGTCCGCACGCGCCTGCGGGCTGTCAAGCCGCTGTCCGGGGTCAGCACATATGAGACGCGGCGGGGCTCCCGTCAGCTCAGGCCGAGAGGTACGCGGCGGGTGGTCTCCCGGCAAGGGCTCCGTGAGGTCTGTGGTGGTTGTAGAGATTCTGGAAGGCGTCGATGTGTGGGTTGAGGGCGTCGACGCCGGTGGGAAGGTCGTAGACGGCGTAGAATTCGTAGCGCCAGGCGGCGTTGCAGCGCTCGACGGCGCCGTTGAGCTTCGGGCTCTTGGGCGGGAGCTCGTAGAGGGCGAGCTTCTTGTCGGCGCAAGCCTTCTCGAACTCCGCCTTGAACTCGGAGCCGCCGTCGACCTGGATCGCCTTCACCGGGAA
>NZ_KE386841.1:0-39645 GCF_000429045.1 Salinarimonas rosea DSM 21201
TCGGCGCATCGCACCACCGTAAGCCATTGCGATTGATGAAGATTATCCCACTCAACACCCGCCGATCATCAACCCTCGGCTTGCCATGGCTCTTCGGAAAGAACGGTCGCAGCCGCGCCATCTGTTCGTCGGTCAGCCAAAATAGATTGCTCATGATACCCCCTGAAAGTTTGGGGATTTGAATCATGCGACCAATGCGATCTCAAGCCGATTAATGGGTCCTGAGCCTAGCCTTCGGCTGCCTCGACCGAAGGAGAGGACGTCCGAAGGACCGGGAGCAAATCGGTGATGTGGATATGCACCGCTTCGTAGCCGACGTGCCGCAGCTGCTCCGTGAACTCTGCTTGAACGGCGTCCAGGCCGGAGCCCACCGGCGCACAGAGGCAGAAGACCAGCTCCGGCCCACCCTTCGCTTCGCTGCTCGGCATCGGTGTCACCTCGTTCCGAGATTGGCACATTCCCGACTGCCGGGCGTTGATGAATCTGCTAACCTGATTCGCGTACGAAAAGACAGATGCGACGGGAGGTCGACATGGCGGAACGTGCGAGCTACGAACGCGGATGGTTCGCCGACCAGATGCTGGCGCTCGTCGATGCGGAGCCGTCTTTCGTCTCGTCGCTCGAGAAGCGGATCGACCGACCCGCGATCCGTGCCTATGCCATGCGCCTGAAGGCTCAGGCGGAAGCCGAGAAGCGAGCGGCCGCGGAGCCCGACGAAGACGGCTCCCGCCGCGACAGACCCGCTGCAGGCTGAGCCCGGTCACCTCCTTGCCTCTCTCCCCTTGCCCCCCGGCCCCTCCCCGGTGTGAACTCCCTCCCCGAGACAAGGCACCTGCGCTCCCGGGAGGACCACCATGCGCGCCATCGTCGTCGAGAAGGCCGAGACCGGCACCGTCGCCGCCCTGACGGACTTCCCCGAGAGCGCGCTGATGGAGGGGGACGTCACCCTGCGCGTCTCCCATTCCACCGTGAACTACAAGGACGGCCTCGCGCTCACCGGGCGGATGCCGGTCGTGCGCCGCTTCCCGATGATCGCCGGCATCGACGCGGCGGGCGTGGTCGAGACCTCGACGCATCCCGATTGGAAGCCCGGCGACGCCGCGATCCTCACCGGCTGGGGCGTCGGCGAGACGCATCTGGGCGGCTATGCCGAGAAGGTCCGCGTGCCCGGCGACTGGCTCGTGCCGCTGCCGGCCGGGATGGACGCCGCGCGCGCCATGGCGCTCGGCACCGCCGGCCTCACCGCGGCTCTGTGCGTGCTGGCGCTCGAGCGCCACGGCCTGACGCCGGACGCCGGCCCGGCGCTGGTGACGGGCGCCGCCGGCGGCGTCGGCTCCGTCGCCGTGGCGCTGCTGGCGAAGGCCGGCTGGCGGGTGATCGCCGCGACCGGCCGGCCGGAGGAGGCGGCCTACCTGGAGGGGCTCGGCGCCGCCGAGATCCTGCCGCGCGCCGAGCTGACGGGCCCGCCCAAGCCGCTCGCCAAGGCGCGCTGGGCGGCGGGCGTCGACACGGTCGGCGGCGCGGTGCTCGCCAACGCGCTCGCCATGACCCGGCCCGACGGCGCCGTCGCCGCCTGCGGCAATGCCGGCGGCATGGACCTGCCGACCTCGGTCGCGCCCTTCATCCTGCGCGGCGTGGCGCTGCTCGGCGTCAACTCCGTCCCCGCGCCCCTTCCGCTGCGCCGCGCCGCCTGGGCCCGCCTCGCCCGCGACGTCGACCCCGCCGCCCTCGACGCCATGACGACGACGATCTCCCTGGAGGACGTCATCGGCACGGCGGAGGAGATCCTCGCCGGGCGCGTGCGCGGGCGGATCGTGGTGGAGGTGGCGTGAGGCGGCTCAGCCTGCGACGGGGGTGAGCGGACGCTCGCGCCTCGTCTTGAGCCAGGCCTCGTTCTCGATCAGCGCGACGCGGCCGAGCTCGTGCACGATGGCGCGCGCCTCGTCCTCGCGACCGGCCCGCGGGCGCCCCGAGGCCTCGTCCCAGAGCGCCGCGAGCGCCTCCTCCGCACGGTGGAAGGCGCGGTAGGCGTCGCGATAGGCGAGCGCCTCCGCCTCCCAGCCGAGCTTCTCGGCGAGGTAGCGCCAGGCACCGGCGACGGCGTTGAGGAGGACGACGAGCACGATCGCGGCGTACTTCGTGGCGGTCGAGCCGGACATGTCGGCGAAGCCCGCCTCGACGAGGGCGTGGCCGAGCCCCGCCGCGGCGAGGCCGAGGGCCGCCGCCGCGGGCACGGCGAAGCCCAGCGAGACGAGCACCGAGCGAAAGCCGCGGAAGCGCGGCGAGAGGACGTCGCGGGCCGCGGCGATCGCGACCGTGACGACGATGCCGCCGACGACGCCCGACCAGCCGAGCAGGGCGCCGGCGGCCTCGAACGTCTTCTTGACGGAGGGGATGCCGAGCCAGAAGAAGAGCAGCGCCGCCAGCACGCCCGACCCGACGACGAGGAACCAGCTCTGGCGCTCGGCCCGCGCGGCGTGCGTCTCGCGGGCCTCGGCGTTGCGCTCGAAGTACCAGAGCGGGCTGCCGATCCAGTCCCCCGGCGGTTTCGGCAGCTCGCGGAGGTCCGTGCGCGGCGATCCCGTGCCCCCGCGCACACGGTTCCACTCCGCTTCGAGAGGGAGCGCCTGCATCGCCTCGGCGCGAGCACGACGCAGCCAGATCCAGGTCAGGATGCCGGTGACGCCGTCGCGGATGCGGGCGATGTCGCGGTCGACGCCCTGGAGATGCTTCCGGTCCACGCGCTCCGGAGACCCCGCGCTCCACCAGGCGATCTGGACGCGCAGCATCTCGGCCACCGCGCGGTAATCCTCCGCCCGCGGCTGCCAGCGCAGCCGCCCGGCGAGGAGGGCGACGGCGCCGATGGCGAGGAGGAGCACGAGGTAGCCGATCAGCACGATCGGATCGCCCGGCCGGAACTTGGCGAAGGTCTCGTAGACGGCGACCGCAGCGACGAACAGGAGGGCGAGCGCCCAGAAGGCGCCCTCGGACGGCCTCTTGGCGAGCCGCGAGGCGCCGCTGAGCGTGCCGCGCACGCGTTCGAGCACCGCGATCGCGCGCTCGTCGGCGCGGGCGGGCGTCGCCGTGCGCGACGCGACCTCTCGGCCGTACCGGTCGAAGGCGCGCGCCAGGCGCAGCGAGGGATGATCGGCCTCGACCGTCGGCGGCAGCGGCTTCTCGTGACCGCCCGGCGGGGGCGGCTCCTCGGGCCGGAGGCTCCTCACGGGATAGGTGCGCGCGGCGCCGAAGCGCCGCCGCTCCGGCTGCCACGGCTCCGTCGGGTCGATCAGCCAGGCCGAGCGGCTCGGCGGCGGCAGGACCGGCGACCAGTCCCGCCGCAGAACGGAGCTGCGCTGGGCCACCGCGCGCCCCGCGGTGTCGGGAAGTCCGTGGCGGCGGGTGGCGAGGACGCGTGTGGTGTTGCCGTCGACCCGCGGATCGACCTCCGCGGCGTCCCCGGCCACCTCCTTCGCGCGGCGCGCCATCTCCGCCTCGGCGGCGCCCGCCTCGGCGACGGCGACGAGGAGCGTCGCGGCCTCCGCGATCCACTGGCCGACCTGCTCGTAATGCGCATGCCGGTCGACCCTGTCGTAGCCGTTCGCGCGGCGCGACAGCGGTCCGGACCCGGCGAGCGACGGCAGCACCCGCACCAGCACCTCGGGCTCGGGGGCGGCGACGAGCGCCTCGAAGTCCTCCCGCTGCCCGTCGCACCAGGCGGCGAAGGCGGCGCGCTCGGCGTCGGGGACCCCGGGCGGCGGCTCGAAATCCTCGCGGAAGAGGTCGCGCGCGAAGGGCAGGATCGCCGCGACCCGCCACAGCGGCCCGGTGCGGCGCGCGACGCGGGCGGCGATCAGGTCGGAGCCCATGGCGGCGCCGGTGAGCAGGAGCTTCGGCGTGTCGGGGAAGTCGGCGTCGAGGCGCGCGAAGACCGCGGCGAGGCGCCCCTCGACAATCTGCGCGCGGGCCGCGTTCCCCGCCGCCGACGTCCTGTCGAAGAAGCGCTGCCCGGTGATGCCGACGAGCAGCGGCTGCGCCTCGCTCCACAGTCGCGCGGCGCGCTCGGCGCCGCGATCGGGCGAAGCCGAGGGCTCGGCCATCCCCGTTCAGCGCCCGCCGAGCCGCGCCTCGATCTCGGCCAGCATGGCCGCGACCTCGGTGCGCCGGGGCGGTGTCTCGACGTCCTTGAACACGACGCGGCCCTGGAAGCGGGCGCGGTCGAAGCTCGCCTCGTCGGCGAAGGCGGCGCCCTCGAACCAGGCATTGCGGCCGAAACGGGCGCGGTCGAACCGGGCGGGGCCGCCGAAGCGGGCCGAGTCGAAGCCGGCATTGTCGGCGAAGTCGACGTCCGAGAAATCCGCGCCGTCGGCGTAGGTGACGTTGCCGAGCCCCGCCTCGCCGCCGAAGGAGGCTCCCGAGAAGTCGACCCGGCCCGCGAAGGACCCGCCGCGGAACCAGGCGTCCTTGGCGAAGCGCGCGGCGGCGAAGGAGGCGCCGGCGCGGAAGGACACGTCCCGGAACTCGGCGGCGCGGGAGAAGGCGGCGTCGGCGAAGCTGGCGGGGGCCGAGAACACCGCCCGCTCGAAGGTCGCCTCGCGGCCGAACACCGCGCCCGTCGCGTCGAAGGGGCCGTGGAACTGCGCGGCGGACGCCCAGATCCCCATCGGCAGCCGCGCGCCGGCGAGCCGCAGCGCACCGGGCACCACGGCGCCGCCGAGGTCGATCGAGAGATCGGCCGCACCGCCGAGGTCCACCGCCGCCGCGAAGGCGAGGAGCCGCGTCGCGCGCGGGCTCTCGGCGAAGGCCGGGGCGAGCTGGAGCATCTCCATCGCCCAGGCGTTCCACCGGGCGATGCCGGCCGCGAGCCGATCCCGCGCCGCCGCGTCCCGCGCCGCCGCGACGGCGGGCGGCGGCTCCCCCGCGGGCGTGGCGCAGGCGGTCTCGAGGGCGTCGAGATGGGGCTCGAGCCAGGGGTTGAGGCGCGTGAGCGCGGCACGGGGGGAACGGGAGAGGCGCATGGTCGGACGTCCCGGTGAACGGCACGATCATAGCGCAACTGCCGGCCGTTAAGAAGATGGTAAGAGATCCGAACGCGGATTCGGATCGGAAGCGAGGGATCGCGATGGCCACGACGAGCGAGGGCCGGCCCGGCGGCTGGGGCGGGCACAACGGGGTGACGGGCATCCGCATCCTGCTCGTGGGCGTGCGCTCGCCGATCAACACCGGCATGATCCTGCGCGTCGCCGAGACCTACGAGGCGAACGTCGCCCTGTGCGGCGCCGACGACGTGCTGGACGATCCCGTCCGGATGCAGACCATCCGCGACTTCTCCTGCGGCGCGCTGGAGCGCCGCGGCTTCACGCGGCTCTCCGGGCTCGAGGCCGCGCGCGCCTGGATCGGGGAGGGGCGCCTCGTCGCCACCACGATCGCGCCGGATGCCGTCGCGCTGCCCGCCTTCCGCTTCCGCCCGGGCGACGTGATCGCCTTCGGCTCGGAATACGACGGGCTCGACCCGGCCTTCGCCGCCGCCGCCGACGCGGCGCTGACGATCCCGATGCCGGACGTGTTCACGCCCAAGCCGCCCACGGCGAACCCGATCGATCCCGGCCGAACGGCGCCTCCGTCGAACGACGGTCGGCCGAACCTGAACGTGGCGATGTCGGTGGGCATCACCTGCTATGCGGCGTACTGCGCGGGGGTGACGCGGGAGGGCTAGGCGGCGGGGGTGCCGTTGCCCTCGCGTCGCTCGGCCGCCGCCTCGCCGACGGACTCCTCCCCGAGGCGTCCTCCGGGGCGGAAGCCCTCGATGTCGAGATCGAAGATCCGGCATAGACGAGCGAGGTTGAGCCGCGGCATGACGACGAGCTCGCGGATCTCCGCCCCTTCGGCCGCGCCGGGCGCCTCGTCGGGGCGGGCTCTGGCCCGATCGACCGGGAACGCGATGATGTCAGCCATGGATGTCTCCGGAGGGCACCGTGGCGGCGATGCGATCCCTCTGACCCTGCTCGGGTTCGGTTAACGATCGGTGAACCGCGGTCGCAATCTGGGCCGGAGCGACAGGTCAAGTCATTCAAGGTTGCGCAGCTTTATTTCTCGACATATGGTTAACGGGCGAGTGGCGTATCCAAAGCGGGCGCTCGCCCGTCTTCTTCTTCCGTCGAGGACCGGGCATGCCTGCTACCCTTGAGAAGAATAGCCGCGCTTTCGTCATCGGGCCGATCGGGAGAAATAGCTCTCCCGAGCGACGACTGGCGGAGTGGGTTCATTCGAGCATCATCCAGCCGGCCTGCGCGATGGCGTCGACTGCGGAGATGCCGATCGAGGCGTTCCGGTCGGACCACGACCGCAAGCCCGGAAAGATCATCGACGATGTCATCGCGTCGATCGTCAACGAGCGGATCGTCTTCGCGGTGCTGGCATTCGATCGGCCCAACGTCTATTACGAGTTGGCATTGGCCAAGGCTGCCGGTCGCGAGGTTATCATCCTGAAATGGTCTCAGGAGAAGACCCAGTTCGACACCCGTGATTACAGGATGATCGAGTTCGATTTCGATCCGGACGGACCCGCCGGAAACGCGGATCCCGAGAAGATCCGGGAGGTCGCAGACTACGTCAAGTCCGTGCTCCGACAAAAGCCACATCGCGACAAGGCGTTCGACCGTTACGATCCCCTCGGCCGGAACTTCAAGGAGTACAAGTTTTACGGGCGGTTCCGTGATCTCGCCCTCGATCGCAAGGTGAACCCCGACGCGGAACTCTACGGCGACGTCTTCCTGGAGGCCGAGCAATCCCTCACGCTGTGCGGCGCGACGCTGCTGCATTTCACGCGCTACGACCTCCTCTACGAGACGACCGAAGGACCAACGGCCTCGTTTCCCGATCTGGTCGCCTTCCTGACGCTCGCAAAGGGCGTCGACGTCCGCGCGGTCATGCTCCATCCGAGCAACCCGAACATGGCCGGTCTCGTCGCGAGCGAATCGGCGCGTCGGCAGCGGGCGGAGGTCGACAGGATGCGGGCCGAGTGCGCCCAGTCGTTTCAAGGATGGCTCACGATCGCGGAGGACATCGAGAGGGCGAACGTCTACGACAGGGCGCCGCGAAAAGGCCGTGTCGAGATCGTGCAGCTGCGCAACACGATCGTCGGCTATCGGCTCACGCTCACCGACAAGCGGCTGCTGATGACGCCGTTCTACAGGCAGCACGCGGCGAACAGCGCCGGGCCGACCCTGTCCGTCCATGCCGAGACGAGCTTCTACGACGCGATCCGCGACGACCTGACGACGACCATCGCACGCGACGCCGCCATCGGCGACGAGACCGGCTCATGAACCTGCCCGGGCGTGGGGTGGCTTCACCGGCGTCGGTGCCTGCCCGGTTCCCCCCGCCCCGGAACCATGCTAACCGCCCGCGGAACCCTTCAACCCGCGGGACCCGCCCATCATGCCCACCCGTCCCGAGCGCGTGACGCGCGCGCTCCTCTCCGTGTCCGACAAGGCCGGCATCGTCGACTTCGCCCGCGTGCTCGCCGCGCGCGGCGTCGCCCTCGTCTCCACCGGGGGCACGCACCGCGCGCTCGTCGAGGCGGGGCTCGCGCCCACCGAGGTGTCGGATCTCACCGGCTTCCCGGAGATGATGGATGGGCGGGTGAAGACGCTGCATCCGAAGGTGCACGGCGGGCTCCTCGCCCGGCGGGCGGACCCGCAGCACCAGGCGGCCATGCTCGCCCACGGCATCGCCGAGATCGACCTCCTCGTCGTCGACCTCTACCCGTTCGAGGCGACGCTGGCCGCGGGCGGGGACTACGAGGCCTGCGTCGAGAACATCGACATCGGCGGCCCGGCGATGATCCGCGCCGCCGCCAAGAACCACGAGAGCGTCGCCGTCGTGGTCGACCCGGCGGACTACACGACGATCCTCGGCGAGCTCGACGCCCACGACGGCGCCACCACGCTGACCCTGCGCAAGCGCCTCGCCCAGAAGGCCTACGCCCGCACCGCCGCCTACGACGCGGCGATCTCGAACTGGCTCGCGGACGCGCTCGCGATCGAGGCGCCGACCTTCCGCGCGGTGGGCGGGCGCCTCGCCGAGGCCATGCGCTACGGCGAGAACCCGCACCAGAAGGCCGCCTTCTACCGCACCGGCGAGGCCCGCCCCGGCGTCGCCACGGCCCGCCAGGTGCAGGGCAAGGCGCTCTCCTACAACAACATCGCCGACACCGACGCCGCCTACGAATGCGTGGCGGAGCTCGACCCGGCGGAGAGCGCCGCCGTCGTCGTCGTCAAGCACGCCAACCCTTGCGGCGTCGCCACCGGCGCGACGCTCGTCGACGCCTATGCCCGCGCGCTGGCCTGCGACCCGGTCTCGGCCTTCGGCGGCATCGTCGCCGTCAACCGTACGCTCGACGCCGAGGCGGCGGCGAAGATCGTCGAGGTCTTCACCGAGGTGATCATCGCGCCCGACGCCACCGAGGAGGCGATCGCGATCGTCGCGGCGAAGAAGAACCTGCGCCTGCTCCTCGCCGGCGCCCTGCCCGACCCGCGCGCGCCCGGCCTCGCCGTGCGCACCGTCGCCGGCGGCCTCCTGGTGCAGGAGCGCGACAGCGCGGTGGTCTCCGACATGACGCTGTCGGTCGTGACGAAGCGCCAGCCGTCCGTGCGGGAGATGGCGGACCTCGCCTTCGCCTTCCGCGTGGCCAAGCACGTCAAGTCGAACGCCATCGTCTACGCCCGCGACGGGGCGACGGTGGGCATCGGCGCGGGGCAGATGAGCCGGGTCGATAGTTCGCGCATCGCCGCCTGGAAGGCGGGCGAGGCGGCGCGGGCGCTCGGCATCCCCGAGAGCCTGGCGAAGGGCTCCGTCGTGGCGTCGGACGCCTTCTTCCCCTTCGCCGACGGCCTCCTCGCCGCCGCGGAGGCCGGCGCCACCGCCGTGATCCAGCCCGGCGGCTCGATGCGCGACGCCGAGGTGATCGCCGCCGCCGACGAGGCGGGGCTGGCGATGGTGTTCACGGGGCACCGGCACTTCCGGCACTGAGCTGATCCCGGCGCGCGGCCACCGCTCGGCCGCCGCTCGGGCCTCTCGGGCCTCTCGGGCCGCCGGCGCGCCTACCGCACGTTCGGCCCCCGCCCGGCTTGCAGCGGGAGGGCTGCGACGCCTTGACCCCCCATCCGCTTTGTGGCCACATTGCCGAAATCGAGGCGGGGCGGTGCGGATGGGCGACGACGTGATCCTCGAGACGCGGGGCCTGACCAAGGAGTTCAAGGGCTTCGCCGCCGTCTCGGGCGTGGACCTGAAGGTGCGCCGCGGCGCCATCCATGCCCTGATCGGGCCCAACGGCGCCGGCAAGACCACCTGCTTCAACCTGATCACCAAGTTCCTGGAGCCGACGCGCGGGACGATCCTGTTCGACGGGCGCGACATCACCCGCACGAAGCCCGCGGACGTCGCCCAGATGGGCATGGTGCGCAGCTTCCAGATCTCGGCGACCTTCGGCCATCTCACGCTGCTCGAGAACGTGCGCGTGGCGCTGCAGCGCAAGCTCGGCACCTCCTTCCACTTCTGGCGCTCGGAGCGCTCGCTGTCGGCCCTGCACGAGCGGGCCGAGGCACTGCTCGCCGACGTCGGGCTAGCGGAGTATCGCGACCTCACCGCCAACGAGCTGCCCTACGGCCGCAAGCGCGCGCTCGAGATCGCGACCACGCTGGCGCTCGACCCGGAGATGCTGCTCCTCGACGAGCCGACCTCCGGCATGGGCCGCGAGGACATCGGGCGCACCGCGGCGCTGATCCGGCGCGTGGCGAAGGACCGCACGGTGCTGATGGTCGAGCACAATCTCTCCGTCGTCGCCGACCTGTCGGACACGATCACGGTGCTCGCCCGCGGCGAGATCCTGGCGGAGGGCCCCTACGAGACCGTCTCGACCGATCCGCGGGTGGTGGAGGCCTACATGGGCACCGGGGCCGGCACGGGCGCGGGCACCGATGCGGCGGCGCACGCCGATGCGTGAGGCCGAGACGGGCGGCGCGCGCCCCCTCCTGCGCGTCGGCGACCTGCACGCCCATTACGGCGAGAGCCACGTCCTGCACGGCATGAGCTTCGAGATCGCGGCGGGCGAGGTCGTCACCCTGCTCGGGCGCAACGGCGCCGGCAAGACCACGACGATGCGCGCCATCATGGGCATGCTGCGCCAGCGCTCGGGCTCGATCGTGATCGACGGCGTCGAGACCATGGCGATGCGCTCGGACCGGATCGCGCGGCTCGGCATCGGCTACGTGCCCGAGGAGCGCGGCATCTTCGCGAGCCTCGACGTGCGCGAGAACCTCGAGCTGCCCCCGGTGGTCAAGCCCGGCGGCATGAGCGTGGAGGAGGTCTACGACCTGTTCCCGCGGCTGCGGGAGCGCCGGTCGAGCCAGGGAACCAAGCTCTCGGGCGGCGAGCAGCAGATGCTCGCCATCGCGCGGGTGCTGCGCACGGGGGCGAAGCTGCTGCTGCTCGACGAGCCGACGGAGGGCCTCGCCCCGGTCATCGTGCAGCAGATCGGCACGATCATCGGGGAGCTCAAGCGCAAGGGCTTCACCATCCTGCTCGTCGAGCAGAACTTCCACTTCGCCGCGACCGTCGCCGACCGGCACTACATCGTCGAGCACGGCCACGTCGTGGAGATGTTCCGCAACGAGGATATCGGCTCCAACATGAAGACGCTGCAGGACTATCTCGGCGTCTGAAGAACAACGTCCGGCGTACGAGCCGCGCCGCCCCAAGGGAGAACGACCATGATGAAACGCACGCTCCTCGCCGGCCTCTCGGCGGTCGCGCTCGCCGCCGCCTCCGGCGCCGCCGCCCAGACCGAGGTCACCATCGGCGTCCTCAACGACCAGTCCGGCCTGTATTCCGACCTCACCGGCCAGGGCTCGGTCTGGGCTGCGCGCAAGGCGATCGAGGACTTCGACCCCGCCGCGCACGGGCTCGAGGTCGAGCTCGTGTTCGCCGACCACCAGAACAAGCCGGACGTCGGCTCCTCCGTGGCGCGGCAATGGTACGACGTCGACGGCGTCGACATGATCGTGGACGTGCCGACCTCGTCGGTGGCGCTCGCCGTCAACGAGCTCACCCGCGAGCGCAACAAGGTGTTCCTGTCGTCGGGCGCGGCGACGTCCGACCTCACCGGCAAGGCCTGCTCGCCCAACACCGTGCACTGGACCTACGACACCTGGTCGCTCGCCAACGGCACCGGCAAGGCGATCGTCGAGACCGGCGGCGAGAGCTGGTTCTTCATCACCGCGGACTACGCCTTCGGCCACGCGCTCGAGCGCGACACGTCGGCGGTGGTCGAGGCGAACGGCGGCGAGGTCGTCGGCACCGTGCGCCACCCGTTCCCGGGCTCGGACTTCTCATCCTTCCTGCTGCAGGCGCAGGCCTCTGGCGCCGAGATCATCGGGCTCGCCAACGCCGGCGGCGACACGGTCAACACGGTGAAGCAGGCCGCCGAGTTCGGCATCGTCCAGTCCGGCCAGAGCCTCGCCGCGCTGCTCATGTTCCTCACCGACGTGCACGCGCTCGGCCTCGACGTCGCCCAGGGCCTGATCTTCACCGAGGCGTGGTACTGGGACCTGAACGACGCCAACCGCGCCTTCGCGGAGGAGTTCGCCGCGGCCAACAACGGCCAGCATCCCACCATGGTCCACGCCGGCGTCTACTCCGCCGTGACGCACTACCTCAAGGCCATTGCCGAGGTCGGCTCGGCGGAGGACGGCGCCGCCGTCGTCGCGGCGATGAAGGAGATGCCGACGAACGACCGCCTCTTCGGCGAGGGCGAGATCCGGCAGGACGGGCGCAAGATCCACGACATGTACCTGTTCGAGGTCAAGGCGCCGGAAGAGTCGCAGGGCCCGTGGGACTACTACACCCTGCGCGCCACGATCCCCGCGGCGGAGGCCTTCCGGCCGCTCGCCGAGGGCGAGTGCCCGCTGGTGAACTGATCCCGATCCGGACGTCGGCGCGGGGGGCGGGCGCCCGCCCCCCGCGCACGCCGCCGCTCGCCCGCCGACCCACCGCCAGGATCGAGGCCGCCGCCCGTGCTCGAGCTCATCGGAGTATCCCCGCAGATGCTGTTCGGCCAGCTCATGCTCGGGCTGATCAACGGCGCCTTCTACGCGGTCCTGAGCCTGGGGCTCGCGGTCATCTTCGGCCTCCTCAACGTCATCAACTTCACCCACGGCGCGCAGTACATGATGGGCGCCTTCGTCGCCTACATCCTGCTCGTCGTCTTCGGCGTGCCCTACTGGGGCGCGCTGGTGCTGGCGCCGGTGATCGTGGGGGCGGTGGGCATCGTGATCGAGCGCACCATGCTGCGGCGCCTCTACCACCTCGATCACCTCTACGGCCTGCTCCTGACCTTCGGGCTCGCGCTGATCATCGAGGGCCTGTTCCGCGCGCGATACGGCGTCTCCGGACAGCCCTACCCGAACCCGCTGCCGGGCGGGACCAATCTCGGCTTCATGTTCCTGCCGACCTACCGCGGCTGGGTCGTCGTCGCCTCGCTCGTCGTCTGCTTCGGCACCTGGCTCGTGATCGAGCGCACCAAGCTCGGCTCCTACCTGCGCGCGGCGACCGAGCGGCCGGACCTCGTCCAGGCCTTCGGCATCAACGTGCCCCTGATGATCACGCTCACCTACGGCTTCGGCGTCGCGCTCGCCGGCTTCGCCGGGGTGCTCGCCGCGCCGATCTACCAGGTGAGCCCCCTGATGGGCGCGAACCTGATCATCGTCGTCTTCGCGGTGGTGGTGATCGGCGGCATGGGCTCGATCCTCGGGGCCATCGTCACGGGCTACGCCCTGGGCATCGTCGAGGGCCTCACCAAGGTGTTCTACCCGGAGGCGTCGAACACGGTGATCTTCGTCGTCATGGCGATCGTCCTGCTGCTCAAGCCGGCCGGCCTGTTCGGCACCGCCAAGTGATCACGCACCGAGCGAGGACGTCGCGATGACCGAGAGCACCGCCAGCCCCTCCGCCGCCACCGGGTCCACGGCCACGTCGTCGGCCAATTCATCGGCCAGTTCCTCGGCCGAGTCGCGGGCCGCGTCCGCGCCGCTGCTGACGGCCGGCCGGATCGCCTTCCTCGCCTTCCTGGCGCTGGCGCTCGTCGCGCCGCTCTTCCTCTACCCGGTCTTCCTGGTGAAGGTGCTGTGCTTCGCGCTCTTCGCCTGCGCCTTCAACCTCCTCGTCGGCTATGTCGGCCTGCTCTCCTTCGGCCACGCGATGTTCTTCGGGGGCGCCTCGTATTTCTGCGGCCACATGCTCAAGGTCTGGGGCTGGCCGCCGGAGCTCGCGATCCCCGCGGCCGCCCTCGCGGCCGGGGCGATGGGCCTCGTCGTCGGCGCGCTGGCCATCCGCCGCCAGGGCATCTACTTCGCCATGGTGACGCTCGCGCTGGCGCAGATGTTCTACTTCTTCGCGCTGCAGGCCCCCTTCACCGGCGGCGAGGACGGCATCCAGGCGATCCCGCGCACGCCGATCCTCGGCGTGATCGAGACGGCGAACGACACGACGCTCTACTACGTCGTGCTGGCGATCTTCACCGCCGGGTTCCTGCTCATTTACCGCACGATCCACTCGCCCTTCGGGCAGGTGCTCAAGGCCATCCGCGAGAACGAGCCCCGCGCGATCTCGCTCGGCTACGCCGTGGACCGCTACAAGCTGCTCGCGTTCACGCTCTCGGCCACGCTGGCCGGGCTCGCGGGGGCGACGAAGGCGCTCGCCTTCCAGCTCGCCTCGCTCACCGACGTCGCTTGGCAGATGTCGGGCGAGGTCGTGCTGATGACGCTGGTGGGCGGCATGGGCACGGTGTTCGGCCCGGTCGTGGGCGCGGCGGTGATCGTCACCATGCAGAACTACCTCGCCGGCTTCGGCGAATGGGTGCTCGTGACCCAGGGCGTGATCTTCGTCGTGGTCGTCCTCCTGTTCCGCCGCGGCATCGTCGGCGAGGCCATGGCCTTCGCGGAGAGGCGCCGGCGCCGGCGCGAGGACGCCGACGCGGCTGCGGCCGGGGAGCCTGAGCCCGCCGCCACGCATTGAAGGCGCCACCGCTCCCGCCCCCTCGGGGCGGGGACGGCGAGCGGAGCGAGCCAGGGGCGGGGTGCCCCGGCTCGACGCGGGTGATTTCGGCTGCGCCGAAGCGCGCCTTCGGCGCACCCCCTCCGTCTCGGCGCTGCGCGCCGATCCACCTCCCCCGACGGGGGAGGAGCGGGCTCGTCACGTCGCCTCCCGCAGCTCCGCGAGGTCGGCGCGGCGGGCTGCGCCGAGGGTGAGCGCGGCGGCGGCGTAGGCGGCGGCGCCGGTGGTGCAGGCGAGGGCGAGGTGGGGCGCGTCGTCGGCGCCCCCCGTCCACGTCCGCAGGAGCAGCAGCCAGCCGGCCATCGCCGCGCAGGCCACGACCATCCGCACCAGCCGATCGCCGAGACGCCCGTCCGGGCGCCAGCCCTCGGCGCGGGCGGCGACGGCGGCGAGCACCGCCGTGTGCGCGAGGAGGCCCGCCGCGACGGCGAGGCCGAGGCCGAGCGGACCCAGCGCCGCGACGAGGGGTGCGCCGGCGGCGAGGGTCGCGATCACCCCCGCCGCCGTGGCGGCGAGGCCGGGGCGGACGTGCTCGCGGGCGAAGCCGCCCTGCTGGAGGATCTTGCCCGCGGCCGCGATCGGCAGGCCGAGCGCGAGGCCCGCGAGGACGGAGGCGGTCGCGGCGACGTCGGCGGTGTCGAAGGCGCCGCGGGCGAAGAGCACGGCGACGATCGGCTCGGCCAGCAGCACCAGGGCGGTGGCGGCGGGGAGCGCGACGAGAAGCGCCGCCTCGAGCGCGCGGTTCTGTGCCCGCGCCAGGCCCGCGGCATCGCCCGCGCGCACCCGCGCGGCGAGCCGCGGCAGCAGCACCGCGGTGGCGGCGGTCGCCACGAGGCCGAGCGGCAGCTGCACCAGCCGCTCGGCGTAGTAGAGCCGCGCCACGAGCCCGGGCGTGAAGGAGGCGACCTGCGTCGCGGCCAGCAGGATCAGCTCGACGCTCGCCACCGTCACGAGGGCGGGCCCGGCGAGCGCCAGCGCCGCGCGGATCTCCGGCCCGAGCCGCGGGCGCGCCGCGACGAGGAGCCCCGCCCGCCGCGCCGCGACCGCGACGATCGCGAGCTGGACGAGCCCGGCGAGGCCGACGCTCCCCGCGAGCACGGCGGCGAGCCGCGCCGGATCGTCCACCCGGGCGGGCGCCAGCACCAGCGCGGCGATCAGGGTCGTGTTGGTCGCGAGCGGAGCGATCGCGAGGGCGACGACGCGGCCGCGTGCGGCGAGCATGGCCGCGACGAGGCCGGCACAGCCGAAGGCGACGATGGCCGGCAGCGCGAGGCGCGTCAGGTCCGCGGCGAGCGCGCGCGTCGCCGCCTCCCCCGCGAGCCCCGCCGCCACCGCCAGCACCAGCGCGCCCGCGCCGATCATGCCGAGCGCGGTGGCGCCGGCGAGCAGCAGGGCGAGGCCGGCCACCGCCTCGCCGCCGAGCCGGGCGGCGGCGTCATCTCCCTTCGCCTCGCGCACCCGCGCCCAGAGCGGCGCGAAGCCGGCGGTGAGCGCGCCCTCGGCCAGCGCCCGGCGGGCGAGGTTGGGGATGCGCAACGCCACCAGGAAGGCGTCCGCCACCGGTCCCGCGCCCAGCGCGGCGGCGATCAGCACGTCGCGGACGAAGCCGAGCACCCGCGAGGCCAGCGCCGCGCCGGAGACGACGAGCGTCGCGGACAGGGCGGAGGCCGCGCGCGCCATCGCCGCTCAGGCGCGCAGGTCGGCGATGATGCGCCGCTTGGTGGCGAGGTCGATGTAGCCCTCCCACGCCCAGGGCCCGACGAGGGTCGCGGGCGTGGCGTCGAAGCCGAGCCGCCGGCCGACGCCGATCATGTCCTCGAGCGCCGGCGCGATCCCCGGCAGCGCCGCGGCGCGCCCGACCGCGTCGACGTCGAGCCCCGCCTCCTCGGCCACCGCGAGGGCGCGGGTGCCGTCCTTGAGCCCGCGCGCGGAGAACAGGGACGCGTGAAAGCCGCGATAGACCTCCGGGCCGGCATGGGCGAGGACGCCGAGCGCGATCGCCGCCGCCTCCCGCGACGCGTCGGACAGGATCGGGTAGCTCGCGAGCAGCACGCCCACGCCCGCCATCGCCGCGAGCGCGTCGAGATGATCGGCGGAGGCGCGGCACCAGGGACAGTTGTAGTCGAAGAACTCGACGAAGACCACGTCGCCCCCGACGTCCCCCACCGGCACGAGGGCGGGGCGGGTACGGGCGTGCTCCGCGAGCTCGGTGGGGATGCGGTGCGGCGCGACCGCCTCCTGCGCGCGGGCGGGCGGGGCCAGCAACGGCGTCGAAAGGCTCGGGGCCGCTGCGGCGAGGAGGCCGGCGAGGGCGGTGCGGCGGGTGGGCATGGGCGTCTCCGGTTCTGCTGGGCCCGCATCCGGACCCCGGGAAAGGGGCGCCGTCGTGGCATCGCCGCGTCTCGGTATCACCGTCTCGTCATCAGCGCGCGAGCTCCTTGAGCCCCTGGCGGATGAGCTGTGCGGTGGTCGCCCCCTCGCCCGCCGCCCGCAGGGCGGCCGCGATGGCGGCGGCGGCCTGGGACTGCCCCCAGCCGAGGTTGACCAGTGCGGAGACGGCGTCCTGCGCCGGGCCCGGCGCCGGCGCGTCCTCGCCGCCGGAGAGGCCGGCCATGACCGGGTCGATCGGCGCGAAGGCGGGGGCCTTGTCCTTCATCTCCGCCACGATGCGCGCGGCGAGCTTCGGCCCCACCCCCGGCGCGCGGGCGACCGCCGCCTTGTCGCCGGACGCGATGGCGGTGGCGAGCTCGGTCGGCTCCAGCACCGAGAGGATTCCGAGCGCGACCCGCGCGCCGACGCCCTGGACGAGCTGGAGGAGCCTGAACCATTCGCGCTCCGGGTCCGAGCGGAAGCCGTAGAGGCGGATCATGTCCTCGCGCACCACGGTCTCGATCGAGAGCACGGCCGCCTCGCCGACCTTCGGCAGGCGCTGGAGCGTGCGCGCCGAGCAATGCGCCACGTAGCCGACACCGTGCACGTCGAGGATGACGAAGTCCTCGCCGTAGGCGTCGACCACCCCCTTGAGCTTGCCGATCATCGCCTCACGCCCCCGCCATCAGCGCCGCCGTCAGGCTGCGCGCCTTGCGATGATGCGCGTGCGCGATGGCGATGGCGAGCGCGTCCGAGGCGTCCGCGCCCTTCGGGTCGGCCTTGGGCAGGAGCACGCGCACCATGGCCGCGACCTGCGCCTTCTCGGCGTGCCCGACGCCGACGACCGTCTTCTTGACCTGGTTCGCCCCGTATTCCGCCACCGGCAGCCCCGCCAGGGCGGGGACGAGGAGCGCCATCGCCCGGGCGTGGCCGAGCTTGAGCGTCGCCTGCGCGTCCTTGTTGACGAAGGTCTCCTCCACGGAGACCTCGTCGGGCGCCCACGCGCGCACGACGGCGGTGAGCCCGTCGTGGATCTGCACGAGGCGCAGCGCGAGGTCGAGGTCGCCGTCCGACTGGATGACGCCGCAGGCGACGTAGGACAGCTTCGTGCCCTGGACGGCGACGAGGCCCCAGCCCGTCTTGCGCAGGCCGGGATCGATGCCGAGGATGCGGATGGAGTCCATCGTCGCCGAGCCGCCGATTCGCGAAAGAGCGCGGAACGTCGCGCGAACGTCAGGAGTCGCGCGTGTCGGACGTGCTTGTCAATATCGGCGTGCCGGCGCACATCGCCGGCTTCGCGCTCTGGTTCGCCGCGGCGGCCGCCTTCGTCGGCGGGACGGCGCGCGGCTTCGCCGGCTTCGGCGCGGGGCTGATCTTCATGCCGCTCGCCTCGGCGACGCTCGGGCCGCAGACGGCGGCGCCCGTCCTCCTCCTCGTCGACACGGTGCTGATCGCCCCCTTCGTCCCCGCCGCGTGGCGCGCCTGCGACACGCGGGCGGTCTCCGTGATGACGCTCGGCGCCTATATCGGCGTGCCGGCGGGGGCCGCCGCGCTGTTCTACGTGGAGGAGACCACGATGCGCTGGCTCCTCGTCGCGCTGATCGCGGCCCTGCTGGCGCTGCTGGTCTCCGGCTGGCGCTATCGCGGCCGGCCGCGTGCGCCGCTGACGTTCGGCGTGGGGATGGTGTCCGGCGTGCTCTCCGCGGCGGCGCAGGTGGGCGGGCCGCCGGCCATCGCCTACTGGCTCGGCTCGCAGGCGAAGGCGGCGGAGGTGCGCGCCAACCTCGTCGTCTTCGTGGTGCTCGCCGCGCTCGGGACCGCGGTGGCCTACCTCGTCGGCGGCCTGCTGACGCCGGCGATCCTCGCGACCGCGCTGGTGATCGGGCCGTTCTACGGGGTCGGCCTCCTGGTGGGCTCGCGCCTCTTCGGCCGCGCGAGCGAGACGCTGTTCCGGCGCATCTGCTACGGGCTGATCGCGCTCGCGGCGATCGTCTCGCTGCCGGCCCTCGACGGCGTCCTGCGCTGAGCGCGGGGCGGGCGCGGCGGCGCGGGCCTCGCGCGCCCTTGTCCTGCCGCGGGCATCGGCTAACTTGGGCGCAAAGCGTCGCGAATCGTGGACCAGCGGTCGCGCGCATCCCAGTCACGAGGTTTCCATGGCCGAGCCGCTGAAGATCGAGTTCCAGTCCCCCGCCCTGCCCGAGAGCGGCGATCTCGTCGTCCTCGTCGGCTCCGACCTCGCGCTCGGCCCGGTCGCGCAGGACCTGCTCGGGGAGGCGGCGGGCCTCGTCGCGCGGGCGGCCAAGGCGGAGCGCTTCAAGGGCAAGGCGAAGAGCGTGATGGTGCTGCCCGCGCCCGGAAACCTCGCCGCCGACCGGCTCGTCGTCGTCGGCATCGGCGCGGCGGGCGACGAGACGCCGCTCGACTGGGTGGCGCTCGGCGGCACGATCGCCGGCCGCACGGCGGGGCGCGAGGCCACCGTGATCTGCGACTTCCCGGGCCGCGAGGCCGGCCCCGAGGAGATCGCCGAGACGACGCTCGGCGCGCGCCTGCGCGCCTACGCCTTCGACCGCTACAAGTCGAAGAAGGGCAAGAAGGCCAAGGCCGACAAGAACGGGGACGACAAGAACGGCGGCGACGACAACGGCGAGGAGAAGACCGGCGGCCGCCTCGTCTTCGGCTGCGCCGATCCCGCCGCCGTGAAGAAGGCCGCCAAGGTGCGCGAGGGCCTGGCCGAGGGCGTCGTCATCGCCCGCGACCTCGTCAACGAGCCGGCGAACGTGCTCGGCCCCGTCGAGTTCGCCGACGTCGCGAAGGCGCTCGAGAAGGTCGGCGTCGACGTCGAGATCCTCGACGAGAAGCAGCTCGCCAAGATCGGCATGCGCGCGCTGCTCGGCGTGGCGCAGGGCTCCGAGCGGCCGGCGCGCGTGGCGATCATGCGCTGGAACGGCGGCGCGAAGAAGGACAAGCCCGTCGCCTTCATCGGCAAGGGCGTCGTCTTCGACACCGGCGGCATCTCGATCAAGCCCGCCGGCGGCATGGAGGACATGAAGGGCGACATGGCCGGCGCCGCCTGCGTGGTGGGCCTGATGCACGCCCTCGCCTCGCGCAAGGCGAAGGCCAACGTGATCGGCGCCATCGGCCTCGTCGAGAACATGCCCGACGGGCGTGCCCAGCGCCCCGGCGACATCGTCGAGACGCTGTCGGGCCAGACGGTGGAGGTGATCAACACCGACGCCGAGGGCCGGCTCGTCCTCGCCGACGTGATCACCTACGTGCGCGACCGCTTCGAGCCCGCCTTCATGATCGACCTCGCCACGCTCACCGGCGCGATCCTGGTGGCGCTCGGCAACGAGAACGCGGGCCTGTTCTCCAACGACGACACGCTCGCCGAGCGCCTGCTCGCCGCGGGCAAGGCCACCGGCGAGACGGTCTGGCGCATGCCGCTCGGGCCGGCCTACGACAAGATGATCGATTCGAAGGTCGCCGACATGAAGAACGTCGGCGGCGGGCGCAACGCCGGCTCGATCACCGCCGCGCAATTCCTCAAGCGCTACGTCGAGGACACGCCCTGGGCGCATCTCGACATCGCTGGCACGGGCATGGGCGCGCCGCAGAGCGACATCGTGCGCACCTTCGGCTCCGGCTGGGGCGTGCGCCTGCTCGACCGGCTGGTGCGCGATCACTACGAGGGGCGCGGGTGACCGGAGCGTCGGCCGAGCCGGGCACGAGCGACGTCTGGTTCTACCACCTGCAGCGGGCGAGCCTCGCCGAGACGCTGCCGCGGCTCGTCGTCAAGGCCCGCGGCGCCGGCTGGCGGGTCGCGATCCGCACGACGGGGGAGGAGCGCCGCGACGCGCTCGACGACCTGCTCTGGACCTTCGAGGACGAGAGCTTCCTGCCCCACGTGCCCGAGACCGACCCGCAGGCCGCCGACGAGACGGTGGTGATCCAGGCGGGCACGGGCGATCTCAACGCCCCCGACGCGCTCCTCCTCGTCGACGGCGCGGCCCTGCCGGAGGATCTCGGGCGCTACCGGCGCGTGATCCTGATCTTCGACGGCGGCGACGACGACGCCGTGGCGGAGGCGCGGGTGCGCTGGAAGGCGGTGAAGGCCGCCGGGCACCGGGCGTCCTACTGGGCGCAGGACGAGGACGGGCGGTGGGTGAAGAAGGCGTGAAGCGCGAGGCGGTCGCTCACCCCAGCGCCGTGTCGAGGAAGGTCATCACGGCGAGGCCGATCATCAGGCCGGCGCTCGCGAGGCGCTGGTGCCCCGAGCGGTGGGTCTCGGGGATGATCTCGTGGGAGATCACGAACAGCATCGCGCCCGCCGCGAAGCCGAGCCCGATCGGCAGGAGCGGCTCGGACAGCGTCACCACGGTCACGCCGAGGAGCCCGGTCACGCCCTCGATCGCGCCGGTGGCGGTCGCGACGGCGAGCGCGGTGGTGCGCGCATAGCCGAGCCCCGCGAGCGCGAGCGCCACGGACAGCCCCTCCGGCGCGTTCTGCAGGCCGATAGCGATGGCGAGCGGCACGCCTTCGGCCACCGTGTCGCCGCCGAAGGCGACGCCGACGGCGAGCCCCTCCGGCAGGTTGTGGAGCGCGATCGCCACGACGAAGAGCCAGATGCGCGCTTGCGCGTCGCGCGCCTCGCGTGCGCCCGGCGCGGCTCGGCCGTCCCCGTCCGGCCCCTCGCGCCCGCCGACGAAGTGCTCGTGCGGCGCGCGCCGGTTGATCACGTCGAGCGCGAGGCCGCCGGCGAGCACCGAGACGACGACGATGCCGGCCGCGACCGGCGCCCCGACACCGAAGATCGACTGGCCGTAGTCGATCCCCGGCCCGATCAGGGAGAAGAAGGAGGCGGCGAGCATCACCCCGGCGGCGAAGCCGAGCGCGGCGTCCTCGAGCCGCTTGGGCATGCCCTTCACGAAGAGGACGGGCACCGCGCCGAGCCCCGTCACGAGCCCCGCGCCGAGGCTCGCGAGAAAGCCGATGAGGATGGTCGATCCGTCCACGATGCCGCGCTCCGCCCTTCGTCCCCGGCGACAACGGCCCGCGCGGCCCGGCCGTTCGAGCCCCCTACCCGTACGCGCCGCGCACCGCCTCGGCGACCGCGCGCACGGCGCGGCCCGGGCGCGCCGGCGCCACGAGCGCGAGGGCGCAGGCGGGCAGGTCGGGGAGATGCCCGCGCAAGGGGGCGAGCTCGGCGTGCCCGGCGGCGACTGCCTCCGGCAGCGGCGCCACAGCGAGCCCCACCCGCGCCGCCGCGAGCTGGCCCGCGGCCGACGGGCTCGTGCAGACGATCCGCCAGGGAATGCCGGCACCCGAGAGGATCGCCAGCGCCCGTGCCCGCCAGGGGCAGCCCTCCGCCGCGACGGCGAGCGGCAGCGGCCCCGCCGGCGGCGCGGCGTCGCGGCGGGCGAACCAGGCCATGGGCTCGGGCCGCAGGCGGCGCGCGCCCGCGGGGAAGGGCGGGCCGCCGTCGGAGAGGATCGCGAGGTCGAGCTTGCCCGACTCGGCGAGCGCCAGCAGCTCGGAGGAGAAGGCGACGGTGAGCTCGACCGCCACGTCCGGCGCCGCCGCGGCGGCCTGGGCCAGCGCCGCCGGCAGCCGCACGAGGCCGACGTCGTCGGCGACGCCGAGGCGCACGCGCGCGGAGGCGAAGTCCGTCTCGAACCGCTCGCCCACCTCGGCGACGAGGGCGAGGAAGCGGCGCGCGTAGCTCGCCAGCGCCAGGCCCTCGCCGTTCGGCCGCACGCCGTCGCGGGTGCGCACGAAGAGCGTGCGGCCGAGCTGGCGCTCGATGCGCACCAGCTGCTTGCTCACCGCGGACGGCGTCATCGACAGGGCGGCGGCGGCGCGCCGGACCGAGCCGAGCTCGACCACCGCCAGCGCCACCCGCATCGCGTCCGAGCGCAGGATCTGCCGGACGGCGGAGGAGGGCTCCGCATTTCCCATGCTCGCGTTTCCCCCGGGCGTACGCAGCGGTGACGAGGTTTCGCTACAGGGAAGGGCCACGCGCGCATATCTGTCAAGGAAGGAACGGAGGTTCGCGCAGGGCGCGCCCCGACGCGGGCCCTTCGGGGCAACGGGTCGCCGGCGGCCGGCCGGCGCGGGCGCCGTTCCGGCGATCCCGGGCGCGCTCCGGCCGGCCCCTACGGCTCGGCGCCCGGGATCGTCCGACACCGGCGGTCGCGCCGACGCAGGGAGGAGGAGCCCGTGAACGCATTCCCCTCGGAGCTGGCTCTGCCGCACCGCTTCGTGCAGGAGGGCCGGCCGGTCGCCTGGGGCACCGCCGGTGAGGGCCCGGAGGGCGGGCCGGGCGCGAGGCCGCCGCTCGTGCTCGTGCACGGCACGCCGTTCTCCTCGCAGGTCTGGCGGCGGATCGTGCCGTGGATCGCGCGGGATCGGCGCGTGTTCTGGTTCGACCTGCTGGGATACGGCCGCTCGGCCATGGTGCCGGGTGCGGACGTGTCGCTCGGCGTGCAGAACGGGCTCCTGGCGGCGCTGGTGCGGCACTGGGGGCTCGAGCGGCCCGAGGTGCTCGCCCACGACTTCGGCGGGGCGACCGTGCTGCGCGCGATCCTGCTCGACGGTCTCGCCGTCTCGCGCCTGACGCTGGTCGATCCGGTGGCGATCGCGCCGTGGGGCTCGCCCTTCGTCCAGCACGTGCGTGCCCATGAAGCAGCCTTTGCGGGGCTGCCGGATGCGGCGCACGCGGCCATGCTCGAGGCGTATATCGCGGGCGCGGCGCATCGGCCGCTCGGCGCCGAGGCGCGCGCCGTCCACATGCGGCCCTGGCTCGGCGCGGCGGGGAAGGCGGCGTTCTACGCCCAGATCGCGCAGATGGACCAGCGCTGGACCGACGCGATCGAGCCGCGTCTCGGCGCGCTGGACATCCCCGTGACCCTGCTGTGGGGCGAGAAGGACGCGTGGATCCCCTTCGCGCAGGGCGAGCGGCTCGCGGGGATGATCCCCGGCGCGCGGCTCGTGCCCGTGCCGGAGGCCGGGCACCTCGTCCAGGAGGACGCGCCCGAGAGCGTCGTCGCGGCGATGCTCGGCGCGACGGACGGGCGGCGGGGGCCATGATCGGGACGACGAGCATGGGCACGGACGAGACGCGCACCGGGTCGAGGAGCGACGACCGGGGGACCGGCGGGCGTGTCGATCCCCTGCTCGCGCCGATCGCGATCGGCCGGCTGCGGCTGCGCAACCGCATCCTGTCGACGGCGCACGCCCCCTCCTTCGCCGAGGGCGGGCACCCGCGCGAGCGCTACGCCGCCTACCATGTCGAGAAGGCGAAGGGCGGGCTCGCGCTGACCCTGATCGGCGGCTCGAGCAACGTCTCCGTCGACAGCCCCTCGGTCTTCGGCCAGCTCTATGCGGGGGACGATTCGATCCTGCCCTGGTTCCGGGCGCTGACGGACGGCGTGAAGGCCCACGGCGCGGCGGTGATGTGCCAGCTCACCCACATGGGGCGCCGAACCCAGTGGGACGACGGCGCCTGGCTCCCCGTCGTCGCGCCCTCGCCGCTGCGGGAGCGGGCGCATCGCGCGACGCCCAAGGCGATCGAGGCCGCCGACATCGCTCGCATCCGCCGCGACTTCGCCCGCGCCGCCCGGCGCTGCGTCGCCGCCGGCTTCGACGGCGTCGAGCTGCTGGCGCACGGCCACCTGCTCGGGCAGTTCCTGACGCCGCACGCCAATTGCCGCGAGGACGCCCTCGGCGGCCCGCTGGAGCGCCGCCTGGCGGTGGTGCTCGACATCGTCCGCGGCGTGCGCGACGCGATCGGCCCGGAGCCGGCGCTCGGCCTGCGCATCCCCGGCGACGAGCACCGCGGCGGCGGGCTCTCCGCCGACGACTGCGTGGCGATCGCGCAGGCGCTGGCGGGGACCGGGGCGATCGACTTCCTCGACGTCGTCGCGGGCGCGCCCTACGACAATCTCGGGCTCGCCGAATGGGTGCCGCCGATGGGCATGGGCGAGGTCGGGCACCTCGCCGCCGCCGGGCGGATCCGCGCGGTCGCCGGCGTTCCCGTCCTCGCCGCCGGCGGGGTCGCCGACCTCGCCACCGCGCGCTTCGGCCTCGCGGAGGGGCTCGTCGACATGGTCGGCATGACCCGCGCGCACATGGCCGATCCGCATCTCGTGGCGAAGCTCGCCCGCGGCGAGGAGGACCGCATCCGGCCCTGCGTCGGGCTCGGCTACTGCGTCGACCGGGTGAACCAGGGCAAGGCGGCCGTGTGCGGCCACAACGTCGCGACCGGGCGGGAGCGGACGCTGCCCCACGTGATCACGCGGCGCGAGGGCGCGAAGACGCGCGTCCTCGTCGTCGGCGGCGGGCCGGGCGGGCTCGAGGCGGCGCGGGTCGCGGCGCTGCGCGGGCACGACGTGACGCTGCACGAGGCCGCGCCGCGGCTCGGCGGCCAGCTGCTGCTCGCGGGCGCCGGGGTCGTGCGGCGCCAGACGCTCGGCGTCGTCGGCTGGCTCGCGGACGCGGTGGCGCGCGCGGGCGTCGCCGTGCGGTGCGACTCGTATTTGGAGGCGCAGGACGTGCTCGACGCGGGCGCCGACGTCGTCGTCCTCGCCACCGGCGGCCTGCCGGCGATCCCGGACGTGCCCGGTGCGGAGCGGATCGACAGCGTGCACGATCTCCTGGGCGGCGCGGTCCGGCCGCAGGGCGCCGTCGTCGTCTACGACGAGATCGGCGGCCACGCCGCCGCCGCGGCGGCGGAGGTCGCGGCGCGAAGAGGTGCGCGCGTCACCTTCGTCACGCCCGACGAGATGCCGCTCCAGGATCTCGGCCCCACCACCCGCGCGGTGGCGCTGCGCGCGCTCCTGCGGCTCGGCGTCGGCTTCGTGCCGAACCGCGCCCTCGTCGGCGTCGCGCCGCGGGGCAACGGGCTCGCCGTGCGGCTCGAGAACACGCTCACCGGCGAGCCGCACGAGGTCGAGGCCGACAGGCTCGTCGTCGAGAACGGCACCGTGCCGCTCGACGAGATCTACCGGGCGCTGCTGCCGCACGCGTCGAACGCCGGCGTGCTCGGCCTCGACCGGATCGGGGAGGACCGCTTCGACTTCCCGGTCGAGAACCCGTCCGGACGCTTCGTCCTCGCCCGGATCGGCGACGCGGTCGCCTCGCGCAACATGCACGCGGCGATGCTGGAGGGGATGCGCGTGGCGATGAGCCTCTGATCGCCCGCCTCACCGCGCCGTGCGGGCGGGCGCGTCGGGCGGGACCAGTCCCTCCTGGGCGAGCAGGTCCGGTATCGCCTTGCGGAAGGCGAAGAAGCCGCGGGTCGCGTGCGGCCAGGCGCGCTCGTCGAGGGAGCGGCGCAGGCGCAGGAGCGCGACGCCGGCATCCGCCAGCGACGCCTCGGCCCGCGCGAGCGCCCGCGCCGCCGGCCCGACCGGGGCCCAGCCCGTCACCAGCGTGCCGACGCGCAGCGCCCGCGCGGCGTCGCCGAGGGCCTGCGGGGCCAGCGACACGGCGTGCGCCGGTACGCCGAAATGCTCCGCCGCCCGCGCCGCCGCGTCCGCCGCCGCGCCCTCGACGAAGGCGAGCACCGGCCCGGAGGGCGGGAGGGGCGAGCGTGCGGCGGTGGCGTGGCCGACGAGCACGGCCTTCGGCCGCACCGGCCCGATGTCCCAATGTTCCGGCGTCATGTCCTCCTCGGTGACGAGGAGCGCCGCCTCGACCGCCCGCGGCCTGTCGGCCGGCGGCACGCCCGCGGGCGCGGGCGGCGGCGGCTCGGAGAGCGGCTCGGCGTTGCGCGAGAGGCCCTCGGGCGCGAAGCGGCCTTTCGTGAAGCGGGCGATGTTGTCGGCGCGGGCGAGATAGGTCTTTCCGGGCGTCTGCAGCCCCGCCGTCCAGCGCCAGGAGAGCGTGTTCGAGGCGGGGTCGCCGTCGAGGAGGTGGCGCAGGAAGAAATCCGCGCCGAGCACCCAGGGCAGGCGCAGGGTGAAGATCCAGATCGAGGAGAACCACATCCGCGCGTGGTTGTGGAGGTAGCCGGTCTCGACCAGCTCGCGGGCCCAGTCGTCGAAGCCGGAGATGCCGGTGCGCCCCGCCGTCGCCTCCTCGACCCGCCGGCGCAGCGAGAGGTCGGCGTCGAGCGCCCGCAGGTCGGCCTCGAGCCGCGTCCGGTAGCGCTCCCAGATCGCGGGGCGCTGCTCGAGCCAGCCCTTCCAGTAGGTGCGCCAGAGCACCTCCTGCACGAACGTCTCGGCCTCCGCGAGGCCGTGCTCCGCGAGCACCGCCGCCAGGACCTCGCGCTCGCTCACCAGGCGGTGGCGCACCCAGGGGGAGAGGGTGGAGACGTTGGCGCGGTCGCGCGGGCCGCGGTCCTCGTTGCGGCTCGCGGCATAGGCGCTCCCCGCCCGCGGCACGAAGCGGGCGAGGCGGGCGAGGCCCTCGGCGCGGGTCGGCGGCGCGAACATGCGATCCTCCTGCGGGCGGATGCGCGCGGCTCCGCAGGACGATGATAGGTCGCGGGTCTTCCGGGGGGCGGCGCGGCGGATCGCCGCGACGCGGCGCGGGCCCGGGGGAGCCCGTTCAGCCGCGCCCGACGAACGGCATCTTCGTCGCCATCACCGTCATGAACAGCACGTTTGCGTCGAGCGGCAGGCTCGCCATGTGGGCGACGGCGCGGGCGGCGTGGACGACGTCCATGGTCGGCTGCGGCGGCGGCGCGCCGGGTGCATCGGCGCGCGCCGCGTTGAGCGCGCGCAGCATCTCGGTCTCGGCGTTGCCGATGTCGATCTGGCCGACCGCGATGTCGTGCGCCCGCCCGTCGAGGGCGAGCGCCTTGGTGAGCCCGGTGATCGCGTGCTTGGTGGCCGTGTAGGGCGCGGAATTCGGCCGCGGCGTCTGGGCGGAGATCGAGCCGTTGTTGACGATGCGCCCGCCCTTCGGGTCCTGGCGCTTCATCAGCCCCCAGGCGGCGCGGGCGCACAGGAAGGCGCCGGTGAGGTTGACGTCCACCGAGCGGCGCCATTCCTCCACGGGCAGCGCGTCGATCTCGACGCCGCGCGCGAACAGGCCGGCGTTGTTGAACAGGAGATCGAGCCGGCCGAAGCGCGCGACGGTCGCCGCGAACAGCGCCTCGACCTGCGCCTCGTCGGTGACGTCGGTCGGGACGCAGAGCGCCTCGCGGCCGAGGGCCCGGACCTCGCCCGCGACGTCCTCGAGCGGCCCCGGCCGGCGCCCGGCGAGCACGAGGTCGAACCCGCCCCGCGCCAGCTCCAAAGCCGCCGCCGCCCCGATCCCGGACCCGGCCCCCGTCACCAGCGCGATTTTCGGCATGTTCGTCGTCCTCCAGTCGAGCGCGCCCGTGGCGCATGGGGAGGTTAGCGTCGCGGGGGCGGGAGGGCCAGCGGCGTGGGTGCATGTCGAGGCGCGCGAGCGGGAGCGTGCGAGCGGCACGCATCCCGGCACCGCAGCCCTCCCTCTTGCCCCCGCGCGCTCCCTCCGTCACAAGGCTCGCCAGCGCAATCACCAACCGGACGGCACGCCATGGCGACGCACAAGCTCCTCCTCCTCCCCGGCGACGGGATCGGCCCCGAGGTGATGGGGGAGGTCGAGAAGATCGTCTCCTGGCTGACCAAGGCGGGCGTCGCCGCGTTCGAGACGCAGACCGACCTCGTCGGCGGCGCCGCCTACGACGCGCACGGCAAGGCGATCTCGGAGGACGCGATGCGCCTCGCGCACGCCGCCGACGCGGTGCTGTTCGGCGCCGTGGGCGGGCCGAAATGGGCGGGCGTGCCTTACGAGCACCGCCCCGAGGCGGGGCTCCTGCGCCTGCGCAAGGATCTCGGCCTGTTCGCCAACCTGCGCCCGGCGATCTGCTATCCGGCGCTGGCGAGCGCGTCCTCGCTCAAGCCGGAGCTCGTCGAGGGCCTCGACATCGTCATCGTGCGCGAGCTCACCGGAGGCGTCTATTTCGGCGAGCCCAAGGAGATCGTCACGCTCGAGAACGGCGAGAAGCGCGCCGTCGACACGCAGCTCTACACGACGGGCGAGATCGACCGCATCGCCCGCGTCGCCTTCGAGCTGGCGCGCAAGCGCCGCAACAAGGTCTCCTCCGCCGAGAAGCACAACGTCATGCGCACCGGCGTGCTGTGGAAGGAGGTCGTCACCCGCATCCACGCACAGGACTACGCGGACGTGACGCTCGAGCACGTGCTCGCCGACAATTGCGCCATGCAGCTCGTGCGCTTCCCCAAGCAGTACGACGTCATCGTCTGCGACAACCTCTTCGGCGACATCCTCTCCGACGTCGCCGCGATGCTGACCGGCTCGCTCGGCATGCTGCCGTCGGCCTCGCTCGGCGCCGAGGACCCGCAGACCGGCAAGCGCAAGGCGCTCTACGAGCCGGTGCACGGCTCGGCGCCGGACATCGCCGGGCGCGGGCTCGCGAACCCGATCGCGATGATCGGATCGCTCGCCATGTGCCTGCGCTATTCCTTCGGCCTCGTGGAGGCGGCGGACCGGCTCGAGGCCGCGGTCACCGCGGCGCTGGCCTCGGGCGCGCGCACCAAGGACATCGCGGCCGAGGGCACCAACGCGGTCTCCACGGCGGAGATGGGCGACGCGATCGTCGCCGCGCTCGAGCGCGGCTGAGCGCGGGCGTCGCCCGGGGCGGGGGTGTTTCCCGCCCCGCGCACCCCGTCCGGGACGTTCCCTCTTCGGTCGCGTCGTGCTAGGAACGAAGCATGACCATGCTCGCGCACGCCCCGCGCCCTTCGCCCACGAGCCCGGACGGGCGCCAGTCGCCCACCGCCTTCGCCATCCAGCGCGGCGTGCGCCGGCTGTTCGCGGCGCTCGACTGCGTCACCCTGTGCGAGTTCACCCTGCGCTCGGGGCGCCGGGCCGACGTGATCGCGCTGGCGCGCGACGGCAGCGTCTCCATCGTCGAGATCAAGTCGAGCGTGCGCGACTTCCGCGCCGACCGGAAGTGGCCGGATTATCGCGACTTCTGCGACCGGCTCTACTTCGCCGTCGATGCGGGGACGCCGCTCGACATCCTGCCGATCGAGACGGGGCTGATCCTGGCGGACGGGTTCGGCGCCGAGATCCTGCGCGAGCCGCCGCACCATCCCCTCGCGCCGGCGCGGCGCAAGGCGCTGACCCTGAGCTTCGCCCGCCAGGCCGCGGCGGGGCTGCACGCGGCGAGCGACCCCGAGGCGCGCGCCTATCTCGGCGGGCTGTCGGAGGCCTGATCGGCGTTCTCCCGGAGCGCCGCGCGCAGCGTGCGCAGGTCGCGCCAGGCGAGGCGCTTCTGCAGCGGCTGGCGCAGCAGGTAGGCCGGGTGGAGCATCGGCAGGGCGCGGATCGTGCGCACGCCGGTGTCGTAGTCGAGCCAGCGCCCGCGCACCTTCGTGATCCCCTCGCGCACGCCGAGCAGGTGCTGCGTCGCCGGCGCGCCCATGCACACGAGGATGTCCGGGTCGGCGAGCGCGATCTGGCGGCGGGTGAAGGGCAGGCAGGCGGCGACCTCCTGCGGCGTCGGCGTGCGGTTGCCCGCCGGGCGCCAGGGCACGACGTTGGCGATGTAGACGTCCGTGCGCGCGAGACCGATCGCGGCGAGCATCCGGTCGAGCAGCTGCCCCGCGCGCCCGACGAAGGGAATGCCCGTGCGGTCCTCGTCGGCGCCGGGCGCCTCGCCCACGATCATCACCCGCGCGCCCGGCGTGCCGTCGGCGAAGACGAGGCTGCGCGCGGACGCCTTGAGCGCGCAGCCCTCGAAGCCGGCGAGGGCGCGCTCGAGCGCGGGCAGGTCCTCGGCCGCGGCCGCGAGCGCCCGCGCACTCGCCGCGGCGCTCCCGGGGTCGAGGGCATCGGGGAAGACGGCGGGGCGGGCGGGGGCGCGCTCGGCGGCGGGCTGCGGGCGCTCGCGCGGCGGCGCGGGCCGGGGATCGGCCACAGCGGGCCGCGGCCGCGCGTCCTCCCGCCGTGCCTCCTCGCGCTGCCGCGCCGCCTCGGCGAAGCGGTCGTGCGGCGTCTCGTCGAGCGCGCAGTCGACGCCCGCGGCGACGTCGAGATCGACGAGGGCGATCAGCGCGTCGCGCAGGGCGTCGTCGTCGAGCGGGGTCTCGTCGTCGAAGGCGGCCATGCGCCATCCCTACGCCATCGCGGCCGCGCTGGCGAGGCTGGAGAGCGGGCGAGCCGGGCCGGATCGGTTTCGCCGATCGGCCTTCGCCTCGAATTCTACGGTTCGTCTGCGCGCGACGGTAAGGCGGCTCGGTCACCCTCGCCTGCGATGGACGCCCACGGGCGCCCGCCAACGGCGAGAGGTCGAGCATGCGTGCGAGCTCCCTGCGACACTTCCTGCGCGACCGCCGCGGCGTCGTCGCCGTCGCCTTCGCGCTGAGCCTGCTCCCGGCGCTCGGGGTGACGGGGGCGGGCATCGACTACGCGCGCACGGCGACGATCGCCTCGGCGCTCCAGGCCGAGGCCGACGCCTTCGCGCTGTCGGGCCACGACGCCGCCGACCGCGACGCGGTCGAGTCGGCGGCGAGGCAGGCGATCCTCGCGCGGCTCGGGGACGCCGTGCACGGCCTCTCGGTCGAGACCCGCACCGTGCCGCGCGCCGGCGGCGTCACCGAGCACGAGGTGACGGTGAGTGCCCGGGTGCCGCTGCGGATCGTCTCCGTGGTGCCGGGGATGCCCGACGACCTGCGGGTCGAGGCCGTGGCCGTCGCCCGCGCGCTCACACGCGTGGTCACGCCCGAGCCGCCCCTCGTCCAGCTCAGCCACGAGGCGGCGGACTACAACCAGATCTACGCGTACTGCTTCGACCCGGCCCGCAACGGGCTCGGCAACGGCGTCGGTGCCGAGGGCCAGCGCTCGAAGATGACGCTGATCGCCGACAACGGCGGCTCGGACATCGCCTACCGCATGCCGGTCTGCGCCGAGGGGGAGTCGCTCAGCCTGCGCCTGCGCAACGTGCGCAACGCCCGCACCCGGCCCCAGAAGTGGAACGACCCCGCGGCGGAGCAGTACGACTATTATTCCGACACGACGATCACGCCGGGCAACGCGGTGAAGCTGAACTTCCCCAAGGACGCCGACGTCGCCGAGACGGTCTTCTGCGCCACGCTCGACGTCTGCCACGACGGCGCCGGCGGCGTGCTGCCGCGGGGCAAGCACCGCAATCCGCACGCGGCGAACAAGCCCTGCCGGGAGGGCGCGTTCCTGTTCTACGGCTTCGAGGATCGGCCCTCGCCGCGCTTCCGCGGGGACAGCGACTTCGACGATATCCGCATCATCCTCGGCTGCTCGGTGACGACGGAGGAGGCGGAGCTCGTGCTGGTGCGCTGAGAGCGGCCTCGACCGGAACCGCCGCGCTCGCCGTCGCGTTCGCCCGCGACACGCGGAGCCGAGGGAGGGATCGAGGTGGAGCGCATATCGGCGCTCGCCCGCGACGCGGGCGGCATCGTCGCGGGGCTGCCGGCCTGGGCGCAGGCGGCGATCGTGCTCGCCCTCTTCGCGCTCGCGGCGCTCCTCGTCCACGCGCTCGTCGTGCGCACCATCCGTGCGACGATCGGCCGGCGGATGGGGGAGTTCGGCCGCGGCATCCTCGCGCGCATCCGGCGGCCGACGCGGCTCGCCTTCGTCCTCGTCGCGGTCGCCGGCGCGCTGCCGGCGGTGCCGCTCGCCGGCGAGACGCGCGACTGGATCGCCTATCTCCTGCTCCTCGCCGTCATTGTCGTCCTCGGCTGGGCGATGATCATCGTCGTCGACGTCGCAGCCCAGGTCTACCTGCGCCGCCTGCCGCTGGAGAGCGAGGACGCGAGCCTCGCGCGCAAGGCGACGACGCAGGTGCGGCTCCTGCGCCGCATCGCCGTGATCCTGGTGGCCTTCCTCACGGTGGCGGCGCTGCTGACGACGAGCCCGGTGGCGCGGCAGTACGGCACCAGCCTGTTCGCCTCGGCGGGCGTCGCGGGGCTCGTGATCGGGCTCGCGGCGCAGCCGGTCCTGTCGAACATCATCGCCGGCCTGCAGATCGCCATCACCCAGCCGATGCGGCTCGAGGACGCGGTGATCGTCGAGGGCGAGTTCGGCTTCATCGAGGACATCCGCACGAGCTACGTCGTCGTGCGGCTGTGGGACCTGCGCCGGCTGATCGTGCCGCTCAAGCGCTTCATCGAGCAGCCCTTCCAGAACTGGACGCGGGAGGCGCCGCAGCTGATCGGCTCGGTGGTCCTGCACGTCGACTACGGCGCGCCCGTCGCGGCGATCCGGGCGCGCTTCGAGGCGCTGGTGCGCGAGAGCCCGCTCTTCGACGGCGACGTCGTAGGGCTCCAGGTGATCGACGCCGGCCGGGACACGATGATCGTGCGCGGCCTGATGAGCGCACGCACGCCGGGCGAGGCCTGGGACCTGCGCTGCGCCGTGCGCGAGGCGCTGATCGCGTGGCTCCAGGCCGAGCACCCCCGCGCCCTGCCGCAGGTGCGCACGCGCACGGTCGCCGGCGCGGGCCGGACCGGCGGCGACCGCGACGCTGCCGCCGCGGCGGAGGCGGGGGACGCGGGCGGGGAGGGGGCGGACGGCTCGGATCCCGGCTGAGGAGGAGGCGGGCCGCGGCTCAGGCGGAGAGCTTCTCCATCAGGGCGTCGGACAGCTCGAAGTTCGCGTAGACGTTCTGGACGTCGTCATGGTCCTCGAGCGTCTCCATCAGCTTCATCAGTTTCTCGCCGGCCTCGTCGTCGACGGCGACCGCGGTCTGCGCCTTCCAGATCAGGGCCGAGCGGCGGGCCTCGCCGAAGCGCTCCTCGAGCGCCTTCGTCACCTCGCCGAGCGCCGTGTCGGCACAGTAGACCTCGTGCCCGGCCTCGGAGGAGACCACGTCGTCGGCGCCGGCCTCGATCGCCGCCTCGAGCATGGCGTCGGCGTCACCCACCTCGGGCCCGTACTCGACGATGCCGACGCGGTCGAACATGAAGGCGACCGCGCCGGTCTCG
This sequence comes from Salinarimonas rosea DSM 21201, assembly GCF_000429045.1. Lineage (GTDB taxonomy): Bacteria > Pseudomonadota > Alphaproteobacteria > Rhizobiales > Beijerinckiaceae > Salinarimonas > Salinarimonas rosea. The sequence goes on from NZ_KE386841.1 coordinate 33,441, forward strand.
GCGAGGTTGCCGCCGGCCTTGGTGAAGGTCGAGCGGATGTCGGAGGCGGTGCGGTTGCGGTTGTCGGTCATCGCCTCGATGATCACCGCGGCACCGCCGGGGCCGTAGCCCTCGTAGCGGATCTCCTCGTAGTTCTCCGCGTCGCCGCCCTGGCTCTTCTTGATCGCGCGCTCGATGTTGTCCTTGGGCATCGACTGCGCCTTCGCCGCCAGGATCGCCGCGCGCAGGCGCGGGTTCATGGCCGGGTCGGGCATGCCCATCTTCGCCGCGACCGTGATCTCGCGGGCGAGCTTGGAGAAGAGCTTGGAGCGCTGCGCATCGACGCGCCCCTTGCGGTGCATGATGTTCTTGAACTGGCTGTGCCCGGCCATGCGGTTCCGTCCTCGCGCGGCGCCTCCTCGAGAGGCGGCGGTGTCTGGGTGATCGCTCGTATCGCTGAGGGCCTGATATAGGCGGGGAAGGCGGGGGTTGCCAAGCGGGATGGCTCGTCCCTCACATCCCCACCGCCCTCTGCGCCGCGAACAGCGCCACCCCGACGAGCGCCCAGGACAGCCCGATCGTGTAGGCCATGCCGGCGAGGCCGAGCAGGCCGCCGATGCCGAGCATCACGCCGTCCTCCTGCATGATGGCGATGGCCAGCACGACCAGCGCGATCGAGGGCACGAAGTTGGTGCCCGGCAGCGGGATGATCACGCACACGGCGAGCAGGATGGCGAAGACACCGATCAGGCGGTCGCCGCGGGGGCCGAACAAAGCCTCGTAGCGCGGTCGGCAGAGGTTCTCCACCCAGCGCAGGCGCGGCTCGGCGACGTCGATGATGCGCCGGAAGGTGGTGACCGCGAAGGTCTTGTCCATCAGCCAGCGCGGCAGCCAGGGCCGGCGCTTGCCCATCGCCATCTGCACGGCGAAGAGCAGGACGGGCAGGCCGAAGACCGAGTTCATGCCCGGCGGCGCCGGGATGCAGTTCGGCAGCGAGAACAGGATGATGACGAAGCCGAAGGCGCGCTCGCCGAAGGCCTCGACGATCTCGCGGATGGAGATGCGCTCGCCCTCCGCCGTGTCGATGACGGCGCGCAGCACGAGCGAGATGCGCTTGTGCTCCATCGCCTCGTGCAGCGCGCGGGCGCGCTTGGCCTGCGGCGTCTCCGCCTCCGCGGCGAGCCGCGCGGCCTTCGCGGCGCGTCGCTCGATGCGGCGCTGCTGGAGCCGCTCGATCGCCTCGCGGACCCGCCGCCGGCGCTCGGCCGCGTGCGCGTCCGCGACGGGCGCCTCACCCGGCGGCTCGATGCGCTCCTCGGGGCGGCGCTCCTGGGCGCGGCGCTCCTCGGCGCGGTCGCTCTCGTCGTGCGCGTTCATCGGGTTCACGTGCGGGTCAATCCCAGAAGGCCGGCCTGGTTTCGTCGAGATGCGGGCCGATCCGCACGGCGGCGACCTTCACGGCGAGCCCGGTGCGCGGGTCGGTCTCCACCGCCACGCCCGAGAGCGCGCCGGGGCCGGGCGCCGTCTCGAGCCGGGCGCCGGGCGTCTTCTGCAGGAAGCGCCGCAGCGGCTCGTCCTTGGCCATGCCGAGTACGGAATCGTAGTCGCCGCACATGCCGGCGTCCGACATATAGGCCGTGCCGCCGGGCATGATGCGGTGGTCGGCGGTGGGCACGTGGGTGTGGGTGCCCACGACGAGGCTCGCGCGCCCGTCGCAGAACACGCCCATGGCCTGCTTCTCGCTCGTCGCCTCGGCGTGCATGTCGACCACGATCGCGTCCGCCGCGGCGCCGAGCGGGCAGTCGGAGAGGGCGCGCTCCACCGCGGCGAAGGGGTCGTCCATCGCGTCCATGTAGATCCGCCCCATGGCGCTGACGACGAGGACGCGCGCCCCGTCCGCGGTCTCGACGAGGGTGGCGCCGCGGCCCGGCGTGCCGGCGGGATAGTTCGCCGGGCGCACCAGCCGGTCCTGCCGCTCGATGAAGACGAGGGCCTCGCGCTGGTCGAAGGAATGGTTGCCGAGCGTGATCGCGTCGGCGCCGGCGCCGAGGAGCTCGTCGCAGATCGCCTCGGTGATGCCGAAGCCGCCCGCCGCGTTTTCGCCGTTGATCACGACGCAGTCGAGCTTCCAGCGCGCGCGCAGGCGCGGCAGCTCCTCGGCCACCGCCTGGCGCCCGGGCCGGCCGACCACGTCGCCGAGGAAGAGGATGCGCATGCGCTCAGGCCTCCCGCGCCGCGGCCGCCCCGTGCGGCGCGCGGATGGTCTCCGCCTCGGTCACGACCAGGTCGAGCCGCCGGTCGTGATCCTCGGCGGGAATGGTTTGCGCTTCCTGGACGGAAAACGCCACCCCGATCGCGATCACCGGCCCGGCGCGTTCGAGCGCGGCGAGCGCGCGGTCGTAGTGCCCCTTGCCGTAGCCGATGCGATGGCGGGCGCGATCGAATCGCGAGAGCGGCACCAGCAGCGCCTGCGGATGCAGCACCTCGGCCTCCGGTCCCGGCGCCTCGACGCCGAAGGGCCCGCGCACGAGCGGCGTGCCGGGCGTCCAGGCGCGGAAGACGAGGGACGGCTCGGCGACCACCGGCAGCGCGATGCGGTGCCCCCGCTCGGCGAGCGACACGAGGGCGGGGCGCGGGTCGAGCTCGGAGCGCAGCGGCCAGTAGCCCGCGACGACGCCCACGCCCGCGAGCTCGGGCAGGGAGAGCAAGGTGTGCACGAGCCGCCGCGCCGCCTCCTCGCGGAAGGCTGGGTCGAGCGCGTCGCGCCGGGCGAGGCCCTCGGCGCGGAGCGCCGGCTTGTCGGGAGCGTCGGTCGCGGGAGCCTCGTCTTCGAGAGCCTCGTCTTCGGGAGGGTGGCGCGTCATGCGATCATTCGGTGCGGAGCCGCGAAAGCCGTTGGAGAGTCGATCCCGGGATACCTACACAGTAGGTGGGCGCCGTGTGTCCCGGTCCACGGACCGGGTCAGGGACAGCTCCCTTCGAGATCGATAAGGCCCCGGGGAAAAGTCCTCCTGACGAACCCCACAGCCCCGCACAGGGGAATGTAATGGGGGGCGGGGGCGGGGGGAAGGGGGTGGGGCGGGGATATTTGCGGACAGATAGCGTGTGCCGGACGGGTGAACGCCCGGCCTTCCCATGCGTTCACCGCCTCCTTTCCCGTTGAACCCGCCGGCGCGCGGCGCTAAAGCCCTTCTCCCGTGAGCAAGCCCGTGCCCCTCCCCGATCCGAAGCGTCCCGTGTCGCGGGCCTACGAGGCGCGCGTGGCGGCGGGCGCGATCGAGCGGGATCCGGCGCAGGTCGGGCTCCTGCGGCGGCTCGATGCGCTCTCGGCGGCGCTGGCGGAGCGGCGGCTGGCGCGCAAGGGGAGCGCGCTCGGGTGGCTGTTCGGGCGGCGGGCGGCGGCCCGCGAGCCGGTCGACGGCCTCTACGTCTGGGGCTCCGTCGGGCGCGGCAAGACCATGCTGATGGATCTCTTCTTCGAGACCCTGCAGGTGCGCCGCAAGCGCCGGGCGCATTTCCACGCCTTCATGGCCGACGTGCACGGGCGCATCCACGCCTTCCGGCAGGACCTCAAGGCCGGGCGGGTGAAGGGCGACGACCCGATCGCGCCGGTGGCGAAGGCCATCGCCGAGGAGAGCTGGGTGCTCTGCTTCGACGAGTTCACCGTCACCGACATCGCCGACGCGATGATCCTCGGGCGGCTGTTCAAGGCGCTGTTCGCGGAAGGCGTCACGGTGATCGCCACCTCCAACGTCGAGCCGCGCCGGCTCTACGAGGGCGGGCTCAACCGCGCGCTGTTCGAGCCCTTCATCGGCATGATCGAGGCGCGCATGGCGGTGGTGCGGCTCGACGCGCGCACGGACTTCCGGCTTGAGAAGCTGTCGGGCGCCGAGACCTGGCACGTGCCCGCGGATGCCGCCGGCGCGGCCGCGCTCGACCGCGCCTTCAAGGCGCTCACCGGACGCGAGCGCGGCGAGCGGATCGCGGTGGCGGTGAAGGGCCGCGCCGTCGAGGTGCCGCAGGCGGCGGCGGGCGTCGCGCGTTTCTCCTTCGCCGACCTGTGCGAGCGCCCGCTCGGCGCCTCCGACTACCTCGCGATCGCCCGCGACTTCCACACCGTGATGATCGACGCCGTGCCGGTGATGGACCAGGCGAAGCGCAACGAGGCCAAGCGCTTCATCACGCTGGTCGACGCGCTCTACGACGAGCGGGTGAAGCTGCTCGCGACCGCGCAGGCCGCGCCGCCGGGGCTCTACACGGCGACGCACGGGCGCGAGGCCTTCGAGTTCGACCGCACGGTGTCGCGGCTCGTCGAGATGGCCTCGCAGGACTATCTCGGCCTCCCCCACGGCCGCCCGGATTCCCGCGCCTCGGGGGACACGACGGGGCTGGTGGAGACCTGAGGTGCGCCCGCCGCGCGCGCCGGTTTGCGACGGCGGGACGAAGACGGGCTACGATCCGGCCGGTCCACCAGCACCGTGGACCGCCGTCTGCCGCTCGATCCTTCCGGGAGCGACCCGATGCCCAGCGAGAACCCCCGCCACCCGAACTTCCCCGTCCCCGGCGGCCCCGAGCTGCGCGCCAGGGGCTGGCGGCAGGAGGCGCTGCTGCGGCTCCTCGAGAACGTGCTCGCGGTGGGCGAGAACCCGGACGAGCTCGTCGTCTACGCCGCGCTCGGCAAGGCGGCGCGGTCATGGCCGGCGCACCGCGCCATCGTCGAAACGCTGCTCGCGATGGACGAGGACCAGACGCTGGTCATCCAGTCCGGCAAGCCGGTCGGGCTCTTGAAGACCCACGCCGACGCGCCGCTCGTGATCATGGCCAACTGCAACATCGTCGGCCGCTGGGCGACGGCGGAGACCTTCTACGAGCTGGAGCGGAAGGGCCTCGTCGCCTGGGGCGGGCTCACCGCCGGCTGCTGGCAGTACATCGGCTCGCAGGGCGTGATCCAGGGCACCTACGAGATCTTCATGCGCATCGCCGAGCGGCGCTTCTCGGGCGATCTCGCCGGGCGCTTCGTGCTCACCGCCGGGCTCGGCGGGATGGGCGGGGCGCAGCCGCTCGCCGGGCGCATGGCCAACGCCGCGATCCTGTGCGTCGAGGTCGACGCGGCGCGGGCCGAGACCCGCCGGCGCATCGGCTATCTCGAGGAGATCGCGCCGGACCTCGACGCGGCGCTCGCCATGATCGACGCGGCGGTGGCGGAGAAGCGCCCGCTCTCGGTGGGCCTCGTCGGCAACGCCGCCGACGTCTATCCCGAGATCGCCCGGCGCGGCATCACCCCCGACGTCGTCACGGACCAGACCGCCGCGCACGACCTCGTCTGGGGCTACGTGCCTCGCGGCATCCCGCTCGAGACGGTCCGCCGGCTGCGGACGGAGGACCCCGACCGGCTGATGCGGGAGAGCCGCGCCTCCATCGTCGAGCACGTGCGGGCGATGCTGACGTTCCAGGCGCGCGGGGCGGAGGTGTTCGACAACGGCAACCTGATCCGCTCTCACGCCAAGGACGGCGGGGTGGAGGACGCCTACGCCATCCCGGTCTTCACCGAGGCCTACCTGCGCCCGCTGTTCTGCCGCGCCATCGGCCCGTTCCGCTGGATGGCGCTGTCGGGCGCGCCGGAGGACATCCACGCCATCGACGACCTCGTGCTCGCGATGTTCCCCGACAACCGCATCGTCACGAACTGGATCGCGCTCGCCCGCGCGCACGTGCCCTTCGAGGGCCTGCCGGCGCGCATCGCCTGGCTCGGCCACGGCGAGCGCACCCGTCTCGCCCGCGCGGTCAACGGCCTCGTGGCGGACGGCAGGCTGAAGGGGCCGATCGCCTTCTCCCGCGACCATCTCGACGCCGGCGCGATGGCGCATCCGCGGATCATGACCGAGAACCTGAAGGACGGCTCGGACGCCATCGCCGACTGGCCGCTCCTCGACGCCATGACCTTGTGCGCGTCCGGCGCCGACCTCGTCGCGATCCACTCGGGAGGCGGCGGCTATGCCGGCTTCATGACGTCGGCCGGGGTCACCGTGATCGCCGACGGCACCGAGGCCGCCGATCGCCGCCTCGCGCGCGCGCTCACCAACGACACCGCGCTCGGCGTGATCCGCTACGCCGACGCCGGCTACGAGGAGGCGCTCGACGAGGCGGCGCGGTCCGAGGTGGGGCACATCCGGCTGGGGTGAGGCGCGCGCCGCGGCGCAGTGCCGATTCCGGCCCTCTCCTTCCC
>NZ_KE386841.1:39665-419708 GCF_000429045.1 Salinarimonas rosea DSM 21201
GCGAAAGCGACGCGTTCCGCGAAGCGGAAGCCGAGGCGTCCGGCGTCACACGCCCCGTTTCGGCTTCGCCGAACGCGCGTGCCGCGCGCCCCATCCGTCCCGGCGCTGCGCGCCGATCCACCTTCCCCTACAGGGAAGGAGAACGCCGGCACCGGCCGTGAGCGGGGCGCCCCGGAACTCCGGCCGTCGACATCCGACTGCAGTAGATGTGTGCGTCGACGAGCCCTACCGGGGGCGGCGGATCGGTGCAAAGCGCCGACACGGGGTGCGAAGGCGCGCTTCGGCGATAGCCGCAATCGGCCTTCGTCGAGCCGAGGGACCCCGCCCCTGATCCGCTTCGCGGATCGTCCCCGCCCCGAGGGGGCGGGAGCGGTTCTCACCCCGCCTTGGCCACCCCGATCTCGATCTCGCCGCCCTTGAGCGGCCCCTTCGCGAGGTATCCGGCCGGTGTGCCGTCGGTCCAGCGGACGCTGGAGGCGAGCGTCTCCCCGGCGAGCATCTCCTCGAAGGCGGAGACGTCCGCGCGGGCGCCGTCGCCGCCGCGCAGCTCCAGCACGATCCGGTCGGCGACGTCGAGGCCCGCGTCCTTGCGCGCGGTCTGGACGAGGCGGATCAGGTCGCGGGCGACGCCCTCGCGCTCGAGCGCGGCGTCGAGCGCCGTGTCGAGCACGACGACGCCGGTGCCCGACGCGAAGGGCATGGCGTCGACCCCGCCCTTGGCCTCGAAGCGGAACTGGAACTCGCCCGGCTCGATGATCGCGCCCTCGACCACGACGCGGCCCTCCTCGCCCGGCGTCCAGGCGCCGTCGAGGCCGGCCTTGCGCACGACGCCGAGCGCCTTGCCGAGCCGCTTGCCGACCTTCGGATCGACCGCCACGACGGTGCGCCCGAAGGTGCCCGGATCGTCGACGAGGCGCACCTCCTTGACGTTCACCTCGTCGGCGACGAGGTCGCGCATCGGCGCGAGCGTGGCGCAGTCGGCGTAGGCGACGGTGAGCGACCGCAGCGGCTGGCGCACGCGCAGCCCCTTGTCGGTGCGGATCGACAGCGCCGCCGAGCAGACCTCGCGGGCGAGATCCATGCGCCGCACCAGCTCGGGATCCGACGGCAGCGCATCGGCGTCCGGCCAGTCGGCCAGGTGGACGCTCGCATCGTCGCACAGCACCGCGTGCACGTGCTCGGTGAGGAACGGCAGGAAGGGCGCGAGCGTGCGGCTCGCCGTCACCAGCACGGTGTAGAGCGTGTCGTAGGCGTCGCGCTTGTCCTGGGTGATCTCCGAGCCCCAGAACCGGTCGCGCGAGCGGCGGATGTACCAGTTGTTCAGCGTGTCGATGAACGGCAGGTAGGCCGCCGTGGCGCGCGGGATGTCGAGATCGCCCATGGCGGCCTCGACCGCGCGCACGAAGTCGCCGGTCTTCGCCAGGATGTAGCGGTCGAGCTCGCCGGCGGCGTCGGTGCGATAGGTGGCGCGGTAGCCGTCCGCCTCGGCGTAGAGCGTGAAGAAGTAGAACGCGTTCCAGAACGGCAGCATCACCTGCCGCACCGTCTCTGCGATGGCGCGCCCGTCCTTTGGCATGGCGAGGTCGCCGCCGGCCAAGAGCGGCGAGGAGACCATGTACCAGCGCAGCGCATCCGCCCCGTGCGTGTCGAACACGTCGACGGGGTCGGGATAGTTCTTCAGGCGCTTGGAGAGCTTCTGCTTGTTCTCGTCGAGCACCACGCCGTGGCAGATGCAGCTCTCGAACGGCGCCTTGTCGAACAAGGCGGTGGAGAGCACCATCAGGGTGTAGAACCAGCCGCGCGTCTGGGCCACGTACTCGACGATGAAGTCGCCGGGGAAGTGGCTCTCGAACCAGTCCTTGTTCTCGAACGGGTAGTGCACCTGCGCGAAGGGCATCGAGCCGGATTCGAACCAGCAGTCGAACACGTCCTCGATGCGGCGCATCGTCGACTTGCCGGTCGGGTCGTCGGGGTTGGGACGCGTCAGCGCGTCGATGCCGGGGCGGTGCAGGTCCTCGAGCTTCACCCCGAAGTCCCGCTCCAGCTCCTCGATCGAGCCGTAGACGTCGATGCGCGGGTAGTTCGGGTCGTCCGACTTCCACACCGGCAGCGGCGAGCCCCAGAAGCGGTTGCGCGAGATGTTCCAGTCGTGGGCGTTCTCGAGCCACTTGCCGAACAGCCCGTCGCGCACGTGGCCGGGCACCCACGTGATGCCCTGGTTGAGCTCCACCATCCGGTCGCGGAAGGCCGTGACCTTCACGTACCAGGACTGCACCGCCTTGTAGATCAGCGGCTGGTCGGTCCGCCAGCAATGCGGATAGGAGTGGTCGTAGCTCTCGTGGCGCAGCACACGGCCCTCGGCCTTGAGGTCGCGGATGATGTCCTTGTTGGCCTCGAACACGTTCTTGCCGGCATAGGGCGGCACCTGGTCGGTGAAGTTGCCGGCGAGATCGACCGGGTCGATCACCGGGATGCCGGCGGCCGTGGCGACGCGCATGTCGTCCTCGCCGAAGGCCGGCGCGAGGTGGACCACGCCGGTGCCGCCGTCGAGCTCGACGAAGTCGCCCGCGATCACCTGGAAGGCGTTCGGCGCATCCTTGAAGAACGGGAACAGCGGCGTGTAGCGGCGCCCGACGAGGTCGGCGCCCTTCAGCGTGCCGACGACCTCGTAGCCCTCGAGCTCCTTGGCATAGGTCTCGATGCGCGCCTGCGCCACGATCGCCCGCTCTCCGCCCTTGGCCAGCACCGCGTAGTCCGCGTCCGGCGCCACCGCCAGCGCGAGGTTCGACGGCAGCGTCCAGGGCGTCGTCGTCCAGGCGTAGAGCTTGGGGGCAATCTCCTCGCCCGGCGCCTTTTCCAGCGAGAAGCCCACCGTCAGCGCCGGGTCCTGGCGCATGCGATACGAGTTGTCGAGCCGCGTCTCGAAGTTCGACAGCGGCGTCTGCACGGCCCAGGAATAGGGCACGACGCGGTAGCCTTCGTAGATCAGGCCCTTGTCCCACAGGGTCTTGAAGGCCCACAGCACGCTCTCCATGAAGGAGCGGTCCATGGTCTTGTAGTCGTTGCGGAAGTCGACCCAGCGGCCCTGGCGCCCGACGTAGTACTCCCAGTCGTCGGTGAACTGCAGCACCGAGCGGCGGCAATGCGCGTTGAAGCGCTCGATCCCGTACTCGACGATGGACTGGCGGCCGGAGAGGTTGAGCTCCTTCTCGGAGTGCAGCTCGGCGGGCAGGCCGTGGCAATCCCAGCCGAAGCGCCGGTCCACCGCCTTGCCCTTCATGGTCTGGTAGCGCGGCACCAGGTCCTTGACGAAGCCGGTGACGAGGTGCCCGTAGTGCGGCAGGCCGTTGGCGAAGGGCGGGCCGTCGTAGAACACGAATTCCGGCGCGCCCTGCTCCTTCCTCTGCGCGATCGAGCGCTCGAACGTCCGCTCGCTCGTCCAGCGCGCGGCGACCTTCTGCTCGAGGTCGGGAAAGTTCGGGTTCTGCTCGACGGGCGGATAGGCGCGGGTCACGGGGCGGCCTCTTCTTCTGTGCGGACCCGGTGAATTAAGCGCTCCCGCGCGGCGATGCAACGACATGCGGAACCCGGCCCGCGCAGGCGAGGCATGCGGCGGTCGACAAGCCGGCCCGGCTCCCTCATCGTGCGCCGCGATCGACCACGCGAGGGAAGAGGGAGAAGATCATGGCGGGGGACGCGACGGTGGAGGACGCGGCGGTGCAGGATTTGGGCGCGCGGGCCATGGCGATGATCGCGGATCTCGCCCGGCACACGGACGAGCCGGGCCGGCTCACCCGCCTCTACCTCTCCCCCGCGCACGCCGCCTGCGCCGACGCCACCGCCGCGATGATGCGCGACGCCGGGCTCGGCGTGACGCGCGATGCGCTCGGCACGCTGGTGGGCCGCCGCGAGGGCCCGACGCCGGACGCGAAGACCCTGCTGATCGGCTCGCACATCGACAGCGTGGTGAATGCCGGCATCTACGATGGGCCGCTCGGCGTCGTCTGCGGCATCCTCGCGGCGGACGCGCTGCGCGGGGAGGACCTGCCTTTCGCGCTGGAGATCCTGGCCTTCGGCGACGAGGAGAACGTGCGATTCCCCACCTCGCTCGCCTCCTCCTCGGCGCTCGCCGGCGACTTCCGCCCCGAATGGCTCGACGGGACGGACGCCGACGGCGTCACCCTGCGCGAGGCGCTCGTCGGCTTCGGCTGCGACCCGGAGCGGATCGGCGACATCCCCCGCGACCCGGCGCGGACGCTCGGCTACCTCGAGGTCCACATCGAGCAGGGGCCGGTGCTGGAGGCGCGTGATCTCGCGGTGGGCGTCGTCACCGCCATCAACGGCGCGACACGGGCGCGCTGCATCGTCGACGGCATGGCCGGGCACGCCGGCACCGTGCCGATGGGCATGCGCGCCGACGCGCTCGCCGCCACCGCCGAGATGATCGCCCTCGTCGAGCGCGCCGGCACCGCGGCGCGAGACGCGGTGGCGACGGTGGGCGTGTGCACGGTCGAGCCCGGCGCGCTCAACGTCATTCCCGCGCGCACCCGCTTCACCCTCGACATCCGCGCGCCCGAGGACGGCGTGCGCGCGGCGCTGGTGGAGGAGATCGTGTCCGGCTGCCGCGCCGTCGCGGAGCGCCGCGGCGTGGCCTTCGCGGAGGAGCGCTTCATGGACCAGGCGGCCACCGCGATGGACGATACCCTCGTCGCCGCCCTCGAGGCGGGAGCCGCCCGCGCCGGCGAGAGGACGCTCCGCCTGCCGTCCGGCGCCGGCCACGACGCGGTGGCCATGGCCCGCCTCTGCCCGTCGGCCATGCTGTTCGTGCGCTGCGAAGGCGGCATCAGCCACAACCCGGCGGAGAACATCACCGCGGCGGACGCCGGCGCGGCGGTACGGACGCTGGTGGAGGCGGTGCGGGTGCTGGCGAGGCGCTGAGCAGAGGCGCCGCGCCGGAGGCGCGCCAGGAAACCATTGCACCCCGGCCCAGCTTCCCCCATCGTTGTGCGCCGCCGCGTGGGATCGGTGGTGGGAGCGTCCGGGGGTATCGAGGGGCCATGGCGGTGGATCTGGTACCGCACGACCTGCGCGCGCGGGTGCTCGCCGAGGTGCATGCGCGGCCCTCCGCGCCGATGGAGACGCCCCGGCGCATCCTGCACTACGCCTTCATGACCGACGGCGAGGCCGCGCAGCGCGACCGCGAGGCGCTCGCCGAGTTCTGCAAGCAATTGGGCCTGGACGGGCCGGCGCCGGGGGCGAAGCACCATCGGGTCGTGTTCTCGGGCACGCTGCTGCGCTGGGAGAGCCACAGCGAGTTCACGACCTACTCGTGGGAGTTCGGCGACCCGAGCGTCACCGACGCGCCGGCGCCGCAGCCCTTCCGCCCCGCGGTCGACGGGCTCATGGGCGTGATGCGGCTCGTGCCGCAGCCCGGGCCGCTGATGGTGGCCGCCGACCTCCACCTGATCCCGGCCGCGAGCCTGCCGAAGGGGCCGCAGAGCGTGTTCGGCGACGTCCACCTCGCGGCCGCGCAGGTCGAGACCGGGGCGGCGACGATCGCGACCGACTTCCGCACCGACGCGCACGGCTTCGTGCGTATCCTCGTCGTCGACGAAGGCATGGAGCGCGCCCAGGCCGGCGCCATCGTGCAGCGGGTGCTCGAGGTCGAGACCTACCGCACGCTCACCCTGCTCGGCCTGCCCGAGGCGCAGGCGATCGGCCCCTCCGTGCGGCGCATCGAGACCGAGCTGCCGCTCGTGATGGCGGCGATGGAGCGCTCGGACGGGCTCGATCGCAATCGCGAGCTGCTCGACCGGATCACACGGCTCGCCGCCGAGCTGGAGTCGGGCGCCGCGGCGGCCCTCTTCCGCTTCGGGGCGACCCGCGCCTATTCCGACCTCGTGCGCCTGCGGCTCGGCGCGCTGGAGGAGAAGGCGCTGACGGGATACGATTCCTGGTCGGAGTTCCTCGACCGGCGCCTGCAGCCGGCGATCCGCACCTGCGCCTCCATGGAGGAGCGCCAGGCCAACCTCTCGCGCAAGCTCACCCGCGCCGCGCAGCTCCTGCGCACGCGCATCGACATCGAGCTGGAGAGCCAGAACCGCGACCTGCTGCGCGCCATGAACGAGCGCGCCCGCATCCAGCTGCGCCTGCAGCAGACCGTCGAGGGGCTCTCGGCGGCGGCGATCACCTATTACATCTCGGGATTGATCTTCTACGTCCTGCGCGGCCTCTACGAGAGCGGCGTGCCGGTGGAGCCCTACGTCGGCACGGCGATCGCGGTGCCGATCGTGCTCCTGGGCATCCTCCTCCTGGTGCGACGGCTGAGAAAGCGCCATATGGACGACGATGCGGCCGAGGAGGTGGCGCTGCGCGAGACGATCGCGCGGGCGCGCGCCGCCGGCCGCGAGGCGCCGGGCGAGCGAGAGGAGGGCACGCCATGAAGGATCTGATGGGGCTGATGAAGCAGGCCCAGGCCATGCAGGAGAAGATGCAGGAGACGCAGGCCGAGCTCGACGAGCTGATCGTCGAGGGCCAGGCCGGCGGCGGCGCCGTGACCGTGCGGCTCTCCGGCAAGGGCGCGCTCAAGGGCGTGACCATCGACCGCTCGCTGATGGTGCCCGACGAGACCGAGATCCTCGAGGATCTGATCGTCGCCGCCTGCAACGACGGGCGCGTCAAGGCCGAGCGCGCCATGCAGGAGCGCATGTCCGAGATCACCAAGGGCCTGCCGCTGCCTCCGGGCATGAAGCTGTTCTGACGTCCCGTCCTCCCCGTTCGAGAGCGTAGAGCCATGGCCCGCGGCGTCGCCGGCCCCGAGATCGAGCGCCTGATCCAGCTGCTGGCGCGCCTGCCGGGCCTCGGGCCCCGCTCGGCGCGCCGGGCGTCGCTGGCGCTGTTGCAGAAGCGCGAGGGGCTCCTCGTGCCGCTGGCGGAGGCGATGCGCGTCGCCGCCGAGCGGGTCGTCGTCTGTTCGACCTGCGGCAACGTCGACACGTCCGACCCCTGCGCGGTGTGCGCGGACCCGAGCCGGGACCCGTCCATCCTCGTGGTGGTGGAGGACGTCTCCGACCTGTGGGCACTGGAGCGCGCGGGCGCGCTGCACGTGCGCTACCACGTGCTCGGCGGCGTGCTCTCGGCGCTCGACGGCATCGGCCCCGAGCAGCTCGACATCGCCGGGCTGATCGCCCGCGCGCAGGACCCCGCGGTGCGCGAGGTGATCGTGGCGCTCCCCGCCACCGTCGACGGCCAGACCACGGCACACTACCTCACCGAGGCGCTGGCCGAGCTGCCGGTGAGCGTCACCCGGCTCGCCCACGGCGTGCCGGTGGGCGGCGAGCTCGATTATCTCGACGAGGGGACGCTGTCGGCGGCGCTGAAGCGGCGCACGGCGGTCTGACCGAGGCTCCGTCGACGGCCGAACCGTCATGCGGGCTCGGCCGTTGTGCCGACATGATGGACACGCCTCGTCTCCGCCGCGCCGCCGCGGCGCTCGCCCTCCTCCTCGCGACCCTCGTCGTCCCTCCCACCGCCGCGCAGGAGATCGTCACCGGCGATCTCCCCGCCCTGCGGGCCGAGGCGCTCGCGGAGGTGAACGCCTCGCGGGAGGAGGCCGGGCTCGCGCCGCTCGAGCCGGGGGAGACGCTCGACACGATCGCGCAGGACCACGCCGAGGACATGCTCGCGCGCGGCTATTTCGCCCACGCGTCGCCGGACGGGGACGCCGTCGGCGATCGCTTCCGTGCGGCCGGCGGGGCGGCGAGCGAGATCGTGGCGGAGAACCTCGGGACATGCGACGGCTGCCCGGTTCCGCCGGGCGAGGCGCGCGTCGAGGCTATGCATCGCGGATGGATGGAGAGCCCGGGGCACCGTGCGAACATCCTGCGCGACGGGGTGACGCGCTTCGGCTTCGGCATCGCCGCCGATCCCGCGAGCCGGCGCACGCTCGCGGTGCAGACCTTCGCCGGCCCCGGCGCCTCCGGCGGCAACGGCGACGAAGGGGCTCTTCCGCTCGATCCGCATGCCCGCGTCGCCGCCGCCGGCGAAGAGATCGATGCCTTGCGCGACGAGGCCGGTTCGCCGCCGCTCGAGGCCGACGACGCCCTTACCGCCGCCGCCCGCGACCTGCTGCCGGAGGGCGGCGCGAGCCCGGAGCCGCCGGCGCTCGACCTCGGCGCCGCGCTTCCGGGCGACGCCGGCGCGCGCTTCGCGCAGGTGCGTGCCCTCGTCGCGACCTGCTCGGGCTGCGGTGCGCAGCCCACCCGCGCCGATGTGGAGCGCTTCGCGGAGCAATGGGCGCAGAACCGGCGCGACGTGCTCACCGACGCGGACCTCGACCGTTTCGGCTTCGCGCTGGGCGCGGACGGGCGCGGTGCCAAGACGGCGATCCTGCTGCTCGCGCAGAGCCGCTGACGGAGACGGTCACGCCGGCGGCGTCAGCGCGGCGTAGACGTCCCCCGAATTCGCCGCGTGCGGCAGGGCGTCGAGCCTCGCCGCCATGGCGGCGGCCTCGATCCAGCCGGGCGCTTCCAGCGTCGCGCTCTCGCCGAGCGAGAGCGCGAAGCGGTAGTTGCCGAGCCCGGCGAGGCGCGCCAGGCAGCGATGGGCGACGCCGCGAGCGATCGTCGTGAACTCGAAGGAGAGCGCCGGGACAGCCGTCGACAGGCCCGCGAGCACCCGGTCCTCGAAGCCCTCCACGTCGATCTTGACGAAGTCCGGCCGGCCGTGGGTCGCGATCAGCGCGTCGAGCGTCAGGCAGGGCACGACGATCTCCTCGTCCCAGGCCTGCCCCTCCCAGCCCGGAGCGCCGGCGGCGGCCTCGACGAAGCGGCTCGATGCGGTGGAGACCGTCGGGTTGGCGCTGTTGACGGACAGCCGGACCTCCCCGCTCGCGTCGCCGCAGGCGGCGGCGACGAGCGTCACCCGATGGTCGCGCCCGTGGATGAGCCGCAGCGCCCGGAAGCAGGCCGGCTGCGGCTCCAGCGCGACGGCGCGCGCGCCGAGCCGGCGAAAGGCGGCGGTGCGGTCGCCCACGTGCGCGCCGATGTCGAAGGCGAGCCCGCCATGGGGCACGAACGGCCGGTAGAGCGCGTCGAGCGCCGCGGCGCGCGCCGGATCGCCGTGATACAGGCGTAGCGATCGCCCGATCGCCTCGGCGCGGGGGCTCATGCGGCGACCCGCGACGGCGCGAGCGCGGCGCGCGGCGAGGTCCCGGGCGCGCCCTCCTTGCGCCCGAGCGCGGCGATCTCCGGCGGCGGCGTGATCTCCTCGGGGATCGAGCACAGCCCCGCGCCGGCGAGCGCCCGGCCGAAGGCGGGATCGGCCGTCAGGACGGCGAAGGGAATGGCGAGAAGGTAGCCGGCGCACATCACGAGCGCGATCGGCCATGCCGCCGGTACGAGGGCGAGGACGAGGCCCGTCATCGCGACGCCGAAGGCCGTCGTCGTCCAGAGGGCGCGGGTCGCGTCGCGCCAGGAGAGGCTGTGCGCGTCCCGCGCCTGGCCGTTCCACACCGTGGCGCGGCCGAAGGCGAGGCCGAGGATGAAGAGCGTCAGCCGCAGCGAGGCGGCGGCGCCGAGGAAGGCGGAGAACACGAACTCGATCGCGGCGCTCGCGAGGAAGCGCCGGCGCCCGCCATAGGCGGCCATGCCGCCGGGCGTGAGCGCGACGTCGAGGACGCCGAGCGCCCGCGGTGCGAGCGACAGCGAGAGGAAGGCCCCGTAGAAGCCGAGCGCCGCGCCGACGGGGAAGCGCGCGGGGTCCGCCGTCGCGGCCAGCAGGGGCGTCAGCGCCAGGATCAGCGTCATCGCCGGCACGGCGGCGAACATCATGATGGCGAAGAGGAGCTGCAGCCGGCTCGTCGGCGCGAGGCCCTTCATGCCGACGAGCGTCGGGTGGAGGTATTGCAGGTTCCCCTGGCACCAGCGCAGGTCCCGCTTGGAGAAGTCGAGGAAGGTCGGCGGGTTGTCCTCCCAGGAGCCGCCCTCCCGCGGCAGAACCCGCACCTCCCATCCCGCCCGGCGCATCAGCACCGCTTCGATCTGGTCGTGCGAGAGCACCGCGCCCGAGAGCGGGCCACCGCCGGAGAGGACCGGAAGCCGGCAATGCTCCCGGAACGGCGCGATGCGCACGAGCGCGTTGTGGCCCCAGTAGGGCCCGCAGTCGCCCGTCCACCAGGCGGCGCCGAGCGTGTAGGGGCGCATGCCCTGGCGCATGCCGAACTGGAAGATGCGCGCGAAGCCGCTCGGGGAGGGCGCGCCGACGACGAGGCTCTGCAGGATGCCGATCTCCGGATGCGCCTCCAGGATGCGCGTCATGCGCACGATCTCGGCGCCGGACATGAGGCTGTCGGCATCGAGGGGGAGCATGAATTCGTAGCGCGCACCCCAGCGCTCGAGGAAGTCGCGGACGTTGCCGGCCTTGAAGCCGACGTTCTGCGTGCGCCTGCGGTAGACGATCCGCGCGCCGGGACCCGCGGCGGCGCGCCAGGCGGCGACCTCGCTCTCCTCGCGCGCGGCGATCGCCGGGTCGGACGTGTCGCTGAGCACGAACCAGTCGAAGGCGCCGCCCTCGCCGGTCGCCGCGAGGCTGTCGCGCACGATCGCGAGCCGGCGGATCGCCCGCGCGGCGTCCTCGTTGCGCAGCGTCATGAAGACCGCGACGCGACCGCGGATCGGCGTGCGGCGATCACCCGCGGCGGCGAAGGGCGCCACATGGGCGAAGGGGTCGCGCGCGAGCCGGGCGATCGCGAAGCCGATGCCGGCGTTGACGAGGCCGAGCACCGTCCAGGGAGCGCCGAACGCGAAGGCGAGGAGCACGACGAGATCGAGTGCGCCGACCCCGTCCGCCGCGAGGATCGCCGCGGCCGGGATCATCAGGGCGAGGAAGCCCGCGAGCGTCAGCCCCGCGACGAGGAGCCGGCGCCGGCCCGCCGCGTTGGTCTGGACAGGCCGCTCGGCCGTATGGGAAGGAACCGCGCCCGCCGCGTCGCGCTCGCCGCCCTCCGGGGGAGGGCGGGATCCGATCGGCTCGGTCGGGGGCACGAGATCGTTCATCGAGCCGTCCTCGGGAACACGCTGGAGGAGCCATGCCGCGCGACGGCGAGACGAGTGGGAGAGACGCCGTGACGGACGCGCCGCCCGGAACGACTGCACGCGCTCTCTGGTACGTCGGCCGCGGCCGAGCGGTTCTGCGCGAGCGGGGGATTGCGACGAAAAAGCCCGGGGACCTGCGCATCCGCACCCTCTGGAGCGGCATCAGCCGCGGGACCGAGCGGCTCGTGTCGGAGGGGCGGGTGCCCGCCTCGGAATACGAGCGCATGCGCGCGCCGCTCCAGGAGGGTGCGTTCCCCTTCCCGGTGAAATACGGCTACAACGCCGTCGGCGTCGTGGAGGACGGCCCGGCGGGGCTCGTGGGGAGGACGGTCTTCGCGCTCGCACCGCATGAGACCGTCTTCGACGCTCCCGGGGCCTTCGTCCAGCCTGTCCCCGATCACGTTCCCGCGCGCCGCGCGGTGCTCGCCGCCAACATGGAGACCGCGCTCAACGCGCTCTGGGACGGCGGCGCCGGTCCCGGCGACCGCATCGTCGTGGTCGGCGCGGGCGTGGTCGGGTGCCTCGTCGCGGCGCTCGCCGCGCGCCTGCCCGGGGCCGAGGTGACGCTCGTCGACGTCGACCTCTCGCGCCGCGCGGTGGCCGAGGCGCTGGGCTGCCGCTTCGCCAAGCCGCTCGATTCGCCCGGCGACGCCGACCTCGTGGTCCACACCTCGGCGACATCGGCGGGGCTCGGCTGCGCGCTCGCCTGCGCGGGCGACGAGGGGCGCGTCGTCGAGCTCTCCTGGTACGGGGAGGCGACGACGGAGGTCTCGCTCGGCGCGCGCTTCCATTCGGCGCGGCTCTCCCTCGTCTCGAGCCAGGTCGGTCGCGTCGCGCCCTCCCGGCGCGGGCGCTGGAGCCACGCGCGGCGCCTCGCCAAGGCGCTCGACCTCCTCGGCGACGAGCGGCTCGATGCGCTGATCACCGACGAGGTCGCCTTCGACGACCTGCCACGGATGCTTCCGAGCCTCCTCGCCCCCGGTGCGCCGGGGCTCGCCACCGCCGTCCGCTATTCCTGATATTCTCCGAGGAGACGCTCCCCATGTTCGCCGTCGAGGTCCGCGACCACATCATGATCGCCCACAGCTTCAAGGGGGACCTGTTCGGCCCCGCGCAGGCGCTGCACGGGGCGACCTTCGTCATCGACGTCGCCTTCTTCCGCGAGACGCTGACCGAGGACGGCGTCGTCGTCGACATCGGCCGCGCGCACGAGGCGCTGAAGGCCACGCTAGGCCCGCTCAACTACAGGAACCTCGACGAGGTGCCGGAATTCGCGGGGAAGAACACGACGACCGAGTTCCTGTGCAAGCACGTCTTCGACGCCATGGCCGCGGCATCCCGGAAGGGTGCGCTCGGGCCGGGCGGGGAGGGGATCGCGCGGATCCGCGTCTCGATCGAGGAGAGCCACGTGGCGCGCGCCTGGTACGAGGCGGCGCTCTGACGATGACGCGGCTCCAGGCGGCCTTCGCCATCCCCGGTGCGCTGGAGACGGCGACGGGGGGATACGCCTATGCGCGCGCGGTGCTCGCCCGGCTGCCGGATCACGGCGTCGCGCCCGTCGTCGTGCGCCTGCCGGACGGCTTCCCGCATCCGACGACGCGGGACGTGGTCGAGAGCGCGCGGCTGCTCGCGAGCGTCCCTGCCGACGCGGCGCTCCTCGTCGACGGGCTCGCCTACGGCGCCCTGCCGGCGGCGGCGCTCGACGCGCTGGCGCGCCCGCTCGTGGCGCTCGTCCACCATCCGCTCGCGCTCGAGACCGGCCTCTCGCCGGAGCGTGCGGCGGCACTCGTCGAGAGCGAGCGGCGGGCGCTGGCGCGGGCGACGCGAATCGTCGCGGCGAGCCCGACGACGGCGCGCACGCTCGTCGCGGACTACGGCGTGCCGTCCGAGCGGCTGAGCGTCGCCCTGCCGGGCACCGAGCCGGCGCCGCGGGCGACCGGGGCCCCGGCCGGGGCGCCGCCGGCGCTGATCGCGGTCGGCGCGATCTCGCCCCGCAAGGGCTTCGACGTCCTGATCGCCGCGCTCGCCCGTCTGGCCGAGAGGCCGTGGCGCCTCGCGATCGTCGGGCCGACCGATCGCGACCCCGCCACCGCGGCGGCCTTGCGGAAGCAGGCGCAGGCGGCCGGGCTCGCCGAGCGCATCCGCTTCACCGGCGCCGTCGACGCCGCGACGCGGGACGCCCTGCTGGCGGAAGCAGACGTCTTCGTCTCCGCCTCCCTCTACGAGGGCTACGGCATGGTTCTGGCGGAGGCGATGGCGCGGGGCCTGCCCGTCGTCGCCTCGACCGGCGGCGCCGCCGCCGAGACCGTGCCGGATGCCGCCGCGCTGAAGGTGCCCCCCGGCGACGTCGACGCGCTCGCGGCGGCGCTGGCGTGCCTCCTCGACGAGCCGGAGACCCGCGCGCGGCTCGCCGCCGCGTCCTGGGAGGCCGGCGCGGCCCTGCCGCGCTGGGACGACACCGCCGCGCGCATCGCCGACGCCCTGCGCCAGAGCCTGGAGACGAATGGATGAGCGGCTTCTCGCCCGATTGGCTCGACTTGCGCGAGCCGGCGGACCACCGCGCCCGCGACCGCGGGCTCGAGGCGCGCCTCGCCTCCTGCCTCGCGGATCGCGACGCGGTGCATGTGGTCGACCTCGGCTGCGGCCTCGGCTCGAACCTGCGCGGCCTCTACCGCGCGCTGCCGGCGCGGCAATCCTGGCGGCTCGTGGACCACGATCCCGCGCTCCTCGCCGGCGCCCGCATCCGGCTCGCGGCCTGGGCGGACGTCGTCCTCGCGGACGGGGCGGACGGGCTGAGTCTGGAGAAGAACGGGCGGCGGCTCGACGTCGCCTTCGCGCAGGCGGACCTCTCGAACGATCTCGACGCGGCGCTCGGCGAGGCTCCGGACCTCGTCACCGCCGCGGCCCTGTTCGACCTGTGCGGCGAGGCCTTCATCGCGCGTTTCGCCCGGGCCGTGGTGGCGCGCGAAGCGCTGTTCCACACGGTGCTGACCTACGACGGCCGCGAGGCCTGGGAGCCGCCGCATCCGCTCGACGCCGCGTTCCGTGCCGCCTTCGTGGCGCATCAGGGCGAGGACAAGGGCTTCGGCACCGCCGCCGGCCCCGCCGCGACCCGCCGGCTCGCCTCCGCCTTCGCGGGGGAAGGCTACGCGACGCATCTCGGCGTGAGCCCGTGGCGGCTCGTCGCCCCGCGCGATGCGGCCCTGATCCGGGCGCTCGCCGAGGGGCAGGCCTCGGCCGTGGCGGAGACGGGGCGGCTGGCGACGGTCGAGGTCGAGGCCTGGCGCGCGGCCCGCGTCGCCGCGTCGGCGGCCACGATCGGCCACGCGGACCTGTTCTGCCGCCCGTGAGCGGGGCGGATCAGCTCTCCAGCGGGCGGCGGCAGCCCCAGCAGGCGAGGATCTCCGTGGTCTCGTCGGCGACGAAGTGGCGGGCGCTGTCGCGGTCGTAGCCTTCCGCCAGCAGAGCGTCGTAATCCGTCAGCACGTGGCGGACGTAGGAGACCATGGAGAGCCAGGCGGCGGTCTCGGGGCTCGCGCCGGCGAGGCCGCGGCTGCCGAGGGCGTGGTCGAGGATCGCCTCGCGCTCGAACTCGGGCGCGTCCGGCGCCAGCCGGTCGAGCGCCTCGCCGATCCGGGCACGCTTGCCGCTCACGACGCCCACCGACGGAAGCGCCGCGCGAACGGCGCTCGACGGGAGGAAGGTCCGGGACGGGGCAAAGGACATGGGATCGGACATGATGTCGCCTCCTGCTGCGCGTGCAGGCATCGGACCCGTTCATCGACTGTTAAGCAACATGCAAAGCCGCACCGGGAAGGACTCGCCGATCCCCGGGAACCCGGATCGATTCGCAACAAAAGATAAAGCGAGGCGCGCGTCATGCCGAAGCCACCCGTTCCGACTCCGCCGGCGCCCGGCCAGGAGAGCGTCTGGGACTATCCCCGCCCGGCGATCTGCGAGCCGACCGCGTCGGTGCTGGAGGTCGTCCTCGGCGGGCGGACGATCGCCCGCACGCGCCGCGGTTTTCGCGTGCTGGAGACCTCGCACCCGCCATCCTACTACTTCCCGCCCGACGATGTCGACGCGGGCGTGCTGGTGGCCGCCGGTGGCGGTTCGATCTGCGAGTGGAAGGGGCAGGCCGCCTATTTCGACGTGGTCTGCGGCGCGGTGCGGGCGCCGCGGGCCGCCTGGTCCTACCCCCGGCCGACGCCACCGTTCCGGCCGATGGCCGGCTTCACGACCTTCTACCCGGCCCTGATGGAAGGCTGCTTCGTCGACGGCGAGCGGGTCGTGCCGCAGGAGGGCGGGTTCTACGGTGGCTGGATCACCTCGCGGGTGGCGGGCCCGTTCAAGGGCGGGCCGGGCACCCGGTTCTGGTGAGCGGGCGCGCGGCTCAGGTCGTCGTCATCACCGAGCCCCCGTCGACGCGCCAGTTCGCGCCCACGACGTAGCTCGCCCGCTCCGAGCAGAGGAAGGCGATCACGGCGGCGACCTCCTCCGGGCGCCCGCGCCGCCCCGTGACGATCCCCGGCCGTTTCTCCGCGAGGAAGCCCTCGATCGCCTGCGCGCGATCGGTGCCCTCCTCGGCGGCCTTCGCGTCCATCATCTTGTCCGTCATCGGCGTCGCGACGAAGGCGGGGGAGACCACGTTCACGTTGACGCCGTCCGGCCCGAACGCCTTCGACAGGCTCTTGCCGAGCGCGTCGATGCCGGCCTTGGCGACGTCGTAGGGCATCTCCTCCGGGTAGGGCTGCACGGCGTTCTCCGACGAGATCAGCACGAGCCGGCCCCAGCCCTTGGCGCGCATCCCCGGGAGGAAGGCTCGCGCCACCCGCACCGCGCTCATCAGGTCGACCTCGAGCACCTCCCGCCAGCCCGCGTCGTCGATCTCGAGGAAGTCGCCGGTCGGCCCCGTCGTCCCGGCGGCGTGGACGACGATGTCGGGCGCGCCGAGCCGCTCCTCGGCCTGCGCCTTCAGCCGCCCGACCTCGTCGAGACTGGTGAGGTCCGCGGTGAAGGGCTCGCAGCGCCCGCGCGCCGAGAGTGCGTGCGCCGCCCCCGCGAGCTCCTCGCCGGTCCTGTCGCACAGGGCGATGTGCGCGCCTTCCTCCATGAGGATGCGCGCGGTCTCCCGGCCCATGCCGGAATCGCCGCCGGTGACGAGGGCGATCTTGCCGTCGAGATCGAGCTTCATGGGGTCTCTCCGATTGGTCGCTCGGGTGTATGCTGTGGGCGAGCGAACGCGGCCGTGGCCTCCGGCGTTGCGGCGGCGCGCGGTCGCGGGGCCACAAGTCGGGGGGCCACGAGTCGGGGGCCACGAGGAGAGGGCGAGATGGCGGACGACTACGACCTCGCGCGCTTCGTCGCGGCGCAGGAGCCGGTCTGGGCGGAAGTGCGCGCCGAGCTCGCCGCGGGCGCGAAGCGGTCGCACTGGATGTGGTTCGTCTTCCCGCAGCTCGCGGCGCTCGGCCGCAGCGCCACCGCGCGCCGCTACGGCCTGTCCGGCCTCGGCGAGGCGCGCGCCTATCTCGCCCATCCGCTGCTCGGACCCCGCCTGCGCGAGGCCGTCCGCCTCCTCCTGCCTCACGAAGGCGCCGACATCCACGCCATCCTCGGCAGCCCCGACGACCTCAAGCTGCGCTCCTGCCTGACGCTGTTCCGGGAGGCCACGGACGACGAGGCGGACGCGGCGCTGTTCCAGCGCGGGCTCGACGCGTTCTACGGCGGGCGCGCGGACGCGGCGACGCTGGAGATCCTCGGTCGCGGGTGATGCGAACCGCCGCGACGGCACGGGCGTTCGCCTCCACCAGCAGCGAAGAGGCCGCCCCATGCCGGACCGCGATCCCGCACCCCTCGACACCACCTCGATCCCCCGCGCCCGCATGCCCGACCTCACGCTGAGCTTCCTCGCGGAGGGCTACGACTTCATCCGCGAGCACTGCGCGTATCACGGCTCCGACGCGTTCGAGGCGCGGCTGCTCGGGCGCAGGACCGTGTTCTGCTACGGGGAGGAGGCGGCGCGGATGTTCTACGAGCCGGGGCGATTCACCCGGCGCGGGGCGGTGCCGAGCTTCGCCTTCAAGCTCCTGCAGGACGAGGGCTCGGTCGCGACCCTCGACGGCGAGGCGCACCGCGCCCGCAAGGCGCTGTTCATGTCCTTCATGACACCGGTGCGGCTCGATGCCGTCGCCGACGCCGCCGCCTCCCGCCTGCGCGACCGCCTCGCCGCCTATCCAGACGGCGCCGCGCTGCACGACGTCGTGCGCGACGTGCTCTGCCGGGTCGCCTGCGACTGGGTCGGGGTGCCGGCGTCGCCGGACGAGGTCGCGAGCCTCGCGGAGGAGGCGGGCGCGATGATCGACGAGGCGGGCTCCGTCGGCCCGGCGAACTGGATCGCGCGCCTGCGGCGGCATCGGTCGGAGGAGATGCTCGCCCATCTCGCCCGCGAGGCGCGGGCGGGGCGCCTCGAGCTGCCGGAGGGCAGCCCGGCCGCGGCCTTCGTGGCCTGGCGCGGGCCGGACGGCGCGCCGCTGGACGATGCGGTGGTGGCGGTCGAGCTCCTCAACCTGATCCGCCCGATTGTCGCGATCGCCCGCTTCGTCACGTTCGCGGCTCTGGCGCTCCACGAGCATCCCGCGGCGCGCGAGGCGATCCGCGCACACGAGGAGGGCCAGCTCGGCCGTTTCGTCTCGGAGGTGCGGCGCACGACGCCGTTCTTCCCGGCGATCGCCGGGCGCGTGCGCACGCCCTTCGCGTGGCGGGGGCGCGCCTTCGAGGAGGGCGAGCTCGTGGTGCTCGATCTCTACGGCACCGACCGCGATCCGCGCCTGTGGCGCGACGCGGCGCGCTTCGACCCGGCGCGCTTCCACGGACGCGAGCCCGGCGCCTACGACCTGATCCCGCAGGGCGGCGGCGACCCGTTCTCGGGCCATCGCTGCGCCGGGGAATGGCTGACGATCGTGGTGATGGAGGCGATGACGGCCGTCCTCGCCCGCGAGGCCGTCTGGCGGGTGCCGGAGCAGGACCTCTCCGTGAGCCTCACGGACATGCCCGCGCTGCCGAAGAGCGGGCTCGTGCTCGCCGACGTGCGCCTGGAGGCCGGCTGAGGCGCACGGCCCGCGGGGCGCGCGACCTCATTCCGCCGGAAGGCGGCGCGCGCCGGTGCCGTCACCCCGTTCCGCCGCCGCGAGCTCGGCGTCGAGCCGGGCGGCCTCCGCGGCCCGGGGCTTCGAGAAGCGGGCGAGGAGGAGGTAGGCGACGGGCGTGAGGAACAGGGTGAACAGGACGGAGAGCCCCAGCCCGCCGACGACGACCCAGCCGAGCGCCGCGCGCGCCTCGGCGCCGGCGCCGTCCGACAGGACCAGCGGCAGGCCGCCCAGCACGGTCGAGATCAGGGTCATCATCACCGGGCGGAAGCGCACGACGGAGGCCTCGAGCGCCGCCTCGCGCACGGTCATTCCCTCGTCGCGCAGCTGGTTGGCGAACTCGACGATGAGGATGCCGTTCTTGGCCATGAGCCCGATCAGCATCACGAGGCCGATCTGGCTGTAGATGTTGAGGCTCGTCCCCGTCGCCGCCATCGCCAGCGCCGCCGCCCCGAGGCCGAAGGGCACGACGAGCATGATCACGACGCCCGATGCCACGCTCTCGAACTGCGCGGCCAGCACCAGGAGCACGATGGCGAGCGCGAAGGCGAAGGTGATGGCCACGCCCCGCGACGTCTCCTCCAGCGCCGCCGCCTCGCCGAGGAAGGCGATCGTCTGGCCGGGCGCGAGGAGCGGCGTCGCCACCGCGCGTACCTGCTCGATCGCCGCGCGCAGCGGCAGGTCGGCGGGCAGGCCGGCCTCCACGGTCACCGAGCGGCGCTGGCGCTCGCGCTCGAGCGAGGGCGAGACGCTCTCCTCGGTGAGGCTCGCCAGCGCCGAGAGCGGCACGAGCGCGCCGTTGTTGCCGCGCAGCAGGATCTGGGCGAGGTCGTCGGGCTGTGAGACCGCGCCCTCCGGCGTGCGCAACCGCACCTCCACCGCCCGGTCGCGGACGAAGACGTCGCCGACGCGGCGTCCGTCGAGCGCGGTCTGGAGCGCGAGCGCGACGTCAGCGGGATCGACGCCGAGGTCGGCGGCGCGCGCCGTGTCGAGCCGGATCGAGAGCTGCGGCTGGCTGACGTCGATCGACAGCGAGGGATTCGTCAGCGCCGGCAGCTCGCGCCGCAGCGCGGAGACGAGGCCGAGGCCGGTGTCGGTGATGGCGTCGTAGTCCTCGCCGAGCACCGCGATGCGCAGGCCCTGGCCGCCGCCGCGGATGCCGAGCGAGTTCGGCGAGATGGCGCGGGCCTGGACGCCGACGATCGCGCCGAGCTTGCCGTTGATCTCGGACACGATCGCCTGCTGGCCGCGCTCGCGCTCGGCCCAGTCGACCAGCGGGGCCGCGATGAAGGCCCGGTTCGAGCGGCCCCAGGTGCCGATGACGGCGAGCACGCTCTCGATCTCGCCGGCCTCGACATAGGGCTCGAGGATCGCCTCGACCTGCGCGACCTTGCCGTCGGTATAGGCGAGCGACGCGCCCTGCGGCGCCGAGACGACGAGCAGCACGAAGCCGCGGTCCTCCGGCGGCGTCAGCTCCTCGGGCAGGCTCGACCAGGCGATCCAGGCGGCGACGCCGAAGAGCGCGCACACGGTCAGCACGACGAGCGGCAGCGCGAGCGCGCGGGCGAGGAGGACGCGGTAGAGCGCCACGAACCAGCCGCCGACCGTCGCCAGCGGGTCGATCCGCCGACGCGGCGCACCGTCCGCGCTCGGCGCCTCGTCCTTCAGGAGGCGCGAGGCGAGCATGGGTGCGAGCGTGAGCGCGACGAAGGAGGAGAGCACCACGGCTGCGGCGAGCGTGAAGCCGAACTCGGCGAAGAGCCGGCCCGCCTGTCCGGGCAGGAACGAGATCGGGATGAACACGGCGGCGAGCGTCAGCGTCGTCGCGACGACCGCGAAGAAGACCTGGCGCGTGCCGAGCACGGCGGCGGCGCGCGCGCCCATCCCCTCCGCCCGGCGGCGCTCGATGTTCTCGATCACCACGATGGCGTCGTCGACGACGATGCCCGTGGCGAGCACGAGGGCGAGCAGCGTCAGCACGTTGACGGAGAAGCCCATCAGGTAGATCGCGGCGAGCGTGCCGACGATGGCGATCGGCACGGTGACGGTGGGGATGATCGTCGCGCGCCAGGAGCGGAAGAACAGGAGGATGATCACGACGACGAGGATCGTCGCAATCACGAGGGTGCTCAGCACCTCCGCCACGGCGCTGCCGACGAAGACGGCGTCGTCCGAGCGCACGGCGACGACGATGCCCTCGGGGAGCGAGCGGTTGAGCTCGTCCACCGTCTCGCGCACGGCGTTCGAGATGGCGATCGTGTTGGAGCTCGCCTGGCGCAGGATGCCCGCGCCGAGCCCGACGCGCCCGTCCGAGCGCAGCACCATCTCGTCGTCGGCGGGCCCGAGCGAGACGGACGCGACGTCACGGATGCGGGTGCCGCGGTCGACGAAGGTCGCCTCGATCTCGTCGACCGAGCGCGCGGCGGCGCCCGCCTCGACGAGCACGGTCGAGGACGGCATGCGCAGGTCGCCGGCCGGCGCGTCCGAGAGGACGCCGTCGAGGGCGCGGCGGACGTCGGCGATGGTGAGGCCCCGCGCGTTGAGCGCGGCGACGTCGAGTGTCACCCGGAAGACCGGCTCGCGCAGGCCGTAGGCCTGCACGTCGGCGACGCCCTCCACCGCCGCGAGCCGGTCGAAGACGAGCCGCTCGGCCAGCGCCGACAGCTCCTCGATGGCGTGGCGGTCGGAGACGACGGCGAGGCGCAGGATCGCGTCGCCGTCCGCGTCCGCCTTCACGACCCGCGGCTCGGCGGCGTCCTCGGGGAGGCGGCCGACGATGCCGGACACGGCGTCGCGCATGTCGTTGGCGGCGATGTCGAGATCGACGCCCTCGCCGAACTCGGCGACGATGCGGCTGCGTCCCCGCGCGCTCGACGAGGACACCGAGACGAGCCCGGGCACCCGCGCCACCGCGCCCTCGACGAGGCGCGTCACCTGCGCGTCGATGGCCGCGGGCGTGGCGCCGGCGAACTCGGTCGTGACGGTGACGACCGGGCGGTCGACGTCGGGCAGCTCGCGCACGGACACGCCGAAGAGCGCGGCGAGGCCGGCGAGCACGATCATCAGGCTCATCACCGCCGCGAGCGTCGGGCGGCGCACGCACAGCGAGGCGACGTCGGCGGCGCGGGAATAGGCGCTCATGCGCTCAGCTCCGCTCGCCGCCGGGGGAGACGGCGCCCGCCGGCGGCCCCTCCTTCGCGATCTCGACCTCAGCCCCGTCGCGCAGGCGCTGGACGCCCTCGAGCACGACCTGCTCGCCCGCCGAAAGCGGCGCCTCGACGAGGACGACACCGTCCGCGCGGCCGGCGAGCGCCACGCGCACCTGCGTCACCGCGCCGTCGGCGACGCGCCAGACGTAGGGGCCTTCGCGGTCCCATTGCAGCGCCTGCGCGGGCACGGCGACGCGCGACGCGCCGGGGAAGGCGAGGGTGACGGTGAAGCTCATGCCCGGCCGCAGCCGGTCGTCGGCGTTGGCGATCTCGGCGCGCACGGGGAGCGCGCGGCTGTCTGGGTCGACGCGGCTGTCGATCTCGGTCACGGTCGCCGTGAAGGTCTCGCCCGGGTAGGCGGCGGTGTGGGCGAGGACGCCGTCGCCCCGCGCGACGCGAGCGGCGAGCCGCTCGGGCACGGGAAAGCGCACGAGGATGCGGCCGCGGTCGTCCAGCGCGGCGACGGGCGTCTGCGTCGTCACGCGCTGGCCGATCTCGACCTGCGAGAGGCCGAGGCTCCCGGCGAAGGGCGCCTCCAGCGTGCGGCGCTCGAGCGCGAGCTCGGCGGCGGCGACCTGCGTGTGCGCCTCGGCGAGGGCGGCCTGCGCCTCCTCGAGCTGGACGGCGGAGGCGGAGCGGCTCTCGGCGAGGCTCTGCAGGCGCGCGGCGCGATCACGGGCGAGGTCGGCGGCGATCGTCGCACGTTCCAGCGCGATGCGCTCCGCGCGGTCGTCGAGCGACAGGAGCGGCGCGCCGGCCTCGACCCGGTCCCCGGGCGCGAAGCGCACGGCGGTGACGAGGCCGTCGTCCGGGGCGAACAGCGTCACGGAGCGCGCCGCCTCGGCGGTGCCGATGACGTCGAGGCGCGTCTCCTCGCGCGATTGCGCGACCGATCCCACGACGACCCGGCTCGGGCCGAAGCCGCCGCGGCGGAATCCACCCGCCGCCTCGCCGGGAGCCACCTCCGGGACCGGAAGCCCGACCCGCTCGGCGAGACCGACGATCGCCGCCGGGGCTGTCGCCGGCGAGACCATCGCCCAGCCCGCGAGCGCGCCCGCGACGAGCACCAGCGCGACGAGCGCTTGCTTCCACAATGCCATGAGCGTCCTGCCTCGCAGCGCGGCGACTGGGGCGGCGTGCCTCCCCGCGCTGCGGGATATCTATGTCACGCCGGTGCGGGCCGTACCACCAGTACGGACGTCCTCGCATGCCGGACCACTCGGGCGGCATTGGGGCCGAGGAGATAGTCCTCGAGCTCCGGCCGGTGGGCGGACATCACCACGAGATCCGCCTTGGTCTCCTGCGCCCAGTGCAGGATCTCGCGGTAGATGCCGCCGTGGCCGACGATGGTCCGGTGCGGGATCTCGGCGGGGATCACGGCGGCGGTGAAGGCGTTCAACTCCTCGTGAGCGCGCGCCAGCGCCTGGCGCTCGAACCCCTCCGGGAAGAAGCCGCCGACGAGCGCCATGCCGTAGTCCGGCACGACGTTGAGCACGTGGATCGTCGCGCCGAAGGCACGGGCGTACTCCACCACCGTGTCGACGGCGCGTTGCTCCGCCTCCCGGTGGCCGAGATCGACCGCGAGCAGGATGTTCGTGTACATCGTCGCACCTCCTTCGAGCTGTCGCTCCCGCGCCCTCAGGCGCGCGCCCCCTCGCTTCCGGCCGCGACCGTGGTCTCGCGCCCGCGCCGGTCCGCCTCCTGCCGCCTGGCGCGCCGCGACTGGGCGAGCCAGACGAGCCCGAACAGCAGCGCCGCCGGCAGGTACGACCAGGCGCGCGCCGGCTGCTCCACCGGGACCTCGACCGCCGTGATCACGACCGGGTTGTCCGGATCGTAGAAGTCGAGATGGCCGAGCGTGCGGCCGCCGGGGCTGCGCGGATCGAACGGCTCCTCCAGCAGCACCCGCTCGCCCTCGATCACGTAGACGAGCCCCGTCGCCTGCTCGAGCCGGGTCGCGGGGTCGAGAGCGGCGTCCGGCAGCGTGAAGGCGAGGGTGCGTTGCTCGACCTCGAGATCGGAGAAGCGGGGGCCGGACACGCCGATCCGGATGATCCCGCCTTCGGGCGTGCCCGCGATCGCGTCCTCGACCTGCGCCGCCGGCAGCGGCTCGTAGGGCGGCACGATCTGGTCGATCAGGAAGCCGGGGCGCAGCAGCAGGAAGGCGACGAGCAGGAGCGCGACCGTCTCCCAGATGCGATTGCGCACCAGGAAGAACGCCTGCGTCGCCGCGGCGAAGACGAGCATCGCCGCCGTCGCCTTCAGGAAGACCCAGATGCCCTGCACCCAGCCGACGTCGATCAGGAGGAGGTTCGTGTTGAACACGAAGATGAACGGCAGCAGCACCGTGCGCAGGCTGTAGAAGAACGCCGTGAAGCCGGTCTTCAGCGGGTCGCCCCGCGACACGGCCGCCGCGGCGAAGGAGGCGAGACCGACGGGTGGCGTCACGTCCGCCATGATGCCGAAGTAGAACACGAACAGGTGCGCGGCGATGAGCGGGATGATGATGCCGTTCGCCTGCCCCAGCTCGACGATGACCGGCGCCATCAGGGTCGCCACCACGATGTAGTTCGCCGTCGTCGGCAGGCCCATGCCGAGCACGAGTGAGATCAGCGCCGTGAAGACGAGGATGAGCAGGATGTTGCCGCCCGACAGGAACTCGACGAACTCCGCCATCACCTGCCCGATGCCGGTGAGCGTCACCGCGCCCACGATGATGCCGGCGGTTGCGGTGGCGCAGGCGATGCCGATCATGTTGCGGGAGCCCAGGATGAGGCCCTGGGTCAGGTCGGCGACGCCCTCCCTGAAGGCGGCGCCCACCTGCGCGCCCCGCACCCTGCGGAACAGTGCCTTGAGCGGCTTCTGCGTGAGCAGGATGACGACGAGCAGCACCACCGCGTAGAAGGCCGAGAGCCCCGGCGAGCGCTGCTCGATCATCAGGAACCAGACGAGCACGACGATCGGCAGGATGTAGTGCAGGCCGGTCTTGAGCACCTCGGTGGCGATCGGCAGCTCGAGCACCGGTGCGTCCGGATCGTCGATCTCGAGATCGGGGCCCTTCGAGGCGAGCCAGATCAGGCCGACATAGATCGCGGCCACCAGCGCCAGCAGGACGGGCGTCGACACGGACGGGAGGATCGCCTGGACGCCGCGGATCGACACGTAGACGAGCCCCGCGAGGATGACGATCGAGGCGATGGTGATGCCGGCGCGCAGGAGCGCGGTGGGCAGCGGATGGACGACGCGCTTGGGCAGCGCGGGCATGGCGTTCTTCAGGGCCTCGAGGTGCACGAGGTAGAGGAGCGCGATGTAGGAGATCACGGCCGGCAGGAAGGCGTGGGTGATCACCTCCGTGTAGGGGATGCCGACGTACTCCACCATGAGGAAGGCGGCGGCGCCCATGACGGGCGGCATGATCTGGCCGTTGACCGAGGAGGCGACCTCGACCGAGCCCGCCTTCTCGGCGGAGAAGCCGACGCGCTTCATCAGCGGGATGGTGAAGGTGCCCGTCGTCACCACGTTGGCGATGGAGGAGCCCGAGATCAGGCCCGTCATCATCGAGGAGAGGACGGCCGCCTTCGCCGGCCCGCCGCGCAGATGGCCGAGCAGGGCGAAGGCGAGCTTGATGAAGAAGTTGCCGGCCCCCGCCTTGTCGAGCAGCGAGCCGAACAGCACGAACAGGAAGACGAAGCTCGCCGACACGCCGAGCGCGACGCCGAAGACGCCCCCGGACGTCAGCCACATCTGGTCCATGGCGCGCGAGAACGAGGCGCCGCCCCACTGGATCACGTCGGGCAGGAAGGCGGCCGAGCCGAAGAAGACGTAGAGCAGGAAGACGATCGCGACGATCGCGAGCGGCGGTCCCAGCGCCCGGCGCGTCGCCTCGAGCAGGAGCACGAGGCCGGCTCCCGCGGCGGCGAGGTCCGCCGTCGTCGGCAGGCCCGGGCGCGCGGAGATCTCGCGGTAGAAGATGAAGATGTAGAGCGCGCAATACGTCGCCGCCGCCGCCAGCACGAGATCCAGGATCGGGATGCGGTCGCGCGGCGAGCGCGAGAAGGCCGGATAGGCGCAATAGGCGAGGAACAGCGCGAAGCCGAGGTGGATCGGCCGGATCTGCGCGTCGTTCAGCACCAGCGGCAGCCCCGTGAGCTGCGACGCCAGGAACGGCAGCGGCGAGGCGATGTAGAGCTGGAACAGCGCCCAGGCGAGGGCGATGCCGGTGACCGCGAGCCCGATCGGCCCGCGCGGGTTGCGGGCGCCGGTATCCGCCTTGGCGACGAGATCGTCGAGCTCGCGCTTGGAGGGACCATCGCTCCCCGAGGGACCTCCGCTCGCGGCCGTCCTGGTCTCGTCGGTCATCGCACGCCTCACGCCGGCGACGCGCGGGCGAGCCGACGTCGCGATGGAATCGGGAGACGCCGTCCCCCGGTGAGCCCGTGCGGGCTCCCGGGGGGCGGCGGTGTCGCTCAGGCCCGGGAATGCGAGGCCCGACGAAGGCCGCTCACTGGAGCCAGCCGCGCTCGCGGTAGTACCGCTCCGCGCCCGGATGCAGCGGGGCGGAGAGGCCGCTCGAGATCATGGTCTCGGGATCCAGGTTGGCGAGCGCCGGGTGGAGCGCCGTGAAGTCCTCGAAGTTGTCGAAGACCGACTTCACCAGCGTGTACACGGCCTCCTCGGAGACGTCCGCTGAGGTGACGAAGGTCGCGCCGACGCCGAAGGTCTCGGTCGGCTCGTCCGTTCCCGGGTAGAGGCCACCGGGGACCTCGGCCTTGAAGTAGTACGGGAACTCCTCGACGAGCGCGTCGACGTAGTCCCCCGTGACGTCCACGAGCACGGCGTCGCAGGTGGCGGTGGCCTCCTGGATCGAGCCGTTCGGGTGGCCGACGCTGTAGACGAAGGCGTCGATGTTGTTGTCGCACAGGGCGGCCGACTGCTCGGCCGGCGCGAGCTCGGAGGCGAGCGCGAACGTGTCGTTCGTCCAGCCCTTGCGCTCCATCAGGATGTCCATGATGGCGCGCTGGCCGGAGCCGGGGTTGCCGATGTTGACGCGCTTGCCCTCGAGATCGTCGAAGTGATCGATGCCGGCCTCGGCGCGGGCGAGCACGTTGAAGGGCTCGGGATGCAGCGAGAAGACCGAGCGCAGGTTCTCCTGCGCGCCCTGCTCGGCGAAGCGGCCCTCGCCGCTGAACGCCTGATAGTGGACGTCGGACTGCGCCACGCCGAAGTCGAGGTCGCCGCCGCGGATGGCGTTGACGTTGTAGACCGAGCCGCCGGTCGATTCGACCGAGCAGCGGATGCCGTGGTCGCGGCGGGTCTGGTTCATCAGGCGGCAGATCGCGCCGCCGACCGGGTAGTAGACGCCGGTGACGCCGCCAGTGCCGATCGAGACGAATTGCTGCTGCTGGGCGGCGGCGCCGGTCGACGCGCCGCCGATCGCGAGCGCCATCGTGGCGGCAGCCAGCGTCGTCTTCAGGGCGAATTGTGCGTGCATGTTCTCGTGTCTCCGTCTGTTCGAGGGAACGACACGCCCGCGTGGTAGGCGTTTTCGTCGTTTTATCCACGCTGCGGAAGTCTTAGCCCATACCTCCGTCGCTTGCCAAGGCGAACCCCCTCCAAGGCTCCGCTTGCCCTCGAGGTTCCGCCTGCCTCCCGCTCGCGCGGGTGCGAAGACGCGCGCGGGCGGCTTTGCCGGCTTTCGCCCGCGCGCCGGCGCGCTACAGTGCGGGCGAAAGCCACGAGGCGAACGGGGGAGGGCGCGATGGGAGGACGGCTGGACGGCAAGGTCGCGCTGGTCACGGCGGCGGGGCAGGGGATCGGGCGCGCCATCGCGGCGGCCTTCGTCGCGGAAGGCGCCGTCGTCCTCGCGACGACCCTGAACGCGGAGGATCTCGATGGCCTTCCCGCCACGCGCCGCATCGGGCTCGATGTCACCTCCACCGCCGCGGTGGAGGCGCTCGCGGCCGAGGTGGCGCAGGAGCACGGCGGCATCGACGTCCTCGCCAACTGCGCCGGATGGGTCGCCCACGGCACGGTGCTCGAGTGCGACGAGGCGGACTGGGACCGGTCCTTCGACCTCAACGTCAAGTCCATGCACCGCACCATCAAGGCCTTCCTGCCCGGCATGCTGGCGCGCGGCGGCGGCTCGATCGTCAACATCTCCTCCGGCGCCTCGTCCCTGAAGGGTGCGCCGGCGCGCTACGCCTACGGCGCCACCAAGGCGGCGGTGATCGGGCTGACCAAGGCGGTCGCGATCGACTTCATCCGCCAGGGCGTGCGCTGCAATGCGATCTGCCCCGGTACCATCCACTCCCCGTCGCTCGACGGCCGCATCGCCGCGCTGGCCGAACGCACGGGGCAGGACGAGGAGGCCGTGCGCGCGAGCTTCGTCGCGCGGCAGCCGATGGGCCGCATCGGCACGGCGGCCGAGGTCGCCGCCGCGGCCGTCCACCTCGCCGGCGACGAGAGCGCCTTCACCACCGGCACCACCCTCGTCGTGGACGGCGGCTGGACGCTGTGATCACCGAACCCAACGGAAGAACGACCCCCATGCACGTCCTCGTCACCGGCGCCGCCGGCATGATCGGCGCGAAGCTCGCCCGCCGCCTCGTCGCCGACGGGCGCATCGGCGCGCGCGAGATCGCCCGCCTCACCCTGCACGACGTGGTCGACCCGCCGGTCCCGGAGGGCGCGGGCTTTCCCGTCGAGACGATGGCCGCCGACATCGGCGACCCCGCCACGGCGACGCGGCTCGTGGCGGATCGTCCCGACGTGATCGTGCATCTCGCCGCCATCGTGTCGGGGGAGGCTGAGGCCGACTTCGAGAAGGGCTACCGGATCAACCTCGACGGCGGCCGGGCGCTGTTCGAGGCGGTGCGCGCGCACGGTGAGGGCTACCGGCCGCGCGTCGTCTTCGCCTCCTCCGTCGCCGTGTTCGGCGCGCCGCTGCCGGAACCCGTGCCGGAGGACCACGCGCTCACCCCGCTGACGAGCTACGGCACGCAGAAGGCGATCTGCGAGCTGCTGCTCGCCGACTACACCCGCCGCGGCATCCTCGACGGCGTCGGCATCCGCCTGCCGACGATCTGCGTGCGGCCGGGGCGGCCGAACAAGGCGGCCTCGGGCTTCTTCTCGAGCATCGTCCGCGAGCCCCTCGCGGGCGAGGAGGCCGTGCTGCCCGTGCCCGACGACGTGCGCCACTGGCACGCTTCGCCCCGCGCGGCGGTGGGCTTTCTCGTGCACGCGGCGACGCTCGACGGCGAGGCGATCGGCCCGCGCCGCACGCTCGACATGCCGGGCGTCTGCGTGAGCGTCGGCGAGCAGATCGAGGCGCTCCGCCGCGTCGCGGGCGACGCCGCGGTCGCCCGCATCCGCCGGGAGCCCGACCCGGCGATCGCGCGCATCATCGCCGGCTGGCCCCGCGCCTTCGCCCCGAAGCGTGCGCTCGCGCTGGGCTTTCGGGCGGAAGAGAGCTTCGACGAGATCATCCGCGTCCACGTGGAGGACGAGCTCGGCGGGCGGATCGCCGTGTGAGCCGGCATTCGCCCGGGGGGAGGCGGGGGGCGAGCGGCCGCGATCGTCTCGCGAGCACCGCTCGGCCCCGCCCGCGTCCCTGCGCGCGTCAGAGACCGCGTTCCCAGTCGGACACCTGTCGGTCGGCCTCGTCCTTGGCGATTCCGTAGCGCTCCTGGATGCGGCCGACGAGCTCGTCCCGGTGCCCCTCGACCCGGGTGAGGTCGTCGTCGGTGAGCTTGCCCCATTGCTGCTTGGCGCGGCCCTTGATCTGGTTCCAATTGCCGCGGAACTGCTCGCTGTTCATCGCTCGTCTCCCGTCGTCCTGATCGGTACCGGGCCCGGGCCGCACGGGGCCCGGGCCCGGTATAGGCGTGACGGATCACTGGTTGGTCCGGTTGCCCTGGCCGCCCTGACCGCCCCGGTTCGTCTGGCCGGTGGCGCCGGTCTGGTCCTGGTCCGTCGGCTGGCCGGTGCCCTGGCCCGTCTGGCCCATTCCGCCCTGCATGCCGCCCTGCATGCCGCCCTGCATGATGCCCTGCATCATGCCCGACGGGTTCACGACCATCATCACCATCTCGCCCGAGGGGGCGCGGGCGGAGACGAGGTAGGCGGCGTCGAGCAGGGTGACCTCCTCGAACCCGGCCTGGTTCAGCGCGTCGCGCACCTGGCCCTGGCTCGCGATGCGCGAGCGCATGGCCTCCTCGGCGGACTGGTTCTGCTGGCCCGGCTGGGCCTGCATCTGCTGCTGCGCCGGAGCCTGGCCGCGGTTCTGGCCCTGGTTCTGGCCCTGGTTCTGCGTCGCGTCCTGCGCGAGCGCGGGGAAGGCGGCGGTGCCGGCGAGCGCGAGGGCCGTGATCAGCGTCTTGTGCATGTCGGATTCCTCCTGTGCGGTTTCCCGAGCGGGCGTTCACCCGCTCGTCCCCGGCAAGGCACATCCGCGATTCGTGTTCCCGCCGCCCGCCTCCCGATCCGGCGGCCGGCCGTTCGGAACATCGCGGGCGCCCTCTCGTTGGCACCTCGGAGAGCGACCGCGACGCACGCCTACGCTGCGCGCCTTCGCGGTCCGGCCGCCGCCCGCGACCCCGCGGGCGCGGCACATCAATCGGAAAGGAGCAAGCCCATGCTCAAGCGCACCTCCACGATCGCCCTTCTGGCCGCCATGGCGGCCGCGCCCGCGATGGCGCAGAACGCGACCGTCGCGCCCGTGACCGAGGGCGTCGCCCAAGGCGGCACGCTCGCCGCCGAGAACATCGTCGCGATGTCCGACTGGCGCTACGACGAGATGTACGCCGGCGGCATGAGCGCCGAGGAGTTCATCGACGAGTACGAGGTCTACGGCGCCGCCGGCGAGGACATCGGAGACGTCGAGGATGTGATCGTCGGCGCCGACGGCCGGATCCTCGCGGTCGTCGCCGAGATCGGCGGCTTCCTCGACATCGGCGACACGCACGTCGCCGTGCCGTGGGACGAGGTCGAGATGGCGGTCGGCGAGCAGGCGATCACGATTCCCGTCACCGAAGACACGATCGACCAGTACGGCGTGTTCGGCACCGGCTACTACGGTGACGACTACGGCGTCGGCGGCGAGGTGGCCGCGACGGGCGCGGTGGTCGAGCAGGAGGTCGTGACCGGCCTCGACGACGCGGAGCTGGGGCCCCGTGCCTACCGCGTCTCGGAGATCATCGGCGACTACGCCCGCATTCGCGGCGAGGACGACACGCCGCGCAACTACGGCTACGTCAACGACGTGATCCTCTCCGAGGGCCGCGTGCAGGCCGTCGTGGTGAGCGCGGACGCCGCCTACGGCCGCGGCTACTACGCCTATCCCTATTACGGCCCGTACGGCTACGCGGGCGGCTGGGGCACGAACTACGGCTACGGCACCGGCGCCTACTACGACCTGCCCTACGGCGAGGCCGACATCGGCGAGGCGCAGCCGTTCGAGTACGAGCGTCTGGGCGGGGACATGTGATCGCGCTCCCAGCGACGTGACGATCGGGAGGGGTCCGGCGAGAGCCGGGCCCCTTTTTTGCTAAGGCCTGTCGGTCGCCTGCGGGACGTATGCTCGAAGCGAATGTCTGCCATGCCGAGGACGCGTGACAGGCGGGGTTCCGCAGTTCTGCGCCGCAGGCGGCAGGTTGCGGCCCGCGCCGGGTGGCGACCGCTCGCCCTCATCGGTGCGATCGGCGTCGGCGACGTCCACCCGTCGCTCTGCGATCGGCTTAAGCTCTTCGTCACGCCGCCGGGCCATGGTCCGCCTCCCGCCGCGCCGCCGAGCGGGATAGGTGGAGGATCACCGTGATACGCCTCGCAGCTTCTTTCGCGATCGCCTGCGCTCTCGTTCTGCCGGCGGCCCCGGCCGCGGCGCAGGCCGGCGAGCGCGAGACCGCGCCGGGCGCCATGGTGCGCGCGGACGCGGCGACCATCCGCGTGGGGCCGGCCTCATCGGGCCGTGTGCTGTCGATCGCCGAGATCGAGCGGCTGCCGATGGTCGAGATCCCGAGCGCGATGTCGCTCGACCCCGAGGGCGTGCTGTTCCAGGGCGTTCTGCTGTCGGACGTGCTGCGCCTGGTCGGCGCGCACGAGGCCGAGGCCGTCACCCTGCGCGCGTCCGACGGCTATGCCGCCGATGTCCCGCGAGAGGACTGGGAGCGCTGGCCGCTCGTGCTCGCGACCCGCGCCGACGGCGAGCTCCTCGATGCCCGCGCCCGCGGCCCGGCACGGCTGCTCTACCCCGTCCATCTCCACCCCGAGCTCGACGACCGGATCTACGTCGACCGGAGCGTCTGGCTCCTCTCCGAGATCGAATGGTGAGGCGATGCCGGTCGTGCGCCGCCTCCCCCGCGCCTTCGGGGACCGGTCGTCCCCGTTCCTGGGCACGCTGATCCTCTTCGCGGGGCTGATCGCGACGCTCGTCGCGATCTGGGGCGCCGGAAGCATCAAGCGCGGCGAGATCGACCTCGGCCAGTACATGGTGCGTCATCTGCGCTATACGTATGCGGAGATCGTCGCCCTCGACGGCCTTCTCGCAGCCGCGTCCATGGCGCCGACCGACCCGCGCACCGAGCGCCTGGTCGCCGATGCGGCCGATCGGTTCCACGTGCGCCTCGAGATGCTCACCGCGCTGAGCCGCGGCCCGATGGTCGACGAGGGCACCGCCTTCGCGCCGCTCGCCTGCGACCTGATGGACGGGCTCGATCGCCTCGTGGGCGCGGGGGCGCCGCTGGACGAGGCGCTCCTCGCCGATCTGCGCGGCATCAGTGCCGATCTCGTGCGTGCGACGAACGACTACACGAGGGGGATCGAGGCCGAGATCGACGAGGCCCTGCGCCTGCAGGCGGCGGAGACGAGCAGCGCATGGCTCGGGGTCGTGGGCAGCGTCCTGATGCTCCTCGTCCTGTCGATGCTCTCCATCGGCCTGTTCAGCCGCAACCGCAGCATCGTCTCGCAACTGCAGACGGCGAGCGGGCGCGACAGCCTGACCGGCACCGCCAACCGGCGCGGCTTCACCGAGTGGGCGCACGGGATGTCGCAGGCGTCGTCCGCGCCGGCACACGCCGTGATGGTCTTCGACCTCGACCGCTTCAAGGCCGTCAACGACAGGCTCGGGCACCCGGCCGGGGACGCCATCCTGAAGGCCGCGGCGGCCTGGCTGCGCGAGGAGTTCGGCGCGGACGGCGTGGTCGCGCGCTGGGGTGGCGACGAGTTCGTGGTGGCGACGCGGATCGGGCGCGGCGGTGTGGCCGACGTCTGCGCGCGCCTGGACGCGCGACGCGTGCGACCGGTCACGGTCGATGTCGGCGCCGAGGTCGTGCCGATCGCCTTCAGCTGCGGCGTGGCCGTCTGGCCCGCCGACGCGCCCACGATCGAGGAAGCCATCACCTGCGCCGATGCTGCGCTCTACGCCGTCAAGGAGGCGGGGCGCGGCTCGACCATGGTGTTCACCCCCGGGCTGATGACGAAGCGCCGGCACGTCGAGGCGCTGCGCGACGGGCTCGCGCGGGCGCTCGACGAGCACGAGCTCTTCCTCGAGTTCCAGCCGCAGGTCGACGTCCTGCGCGGCACCGTCGTCGCGGCGGAGGCGCTGGTCCGCTGGCGCTGCGGGCGCACGGGGCGGATCGTGCCGCCCGGCGAGTTCATCGCCATCGCCGAGCAGAGCGGCCAGATCGCGACCCTCGACCGGTTCGTGCTCGAGGAGGCCTGCGCCACCGCCGCGCGCTGGCGCGAGGCGGGACTGCGGCTGCGTGTCGCCGTGAACGTCTCGCCCCACAGCTTCCGTTCGTCGGTGCTCGCCCGCGAGGTGGCCGGGACGCTGGCGCGCTGGGGCCTCGCCCCGGAGGACCTCGAGATCGAGATCACCGAGGGCGTGCTGCTCGCCGAATGCGACCAGGTGGGCGAGAGCCTGGCCGCGCTCTCCGCCCTGGGCGTGCGCCTCGCGCTCGACGATTTCGGCACGGGCTACTCGAACATCGCCTACCTGGTGCGGCTCGAGCCCGACCTCCTCAAGATCGACCGGTCCTTCCTCGTCGAGGGCGACCGGGAGACGCGCGCCAGCGTCCTCCAGGGCGTCCTGCGCCTCGCCGAGGCGCTCGGCGCGGAGACGCTGGTCGAAGGCATCGAGACGCGCGAGCAGCTGCGCTTCGCCATGGCCGCCGGATGCAGCCTCGCCCAGGGCTTCCACTTCGCCCGGCCGATGGCGGGAGACGCGATCCCCGGCTTCTGCCGCGACTTCGCGCGCCCCGTCCGCGGGGAGGGCACCTGCCCGACGACGGACGCCGCGCCCGTCGCGCTCGCCTCCTGAGGCGCGCCCTCGCGCCGGCTTGACACGCGGCGCGTCTCGCCACAGACCGTACCCGATGACGAAGCCGCCTCTCGAGATCCTCCTGTGCGCCCCCCGCGGCTTCTGCGCGGGCGTGGTGCGCGCCATCGACGCCGTCGAGCAGGCGCTCGCCCAGCGCGGCGCGCCGGTCTACGTGCGCCACGAGATCGTCCACAACAAGTACGTCGTCGAGAGCCTGCGCAAGAAGGGCGCGGTGTTCGTGCGTGAGCTCGACGAGGTTCCGGACGGGGACGCGCCGGTGATCTTCTCCGCCCACGGCGTGCCGAAGTCGGTGCCGGACGAGGCGCTGCGGCGGCGCATGCACGCCATCGACGCGACCTGCCCGCTCGTCACCAAGGTGCATCGCGAGGCGCAGGTCCACGCCAGGAAGGGCCGCCACGTCCTCCTCGTCGGGCATGCCGGCCATCCCGAGGTCGTCGGCACGATGGGCCAGCTTCCCGCCGGCACGATCACGCTGATCGAGACCCGAGAGGACGCTGCCGCCTTCGAGCCGGCGGACGCGCAGGCGCTCGCCTTCGTCACGCAGACGACGCTGTCCGTCGACGACACCCGCGAGATCGTGGAGGCGCTCAAGGCGCGCTTTCCCGGGATCGTCGGCCCTCACAAGGAGGACATCTGCTACGCGACGACGAACCGCCAGGAGGCGGTCAAGACGGTCGCGCCGCAGGTCGACGCCCTCATCGTCGTGGGCTCGCCCAATTCCTCGAACTCCCAGCGCCTGCGCGAGGTCGCCGAGCGCGCCGGCTGCCGCGTCGCCCGGCTCGCCAACCGCGCCGAGGAGATCGACTGGACCGTGTTCTCCGGCATCCGCAGGCTCGGCATGACGGCGGGCGCCTCGGCGCCGGAGGTGCTCGTCGAGGAGATCATCGACGCCTTCGCCGAGCGCTACGAGGTCTCGGTCGAGACCGTGACGACGGTGACCGAGGACGTGTTCTTCCCACTGCCGCGCGGCCTGCGCGGCGAAGCCGCCGAATAGCCGTGGCGGTCTACACCGACGTGCCGGAGGAGGCGCTCGTCGCCTTCGTCGAGGGCTACGACATCGGCGCCGTGCTCTCCTTCAAGGGCATCGCCGAGGGCGTCGAGAACACCAACTACTTCCTCCACACGAGCCGCGGCTCCTACATCCTCACGCTCTACGAGAAGCGCGTGGCGGAGGCCGACCTGCCGTTCTTCCTCGGCCTGATGGAGCATCTGGCGAGCCGCGGCATCGTCTGCCCGCTGCCGGTGCGCGACCGCCGCGGTGAGACGCTCGGCCGGCTGGCCGGGCGCCCGGCCGCGATCGCGACGTTCCTCGAGGGCCTCTCGATCCGTCGGCCCTCGGCGAAGCGCTGCGGCGCGCTGGGCGAGGCGCTGGCGCGCCTGCACGAGGCGGGGCGGGACTTCCGGCTGCGGCGCGCGAACGCACTTTCGCTCCCCGCCTGGCGCCCGCTCTTCGCCCAGGCCGAGGCCGAGGCGCACACGGTCGCTTCCGGTCTGGCCGCGCGTACCCGCGCCGAGCTCGACCACCTGGAGCGGCACTGGCCCGCCGGCCTGCCCGAGGGGGTGATCCACGCCGATCTCTTCGTCGACAACGTGTTCTTCATCGGCGAGCAGGTCTCGGGCCTGATCGACTTCTACTTCGCCTGCAACGACCAGCTCGCCTACGACCTCGCCATCTGCCTCAACGCCTGGTGCTTCGAGCCGGACGGGTCCTACAACGTGACCAAGAGCCGGGCCCTGATCGCGGGCTACGAGCGGGTGCGGCGGCTCGAGCCCGCCGAGGTGGCGGCATTGCCGACGCTCTGCCGCGGGGCGGCGCTGCGCTTCCTGCTCACCCGCCTCGTCGACTGGCTCGACGTGCCCGAGGGCGCCTTCGTGCGGCCCAAGGACCCGCTCGAGTACGACCGCAAGCTCGCCTTCCACCGCCGCGCCGAGAGCGCCGCCGATTACGGGCTCGACCGATGAATGCCGAGACCTCCCCCGAGGCGAGCTCCGCCAGGGCCGCCTCCCCGAAGGCGGGAGCCGCGGGCGCGCCTCGCGTGATGATCTACACCGACGGCTCCTGCCTCGGGAATCCCGGCCCGGGCGGCTGGGGGGCGCTGCTCGTGTTCGGCGAGCGCGAGAAGGAGCTGAACGGCGGCGAGGCGGTGACGACCAACAACCGCATGGAGCTGATGGCGGCGATCCAGGCGCTGGAGGCGCTCAAGCGCCCCTGCACCGTCGACCTCTACACCGACAGCCAGTACGTGCGGAACGGCATCACCACCTGGCTCGCCGGCTGGAAGGCCAAGGGCTGGCGCACGGCGGCGAAGGCGCCGGTGAAGAACGAGGACCTCTGGCGCCGCCTCGACGAGGCGCGCACCCGCCACTCCGTCAGCTGGCACTGGGTCAAGGGCCACGCCGACGACCCGCTCAACCACCGGGTCGACGCGCTCGCCAGGGCCGGCGTGCCGCGCCGCGCCGGCTAGAGGCTCGCCGCGGCGCGCGCCGCCTGGTCGTAATGCCCCGAGAGCCCCCGCAGCATCGCCGCGAGCTCGGAGAGGCGCGCCTCGTCGAGCGCCGTCGCCGCGAGCGGCTTCGTCAGCAGCGCGTCGCGGATCTCGCGATAGCGCAGGCACATGGACCGGCCCCGCTCGGTGATCTCCACCGTCTTCTCCTTGCCCGCGCGCCCGGAGGCGACGAGGCCCGCGGCCTCGAGCTTCTTCACGCCGTAGGAGACGAGATGCGTGTCCTCGATCGAGAGGACGAGGCAGATGTCGGCGAGCTTCTTCGGGCGGCCGCGGTGGTTGACGGTGTGCAGGATCAGCACGTCGAGCGCGGAGACGTCGGGCACCCCGGCCGCCGCCATGCAGCGCACCATCCAGCGCTCGAAGGCGTGGCTCGCGAGGATCAGGCCGAACTCGAGCTCCGACAGCGCCGGCAGCCCGGTCTCGGCGAGATGGGCGGAGGAGACGACCG
This sequence comes from Salinarimonas rosea DSM 21201, assembly GCF_000429045.1. Classification (GTDB taxonomy): domain Bacteria; phylum Pseudomonadota; class Alphaproteobacteria; order Rhizobiales; family Beijerinckiaceae; genus Salinarimonas; species Salinarimonas rosea. The sequence continues at coordinate 76,402 of NZ_KE386841.1, forward strand.
GGCCGACGCCCCTCGCCGCAGTCCCGGCGCGCTCGTCGGCGGCCGTCGGCGTCGCGGTCGTGCTCGGGGGCGTCGTGCGGGCGCGGCGGCTCATGGCGTCGTCTCCGCTCATTCGAGCATCGTCCGCGGCAGCCACAGCGCGATCTCCGGGAAGAGCGCGAGCAGCAGCGCGGCGAGGCACATGATCAGGAAGAAGGGCGCGGTGTAGAGGCCCAGCCGGAAGATGTCGCGCCCCGTCAGCGATTGCAGGACGTAGAGGTTGAAGCCCACCGGCGGCGTGATCTGCGCCATCTCGACGACGAGCACGATGAAGATGCCGAACCAGATCAGGTCGATGCCCGCCGCCGTCACGAGCGGCATGATGATCGAGGTGGTGAGCACCACGAGCGAGATGCCGTCGAGGAAGCAGCCCATGACGATGAAGAACAGCGTCAGGGCGAGCAGCAGCATCGCCTGGGAGAGGCCGAACGTGCCGATCCACTCCGCCAGCAGGCGCGGGATGCCGGTGAAGCCCATCGCCGTCGTCAGGAACGCGGCGCCGGCGAGGATGAAGGCGATCATGCACGAGGTCTTGGTCGCCGACAGGAGCGCGGTGCGGAACGTCTCGACATTCAGCGTCCCCGCCTTCCAGGAGATGGCGAGCGCCAGGAACACGCCCACCGCCGCCGCCTCCGTCGCCGAGGCGAAGCCCGCGTAGATCGAGCCGATCACGCCGGCGATGAGGAGCACGACGGGCGCCAGCCGGCGCAGCTTGGCGAGGCGCTGGCGCAGCGGCATCGCCGGCTCGGGCGGCGGCATCCGGTGGCGGTTGAGCAGCGCCCAGACGATCACGTAGCCCATGAACAGCGCGGTGAGCATCAGCCCGGGCAGGACGCCGGCGATGAAGAGCCGCGCCACCGACTGCTCCGTGGCCGTGGCATAGACGATGAGGATGATGGAAGGCGGGATCATCAGCCCGATCGTGCCCGAGCCCGCGAGCGTGCCGATCGCCATCACGTCCGAATAGCCGCGCTTCTTCAATTCGCCGAGCGAGATCCGCCCGATCGTGGCGCAGGTCGCCGCAGAGGAGCCGGAGACCGCCGCGAAGATCGTGCAGCCCAGCACGTTGACGTGCAGGAGCCTCCCCGGCAGCCGGGCGAGCCAGGGGGTGAGGCCCTCGAACATGTCCTCCGACAGGCGCGTGCGGAACAGGATGTCGCCCATCAGGATGAACATGGGCAGGGCGGTGAGGTCCCACGAGTTCAGCTGCTGCCACATCGCGGTCGCGAGGATCGCGCCGGGCGGCAGCGGCAGCGAGACGACGAGGGCGACGAAGCCGAGCGTCGCCAGCGCCACCGCGATCCAGACGCCGCTGGCGAGGATCGCGAACAGCACCGCGACGATGAGGAGCATCAGGGTCGTCGGCTCCATCGCTCAGCCCTCCTGCCCGTGTGCGGCGGCGTCCTCGGCCGCGCGGAAGCTCGGGCTGCCGGTGCGCAGCGTTTCGACGAGCTCGTCGAGGAAGGCGATCGTCAGGAGCGCGGCGCCCGCCGCCATCGCCGCCTGCGGCCAGACGAGGGGCACCTGCACCAGGCCCGGCGAGATCTCGCCGAAGCGCCAGCTCTCCCAGGCGTAGCCGCCGATCGCCCAGGTGCCGAAGCCCGCCGCGACCGCCCCGAAAGCGAGCGCCGCCGCCTCGATCGCGGTGCGTGCCCGGGCGGGGAGCGCGTTCACGAGCATGGTGACGCGGATGTGCGCGCCGGCTTTCAGCGTCCCCGCCAGCGCGAGGAAGCTCGCCGCCGCGAACAGGTAGCCCGAGATCTCCGCGAGCGAGAGGATCACGAAGCCCGAGCGCGGCAGGTCGAGCGCCTGGAGGATCGCGTCCCACACGCGCGCCGCGACCTGCAGGCCGACGAGCGTCGCGATGACGAGGATGCACAGGGCCGACAGCCAAAGGCCCGCGGCGTAGAGCAGATCGAGCGCACGACGCATGCAAGTCCTCCAGTCACGACGTCGATGGCGACCGCCGACCCGTCTCCGGCCTCCGGAGCGCTCGGCGCCCGCGAAGCGGCCGGTGGGGAAGGGTCGAACGGCTCCCCCCCACCGGTCCGCGTCGCGGCCGACCTCCCCGGCGGGGAGGTGACGTCGTCAGTTCGCGCGGTACGCGTCGAGAACGGCGGTGCCGGCCTCGCCGGCGCTCGCGGCCCACTCGTCGGCGATCCGGGCGCCGATCTCCTGGAAGCCCGTCGACAGCCCCTCCGAGGGCGTGACGATCGTCATGCCGTTGTCGGCGAGCGTCTTCGTCGCCGCCTCGGTGTCTGCGGCCGACATCTCCCAGCCGCGGGCCTCCGCCGCCGCGGCGGCCTCGAGCAGGGCGGCGCGCACGCCCGGATCGAGCGCCTCGAAGGCGGCCGTGTTCACGACGACCATGTTGCGGGGCAGCCAGGCCTGGGTGTCGTGATAATGCGAGACGAAGTCCCAGAACGTCGAGTTCACGCCGGTGGAGGGCGAGGTGATCGTCGCCTCGACGCGGCCGGTGGCGAAGGCGGTCGGCAGGTCCGCGACCTCGACCTGGACGGGCGTGGCGCCCGACAGCTCGGCGATGCGCGCCGTGCCGGGATTGTAGGTGCGGAAGCGCAGGCCGCGCAGGTCCTCGATGGAGTCGAGCTCCTGGCCGGCATAGATGCCCTGCGGCGGCCACGGCACGGAGAACAGCAGCGTCAGGCCTTCCTCCGCCAGGGCCTCCTCGAGCGCCGGACGCTGCGCCGCGTAGAGGCGGCGCGCGTCCTCGTAGGAGGTCGCGAGGAAGGGCACGGAGTCGAGGCCGTAGATCGGGTTCTCGTTGGCGTGCAGCGAGATCAGCACCTCGCCGATCGGGACCACGCCGGAGCGCACGGTGCGCTTGATCTCGGGATGCTTGATCAGCGAGCCGGCCGAATGCACCGTGATGTCGAGCGTGCCACCGGTCGCCTCGCGCACCGCATCGGCGAACTGGGCGATGTTGACCGTGTGGAACGTCGCGTCGGGATAGGGGGTCGGCATGTCCCAGCTCTGGGCCGAGGCCGTGCCGGCCACGACGGCCGACAGGGCGACGCCCGCGAAGACGCGTGCGAAGATGTTCATGGTGTCGCTCCCTTCTCGCCGCCGGCCACGAAGGGCCGGGCGGCTCTTGCGCGCATCCCTCGTTACCATGCGCATGCTGCAAGGGTGATCTGCGCTCGACACCGTGTCAATATCCTAACGTCAACTCATCGGAAAAATGTTGACGATTTGTCGATGTCGGCGATGATGCCGGACGGGAACAGACGAAGCCGCGCCTCCGGAGCCATGCGCGCGGCGATCTCAGGAGGCGACGATGAGCGGCGTGTGGGACTTCTGGATCGATCGCGGCGGCACCTTCACGGACGTGATCGCCCGCGATCCCGACGGGCGCCTGCACGCCCGCAAGCTGCTCTCCGAGAATCCCGACGCCTACCGCGACGCCGCGGTGCAGGGCATCCGCGACCACCTCGGCCTCTCCCGCGGCGAGCCGATCCCCACGGGCACGATCGGCGAGGTGCGGATGGGCACCACGGTCGCGACCAACGCGCTGCTCGAGCGCAAGGGCGAGCGCACGCTGCTCCTCACCACGAAGGGTTTTCGCGACGCGCTGCGCATCGGCTACCAGGCGCGCGCCGACATCTTCGCCAAGGCCATCGTCAAGCCCGACGAGCTCTACGACGAGGTGGTCGAGATCGACGAGCGCGTGCTGGCCGACGGCACCGTCGAGACGCCGCTCGACGAGGCGGGCGCCCGCGCCGCGCTCGAGCGGGCGCGGGCAGACGGGCACCGGGCGCTCGCGATCGTGTTCGTGCACGGCTACAAGCATCCCGAGCACGAGCGCCGCGTCGCGGAGCTGGCCCGCGCCATGGGCTTCCCGCAGGTCTCGGTCTCGCACGAGGTCTCGCCGCTGGTGAAGCTCGTCGGGCGGGGGGACACGACGGTGGTCGACGCCTACCTCTCCCCGATCCTGCGCCGCTACGTGGCGCAGGTGTCCGACGAGCTCGACGTCGCACGCACCGGCGCGCGCCTCATGTTCATGATGTCGTCCGGCGGGCTCACCGCGGCCGAGCTGTTCCAGGGCAAGGACGCGATCCTGTCCGGCCCCGCCGGCGGCGTGGTGGGCCTCGCGGAGACCGGCCGCGCGGCGGGCTTCGACAAGGTCATCGGCTTCGACATGGGCGGCACCTCGACCGACGTCGCGCATTTCGACGGCGCCTACGAGCGCGCCTTCGAGACGGAGGTCGCGGGCGTGCGCATGCGCGCGCCGATGATGCTGATCCACACGGTCGCCGCCGGCGGCGGCTCGATGCTGAAGTGGGACGGCACGCGCTTCCGCGTCGGGCCGGACTCCGCCGGCGCCCATCCCGGCCCGACCTGCTACCGCCGCGGCGGGCCGCTCGCGGTGACCGACGCCAACGTCATGGTGGGCAAGCTCCTGCCGGACTGCTTCCCGCGGATCTTCGGGCCGAACGGCGACGAGCCGCTCGATGCCGAGGCCGTGCGCGCGGCCTTCGAGACGCTCGCCGCCGAGATCGGCGACGGGCGCACGCCCGAGGAGGTCGCCGACGGCTTCCTCGAGATCGCGGTGGCGAACATGGCCGAGGCGATCAAGAAGATCTCCGTCCAGCGCGGCTACGACGTGACGCGCTACGCGCTCAACTGCTTCGGCGGCGCGGGCGGGCAGCACGCCTGCAAGGTCGCCGATGCGCTGGGGATGAAGACGGTGCTCGTGCATCCCCTGTCCGGGCTGCTCTCGGCCTACGGCATGGGGCTCGCCGACATCCGGGCGACGCGCCAGAGCGCGGTCGACGCCGCCCTCGACGCGGATGCGCCCGCGGCCCTCGCCGTCGCGGCGAAGCGCCTGGTCGACGAGGCGGTCGACGAGCTGACCGGCCAGGGCGTGCCGCGCGACGACATCGAGGTGATCGTGCGCGCACACGTGCGCTATGCCGGCACCGACACGCCGCTCCAGGTCGACGCCGCGACGCTGGCCGGGGCGGCACTCGACGCGCCGATCGCGCCGGCCTCCGCGCGCGCGATGCGGGCGGATTTCGAGGCGCAGCACAAGCGCCGCTTCGGCTTCGTCGACGAGGGCAAGGCGCTCGTGGTGGAGGCGGTGGAGATCGAGGCGGTCGGCGGCGGCGCGCAGTTCGCCGAGGCCGAGGGGCTCGCCACGACCGAGGGCACGCCCGAGCCGGCGCGCACGACGCGGATCTTCTCCAAGGGCTGGCGCGACGCGGGCGTGTACCTGCGCGAGGCGATCCGGCCGGGGCAGAGCATCCCGGGTCCGGCGATCGTGGTCGAGCCGAACCAGACGATCGTCGTCGAGGACGGCTGGGAGGCGCGGCTCACCGAGAAGGACCATCTCGTCCTCGCCCGCGTGAAGGCGACGGCCGTCCGCCATGCGGTGGGGACCGAGGCGGACCCGGTCATGCTGGAGATCTTCAACAACCTGTTCATGTCGATCGCCGAGCAGATGGGCGTGACGCTGCAGAACACGGCCTATTCGGTCAACATCAAGGAGCGGCTCGACTTCTCCTGCGCGGTGTTCGACGCGAACGGCAGCCTCGTCGCCAACGCCCCGCACATGCCGGTGCATCTGGGCTCGATGGATCGCTCGGTCGAGACCATCATCCGCCTCAACCCGCAGATCCATCCGGGCGACGTCTTCGTGCTCAATGCCCCCTACAACGGCGGCACGCACCTGCCCGACATCACGGTCTGCACGCCGGTGTTCGACGCCGACAAGACGACGATCCTGTTCTGGGTCGCGTCGCGCGGCCACCACGCCGACGTCGGCGGGGTGGCGCCGGGCTCGATGTCGCCGCGCGCGACGCACATCGAGGAGGAGGGCGTCTATATCGACAACTTCAAGCTCGTCGACCGCGGGCGCTTCCGCGAAGCCGAGCTCGTGGCGCTGCTCGAGGGCGCTAAGTACCCGGTGCGCAACGTCGTGCAGAACGTCAACGACCTGAAGGCGCAGATCGCGGCGAACGAGAAGGGCGTCGCCGAGCTCGAGAAGATGGTCGCCTCGTTCGGCCTCGACGTCGTCATCGCCTACATGGGCCACGTCCAGGACAACGCGGCGGAGAGCGTGCGCCGCCTGCTCGATCGCCTGAAGGACTGCTCCTTCGACTACCCGATGGACCAGGGCTGCGCGATCCGCGTCTCGATCACCGTCGATCGCGCGAAGCGCACGGCGCGGGTCGACTTCTTCGGCACCTCGCCGCAGCAGCCCGACAACTTCAACGCGCCCGCGCCGGTGACCCGGGCGGCGGTGCTCTACGTCTTCCGGGTGATGGTCGACGACGCGATCCCGATGAACGCGGGGTGCCTGCGGCCGATCGAGATCGTCATCCCCGACGGCTCGATGCTCTCGCCGCGCTATCCGGCGGCGGTGGTCGCGGGGAACGTCGAGGTGAGCCAGGCGGTGACGAACTGCCTCTTCGGCGCGCTCCAGGCGATGGGCTCGTCCCAGGGCACGATGAACAACCTCACCTTCGGCAACGACACCTACCAGTACTACGAGACGATCTGCTCCGGCGCCCCCGCCGGGCCCGGCTGGAACGGCGCATCGGGCGTGCACACGCACATGACGAACTCGCGGCTGACCGATCCGGAGATCCTGGAGCAGCGCTTCCCCGTGGTGCTCGAGGACTTCCACATCCGCCGCGGCTCCGGCGGGCGTGGCAAGTGGTCGGCGGGCGACGGCACGGCGCGCACGATCCGCTTTCGCGAGCGGATGGACTGCGCGATCCTGGCCTCCCACCGCAAGGTCCGCCCCTTCGGCGTCGGCGGCGGCGAGCCCGGCGCGCTCGGCCGCACCCTGGTGCGCCGCCTCGACGGGACGATCGAGGAGCTCGCCGGGAGCGACCAGACCGTGCTCGAGGCCGGCGAGGCGGTGACGGTGATCACGCCCACGGGCGGGGGGTACGGCGCGGCGGAGTGAGGCCGGGGTCGCGGGGCGGGGCGCGTATTCCTTGCAGACGTGCCGCCGCCCTCCCCACCCTCCGCTCTTCGAGCTCCGTCCTCCCCTGCGGGGAGGTGGCGGTCGGCGGCCTGCATCGGCTTCGACCGCGAATTCACCGACGCCCGCCCCATCGCCTCCTCCCCGCAGGGGAGGACGACGGCCGAAGGACGGAGGGTGGGGAGGGCGGCGGTGCCGCTCGCCCGCATTCGAACGGCTCTACGAAGGGGTCGCAGCCCTCCGCGCCTCCAGCCGCCGGGCGATCTCCCAGGCGAGCGCACCGGCGATCGTGATCGCGATCATCACCAGCGCGAGCGCGTTCACGGCGGGGGTGAGCCCGGTGCGGACCTTGGTGGCGATGTAGACGGTGAGCGGCGTCTCGAAGCCGCGCACGAACAGCGTCGTGTTGTAGTTCTCCACACTCTGGAGCGTCGCGAGCAGCGCCGCGGCGAGGAGCGCGGGCCGGAGGAAGGGCAGGAGCACGCGGCGGAAGACCATGAGCTTCGTCGCGCCGAGCCCGAGCGCGGCCTCCTCCAGCGTCCGGTCGAAGCGCTGCAGGCGTGCGGCCACCATCAGCATGACGTAGGCCGAGATGAAGCTCGCCTGGGCGAGCACGATGAGCAGGAGCCCGCCGCCGACCCCGATCTGGCGCCAGAGCACCAGCGTCGCGATGCCGATGACGACGCCCGGCGTCAGCAGCGGCGAGACCATCAGCGCGTAGAGCACCGAGCGCGCCCGCGCGTGCAGGCTCGTCAGCACCAGCGCCGCCGCCGTGCCGACCGGCACCGCGATGGCGACGACGCCGAGCGCGACGAGGGCGGAGGTCCACAGCGCCCGCCACATGGCCGCGTCGTCCGCCATCTGCGCGAACCAGTCCGTCGTCGTCCCGAGCCAGGGCGTCAAGGTAGGGAAACGGCTCGTGTTGAAAGCCGCCGCGCTCATCACCACGAGGGGCGCGAACAGGTAGACGAAGAAGGCGCCGACGTAGATCCAGAACAGGATCTTCGGGATCGCCGCGGCGGCCCGCGTCGCGAGCGGCGTGCGCACCGGGGTGGCCGGCGGGGGGAGGGCGACGGCGTCGGTCATCGCGCGGTCTCCCTCACTTCGCCACGTCGGTGAGCGAGACGCGGAACACGCGCAGCGTGATCAGCACCACCGCGAGGCACAGCACGAGCAGCACGAGCGCGTAGGCCGCGCCGCGGTTCCAGTCTCCGCCCTCGAAGAACCAGTTGTAGATGATCTGCGTGAACCAGCGGCTGCCCGGCGCACCGAGCAGCGCCGGCGCCACGTAGCTCCCCGCCGCGAGCATGAAGGTGAAGACGCAGCCCGTGGCGATGCCGGCCTTGGCGTGGGGGATGACGATGCGCGTGTGGATGCGCCAGGTCGAGGCGCCGAGGTCCCGCGCCGCCTCGACCTGCGCCTTCTCCAGGCTCTCGATCGAGTTGTAGATCGGGAAAAGCATGAACAGGATGTAGGCGTAGACCATCCCCACCAGGACGCCCCCGTCGCCGTACCAGCGCATCGGCTCGTCGAGAATGCCGAGGCCGAGGAGCAGGGCGTTCAGCGGCCCGCGGAAGGCGAACAGGATGTACCAGGCGAGCGTGCGCAGCACCTCGTTGATCCAGAACGGCACGATCAGCGCCAGCACCACGAGCGAGGCCGCCGAGGGCGAGGCCGTCTGCGCCAGCCAGTAGGCGAGGGGATAGCAGACGACGAAGGTCGCGAGCATCACCAGCGCGCTCGCCCAGACCGTCTTGAAGAAAATGTCCCGGTGGACCGGCTCGCCCGCGAGATAGGCGAGGTTGTCGAGGGAGTAGACGTCCGCCGGGCCGCCGACGTCGGCGGGCAGGAGGTTCGGGCGCAGGGCGAAGTCGATCATCATCAGGTTCGGCGCGAGCACGAGCCCCGCGAGCCAGAACCCGACGAGCAGGACGAAGAACCCCGCGAGCCCCGCGCCGAAGCGCGCCGTCAGCGCGCCCATCTCACGCCTCCCCCTGCGCCGCGCCGAGCGCGATGGCGTCGCGCGGCGCGAAGGCGAAGCGCACCGCTTCCCCGGCGGCGGGCGCGGCGCCGAGCGTCGTCGAGGGCAGGGCGGCGAGCACGGCCGCGCCGTCCGCGGTCACCGCGTGCAGCAGGCCGAAGGCACCCTCGAAGTCGAGCCGCTCGACCCGTGCGCCGAGCGCGCTCGGCGCGTCCGCGGCCGCGATGCCGAGCGCCTCGGGCCTCACGTAGAGCGTCGCGGCGCGTCCTGCCGCGACGCCACGCCCCGCCCGCGCCGAGAGCCGTCCGTGGGCCGTGTCGAGGGCGGCGATGCCGTCGGCGACGTGCGCCACGGTGCCGGGGATCGCGTTCGTCTCGCCGACGAAGCGGGCGACGAAGGGCGTCTCCGGGTCCTCGTAGAGCGTGCGCGGCGCCGCCACCTGCTGGAGCACGCCCGCGCTCATCACCGCCACGCGGTCCGACATGGCGAGCGCCTCGGACTGGTCGTGGGTGATGTAGAGGAAGGTGACGCCGGTGCGTTTCTGGATCGCGCGCAGCTCCGCGCGCATGTGCTGGCGCAGCTTGAGATCGAGCGCCGAGAGCGGCTCGTCGAGCAGCAACACCTCCGGCTCGACGGCGAGCGCGCGGGCGATGGCGACGCGCTGCTTCTGGCCGCCGGAGAGCTCGGCGATCTTGCGGTCGCCGTAGCCGGGCAGCGCGATGAGCTCGAGCAGCTCGTCCGCCCGGCGACGGCGCTTCGCCCTCGGCACGCCCCGCGCCTCGAGCCCGAAGGCGATGTTCTCCCACACCGGCATCAGCGGGAAGAGCGCGAGCGACTGGAAGATCATCGCTGTCGGCCGCTGGTTCGGCCCGAGCCCGGCCATGTCGCGATCGCCGATGAGCACGCGACCGGCGCTCGGCGCGAGGAAGCCCGCGACCATGCGCAGGATCGTCGTCTTGCCGCAGCCCGACGGCCCCAGGATCGAGAAGAACTCGCCGGGCTCGACGGTGAAGGACACGTCGTCGACCGCCTTCGTCGCGCCGAAGGACATGGTGATGCGCTCGAGCGCGACGGAGTGGGACATCGCAGGTCCTGGTCTCGCGGCCCGCCCCTCTCCCGGACGGGAGAGGGGCGGGGGGTGAGGGTGTACGGCCCGACCATGATCGTGTCGGCCGGAACCGGCGCATGCGGCCGGTCGCGACGGACGGGTTCGACGTGTCCGGGGGCGAGGGTCGCCGGATGCCGGCCAGCCTCACCCCCGGCCCCTCTCCCATCTGGGAGAGGGGGGACGCATCGTGCGATCACGCCGACAGGAAGCGGTCCTGGTACTCGTTGCGCTTGGCGACGAACCAGCTGTCCTGGATCGGCCACCACCACAGCTTGTCGAGCGCGTCGCCGGGATAGGCCGCGGCGAAGAAGGCCTTGGCCTCGTCGGAGAGCAGCGCGTCGGCACCGACCGCGGTCGAGTTGATCGACGTGGCGTTCGAGTACATGGCGCCGGCTTCCGGCGTCAGCATCCAGTTGATGAAGGCGTAGGCCTCGTCGAGGTTCTCCGCCTGTGCGGGGATGGAGAGGCCTTCCATCCAGGCGAGCGCGCCTTCCTTGGGGGCGATGTAGCCGATCGGCAGGCCCTCGCGGGCGAGGCCGGCGGCGGTCGAGTCCCAGGTCTGGCCGATGGCGGCGCCGTTGACGCGGAAGGCGCCTTGCGCCTCGTTTTCGTTCGACCAGAACTGCGCGACGTTGCCCTTGCGGGCGATCGCCTCGGCGAGGATGACGTCGTAGACCTCGACCATCGCCTCCTCCGAGGCGAAGGCCTCGCGCATCGGGCGCGGCAGCTTGCCCTCGCCCTCGAGCCACAGGCCGATGCCGACGAGCGCGGAATGCCCGCGAACGGTCGCCTTGCCCTCCATCTCCGGCTTCCAGATGTCGCCGTAGGAAGCCGAGCCGTACTCGAGCGGCGCCTGCTGCGTGTCGAAGGCGAGCGCCTCGGTGCCCCAGTCGGAGGGGACCTGGTAGCGCTTGCCGTCGACGACCGCGCCCATGTTCTCCGAGCCGGAGACGGCGGAGGCGATGACGCGGTCCCACATCACCTTGCCTTCGTCGATGGGCTGGACGAGCCCGAACTCGACGTAGTTCGGCACGCGGTCCACCGTCGGCCAGATCACGTCGAAGCCGGCGCCGTTGGAGGCGCGCATCTGGTTGAGCAGCTCGTCGTTCGTGCCGTAGGGCGTGAAGACCGGCCGGATGCCGGTGTCGGCCTCGAACTTCGCCAGCATCTCGTCGGTGACGTAGCCGGCCCAGGCGAAGATGTTGACGGTGGGCGACTGCGCCAGGGCGCGGCGCGAGACGAAGGGCGCGGCTACGCCGATCGCGGCGGCGCCGGTGAGCAGCGTGCGCCGGGTCATGCGGGTCTTTGCGAAGGTCATCGTACTTTCCTCCCGAGAGGGCTTGGACCTGGACGGGTCCCGGAGAGAGGAAACCGGCTAAGCTGCGTTTGCAACAGCTCAGTGACCGTTTCCACGGATTCCCTGCACGGATCCACGCACCGGTGGTCGTTACGAGCCTGCGCGAACGTTCCCGCGCCCGGGGCGTTGCCCGCTCGCCGCGGCCGCGCCCGAGCTTCCGGAGAGCCTCACCCATGGACACGCTACACGATTGCGCCATCGTAGGCGGCGGCATCGGCGGGCTCACCGCGGCGGTGTACCTCGCCCGCTTCCGGCGGCGGTTCGTGCTCCTCGACGGCGACACGTCGCGCGCGCGCTGGATCCCGCGCTCGCGCAACCATCCGGCCTTTCCCGGCGGCGTTACCGGCGACGAGCTCCTGAGCCGGCTTCGCGATCAGCTCGCAGGCTACGGCGCGCGACCCGTCCTCGACCGCGTGGAGCGGATTGCGCGCGAGGCGGACGGCGCGTTCCGTCTCCTGCGCGCCTCGGGCGCCGAGACCCGCGCCCGCACCCTCGTCCTCGCCACCGGCGTGTCGGACGTCGAGCCGCCGATCGCGGACGCGTTCGAGGCGGTCAAGGCGGGGCTGGTTCGCCATTGCCCGATCTGCGACGCCTACGAGATGATCGACCGGCGCCTCGCGGTGCTCGGCCGCGGCGACCATTGCGTGGGCGAGGCGCTGTTCCTGCGCACCTACACGCCCGGGATCGTCGCCCTCACCAACGGCGCGCCGCTCGGCTGCGCTGACGCCGGACGCGCGCGCCTCGAGGCCGCGGGCATTCGCCTCGTCGAGGCCGCGATCGAGAGCATCGCGCGCGCGGCGGGCGAGACCGGCGTCGTGGTGCGGCTCGCCGACGGCGCCGAGATCCGGGTCGACGCGCTCTATTCCGCCATGGGCATGCGCCCGCATTCCGGGCTCGCGGCGGATCTCGGCATTCCGCTCGCCGAGGACGGCCGCATCCCCGCGGACCCGCATCAGCGCACGGCGGCGGACGGCGTCTGGGCCGTCGGCGACGTGGTGACGGGGCTCAACCAGCTCGGCGTCGCCATGGCGCAGGGCGAGATCGCCGCGACCGACGTGCACAACCGCCTGCGCCGCGACGAGTGGTGAGCCGCGCGCGGCGGCTCAGGTCCGGCGGCGGTAGAGCCCCCGGTTCGTCGCCACCGCGTCGACCCGGTCGTCGAGGAGCGCGCGGGCGCATTGCGCCGGCGTGTCGATGATCGGCTCCTCGTGCACGTTGAAGCTCGTGTTGATCAGCGCCGGCAGGCCCGTGCGTGCCTTCCAGGCGGCGAGGATGTCCCAGTAGGTCGGGTTGAGCGCGCGGCGGATCACCTGCGGGCGCGCCGTGCCGTCGACGTGCGTCACGCCGGCCAGCCGCTCGCGCCAGTCCGCGCGCACGCGGCAGGTGACGGTCATGAACTCGGCCGCGTAGCGCGAGCCCGCCGGCAGGTCGAAGATCGTGTCCGCGTCCTCCTCGGCGCAGAAGGGCGCGAAGGGCATGAACTCGGAGCGCTCCATGCGGGCGTTGAGGGTCTGGTTGACGCTCGGGTCGTCGGGCGCGGCGAGCACGGAGCGGGCGCCCAGGGCGCGGGGGCCGAACTCCATGCGCCCCGCGTAGAGCGCCACCGCCTCGCGCCGGGCGAGCGCCTCGACGCTCGCGCCGACCGGATCGTCCGAGACCCTGGCGAGGCCCGGCTCGGCGCCGAGATGGGCGTCGACGACATCGTCGTAGTCGCGCCCGAGATACACGCTCTCCAGCCGCGCGCGGTTTTCCAGCCAGCGGGGCAGGCCGTCGCGCTCCAGGAGGTAGGACAGCGCGCCGCCCGGCGGCAGGCCCTGGTCGCTCATCGCGGGATAGACGAACAGCCTGTCGATCCCCGCTTCCTCCACGAGGCGCTGGTTGAGCTTGACGTTGGCGAAGAGCCCGCCGGCGACGCCGAGATTGCGGCTCGGGCGCCGCTCGAGCAGCCGGCGCACCGCGGCGAGCGTCATCTCCTCGGCGAGGTCCTGCACCGACGCGGAGACGTCCTCGCGCGAGACGCCCTCCGCCATGGCGAAGATCGCCCGGCGCATGGCCTTGGTGGAGGGGAAGTCCGAGAGGATCTCGCCGGTCTCCTGGTCGAGCCGGAAGTGCGCCCGCAGCCGATCGCGCAGCACCGGCTGCCCCCAGGCGGCGAGGCCCGTCAGCTTGCCCTCGTGGCGCTGGATCTTGTAGCCGAGCGCCTCCGTCGCGTAGCCGTAGGCGAGCGCGACCGAATCGACGCGGGGCTGCTCGAGCACCCACTCGTCCCCGCCGTAGAGCGTCTCCAGCGCCCCCTCGCGGAACGAGCGGATCGAGTAGCACACGCCGTCGCCGCCGCCGTCGGACGTGTAGAGGAGCGCGTCCTCCCAATCGGGATTGTGGAACAGGCACGGCAGGGCGTGCGCGAGGTGATGGTTGTAGACGTGGAGCCGCGTCTGCGGCCGCAGGCCCAGCTCCGCCATCAGCGCCGCGACGTCGAGGAGGCGTTCGGCCTCGAGCGCGCGCGCCGTGTGGAGCTCGCTCTTGAGCACCGCCCCGCGCTCGCGCCCGGCCAGCCGGTCGAGCAGGATCTGCGAGCGGCGGCGCAGGCCGTGGAGATCGTGCCCGAAGCGCATCAGCCGCGCCGGCATGTGGCCGCGCGCGAGGCAGAGCACGTCGACGTCCTGTGCGCCGACGCCCCCGATCGTCAGCGCCTCGGCGACGGCCTCGTGCGGCAGCCGCCGCCCGTCGGACTTCACGCGGGTGACGCGCTCGAGCGGAACGGCCGCGAGCATGCGGTAGTCGTCGTGCAGGCTCACGGCGGCGTCGTGCGAGGTCGACGAGATCGAGAGGATGAGGGACATCGTGGAGAAGTCTTCGACGCGGCGGGGCGCGGGGGACGCCCCTCGGAACGGGGCTCCTCGCTAGCACAGCCGCGCCGCGGGGCAAACGCGGGACGCGTCGCCGCGCCGCGAAAGGCCGCGCTTGCGCCCGCACGCGATCTCGTCGAGACAGGGCGCGAGGCACCGCCGGACGGCGGAACGCGAGAGGAGACACGCGCATGCAGGCAGGACGGATCGACGACGCGCCCGGCCGCCGCATCTCCTGGACGCGCGGCATCCGTCGCGGGCTCGCCTGCCGCTGCCCCGCCTGCGGCGAAGGTCGTGCGTTCCGCGGCTTCCTGAAGGTCGCGGACGCCTGCGGCGCCTGCGGGCAGGAGCTGCACCACCACCGCGCCGACGACCTGCCGCCCTACGTCACGATCTTCATCGTCGGCCACATCGTCGGCTACGGGATCCTGCTCACGGAGACCAATCTCGACTGGCCGCTGTGGCTCACGCTCGCGGTCTGGCCGACCTTGACGCTGGCGATGACGCTCGCCTTGATGCAGCCGGTCAAGGGCGCGGTCGTCGGCCTGCAATACGCGCTCGGCATGCACGGATTCGGTGCCGGCGCGGAAAGGACGGGGTGAGGTGCGAGATACGGGTGACGAGAGCGTGGGCGAGGCCGGGACGGCGCTCGCGGAGCGCCTGACGAAGGCCGAGCGCGAGCAGAAATGGGCGAACCAGCGCCCGCGCGACGCCGCCACCCTGATCGTGATCGACACGTCGGGCCGCGTGCCGAAGCTGCTGATGGGGCGCCGGCACGATGGCCACAAGTTCATGCCGGGCAAGTTCGTCTTCCCCGGCGGGCGCATCGACGCGAGCGACCGCCGTATGGTCGCCGCCGGCATGCTCGACGACCGCACCGACGCCGCCCTCTCGGCGCGGGTGACGCGGCCCTCGTCCTCGCGCAACCGGGCGCTCGCGCTCGCCGCGATCCGCGAGACCTGGGAGGAGACCGGGCTCATGCTCGGTTCGAAGGACTACGGCCCGCCCGATCTCGAGATCGAGGGGCCGTGGGCGGACTTCGTGCGCGAGGGCGTCTTCCCCGAGCTCGACGTGCTCCAGTTCATCGCACGCGCGATCACCCCGCCGCGGCGCCCCAAGCGCTTCGACACGCGCTTCTTCGTCGTCGACCGCGCCGCGATCTGCCACGAGGTCGAGGGCGTGGTGGGCGAGAGCTCCGAGCTCGTGGAGCTGAAGTGGGTCTCGCTCGACGAGGCCCGGGCGCTCGACCTGCCGACCATCACCACCGTCGTCCTCGACGAGCTCGCCGCGCGGGTGGAGGCCGGGTTCTCGCCGATGCTGCCGGTGCCGTACTACCACATGGTCCGCGGCGTCTTCGTGCGCGAGGAGGTATGAGCGACGCCGCCCGGCCCGCGGAGGACAGCCGCCTCGACCGGCAGCGCGTCGCCTCGATCGCGGCCGCGATCGGCTGCATCAGCGCGGTGGGCGTCGGGCTGTCGCTGTCGATCCCGCTGCTCTCGCTCGAGATGGAGCGGATGGGCGTCTCGGGCATCGGCATCGGAGCGAACACGGCCGTCGCCGGTCTCGCCGCCGTGCTGTTCGTGCCCTTCGCGCCGCGGCTCGCCGCGCGTTTCGGGGTCTCGACGCTCTTGTGGGGCGCGGTGCTCGTCGCGGCGGTGACGATGATCGCGTTCAAGCTCTTCTTCTCGTTCGCCGCCTGGTTCCCGCTGCGCTTCGTCTTCTCCGCGGCGATCGGCTGCCTGTTCGTGCTCTCGGAGTACTGGATCAACGCGGTCGCGCCGCCGGGGCGCCGCGGGCTGGTAATGGGCATCTACGCCACCGTGCTGGCGCTCGGCTTCGCGGCCGGGCCCGCCGTGCTCGCCCTCGTCGGGACGAGCGGCTGGGCGCCCTACCTCGCGGGCGCGCTCCTCGTGTGCGTCGCCGCGCTGCCGCTGCTTCTGGCGCGCGGGCTGTCGCCGGCGATCGGGCACGGGCCGGCGCGCTCCGTCGTCTCGATGATCCTCGTCGCCCCCATCGCCACCATCGCCGCGCTCGTCTTCGGGGCGGTGGAGACGGGCGGCTTCGCGATCCTTCCGGTCTACGGCGTCGCGCTGGGCATGAGCGCGGAGGGCGCCGCCTTCCTGGTGAGCCTCGTCGCGCTCGGCAACGTCGCGCTCCAGATCCCGATCGGCATCGTCTCGGACAGGGTCGACCGGCGCCTCCTGCTCCTGGCCGCGGCGGTGGTCGGCGTCGCCGGCTCGCTCGCGATGCCGATCGTCGCCGGTTCGCCGATCCTGTTCGGTGCCGTGCTCTTCGTCTGGGGCGGCGTCGTCGGCGCGCTCTACACGGTCGGCCTCGCGCATCTCGGTGCGCGCTTCAGCGGGCCGGACCTCGCCTCGGCCAACGCCGCCTTCGTCATCCTCTACAATGTCGGCATGATGGTCGGCCCACCGGTCATCGGCGGCGGGCTCGACCTCGTGCGCCCGCACGGCTTCGCCTACGCCACGGCGCTGCTGTTCGCGGCCTATCTCGCGGTGGTCCTCGCCCGCATGGGCACGTCCCGCCGCTGAGCGGCGGGGCGGTCAGGCGAGGCGCCCGCGCGCCGCGACCGGGATCTCGCCGACGATCTCCTCGCCGCGCACCGCGACGTAGCGATCGTGCATGTTGACGGTGACGCAGACGTGGTTGGGCACGATGCGGACCACCTCGCCGACCGCGGGCGTGTCCGGGGAGGCGGAGAGATCCAGGAACCCGTGCTCCTCGGCGAAGCGGGCGATGCGCGCCCGCGGGTACTCGCGGAGGAGCCCGAACCCGTCGAGCCCGCCTCCGGTGTCGCTGGTGAGCGTCTTCGAGCCCGAATCGAGGATGCCGCGCGCGGGCGCGGCGCGGCTCACCACGGTGGCGACGACGTGGAGCGCGCAGTCCTCGAGCGCGGCGGCGCCGCAGGCCATCATCATGCGATCGTTGAAGATCGACGTGCCGGACCGGTGCTCGGTCGCGCCCCGGATGCGCCCGAGATTGCGCAGGTTCGGGGTGCCGCCGGTCGAGACGATCCGCGCCGCGAGGCCGTGGGCGGCGAGCCCCGCCAGCGTCGCGTCGAGGAAGGCCTGCGTCTGCGAAACCGCGTCCTCGGGCGCGTAGAGGAGCAGGCCCTCGAAGGCGAGCCCGTCGCGCCCGGCGATATCGCGCGCGAGCGTCACCGCCTCCTCGGGCGTCGTGACGCCGGCCCGCGCGCGGCCGGTGTCGCACTCGACGACGACGCCGAGCGGCCGCCCCGCGATCCGCCCCGCCTCCGGCAGGCCGGCGACGACGGTCGGATTGTCGGCGGCGACCGTCACGCGCGTGTCGCGCAGGAGCGCGCCGAGCCGCCCGACCTTGTCGGCGCCGAGGATGTTGTAGCTGATCAGGATGTCGTCGAGGCCCGCTTCCGCCATCACCTCGGCCTCGCCGAGCTTCTGGCAGGTGATGCCGCGCGCCCCCGCCTCGACCTGCATGCGCGCGAGGACCGGGCTCTTGTGGGTCTTGATATGCGGGCGGTTGGCGAGCCCGACGCGCTCGCAGGCCGCCTGCAGGCGGGCGATGTTCGCCGCGACCACGTCGAGATCGATCACGAGGGCGGGTGATCCGAATTCCCGGGCGATGCGGGCGGCGAGCATGGACATGGGGCGCTCCTGCGGCGGACGCCTCGTCGTAGCACAGGGGAGGGCGCGCGCACGATGGGCGCGCGCCGCCATGCCCGATGGGCCGATCGCACCCTCAGCGCGGCTCGCTCATCAGCCCCTTGACGATCGCGAAGCAGCCCAGCAGCAGCACGATCGTGAACGGGAAGCCCGTCGAGACCGCCATCGCCTGGAGCGCCGCCAGCCCGCCGCCGAGCAGGAGCGCGACGGCGATCAGGCCCTCGAAGACGGCCCAGAACACGCGCTGCGGCACGGGCGCGTTGACCTTGCCGCCCGCCGTGATGGTGTCGATCACCAGCGAGCCCGAATCCGACGAGGTCACGAAGAACACGATCACGAGCAGGATGCCGACGAAGGAGGTGATCTGCGTGAGCGGCAGGCCCTGGAGCATCTCGAACAGCTTGAGCTCGAGCGGCGCGTCCTGCACGGCGGTGATGCCCTGGCTGACGATCTGGTCGATCGCCGTGCCGCCGAAGGCCGTCATCCACAGGACGGACACGAGCGAGGGGATGATCAGCACGCAGGTGAGGAACTCGCGCACCGTGCGTCCGCGCGAGACCCGCGCGATGAACATGCCCACGAAGGGCGACCAGGAGATCCACCAGGCCCAGTAGAACGCCGTCCAGCCCTGGGAGAAGTTCGCGTCCTCGCGCCCGACCGGGTTCGACAGCGCCGGCAGGTACTCGACATAGGCCCACAGGTTCTGGAAGAAGCCGCCGAGGATGAGCACGGTCGGCCCGACCAGGATGACGAACCCGAGCAGCAGCGCCGCGAGCACCATGTTGATCTCGGAGAGCCGCTTCACGCCGGCGTCGAGGCCCGCCACGACCGAGATCAGCGCGACGCCCGTGATGGCGAGGATGAGCACCACCTTCGAGCCGTCGTTGTTCGGCAAGCCGAAGAGGAAGGCGAGCCCCGCATTCGCCTGCTCGGCGCCGAAGCCCAGCGAGGTCGCGAGCCCGAACAGCGTCGCGAGCACCGCGAGCACGTCGATGACGTGGCCGGTCCAGCCCCAGACCCGCTCCCCGAAGATCGGGTAGAAGATCGAGCGGATCGTGAGCGGCAGGCCCTTGTTGTAGGAGAACAGCGCCAGCGCCAGCGCGACGATGGCGTAGATCGCCCAGGGGTGGAGCGCCCAGTGGAAGATCGTGGCGGCCATGCCGAGCCGCACCGCCTCCGCCTGGTCTCCCGCCGCGCCGCCGAGCGGCGCCCAGTCGGTGCGCACGCCGGCCTCGGCGCTCACCCCGCCGATCGCGGTTGAATAGTGCGAGATCGGCTCGGAGACGCCGTAGAACATCAGCCCGATGCCCATGCCGGCGGCGAACAGCATGGCGAACCAGCCGATATAGGAATAGTCCGGCGTCGCCTCCTTGCCGCCGAGGCGCACGCGCCCGAGCGGGCTCGCGATCAGCACGAGGCACAGGATCACGAAGATGTTCGCCGCGCCGAGGAAGAACCAGGCGAGCGTCGATGTCAGGAAGTCGCGCAGGCCCGCGAAGAGCGGCTCGACACTGTTCTGGAAGGCGAGGGTCAGCACCACGAAGGCGACGATGGTCAGCCCCGAGATCAGGAAGACCGGGTTGTGGATGTCGAGCCCGAACGGGCCGACCTGGAGCTCGACGTTGTCTTGGCCGATCGTGTAATCGGTGTCGATCAGTGTCGTGGCGCCCTCCGGCGCCGGGATGGCGTCGATCCCGGACGGATCGGGTGCCCGCGTCGCGTCGTCGTCCATGGGATGTCCCCCCTCGCTGTTCGTCGTCCTGCCGGTCGCCTTCCCGCCTCGCGCGCTCAGCGCACCAGGAAGACCGAGATCGCGGTGTGGCTCGCGAGCCGCCCGCCGTGCGACGGCACGAGCGCGTCGCCGATGGTCGGCGCGTGCGAGGCCATCACGACGAGGTCCGCGCCGGTGTCCGCGACGGCCTTCAGGATGGTCTCGTCGATCTGCGTCGCGGGGTCGTGGGCGGTGTAGGCGCGCGCCTCGACCGCGACGCCGGTGGCCTGCGCCGTCTCCTCGGCGAACGCGGCGAGCTTGCGCGCGTATTCCTGCGGATTGTGCGCGATCGCGCTCGGCGCGGCTTCCGTCACGCCCACGAGGACGACGGGAATCGCCCAATGGCGCGCGAGATCGATCGCCGTATCGACGGCCTTGGCGAGCCGATCGCGATGCGCGAGATCGATCGGCGTGAGGATCTTGCGATACACTTCCGGCCCCTCCCCATGAGATGCGATGCACTCCGGACGGCCTGCCGCCGCGCGCGACAGCAACAGCCGCCGCCCGAGCCGCCTCCGCCCGCGGGAAAGCTACGGCAGATGAGGAGGCACTACAATGATGTTTGTGGGCTTTCATTCCGCGACCGAGGGGAATAGCCTCGCGCGCGGGCGCGCATGGCACGCCCAGTTGTACGAAATCGACCATCCCCGTCGCGAATCTTCGCGGTGCAGTCGCGCTTGCGCGGGCCCACGAACGGGAGAGCCCCGCTCCCGGAGGAGCGGGGCTCGAGGGTCCCCGAAGGGGACCGGTTCCCGAGACGCGGAAGCGCTCGATCAGCGGAACAGCGAGAGGATGTTCTGGCTGTTCGAGTTGGCGATCGAGAGCGCCTGGATGCCCAGCTGCTGCTGCACCTGGAGCGCCTGCAGGCGCGTCGACTCCGCGTTCATGTCGGCGTCCACGAGCTGGCCCACGCCGCGATCGATCGAGTCCTTGAGGCCCTTCACGAAGTCCTGCTGGAGACCGATGCGGTTCTTGATGGCGCCGAGGTTCGTGGCCGCGTCCGTGATGTCGGACAGGGCCGCGTCGACCAGGCCGATCAGCTGCTGCATGTCCGCCGCGATGTTGGCGTCGGCTGCAGCGGCGTTCACGTCCAGGTCGACTACGCTGGTGCCGGTCACCGAGGTGCCCGCGAGGGCGAACGCACCCGAGCGGTCCTGGTCGAGGATGCCCGCGGCGGCGGCGTTGGTGTCGACGAGCAGCGTGCCGGTGATCGCCACCGTGGTCGTCTCGAGGCTCACCGCGCCCGTGGCCGTGCGGGTGAAGGACGAGACGATCTCGCGGTTGGCGGAAGCGGCGGCATCGGTCGAGTCGAACGAGAGCCAGTTCTCGCCGTTGAAGACCGCCGAGGAGGCGATCGTGTTCAGCTGGTTCTGGAGCTCGGTGATCTCGCTCTGGATCTTGCCGCGATCGACGCCCGGCTGAGCCGCGGCGGTGATCTTCGACTTGATCTCGGAGACGACCTCGACCGTGGAGTTCAGCGCGGTGTACATGACGTCCACGGTGGCGGCGCCGAGGCCGAGGGCGTCCTGCACGGCGCTGAGCGCCTTGTTGTCCGAGCGCATCGTGGTCGCGATGGACCAGTACGCCGCGTTGTCGGCGGCGCTGGAGACCCGCTGGCCGGTGGAGATCCGGTTCTGCGTGACCTCCATCTTCTTGTTGGTGGAGGTCAGCGTCTGCAGCGCCGTCATCGCGGCGGAGTTGGTCAGAAGGCTCGACATGGTGATGTCCCTTTCGAGTGCGATTGAACGAGGGACATCCCGGGCTTGCACCGGGATGACGGAGCGGCGTCATGCCTCGGAGCCATCGGGTTCGGCTCCGTCCGTCATGGGAGGGAGCCTCGCGCGGCGAGCTTGCGCGAGGCTGGAGGCGCCGTCGGGCGCGGGAGGATCGCGGCTCAGCCGCCGGCCTTGTCGCCCAGCACCTCGTCGCGCAGCGCCCGGCGCAGCATCTTGCCGACGTTCGTCTTGGGCAGCGCCTCGCGAAAGTGGATGTGGCGGGGCACCTTGTAGCCGGTGAGGTTCGCCTTGCAGAAGGCGCGCAGCTCCTCCGCCGTGAGGCTCTCGTCGCGCTTGACGACATAGGCCGCCGGCACCTCGCCCGAATGCGAATCCGGCACGCCGATGACGGCCGCCTCCAGCACCTTCGGGTGGGAGGCGAGCACGTCCTCGACCTCGTTGGGATAGACGTTGAAGCCCGAGACCAGGATCATGTCCTTGATCCGGTCGACGATGCGCACCTGGCCGTCGGGCTGGAGCACGGCGATGTCGCCGGTGCGGAAGAAGCCGTCGGGCGTCATCACCTTGGCGGTCTCGTCCGGCCGGTTCCAGTAGCCGGCCATGACCTGCGGGCCGCGCACGCACAGCTCGCCCGTCTCGCCGTAGGGAAGGATCGCGCCGTCCGGCGAGAGGACCTGGACGTCCGTCGAGGGCAGGGGCAGGCCGATCGTGCCCGTGAACTCCTCGATGTCGAGCCGGTTCACGCACACGACCGGGGACGTCTCCGAGAGGCCGTAGCCCTCGACGATCGGCTTGCCGGTGAGCGTCTTCCAGCGCTTGGCGACGGCTGCCTGCGTCGCCATGCCCCCCGAGATGCAGAAGGCGAGATTGGAGAAGTCCACGTCTTCAATGCCGTCGGCGTTCGCGAGCGCGTTGTAGAGCGTGTTCACCAGCACCATCATGGTGAAGCGCTTGCCCTTCAACGTCTTGATGAAGCCGGGGATGTCGCGGGGGTTGGCGACGAGGATCTGCTTGGCGCCGAGCCGCACCATGAACAGGCCGCAGGCGGTGAGCGCGAGGATGTGGTAGAGCGGCAGCGCCGTCACCATCACGTGGTCGTCGCGACCGCCGGCATAGGGCCGCAGCCACGCCTCGGCCTGGAGCACGTTCGCCGCCACGTTGCGGTGGAGCAGCGTCGCGCCCTTGGCCACGCCGGTGGTGCCGCCGGTGTATTGCAGGAAGGCGACGTCGTCGAGGCCGATGTCGATGGGCGCCGGCGGCCGGGCGGCGCCCTCCTTCACCACCTGCGGGAAGCGCACCGCGCGCGGCAGCGAATAGGGCTTCACCGCCTTCTTCACCTTGCGCGAGACGAAATTGATCAGGTGCCCCTTCAGGCCCAGCAGGTCGCCCGGCGCGACGATCACGACGGTCTCCAGCGCGGCGAGCGCCGGCGCGGCCTCCTCCACCGTGGCGCCGAAGTTCTCCAGCACGAACAGCGCCTTCGCGCCCGAGTCGTTCAGCTGGTGCGTCAGCTCGCGGGCCGTGTAGAGGGGGTTGACGTTCACCACCGTGAAGCCGCCCGTGAGGATGCCGAACAGCACCGCCGGGTAGGCCATGACGTTCGGCATCATGATCGCGACGCGGTCGCCCTTCCTCAGCCCGCGGGACTGCAGCCAGGAGGCGACGGCGTCGGCGACGCGACCGAGCTCGGCATAGCTCATCTCCTTGCCGAAGCTCTCCAGCGCCGGGCGCGCGGCATAGCGCACGACGCCGTCGCGGAACAGGTCGGCCAGGGTGCCGGCGGCCTCGACGTCGATCGAGGGCGGCACCGCGGCCGGGTAGTGGGCGTGCCAGGGGCGCCCCTCGTCGAAGTGGGGAAGGGGTGCGGTGCTCGGTGCCACGGGCGTCCTCCTCGGCTCGTGCGATCCTTCGGATCGCGTGTTTTTAAATATGCGCAATCTCTTTAGTGCCACAACTTTCCGATTTGTCGAGCAGGCGCATCGAAAATCGCAGGGGCATCGTTTATATACAAGAGGAACCTGTTCTTAGCCGCCGCGGACGAAGCCGGCCCTCCACCTCCAGATGGATATCCAAGATTGCCGAAACGCAAGGATCGGATCGGGCCCTCCGACGTCCCGGGCCTTCCCTCCCGGGAGGCGGTCGTCGCCTTCGTGCGCGCCCAGCCGGGCAAGGTCGGCAAGCGCGAGATCGCGCGCGCCTTCGGGATCACGGGCGGCGACAAGATCTGGCTCAAGCAGCTGATCCGCGACCTCGAGGACGACGGGGTCATCGAGCGCCGCCGCAAGAGCCTCTTCAAGGCCGGCGCCCTGCCGCCGATGACGCTCGCGGACGTCGTCGCGCGCGACGCCGACGGCGAGCTGATCGCCACGCCCGCGGAATGGGACGCCGACACGCTCGGGCCGGCGCCGAAGATCCTCATCGAGCCGGCGCGCCGCTCGCGGCCGGGCCAGCCCGCGCCGGGGCTCAACGACCGGGTGCTCGTGCGCGTGCAGGAGACCGGGGACCCCGAGGGGCCGCCCTATGCGGGGCGCGTCGTCAAGGTGCTGGAGAAGAGCCGCGCACAGGTGCTCGGCATCTTCCGGCCGCTGCCGAGCGGCGGCGGGCGGCTCGTGCCCGTCGACAAGAAGGGGCAAGGGCGCGAGATCGCGATCCGGCCCGGCGACGAGGGCGACGCCCGCGAGGGCGACCTCGTCTCCGCGACGCTCACCTCGAGCCCGCGCGCCATCGTTCCGCTCGCCCGGGTGCGCGAACGGCTCGGCTCGGTCAAGTCCGAGAAGGCGGTGAGCCTGATCGCGCTCGTCGCCCACGGCATCCCCCACGTCTTTCCCAGGGGCGTGCTCGACGAGGCGGCGGGCATGGAGCCCGTGCGGCTCGATGCGGACGGCCGCGAGGGCACGCGTGAGGACACACGCGAGGACTGGCGCGATCTGCCGCTGGTCACGATCGACCCGCCCGACGCCAAGGACCACGACGACGCGGTCCATGCGCGGCCCGACGACGACCCCGGCAACGAAGGCGGCCACGTCCTCACCATCGCCATCGCCGACGTCGCCGCCTACGTCCGACCCGGCTCGGCGATGGACCGCGAGGCCCAGGTGCGCGGCAACTCGGTCTACTTTCCCGACCGGGTCGTGCCGATGCTGCCCGAGCGCATCTCGAACGACCTGTGCTCGCTGCGTCCGCACGAGGACCGCCCGGCGCTGGCGGTACGGATCACGGTGGGCCGGGACGGGCGCAAGATCCGGCACTCCTTCCACCGCATCGCCATGCGCTCGGCCGCGCGGCTCGCCTACGCGCAGGCGCAGGCCGCCATCGACGGCGCGCCCGACGAGACCACCGGCCCGCTGCTCGAGCCGGTGCTGCGCCCGCTCTGGGAGGCCTATGCTTGCGTCCTGAAGGCGCGCGAGGCGCGCGACCCGCTGGCGCTCGACCTGCCCGAGCGCAAGATCGTGCTGAAGCCCGACGGCACCGTCGACCGGGTCCTCACCCCCGAGCGGCTCGATGCGCACAAGCTCATCGAGGAGTTCATGATCCTCGCCAACGTCGCCGCGGCGGAGGCGCTGGAGAAGGCGAAGGTACCCTTCGTCTACCGCGCGCACGACGAGCCCTCGCTCGAGAAGATGCACGCGCTCGGCGAGGTGCTCGCCTCGATCGCGATGAAGCTGCCGAAGTCCGGCCCGGTGCGCGCGACGCTGTTCAACCGCGTCCTCCAGGCGGTCGACGGGATGGAGCACGAGACCTTCATCAACGAGGTGGTCCTGCGCACGCAGGCGCAGGCGGAGTACACCGCCGAGAACTACGGGCATTTCGGGCTCAACCTGCGCCGCTACGCGCATTTCACCTCGCCGATCCGGCGCTACGCGGACCTGATCGTCCACCGCGCGCTGATCCGCGCCCACGGCTTCGGGCCGGGTGGCCTGCCGGCGGAGACCGACGCGGGCGCGCTCGCGGAGATCGCCGCCCGGATCTCGGCGGCGGAGCGCCGGGCGATGGTGGCCGAGCGCGAGACGATCGACCGATTGATCGCCCACCACATGGCCGAGCACGTTGGCGAGACCTTCACGGGTCGCATCGCCGGCGTGACCAAGGCGGGGCTTTTCGTGAAGCTGGCGCAGACCGGCGCCGACGGCTTCGTCCCGGCCGCCACGATCGGCGCGGACTTCTACCGCTACGACGAGGGCACGCACGCTCTCGTCGGCGCGCGCACCGGGGAGACGTACCGCCTCGGCGACACCGTCGAGGTGAAGCTCGTCGAGGCGGCGCCCATCGCCGGCGCGCTGCGCTTCGAGCTGCTGTCGGAGGGCAGCGCCGGCACGCCGTCCGGCACGGGCCCCCGCGGCCGCAACGGCCTGCGCGACGGCGGCCCGCGGCGCTCGAAGGGGCCGAAGCAGAAGGGGTTTCGCGATCGGCCCGAGGGTGGGGCGAAGGGTGGGGCGACGAAGGTGAAGGTGAAGCGCAAGCGGTGAGGCGACGGGGCGGCGCGCTTCATCGGCGCACGCCGGCCGTGCTAGTGTCCGTGCGTGCCTCGCCCGAGGAGGATTCCGCCATGGCCGTCGCAGAGCCCGGACCGATGTCCGCCGACGCGTTCCTCGCCTGGCTCGCCGGCCGCAGCGAGCGCTGGGAGCTCGTCGACGGCGTCCCGGTCCGCATGATGGCCGGCGCCAAGCAAAGCCACGACGTCGCTGCGAGCAACATCCTGGTTGCGCTGGCGCCCGGTGCGAAGCGCAGGGGCTGCCGCGCCACGGCGAGCGACACCGCGGTTCGTACGGGACCCGTCAACGTGCGCTTTCCGGACGTCGTCGTGGATTGCGGCCCGCCCGACCCCGGCGCGCGCGAGGCGGCGGGGCCGACCCTCGTCGTCGAGGTCGCCTCGCCGGGGACGCTCGTCGTCGACCTCACCGACAAGCTCGACGAGTACCGGCGCGTCGAGGCGATCCGCCTCATCCTCCTCGTCGAGCCGGACGTCATCGCCGCCAAGCTGTGGCGTCGGGACGAGACGGGCGGCTGGGGGGCCGAGAAGTACGACGATCTCGACGCGCGCATTCCGCTCCCCGAGATCGGCGCGGAGCTGGCGCTGGCGGATGTCTACGATACGCTCGAGCCGACGCGGCGGCTGCGGGTGGTGGGAGAGGTCTGAGGGAGCCGGCGCGCGCGCTGCGAGGGTCGCTTCTTCCCCGGAGCGGGCGGTGGGGCCGTCCGACGGCGGGTCGCGCGCCGTCGCCGTCATTCCCACCCTTTCGCCTTCGGCTTCGGCCGTCGTCCACCGCCGCGGGGTGGTGCGGGCGCCCACCCGCCCTACGCGCCCGCCGCCTCGAGCTCCCCCGACACCGCGAGCCATTCCTCCTCGACCCGCGCGAGGGCGTCGGCGGCCTCCGCACGTTTCCTGGCGAGGTCGGCCGCCTTGGCCGGGTCCTTCTGGTAGGCGGTGCCGTCGGCGAGCGCGGCGTCGATCTTGCCGATGAGCTCGCCGAGCTTCTCGATCCGCCCCTCGAGTGCGTCGCGCTGCTTGCGCAGCGGCCCGAGCGCGACGCGCTTCTCGGCGGCGGCGCGGCGCTCGCCCGCCTTCTCGCCCCCCTTGTCCGACGCCTTCTCGCCCCCTTTGGCGGCATCCTTGGCGGGGTCGAGCCCGCCGGAGAGGACGAGCCGGCGGTAGTCGTCCATGTCCCCGTCGAAGGGCTTCACCGTGCCGTCGGACACGAGCCAGAGCCGGTCGGCGCAGGCCTCGATCAGGAAGCGGTCGTGGCTGACGATGACGACCGCGCCCTCGTAGTCGTTGATCGCCTCCACCAGCGCCTGGCGCGATTCGATGTCGAGGTGGTTCGTCGGCTCGTCGAGGATGAGGAGATGGGGGCCGTCGAACGCCGCGAGCCCCATCAGCAGGCGCGCCTTCTCGCCGCCCGAGAGCTTCGAGATCGGCGTGTCCGCCTTCGGCCCCGAGAATCCGAAGCGGGCGCAGCGGGCGCGGATCTTCGCCTCCGGCGCGTCCCTCATGCGCTCGGCGACATGGCCGTAGGGCGTGTCGGCGAGGCGCAGCTCGTCGAGCTGGTGCTGGGCGAAATAGGCGACCTCGAGCTTGGGCGAGGCGACGACGTCGCCGGTAAGCGGGGGAAGCCGCCGGCCGATCAGCTTGCAGAACGTGGACTTGCCGTTGCCGTTGGCGCCGAGCAGCGCGATGCGGTCGTCCGGCAGCAGCGCCAGGTCGAGCCGCTTGAGCACCGTGCGCTCGCCGTAGCCGGCGCTGGCGCGATCGACCCGCACGAGGGGCGGGGACAGCGGGCGGCCGGGGCTCGGCAGGTCGAAGGGCAGCGTCTCGTCCTCGACCACGTTCGCGATCGGCGTCATCTTCTCGAGCCGCTTCAGGCGCGACTGCGCCTGGCGCGCCTTCGAGGCCTTGGCGCGGAAGCGGTCGACGAAGGCCTGCAGGTGCTTGGCCTCCTCTTCCTGCTTCGCCTTCGCCTTCATCTGCAGCAGCGCCTTCTCGGCCCGCTGGCGGGCGAAGGAGGTGTAGCCGCCGCGGTAGATCGCGAGCTTGCCGCGGTCGAGGTGGAGGATGTGGTCGACCGCCTCGTCGAGCAGCTCGCGATCGTGGCTGATGACGAGCACGGTGTGCGGATAGCGCGCGAGATAGTCGTAGAGCCACAGCGTGCCCTCGAGGTCGAGGTAGTTCGTCGGCTCGTCGAGCAGCAGCAGGTCCGGCTCGGTGAAGAGCACCGCGGCGAGCGCCACGCGCATGCGCCAGCCGCCGGAGAAGTCCGAGCAGGGCCGCGCCTGCGCGGCGGTGTCGAAGCCGAGCCCGTGCAGGATCGTCGCGGCGCGCGCCGGCGCGGCGTGGGCGCCGATGTCGGTGAGCCGCGTCTCGATCTCGGCCCGGCGCATGCCGTCGGCGTGCTCGGCCTCGGCGAGGAGGCGGGCGCGCTCGGTGTCGGCGGCGAGGACCACCTCGAGCAGGCTCTCGGGCCCGCCCGGTGCCTCCTGCGCCGCCGTGCCGATGCGCACGCCCCTGGGCATGCCGATCGTGCCGCCCTCGGGCGCGATCTCGCCCATGAGGATGCGGAAGAGGGTGGTCTTGCCCGCCCCGTTGCGCCCGACGATGCCCACCCGCGCCCCGTCGGGCACGGCGAAGGACGCGTGGTCGATGAGGACGCGCTCGCCCAGGCGGTAGGTGAGGTCGTTGACGTGCAGCATGCGCCCTATCTCCCCCACGTGCCCGCCGTTGACAAGCGCTGTGGAAAGCGGGGAGGGATTCACCGGCGGGTGATCATCGTCATGGTCTTGCCGCAATGACGCCCTCGCGGCGACGCGATGGCGGGGCGAAATGGAACCCAACCAGGTGATTCGCGTTTCCCCGCCATGTCCGAGATAGCGCACCGCTTCTGCAAGCATGCCACGATCGTCGCCGTGATCACCCTGATCGCGGGGATCGCCGTCGCGCTCGACGCGATCGGCTCGGCCCGCGCCTGCCCACGGCTCGCCGAGGTGGCCCGGACGTGCGGGCCGGAGATGCTCTCGGATCCGTTGTCCTGGCCGGCCGCGTCGCGCGCGCCGCAGCCGGCGGAGATCCTGTTCAGGCGGGGCTGAGCGGCGCGATCGAGGCGCCGCCGCGGCCGCTCTCGCGCTGGAATGCGATCAGGTCGAACGATGGCGCCGTGCCCGTGAGCCGCGTGAGCAGAGCATGCGCCTGCCCCCTGTGATGAGTCTGATGGTTGAAGAAGTGGTCGAGCGCCGGCGCCAGCGGCTGGGTGACGAGGCTCGGGTTCACGATCGTCCGGTACGAGAAGGTGCGGGCGAGCGCCGCTGCGTCGAGCCCCTCGACGAAGGCGACGATGCGCGCGTCCATCGCCTCACGGGCGGCGCGCAGGGCCGGCAGGTCGTCGTGGAGGACCGCGTCGAGCGCCGGCGGCCGCGTGCCGTCGCCCGTGAAGCGCGCCATCCAGATCGTGTCGCCGACGAGAATGTGGTTCATCGTGCGATGCAGCGAGCCGAAGAAGGCGCGCTCGTCGGACCGATAGGCGTCGTCGGGGAGCGCCGCGGCGGCATCGTAGAGGCGGCCGTTGGCCCAGGCATTGTAGGCCGCCAGGTCGCGATAACGGTCTTCGATCTTCATCGGTCTCATCCCTGCTTCCGAAGGTTGCCGATACGCACGCCGTGCTGCGGCGAGGGGTCGCCCACGTCATGCACGGCCCGACCCGCAGCGGCACGCCGAGCGTATGGCACCTCGGGCGAAGATGCGCTACACGCGGGGACGATCACGTGCGGGCCCCGCCCACCCGAGCGGGGCGCGCGGCTGGAAAGGACTTCATGGACGCGCAGAACCAGAAGCCGCGTATCGCCGTCATCGGCTGCGGTGCGTGGGGACGCAACATCGCGCGCTGCTTCGCCGGCCTCGGCGTGCTGGAGGCGGTGGTCGATCCGAACCCGCAGACGGTGGAATCGCTGACGGCGCTGTTCGGCTGCCGGGGAGCGACGCTGGACGAGGTGCTCGCCGACCCCGGTATCGGGGCGCTCGCCATCGCGACGCCGCCCTCGCTCCACCGGGAGGTGGCGCTCGCCGCGATCGCGGCGGGCAAGCACGTCTACATCGAGAAGCCGCTGACGCTGAACTATCCCGACGCGCTCGCCGTCGTGGAGGCGGCGCGGGCGGCGGGCCGGATCCTGATGACCGGCCACATCCTGCAGTTCCACAACGGCTTCCGCGCGCTCAAGCACCTCGTCTCGTCGGGGCGGCTCGGCGAGGTCAAGCGCGTCCACGCCAACCGGCTGAACCTCGGCGCGGTGCGCAAGGAGGAGGACGCCCTGTGGTGCCTCGCCCCGCACGACGTCTCGATGACGCTCGGGCTGATGGGCGGGCGTCCCGAGACCGTCGAGGCTTTCGGCGAGGGGCACCTGCGCAAGGACACGGCGGACGCGGTGACGATGCGGCTCGGCTTCCCCGGCGGGGCGCAGGCGATGATCCACGTCTCCTGGCTCCATCCGTTCAAGGAGCATCGCCTCTCCGTCATCGGCTCGCAGGCCATGGCCGTGTTCGACGATTGCCTGCCGTGGGACAAGAAGGTGCAGATCTACCCGCACCAGATCTCCCTCGACAACGGCGCGCCCACGGTCGTGCGCGCCGATCCGGTGCCCGTGGCGATCGAGCAGTCCGAGCCGCTCATGGCGGAGTGCGCGCATTTCCTCGAGTGCTGCGGCTCCGGCACCGAGCCGATCACCGGCGCGACCGAGGCGCTCGCGGTCATGGACGTGCTCCACCGCGCCGCCCTATCGATGACCGATCACCAGGCGCACGCCGCGCCCGCGCGCGCCAGCGCCTGAGCGCCCCTCCCGAGCCGCATCCCTTCCGAGCCGCACCCCAGATGACCAAACCCATCCCCTTCATCGACCTGCCGGCGCAGCGTCGCCGGCTCGGGCCCGCGCTCGACGAGGCGGTCCGGCGCGTCATGGACCATTGCGGCTTCATCCTCGGGCGCGAGGTCGAGGTGTTCGAGGAGGCGCTGCGCGCCTTCACCGGCGCGCGCTTCGCGATCGGGGTCGGGAGCGGCACCGACGCGCTCGCCCTCGTGCTGATGGCGAGGGGCGTGCGCCCGGGCGACGCGATCCTGGTGCCCGCCTTCACCTTCGCCGCGACCGCCGAGGTCGTCGTCTGGCTCGGCGCCACGCCGATCTTCTGCGACGTCGACGAGGAGAGCTTCAATCTCTCCCCCGACAGCCTCGAGCGCGGCATCGAGACGGCTCGCGCGCTGAAGCTGCGTCCGGTGGGCGTGATCTCGGTCGACCTCTACGGCCGCCCGGCGGACTACGACCGGATCGAGCCCATCGTCGCGCGCGAGGGGCTGTGGCTGCTGTCGGACGCCGCGCAGAGCTTCGGCACGTCCTACAAGGGCCGCACGGTGGGCACGATCGGGCTCGCCACGGCGACGAGCTTCTTCCCCTCCAAGCCCTTCGGCGCCTACGGCGATGCCGGCGCGGTCTTCACCGAGGACGCCGATCTCGCGCGCACCATCCTGTCCATGCGCATGCACGGCATGGGCGCCGCCGCCTACGATCACGTCGAGATCGGCATGAACGGGCGCATCGACGCGATGCAGGCGGCGATCCTCGTCGAGAAGCTGAAGATCTTCCCCGACGAGGTCGAGGCCCGCCGGCGCATCGCCGCCCGCTACAACGCCGCGCTCGGCGACGTCGCGCGCACGCCGGCGATCTCGGAGGAGGAGCCGTCGGTCTGGGCGCAGTACACGCTGCGGCTCGACCCGGCGCGCCGCGACGCCTTCCGCGCGGCGCTGCAGGAGCGCGGCGTGCCGACCGCCGTGCACTATCCCAAGCCCCTCAACCAGCAGCCCGCCTACGCCCGCTACCCGAGCGCCGGAAACGGCGTGCCGGTCTCCGACCGCCTCTCCCGCGAGGTGGTGAGCCTGCCGATGCACGCCTACCTCGACGAGCAGACGCAGGATCGCATCGTCGAGGCCGTGCGCGCCGCGCTCTGAGGCGGCGGGCTCACGGGCCTCGAACGAAGAAAGGCCGCCTCTCGCGAGGCGGCCGTCGAGGTGGGGAAGGGCGTCGGCGCTTCCCTGGGAGGAACTGGTGCGGCCGGGTTCTCGCCTCAGTGCGAGCCGGTGAGGCGGCACAGGCGGCAGACGTCGCCGATGTCGACGCGATCCTGCCGGTCGTAGGCGATGATCCCGGACCGGCGCAGCGCCGAGAAGGCGCGGCTGACGGTCTCGATCGTCAGGCCGAGATAATCCGCGATCTCCTGGCGCGTCATGGCGAGGTCGACGCGGGTGTCGCCGTCGCCCGGCTTCGGGCCGGCGCAGGCGAAGCCGCCGCGATTGGGCACGAGGCGCATGATGAAGGTGGCGACCCGCTCCTGCGCGGACTTGCGGCCGAGCAGCAGCGCGTGGTCGTGCAGCGCGCACATCTGCTGGCGCAGCCGGGCGAAGAGGCGGTCGCGCAGCGGCGCGTCGGAGTCGATGGAGCGCTTGTCGTAGGCCACGAGGCGCACGTCCGTCAGCGCCTCCGCCGCGACGTCGGACACGTCCGTCGCCGAGAGCCCGAAGACGTCGCCGACGCCGAGCACCTCGATGATCTGGCGCCGCCCGTCGGGCAGGAGCTTGAACAGGATCACGCCGCCCTCGAGCACCTCGTAGACCGAGGTGGCGGTGTCGCCCTCGTCGAGGATGAGCGCGCGGTGGTGGAAGGCGTAGAGCTTGCCCTTCTCCGGCTTCTCGGCCGCACGGTCGCCGACGAAGCGCAGGCTCCAGCCGGAATCGAACTTCGCATTGGAGAAATCGGAGCGTTCTTGGCGCGCATCCATGTGACAGATCCTAGAAGGGGTGCCCGGGGGAACGGAGCGTCGTCGATGGGCCGAGGATTACGGCGCGCGCCTTTTCCGCGCATCGGGACATGTGCTTAAGCACGATGCCGTCGGGAAAAGCACGCGTGCGCATTTTACCGCAGGAGAGGGCCCGGTTCTTCGTTCGTTCGGAGCCGATCGCCGCGAAGGGCGCGATTCCCTCACAGATAGGCCGCTATCGCGTCCGCCTCGAGCGGCTTGCGCAGCAGCGGCGTCGACGGCAGCTCGCGCAGCATGGCGTCGATGTCCGCCCGCGGCTTCCCGGAGATCGCGACGACCCGCGGCGCGCGCGCCTGGGTCGCGAGCCAGCGGATCACGTCCGAGCCCGAGATGCCGGGCAGGCCGAGGTCGACGAAGACGATGTCGCTCGGGCCCGGAGGGCCCGCGCGCAGGAAGCTCTCGCCGTCCGCGTAGGCGCGGGCGGCGAAGCCGAAGGCGGACACGAGCTCCGTGAGCGCGTCGCGTACGCCGAAGTCGTCTTCGACGATGTGAATCCTCACAGGGGGCCTCTCGCCTTCGGGCGCCATTCCACGCAACGTCCCAGTCCGAATACCCGCTTCATGTCGAAAGTGCCTTGATCGCTATCAAGTAAGCAGTTTCCCGTCGCGACGGCGGGGCGGATGCGGGGTAGGGCGCGACTATGCGCGCGGGTGCGGCCCGTGCTCAACCGCGCACAAGCACGTACGCCCGCGTATTCCCTAGAGGAAGTCGCGGGACGGTCACGCTGCCGATCGAAAGGGTGCCCCGTCGCGCGTCCCGCGCGTCGACACGCCGTCGAGACGGTTCGTCACGGACGGGGATGCCCGCCGGGGAGGCGTAGCCCTACCGGGGTGCCGCACCGGGCGGGGAGAGCGCCCTCAGCCCCCCGCGCTCTCGGTGAAGACGATGCGCACGAGATCCGCCGTGTTGCGGGCGCCGAGCTTCTCCATGATGCGGGCGCGGTGGACCTCGATCGTGCGGGGGCTGATGCCGAGCTCGCGGCCCGCCTCCTTGTTGGAGGCGCCGTGGGCGATCTGCTCGAGGACGTCGCGCTCGCGCGGGGTGAGCAACTCGGCGCCGTTGAAGCGGATGCCGAGCTTGGAGCTCGCCTGCGCCGCCTTGCGGCGCTTGGCGACGGCCTCGCGCACGCGGGAGATCACCTCGTCGGCGTCGAAGGGCTTCTCCAGGAAGTCGTGCGCGCCGGCCTTGATGGCGGTGACAGCCATGGGGATGTCGCCCTGGCCGGAGATGATGAAGATCGGCGCGGGATAGGAATGGCCGCCCAGCGCTTCCAGCACCTCGAGCCCGGAGCGGCCCGGCATGTGGACGTCGAGCAGGAGGCAGTCGAGGCGTCCGCGCTTGGCGTCGGCGAGGAAGGTGTCCCCGTCGGAATAGGCGCGCACGCGCCAGCCCTCGAGATCGAAGATCGTCACCAGCGAATCACGCACCGCGGGGTCGTCGTCCACCACGGCGATCTCGAGTGTCTCGTCGCTCATCGTCTGCCCCACTCCTCAGTCGGCCCTGGTCTCGCCGGGCTCGTCGTCTTCGGTGCGTTCCTCGTCCTGCGGCCGGAGCGGCAGCCGCACCACGAACCGCGCGCCGCGCCCCTCCCCGCCGGGATCGACCGACAGGTCTCCCCCGTGATTCTGTGCGATCGTGCGGGAGATCGCGAGCCCGAGGCCCATGCCGCTGCGCTTGCCGGTCTTGAACGCCTGGAACAGGTCGGTGAGGACCTCCCGGGGAATGCCGGGGCCGCTGTCCTCGATGGCGACGAGCGCGTGCCGATCGTCCTGGCTCGTCGAGACCACGATGCGCCCGCCGCGCCGGCCCTTCACCGCCTCGTAGGCGTTGCGCACGAGGTTGACGACCACCTGCTGGATCTGCACCGGGTCGATCCGCAGGGTCGGCAGGCCGGCCTGGTAGTCCCGCACGATCGTGACGTTGCGGTCCTGGCCGATGATCGTGAGATCGACGGCGTCGTCCACGATCGTGTTGAGCTCGACCTCCTTGCGCTCGGGCGCGCGCTTCTCGACGAGCGAGCGGATGCGCTGGATGATCGAGCCCGCGCGATGCGCCTCGCGCCGCGCCTTCTCGAGGATCGCGTCGGCGCGGGCGTCGGCCTCCGCCGTGTGGCCCATCTCCTTGGCGCGGGCGAACTCGCGGCCCACGGCCTGGAGGTAGAGCATGATCGCGGTGAGCGGCTGGTTGAGCTCGTGGGCGAGCGCCGAGCCCATCTCGTCGAGCGCCGAGACGCGGGCGAGGCGGATCAGGTCCGCCTGCAGCTCGTTGAGCCGCCGCTCGGCGTCCTTGCGCGAGGTCAGGTCGCGCAAGATGCCGACGAACTGGCGCCCGTCCGGCGTCGGCGCCTCGCCCACCGAGAGGTCGATCGGGAACAGCGTGCCGTCGCGGTGGCGGGCGCGCACCTCGCGCCCGATACCGATGATCCGGCGGTGGCCGGTGCGCATGTAGCCCTCGACGTAGGCGTCGTGGTCGGCCGCGTGCTCGGGCGGCATCAGCATCGCCACGTTGCGGCCGACGACCTCCTCGGCCGCGAAGCCGAACATGCGCTCGCAGGCGCGGTTGAAGATCATGATCCGGGCCTGCTCGTCGATGACGATGATGCCGTCGACGGCCGTGTTCAGGATGCTCGCCCAGCGCGCGTCGGAAACCGAACCCAAGCCGGGATGCCCGCCCGGATCGACGTCTGCGCGTATTGCCGGTTGCTCCCCAGCCTGGCCGTCACCGCCACCGGTCGTGCTCTGGTGCATGGCCTCCCCCGGTTGGCCCCTGCCCCGGGCCGCTCGGTGTATGCAGTAGGGTGAAGGTAACGGCTGGAACCGCCCGGATGCAAGACAAACCTCCGGAATAATGCGTACGGGCTGGGGAGAGCCCGCGGCCTGCTACCCGCGCAGCACCGGCACGAGCCGCTCCATGGCCGTGACGAGGTCGGTATCCTTGCGTGCGAAGCACAGCCGCAGGCCGCCCTCGCCGCTCGCACCGAAGGCGCTGCCGGGGGCGAGGCCGACATTCGCCTCGTCGATCACGCGCCGGGCGAGGGCGGCGGATTCGGTGCCGGGCAAGGCGAAGAAGGCGTAGAAGGCACCCGGCGGCGGGGCGAAGCGCACGGTGTTGAGCGGCGCGAGCGCGTCGGCCACGATCTCGCGCCCGCGCTTGGCGCGCGCGATCTGGTGGGCGACGAAGCCCTCGCCGTGGTCGAGCGCGGCGATGGCCCCGCGCTGGACGAAGACGGGCGAGCCGGAGGACGAGAACTGCACCAGGTTCTCGATCGTGCGGCCGAGCTCGGCGGGCGCCTCCAGCCAGCCGATTCGCCAGCCGGTCATGGCGTAGTTCTTCGACAGCGTCTGCACGAACAGGATCTTCTCGTCCGCGCGCATCACGTCGTGGAACGAGGCCGCGCGGGTGCCGACCGCCACGCGCTCGTCCCAGACGAATCGCTGGTAGATCTCGTCGGCGACGATCCACAGGTCGCGGGCGCGGGCGATCTCCAGGATGGCGGCGAGCTCCGCACGGGTCGCGGTCCAGCCGGTGGGGTTCGCCGGCGAGTTGACGACGAGTGCCGTCGTGCGCGGGCCGATCGCCGCCTCGAGCGCACCGAGGTCGAGCGAGAAGCCGATCTCGCTCGGCTCGAGCGCCACCTCGACCACGCTCGCACCGTTCGCGGTCAGCGCGCCGCGGAAGTTCGGCCAGGCGGGCGTCGGGACGATCACCTCGTCGCCGGCGCCCGCGACGAGCCGCATGGCGATCTCGACCGCGTGCATGCCGCCTGCCGTGACGAAGAAGCGCTCGGGCGAGATCTCCTTGCCGAGCAGGGCCCCCTGGCGCCGCGCGATCGCCTCCCGCAGCTCCGGGATGCCGCGCTGGTGGGTGTAGAACGTCTCGCCCGCGGCGAGCGAGCGCGTCGCCGCCTCCGCGATGAAGGGCGGCGTCGGCAGGTCGCCCTCGCCGACCCACAGCGGGATCAGGCCGGGGCGGCCGCGGCCGTAATTGACGGTGTCGACGATGCCGCTCGCGGGGGTGGCCCCGGCCTCCGGGCGGATCCAGTAGTGCTTCGTCATCGGGTGTCCGTGGTTCGTCGGGATGCGGTTCGTCGGAAATGCGGACCGGCGGGATGCGCGTGGAGGCTATCCTACAGGATCGCGCGCGCGCCGGGGATGCAATTTCTCGCAGACGCCGGAGGGCCTTGCCCGCCGCGCACGAACAGCGCTACGCTCGCGAAACGTCGCCCGCAAGAGGCGATCGCGGAGCGCCCGCCTCGCCGCGGCGCGCCCGACGCGAAACGGGAGGAACGGCATGGGCGGGGCGACGCGGGTCGCCGGGCCGCGCGGCGTCCGCCGCTCGGCTCGCGCCGAGGAATCGGTTGGGAGATCGACCGCGGGAGCGGGGGCGTGAGCCCCGCCTCGGACGAGGCGCGCCCGCCGGCGCGCAACCTCGACCGGGAGCGGCTCACCGCGCATCTGGACACGATGTGGCGCATCCGCGCCTTCGAGGAGGCGGCGCTGCGCGGGCTCTCCGAGGGGCTGGTCCGCGGAGCGATCCATCCCTCGATCGGCCAGGAGGCGGTCGCCGCCGCGGTGTGCCTCAACCTCGCGCGCAGCGATCTCATCCTCTCGACCCATCGCGGCCACGGCCACACGCTCGCCAAGGGCGCCGACGCCCGCGCCATGATGCGCGAGCTCCTCGGCCGCGCCGGCGGCACCTGCGGCGGCAAGGGCGGCTCGATGCACATCGCCGACTTCTCCGTGGGCATGCTCGGCGCGAACGGCGTGGTGGGCGCCAACATCCCCATCGCGGTCGGCGCCGCGCACGCCGTCGCACTGCGCGGCGGGCCCGAGATCGTGGCGTGCTTCTTCGGGGACGGCGCGATCAACCGCGGGCCGTTCCTCGAGGGGCTCAACTGGGCGAAGATCTTCCGCCTGCCCGTCCTGTTCGTGTGCGAGGACAATGCCTGGTCGGCGACGACGCGCACGGCGGACCTCACGGCGGGGGAGGGGGCCGCGGCGCGCGCGCGGAGCCTCGGCATCCCCGCGCAGATCCTCGACGGCAACGACGCGATCGGGCTCGACGCCGCCGCGCGCGACGCCATCGCCGCGGTGCGGGCGGGGGAGGGGCCGCGTCTCCTGCACGTGCGCACCTATCGCATGACCGGGCATACGGCGGCGGACGCCGCCGGCTACCGCGACGCCGCCGAGGTCGAGGCCTGGCGCGCCCGCGACCCGATCGCGCGGCTCGCCGCGGCGCTCGCCGAGGCGGGCGTCGATCCCGCCCGGCTCGAGGCGTCGCGCACCGAGGCCGCGGCGGAGATGGCGGACGTGCTGGACGATGCGCGGGCGGCCCCCTGGCCCGACCTCGCCGCCGCCTTCGCCGACGTGCAGGACGTCGGCGACCCCGCCGAGCGCGCGTACTGAGATGGAGGCGGGCGGAGAGATGGCGACGACGACCTACCTCGCGGCCTCGACCCGCGCGCTCGCCGAGGAGATGGAACGCGATCCGTCCGTCTGGGCGCTCGGCGAGGACCTCGGCCGGGGCGGCGTGTTCGGGCAGTACAAAGGCCTGCAGGCGCGCTTCGGCGCCGCCCGCATCGCCGACACGCCGATCTCGGAGGCCTGCATCATGGGCGCCGCCGTCGGCGCGGCGATGGCGGGCACGCGGCCCGTGGTCGAGATGCGCTTCTCGGACTTCGCCCTGTGCGCCACCGACGAGCTGGTCAACCAGGCGGCGAAGGCGCGCTTCATGTTCGGCGGGCAGGCGACGGTGCCCCTCGTGGCACGCCAGCCGATCGGCATGTGGCGCTCCTCCGCCGCGCAGCATTCGCAGTCGCTCGAGGCCTGGTACGCCCACGTGCCCGGCCTCGTCGTCGTGGCGCCCGCGACGCCCGCGGACAATCTCGGGCTCCTCAAGAGCGCGATCCGCGCCGACGACCCGGTCGTCTACCTCGAGCACAAGGACCTGTGGGCGGCGGAGGGGGATGTGCCGGACGGCGAGCACCTGGTGCCGCTCGGCGTCGCCGACGTCGCGCGCGCGGGGCGCGACGTGACGATCGTGACGTGGTCCGCCATGCGCCGCACCAGCCTCGCCGCGACCGAGACGCTGGCGGGGGAGGGCGTCGAGGCGGAGGTGATCGACCTGCGCACGCTCTGGCCCTGGGACCGCGACGCGGTCCTCGCCTCCGTGGAGCGGACCGGGCGCCTCCTCGTCGTGCACGAGGCGGTCACGGTCGCCGGCTTCGGCGCGGAGATCGCCGCCTTCGTCGCCGAGCACCTGCATCATCGCCTGCGAGCGCCGGTCCGCCGCCTCGGCGCGCCGCGCATCCCCATCGCCTACGCGCCGCCGCTCGAGAATGCGGCGCGCGTGACGCCGGACGCGATCGCCGCGGCGGCCCGAGCCATGCTCGCGCCCGCCGCGGCGCGCGCGTCGTGAGGAAACGACAACAGGGAGGAACGACAATGCGCAT
Source organism: Salinarimonas rosea DSM 21201 (assembly GCF_000429045.1). GTDB lineage: Bacteria > Pseudomonadota > Alphaproteobacteria > Rhizobiales > Beijerinckiaceae > Salinarimonas > Salinarimonas rosea. The sequence continues at coordinate 115,646 of NZ_KE386841.1, forward strand.
CTGGAAGCCGCTCGCCGTGCTCGCCGCGGCCGCCGCCCTCGTCCTGCCGCTCGCCGGCGGGTCGATGGCGCAGGACTACAAGGACGAGTACCGCGTCTCCACCGTGGTGCCGCCGCCCTTCCCCTGGGGCATCGCGGCGCAGCGCTGGGCCGACCTCGTCGCCGAGCGCACCGACGGGCGGATCGTCATGAAGCTCTACCCCGGCGCGCAGCTCGTCCAGGGCGAGCAGACCCGCGAGTTCACGGCCATGCGCCGGGGCATCATCGACATGGCGGTGGGCTCGACCATCAACTGGTCGCCGCAGATCCCCGAGATGAACGTCTTCGCGCTGCCCTTCCTGATGCCGGACTACGCCGCGCTCGACGCGCTCACCCAGGGCCCCGTCGGCGAGCGCATCTTCGAGCTGATCGAGGAGAACGGCGTCGTGCCACTCGCCTGGGCCGAGAACGGCTTTCGCGAGGTGACGAACTCCCAGCGCCCGATCCGCACGCCCGCCGACATGCAGGGCCTGAAGATGCGCGTGGTCGGCTCGCCGATCTTCAACGACATCTTCACGGCGCTCGGCGCCAACCCGACGCAGATGTCCTGGGCCGACGCCCAGCCGGCGCTGACCACCGGTGCGGTCGACGGGCAGGAGAACCCGCTGACCATCTACACCGTGCTGAAGATGCACGAGCTCGGGCAGACGAACGTGACGCTCTGGCGCTACGTGGCCGATCCGCTGATCTTCGCCGTCAACCAGGAGGTCTGGAACAGCTTCACGCCCGAGGACCAGGAGATCGTCCGGCAGGCCGCGCTCGATGCGGGCGCGCACGGCATCGAGGTGGCGCGCAAGGGCCTCACCGAGGGCGACCAGAGCCTGGTCGAGGAGATCGAGGGCTACGGCGTCACCGTGGTGCGCCTCGGCGACGAGGAGCGCCAGGCCTTCGTCGACGCGACGCGGCCGGTCTACGAGCAGTGGAAGGAGCAGATCGGCGCCGACCTCGTGCGGACGGCCGAGGAATCGATCGCCAACCGGTGATCCCGAGCCGGCGCGGCGGCCCCGTCCTTCCCCTAAAGGACGGACGGGGCCGCCGTGCAGGGAGGGAGAAACGAGCCATGACGAGCGGACGATGACGAGCGGACGATGACGAGCCGAGCATGAGCACCGACGACGACCCCCTCGTCGACGCCCGCGACACGACCCGGACCGAGCCGCCCGAGAGCCGCGCGCCGCACGCGCGCGTTCCGGTGAGGATCGAGGAGGCGCTGGGTGCACTCGCCATGGCGCTCATCGTCGCCATCTCGTTCGGCAACGTGGTCGTGCGCTACCTGACGAACGTCTCCTTCGCCTTCACGGAGGAGTTCTCGGTCTTCCTCCTCGTGTTCATGACCTTCGTCGGCGCCTCCGCCGCCTTCGCCACGAACGAGCACATCCGCATCACCTTCTTCCTCGACCTGATGCGGCCGCGCGCGCGCCTCCTCGCCGAGGCGGTGACGCTCTTCGCCACGACGGCGATGTTCGCGCTCGTCGTCTATTACGGCGCGCAGGTGACCTATGACGAGTGGTACTGGGAGGAGACCTCGCCGGGTCTCGGCTACCCGGCCTGGATCTATACGATCTGGCTCCCGCTCCTCTCGCTCGCCATCCTCGGCCGCGTCGTCGGCCGGGCGATCGCGGTCTTCCGCGGGCGGGTGCGCTGATGGACCCGAACCTGATCCTGCTCCTCGCCTTCGCGGCGCTGCTCGTCGTCGGAACGCCGATCGCCGTGGCGCTGGGCATCGCCGGCGCCATCGGCATCGTCGTCGGGCTGGATCTCACCGCGCTCGCGATGGTGGGGACGAACACCTACAACGCGGTGGCGAAATACCCGCTGATCGCCATCCCGCTCTTCATCCTCACCGGCATGGTGTTCGAGCGCTCCGGGGTCGCGACGCGGCTCGTCGTCTTCGCGCAGGCGATCGTCGGGCCGCGCCGGGGCGGGCTCGCGCTCGTCGCGGTCCTGGTCTGCCTGATCATGGGCGGCATGTCGGGCTCCGGCGTCGCCGACGCCGCGGCGGTCGCGACGGTGATGGTGCCGTCCATGCTCAAGGCCGGCTATCCGAAGCCCTTCTCGGCCTCCGTCATCGCCGCCTCGGCGGCGACCGCGATCCTGATCCCGCCCTCGATCGCGCTCATCGTCTACGCGATCATGGTGCCCGGCGTGGACCTGCGCGCGCTGTTTGCCGCGGGCCTCTTTCCCGGCCTCTTGGTGGGGCTCGCCATCGCGGTGCCCACCATGATCCTCTCGCGCAAGCACGATTTCGGAGCCCACGAAGGCTTCGCGCGGCCGCCCTTCTGGGAGAGCCTCTATCGTGCGCTGCCGGGCCTGATGGCGCCCGTCATCATCCTGGGCGGCCTGCGCTCGGGCCTGTTCACGCCCACCGAGACCGCGGTCGTCGCCGCCGTCTACGGGCTCTTCGTCGGCACGCTGTTCTACCGCACGATGGGGTTCGCCGAGGTCTACCGCTGCTTCGTCGACGCGGCGAAGATCTCGGGCGTGCTCATGCTGATCATCTCGCTCGCGGGCCTCTTCGCCTGGGCCGGCTCGACGATGGGCGCATTCCGCGCGGCGGCGGACCTGATCATCGCGCTCTCCGCCTCCGAATGGGTGACGCTCGCCGTCGTCATGGCGCTGCTGCTGCTCGCCGGCATGGTGCTCGACGGGGTGTCGATCTTCCTCATCACGCTGCCGCTCCTCGTGCCGGTGATGCAGACCTTCGGCTGGTCGCAGGTCTGGTTCGGCGTCGTCATGGCGATCAACATCGCCATCGGCCAGGTGACGCCCCCCGTCGCGGTCAACCTGATGGTGACGGCGAAGGTCGCCAACGTGCCGATGGAGGCGACCTTCCGCTGGGTGTTCTGGCTCGTCGGCGCGATGGTGGTCGCGCTCGTGCTGGTGATCGTTTTCCCCGAGATCGCGCTGTGGCTCCCGCGCGTGCTGGGGTATCGGGTGAGCTGAGATGCGGCGCGCGACGTTACTCGGTCCCCGTATGCTCGAACGGGTGAGACCAGTCCTTCTCCTTCCCTGTAGGGGAAGGTGGCTCGGCGCAGCCGAGACGGATGGGGCGTGGCGCGAAGCGACACGTTCCGCGAAGCGGAAATGCACCGCCCGCCGTCAGGCGATGGCGCCCCGGTTTCGGCTGCGCCGAATACGCCTCCGGCGTGCCCCATCCGTCACCGCGCTTCGCGCGGCGCCACCTTCCCCTACAGGGAAGGAGAGTGTCGCGTCCCTCGCTTCGCGCCCTTTCCCGCATCGCACGGCCCACCGGGAGGACAAACCGAGATGACCAACGAGATGACCGGCGGCGAGGTGCTCGCGCGGATGCTGCAGGCGCACGGGGCGGGGCCGACCTTCGGGATGGGGGGCTTCCAGCTCCTGCCCTTCTACGACGCCTGCCGCCGGCTCGGCCTCGCGCACTCGCTCGTCAACGACGAGCGCTGCGGCGCCTTCGCGGCGGACGCCTACGCCAAGGTCTCGGGGCGCGTCGGGCTCGTCGACGCGACGCTCGGGCCGGGCGCGACGAACCTCGTCACGGGGCTCGTGGAGGCGCTCAACGCCGGCTCGCCCATCGTCGCCATCGTCGGCGACACGCACCGCGCCCACTCCTGGAAGAACATGACCCAGGAGGCCCGCCAGGCCGAGATCCTGCGCCCCGCGGTGAAGGAGCTGATCCGTGTCGAGGTGACGGCCCGCCTGCCGGAGCTGGTGCGCCGTGCCTTCGCGGTCGCGACCACCGGACGGCCGGGGCCGGTGGCGCTGATCGTGCCCGAGGACGTCTGCCACGACACGCTCGCCGTCGATCCCGAGAGCCTCGTCGCCGCCACCCGCTACCGGATGGCGCCGGCGCTCCGCGCGCGCCCCGACGCGCACGCGCTGGCGGAAGCCGCCGCGCTGCTGGCCGGCGCCGAGCGACCGCTGATCCTCGCGGGCGGGGGCGTCCACATCTCGCGGGCGGCGCACGCGCTCCAGGCTTTCGCCGAGCGCTTTCAGATCCCGGTCGCGCACACGATGTCCGGCAAGGGCGCGATCGCCTGCTCGTCGCGCCTCTCGGCGGGGCTGTTCGGGCGCTACGACCGCATCGCCAACGGCATGATCGCCGAGGCGGACGTGCTGCTGGCCATCGGCTGCAAGCTCGGCGAGATCGCGACGAAGCGCTATACCGTGCCGCCGCCGGGCAAGACCCTGATCCATCTCGACATCGTGGCCGAGGAGATCGACCGCACCTATCCCGCCGCCGTGGCGCTGTGGGGCGACGCGAAGGCCGGAATCAATGCGTTGAACGACGCACTCGCGGGCAAGTCGCCGCCGCCGGCGCGCTCCGCCTGGGGCGACCAGGTCGTCACCCGCATGGCGGCGTGGCGCGAGAGCGCGCGCGAGCGGCTCGAGAGCGCGGAGGTGCCGGTCTCCATGGGCCGCCTGATGGGCGAGCTCAACCGCCTCCTGCCCGGCGACGCCGTCCTCGTCGCCGACGGCGGCTTCGCCGCGCATTGGGGCGGGCTGCTGTTCGACCAGAGGCAGGCGGGCCGGGGCTTCCTGCCCGATCGCGGCTTCGCCTCCATCGGCTACGGGCTTCCCGGCGCGATGGGCGCGAAGCTCGCGGCGCCCGAGCGGCCGGTGATGGCGATCACCGGCGACGGCGGCTTCAACATGGTGCTGGGCGAGCTCGAGACCGCCCGGCGCATGGGTCTCGCGGTAACGATCATCGTCGTCAACAACGCCGCCTCGGGGTACGTGAAGGCGCTCCAGCACCTGATGTACGGGGAGGGCGCCTACCAGTCGTCCGATCTCGCGGAGACGAACTACGCCCGCGTCGCCGAGGCGATGGGCTGCAGGGGCGCGCGCGTCGAGACGCCGGACGCGCTCGCTCCGGCGCTGAAGCAGGGCCTGGCGAACACGGACGGGCCCTTCGTCGTCGACCTCGTCGTCACCCGCGATCCCGCGAAGATGCTTCCCGCCGCCGACAGCCGTGCGGTCCAGGTGAAGAAGGGCGACCGTGTCGCCTGAGATCCTCCTCGCCGACACGATCACCCGCCTGCCGGAGGGCGCGGCGGGTGCGGTCGTCGTGAGCGGCTCGCACGGGGGCGTCTACGCGGCCTACGTCGCGCGGCGGGACGGCGTGCGGGCCGTGATCCTCAACGATGCGGGGGTGGGCAAGGATGCGGCCGGCATCGGCGGCCTCGCCTGGCTCGACGCCGCCGGCATGGCGGCGGCGACGGTCTCCGCGGCGTCGGCCGACATCGGGGACGCCGCCGACACGCTCGCGCGCGGCGTCGTCTCGCACGCCAATGCGCGTGCCGCCGCGCTCGGGGTCGCGCCGGGCATGGCTTGCCGCGAGGCGGCCGCGCGGCTCGCGGCGGCGCCGATGCCCGACGGCCCGTTCGCGTCCCTCGACGAGACGCGCCGCGTCGAGACGCCGCCCGGCGCGCGCCGGCCGCTCGTCCTCGTCGACAGCGCGGCGCTGGTGCGGGCGGTCGAGGATCGGGGCGCGGTCGTGGTGACGGGCTCGCACGGGGCGCTCTTCGGCGGCGACCCGATGAACGCGCTCAAGGCGGACGCCGGGCTGGCGCTGTTCAACGACGCGGGCGGCGGCATCGGCACCACGCGGCTTCCGGCGCTCGAGGCGCGCGGCATCGCCGCCGCCACCGTCGCCGCGGCCAGCGCGCGGATCGGCGAGGCGTGCTCGACGCTGGACGAGGGGATCGTCTCCGCGCTCAACGGCCGTGCGGCGGCGCTCGGCGGGCACGTGGGCATGCGCGCGCGCGACCTCGTCGCGCTGGCCCTGCTGGCGTGAGCCGCCTCGATCCGCGAAGGCTCAGTGCGCGGGGCCGAGCGGCGGCGCGGCGATCTCCACCGGCGCCGGTGCCAGGGCCTGCGCCGGCTGCGGCAGGGCCGGCCCCGAGCGGAAGGATTCCCACAGCTCGACGACGAGCGCGTCGAGCCCCTGGGCCGAGCGCGGCCGCCAGCTCGGCCGGCGGCGCAGGGACACGGGGATGTCGGGAAGCGGCGGCAGGCCGGCGACGCCGTCGAGCGGCCGGATGCCCGCATAGGCCTGGAAGTTCGGCAGGACGGTGAGCCCCAGATTGACGCGCACCGCCGCGCGCAGCGCCGAGAGGTCCTCGCTCTCGTGCACGCAGCGCCACGGCACGGCCTCGCGCTCGAGCGCCGCGACCGCGAGCTGGCGAATGCCGCAGGGCGCGCGGAAGAGGACGAGCGGCAGGTCCCGCTCGACGTCCGCACCCACGGCTCCCGCCTCGCCGGCCTCCGCGCCGAACCAGGCGAGCGGGGCGACCTGCAGGCGCGTCGTCCCCGGGCCCTCGAGCGGCTCGCCGACGAGGAGCGCGAGATGCAGGCGCCCGTCGTCGACCTGCTCGGCCAGCGGCTGGCTGCGCCCCACCTTCACCACGAGCTGGACGTTCGGGTAGCGCTCGTGCACCGCTGCGATGACGAGCGGCAGCAGTGCCTCGGAGAAGTGCTCGGGCATGCCGAGGTTGACGATCTCGCGCGGCTCCTCCTCGACGAAGCGGCGATAGAGGTCGTCGTTGAGCTCGAGCATGCGCCGCGCATAGCCGAGCAGCAGCTCGCCCTGCGCGGTGAGGACGAGGCTGCGCCCCTCGCGCCGGAAGAGCGGCCGCCCGAGCATCTCCTCGAGCCGCTTCATCTGCTGGCTCATCGCCGGCTGGGTGATCGCCAGCGTGTCGGCGGCGCGGGCGAAGCCCCCCGTCTCGACGACGGCGACGAAGCTGCGCAGGAGCTGCGTGTCGATGTTCACCCGACGCATAGTCTCCGCCTACGAAGCGACCAACGGAAGATTTTACCGCCACGCTCGATACATGGCTAACAGGCGGCCGTCCGCAATGCGGGAAAGCGCGTAGGGCGGCGCGGGCGGATCGATAAGCGCGATGCATGTGCGGAATAGGGAGAAGTCGTTTTCGCTTTCGCTCCGGCGAGCGCAGGCTCCACGCATCCGAAAACGGGAGACGAGCCGTGAATACGCAATCCACCCCGCGCATCGCCTCGATCCAGGCCTCCTCCTTGCCGATGATCTTCATCGTACTGTGGAGCTCGGGCTACATCGGCGGCGCCATCGGCATCCTCTACGCCGAGCCCTTCACCATGACCTTCCTGCGCTTCGCGCTGGCGGGCCTGATCATGCTGGCCTTCGCGCTGGCCACCCGCACGCCGATGCCGTCCGGCCTCGGCCAGCTCGGCCACATGGCCGTCGTCGGCTTCTTCATGCAGGCCCTGCAGTTCGGCGGGCTCTACGCCGGGATGAAGGCCGGCGTGCCGGCCGGCCAGTCGGCGCTGATCGTCGGCCTGATGCCCGTCGTCGTCGGCCTCCTTGCGGGTCCCCTGCTCGGCGAGCGGGTCGGCTGGCGTCAATGGATCGGGCTCGCGCTCGGGCTCCTCGGGGTCGTGTTCGTCCTCGCCGAGAAGGTCGGCGTCGGCATGGCCGCGCTCGGCGGCTACGCCTACACGCTCGCGGCGCTGTTCGGCATTACGGCCGGCACGCTCTACCAGAAGAAGTTCTGCGGCGGGTTCGACCTGCGCACCACCGGCTTCGTGCAGATGACGATCGGCGCCGTGGTGATGCTGATCGCGGCCTGGACCACGGAGAGCATGGTCATCGACTGGACACCGGCCTTCATCGCCTCGGTCGTCTGGCTCGCGGTGATGAACTCCATCGGCGCGCTGATGCTGCTCTACCTCATGATCCGCCGCGGCGAGGCGACCAAGGTCGCGAGCCTGTTCTTCCTCATCCCGCCGGTCACCCAGATCATGGCCTCCGCCATGCTCGGCGAGATCCCCACCCCTCTGGCCATGGTCGGCTTCGGCCTCGCCTCGCTCGGCGTGTGGCTCGCCAACAGGCCGATGCCGAAGGCGACCGCCGCGACCGCGCCGAAGGTGGTGGACCCGGCGGCCGAGCCCGAGGCCGCCGCCCGCCCCGTCGCCTGAGGCGCCTCGCCCCGAGCCTCGGCTCGCGGCCCGAGACACCGGTGCCCGGCCCGCTTCGGGCACCGCCGGACACCCTCCTCGATCCCTCATCGTTCGATCCACCCCGCGGCGGCGCCAGAGCGCGTCCCGAGAACCGAAGGAACACTCCCATGCGCGGTCCCCAGATCATCTCCGAGATCCTCTCCGGCGGCCTCGATCACCTGGTCTTCGAGACCTACGACCAGCCCGGCCGCGAGGGCGTCGAGATCCACCGCCTCTACGACACGACGGACACGGGTCCGGTCGGCCCCGCGGCGGCGATCGTCCGCTACCGGCCCGGCGCGCAGGTCCAGCGCCACATCCACCCCGGCTACGAGCTGATCTTCGTGATCGAGGGCGAGCTCATCAACGACGCCGGGCGCCATCCCGCGGGCACCCTCGAGATCTGCCCGCCCGGCTCCAGCCACGCCCTCGGGTCGGAAAAGGGCTGCACCTTCCTCGTCATCTGGGAGCAGCCGGTGATGCTCGCCAAGCATGCGGCGACCCACCAGGCCCCCGCCGTCGACACCAACGCGCTCGTCGCGGCGCACTGACCGGCCACGCCGGAGAAAGGGAGCGGGACCATGCGCATCGTGACCGCGACGCAAGCGGCCGGCCTCGTTCCCGACGGGGCGACGGTCATCCCCGGGGGCTTCGGGTGCTGCGGCAACCCGGAAGCCGTCCTCAAGGCCCTCGGCGCGCGCTTTCGCGCCGAGGGCCGGCCCCGGAACCTCACCCTGCTGTTCGCGGCGGGGCCGGGCGACCGGGGCGAGCGCGGGCTCAACCACCTGGCCCAGGAGGGCCTCGTCTCCCGCGCCATCGGCGGCTTCTGGGGCTTCGCCCCGAAGCTCGGCCGGCTCGCCGAGGCCGAGGCGCTGGAGGCGCACAACTGGCCGCAGGGCGTGGTGAGCCACCTCTTTCGCGCCATGGCGGCGAGGCTCCCCGGCATCGCCTCGCGGGTGGGCCTCGAGACGTTCGTCGATCCGGACCAGGAAGGCGGGCGCATGAACGCCCGCGCGGCCCGGGGCCTCGTGCGCAAGACGCGCATGCAGGGGCGATCCTACCTGCTCTACCCCGCGCTCAGGGCGGACGTCGCCATCATCCGAGGCACGCGGGCGGACCGCAACGGCAACATCTGCATGGACCGGGAAGTGTCCTTCCAGGACGCGCTGTCCCAGGCCCAGGCCGCGCACAATTCCGGCGGCATCGTCATCGCCCAGGTGGCGGATGTGACGGACGCGCGCCTCGATCCGCACGCGGTCTCGGTGCCGGGCTGCCTGGTCGACTACATCGTCGTGGCCGACCCCGAGGACCACATGCAGACCTGGGCCGAGGCCTTCAACCCCGCCTATGTCGGCGGCGAGGAGGCCGCGCCCGAAGGCGAGGCGGTGCTCTCGCCGCTCGTGCGCCGGATCATCGCCCGGCGCGCCGCGCGCGAACTCGCGCACCACCCCGGCGCGATCGTCAACCTGGGGATCGGCATCCCCGCCGAGATCGGGCGCGCGGCGGCCGAGGCGGGCCTGCGGGACTTCACGCTGACCATCGAATCGGGCCAGTTCGGCGGCGTGCCGGCCTCCGGCCTCTCCTTCGGAGCCGCCGCGAACCCGCAGGCCAAGATCGACCAGGCCGCGCTCTTCGATCTCTACGACGGCGGCGGCCTCGACATCGCCTTCCTCGGCTTCGCCGAGGCCGACAGCCGGGGCAACGTCAACGTCAGCCGCTTCCAGGGCCGCATGCCCGGCATCGGCGGCTTCGCCAACATCTCCGGCGCGGCCAAGCGCGTCGTCTTCTGCGGATCGCTCACCGCCGAGGGGCTCGAGGTGGAGGCCGGCGCCGGGCGTCTGGCGATCCGCCGCGAGGGACGCACGCGCAAGCTGCTGCGGCGGCTCGACACGATCAGCTTCAACGGCCCGCTGGCGGAGAGCGACGGACGACAGGTCACGTTCGTCACGGAGCGGGCGGTGTTCGAGCTGGTCCATGGCTGCCTCCGGCTGACGGAGGTCGCGCCCGGCATCGACGTGCGCCGCGACATCGTCGAGCAGATCGAGGCGGGCATCGTCATCGGGCAAGAGCTGAAGACGATGGATCCGGCCCTGTTCCATTGATCCACCTGCAATCGAGCAACGTAGAGGCGAAAGAAGCGGTCGGAAACGGCGGCCGATTCTTTCGTTTACGTGCAGCAGAACCATTTTCGCAAGCCGAGTGACTGCCGCTTATGGATCGAATAAATTAATCTGCAGTTATTTTATGTACAGCATTGGGTTTCAATAATTCGGCAAACACGGAGGGTTACATGAAGGAATGCGTGATCGCCGTAATCGGCGCCGGGGCGACGGCCTTGTCCTTGCTCGACTCCCTCGTCGACGAGGCGCGGGCGGAGCCGGACTGCCCCCGCCTGGTCGTCTACTTGATCGAGACGCGACGCCTGCGCGGGCGCGGCCTCGCCTACGAGGACGACCTCGCGACGAACCTCCTCAACACGCGGGCGGGCTTCATCACGCCCTTCCCCAAGCGCCCGGGGCACTTCTTCTCCTGGCTGCAGGAGAACGAGGCAGCCTGGCGGCACGAGTTCCCGGGCCTCGTCGTCGACGCCCAGACCTTCGTTCCGCGCCCGCTCTTCGGGCTCTACCTCGAGTGCATGATGGGCGAGCTCGCCGGCGAGCTGATGCGCATCGGCGGCACCCTCGTGCCGGTCACCGCCGAGGCGACAGATCTCGAGCCGACGCCCGAGGGGCGCGTCGTGGTGCACACCGACACTGCGCTCGCCATCCGGGCGGATCGGGTCGTGCTCTCCTGCGGCAACCTCCAGGCCCGCGAGGAGGACGCGGTCGAGCGCCTGCCGGGCTTCTTCGCCAATCCCTACCCGATCCGGCGCCTCGCGCATCGCATCCCGCGCGATGCCTCGGTGGCCATCGTCGGGGCGCGCCTCTCGGCGATCGATGTGGCGCTCGGCCTCCTGTCGACCGGCCACGACGGGCCGCTGACAATGATCTCGCGGTCGGGGTACCTGCCGGCGGTGCGCGGGACGCAGGGGCGCTACAAGCCGCGCATCCTCACGCAGGAGACGATCGCGGCCCATCTCGCCCGCCACGGGCGCGTGCGCCTGGCCGAGCTCGTGCGCTGGGTCGAGGACGAGATCGAGCTGGCCGGCGGCGGCCGGCGCGTCGAGGGCGCGAGCTTCCCGCCCGAGCCGCCGCCGGACCCGCTCGCCTTCCTCGAGGCGGAGATCGCCGCCGCGGCCCACCCGCGGCCCTGGCAGGCGGTGCTATATGCGACGAACGGGCTCGTCGACATGCTCTGGCGGGCGCTGCCCGAGGAGGAGCGCTCGCTCTTCCTCGCACGCTTCCAGGCCGCCTGGATGGCCTACCGCGTCTCGATCCCGGTCGAGAACGCGCGGCGGCTGCTCGCGGCGGGCTGGGCCGGGCGGCTCGCGTTCCGTTCCGGCGAGAGCGTGGTCGCGCCGGGGGAGGGGGGCGGCTTCTCGCTGCGAATCGGGCGCGACGGCGCGGCGGAGGCCTTCGACGCGGTGGTCTGCGCCTACGGCTCGCCGCGCGATCCGCGCCGCCTCGACTCGCGGCTCGTCGGCAACATCCTCGCGCGCGGCCTCGCACGTCCCCACCGTCACGGCGGTCTCGACGTCGTGCCGGAGAGCGGGCGGCTGATCGAGGCGGACGGAACGGAGGGCCTCGCGATCTCCGCCCTCGGCGAGCTGACGGCTGGAGTGCACTTCTTCACGAGCGCCCTCGAGATCAACGCCCGCCACGCCGCCGCCCAGGCCCGCAGCCTCGTGCACGGGATCGTGCATGCGCCCCGGGAGCTGGCGGCGCCCCTCGCCCCCGCGGTGCCGCCGCGAAGCAGGGTTCTCGTCGAGGCAGTGTGATCCCGCGTCGCGGCGCGTCGCTTCCGTGCGGCGCGCCTCGACGCGGACGTCGGCAGCGAGACGAGCGCGGGAGGATCCGGACGGGCGTGGTCGCCCAAAAAGAAAAAAGCAAGGCTCGCGCCTTGCTCGGGGAGGTTCTCTCGTTTTCGAGATTTTGGCCGGTCTCTCACGAACCGACGCCCGGTAGCGGTTGACGCCCGCGGGCTTGTGCCTCGTTTCCTCCCAGACTTGGGCCGCACCCCTCGAACACGTCGAGACAGCGTGTCTTGGTGGGGGCTTCTTAGCGCGTCGTTACGTCTTTGTCACGTCCTTGTGCATCGTGTGCCGTCGCTTTTCGCATATGGGCATTCTCGCGGCAGCGGCCATGGAACCGCCACCGATGTGGCACCGACGACGAAAAGCATCGGGTGGCCTTGTCATCGGGCGCGCATCCGTATTGTGTGCGACACGCGCGACGGTGCGGCGAGCCCGCCCGCTGCGCGCCGCGCCCACGCCCGAGGACGACATGCGTCTTTCCCGCTATTTCCTGCCCACCCTCAAGGAGACCCCGCGCGAGGCGGAGATCGTCTCACACCGCCTGATGCTGCGCGCCGGCCTGGTGCGCCAGCAATCCGCCGGCATCTTCTCCTGGCTGCCGATCGGCAAGCGCGTGCTCGACCGGATCAGCGGCATCGTGCGCGAGGAGCAGGACCGGGCGGGCGCGATCGAGATCCTGATGCCGACGATCCAGTCCGCCGACCTGTGGCGCGAGAGCGGGCGCTACGACGCCTACGGCGCCGAGATGCTGCGGATCAGGGACCGGCACGAGCGCGACATGCTCTACGGGCCGACGAACGAGGAGATGGTCACCGACATCTTCCGTTCCTACGTGCGCTCCTACAAGGACCTGCCGCTCAACCTCTACCACATCCAGTGGAAGTTCCGCGACGAGATCCGCCCGCGCTTCGGCACGATGCGCTCGCGCGAGTTCCTGATGAAGGACGCCTACTCGTTCGACCTCGACGAGGCGTCGGCGCGCCACGCCTACAACCGGATGTTCGTGGCCTACCTGCGCACCTTCGCGCGCCTGGGGCTGAAGTCGATCCCGATGCAGGCCGACACGGGCCCGATCGGCGGCAACCTCTCCCACGAGTTCATCATCCTCGCCGAGACCGGCGAGAGCGAGGTGTTCTGCCACACGGACTACCTCGGCTTCGACACGCCGCCGGCGGACACCGACTTCGAGGACGTCGCCGGTCTCCAGGCGATCGTCGACCGCTGGACCTCGCTCTACGCCTCCACCGACGAGAAGCACGACGAGGCCGCCTGGGCGCAGGTGCCCGCCGACAGGCGCGTGGCGGCGCGCGGCATCGAGGTCGGGCACATCTTCTATTTCGGCACGAAGTATTCCGAGCCGATGCGCGCCGTCGTCACCGGGCCGGACGGGCGCGAGCACCCGGTGCACATGGGCTCCTACGGCGTCGGGCCGTCCCGCGTCGCGGCCGCCGCCATCGAGGCGGGCCACGACGAGGCGGGCATCGTCTGGCCGGACGCGATCGCCCCCTTCGACGTGGCGCTGCTCAGCCTGAAGGCCGGCGACTCCGCGGTGGACGCGGCCTGCGAGGGCCTCTACCGCGACCTCCAGGCGGCGGGCCTCTCCGTGCTCTACGACGACCGGGACGATCGTCCCGGCGCGAAGTTCGCGACGGCCGACCTGATCGGCCTGCCCTGGCAGGTGATCGTCGGTCCCAAGAGCCTCGCCGAGGGCAAGATCGAGCTCAAGCGCCGGCGCACGGGCGAGCGCGAGCTCCTCGCCATCGCCGACGTCGTCCCGCGGCTGACGGGACGTTGAGGGCGGAGCGGGCGATGGCCGACGCGGGTGGGACGCGACCCTTCTCGGGCTTCGAGTGGATGCTCGCCGGGCGCTACCTGCGCACCCGGCGGCGCGAGGGCTTCGTCTCGGTGATCGCGGGGTTCTCCTTCATCGGCATCATGCTCGGCGTCGCGACGCTGATCATCGTGCTGTCGGTGATGAACGGCTTTCGCAACGAGCTGCTCTCCAAGATCGTCGGCATGAACGGCCACGTCTTCATCGCCCCGATCGACCGGCCGCTGACGGATTTCGCCGAGGTCGCCCGGACCGTCGAGGCCCTGCCGGGCGTGGTGCGCGCGGTGCCCACGGTGGAGGGCCAGGCCTTCGCCTCCTCCTCCGTGCAGGGCGGCGGCGTGCTCGTGCGCGGCGTGCGCCCGCAGGACCTCGCCGGGCTCGACCAGATCGCCGGCAACATCGTCGGCGGCTCGCTCGAGACCTTCGCCGAAGGCGAGGGCGTCGCCGTCGGCGCGCGGCTGGCGAGCTCGCTCGGCCTCTTGCCGGGCGACACGATCACGCTGATCTCGCCGCGCGGCGCGACGACGCCCTTCGGCACCGCGCCGCGGATCAAGGCCTATCCGATCGCGGCGATCTACGAGATCGGCATGACCGAGTTCGATTCGGCCTTCGTCTACATGCCGCTCGAGGAGGCGCAGGCCTACTTCAACCGCGCCGGGGACGTCACCGTGGTGGAGGTCTTCCTGGACGACGCGGAGGCGGTCGGCGCGGCGCGGGCGGCGATCGAGGGGGCGGTCGAGCGGCCGATCTTCCTCTCCGACTGGACGCAGCGCAATTCGAGCTTCTTCTCGGCGCTGCAGGTCGAGCGCAACGTCATGTTCATCATCCTCACGCTGATCGTGCTCGTGGCGGCGCTCAACATCGTGTCCGGGCTGATCATGCTCGTGAAGGACAAGTCCGCCGACATCGCCATCCTGCGCACGATGGGGGCGACGCGCGGCTCGGTCATGCGGGTGTTCCTGATCACCGGCGCCTCCATCGGCATCGTCGGCACCATCGCCGGCCTCGCGCTCGGCGTCGTGTTCACGCTCAACATCCAGGCGATCCAGGACGTGATCGCCCGCATCACCAACCAGACGCTCTGGGACCCGACGGTGCGCTTCCTGTCGGAGATCCCCGCCGAGATCGACTGGGCCGAGGTCGGGGCGGTGCTCGCGATGGCGATGGCGCTGTCGCTGCTCGCGACCCTCTATCCCTCCTGGCGGGCGGCGCGCCTCGATCCCGTCGAAGCCCTGCGCTACGGATGAGCCGCATGGACGCCGAGACGAAGGCCGAGACCGGGACCGCGAGCGAGGGCGAGGTGCCTGCGCTCTTCCTGAGCCGGGTGGCGCGCTGGTATCCCCAGCGCGAGGGGCGGCTCGAGATCCTCAAGAGCGTCGACTTCGCCGTCTGGCCGGGCGAAATCGTCGCGCTCGTGGCGCCGTCGGGCACCGGCAAGTCGACGCTGCTCCACGTCGCGGGCCTGCTCGAGCGCCCCGACGACGGCGAGGTCTACGTCGGCGGCGAGCCGACGGCGCACATGGACGATGCCGGCCGCACCCGGCTGCGGCGCGAGGAGATCGGCTTCGTCTACCAGTTCCACCACCTGCTGCCCGAGTTCTCCGCGCTCGAGAACGTCGTCATGCCGCAGATCATCCGCGGCCTGCGCAAGGCCGAGGCGCGGGAGCGCGCGCGCGAGCTCCTCGCCTTCCTCGGCCTCGCCGACCGGCTTTCGCACCGCCCGGCGGAGCTGTCGGGTGGCGAGCAGCAGCGCGTCGCGCTCGCGCGTGCGGTCGCCAACGCCCCGCGCGTGCTCCTCGCCGACGAGCCGACCGGCAACCTCGATCCGCAGACCTCCGCCCACGTCTTCCAGACGCTCGTCTCGCTCGTTCGCGCCTCGGGCCTCGCCGCCGTGATCGCCACGCACAATCACGAGCTCGCCCGGCGGATGGACCGCTGCGTCTCCATCCGCGACGGGCGTGTCGTCGAGCTCGCGCTGCCGCCCGCCGGGGCGTAATTCACAGATTCCGCATGGTGTTCGAGGCTTGACGGAACAGAGCGTTCCGGTCTGTCCGTTAACCTTGACAGCAGAGCGTACGAAGAGAGAACTTTTGTTCCGAACGAAGATGGAACAGAATGGAACGGTCGAAGCGCGGCGGAGAACACCGCCGTGCCCCACCCTGGGAGGCCGTCATGTCCCGTCTCGTGATTCTCACCCGCCGTGCCCGCCTGCCTCTGCGCGCCACCGCCGAGACCGCGATGGAGGTCGTCTCGCTCGCGCTCTTCGTCGCCATGGTGGCGGCGTGGGCGAGCATCGGCGCGTGAGCGGGCGTGCTCGGGCGTCGTGCTGAAACGCGACGCCTCTCCCGTGCGTTATCGGGTCGCGGCGAGCGACGCCGCGGACGAACACGAGGAGGCTGCGGTGAGATCCTGGGGCGACGTCAACCGGGTGCTGAACGGCATGGTGCGCGAGGGCCGGATCGCGTCCTTCCGCTCCAACGCGGCGGAAGCGCGCCAGACGGGGTCGCTCGAGATCGCGATCGTCCCCGCCGACGGCGGCGACAAGGAGGCGGCTCGCCGCGAGGCGCTGCGCGAGCTCGCGCGGCTGGGAATCACGGCACAGGTGCACGCCGAGTAGGGGGCCGGCGCCGGCCGGTCGAGAATTCGGCGCGTCACCGAAAAACCGGTTGCGCCCCGCGGCGCCTCTGGCTATATCCCCTCCACCAACACGGACGGCATCGTCCGGAGCGCCCAGGTAGCTCAGTTGGTAGAGCATGCGACTGAAAATCGCAGTGTCGGTGGTTCGATTCCGCCCCTGGGCACCATCACCCCTACAGAACAGGACTTCCACAGAGGCTCGGACGAGTCCGAGCCCTCGGCTGCCCGCCGACGCGCCTCGCCGTCAGGGCGAGAAGCCCGGGGGCAGCGGCGGCTCCTCGCTGAGCAGCGTGATCGTCACCCGTCGGTTCGGCGCGATGTAGGGATTGTCGGGGAAGGCGGGCTCGGTGTCGGCGCGGCCGGTCACCGACTCGAAGCGCTGGTTCGGCAGCCCCGCCCCGGAGAGGATCTCGCGCACGGCGAGGGCCCGCCCTGCGGTGAGGCTCCAGAGATCGATCGTGGTCTGCGCGCCCGGCCGCGTCGCGGACGTGTGGCCGCGCACCGCGATGCGGTTCGGCATCTGCCGGATCGTCGGCGCGATCGCCTCGAGCACGAGGCGGGTGCGATCGTAGGGGTAGATCGAATCCTCGGGGAACATCGCCCGCCCGTCCTGGTCGACGAGCGAGATGTCGAGACCGTCCGGCGTCGGCTCGATCACGAGGTTGCGCGAGAGCTCGGCGATCTCCGGCATGTCCTGCAGCGCCTGCCGGATGCTCGCCGCGGCGCTGTGGAGGGCCTGCATGTCGGCCGTCGGGCGGCTGGACCGGGTGTCGCTGCTGCGGTCCTGCGCTCCGCCCTCCCGCCCGGTGTCGCCCGTCGCCGCATCGCCGGGCGACGAGAGGGCGCGCCGGATCGCCTCGGCCTCGGAGCCCGACGACTGGTTGCCCGAGTCGTCCAAGGCATTGCCGTTCAGGACGCCGCCGGCGCCGCTGGTGCTCGGGCTCAGAGCCTCCGGGGCGAAATAGTCCGCCAGGCCGATCTTCTGCTCCTGCGTCGTCATGTTGATGAGCCACATCAGCAGGAAGAACGCCATCATGGCGGTGACGAAGTCCGCATAGGCGATCTTCCAGGCGCCGCCATGGTGTGCGTGCGCGGCCTTCTTGACCTTCTTGACGATGATCGGCTGGTTCGACTTGGCCATCGGCTTCCTGGTCGAGATCGGGTCAGGTCGTGGCGGGCAGGTTGGACGTCGCCGCTTCCACTTCGTTGAAGGTCGGGCGAACCTCGCTCATCAGGGCCTTGCGGGCGAATTCCACCGCCATCACCGGCGGCTGGCCGGCGATATGGGCCAGGAGGCCCGCCTTCAGCGACAGGTAGTACTTGGACTCCGCCTCGAAGATGATCCGCAGGGACTGCGCCATGGGCCCGAAGAAGCCGTAGGCGACGAAGACGCCGAAGAAGGTTCCGACCAGTGCACCGCCGATCAGGTGCCCCAGAACCTCGGGCGGCTCGGTGATCGACCCCATCGTCTTGATCACGCCGAGCACGGCGGCGACGATCCCGAGCGCCGGCGTCGCGTCGGCGACCGACTGCACGGCCGAGACGACGCGCTCCTGCTCCTGGTGGTGCGTCTCCAGCTCCGCGTCCATGAGATTGTCGATCTCGTGAACGTTGTCGACGCCCAGCGACACCATGCGCATGTAGTCGCAGACGAACTCGACCGCGTGATGGTTCGATGCGAACGTCGGGAAGGCGTTGAACAGCGTCGAGTTCGCCGGATCCTCGATGTGCTGCTCGATCGCGAGCACACCTTTCTGCTGCACCAGCCTGTAGAGGGCGAACTGCATCGCCAGGAGCTCGACGTAGGCGGCCTGCTTGTACTTCGGCCCCCGCATCAGCGTGCCGAACACGGCAGGTACGGCCTTGAGCACCGGCCCGGTGTTGCCGATGATGAAGGCTCCGATCGCCGCACCGAGGATGATGACGAACTCGAACGGCTGCCAGAGGACGTAGAGCTTGCCTCCCATCGCCGCGTAGCCGCCGAGGACGCAGGCGAAGACGACGATTGTGCCGACGATCAGCCGCATGGATTTGCCACTCTCGCGCCGCGGCGGGTCCGGCCGCTGCGAAGCCACTTCTGTTCCGAGTAGGTGACCGACCGCGGTTAAGGGCGAGTGTAGAGCCGTTGGCCGAGGGCTGCCCGAGGCGATCGCCGTGCGGGAGCGGATCGCGGCGGAGACATCCTCCGCCGCGCTTCCCGCGAACGAGGCGGACGGCGTCCCGCTAGCCCCGCCCGCCGGCTCCGGGCGACCTCTCCTCCCGCCGCGCATAGGCCCGCGTCAGCCCCGACGTCGTCGCTCCGTGGGCGATGATCGAGGCGAAGATCGCCGCGCTCGCGGCGTGCCAGGCGGTCGGGTCGTCGAGGTGGTGCCAGCAATAGGCGGCGTAGTAGATCGCGGCGACGCCGATCGGGCCGAACCAGCCCAGGAAGGCGACGTCGCGAGGAACGAGCGGCCGCTTCAGCACCGGCGCCAGCGCCGCGAGGACGAGCGGCCGGCGCAGCGCCAGGACCGCCACGACGAAGGCGAGGAGCGGCCAGCCGATGGCCGCCCACGCGTCGAGCGGCAGGGCCGCGCCGAGGATCACGAACATCGGCAGCGTGAACAGCTTGTTCACGGCCTCCTGGATGTTCTCCTCCTGGTGCTGCTGCGTGATGTCCGAGCGCAGGTTGAAGACCAGCCCCGCCAGGAACACGCTGATCAGGGCGTCGGCCCGGGCGAGGGCGGCGAGCCCCAGCGTGAGCAGCGAGAGCGCGACCGTGTAGGTCAGCAGCGAATGCGACTCGATCAGCCCGTGGCGCTTGGCCCGCGCGAGGAGCGAGGCGGCGAGCCAGCCGACGCCGACGCCGACGATCACGGCGAGCCCGACCCCGACGAGCAGCCGCTCGACGACGAAGCGGCGCAGCGGGTCGGCGACGTCCGCCGACAGCACCACGATCGGCAGCGTCACGAAGAGATAGGCGAGCCCGTCGTTCGCCCCGCTTTCCGCCGAGACCGTATCGCGGACGCGCTCGGGGAGGTGCGACTTGGCGAAGTCGCCGGTGACGATGGACGAGGCGACGACCGGGTCCGTCGGGGTGATCACGGCGCCGACGAGGAGCGCGGTCCAGACGGAGAGCCCGAGCAGCCAGGCGGCCAGGGCGGAGGAGGCGAGCCACATGCCCAGCATGCCGGCGGTCAGGAGCCAGCCGATCGGCCGCCCGAGCCGCCGCAGGCCGGCCTTGTCGAGCCGCAGCGCGACGCCCATCAGGCCGATCGCGAGCGTGAAGCGCGCCGCCTGCTCGAGCACCCGCGGCTCCTCGCCCCAGGCGGCGACGTCGATCAGGCCGAGCGCGAACGGGCCGACGGCGAGCCCGACGAGCACCGCGACGAGCGATTCCTGGAACGGGCTGCGTTTCAGCAGCCGCGAGGCGACGCCCAGGAGGAGGACGACGCCCGCCGCGACGGCGAGGGTCAGGTCGAGCTGGCTCATGGCGGCGCCCCGCTGCGTTCGGATCTCATCGGGCTCCCGACGCATCGGCACGGGGGATGGTTCCTGCACCGGGGCGGGCGCGCACGTCGGCGGGGGTCTTGCGCGCCGGCTCTCGCACGCTTATCTCGGGTCTGTCGGGGCAACCCGGCTATGATCGTAGAGGCAGAGCGGAATAGGCGTTCAAGACTCGGGTGCGACTCCCGACGCCTCCACCAGGAACGCACGTGACGGCGAAGCGCCGACGTGCGTTGCCGCTGGGGGCGAACCAGGATCGATTGGGCGCGGTAAAGGCTAGGCTGCGATTAGGCTGAGCTACGGCCTTGATAGTGCAAAACCACAAGTGCCAACGACAACGTTGCCACTTCCGAGGTGCGCCTCGCGGCGTGACTTCGATGCGCTAGGGTAAGCGTGGAAACAGAACCGGGGGCTTCGGCCCCCGGACCCGTTCTTCCCCCATCCACACCGACAGGCGAGGCCGGCTGCGATCACGCGATCGTCGTCGTGACCGCGATGTTGCCCTGCGTGGCGTGCGAATAGGGGCAGATGCGGTGGCCGGCCTCGGCGACGCGCTCCGCCTCGGCGCGCTCGACGCCCGGCAGGCTCACCGCCAGCTCCACCGTCAGGCCGAAGCCCTTGTCGCTGCGCGGCCCGATGCCCACCGTCGCGGTGACGGACGCATCGTCGGGAACGCGGGCGAGGCTGTTGTCCTGCGTCGTCGCGAAGCGCATGGCGCCGAGATAGCAGGCGGCGTAGCCGGCGGCGAAGAGCTGCTCGGGGTTCTTGCCCTCGCCCGTTCCGCCGAGCGCCTTGGGCGGCGTTAGGTCGAAGGCGATCGCGCCGTCCTCGGTGCGCACGTGGCCCTGGCGCCCGCCGCCCGTCGCCGTCGCGGAGATGCGGTACTTGGTGTCGATGGACATGACGTCTCCTTCTCATCGCTTACGATTCGATCGCGCACGATCTTTATCGAAGCGCACGAGGGGATGCAAGGCCTTGCGACAAGATCGTGCGCGATATAAGTCGGGCCGAGGAGGGTGACGATGCGCACCGAGCACATGCTGTGCCTGAGCCTGCACGCGGCCTCGCGGGCGATGACGCGTGCCTACCAGCCGCTGCTCGACGCGCTCGGCCTCACCTATCCGCAATACGTCGTCCTCGTGGCGCTGTGGGACGAGGACGCGCAGCCCGTCGGTGCCATCGGTCGCCGGCTGATGCTCGACACGAACACGCTCACCCCGATGCTCAAGCGCATGGAGACGGCGGGTCTCGTGCGCCGCACCCGCAGCCCTCGGGACGAGCGTCAGGTGATCGTCTCGCTCACGGAGGCGGGTCGCGCGATGGAGGCCCGTGCGGCGCACGTGCCGGCGCGGATCGTGGCCGCGACGGGGCTCTCGCCGGAGGCGCTGCGCGACCTCAACGCGCGTGTGTCGGCGCTCAAGGACAGCCTCGCGCGGGAGGACCGAGAGCGGGAGGACCGAGAGCGGGAGGACTGAGCGCAGCGGGCGGAGCCCGCTCCACCCGGCCCTCACCGCTTCGGGCGCATGCCCGGCAGGAGGCCCAGAGGGTTCTCGGCGAGCGCCGCCCGGTCCGGCGTGTCGATCGCCGGCTGCGACCGGAAGGCGGCCCACAGGCTCTCCACCCAGCTCTTCTCGAGGCCCTCGACGATCAGCACGATGCGCGTACGCCGGTCCGCGCTCGGCCAGGCGTCGAGTACCGCCGGCACGTGCAGCACGTGCTGGACGCCGTGGATCACGACGGGCTTCTCCGGGCTCTCGGCGAGCGCGACGATGCCCTTCATGCGCAGGAGCTTCGGCCCCTGCGTCGCCCGCAGCATGTCGAGGAAGAGGTCGAGCGCGCGCTGCGGCACCGGCTCGTCCGCCGTCAGGCAGAAGGCACGGATCGCGGCGTCGTGGCGGTTCGGGTCGTGGCGGTGGTGGTGACGGTGGTCCTGGTGACCGTGGTCGTGGTCATCGTCGTGGTCATGGCCGTGACGATGGTGGTGGTCGCCGGCGTGCTGGGCGGCGTGCGCCTTCGCCTCGGCCTCGGCGACGCCCTCCGCCGAGAGCCAGGCGACCACGTTCCCCGGCTTCGCGGCGAGGTCGAACAGGCCGCGCCCGACGATCTCCCGCGCGGGGATGGCCCCGTCGACGGCCTCGTGCAGCCGCGCCCCCGGGGCGAGCGCCGCGAGGCGGGCCCGGAGCGCGGCCTTCGCCGCCTCGTCGGCGAGGTCGCCCTTGGTGATCACGATCTCGTCCGCCACCGCGGCCTGGCGCACCGCCTCCTCGTGCGCGTCGAGCGTCGCCGCGCCGTTCACCGCATCCACCACGGTGACGACGCCCTCGACCACGTAGCGCAGCGAGAGATAGGGGTGGTAGAGCACCGCGTGGAGGATCGGCGCCGGGTCGGCGAGGCCGGTCGTCTCGATGATCACGCGCCGGAAGGGCTGGATGCGGCCGTTGTCGCGCTTGCGCAGCAGGTCCTCCAGCGTGGCGACGAGGTCGCCGCGGATCGTGCAGCACAGGCACCCCGCCGAGAGCAGCACCATGCCCTCGTCGACGGTCTCCACGAAGAGATGATCGAGCCCGACCTCGCCGAACTCGTTGACGATCACCACCGTGTTCGCGAGGTCCGGGTCCTGCAGCAGCCGGTTGAGCAGCGTCGTCTTGCCCGCGCCGAGGAAGCCGGTGAGGACGGTGAGCGCGATGGGATCGGGGCGGCGGGTCATTGGGGCCTCGTTGCCGGGCGAGGGGGTCACTCCCGCGGCCGCCCGAAGTCCGGCGCCGGCGCGTCCTGGCCTTCCGAGACGATGCCGCGGCGGATCGTGCGGGTGCGGCTGAAGAGGGCGTGCAGCGTCTCGCCGTCGTCCCAGCGGATGGCGCGGGCGAGCGCCGAGAGATCCTCGTTGAAGCGGCCGAGCATCTCCAGGACGGCCTCCTTGTTGTTGAGGAAGACGTCACGCCACATCGTCGGGTCCGAGGCGGCGATGCGGGTGAAGTCGCGAAAGCCGCCGGCGGAGAACTTGATCACCTCGGATCGCGTGACCTGCTCGAGGTCGGCCGCGGTGCCCACGATGTTGTAGGCTATCAGATGCGGCACGTGGCTCGTGATGGCGAGCACGAGGTCGTGGTGGGGCGCCGACATGATCTCGACCTCCGAGCCCATCCCCTCCCAGAAGGCGCGCGTGCGCGCGATCGCCTCGGGATCGGTGCCCTCGGCGGGCGTGAGGATCGCCCAGCGGTTGACGAAGAGCGTGGCGAAGCCCGCCTCGGGGCCGGATTGCTCGGTGCCGGCGACGGGATGCGCCGGCACGAAGTGCACGCCGGGGGGCAGGTGCGGGGCGACCGCGGCCATGACCGCGCCCTTCACCGAGCCGACGTCCGAGACGATGCAGCCAGGCTCGAGCACGGGAGCGATGGCCGCCGCCACGACCCCGCAGGCGCCCACCGGCACGCACAGGACGACGCAGTCCGCCCCGCGCGCCGCCTCGGCGGCGTCCGCATGGACCGCGTCCGCGAGGCCGAGCACCTGCGCCCGCTCCCGCACGTCCGCGTCCGCGTCGGCGGCGACGATCGTGCCGGCGAGGTTCTGGCGTCGCGCCGCATGCGCGATCGAGGAGCCGATCAGCCCGAGCCCGACGAGGGCGAGACGGCGAAACAGCGGAGTCTCGCGGGGCGGGCCCAGCCGCTCAGGCATCGCGTGCCTCCGGATCGCGTCCCGCCAGGAAGTCGCTCAGCGCGGCGATCACGAGCCGGTTCGCGGCCTCGGTGCCGATCGACAGGCGCAGGGCGTTCGGCAGGCCGTAGCTCTCGATGCGCCGCAGCACGAGCCCGCGCGCGGTGAGGAAGGCGTCCGCCTCCGTCGCCGTGCGGCCGGGGGTCTCGGGGAAGTGGATCATCAGGAAGTTCGCCACGCTCGGCGTGACCGCGAGCCCGAGCGCCTCGATCTCGCGCACCAGGATCTCGGCCCAGGCCTCGTTGTGGGCGACGGAGGCGGCGACGAAGGCCTCGTCCTCGATCGCCGCCGCACCCGCCGCGAGCGCGGCCGAATTGACGTTGAAGGGCGGGCGGATGCGCTCGAGCGCGTCGACCACGTGGGCGGGACCGACCATCCAGCCGAGGCGCAGCGCCGCGAGCCCGTAGACCTTCGAGAAGGTGCGCGTCATCACCACGTTCTCGGCGGTGAGCGCGAGCTCGAGGCCCGAGCCGTAGTCGTTGCGGCGCACGTACTCCGCATAAGCCGCGTCGAGCACGAGCAGCACCGAGGGCGGCAGCGCCGCGTGCAGGCGGCGGATCTCGTCGAAGGGCAGGTAGGTGCCCGTCGGGTTGTTGGGGTTGGCGAGGAACACGACCTTGGTGCGCGGGGTCACCCGCTCCAGGATCGCGTCGACGTCGGTCGTGTAGGCGCGCTCGGGCGCGACCACCGGGGTGCCGCCGGCGGTCAGGATCGCGATGCGGTAGACCAGGAATCCGTGGGCGCTGAACACGCCCTCGTCGCCGGGCCCGATATAGGCCTGCGCCAGCATCTCGAGCAGCTCGTCCGAGCCGTTGCCGACGACGATGCGCTTGGCGTCGAGCCCGTACTTGCGGGCGATCGCCGCCCGCAGGGCGGTCGCCGCGCCGTCCGGGTAGAGCGCGAGCTTGCCCAGCGCGGCCTGCGCGGCCTCCAGCGCCTTCGGCGAGGCGCCGAAGGGGTTCTCGTTCGAGGACAGCTTGTAGGGCGTCACGCCGGGCGGCACCGCGCTCTTGCCCGGCACGTAGGCCTCGATCGCCAGGACGCCGGGCCGGGGCTCCGGGCGGCCGAGCGGCCGCGGGGGCTCCACGGGCGCGAGGGTGTCGGTGGCGGAGGGCATGGAAGACGTCATGGGGGACGGCATGAGGGGCCTCGTCTGGCCTCGGCGACGGCGTGCGGGCGCCCGGCCGGGCGCCGGGCGGCCCGTCCTAGCGCATCGCGGCCACGATTTCACGTGCTAAGATATCGCGGCCCGGGATGCGGCGGCGGCGCGGGCGGCGACGTCGTCCAGGTGCAGGCGCGCCGCGTGGCTCCCGACCTCGACGATCTCGGACACCGGCGCGCGGCTCGCCTCCAGTGCGGCGACGAGGTCCGACGCCTCGACCCGGCCCGGCACCGCGACGAGCGTCGAGAGCTCGCCCGCGAGACCGGTCGTGCACACGATCTCGCCGCCGAGCGTGGCGATGCCCTCGGCGGCGGCGTCGCGCCAGCGCTCGACGCGCACGGCGTAGAGCACGACCTCGCGCACGGCGGCATCGGCGAGCGGCTTCGAGACGACGTAGACCGGCGTGCCCGCGGGGTGGCCGGGGCGCTCGATGAAGGGCAGGCGCGCGATGATCTTGGGCGCCTGCGGTGCCGCGAGCCGTCGCCACCAGGCCCCGGCGGAGGCGCCCTGGTCGATGCGGAAGATCCCGAGGTCCCCGCGCGAGCCCTCGACCGCGGCGATCACCGCCGGCGCGCCCTCGTGGGGCACGTAGGGCACGGTGAAGCCGAAGTGGAAGCGCGCCGAATCGCGCATCGGCGCGTCCCCGCCGGAGACGTCCGCATGCACGGAATAGGGCGCCTGGACGAACGTGAACGTGCCGATGATCACGCGCCAGATCGATTCGACCGTGTCGAGCGGCAGGATGCCCCGGTGGCGCTCGGCGATCGCCTTCATCACCGCGCTCTCGCGCCCGGGCCGGAAGGCGGAGCCCGACTCGCTCGTCTTCTTGACCGCGATCAGCTCCTCGATGATCGCCCCGCGCTGGATGAGGAGCGCGTGCATCTCGGCATCGAGCCGATCGATCTCCCCGCGCAGGGTCGAGAGGTCGAGAGGGGCGGGGGCGTCGGGCATGGCGGGGCGGGTCTCCGGGGTAACTCTCGCACTATGGGAGCCGCGCGCCGACGGAGGCAAGCGCGCGCTCGTCCCGGCGTCACGCACGAGGCGCCGGCAGCAGGCCCAGCCGTTCCCGCCCGACCCAGCGCCACACCAGCAGCACGGCGGTGAGCGCGAGCCCTCCCGCGAGGCCGATCCAGATGCCGACGCCTTCGAGACCGGCCCAGAAGCCGAGCCCGACGGCCAGCGGCATGCCGAACAGCCAGTAGCCGGTGAGCGCCAGGAACATCGGCACACGGGTGTCGTGCAGGCCGCGCAGCATCCCCGCCGTCACCGCCTGCGCCCCGTCGACCACCTGGAAGAGGGCGGCGAGCGCGAGATACGACACGGCGAGCGAGACCACGACGGCGTTCGCGGGATCGTCGACGTCGAGGAAGGCCGAGATGAGCAGGCGCGGCGCGCCGATCATCACGAGGCCCATGCACGCCATGAAGCCCACGCCCATGGCGAACGCGATCCAGCCGGCGCGCGTGATGGCGGCGTGGTCGCCCGCGCCGTAGGCGAGGCCGACGCGCACCGTCACCGCCATCGAGATGCCGAGCGGGACCATGAAGGAGAGCGAGGCGATCTGGATCGCGATCTGGTGTGCGGCGAGCGCCTCCGTGGAGATCAGCCCCATCAGGAAGACGGCGGCGGAGAAGATCGTCACCTCGAACAGCACGATCGCCGCGATCGGCAGGCCGAGCCGCCAGAGCTGGACGAAGCGCGGCCAGTCGGCGCGCCAGAAGCGGCCGAAGACGCGGTAGCGCCGCGCCCGCCGATCGACCAGGACGAGGAGCGCCAGCGCGCCGAACAGGAACACGTTGGTGATGGTGGTGGCCCAGCCGGCGCCGGTCAGGCCGAGCGCCGGCGCGCCCCAATTGCCGAAGATCAGCGCCCAGTTCAGCGCCGCGTTGACCCCGATGGCGGCGATGCCGACCCCGAGGGCGAGCAGCGGACGCTCGAGCGCGGCGACGAAGTTGCGAAGCGTCAGATAGAGATAGGCCGGCAGCAGGCACCACATCACGGCGCGCGCGTATTCAGCCGCCATCTCGGCGAGCACCGGGTCCTGCCCGAGCCAGCCGAGCACGGTGCGGGCATTCCACAGCATCAGCCAGGCGGGGACGACGAGGAGCGCGCTCGCCCAGAAGCCCTGGCGCACGGTCCGGCGCACTTCGCGCACCGCGTGGCGCTTGCGGCCGCGCTCGGCGGCGATCATCGCGGAGACGGCGCTGAACAGGCCGACGCCCGCGATGAAGCAGACGAACATCAGGTTCGAGCCGAGCGCGCCGGCGGCGAGCGCCTCGGGCGACAGCCAGGAAAGCATCAGCACGTCCGTCGCCTGCAGCGACGTCTGCGCGACGTTGGTGAGGATCAGCGGCCAGGAGAGCCCGAGCGTCGCGACAATCTCGCGCCGCCAGGCCCCCTGGCCCGAGGGCGGCGCGGCGGAAAGCGCGTCGGTCGCGGGCGTCATGGGGGATCTTTCGCGTTGGACCCGCCTTTTAGGGGAGCGACCGGGGCGCGGCTATGGCCGTGGGGACACGGGAGGGTGCACACGCACGCATAGGGAGCGCCGGCTCGCGCCGCGCGCGGCTCTCGACCGCTGCGCCGCTTCAGGATCGGCGAAGCCGCTCGATCCCGGCGATCACGGCCCGAAAACGCACCGCTCCCGAGGTGCGGGCGACCCGGAATCCGGCGTTGGGCACGAGCTTTGCAATACGGGAGCGGGTCTTTCGCCCATCCGCATCGCCTGCAATCGCGATCCCGCCCCGCTCCCCTTCGCCGGCACGGCGGAGTAACGTGGCGGGATGACCTCCGACCGCACGCCCACCGCCGGCCGCCCCGACGCCATCGCCCGCGCCGTCGCCCATCTCGACGGCGGCGCCTTCGCCGCGACCCTGGCCCGGCTCGTGGCGATGCCGACCGAGAGCCAGAACCCCGCGCGCGGCGCGGCGCTCGAGGCGTACCTCGCCGAGGCGCTCGGCCCCGCCTTCGCGGCGATGGGGTTCGAGGTCGCGATCGTGCGCCATCCCGCCGGACCCGCGCCCTTCCTGATCGCGCGCCGCCGGGAGGGCTCGGACCTGCCGACCGTGCTCGGCTACGGGCACGGGGATGTCGTGCGCGGGCAGGACGCGCAGTGGCGCGAGGGCCTGTCGCCCTGGACGCTGACCGAGCGGGACGGCGCCTACTGGGGCCGCGGGACGGCGGACAACAAGGGGCAGCATGCGATCGACATGGCGGCGCTCGCCGCCGTGCTGGAGACCCGCGGCCGGCTCGGCTTCAACGCGACCTTCCTCATCGAGATGGGCGAGGAGATCGGCTCGCCGGGGCTGCGCGAGGTCGCGCGCGATCACGCTGACGCGCTCGCCGCCGATCTGCTCGTCGCCTCCGACGGGCCGCGGCTGTCCAAGGAGCGCCCGACGCTGTTCCTGGGCGCGCGCGGCGGCTACCCGATCGACTTCGTGGTGGAGGCGCGGGAGGGGGCGCATCACTCGGGGAACTTCGGCGGCCTTCTCGCCAATCCCGCCATCGAGCTCGCCCACGCGCTCGCCTCGATCACCGGTCCGACGGGGGCGATCCGGATCCCGGAATGGACGCCGGGCGCCGTGCCGGAGGCGGTGCGCCGCGCCCTCGCCGACATCGTGCCGGCGCAGCAGCCGGGCGGGCCCGTGCTCGATCCCTGGTGGGGCGAGCCGGGGCTGACCCCGGCCGAGCGCGTGTTCGCCTGGTCCTCCTTCGAGATCCTCGCGCTGCATGCCGGCGTGCCGGAGGCGCCGGTGAACGCCATCCCCGGCCGCGCCTGGGCGCGGGGCCAGCTGCGCTTTCCCGTCGGCGTCGATCCCGACGCCGTCGTCCCGGCGCTGCGCCGCCATCTCGACGCGAACGGCTTCTCGCGCGTGGCGGTCTCGCGCGCCCGCGAGGAGGTCTTCCCGGCGACCCGCACCGACCCGGACCACCCGGCGGTGGCGTTCTGCGCGGACAGCCTCGCACGCACGACGGGCGCACCGCCCGCGATCCTGCCCAACCTCGGCGGCTCGCTGCCCAACGACGTCTTCGCCGATCTGCTGGGCATGCCGACCGTGTGGGTGCCGCATTCCTACCCGGGCTGCTCTCAGCACGCGCCGAACGAGCATCTGCCGGTCTCGATCGCCCGCGAGGGGCTGGCGCTGATGGCGGGGCTCTACTGGGACCTCGGCGAGCCGGACGCCCGCGCGCGGCTCGGGATCCGCTAGCACCGGCCGGCGCGGCCCTCGAGGCGTCGCACGAAGGCCCCCGGCGTCTCCACAGGGCAGGGCAGGGTGCCCGCGTGGGCGAGGAGGTGGTCGTCGCTCGTGACGAGCACCGCCCCGGCCGCGGTCGCCAGCGCCGCGAACTTGCGGTCGGCGGGATCCTCGACCATGCCGAAGGCGGACGGCTCGGTGCCGCCGTCGAAGCGGCCCTCCGCGCGAAACAGCGGCGCCACGGTTTCCCAGCGCAGGCGCGGGATGCGCGTCAGGACGCGCCGCGTCTCCGCCCGCGTGTCGTCGTCCCAGACGAACCGGAGTACGCCGTCGCGCGCCGCGGCCAGGATGCGCGCCGAGGCGCTCCCCGGATGGAAGCCGGCGGCGACGAAGGCGTTGGTGTCGACGACGATGCGCATGGGCGCTCCCGAAGGGCTCGCTCCCGAGACGACCGGCCGATGAATCGGAGCGGGCGACGCGGGAACGCCGGCCGGCTGGAGCCCGTTCAACGAGCAGGCAGCACCGAACCAGGGAGCATCGCCCCATGTACGGCTTCTGGATACTGCTTCTTCTGCTCGTCGTCCTCCTCGCCGTCGTCCCCGCCTGGCCCTACAGCCGCGGCTGGGGCTACACGCCGGCAGGCACCCTCCTCGGCGTCGTGATCCTGTTCTTCGTCTTCGTCTGGCTGGGCTGGATCGTGTTCGCCTGGCCCTGGGCCGCGGCGTACTGAGGGAGGAAACGATGGCGGACACGCTCACGCGCGAGGAGGTCCGGGCCGTGGCCGGGCCGATCGACGACATCACGGTCGCGCAGATCATCGCGACCGGCGCCACGAAGGAGGATCTCGCCCTGGCGCAGGCCTGGGTCGAGAACGACGAGGCCATGCTGAACGAGGGCCGGCACCTCGAGTCCGGCGGCCGGGTCGGCGCGCTCGTCGACATCCTCGCGCCGCCGGACGACGCCGATGAGCCGGGCCACCCGGGGGAGGCGGGCTTCACCGAGGAGCCCCGCTGAAACGTCGCGCCGCGCCGGGCGTTGGCACCACGACTCCCCTCGAGCCCGGAGGTCCGCGTGAGCGAGACGACGACCGGCGCAGGCGCGCCCGCCCGAGAACCCGTCCGAGCACCCGCCCGAGACTCGGCCCGAGACGACGCATCGCCAGGCGTCCCGCCCGCCGCCCACCCGGTGCGGCTCACCGTCAACGGCGAGGCGCACGACCTCGCGGTCGATCCCCGGGCGACGCTCCTCGACACGCTGCGGGAGCGCCTGCGGCTCACCGGCGCGAAGAAGGGCTGCGAGCACGGCTCCTGCGGCGCCTGCACGGTGCTGGTCGACGGGCGCCGCGTCGTGTCCTGCCTCGCGCTGGCCGTCGCCTGCGACGGGCGCGAGGTGACGACGATCGAGGGGCTCGCCGCCGGCGGGCGGCTCCACCCGCTCCAGCAGGCGTTCCTCGACGCGGACGCCTTCCAGTGCGGCTACTGCACGCCCGGCCAGATCATGTCGGGCGTGGGCCTCATGGCCGAGGGGCGCGCCCGCGACGATGCGAGCCTGCGCGACGAGCTCTCCGGAAATCTCTGCCGCTGCGGCGCCTATCCGAACATCCTCGCGGCCCTGCGCCGCACGACCGGGATCGAGCCCGCGCCGGACGCGACGCGCGGCGACGATCGCCTGCGCGCCGCCGCCGGCGTGGACGAGATCGCGCGCGACGCGCGAGACGGTGCCGGACAGGGAGGCGCCTGATGCAGCCCTTCGCCTATCGCAAGATCCACGACGTCGCCGCCGCCATCGCGCAGGGCGCGGGCGAGCCGAACACGGTCTTCCTCGCCGGCGGCACCGATCTCGTCCAGCTCCTCCAGGACGGGATCGCGCGTCCCGCCGGCATCGTCGACATCTCCGACCTGCCGTTCTCCTCGATCGCGACCACGATCGACGGGATGCGCATCGGCGCGCTCGCCAAGCTCGCCGACGTCGCCGACCACCCCCAGGTGCGCGCGCACTATCCCGCCCTCGCGACGGCGCTCGGGGAGACAGCCTCGCCGATGGTGCGCAACATGGCGACGACGGGCGGCAACCTGCTCCAGCGCACGCGCTGCCTGTACTTCCGCGACGGCGTCTCGTCCTGCAACAAGCGCGAACCCGGCAGCGGCTGCGGCGCGCTGCGCGGCGAGGATGCCCGCGCCGCGCTCTTCGGCGCGAGCGAGGCCTGCGTCGCCACGCACGCCTCGGACCTGGCGGTGGCGCTCCTCGCGCTCGACGCCGAGGTCCTCGTCGCCGGCCCCGCCGGCGAACGCTCGATCCCGGTGGAGCGGCTGCACACCCTGCCGGGCGACACGCCCTGGATCGACAGCGATCTCGAGCCCGGCGAGCTGATCTCGGCGATATTCGTCCCGCGCGGCGCGGCCGGATGGGCGCAGGCCTACGCCAAGCTGCGCCACCGCGCGAGCTTCGAATGGCCGCTCGTCTCGGCGGCGGTCTCGCTCGCGGTGGTCGACGGGATGATCGAGGACGCGCGCGTCGCGCTCGGCGGCGTCGCGCACAAGCCCTGGCGGGCGGAGGACGTCGAGACCCTGCTGATCGGGCGCGAGCTCGACCCGGTGCTCGCGCGCGAGGCGGGCGAGGCCGCCACGGAGGGCGCGCGGCCGCTCGCCGGCAACGCCGCAAAGATCCCCCTGCTGGCGCGGGTCGTCTCCCGCGCGCTCGCCGACGCCGGAGGCCTCCCATGACTCCTGCCACGACGTTCGTCGGTTCCCCGGTCTCGCGCGTCGACGGCCCGGCCAAGGTGACCGGGGCCGCCGTCTACGCCGCCGATTTCGACATCCCGCACCTCGCACACGCCTCGATCGTGCAGGCGCGCGTCCCCGCCGGACGCATCGCCGCGATCGACACCCGCGCCGCCGAGGCCGCGCCGGGCGTGCTCGCGGTGATGACCCACGAGACCACGCGCCGCCTGCCCTGGCATCCGCGCGACCCGCGCCCGGGCGTCGACCCGAAGGCGGGCGAGCGTCTGCACGTGCTCCAGGACGACGTCGTGCGCTACGACGGCCAGCCGGTCGCCCTCGTGGTGGCGCAGAGCGAGGAGCAGGCCCGCGCCGCCGCCGACCTCGTGCGCGTCGACTACGCGCCCACGGCCGCGCGCACCCGGTTCGACGTGGCCTATGCCCGCGCGCCGAGCGAGGCGACCGCGAAGGCCGGGCGTCCGGGCGACACGAGCCGCGGCGACCCCGAGGGTGCGTTCGCGCAGGCTCCGGTGCGGGTCGACGTGCCCTTCGTGCAGCCGCGCGAGCAGCACGCGGCGATCGAGCCGCACGCGACCATCGCGGCCTGGGACGAGGACGGGCGGCTGACGCTGTGGGACAAGTCGCAATGGGTCGACAACGTGCGCACCGAGATCGCCCACGTCTTCGGCCTCGCGGAGGACCGCATCCGCGTGATCTCCCCGTTCGTCGGCGGCGCCTTCGGCTCGGGCCTGCGCACCTGGCCGCACGTCACGCTCGCCGCGCTCGCGGCCGAGCGAGTGGGACGGCCGGTGCGGCTGGCGCTGACCCGCCGCCAGCTGTTCACCAACACGGGCTTCCGTCCGCACACGGAGAGCCGCGTGCGGCTCGGCGCCTTCCCCGACGGGCGTCTCACCGCGATCCTGCACGAGGCGACCGGCCAGACCTCGACCTACGAGGAATACGCGGAGACGACGCTCACCCCCGCCCGCCAGCTCTACGCCTGCCCGAATGTCGCGACCCGCTATCGGCTCCTCGACATGAACGTCAACACGCCCTCGCCGATGCGCGGGCCGGGCGCGGCGACGGGGGAGCTGTTCCTCGAGACCGCGATGGACGAGCTCGCGCACGCGCTCGGCATGAACCCGCTCGAGCTGCGTCGGGCGAACCTCGCCAAGACCGATCCCGACAGCGGCAAGCCGTGGTCCTCGAACGCCCTCGCCGCCTGCTGGGACCAGGCCGCGGCGCGTTTCGGCTGGGCCGATCGACCGCGCACCGACGAGGCGCGGCGGGCGGGCCGCGAGCGGATCGGCTCGGGCATGGCGAGCGCCTTCTATCCCGCGCATCGGGCGAAGGCGCGCGCCCGCGTGACGCTCTACGCCAACGGGGGCGCCATGATCCAGGCGGCGACCTCGGACATGGGGCCGGGCACCTACACCGCGCTCTCCCAGGTCGCCGCGGACGCGCTCGGCCTGCCGCTCGAGCAGGTGCGCGTCGAGATCGGCGACAGCGCCCTGCCGCCGGCGCCCGCCCACGGCGGCTCGATCACCATGGCGACGCTGGGCAACGCCGTCGCGAACGCCTGCGCCGCGCTGCGCGAGACGCTCGGCGCGGACGGGGAGGGCGATCTCACGCCGGCGCTGCGACGCTCGGGCCGCGACAGCGCCGCCGCGGAGGGGGCCTCCAGCCCGGGGAAGGAAGCGCAGGAGTACGAGAGCGCCGCCTTCGGCGCGGTCTTCGCCGAGGTGCGCGTCGACCCGGAGCTCGGCACGGTGCGCGTCGCCCGCCTCGTCGGCGGGTACGACGTGGGGCGCGTGGTCAACCCGAAGCTCGCCCGCTCGCAGTGCATCGGCGGGATGGTCCAGGGCATCGGGATGGCGCTCTCGGAGGAGGCCGTCTTCGATCGGCACTGCGGGCGCGTGATGAACGCGAACCTCTCCGACTACCTGGTGCCGGTCTGCGCCGACGTCGGCGCGCTCGAAGCCTTCTTCGTCGAGAGCGACGACCGGGTCTTCAACCCGCTCGGCGTGAAGGGGCTCGCCGAGATCGCGCTGTGCGGGGTGGCGGCGGCGATCGTCAACGCCGTGTACGACGCGACCGGCCTGCGGATGCGCGAGGTGCCGGTGACGCCGGAGCGGATCGTGACGGCGCAGGCGGCGCGGGGGCGCTAGATCCGCCGCTCCCGCGCGAGCCGGCGGCGCACGCGGCGCCAGATGCCCTGCTCGCGGGCGTCGCCGCGGGCCCAGGCCGCCGCTTCCTTCGCGGCGGCGATCTCCAGCGCGCGAGGGCCGTGCTGCGCGCGCAGCGTCTCGGCGCGCGCGTCGATCTCGGCCCAGGGCACGAGCGCGCCGCGGATCTCGTGGTCCCACAGGCTCCATGCCAGGGTCCCGAGCGGGACCGCCAGAACGGCCAACCAGAAGACGAGCTCGACGGCCATGGGGCGCAACCGAATAGCGAAACCGCAGCATCCCTGAATTATGGTGCTGTTCATGCTCCTCGGGCAATCCGGCTCCGTTACACCACCGCCGCGCGGGCGCGACGGCGCGGGCGCCGCAACGGGGTGTCGTCTGGTGCCCCTTCGTCGATCGAGTCGGGTCATGGGCGCGGCTCCGGCTTGGAATCCCGACGGCCAGGCTCTATGACGCGGCATGGCGAGACGCGGCCGGCCCGGCCGTACGACGCACGCCAGAGCCGAGACACACGGACGACCATGGCCGCACAGACCGCATCCCGGAACACGCTCTTCCCCCTCGGCCCCGACGAGACCCCGTACCGCAAGCTGACGGACGAGGGCGTGCGCGTGGAGCGCATGGGCGATCGCGAGATCCTCGTCGTCGAGTCCGACGCCATCCGGCGGCTCGCCGAGCAGGCCTTCATGGACATCAACCACCTGCTCCGCCCCGGTCACCTGAAGCAGCTCGCCGCCATCCTCGACGACCCCGAGGCGACGGCGAACGACCGCTTCGTCGCCTACGACCTCCTCAAGAACGCCAACATCGCCGCGGGCGGCGTGCTGCCGATGTGCCAGGACACCGGCACGGCCATCGTCATGGGCAAGAAGGGCCGGCTCGTCTGGACCGACGGCTCCGACGAGGACGCCATCGCCGAGGGCGTGCTCGGCGCCTACGAGAAGCGCAACCTGCGCTACTCGCAGCTCGCGCCGCTGTCGATGTTCGAGGAGAAGAACACCCGCAACAACCTGCCGGCGCAGATCGACATCTACGCGGAGGGAGAGGACGCCTACAAGTTCCTCTTCGTCGCCAAGGGCGGCGGCTCGGCCAACAAGACCTTCCTCTACCAGGGCACGCCCTCGCTCCTCACCAAGGATCGCCTGATGGCCTTCCTGAAGGAGAAGATCCTCACGCTCGGCACCTCCGCCTGCCCGCCCTACCACCTCGCGGTGGTGATCGGCGGCACCAGCGCCGAGCAGACGCTCAAGACGGTGAAGCTCGCCTCGACGCGCTACCTCGACAGCCTGCCGACCGAGGGCTCGGAAGCCGGCCACGCCTTCCGCGACCGCGCGATGGAGGCGGAGATCCATGCGATGACCCAGCAGCTGGGCGTCGGCGCGCAGTTCGGCGGCAAGTATTTCTGCCACGACGTGCGGGTGATCCGTCTGCCGCGCCACGGCGCCTCGCTGCCGATCGGGCTCGGCGTCTCCTGCTCCGCCGACCGTCAGGCGCTCGGCAAGATCACGAAGGACGGCGTCTTCCTCGAGGAGCTCGAGACCAATCCGGCGAAGTACCTGCCCGAGCTCGACGAGGCCTCGCTCGGCGGCGCGGTCGTCGAGATCGACCTGACCCGGCCGATGCCCGAGATCCTCGAGACGCTGAGCCGGCACCCGATCCGCACCCGGCTGTCGCTGACCGGGCCGATCGTGGTGGCCCGCGACCTCGCCCATTCGAAGATCCGCGAGCGGCTGGAGGCCGGCGAGCCGATGCCGGATTATCTCAAGAACCACCCGGTCTACTATGCCGGTCCCGCGAAGACGCCCGAGGGCTTCGCCTCGGGCTCCTTCGGCCCCACCACCGCCGGGCGGATGGACAGCTTCGTCGACCAGTTCCAGGCGGCGGGCGGGTCCATGGTCATGCTCGCAAAGGGCAACCGCTCGGCCCAGGTGCGCGAGGCCTGCCAGAAGCACGGCGGCTTCTATCTCGGCTCGATCGGCGGCCCGGCCGCGCGCCTGGCGCAGGACTGCATCCGCAAGGTCGAGGTGCTGGAATATCCCGAGCTCGGCATGGAGGCGATCTGGAAGATCGAGGTGGAGAACTTCCCCGCCTTCATCGTCATCGACGACAAGGGCAACGACTTCTTCCGCGAGCTGAACCTGGGCTGAGGCGGGCACGATGACCGACACGCCCGATCTCGCGGCGCTCGCCGCCGACCCGCGCGTCGCGATCGCCGGCGACGTGCTGCGCTTCTCCGATTGCGATTCCCTCGGCCACGTCAACAACGTGGTCTACGCCACCTTGTGCGAGTCGGGCCGCGTCACGTACTTGCGCGAGCGGCTGCCGCAGGCGGAGCGGGCAGGCGTCGCCTTCGTCATCGTCAAGCTCGAGATCGCCTTCGAGGCCGAGCTGCACTATCCCGGCACGGTCGAGACCGCGACCTGGCTGTCGCGCCTCGGCCGCACCTCCTTCACGCTCTCGCAGGCGATCTTCGCCGGCAGCCGCCGCGTGGCGACGGCTTCGGGCGTGTGCGTGACGATCGACGCGACGACGCGCAAGCCCGTGGCGTTCGAGGGCGAGACGCGGGCGGCGATGGAGCGGCTGGTGGTCGGCTGAGGCCCCGGCTCACCGGGGAAGCGCGACCGTGCGCGTCTCCCCGCCGAACCCGTGCACGCCGTCGTGCGCGCGCACCGTGACGGTCTCGACGTCGTCCGGGATCGCGACGCCGGAGAGCGCGCGGGTGAAGGGCTGCTCGTCTACGTGCGGATGGGCCAGCACCCGCGTGCCGAGGACGGTCCCGTCCGGGCCGACGATCTCGAAACGGTCGGCGTAGTGGTCCCAGCCCTCGTCCGCGTGGCGGACGGTCACCGCGAAGCGCCAGGTGCCGCCCGCCTCCCGCGGCACGGTGATATCGACCACGTCCGCCTCGCCCGCCGGAGCGGGGGAGGCGAGGGCGCACAGCGCGCAGGCGAGGACGATGGCGCGTCTCATGCCCGCGAGACTAGCCCCGCGGCGCACGCCGCGGAAGGCCATGTGGCCCCGCTCGCGAGATCGTGCGAAACCGCGACCGGGTCCCCGCGCGTTGTCGAGTCATCCCGTTACCCGCGAAAGGGGCCGGCCATGAGCGATCCGCAGAAGACGAAGAGCACCGAGACTCCCACCAAGCCCGAGGGCGCGCCGGCGCCCAAGCGCGAGCAGGCGGGCCTCGGGCCCGAGCCGCACACCCGCGAGGAGCAGGAGGAGATGATCGACGAGGCGCTGGAGGAGAGCTTCCCCGCCTCCGACCCGCCGTCCTACACGGGCACCACCAAGGGCTCCGATTGACCCGCCCGGTCTGCCTCGGGAACTCCCCTCTCCCTCGTGGAGAGGGGCGGGGGGTGTGGGGCGTGCAGGAAGGGGCGCGCCGTCGATGCGGTTCATCGGCCGACGAAGCGCGGCATGAGTGTCGAGACAGTCCTGCCCGCCCCGCACCCCCGCCCCCTCCGAGACGATCGGCCGTTGGAAGAGACCAGAGCGTCGACCGCTCAGCCCGCCGCGTCCACCAGCCGGCGGGCGATCACCTGCGCCTGGATCTCGGCGGCGCCCTCGAAGATCGACAGGATGCGCGCGTCGCACAGGATGCGGCTGACCGGATATTCCAGCGCGAAGCCGTTGCCGCCGTGGATCTGGAGCGCGTTGTCCGCCGCCGACCAGGCGACGCGGGCGGCAAGCAGCTTGGCCATGCCGGCCTCGAGGTCGCAGCGCTTGTCCTCGTCCTTGGTGCGGGCCGAGAAGTAGGTGACCTGCCGCGCCGCGTGGATCTCGGCGGCCATCAGCGCGATCTTGTCGGAGACGCGGGGGAAGTCGATCAGCGCCTTGCCGAACTGCACGCGATCCTCCGCGTAGCGCAGCGCTACGTCCATCGCCGCCTGCGCCACGCCGACCGCGCGCGCCGCGGTCTGGATGCGCGCCGACTCGAAGGTCGCCATCAGCTGCTTGAAGCCCTGGCCCTCGACGCCGCCGAGGAGGTTGTCCGCCGGCACCGCGAAGTCGGAGAAGGCGAGCTCGTACTCCTTCATGCCGCGATAGCCGAGCACCTCGATCTCGCCGCCCGACAGGCCCTCCACCGGGAACGGCTCCGCGTCCGTCCCGCGCGGCTTCTCGCCGAGCAGGATCGAGAGGCCGCGGTGGCCGGGCTCCTCCGGCTTGGTGCGAACCAGCATGGTCATCAGGTCGGCGCGGACCGGGTGGGTGATCCAGGTCTTGTTGCCGTTCACCCGCCAGACCTCGCCGTCGAGCGTCGCCTTGGTGCGCAGGGAGGCGAGGTCGGAGCCGACGTTCGGCTCGGTGAAGACGGCGGTGGGCAGGATGTCTCCGGACGCGATGCCGGGCAGGAAGCGGCTCTTCTGCGCGTCCGTGCCGCCGCCCAGGATCAGCTCGGCCGCGATCTCCGAGCGGGTGCCGAGCGAGCCGACGCCGATGTAGCCGCGCGAGAGCTCCTCGGAGACGACGCACATCGACACCTTGGAGAGCCCGAGCCCGCCGTACTCCTCCGGGATCGTGAGCCCGAAGACGCCGAGCTCGGCCATCTTCTCGATGATCTCGAGCGGGATGTACGCGTTCGCCAGGTGCCATTCGTGCGCATGCGGCTCGACCTCGGCCTGCGAGAAGCGGCGCATCTCGCTGCGGATCGCCTCCAGCGTCTCGTCGAGCCCGGGATCGCCGACGGTGGCCGAGCCCTGGCCCTCGCGGATCAGGGTCGCCAGCCGCGCCCGCGCCTGCGGCGTGTTGCCGCTCTCGACGAGCTGCTCCAGCGCGGGCGTCACGAGCCCGGCGACGTCCGTCGCGGTGAGGCCGAGCGCGGGGAGCCGCACGATCTCGCTCTGGCTCATCGGGATGCCGCCGAGCACCTGCGCGCAGTACTCGCCGGCCGCGACGCGGCTGACCAGCGACTCGGTCTCGCCGAAGCGCCCCTCCGCGGACAGCCGCTCGGCATAGGCGGCGATCTCGCGGATCGCCTGGGCGTAGGTCGCGAGCCATGCGAGGCCGTGCGTCGCGTGCTGCTCGGCCTCCATCCGCGCCGCCGAGACCTTGCCGCCCTCGATCACGCGCGCACGAACGCGTCCCGTCGCCTCGGCGAGGATGGCGTCGACGGCGCTGGCGGCGCCGCGCAGCAGCGCGGGAAAATCGGCCGCGGCGGCATCGTCGGAGCCGGGCGTCTCGGCGATGGCGGGCATGGCGTTCATCGGCACCTCCTCGAAGGCTCGGCGTGTCGTCGCGAGCGGTCGTCCCGATCTCTCGCGATGCAGCATAACGCGTGCGTTCCCGTCTGTGATCCGCACTTTGGTCGGAGGCGAGGACTTCGGTCTGAGACGAGGACTTCGGTCGGAGCCGAGGACTTGCAAGCGCGGCGCGCGGTCACGCGACGAAGGACGTACCGGAGCGCCGCCGCTCAGGCTCCGGCGTCCTCGTCGGGCTCCACCCAGCTGTAGCGGAAGGTGCAGCGGGGGGCGCCCTGCATGATCGTGGTCTCGCGCTCCATGCGGATGCGCGGGTCGTAGCCCTGGCAGAACGTGCCGTCGCGATTGCACGAGAGCAGGTGCCCCACGGCGCCGAGCCCCATCTCCTTGTAGGTCTCCGCGTAGCGGCAGCGCACGACGTCGAAGTCGAAGCGCGTCTCGCTCGCCTCCAGCACCTCGACCTCGAGCGCGCCGCCGCGCGTCCAGTTCTCGTAGAGCGCGATGAAGTCCGCCATGGAGGTGCCGCCGCGCTCCCGCTCGGCCGCCTCGGCATAGCGGCCCCCCTCGGCGATGGCCGCCTTGCGGATCGCCGCGTCGAGGATGGCGGAGGCCTGCGCCTCGCCCAGCGCCGCGACCATCTCGGCGAAGATCGGCCCGATCACCTCGGCCTGCAGGCGGCGCTTCA
The DNA here is from genome assembly GCF_000429045.1 of Salinarimonas rosea DSM 21201. Classification (GTDB taxonomy): domain Bacteria; phylum Pseudomonadota; class Alphaproteobacteria; order Rhizobiales; family Beijerinckiaceae; genus Salinarimonas; species Salinarimonas rosea. The sequence continues at coordinate 155,365 of NZ_KE386841.1, forward strand.
CGAGAACCGGGATGGCGGCGAGGTCGGGGGCGGTGTCGTTCGGCATTCGAGGGCTCCGTCGCGGTGGGGTGCGGAGCCTAGCGGATGCGGTCCCCGAACGCGAAACGCCCGGCCGCGGGGCCGGGCGTCTCGACGAGGCTGGCGGGACGGCGCGGTCGCCGTCGCGTCCAGTCAGATCACTTGGCGGGCTTCGCCATCATGGCCTCGACGGGCTTCAGCGCGTCCTTCATGAGGTTCGCGTAGAGCTCGCCCATCTTGCTGGACTGGGCCACCATCGACTCGTAGGCCGACTTGACGTAGTCCGTCTGGATCTCGATCGCCTTGTCGAGCGTCTTGGCACCGACGAGCTTCTCCAGCGTCGCGGTCGACTGCTCGAAGGACTTCTTGGCGTAGTCCGCCGACTCGACGGCGATCTGCTGGGCGCCCATCGAGAACGCGCCGAGCGCCTTCATCGTGGCGTCCATGTTCTCCTTGCCGAGCTTCTGGAAATCGTCGAACTGGTTCATCATGGTCTTGTCCCTCCGGCGCGTGCGCGCCGCGTCTCGCATGTCCGTGATCGAGCGCCGCCCGGCACCCGGAGGTGAGGGCGGCCCCGCGCCGCGGACCGGTCCGCGACATGCCTCATTATGTGCACTGCAACATCGATGTCAAGTTTATTGTGCGGTGCAGCATATCCGCGGAAAACCCGATCTCGGGCTTAACCCCTCCGTAACCGCGGTTGCCTCATCATTGACACCGTGGCGCGCCAGTCACGCGCTGGGGATGGGCTGACCGACAACGTTCGAGTTCACGACCGAGATACGGGGACGGTCTTCGATGGTAAAGCGTAGCGTTTTCGCCGAGCGCGGGCTGATGCTCGCGTTGATGCTCCTGTGCGGGCTCGCGGCTCTCACTGTCCATGCCCCCCGGGCCGAGGCCGCCTACAGCCCGCCCTACGCCGCGTTCGTGATGGACGTGAAGACCGGCGAGGTGCTCCACGCGGAGAACGCCGACGCACGGCGCTATCCCGCCTCGCTGACCAAGGTCATGACGCTCTACATGCTGTTCGAGCAGCTCGAGTCCGGGCGCCTGCAGCTCGACTCGCCCCTGCGCGTCTCCGCCCGCGCCGCCGCGGAGCCGCCCTCGAAGATCGGGGTGCGCGCCGGCTCCACGATCGAGGTCGAGGACGCGATCCTGGCGCTGGTGACGAAGTCGGCGAACGACGTCGCCGCCGTGGTGGCCGAGAACCTCGGCGGCTCGGTCGAGAACTTCGCCCGCCAGATGACCGAGCGCGCACGCCAGCTCGGCATGTCGAACACCACGTTCCGCAACCCCCACGGCCTGCCGAACGACGGGCAGGTGACGACGGCGCGGGACATGGCAACGCTGGCGGTGGCCGTGCAGGACCGCTTTCCGCAGTACTACGGCTACTTCCAGCGCCGCAGCTTCGGCTTCGCCGGCAAGACCTACCGCAACCACAATCGCCTGCTCGGGCGCGTCGAGGGCGTGGACGGCATCAAGACCGGCTTCATCCGCGCCTCGGGCTTCAACCTGATGACGAACGCCAAGGCGAACGGGCGCCACATCGTCACGGTCGTGATGGGTGGCCGGTCGGGCGCGCATCGCGACGGCATCGTCGAGGGCCTCGTGGAGCGCTGGCTGCCGCGCGCCTACGCCGGCAACCGCCGCACGCCCATGATGGTCGGGCCCAACGGCACGGTCTTCGCCGCGCTGCCGCCGCCCCGTCCCGCCGACATCGACCCGCCGGTCCTCGTCGCCTCCGCGGCTCCCGGCCAGCCGCTCGATCTCACCCGCATGCGTCCCGCGGTCGCGACGGCGGCGGGGGACACCACCGTGACGCCGGGCTCGCTGCGCGCCGACGGCGGTCTGGTCCCCGCCTCCGCGAGCGCCTTCGCCGCGGTGCGCGACCCCGCGTCGGCCGGCGTGCCGCTGCCGCCGGCCCCGATCCCGGACGTGCGCGAGACCGCGTCCGTGTCCGACGCGGCTTCCGCGCCGGTCGCCGTCGCCACCGCCGCGCCGACGGTCACCGCGCCGCTCCCGCCGATGCCGACGCGCGAGGAGGCTCCCGTCGCCGCGGACGCGCCGGTGGGCGCCACCGAGCCCGCGGTCCTCACGCAGGAGATCGTCGTCGCCTCCGCGGACGCGACGATCCCCATTCCCGAGGCCGCGACGCCGCCCGCCCGCACCTACGCGCTCACCGAGTGGGTGATCCAGATCGCCGCGACGCCGACGGAGGACGCCGCCTTCGACCTCCTCCAGCGTGCCCAGTCGCGCGCCGGCAGCCCGCTGCGCACCGCCGCGCCCTTCACCGAGGCGGTGCAGTCGAACGGCGCCACGCTCTTCCGCGCCCGCTTCACCGGGTTCGAGGACAAGGAGACGGCCCGCGACGCCTGCCGCCGGCTTGAGAATGCGGGCTTCGACTGCATCGCCGTGCGTAGCTGACGCGCGGGACGTGAGCCCGCCGCCCGTCGGCGGCGGGTGCTCCGTTCGCTCGCGCGTTCCGTCGACCCTCCCACCCACCGGCAAGAAGGGCGTTTCCAGCGTTCACCCGTCGTCAGGTTCATCGCGCGTGGAGTATCAGCGATGTCTGCTCAGAAGGACTTCCTTGGCCTCGTTCACCCGGGCCGCGAGATAGGTCGAGCCCCCCTGGTCGGGGTGGAGCTTCATCATCAGGCTCCGGTGCGCGCGGCGAACGGCCTCGGCATTCGCCCCCGGCTCAAGCCCCAGGATCTGGTGGGCCTCCTCTTCCGTCATCGCGCCAGGCTTCGTCTCGCGAGCCGCCCCCGCGTCGGCGTCTCCCTGCGAGTCCTGACGCCATCCGGGAAACCGGCGGTCGAAATACGCCTGTAGAAGGCGCACGCCGTCGGGGTCCGACGACGCCGCCTCCTGGTAGAGCGTCTTCAGCGCCGCCTCGTCGAGCTGCGAGAGGCGTCGTCCCGCGAGCGTCCCGGCGAGGACGGTGCCGTCCATGTCGCCGGTGTCGTGGGAGAGCTCCATCTCGAGCAGCGCCGAGCGCACGCGCGAGACCTGGCCGGTCGACTTGCTCCCGCTCCCGCCCCCGCCGCCGAGCCCCGGGATGGCGCGCGCCCACGGCAGGCTCCAGCCGAGCAGCCACGCGCCGAAGCCGCTGACCAGGATCGCCATCTCGAAGCGCCCGCGCACGGCGAGCAGCAGCGACACCGCCATCAGCACGCCGCCGCCCACGCGCTTGACGAGGCGCGAGAGGTCCTTCGGGTTCGCCCGCCCGAAGGCGCGCATCAGCCACCAGAAGGCGAGGACGGCGCCGAGCCCATAAATCAGGTTGATCATCGCTGCGCCCCGCCGCCTCCGTCCTCGACGCCTCGCCTCCTCATCGCCCGCCGGCGCCCGTTCCGCCACCCATGTCGGCGAGAAGGCCGCGCGAGGCCGTCGCGTCCGCCGCTCGCATAGGCCGCCGCCGCGCGCAAGAGGCCGGCGAGCGTGCCGGGCGCCGCCGCGTCGAAGCGCGCCCAGGCGCCGCCCGTCAGCCGCGCGATCTCTCGGAAGGCGCGCTCGGCGCCCGGATCGCCGCCCTCCTGGAAGACGAAGCCCTTGACGCCGAGGAGCCCGAGCTCGCCGGCGCGGGCGCACACCGTGTCGATCTCGTCCTCGAAGGCGTCCCCCACGTAGACGAAGGCGTCGACGCGGTCGGCCTCGCCCTCCTTGCGGATGTGCCCGAGGGCACGCGCGATCTGGGTCTGGCCGCCGCGGACCTCGATGCCGCTCATCAGGCCGGTGAGCGCCTTCGGCTCGCCGACCCAGCGCGAGGCGCGGCACTCGCCGAAGCCACGGAAGTAGAGGAGCTGCACGTCGAGCCCGCCGATCGCGGAGGCCGTCTCGAACATCTGCGCCTGCATGCCGCGGGCGAGGTCCCAGGTCGGCTGGCGGCTCATCGTGGCGTCGAGCGCGAAGACGAGGCGCCCGCGGCCTTCCCGCGGCGGCGCCGGCGCGAGGCTGCGGGCCTCGTCGAGGAAGGCGTCGATCGCGCCCGGGCGCGCGGCCGCGCCGGGGCGCGTCTCGCCGCGCCCGGTCACCGCCCCGCCCCGCTTGCCGTCGCTCGCGCTCATCGCGTCCCTCCACCGGGTCCCTGCTCGCCCGCCCCCATGATTTGGCGAGCGCGGCCGCGGATGCAATCGCGACCGTGGGCGCGCGCGCCGCGACGCAGGCGCCCACGCGCGTGCCGTGTGGGGTGCGACGATTTCGAGCACCATGCGAAGCGACGACGTCCCGAATGTGGACAGCATCCCGTGCTCTCACCATACTCGCATCGACGTTCACGAGAACCGCGAGGGACGAACCGCTTGACGAGACGCCTCCTGACCGCCGCCGTGCTCGCGCTCGGCCTCTGTGCGCCGCTCGCGCCGCAGGCCCAGACATCCGGCAGCAGCGCCGCCGATCCCGGCGACTGGCGCCACGCCGCGACCCTCGTCGGGGAGCCGAAGTACGAACCCGGCTTCGCGCATTTCGACTACGTCAACCCGGACGCTCCCAAGGTCGGCCTCGCGCGCCTCGGCGCGATGGGCACGTTCGACAACTTCAACGTGATCCTGGCCGGCGTGCGCGGCAATCTCGGGGCGGGACTCGGGCTCGTCTACGAGACGCTGATGACGCCCTCCCTCGACGAGCCGCTCACCGACTACGGCCTCGTCGCCGAGGCGATGCGCTTTCCGGAGGACTATTCGAGCGTCACCTTCCGGCTCGACCCGGACGCACGCTGGCACGACGGCGCGCCGATCACCGCGCAGGACGTGATCTGGTCCTTCGAGACGCTCGTGGCGTCGAGCCCGATGATGCAGAGCTACTACGCCGACGTCGTCGCGGCCGAGGAGACCGCCGAGGGCGAGGTGACCTTCCGGTTCGCGGTCGCCGGCAACAAGGAGCTGCCCAAGATCATGGGCCAGCTCCTGGTGCTGCCGAAGCACTGGTGGACCGATCCCGCCCGCGCCGCAGACCGCACGAGCCTCGAGCGGCCGCTCGGCTCGGGACCCTACCGGCTCGCCGACTACAGCCCCGGGCGCAGCATCACCTACGAGCGCGTGCCCGATGCCTGGGCCGTCGATCACCCGACGAACGTCGGCACGTACAATTTCGACACGATCCGGTACGAGTACTTCCGCGACGAGTCGGTGATGCTGGAGGCGTTCAAGGGCGACGCCTACGACTTCCGCGTCGAGGTCTCGGCGCGCGACTGGGCGCAGGGCTACGATTTCCCCGCCCGCCAGCGCGGTGCGGTGGTGCTCGAGAGCTTCCCCATGCTCGCGTCCGGCCGCATGCAGGCCTTCGTGCCGAACCTGCGCCAGGAGCGCTTCCGGGACGAGCGGGTGCGCCGGGCGCTGAACTACGCCTTCGACTTCGAGGACATCAACCGGACGATCTTCTTCGGCGCCTACGAGCGCATCGACTCGTTCTTCGAGGGCACGGACCTCGCGGCGACGGGCCTGCCGGAGGGCCGCGAGCTCGAGATCCTGGAGGCGTACCGCGGCCGCATCCCCGACAGCGTCTTCACCGAGGTCTGGACCAACCCCACGAGCGGCGATCCGCAGGCACGGCGCGCCAACCTGCGCGAGGCCGACCGCCTGCTGCGCGAGGCCGGCTGGGTCGTCGAGGGCGGTCGGCGGGTGCATGCCGAGACCGGCGAGCCGTTCGATATCGAGCTCCTGCTCGATCTGCCCTCGCACGAGCGCTATGCGCTGCCCTACGCCCAGGCGCTGGAGCGGCTCGGCATCCGGCTGGACGTGCGCATCGTCGACAGCGCGCAGTACCAGAACCGCCTACGCGCCTTCGACTTCGACCTCGTCACGCAGCTGTGGCCGCAATCGCTGTCTCCCGGCAACGAGCAGCGCGACATGTGGGGCTCGCGCGCCGCGAACAAGCCCGGATCTCAGAACTACGCCGGCATCGAGAACCCGGTCGTCGACGAGCTGATCGAGCGCCTCGTGCGCGCGGACACGCGCGAGGAGCTGGTGGCGACGACGCGCGCGCTCGACCGCGTGCTCCTGCACAACGACTACGTCGTTCCCCACTGGTTCCTCGCGGAGCAGCGCACGGCGCGCTGGAACCGCTTCTCCCATCCCGAGGTGATGCCGCGCTACGCCGGCGCGGCGTTCCCGACGGTATGGTGGTACGACGCCGAGAAGGCGCGCGAGACGGGGGCTGCACGATGAGGAACGGCACGGGGCTCCGCGGGATCACCCGCCGCGGTCTCTTCCAGGGCGTCGCGGCGGTGGCCGGGGCGCTCGCGCTTCCCGGCGCCGCCCGGGCTGCGTGGGAGGCGGTGAGCGCGGTGGGGCTCGCCGACGAGGATTTCGTCGAGCGCCACGGCATGTCGCTCTTCGGTCCGCTCGAGATGCCGCCGGACTTCGCGCACTTCCCGTACGTGAACCCGCAGGCGCCGAAGGGCGGCGAGTTCGCGCAGCAGATCCGCCAGATCGGCCTGAACCAGAACTTCAACACCTTCAATACGCTCAACACCTACGTCCTGCAGGGCGACGGCGCCGCGGGCATGGACGCGACCTACGACACGCTGATGTCGGGGTCCGCCGACGAGCCGGATGCGCTCTACGGTCTCGTGGCGCAGAGCGTCTCGCGCTCGCGCGACGGGCTCGTGTTCCGCTGGCGCCTGCGCTCGCAGGCGCGCTTCCACGACGGCTCGCCGCTGACTGCCGAGGACGTCGCCTTCTCCATCACGATCCTGCGCAACGAGGGCCATCCGAACCTGTCGCAGCTGCTGCGCCAGATCGAGAGCGCCACGGCGCTCGGGCCCGATCTCGTCGAGGTCCGCTTCGTCGAGGGGCGCAGCCGCGACATCCCGCTCACGGTGGCGGCGCTGCCGATCTTCTCGAAGGCCTATTGGGAGGGGCGCGACTTCACCGCCTCGACGCTGGAGCCGCCTCTCGGCTCGGGGCCCTACCGCGTGGGCCGCTTCGAGGTGGGGCGGACGATCACCTTCGAGCGCGTCGAGGATTATTGGGGCGCCGATCTGCCGGTGAATGTCGGCCTGATCAATTTCGATCGGATTCGCTACGAGTATTTCCGCGACCGCGATGTCGCCTTCGAGGGGTTCAAGGCGGGGCAGTTCAACTATCACGAGGAGAGCGTCTCCCGGCAATGGGCGCGCGGCTACGACTTCCCGGCCTTCGTCCAGGGCCGCGTCGTGCGCGAGAATCTCCCGACCGCGGTGCCGCAGGGGCCGCAGGGCTGGTGGTACAATACGCGCCTGCCGAAATTCTCGGACAAGCGCATCCGCGAGGCGCTGATCTACGCCTTCGACTTCGAATGGACGAACGAGAACATCATGTTCTCGTCCTACGCACGCATGCAGTCGTTCTTCGAGAACTCGGAGCTGAAGGCCGAGGGACCGCCGTCGGAGGCCGAGCTCGCGCTGCTCGAGCCCTACAGGGCCGGCCTGCCGGACGAGGTCTTCGGCGAGGCCTGGACACCGCCGGTCTCCGACGGATCGGGTCAGGATCGCACCCTTCTGCGTCGCGCGAGCGAGCTCCTGCGCGAGGCCGGGTGCGAGCGGCGCGGCAGCGTGCTGCACCTGCCGTCGGGCGAGCCGTTCACCATCGAATTCCTCGATTTCGCGAGCTTCCTGCAGCCGCACACGCAGCCCTTCCATTCCAATCTCGGGCTTCTCGGCATCCAGGCGACCTCGCGCATCGTCGATCCGGCGCAATACGAGCGGCGGATGAACGAGTTCGACTTCGAGGTGACGTCGCGGCGCTTCGGCGCGTCGCTGACACCGGGCGGCAGCCTGCGGCTGGTCTATGGGTCGGAGGCCGCGGTCACGCCCGGCACGGCGAACCTCTCGGGCGTGCAGGACCCCACGGTCGATGCGCTCATCGAGATCATCGCCAACGCCCAGACCCGCGAGGAGGTGGTCACTGGGGGCCGCGCCCTCGATCGCGTCCTGCGCGCCGGGCGCTACATGGTGCCCGCCTGGTACAAGCCCGCGGACTGGCTCGCCTATTGGGACGAGTTCTCCCGTCCGGACACGAAGCCACGCTACGGCACCGGCGTCGGCGCCTGGTGGTTCGATCCCGAGAAGGCCGCCCGCGCGCGGCGCCGGTGAGAGCCGGGCGGCTTCTCGGGCAGCTTTTTTGCTGTCGGGTGCGATAGCGCGTAACGTCGTGCCGCAGCGCGACCCTTCCAGTGAACGGACCAGATGCTCGCCTACATCCTCCGCCGCCTGCTCCTGATGATCCCGACGCTGTTCGGGATCATGCTCATCTCCTTCGTCATCATCCAGTTCGCCCCCGGCGGGCCCGTGGAGCGCATCATCGCGCAGATCCAGGGCACCGACGTGGGAGCCACCGCGCGCTTCTCGGGCGGCGGCGGCGACGTGGCCGGCGGCGGCGCGGGCGCGGACACGACCTCGACGTATCGCGGCGCGCAGGGGCTAGACCCGCAGTTCATCGCCGAGCTCGAGGCGCAGTTCGGCTTCGACAAGCCGGCGCACGAGCGCTTCGGGCTGATGATCTGGAACTACATCCGCTTCGACTTCGGCGAGAGCTACTTCCGCGACGTCACGGTGGTCGACCTGATCATCGAGAAGCTGCCGGTCTCGATCACCCTGGGGCTCTGGATGACGATCCTGTCCTACGCCATCTCGATCCCGCTCGGGATCAAGAAGGCGGTGCGGGACGGCACGCCCTTCGACTGGTGGACCTCGGCGATCGTCATCGTCGGCTACGCCATCCCGGGCTTCCTGTTCGCGATCCTGCTGATCGTGCTCTTCGCCGGCGGCTCGTTCTGGCAGATCTTCCCGCTGCGCGGGCTCACCTCGGACAACTGGGACCAGCTCTCCCTCGTCGGGAAGGCGCTCGACTATCTCTGGCACATCGCCCTGCCGATCACGGCGATGGCGCTCGGCGCCTTCGCCACGGCGACGCTGCTCACCAAGAATTCCTTCCTCGACGAGATCCGCAAGCAGTACGTCATGACCGCGCGGATGAAGGGCCTGTCCGAGCAGCAGGTGCTCTATGGACACGTCTTCCGCAACGCCATGCTTATCGTCATCGCCGGCTTCCCCGGCGCCTTCATCGGGGCCTTCTTCGCCGGCTCGCTGCTGATCGAGACGATCTTCTCGCTGGACGGGCTGGGGCTCCTCTCCTTCGAGGCGATCGTCAACCGGGACTACCCGGTCGTGTTCGCCACGCTCTACATCTTCTCCCTCCTTGGCCTCGTCGTGAACCTGATCTCGGACCTGACCTACGTCTGGATCGACCCGCGCATCGACTTCGAGACGCGGGAGGTCTGAGATGAACCTCACCGTCGATCTCAGGAAGCCGCTGGAAGGGGAGCGCCTCGCGCCCCCGGTCGCCAACAAGGGGCTGTTCAACCTCACCCCGATCAACCGCCGCCGGCTCGACAACTTTAAGGCCAACAAGCGCGGGCTCTGGTCGTTCTGGATCTTCATGGTCCTGTTCGTGGTGACCTTGTTCGCGGAGTTCATCGCCAACGACAAGCCGATCCTCGCCATGTACAAGGGCGAGCTGCTCTATCCCGTCCTCGTCGACTATCCCGAGGAGAAATTCGGCGGCTTCCTGGCGGTCGCGGACTACCGCGATCCGTTCATCGCCGACGAGATCGAGGCCAACGGCTGGATGCTGTGGCCGCCGATCCGCTTCCACTACTCGACGCACAACCTCAACCTCCCGGTGCCGGCGCCGGCACCGCCGACCTGGATGCTCGACGACGCGCAATGCGCCCAGGCTGTGGCACGCATCGACGTCGACACCTGCGGGGATCTGGAGACGAACTGGCTCGGCACCGACGACCAGGGCCGGGACGTGCTCGCTCGGCTGATCTACGGCTTCCGCATCTCGGTCCTGTTCGGGCTGATCCTCGCCGTCGCCTCCTCCGTCATCGGCGTGATCGCCGGCGCGGTGCAGGGCTATTTCGGGGGCTGGGTCGACCTCGTCTTCCAGCGCGTGATCGAGATCTGGACGGCGATCCCCTCGCTCTACCTGCTCATCATCATCGCCTCGGTGATCACCCCGACCTTCTGGGTGCTGCTCTTCATCCTGCTCCTGTTCTCGTGGGTGTCGCTGGTGGGCGTGGTCCGCGCCGAGTTCCTGCGGGCGCGCAACTTCGAGTACGTCCGCGCCGCGCGCGCGCTCGGCGTCTCGGACGGCAAGATCATGTGGAAGCACGTCCTGCCCAACGCGATGGTGGCGACGCTGACCTTCCTGCCCTTCATCCTCAACGGGTCGATCACGACGCTGACCTCGCTCGACTTCCTCGGCTTCGGCCTGCCGCCGGGCTCGCCCTCGCTGGGCGAGCTGCTCGCCCAGGGCAAGGCGAACCTGCAGGCGCCCTGGCTCGGGCTCACGGGCTTCTTCGTCATCGCCTTGATGCTCTCGCTGCTCATCTTCGTCGGCGAGGCGGTGCGCGACGCCTTCGACCCGAGGAAGACGTTCACCTGAGCGTGCGCTATGATCGGCGCGAGGAGGGCCCGGCCGTGAACAAGGTCGTCAAGGAGCACATCCCCGTCGAGCGCCTGCCCGAGGAGCTGCGCCGCGGTTTCGCGGAGGGGGAGATCGTGGAGGTGGAGGTGCGCGGCCTGGGGCGCGCGGAGGAGAGCGCGCGCGCGGCGCCCCAGGACGAGGACGAGGAGCTCACGCTGGAAGCCTGGCTCCGCTGGGTCGACGAGCAGGAGCTCCGGCGCCCGCCGCTGCCGCCCGAGGACGTGGCGATGCGTAACGCGGCGTTCGAGCGCATCAGGAACCTCGCTGGGCGTCGGAACACCACGATCGAAGAAGCCGTTCGGCGCATTCGCGAGCTGAGGGACGAGGGCGACGATTGACGGATCCCTCAGGCTCGCCCCCGAATCCCATCGACGACGGCTCGCGTGTCTACCTCGACGCCAACGCCTTGATCGCGCTGGTCGAGCACCGCAGTCCTTCGATGATCGAGATCCAGTCTCGCGTGGAAGCCGGCCGCCTCGTGGCCACGACGAGCGGGCTGTCGAGGGCCGAGGTGCTCGTGCTTCCGCTTCGTGAACGAGACGAGCCGCTCGTCGCCGCATATCGGGAGCTGTTTTCCGGTGAGGCGGGCTTGCAGGTGGTCGCGATCTCGGACCGTGTTCTGGAGCTGGCGGCAAGAATTCGCGCCGAGACGTCGGTGAAGCTCGCCGACGCCATCCATCTCGCGACAGCCGAGACCGGCGGCTGCAAGGTCTTCCTGTCGTCCGACCGGCGCATCCGGCCCCGCGCCCCGATGGTGCGGATCGGGATCGAGAGGATCGCGGACGACACGTGAGGCGCTCGCTGCACGGGGCAAGGAGTTGAGGTATCATCGGGCGGCGAGCCGCCGCTGGAGGGAGCCGTGAACAGGATCGTCAAGCACCACGTCCCCGTGGGGGAGCTGCCCGAGCACCTCCGGGAGGGGCTCGACCCGGCAGCGTTCGCGACCGTGGAGGTCACGGTGGAGCCAGATCGCGCGATCGAGGACGACGTGCCGATGTCGCTCGACGAGATCTTCGGCCTGCGCGATAATTTCTCGTCATCCGAGGACGTCGCGGCATACGTTCGGTCTCTGCGAGAAGAATGGGCTCACCGTGAACGTTGAACGGGCGGTCGTTTACCTCGACGCCAATGTCTTCATCATGGCCGTCGAGACGAGGGGCGCCGACGAGCAGGCTGTGGCGCGTCTCTTCGCGAGCGAAGCGGCCGCGGGTCTGCGTCGCCTGACGAGTGAGCTGACCCTCGCCGAGGTTCTCGCCGGCGCTTCCCGGGCGAGTGACCGGCGGCTGGTACGTGCGTATCTCAGCTTGATCCTGGAGTCGGGGCTCGTCGAGGTTCAGCCCGTGTCGCGCGCCATCCTCATCGAAACCGCCCACTATCGGGCCGTGGCCGATCAGGGGGCCGCTCCGGGTGCAGATCGCCGCAATTTCCTCCCCGATGCTGTGCATGTGGTGACGGCGATCACGAATGGCTGCGCTGTCTTCGTAACCAACGACAGACGTCTCAAGCTGCCTCAGGGCATGCGACGCATCGAGCCCACCGCCGAAGGCATTGGCGACCTTCTCGACAGATCATGACCGAGACCCCATGACCACCACCCCCCTCCTCTCCGTCCGCGACCTCTCCGTCGCCTTCACCCAGGCCGGGCGCACCACGCTCGCCGTCGATCGCGTGTCCTTCGACATCGCCAAGGGCGAGACCGTGGCGCTCGTGGGCGAGTCCGGGTCCGGCAAGTCGGTGACGGCCCTGTCGATCCTCAAGCTCCTGCAATACCCCACGGCCTCGCACCCCTCCGGCGAGATCCAGTTCAAGGGCCGGGACCTGCTGGCGGCGTCCGAGATGGACATCATGAAGGTGCGCGGGGCGGACATCACCATGGTGTTCCAGGAGCCGATGACCTCGCTCAACCCGCTGCACGTGATCTCGCGGCAGATCGGAGAGATCCTGCGGATCCACCGGCAGCTGTCGGAGAAGGACGCGCGCGCGCGCACGCTCGCGCTGCTCGAGCGGGTGGGGATCCGCGATGCGGCCTCGCGGCTCGACGCCTATCCCCATCAGCTGTCCGGCGGCCAGCGGCAGCGCGTAATGATCGCCATGGCGCTCGCCAACGACCCGGATCTCCTCATCGCCGACGAGCCGACGACGGCGCTCGACGTCACGGTCCAGGCGCAGATCCTGACGCTGCTCGCCGAGCTCAAGCGCGATCTGGGCATGGCGATGCTGTTCATCACCCACGATCTCGGCATCGTGCGCAAGGTGGCGGACCGGGTCTGCGTCATGCTCGAGGGAAAGATCGTCGAGCACGGCCCCGTCGCGCAGGTCTTCGACGACCCGCAGCACGAGTACACGAGGCGCCTCCTCGCCGCCGAGCCGCGGGGCCGGCCCGATCCGGTGCCGGCGGACGCCGAGACGCTGGTGGAGGCCGGGCCGATCAAGGTCCACTTCCCGATCAAGCGCGGCTTCCTCGGGCGCACGGTCGGGCACGTCAAGGCGGTCGACGGGGTGAGCGTCAAGGTGCGCGCCGGCGAGACGGTCGGCGTGGTGGGCGAATCCGGCTCCGGCAAGACCACGCTCGGCCTCGCCATGTTGCGCCTGATCTCGTCGGAGGGCCCCGTCGTCTTCCTCGGCGACCGGCTCGACGGGCTCAAGTCCAATCGCGTGCGCCCCTACCGCAAGGACATGCAGATCGTCTTCCAGGATCCGTACGGCTCGCTCTCGCCGCGCCTCTCGGTGGCGCAGATCGTCGAGGAGGGGCTCCTCGTCATGAACGGCCGCCTGCGGCTCGAGGAGCGCCGGGAGATCGTGGCCCGCGCCCTCCTCGACGTCGGCCTCGACCCGCAGGCGATGGACCGCTATCCGCACGAGTTCTCCGGCGGGCAGCGCCAGCGCATCGCCATCGCCCGCGCCATGGCGCTCGAGCCGCGCTTCGTCGTGCTCGACGAGCCGACCTCCGCGCTCGACATGTCGGTCCAGTCGCAGATCGTCGACCTGCTGCGCGACCTGCAGAAGACGCGCAAGCTCGCCTACATGTTCATCTCGCACGATCTCAAGGTGGTGCGTGCGCTGGCCAACCATGTCCTCGTCATGCAGAACGGCGTCGTCGTGGAGGAGGGGCCGGCCGAGCGCATCTTCGAGGCGCCGGAGACCGACTACACCCGCGCCCTCTTCGCCGCGGCCTTCGCGCTCGAGGCGCGGCCGGACGTGGTGCGGGAGTGAGCCGAGGCTGGGGCGCTGCTCACCGCCCGACCAGCGCGAACCAGCCGTTCTCGTCGAGCACCTGCAAGCCGAGCTCTTGCGCCTTCTTCAGCTTCGAGCCGGCGCCCGGGCCGGCGACGACGATGTCCGTCTTGGCGGAGACGGAGCCCGCGACCTTCGCGCCGAGACGCTCGGCCATGGCCTTGGCCTCGTCGCGGGTCATCTGCTCGAGCGTGCCGGTGAAGACGACGGTCTTGCCGGCGACGGGGCTGTCGGTCGCGGCGATCGCCTCCGCAGGGCGGGGCGTGACCTCGGCGAGCAGCGCGTCGAGCATCTCTTCATTATGCGTCTCGCGGAAGAACTCCACGAGCGCGTCCGCCACGACGGCGCCGATGCCGTCGATGTCGATGAACTCCTGGTAGGCGCCCGCGTCCCCGTCCGCCGCGCGCCGTGCGGTGTCGCGCAGCGCCTCGAACGTGTGGAAGTGGCGCGCCAGCAGCTTGCCGCCGGTCTCGCCCACGTGCGGGATGCCGAGGGCGAAGACGAAGCGGGCGAGGTCCGGCTGCCGGCGTGCGTCGATGGCGGCGAAGAGGTTGCGCACGCTGGTCGCTCCCCAGCCCTCGCGCGCCTCGAGCCGGTCGAGCCGCTCGGAATTGCGCGCCTGGAGCGTGAAGATCTGCTGGGGCGTGCGCACGAGGTCGGCCTCGAAGAGCTCCTCGATCCGCTCTCCCCCCAACCCCTCGATGTCCATCGCGGTGCGCGAGACGAAGTGCTTCAAGCGCTCCACCGCCTGGGCCGGGCAGATCAGGCCGCCGGTGCAGCGGCGCACGGCGTCCTCGCGGCCGGTGCGCGGGTTGACCTCGCGCACCGCGTGGCTGCCGCAGGCGGGACAGGTGGTCGGGAAAGCGTATGGCGCGGCATCGGCCGGGCGCTTGTCGATGACGACGTCGACCACCTTGGGGATGACGTCGCCCGCGCGGTAGACCTTCACCGTGTCGCCGACGCGAATGTCGCGTCCCTCGCGGATCGGCTCGCCGTTCCCGCCGATGCCCTTGATGTAGTCCTCGTTGTGCAGCGTCGCGTTCGAGACGACGACGCCTCCCACCGTCACGGGCCTGAGCTTCGCGAGTGGGTTGAGCGAGCCGGTGCGGCCGACGTTGATCTCGATCGCCTCGACGACCGTGAACGCCTCCTGCGGCGGGAACTTGTGGGCGAGCGCCCAGCGCGGTGCCCGCGAGACGTAGCCGAGCCGCTCCTGGAGCGCGAGGTCGTCGACCTTGTAGACGACGCCGTCGATGTCGTAGCCGAGGTTCGGCCGCTCCTCGGCGATGCGCCGGTAGTGCGCGAGCATGGCGTCGAGGGTGTCGCAGCGCGCCATCAGGGGGTTGGTCCGAAAGCCCCAGGCCTCGAAGCGCCGCACCGCCTCGTACTGCGTCGGCGCGGGCGGGGGCATGGCACCCCAGGCGTAGGCGAAGAACTTCAGCGGGCGCTCGGCGGTGATGCGCGAATCCAGCTGGCGCAGGGAGCCCGCCGCGGCATTGCGCGGGTTCGCGAACAGCGGCTTGCCGGCGGCCGCCTGCCGCTCGTTGATGGCCGCGAAGTCGGCGTGCGAGAGATAGACCTCGCCGCGCACCTCGACCGCCCCGCGCTCGGGGACCTCGGCGGGGATGTCGTCGACCGTGCGGGCGTTGGCGGTGACGTCCTCGCCCTCCGTCCCGTCGCCGCGGGTCGCGGCGGTGACGAGCCTGCCGTCCTCGTAGCGCAGCGACAGCGAGAGGCCGTCGATCTTCGGCTCGGCGGTGAAGACGGGCGTCTCTGCCAGGTTGAGGAAGCGCTTCACGCGTCCCACGAACTCGCCCACCTCCTCGTCGGCGAAGGCGTTGTCGAGCGAGAGCATGGGCACGCGGTGGCGGACCTTCGCGAATTTCTCCGCGGGCTTCGCGCCCACCGAGTCCGAAGCGTCGGCGGTGCCGATCAGCTCCGGGAAGCGCTGCTCGATCTCGGAAAGCCGCCGGCGCAGCGCGTCGTACTCCGCGTCGGAGACGGTGGGCGCGTCCTCCTGGTGATAGCGCACGTCGTGGGCCGCGATCTCCTCGGCGAGCCGCGCGTGCTCCTTCTTCGCCTGGCGTGCGGTGAGGGCCTCGGGGGCGAGGTCGGCGTAGGAGGTCGGCGTGCGGGCCATGGGGGAGACTCGGGGCGCAGGACATCGGAGCCGCGCGCAGGCGCGGCCCGGCCGTTCTAGCGCGCCGCGGGCGGATCGGGAATGCTCCGCGCGCT
This sequence comes from Salinarimonas rosea DSM 21201, assembly GCF_000429045.1. Classification (GTDB taxonomy): domain Bacteria; phylum Pseudomonadota; class Alphaproteobacteria; order Rhizobiales; family Beijerinckiaceae; genus Salinarimonas; species Salinarimonas rosea. Next base: position 171,321 of record NZ_KE386841.1, read on the forward strand.
CCCGTCCCCTCGGGGCCGGGACGATCCGCGCAGCGGATCCGGGGCGGGGTCCCCCGGCTCGACGCGGGTGGTTTCGGCTCTGCCGAAGCGCACCTTCGGCGCACCCCCTCCGTCTCGTCGCCTCCGGCGCCGATCCACCTCCCCCGATGGGGGAGGAGCGTGGGAGCACCGTCACACGCCCCTCAGCGCCCCCTCGGCCGTCTCCACCGGCATCAGCATCGTCTCCGCGTCGCCGTCCGCGAGGCGCATGAAGCCGAAGGCGGCGTAGAAGGCGCGGGCGCGGTCCTCCACGGCGCGGGCGAGAACGGCGCGGATGCCGAGCTCGGCGCCGGTCGCGACGACGCGCTGGAGCGCGTCCATCAGGAGGTCGGCGCCGAGCCCGCGGCCCTGCCAGGGCGAATCGACGGCGAGCCGGCGCAGGATCGCCACGGGGATCGGCGCGTCGCGGGGCTCCGCGTGCCGGTGCAGCGCGCCTCGGCCCGGCCGCTCCGGGGCGACGACGAGACCGGCCGCGAGGCAGAAGAAGCCCGCGACCCGCCGCTCGGCGCAGACCGCGTAGGTGCGCGCGCCTCGCGCGTCGCGCCGCAACGCCCGCCGGCGGATCCAGCCGTCGAGCACGGGGTCGCCGCAGGCGAAGGCGCCGACGTCGCAATCCGGTGTCAGCCGCCCGGGCGCCGAGAGGGGAGCGGCGAGGAGGCCGTCGGCGACGGTCTTGTGCATCTCACGGCTCCCAGGCCGGGCGCCGGCGCATCAGCGCCTGCAGGCGCGGGTGTGCCGCAGGCGGCGTGTCGAGCGCCTCGAGGAACGTGGTGTGCCGGGCCTCGTCCAGCGCGAACAGCCGCTCGTCCAGCAGGACGTCGACGGCACGGGCGCGGGCACTCTCCAGGATGAACTCCGAGCGCGTCTTGCCGAGCGACGAGGCGGCCTGGTCGATCAGGTCCCGGGTCCGCGCGGGCGCGCGCACGTGGATCGTCGTCTCCCGGCGCACGCCCTCCGCGCGCGTCGCCCGTCTCGGGTCGTCCATGGCAGCCTCTTCCCGCGCGCGGGGAACGTCCCCGTCTGTCGCGTCCAATTGACACAGCTTGCGTAAAGACCCAGCGCTCGTCAACACGTCTCGCGCAAGGGATTTGGCCGGCGCTACGGCTCGGCGAGGAAAGGCACGAGCGCCGCGAGCAGCGCGTCCGGCGCTTCCTCCTGGAGGAGGTGGCCGCAGGGCAGCGCGCCGCCGCGGACGTCCTCGGCGCGCTCGCGCCAGGTGGCGAGCACGTCGTAGAGCGCGCCGACCGTTCCCTGCGCGCCCCACAGCGCCAGGAGCGGGGCCGCGACGCGCCGTCCCGCCGCGACGTCGGCGCGGTCGTGATCGAGGTCGATCGTCGCGGCGGCGCGATAGTCCTCGCAGATGGCGTGGATGCCGGCGGGGTCGTCGTAGCAGCGCAGGTACTCGGCGACGAGCCGCTCCTCGGGCACGCCCGGCGTGCGGCTCTGGCCGGCGAGATGGTGGCGCAGGTAGAACGCGGGATCGGCGCCGATCATCCGCTCGGGGAGCGGATGCGGCTGGATCAGGAAGAACCACCAGAAGTACCGCGTGGCGAAGGTGCGGTCCGTGCGCTCGTACATCGTCAGGGTGGGCGCGATGTCGAGGACGGCGAGACGCGCGACGGCATCCGGATGGTCGAGCGCCATGCGATGCGCCACGCGCCCGCCGCGGTCGTGGCCCACGACGGCGAAGCGGGCGTGCCCCATCGTGCGCATCACGGCCACCTGGTCGCGCGCCATCGCCCGCTTGGAATAGGGCGCGTGGTCGGGGGTCGACGGCGGCTTGGCGCTGTCGCCGTAGCCGCGCAGGTCGCTGGCGACGACCGTGAAGCGCTCCGCCAGGGCGGGCGCGATGCGGTACCAGGTGGCGGAGGTCTGCGGGTGGCCGTGCAGCAGCAGGACGGGCGGGCCGGAGCCGGCGGTCCGCACGTTCATCGCGATGCCGGGCTCGGTCTCGATGCGGTGCGTGGCGAAGCCGGGGAGGAGATCGTCGGTCATCCGCGCCTCGGCGACCCGTCTCACACCGACGCTCCGGATACGGCAGAGCCGATGGCCGAAGGCGTCGTGCCGATAATCGGAGGAGTTGGTCGGAGTGGCAGGATTCGAACCTGCGACCCCCTCGTCCCGAACGAGGTGCGCTACCAGGCTGCGCTACACTCCGATACCCTGGTGAGGACGCGGATATAGCGGGCGGGATCGCCGGGCGCAAGCGCTGTTTCGAGCGTCGCGGACGATTTCCGCCGCCCGTCGTCGCCACGCCGAAACACGTTGCCTCGCGCGTGCGAGCGCACTATGGTCCGCGTCCGCCGCGGGTCCACCCGCCGGATTGGGGCGTCGCCAAGCGGTAAGGCAGCGGTTTTTGGTACCGCCATACGCAGGTTCGAATCCTGCCGCCCCAGCCATTTCGCCCCAGCCATTTCGCCCCACCCGGGCCGCCCCTGCCGAGTCGCCCCGGCCGAGCCGTCGCGTGCTCACGCCCGGCCGCCGAGCGAGCCGAGGTACTTCATGCCGGTGTCGCACATGATCGTGGCGACCGTCGACCGAGGTCCCATCCGCTCGGCCAGGCGTAATGCGGCGATGACGTTGCATCCGGTCGAGAGCCCGGCGAAGAGCCCCTCCTCCCTCGCCAGCCGAAGGGCCATGGCGCGCGCCTCCTCCGTCGAGACGCGCTCGATGCCGTCGGCGATCCCGTCCCGCCAGAGCGGGACGACGTAGCCGGCGCCGATGCCGTCGATCTTGTGGCCGCCCGGCGCACCGCCGGAAAGGACCGCCGATTCGGCCGGCTCGACGGCGACGATCCGCACGCTCGCGGTCCGCTCGCGCAGGCGCGTCGCGACCCCGCGCAGCGACGCCGCCGTGCCGACGCTCTGGACGAACCCGTCGATCTCCCCGCCGCTCTGGACCAGGAGCTCGTCCGCCAGGGCCGCATAGGCCGCGAGCTGATCCGCGTTGTTCATCTGATCGACCCAGAACGCGCCCGTTCGATCGGCCGTCGCCCCTGCGGCCGCGATCATGCGGCGGGTCAGGCTTTCGGTCATGCGACCGCCCTCGCTCGCGAGCACGTCGAGATCGGCGCCGAGGAGCCGCATGTGGTCGAGCTTCTCGCGGGCGAACGCATCGGAGCTGACGATGTGGAGTGGATGCCCTTTCACGGCGCAGACGAGCGCGAGCGAGACGCCGGTGCTTCCGCCCGTGTACTCCACGACCGGTGCGCCCGGACGAAGCCGCCCGTCGCGCTCGGCCGCGTCGACGATGGCGAGCGCCATCCGGTCCTTCATGCTGCCCGTCGGGTTGGCGCTCTCGAGCTTGACGAGGATTCGCGCGCCGTTCGCGGGCACGATGCGCCTCAAGGGGAGGAGCGGCGTGTTCCCAACGCAGTCGAGCAGGCCGTGCGTGTTCGAGCTCATGAGCGCCCTCCTCGGGCGAAGACAATTTACATGTACATGCAAATAAGGTAGGTACAAGGAATGAAGACGCCGATCAAGCCTCGAACCCTGCGGTCGGATGCGGCGAGCCTGCTCGATCGCTGCACGGGCGTGCGGACGCGCTCGGCCGCGCGCCGCGTCACGCAGTTCCTCGACGAGGCGCTGAGCGGCTGCGGGCTCAGCTTCGCGCAGGTGAGCCTGATGGCCCATCTCGCCGCGGCGGACGACGATCGGCTCGGCGCGCTCGCGCGACGCTTGGGCGTCGACCAGTCGACGCTGTCGAGAAACCTGCGCGTTCTGGAGCGGGCGGGCCTGGTCGAGATCGCCTCGGTCGAGGCGGATCTGCGCCGCCGTGCGGTCTGGCTGACGGAAGAGGGCGCGCGCCGGCTGGAGGCGGCGCTCCCGGCCTGGCGGACGGCCCAGGAGACTCTCGAGCGGTTCGTCGCACCCGACCTCGTCCGCGCCTTGTGCGCGGGCTCCGAGGCGCTCGGCCGGTCCCGGGCCGAGGGCTAGGTGGGCGCCGCCGAGGCGGCCGCGGAACCGCGAAGGCCTCGCCCGGTTTGCCGCTCACGGGCCGTCGAGATTCGCGACCCGGATGGGAGGTCCGGATGCCGTTCAAGCTCGTCTCGATCGCGGCCGCAGCGAGCCTGGCGTTCGCGCTCGGCATCACGCCGGCACCCGCGCAGCAGCCGGACTGGGATCGCGACATTCCCTGGATCGACGCCGGCTCGGTGCTCGAGAGCCTGCCGCCGGAGATTACGGATCTCGGGCGCACGCCGCCCAACGATCTTCCCGGCGAGAGCACCGACGAGCTGCAGGAGCTGATCGACGAGGCCCACGACGACGCCGATCCCGGCGAGGCCGCTCCCGGGAACCGCCGCCGTCCCCTGCCGCGCCAGGCCGACTGAGCCAGGCCGACTGAGGGGACCGGTCCCCGCCGCTCGGGCCCCGGGGATCAGTCCCCCGCGGGGGAGCGCCCGGCCTCGATGCCGCCGACGGGATCGCGGACGTGGCCGAGGAGCCCGTCCGGATCCGGCCAGGCCTCCGGCTTCACCCGTACGGAGCGCTCGGCCGAGTAGGCCTCGGCCGCGCTCTGGGACAGGAGCCCGGCCAGCACGCCCCAGGAAACGAGCGCGATCACCAGCACGACGCCGCAGGATGCGAGGAACGCTTTCATCGGCCGTTCTCCCCCTATTCCGCCGGCTCGGCGCGCGGTGCCTCCGGCTCGGCGTCGGCGCCGGTTCCGCGGTCGCGCTCGAGCCGCTCGATCCAGAGCGGGTGATGGGTCGCCGCCCACTGCCGGTCCACGTCGCCCTTCCACATGGCGTCGAAGGAGCCGCTGACGCCCACCGAGCCGAGATAGGCGTGGCCGATGATGGTCGCGATCATCAGCGCCGCGACGATCGTGTGCCCGCCGTGCAGGACCTGCATCCAGCCCATGCCGATCGTCGAGATCGGGAGCATCAGCAGGATGCCGGAGGTCCCCATGGCGAGACCGCCCAGGACGGCGATCCAGAAGATCAGCTTCTGGCCGGCATTGAACTTCTCCGCCGGCACGTGCCGGCCGGACGGCAGGCCCCCGGCCTGGCGCAGCCACTCCCGGTCGACCCGGTTGAAGAGGTTGTCCTGCACCCACAGCCCCGCCATCGCCACGATGCCGATGAGGAAGGCGAAGCCGACCTGGTTGTGGAGCACGAGCGCGCCCTGCGAGAGCGCGCCGAAGGCCGCATCGCCCGCCCAAGGCTGGATCAGCTGCCGGCCGAAGACGAAGTTGAGGCCCGTGAGCGCGAGGAGCACGAAGGAGATCGCCGTCGTCCAGTGCACGACGCGGTCGAGAAACCGGAAGCGCGGCACGCGCCGGCCCCGCGGATCGCGCTCGTAGCCCTGCGATCCCCGCCAGAAGAAGAGGCCGAGCACCGCCGCGGCGGCGAGGACGATCAGGATGCCGTGGATCCACTTCGTCCAGTAGGTGCGAAAGTCCCGCCAGACACGGTTGTCCGGGGCGGTGACGAAGCCGAGCGCCGGGTTCTGCCAGTAGGTGAAGCCGTCCAGCCGCTCGTCGGGCATCTCGCGGTCGCTGAGCGTGCGCAGCAGCGTGTCGAGATCGGCGGTGGGGGCGCGCTCGGGGTTCAGGTAGACGCCGCGCTCGGCGGGGAAGGCCTCCGGCTGCGGCTCGCTCTCCTGCGCCGTGGCCAGCTCCGGCACGGTCACGAGCGCGACGAGCGCGAGCATGCCGAGCAGGCGGGCGAGCGCCGAGGTGCCGGCGCGGGCGGGCATGCGTCTCATGGCGTCCTCATCGACTCGGTGGCCATGGCCGGCGGCCATTCGCCGCTGCCCTGCGAGAGCACGGTCGGGCTGTCCTGGTAGGCGGTCGCCCAGCCCCAGGCGGCGGAGCCGTAGCCGCGGCGCAGCACCCGTTCGCGGTAGATCTCTGCGATGATCTCGCCGTCGCCGGCGAGGAGCGCCTTCGTCGAGCAGACTTCCGCGCAGATCGGCAGCTTGCCCTCGGCGAGCCGGTTGCGGCCGTAGACGGCGAAGCTCTCCGGCTCGTTGGTGCCGTCCTCGGGCCCGCCGGCGCAATAGGTGCACTTGTCCATCTTGCCCCGCGATCCGAAGGCGGTGGTCCTGGGGTATTGCGGCGCGCCGAAGGGGCAGGCGTAGAAGCAGTAGCCGCAGCCGATGCAGACCTCCTTCGAGTGCAGCACGATGCCGTCGTAGGTCTGCAGGAAGCAGTCCACCGGGCAGACGCTGGCGCAGGGCGCGTCGGTGCAGTGCATGCAGGCCATCGAGATCGAGGCCTCGCCGGGACGGCCGTCGTCCAGGGTGACGACGCGCCGCCGGGTCATGCCCCAGGGCACCTCGTGCTCGTTCTTGCACACGGAGACGCAGGCATTGCACTCGATGCAGCGCTCGGCGTCGCAGATGAACTTCATGCGGGCCATGGGGCGCCTCTCCTCAAGCCGGGACGATGCGGGCGAGCGTGACCTTCGTCTCCTGCATCGCGGTGACGGGGTCGTAGCCGTAGGTGGTGACGGTGTTGACGCTCTCGCCGAGCACGATCGGGTCGGTGCCGGACGGGTACTGCGCCCGCAGGTCGTCGCCCATGTAGATGCCGCCGAAATGGAAGGGCATGAACAGCACGCCCTCGGACACGCGCTCGGTCACCATGGCGCGGGCGATGATCCGCGCCTGGTTCTCCGGCCCGTGCATCCAGACCAAGCGCCCGTTCTCGATGCCGAGCCGCGACGCGTCGGCCGGGTTGATCTCGATGAAGGCCTCCTGCTGGAGTTCCGCGAGCCACTTGTTCGAGCGCGTCTCCTCGCCGCCGCCCTCGTACTCGACGAGCCGCCCGGAGGTGAGGATGAACGGGTAGTCCCGCGCGATCCCGAGCTCCGCCGCCCGCATCTGGACGGTGAGGTTGATCGTCGGCAGGCGGAAGTCCACCCGGTCCGGCAGCGTCGGGTACTCGGCCAGGAGGTCGGTGCGCGGCGTATAGATCGGCTCGTGGTGCATCGGCACCGGGTCGGGCAGGTTCCAGGCGAGCGCGCGGGCCTTGGAATTGCCGTAGGGGGAGCAGCCGTGGGCGATGGCGACGCGCTGGATGCCGCCGGAGAGGTCGGTGGTCCAGGAGACCTCCTCGACCTTGTCGCCGCCGATGCGCTCGATCACGGCGCGCTCGGTCTCGGTGAGCTCGCCGTCCCAGCCCAGCCGCTGGAGCACCGCCATGGTGAACTCGGGATAGCCGTCCTCGAGGTCCGAGCCGGGCGTCGAGACGCCCTCCGCCAGCAGCGGCACGCCCTCGCGCTCGACGCCGAAGCGGGCGCGGAAGCCGCCGCCGCCCTGGGCCACGGGAACGCTCAGGTCGTAGAGGATCGGCGTGCCGGGATGCTTCTGCTCCGGCGGGCCCCAGCAGGGCCAGGGCAGGCCGTAGACCTCGCCGGCGACCGGCCCCTCGCTCGCCCGCAGCGTCTCCGGGTCGAACAGGTGCTGGTACTCCATGTGCTGCTTGAGCCGCTCGGGGGACTGGCCGGTATAGCCGATCGACCAGGTGCCGCGGTTGATCTCGCGCAGGATGTCCTCGATCGAGGGAATGCCGCCTTCCTCGATGGCGATGTGCTTGAACATCTCCTCAGCGAAGCCGAGCTTCGTGGCGAGATGGTACATCGTCTCGTGGTCGCCCTTCGATTCGAAGATCGGCGGGATCACCTCGTCGGCCCATTGCAGGGAGCGGTTCGAGGCGGTGCGGGTGCCGCGGATCTCGAACTGGGTCGCCGCCGGCAGGAGGTAGGTGTTCTCCTGGCGCGAGCCGAGCACGGCGAAGGTGGTCGGATGCGGGTCGCAGACGACGAGGAGGTCGAGGTTGTCGATGCCCTCCACCGCTTCCGGCATGCGCACCACGGTATTGCCGCCGTGGCCGAACACCATCATGCCCCGCACCTTTCCGGGCTGCTGCACGTCCTCGGCGGGGTAGTTCACCGCGTCGAACCAGCGCGTCGTCGGGATGCCCTTGGTCTCCATCAGCTCCTTGGAATAGAAGCGCGAGACCATCCAGTCGTAGTCGACGTCCCAGACGCGGCACCAGTGCCGCCAGGAGCTCTCCTGCAGGCCGTAATAGGCGGGCAGCGTCGTCACGTCCAAGCCGAGGTCGGTCGCGCCCTGGACGTTGGAATGCCCGCGGAAGATGTTCGCGCCCCCGCCGGCGACGCCGATGTTGCCGAGCGCGAGCTGCAGGATCGTGTAGGCGCGCACGTTGGCGGTCCCCACCGTCTTCTGCGTCGCGCCCATGCACCAGATCAGCGTCGAGGGCTTCTCGTGGGACATCAGCCAGGCGATGTGGCGCAATTGCTCGCCCGGAACGCCCGAGACGCGCTCGACCTCCTCGGGCGTCCAGCGGGCGACCTCGGCGCGGACCTCGTCCATGCCGTAGACGCGGGTACGGATGTACTCCGCGTCCTCCCAGCCGTTCTCGAAGATGTGCCAGAGCACGCCCCAGATGACGGGGATGTCGGTGCCCGGGCGCAGGCGCACGTAGTCGGTGGCGTGCGCGGCGGTGCGGGTGAAGCGCGGGTCCACCACGATCATCCGCGCGCGGTTGCGCTCCTTGCCGAGCAGGATGTGCTGCATCGAGATCGGATGGGCCTCGGCCGGGTTGCCGCCCATGATCATGATGCACTTGGAGTTCGTGATGTCGTTGAAGGAGTTCGTCATCGCCCCGTAGCCGACGGAGTTGGCGACGCCGGCGACCGTGGTCGAGTGGCAGATGCGGGCCTGGTGGTCGACGGAGTTCGTGCCCCAGAAGGCCGCGAGCTTGCGGAAGAGGTAGGCGTTCTCGTTGGAGAACTTGGCGGAGCCGAGCCAGAACACGCTGTCGGGGCCGCTCTCGTCGCGGATGGCGAGGAGCTTGTCGCCGATCTCCTCGATCGCCTGCTCCCAGGAGACCCGCACCCACTGACCACCGGTGCGCTTCAGCGGGTACTTGATGCGCCGGTCGCCGTGGCCGATCTCGCGCACCGAGGCGCCCTTGGCGCAGTGCGTCCCGAGATTGATCGGGCTCTCGAAGGCGGGCTCCTGGCCGACCCAGACGCCGTTCTGGACCTCGGCGCGCACGGTGCAGCCGACGGAGCAGTGCGTGCAGATCGACTTCCGGATCTCTATCGGGGGGCCGTCGGGGATCTCCGTCGCCGCCTGCGCGCGGCGCACGAGGCCGTCGCGCGGCAGGGCCGCGAGCGCGCCGATGCCGACGGCGGAGAGGCCGGAGGCCTTGAGGAAGTCGCGGCGGTCGAGCGCGCGGCGCTCGGTTCCCGCGAGCGGCGCGGCCCGGCCGCGCTCCCGACGATCGCGCTTGCGCATCAGCATTCCGGCAGCCCTCCTCAGCGCGCGTTGGTGCGGTAGTAGGTGAGGACGTGCTCGGTCTCGCGGTACCGCGGCTCGCGGTTCTCGATCGGCGCGGTCAGCGCCTGCGCCGGCGCGCCCCCGTCGAGAACCGCGCCGGCGGCGGCCGCGGGTGCCAGCGCGAGGCCCTTGAGGAGATCGCGGCGCTTCGGCGCGGCGCGCGCCGCTCCATCGTCGATCGCATCCCGCCTGGCCATGGTCGCATCCTCTCCCCGCGCGTGTGCGGAGCCAATGGCCGAGCCGGCGCGGGGTTCCACTTCGATGACGCGGCGCGCGTGACGCCGCCCGCGACGCGGAGGCGATCGCCGCAGCGCGGGTGGTGGCGATCGCGGTGGGTGAAAACCTCGAATTCGGATCGTAATCCGACCTCCGTAGCAACCCCGATCGGGTCCGGCCGGAGCTACAGGCGCGTTTCGCGCGCTATTGTGCGCCACGTCCGACACCGCCGCGCACGGGCCGAGCCGAGCTCGGCGCTGCGGCGGGACCCCGAAGGAACCGCGGTGACGACGCGAGGGAGCGCATGACCGGCGACTGGATTCTCGGATACGACGGCTTCGATCCCGCTGCCGAAGGCCTGCGGGAGGTGCTCTGCGCGCTCGGCAACGGCTATGTCGTGTCCCGCGCGGCCGCGGCGGACGCGCGCGCCGACGACGTGCACTATCCCGGCACCTACCTCGCCGGCGGCTACGACCGGCTGACCACCCGCGTCGGCGACCACGACGTCGAGAACGAGGACCTGGTCAACCTGCCGAACTGGCTGCCGCTGCACGTGCGCGCCGAGGACAGCCCCTGGCTCCGGGCCGGCGATTACGAGCGGCTCGATTACCGCCAGGACCTGTCGCTGCAGGACGGGCTCCTGCGGCGCAGCTTCCGCATTCGCGATGCGGCCGGGCGGATCACGCGCTGGGAGGAGGAGCGCCTCGTCTCGATGGACGATCCGCACGTCTGCGCGCTGGCGGTCACGCTGACGCCGGAGAACTGGTCCGGCCGGCTCGGCCTGCGCGCCGGCGTCGACGGCGGCGTCACCAACTGGGGGGTGAAGCGCTACCGCGCGCTCGACGGGCGCCACCTCGCCCCGCCCGAGACGACCTGCTGCGACGACGGCATGGTCGCGCTGCGTACCCGCTTCGTCCAGGCGCGCCGCGAGGTGGCGCTCGCCCAGCGGCTCGTGGTGGAGACGCACGGCGCGCGCCTCCTCTCGGAGCGCAAGGAGGCGCTGGCCACGTCCGCGTGGCAGGAGCTCGAGATCGCCGTCGAGGCGGGGCGCTCCGTGCGTGTCGAGAAGATCGCCGCCTATTTCAATTCCCACGATCATGCCATCGCGGAGCCGCTGCACGAGGCCTGCCGACGCGTCACCCGGGTCCCCTCCTTCGAGTCCGCCCGGGAGGCGCACGCGCGCGCCTGGCGGCATCTCTGGGAGCAGGCGGACATCCGCATCGAGAGCCCGCAGAACGGTGGCGCCCAGCTCAAGCTCAGGCTGCACGTCTTCCACCTGCTGCAGACGGCCTCGCCGCATTCCGTCGATCTCGACGTCGGCATCCCGCCGCGCGGCTGGCACGGCGAGGCCTATCGCGGCCACATCATGTGGGACGAGCTGTTCATCTTCCCGTTCCTGACTCTGCGCCTGCCGGTGCTCACCCGTGCGCTGCTGCGCTACCGCCACCGCCGCCTCGACGAGGCGCGCCGCGCCGCCCGCGCGGAGGGGCTGGCGGGCGCGATGTTCCCCTGGATGAGCGGCTCGAACGGGCGCGAGGAGACGCAGACGGTCCACCTCAACCCGATGTCCGGCCGCTGGCTGCCGGACAATTCCTACCGCCAGCGCCACATCGGCGCGGCGGTCGCCTACAACGTCTGGCAATATTACGAGGCAACCGACGATCGCGAGTTCCTGCGCGACTACGGCGCGGAGCTGTTCCTCGAGATCGCCCGCTTCTGGTCGAGCCTCGCCGAGCGGCGCGAGGACGGCCGCTTCTCCATTCGTGGCGTGATGGGGCCCGACGAGTTCCACGACGGCTATCCCGGCCGCGACGCCACCACCGAGGGCGGGCTCGACGACAACGCCTACACGAACTTCATGGTGGCCTGGCTGCTCGCCCGCGCGAGCGACGTCTTCGACCTGCTGCCGGAGGACAATTGCCGACGGCTGTGCGAGAAGCTCGCCATTTCGCACGAGGAGATCGCCCGCTGGGACGCGATCTCGCGCGGCCTCGTCATCCCCTTCCACGACGGCGTCATCTCGCAGTTCGACGGCTACGGCGCGCTGAAGGAGTTCGACTGGGAGCGCTACCGGGAGAAGTACCCCAACCTGCAGCGCCTCGACCGCATCCTCGAGGCCGAGGGCGAGGACCCGAACGCCTACAAGGTCTCCAAGCAGGCCGACGTGCTGATGATCTTCTACCTGTTCAGCCGCGAGGAGATCCGCGAGATCCTCGACCGGCTGGGCTACGCCTTCTCGTCCCGGCAGATCGTCGATACGATCGACTACTACCTCGCGCGGGTCTCGCACGGCTCGACCCTGTCCTTCGTCACCCACGCCTGGGTGCTCGCCCGCTCCGACCGCAAGGCCTCCTGGCGGCTCGCGCTGAAGGCGCTCGACTCGGACATCGCCGACGTCCAGGGCGGGACGACGCAGGAGGGCATCCATCTCGGCGCGATGGCGGGCACCGTCGACCTGCTCCAGCGTTGCTACACAGGGATCGGCATGCGGGCGAGCACGCTCGTGCTCGACCCGCGCCTGCCCGAGGAGGTGACGCGGCTCGAGACGACGGTGCGCTTCCGCCGCCAGATCCTCGATCTCGCGATCACGCAGGACACGCTCACGGTCTCGAGCCGCACGATGTCGGCCCCGCCCGTGTCGATCGCCTATCGCGGGCACGCCCGCGAAATCAGCCCCGGCCAGAGCTTCACCTTCGGGCTCGTCCGGGAGAGCCGGCCGGACGTCGCCGTCCCGGTCCGCGAAGTGCAACAGGCCCGTGCCGTCGAGGGACGCACGCCGGCCGAGAAGACCCCACAGGGAGACCCCGGATGAGCAAGGACAAGGAACTGGTACTGCCCCTCTCGGACCTGACCCGAGGCGAGGGCGCGCTCGTCGGCGGGAAGAACTCATCGCTGGGCGAGATGATCGGCAATCTCGCCTCCCAGGGCATCCGGGTGCCCGGCGGCTTCGCCACGACCGCCGCCGCCTACTGGCGCTACGTCGAGGCGAACGATCTCGGGCCGGCGATCACCGAGGCCATCGGCGGGCTGAAGCAGGATCTCTCGAACCTCCACGCCGTCGGCGAGCGGGTGCGGGGGCTCCTGCTCGAGGCGCACTTCCCCGACGACCTGCGCGACGCGATCCTCGCCTCCTACGCCGGGATGACGGAAGGCGGCCGGAAGGCGAAGGTCGCGGTGCGCTCCTCGGCCACCGCGGAGGACCTGCCGGAGGCGAGCTTCGCCGGGCAGCTCGAGACCTTCCTCAACATCGAGGGCAACAACGCGCTGCTCGACGCCTGCCGGCGCTGCTACGCCTCGCTCTTCACGGACCGCGCCATCGCCTACCGCGAGAACCACGGCTTCGACCACATGAAGGTCGCGCTCTCCGTCGGCGTCCAGCGCATGGTGCGCTCGGACATCGCCTCCTCCGGCGTGATGTTCTCCATCGACACCGAGACCGGCTTCGACCGCTCGGTGCTGATCACCGGCGCCTGGGGGCTCGGCGAGACCGTGGTGCAGGGCATCGTCGAGCCGGACGAGTTCCAGGTCTTCAAGCCGCTGCTCGACGAGGAGGGCCTGACGCCGATCGTCGAGAAGGCGCGCGGCGCCAAGAGCCGCAAGATGGTGTTCTCCGCGCCCGGCGCGAAGTTCCCGACGCGCACGGTCGACACCTCCGAGGACGAGCGCCGGCGCTTCACCCTCGACGACGCGGAGGTGATGCAGCTCGCCCGCTGGGCGGCGGCGATCGAGAAACACTACGGCCAGCCCATGGACATGGAATGGGCGAAGGACGGCGAGACGGGCGAGCTCTTCATCGTGCAGGCGCGGCCGGAGACGGTGCAGTCCCGTCGCGAGGCGGGGCAGCTCAAGTCCTATGCGCTGAAGAGCAAGGGGAAGCTCCTGGTGAAGGGCCTCTCCGTCGGCGACGCCATCGGCGCGGGCCGCGTCTGCAAGCTCGACACGCCCGAGGACATCGAGAAGTTCGAGCCGGGCGCCGTGCTCGTCACCACCATGACGGACCCGGACTGGGTGCCGATCATGAAGAAGGCGGCGGCTATCGTCACCGACCACGGCGGGCGCACGAGCCACGCCGCCATCGTCTCGCGCGAGCTGGGGCTTCCCGCCATCGTCGGCACCGAGATCGGCACGCAGGTGCTCGAGAACGGCATGGAGATCACGGTCTCCTGCGCGGAGGGCGACGAGGGTCGCGTCTACGAGGGGATCGCCGATTTCGCGGTGGAGGAGACCGATCTCTCCGAGATCCCGGCCACCAAGACCAAGGTGATGATCAACCTCGCCAACCCGTCCGCCGCCTTCCGCTGGTGGCGCCTGCCGACGGACGGGGTCGGGCTCGCGCGGATGGAGTTCATCGTCTCCAACCACATCAAGGTCCACCCGATGGCGCTCGTGCGCTACGACCGGGTGGAGGATGCGGCGGTCCGCCGGGAGATCGACGAGCTCACCCGCGGCTATCCCTCTCGCGAGGAGTTCTTCGTCGACGTGCTCGCCCGCGGTGTCGCCCGCATCGCGGCGGCTCACTATCCGAAGCCGGTCGTGCTGCGCATGAGCGACTTCAAGACGAACGAGTACGCGGAGCTGCTCGGCGGCCGGGGGTTCGAGCCGAAGGAAGAGAACCCGATGATCGGCTGGCGCGGGGCGAGCCGCTACTACCACCCCGACTACCGCGAGGGCTTCGCCCTCGAGTGCCGGGCGGTGAAGCGCGCGCGCGACGAGATCGGCATGACGAACATCGTCATGATGATCCCCTTCTGCCGCACGCCGGAGGAGGCGGACAAGGTGCTCGAGGAGATGGCGAAGAACGGCCTGCACCGCGGCGAGAACGGCCTCGAGGTCTACGTCATGGCCGAGCTGCCCTCGAACGTGCGCCTGGCGCACCGCTTCGCGGAGCGCTTCGACGGCTTCTCCATCGGCTCGAACGACCTCACCCAGCTCGTGCTCGGCGTCGACCGCGACTCGGACCGTCTCGCCACCCTCTTCGACGAGCGCCACGAGGCGGTGAAGAGCTTCATCGCCGACCTCCTCGCGGCGGCGAAGAAGAGCGGCACCCATACCGGCATCTGCGGCCAGGCGCCGAGCGACCACCCGGACTTCGCCCGCTTCCTCGTCGAGGAGGGCATCGACACGATCTCGGTGACGCCCGATACGTTCCTGCGGGTGAAGCGCGAGGTGGCGAAGGCGGAGGCGGACCTGGGGCGCTGACGCGCCTCAGGTACCGACGACCAGCGGGTCGACGAGCCGCCGCAAGGCCGCGATCGCCGAAAGCGCGGTGATCCGGCCCGTGCGGGGGTTCGTCTCGCTCGGCACGTTCTCGATCGCCATGGTGAAGCGGGCGCAGTCCGCCTCGACCGTGATCGTGTGCGTGTTGCGCGTCACGCCGGGATCCGCCCAGACCTCGAGCCGGGTGCGGTCCGGGCCGATGCCGGCGAGGCTGAGCGCGGCGGCGACGTTGAGGTTCGCTGGGAAGCCCGGCACGCCCTCGCGCACGCTCCCCGAGAACAGGAGCAGCGGCTCGACGAGGCCCTCCAGCGCGATGCCCTTCGCCACCACGTGGGGCGCGCCCGCGAGCCCCGCGGGGGGCTTGCGGGTGACCATCGAGACGCTCTCGATCGTCCCCTCGCGGGCGGCGCGCACGGCGTCGAGGCCGATGAGCGCGCCCGTCGGCACGAGGATGCGCGCGCCGGTCTCCCGCGCGCGCTCCACGAGATCCCAATGGGCGAGGAGCTGGCCGACCGAGAGCGGCACGAACAGCCGCCCGCGCGCCAGCGCCGGCTCAGCCACCGTCCGGAACAGCGCCGGCGGCAGGCCCTCGACGACGACGTCGCAGGTCTCGCCGAGCGCCTCCGGGGCGACGATCGGGCCGTCGAACCCCGCGAGCATCGCCCGCGCCCGCGCCGCGTCGCGCACCGAGACGGCGCCGAGCGCGAGCCCGGGAATGCCGGACATCAGCGCCCGAGCCACCTGCGCGCCCACGCCGCCGAGCCCTGCGAGGCCCACCGTCGTCGTCTCCTTCGCCATCCCCGACCCTCCGCGATCCGTCCGTCGAATGCCCGCAGCTTAGCCCGGTCCGCGGCGAAGGGGCGAGGTGCGTGCGCACGGCGCGGATGCGGATCGAGCCCGCCCTGCGGTCTGCCGCCCGCGCCGAGAGGGGACCCGAGCGGCGCCTCACGCGTTCCGCCACCATGCTCCGCCGCCGGCTCGTCCCCCTCGCGCTCCTCGCGCCGCTCCTCGCGGCGTGCGAGGACGCGCGCGCGCCGGATCTCGACACGGACGCGGTACGCGAGGGCCGGGCCGCGATCCGGCTCTACGGCTGCGGGTCGTGCCACGCGATCCCCGGGATCGGCCGGGCCGACGGGCGCGTCGGGCCGCCGCTGACGCACGTGGCGCGCCAGTCCTACATCGCCGGCAGGCTGCCCAACACGCTGCCGAACCTCGCCGCCTGGATCGCCGACCCGGATGCGCTCGACCCCGGCACGGCGATGCCCGACCTGGGCGTGCCCCCGCGGACCGCGGCGGCGATCGCGGCGTATCTCTATGCGCAGGGAGAGGGCGCATGAGGAACGCGCTCCTGGGCATCCTCGTCGCGGCGCTCGTCGGCACGCTCGGCGCGGTCGCCTTCCTCTACTCGGGCCTCTACCCGATCGGGGCGACCACGCAGCACTCGCGCGTCGTCTACGCCGCGGTCGAGGTCCTCGTGCGGCGGGCGGTCGCGCGCAGCGCGAGCGCGGTGACGCCTCCCGACGCCTTCGACGACGGATCGCGCGTCGAGGAGGGCCTATCGCTCTATCGCGGCTGGTGCGCGCAGTGCCACGGCGCGCCCGGCGTCGCGCCGGCCCCGTTCGCCACCGGCATGAACCCGACGCCGCCGCCGCTCGTCCAGACCGCGCGGGAACGGTCGCCGGCGGAGATCTGGTGGGTGATCGACAACGGCATCGCCATGGCCGGCATGCCGTCCTTCCGCTTCAAGCTCACGGAGGAGGAGATGTGGGCCGTCACCGCCTTCGTCGAGACGCTGCCGGCGCTCTCGCCCGCCGCCTATGCGGCGATGGTGGAGGCGAGCGGGCCCGCGCCGGAGCCGTCGGCGCAGGCGGAGCGGGGAGGGGGCACATGAGGTGGCCGCACGCGCTCGCCCTCGCGGCGGTCGCGTCCCTGGCGCTCGCCGGCTGCCGGGACGAGGACACCCGCTTCGTCGAGGTCCCGCCGGCGCTCGTCGGCGCCGATCCGGAGCGCGGGCGCCTCGCGCTGCGGCTCCACGGCTGTGTCACCTGCCACGTCGCGCCGGGCGTCGTGGGCGGGGACCAGCGTGTCGGGCCGACCCTCGAGGGCTTCGCCGCGCGCCGCTACGTGGCGGGCTCGCTGCCGAACACGCCCGACAACGCCATCCGCTGGATCGTCGCCCCCCAGGAGATCGCCCCGGGAAGCGCGATGCCGGACCTCGGCGTGGACGTCGAGACGGCGCGTGACATCGTCGCGTATCTCAGGTCTCAGTCGGACATCGGATCGTAGGCGCGCGAGCCGGTGGCCTCGACATCGGGGAAATCGAGGTCGGAGCGGCGCAGGCGCAGCGTCTCGTCGGATGCGATCGGCGAGAGGTTCGCCGCCTCGTAGTCGTTCAGCGTCGGCAGGGCGCGCAGCTGGTTCAACGTGTAGGCGGCGATCAGGCGCCCGTCGCGGATCACCGTCTCGGAGATCGGCAGCAGCACGGTGCGTCCGCCGAGCCGGTCGCCGTACTCCACCACGAAGCTCCGCTGCTCCTCCAGCCCGACGACCACGTCGCGCACCGTGCCGACGCGGCTGTCGTCGCCGAGCGCGACCGGGGCGCCCTCCAGCGTCCCGACCGCGAACTGACGGTCCTCCGGCCCGGGCAGAGGCAGCAGGCGGCCGTCGAGCGTCTCGACGGGATCACCGGTGACGGGGCCGGCCGCCGGCGGGCTGGTCTGTTGTGCCAGCGCGGGGAGGGCGGACAGGCAGGCCGCGGCCGCGAGGGCGGCGAGCGGGCGGGGCAGGGTGGCGGGTCGCATGCTGCGCTCCTTCGTGACGATGAGGGTCCCGAGGGGATGCGCGAGCGGGCGCGTGCGTTCCCGGGCACGTCGTCGCGTGCCGTCACCTCACAGCGCGAGCGCGCCGAGCGCCAGGGCCAGCGCCGCGCCGCCGGAGAGGACGAGGCGCAGGCGCCCGAACCATTCCGGCGCCTCCTCGCGGCAGACGAGCCCGTAGTCGAGGAGGCCGAGCGCGACATGCAGGGCGCACAGGGTCCACAGCCGCGCCTCCGGCGGCAGCGCGAGCGCGGCGAAGGCGAGGAGCGAGGGGACGACGGAGATGACGTAGCCGCGCCGCGCCGCGTCCTGCTCCTCCATCGAGACCGCGACGCCCCAGCGGATCCCGCCCAGGAAGGAGAGGATGAGCGCGCCGTAGGCCGCGAGCGCCAGAGCGAGGAACGCCGCGTCGCGGCCGAGGTCGAGACCGGCGAGGAGTGCCAGGGCCGGCACATAGAAGGGAATCAGCCCCGTGAGCCCCAGGACCAGGGGCACGGGCGGGATGGAGGCGTCGGCTTTCATGCGCTGGCGGCTCGCGGCGGGAGAAGCGGGTCGGGCGGCTTCGGGGAAGGACCGGACGGCGGCCCGGCCTCGCAGACATAGCGCCGAGCGCCACGCTTGCAAGCTCAGCGGCGCGCGATCGGCCGCGCGAGGGCTTCGACGCAATCGCCGTCGAGCGTGGTGCCGGTGTCCGGAGGGCCTCCGGCGCGGGCGCGCGGCGGGCGTGGGCGGCGGGAAACAACGCCGGAACGTGGCACGGACGCGTTGCGGCAGCCTCGATGCACGTAACGCCCGCGCTCAGTCGCGCCGGAACACCACGCTCGCCAGCCACCCGAGGAAGACCGCCGTCCCCGCCGTGCCCAGGCCGTAGAGGAGCGACTGCTCCTCGGCGAGCGCGGCGATCCGCTGCTCGAAGCCGATCTTCACGAGCTCGAAGTCCGTCCGGTCCCGGGCGAGCATCGCGCCGCCGGAGAACAGCATCACGTCGACCTCGTAGTTGCCCGGCGGCGCGTCCGCGGGCAGCACGATCGCGGCGCGGAAGATCTCGGGCGTCACGAAGGCGACGCCGCGCTCCGCCGCGACGTAGAGGCCCGCGTCGCGCTTCAGCCGCACCAGCGATTCGCGGAAGAGTGCCTCGCGCCCGTCGCGCTCGACCGTGTCGCCGACGTGCCGCACGAGCCCGTCGAGGCCGATCGCGAGGCGGTCGCGCAGGGCCGGCGCGGCGATCTCGTCGAGCGGCGCGGAGGTGAGGGCGGCGTAGAACGCGGGCACGTTCGCGAACTTCTGCTGCTCGCCGTTGATCCACACGACGCCCATCTCCTCGCGCAGGCGCACGGTCACGGTCTGCGGCGGGCCGCGCACGACCACGGCGGCCTCGTAGGGCCCCGTGCGCGAGATCGTCTGCGCATCGCGGCGGATGGCGCCGAACAGGACGACCTGCGAGCCGGCGTAGTTCGAGGTGATCGCCACCTGATGGCTCGACAGCGAGGTGACGATCGATTCCGCGCGCACGGCGCCGGCCGCGAGGAGGCAGGCGAGGAGCGCGAGGAGTCCGATGGGGGAGGGCCGGGCGGTGCGCATGGTCCTCACTCCCCGCCGCCGATCTGCGTGATGGAGAGGGAGAACGGCTCCTCGGGCGGGAGAACGAGCTCCACGGCGAAGCGCAGGCCGACGCCGAGAATGAGCAGCGCGAGCAGGAAGCGGAACACGTCCGCGCGCAGGTGCGCGCTCGCCCGCGCCCCGAACTGTGCGCCGAACACGCCGCCCACGATCAGCATCAGCGCCAGCACGAGGTCGACGGCCTGGTTCGCGACCGCGTGCAGCACGAGCGCGGCGAGCGTCGTGCACAGGATCTGGAACTGCGAGGTGCCCACGACGATGTTCGTCGGTACGCGGAAGAGGTAGAGCAGCGCCGGCACCAGGATGAAGCCGCCGCCGATGCCGAGCATCGCGCCGGCGAAGCCGATGAACATCGCGATCCCCCACAGCGGGATCACGCTCGCGTAGAGCTTCGAGCGGTGGAAGCGCATGCGCAGCGGCAGGCCGAGATAGGCCGGGTGCTCGCCCGCGCGCCGGCGCGGGCGCGGCTTGCCCTTGCGCGACTGCAGGAACTCCCGGACGCTCTCGCGCAGCATCAGCGAGCCGACCACCGTGAACAGCGTCACGTAGGAGACGACGATCAGCAGGTCGAGCTGGCCCGCGCGCCGCGCCGCCGCGAAGAGCCAGACGCCGAGCGCGGTGCCGACGAGGCCGCCCACCACGAGGACGCCGCCGAGCTTGAGGTCGAGCGCGCGCCGGCGCAGCGCCGCGAGGCCGCTCGTGGTCGAGGAGGCGACGATCTGCGCCGTCTGGGTCGCGACCGCCACGGCGGGCGGGATGCCGAGGAAGATCAGGAGCGGCGTCATCAGGAAGCCGCCGCCGATGCCGAACAGGCCCGAGATGAAGCCCACCGCGGCGCCGAGCCCCAGGATCATGAAGAGGCTCACCGTGAGCTCGGCGACGGGCAGGTAGATGGACACGGCAACGATTCCTCGGGCCGGGGCCGTGGCCCCGACGATGACGCGCTACGAACGGCCGCGGCCGGGCGGCCGCGCTCCCTTCCTGCCCCGCGCCCGTGACGGCCTGATGGCCGCCGTCGCGGCCGACCGCGATCGATCAGGCCGCGAAATGACGCACCGGCAGGCCGGCCGAGCGATCGTTCCACCCGTGCGCCGGCAAGGCAACCTCGTTCGCACGCGCATCGGGGGTTTCCGGGCGCCAGGCGTCCGCCGCGGACTGGGCCACGAGGCGGGCCGGCTCGTCCAGGCGCTGCGCGAGCTCCTCCTGGCGGGCGGAGGCGTCGGTGTCGCCCTGCGCGGCGGCGATGGCGAACCAGGTGTAGGAGGCGGGCAGATCCTGCGGCGCGCCGAGCCCGCGGGCGAGGAGGACGGCCAGGTTGTATTGGCTGTCGCGCACGCCGTGCTCGGCCGCCCTGCGGAACCAGCCGATCGCACCGGTATAGTCCGGCGCGCCCGCCACGGCGCCCTCGGCGAGGAGGACGGCGAGGTTGTGCATGGCGGTGACGTTGCCGCTCTCCGCCGCCCGGCGGTACCACATCTCCGCCGCGGCGGGATCGCGCGCGACGCCCACGCCCTTGTCGTAGATCTGGCCGATCCGGTACTGCGCCGGCACCACGCCCTGCTCGGCGAGGCGCTCGAACAGCCTGGCGGCCAGCGCCGGGTCGCGCGGCGCGTCGCGCCCGTCGGAGAGGCGCGCGGCGAGCTCGAACACGGCGGCCTCGTCGCCGGCACGGGCGGCCTCGCGCAGGCGCGTGGAGGCGACGGCGTCGGGGATGACGAGGCCCGCGACGAGGGGCGAGACCGGGCCGGTCGGGATCGGCGCCGCGGCGGCACCGGTCCCCGTCGAGGGGACGATGCGCGCGGCGAAGGCGGTCGCCTCGTCGCGGCGCGGCGGCAGCATGATCTCCCGCGCGGCGTCCGCGGACGTGGGTGCGGGGATGACGAGGTCGCCCGCGGGGATGCCGTTCGAGAGCGGCGCCGCCGGCAGGCCCATGAAGCTCGGCACCCGCGCCGCGTCCGCGGGGGGAATCGTCTGCGTCGTCGTCGGGCCCGCGGCGGGGACCGCCGGCGCCTCGGCCTCGGGCGCGATGGTGATCGCCGGCGCGCCGATCGGGGCGGGTGCCTCCGTCGCGATCTGCGCCGGCGGCGCGACGCTCGCGATCGGCCCGTCGCCGCCGCGCTGGAGCATGGACGAGACCTGGAGCGCGCCGATGGCGAGCACGATCGCCGCGAGGCCGAGCAGCAGCGGCTTGCGGCGGCGCGCGAGCACGCGCTTCATGCGCCCGGCGAGGCTCGCTGGCGAGGCGCCGTCCGCGTCGATCTCCGCGGGCTCGCTGCGCGCCGCGGCCGCTTCCGCGGCGGCCGACTGCGCGGCGCGGCGGGCGGCGGCGATGAAGCTCGCCTTGATGTCGCCGGCGTCGGGCTCCTCGCTCGCGGCGGGCGCCGGCGCCGCGGTCCTGCGGCTCTTGCCGGGCTGGGGCCGGCCGGAGCCCGGCTCGAGCAGGATCTCGTCGACGAACGACGCGGCGGCAGGCGCGTCCGCCTCGGAGAGGAGCGCGGCGGCAGCGGTGTCGAGCACCGGCGCCTGCGGCTCCGCCTCCGGCGTCCGGGGGGCGGAGGCGCGGAAGGCCGAGATGTCGAAGCCGCGGGGCATCGCGGGCTCGTCGCGCGCGGGGCCCGACGCCTCGGCGGCGGGGGCGCTCGGCTTGTCGATGCCGGGCTTGTCGAGGGACGGCTTGTCGAGGGCCGGCTTTTCCGAGATCGGCTTGCCCTCGCCGGACGGCTTGCGTGCGGCGGGAGCCTCCGTCGGCTTCTGGCGGCGCACGTCCTTGTCGCGCGCGGTGCCGGCCTCGAGCGAGGCGAGGCGCCCGACGAGGGCCTCGAGGGTGCCGTGCACGGCGCTCAGCGTGTCGCGGCTGCGCCGATCGGCTTCCACCTGGGAGACCTTGAGGCTCTCGATCGTGCGGGAGAGGTCGGCGAAGGCGTCGTCCTTGGCCGGGACGGGCACGCCCTCGCGCAGGCCCTCCTCGAGACCGGCGACCTGGGCCATCAGGTCGCCCATCGAGCGCTCGAGCGCGGCGAGCGCCGGGTCGGGATCGCGCTCGCGCTCGAGCCGCGCGGCGATCTGCGTGATGTGCCGCTCCAGGGCCTCGAGCCCGTCGGAGCCCTCGCGCTGGGGTTCCTCGAGCTTCGCGGCGAGGCCGGCGAGCATGGCCTCGAGGGGCTTGAGCCGCTCGTCGTCGCCCGGTGCGGACAGCCGCTCGTCGATCCGGTCGAGCCGGCGCATCAGCCCGTCGAGGTCGAGCGACGGCTCGGGACGCGGCGCCTCGCGCAGGGCGTCGAGCTTCTCGGCCATGACGTCGAGACGCGCCACGAGCGCCGCCGGCGCGAGCGCCTCCTGGCGGGCACCGAGCCGCTTCTCCAGCAGCTCGATCTGCTGCGCCACCGGCGAGACGTCGACCTGTGCGGGCTGCGCGGAGAGGGCGTCGAGCCGGGCGCCCAGCGCCTCGATCTGGCTCGCGAGCGGGCCGAGATCGACGACCGCTGCGGGGGCGCCGCCGGCCTCGAGCGTCGCGGCGGAGGCCGCGAGCCCCTCGATCTGGCGCGCGAGCGCGCCGGTATCGGCCCGCGAGAGCAGGCCCGTGACCGCCTCGAGCTTCTCGCCGAGCGTGTCGATGCGCGACCCGAGCGCCCCGAGAGCGGCGGCGTCCGTCTCCGGCCGCGGCGCGGTGAGATGCTCGCGGATGTCCTCGACCGCCGCGCGCATGCCGGCGAACTCGAGCGGGTCGACCTGCCCGTGCCCGATGCGCTCGACCTGGCGCGACAGCTCCGCGACCCGCTCGGCGAGGTCGCCGACGCGGCTCGGCTCGGCGATCTCGCCGAGGAGCCCGCGCAGGTCCGCGACCTCGCCGGTCAGCGCCTGCACGGTCTGCGGGTCGAGCCCCGCGTCCGCGATGAGGTCGACCTTGTGGGAGATCGTCTCGACCGCCTGCACGAGGCCGTGGGGGGCGTTGCGCTGGACCTCTTCGGAGAGCCGGCGTACCTCGCCCTCAAGGCGCGAGAGCGTCGCGCCCATCGCGGTCGCGTCCGGGCCGGAAGTGCCGAGCTTCGCCTGGATCATCGCCTGCGCGGTCTCGCGCGAGAGCGTGCGCAGGATGTCCTCGAGCGCGCCGACCTCGCCGCGGGTGGCGAGGCCCGACACCGTCTCGCGCAGCTGCGCCAGCTCCCGGCGCACGCCCTCGACGGCCGGTGCGGTCTCCTCGTCGCGCGGGCGCACGCTGTCGAGCTGCCCGGCGAGCTTCGAGATGTCGGCGCGCAGCCCCTCCAGGATCTCGGCGTGCGAGCGGCCGTCGCGCGGCGCGGGCTCGGCGCGCGGGGCGAAGCGGGCGGCGAGCGCCGCGGGGGGCCCGGCCGCGGCGCCCTCGGGATCCTCCAGCGCCTGCTGGCGCGAGCGGATCTCGGCGACCGCCTCCTTGAGCTCGTCGCGCACGGACAGGCCGCGGCGGCCGCGCCCGCGCTCGGGCGCCGCGGTCTCGGCGATCCGCTCGGAAATGGTGGCGATGCGCTCCTCGAAGCCGCGCAGGGCACGCTCGATCTTCTCGTCGATCGCCGTCTCGCGGGCGGCGTCGCGATCGCGCGCCGCGCTCGTCTCCTCGCGGCGGCGGGTCTCGAGGGTGGCGAGATGCGTCTCGACCTTGGCGACGGCGTCGAGCGCCGCCTTCATCGAGGGCTGGTGACCCTCCGCGACGCGCCGGTCGATGTCGTCGAGGCGCCGGGTCATCAGGCCGAGCGCCTCGCCGAGCACGGTCGCGGTGCGGTCCTGGCGCTCGGCGACGGAGCGCGTCGTCTCCGACATGCGGTCCTCGGCGCGCTCGATCCAGCGTGCCACGGAATCGAGCGCCTCGGCGGTCTTCGCCGCGCTCTCGCGGGCGCGGCGATCCTGCTCGGCGGTGAGGGAGGCGATGACCTGGTCGATGTTGCGGGTCGAGGCTTGGGCCCGCGCCTGGGGAGCGGCGGCGCCGCTTCCCTCGCCGCGGCTGATCTTGCCGAGACGGGAGGCGACGCCGTCGAGCTCGTCCCAGCCGCCGCCGTGATGCGGCTCCCGAGCCGGCTGGCCGGCGCGCCGACGCACCGGCGCCTCCTGGTGGGTGCGCGTCGCGCGATCGGCGATGGCGACCGAGAGCCATTCGTCGACGCTCATCCCGGCGCGTCGGGCCGCCTCGCGGGCCGCATCGCGCACCTCGGGATCGAGACCGTCGAGGCCCCAGGGGGCGGACTGTGAAACGTTCTGCCGCATCGCCGCGCTCTCGGTCCTGTTGGCCGGCCGGATGGCCGCGGGACGTGTCGTCGGTGGCGCCGTGCGAGGGGTGCGCGGCCGGGCTCGGCGCCGCCCCGACGCACCTGCCCCGACGCCGCCCGCGGCCGCCGGAAGTTGACGGACGGTTGCGGGCATGCGCCGACGCCTCGACTTTTCCCCGTCAAGGTAAACACGCGGTTAATCGATCGCGGCGAATTGCGAACGAGCCGACGCCGTGCAATTGATAATTGCCTCACCTCGACGCATCGGGCCTGCGGCGCGTGGGGTCGTCAGGGTCGCGCGAGGCGGCTCTCCGCCAGCGCGAGCGCGTCGGCCCGCTCCTCGGGGCTCAGCCGCGCGAGGGCCTCGTCGAGCCAGGCGTCCTCGAGCCCCTGCGAGGCGGCGGCGAGATGCCAGGCGGCCGCCTCGACGGGGTCCTGCGCCACGCCGCGCCCCTCCACGTGGAGGCGCGCGAGACGGTTCTGGGCGACCGCATTGCCGCGGAACGCCGCCTCGCGGAACCAGCGCGCCGCCTCCGCCTCGTTCGGCGCGAGGCCGGCGCCGTTGAAGAGCGCGATGGCGTACTCGACCATGCCGGCGACGTCGCCGTTGCGGGCGGCGCGCGAGAACCACGCGGCCGCCGCGATCGGGTCCTCCTCGACGCCGCGTCCCTCGGCGTAGAGAACGCCGAGCGCATGCTGCGCGGGCGCGACGTCCGCCTCGGCGGCGAGCCGCATCAGCTCCGCCGCGCGGGCGAGGTCCGCCTCCGCCTCCGAGCCGAGCAGGAGGAGGGCGAGGTTGTAGGCGGCGCGGGGATGGCCCGCCTCGGCGGCGCGCTCCAGGAGGGCGCGGCCCTCCCGCGGGTCGGCGGGTGCGCCCTCGCCCTCGATGGCGATCATGGCGAGCGCGAACAGCGCGTTCGGGTCGCCCTCGCGGGCGGCGAGGCGGTACCAGTCGGCGGCGCGCGCGACGTCCTGCGGCACTCCGAGCCCTTGGGCGTAGAGTTCGCCGAGCAGCGTCATCGCGGCGGGGTCGTCGGGAACCCGCTCGAGCCGCTGGGTCGCGCGGTGGAAGGCGGTGAGATAGTAGCCGCGCTGGAAGGCGCCGTAGGCGAGGTCGGCGTCCGGGTCCGCATCGGCGCCGACTGGCGGCGGGGCGGCCAGCGTCGTGTCGCGAAAGCCGTTCGTCTCGACGGGCTCGCGCGCCGCCGGCGCCGTCACGACGGAGGGCTCGACCGGGGGCGCCGCATCCGCCGCGGGCGCCTCCGGCACCTGCGCGCCCGCCGGCGCCGCGAGGAGCGCGAGGCCGAGCGCCAGGCGAAGCGCGAGGAGCGGGAGCCCGCGCGTCACGAGCCGTCCTCCGTGGCGCGCCGCGCCCGCTCCGCGTCGGCGGCGTCGAGCGTCGCGCGTGCCCGCGCCAGCGCGTCGGCGGGACCCGCGGGATCGGCGAAGGCCGCCTCGCCGAGGGCGACGAACTCCGCTCCCGTCTCCGCGAGCGCCGCCACGGCGTCGAGGCTCGGGGCGAAGGCGACGCAGGGCGTCTCGAAGATCTCCGCCCACCACGCGGCACGCTCGTGCACGGTCTCGAGCCCCGGCAGCGAGCCGTCGGGCCGCGGCTCGCCGAAGAGCACGTAGTCGACGCCGATCTCGCCCGCGGTCATCGCGTCGTGGCGCGTCTTGAGCCCGCCGACACCGACGATCCGGTCGCTCTCCAGCCGCTCGCGCAGCAGCCGCGCCTCGGCGAGGTCGCGGGCGTGGACACCGTCGGCGCCGCCGCGGGTCGCGACGCGGCCGATATCGATCGCCTCCGCCGCGCCGCCGCGCCCCTCGACGGACACGACGAGCGCCGCGCCCGCCTCCTGCGCGATCGGCGAGAGGGCCTTGACGTGGTTGATCAGGAGCCGCTCCTCCCGAAGGGGCAGGCGCAGCAGCACCGCCGCGGCGGCGCCGTCCCGCGTCGCCGCGCGCAAGGTGGGCGCGAAGGCGGCGGGGTCCTCGACGATCGGGGTGACGAGATAGAGGAGGGTGGGCGTCACGAAATGCCTCTTGCGCTGTGCGCGGGGGCAGAGCGGTGCCGGATGCGGGCGCCGCGGCCGCCGGCGGGCTTGGCCGTGCGCGCGACCCGGGCTATGAGCGAAGCGCCCGCACGCCTTCTCTTGCCGCCCCGCGTCGCCCGGCGCAAGTGCCCGAGGACACGCGGCCTCTCGCCGACGGATCCGCCCGTGCGCAAGCTCCCGCCCCGTTTCGCCCCGATCCTCTTCGCGCTGTTCCTGTCGGGGATCATGTCCTTCGTCGTCTCGGGGATCGCGACCGTGCGCGCGGTCGGCTTCGACGACATCCTGTTCAAGTGGATTACCGGCTGGCTGTTCGCCTGGGCGGTCGCCTTTCCCGGGGTGCTGACCTTCGCGCCGCTCGTGCGCCGGATCGTCGCCCGGCTCGTCGAGCCGCCCGCGTGAGCCCGCCCGATCAGGTCGCCTCCATCACCGCCCGCTCGATCTCGCCGGTCAGCCCGCGGTCGAGCTCGAGCCGCGCGGCGAGCATGTCGAGATAGGCCCGCTCGGCGGGATGGTCCGGCACCATCGCCAGCAGCGAGGCGGCGTAGAGCTCCGCCGCCATCTCCGGCGTGCGCGCGGCGCGCACGACCTTGTCGATGTCGAGGGGGGCGGCGAGCTCGTCCATCACGAAGGCCTTCGCCTCCGCGTCGAGGCCGAGCTGCTCGATATGCGCGAAGACGCGCGTCTGCTCCTGCGCATCGATGTGGCCGTCGGCCTTCGCGCCCTGGATCATGGCGACGATGATCGCCCGGGCGAGCGCCTCCTCGCCGCCGGGCGCGTTCGCGGGCGCGAAGCCGCTGTCGGCGGGCGGCGGGAGCAGCGCGACGCCGCCGGCGGGCATCAGGTGCGTGGTGCCGTGGCCGGCGGGCTCCGCGACCGGCGTCCCCGCCGCCGCCTGGCTCTTGCGCCAGGCGGCGTAGGCGAGCCCCGCGACCGCGGCGACGCCGCCGATCTTGAGCGCCGTCCCGGCGGTCTTGCCGGCGAACTTGCGCGCGTTCTTGCTGCCCAGCAGCAGCCCGACGACGCCGCCCGCGAGGCCGCCCTTGAGCAGGTCCCCGCTTCCTCCGCCTGCGCCACCACGCGCATCGCCGCCGCCTTGCCCGAGCATCCGGCGCGCCTGCGCCTCGAGTCCGGAGAGATCGCCGGCGCGGGCGGAACCGAGGACCTGGTCGAGGAGCTTCTTCGCGTCGAGCATGGCGGGCCTTCATGGATGGGGTGCGACGCACTTCAGATGGGCGCGCGCGAGCGGGGCCGCAAGCTCAGCGCAGGCCGTCCTTGTGCGATACGGGCTCGTCGCGCGTCAGCGAGGCCACGGCGGCGTCGCGGCGCGCCTCGAGCGCGGCGAGGTCGCGCGGCTCGGCGATGACGCGACGACCGGCCTCGGCCGCGAGGTCGACGTGCTCGGCGATGACCGCCTTGCGCTCGGGGTCGCGGGCGATCTCGGCGAGCTGGGCGAGGGTCTCGAGCAGGTGCATGAGCACAGCGGGCTGCTCGGCGGCGGAGCGCCGGATCTGGTGGAAGGCGACGTCCACGAGCCCCTGGAAGGTCGAGACGGGAGAGATCACCCGCACGATGCCGTCCTGGTCGGGGAAGCCTCGCTCCGCCGAGGGGCGGCGCAGCACCGTCGCGATCGAGCGCCCGAGCCGGTTGATCACGGCGATGCCGGTGAAGGCGTCGTTCAGGCTCGGCGAGAGCGCGCGCAGGCCGATCTCGACGAGCTGGCGGAAGGCGAACTCGAGGTCCTGCACGGGCGTGCGCTCCGGGCCGACGACGACGGCCTCGCCGAAGGCGTCCTCGAGCGCCGGCGTCAGTGCCTCCGGCGGCGTCACCCGGGCGTGCACGCCGCCCGCGAGGATGTGGTGGCCCGGCCGGTAGGCGAGCTCGACGACGCAGTTCCCCTCGCAGGCCGCGCGCACGAGGAGCCCGTAGTCGATCGCCTGGATGTAGCCGCTCTCGCGCCCGTACAGCGGCACGGCGTCGGCATGCGTCGCGATGGAGCGCGGGTGCTGGCGCTGCTCGGGGCGCAGGTCCGGCAGGAAGTGCTCGATCATGGCGTCGAGCTGGTCGCCGACGCGGTGGACCAGGGTGTCCGCCACGATCGAGCGGGCGAGGTGGTGCACGTAGAACAGCAGCATCGCCACCGAGGCGAGGACGAGCACCGTCGCCCCGGTCACCGCCACCGCGGCCTGGCGCGCCGCCGCGTCCGGCGGCAGGCCGCGCAGCACCACGAGAAGGTAGACGATGGTGGCGAGGAACAGGCCGAGGCCCACCTGCGTGCGCCGGTCGCCGATGAAGTTTCGGATCAGGCGGAAGCCGAGCTGGTTCGCGGCCAGCGTGAGCACGACCATGGTGATCGAGATGGCGAGGGTCGCCATCGTGATCATCGAGGACAGGAGCGTCGCGACGAAGTCGGAGGGGGCGGCCGCAGGCGCCTCGAGCCAGCCCCACGCGTCGCCCTCCGGCAGCGCGAGCCGCAGCAGCCAGACGGCGAGCGCCGCCGCGGCGAGCGACATCAGCCCCGGGATGAACCAGAGGCTCGACTGCACGGCGTCCCAGAGGGTGGCGAGCCGGGAGCGGACCGGGCGAAACAGCGTGCGTCTACGTCTCATGGCTCCCCGTCCCCGACGGGGAGCGAACGGCGGAGCGGGAGCGCCCGTTCCGCGGCTCAGTCGCGGCAATGCGCGCAGGCGCCGGTGATCTCGAGCACCTGCCGGCGCGGGGCGAAGCGCTCCTGCGCCAGCATCTGCCCCACCGCCTTCGCCAGGGGCGCGGGCGCGAGCTCGTCGACGCCGCCGCAGGTCTCGCAGATCAGGAAGGCGACGAGCTCGTGCGGGGCATGGGCGTGCGGGCAGGCGGTGAAGGCGTTGCGGCTCTCGAGCTTGTGGGCGAAGCCCTGCTCGATCAGGAAGTCGAGGGCGCGGTAGACCGCGATCGGCGCGAGCCCGCGCCCGGCCTTGCTCTCGCCGGGGCCGTCCTGCGCGCCCTTCGCGTTGAGCGCGTCCAGGATCTCGTAGGCGCCCATCGGCGCGTGGCTCTCGAGCAGCGCCTCGAGCACCGCCCGGCGGATCGGCGTGAGCCGCACGCCGCGCTCGGCGCACGCCGCCTCCGCCGCCGCGCGTGCCTCCGGGAGGGCGGCCGCGCGGGCGTGTGCGTGCGCGCAGGAAGTGGAGTCGTCGTGAGCGTGGTCGTGATCGTGAGGGTGATCTCGGGGGTGATCGTGCGCCATGCGTGACGATATAGCATCGCAGCGCCGTCCGCGCCACGCATCGCGCCCGGGTCCTCCCCGGAGGGGAGGAGTCCGCGAAGCGCGGGCGGCGGGGCCGCTGAGATGTCCTCTCGAGCCGGCCCGCCGCCCGCCCCACCCTCCGGCCTTCGGCCGTCGTCCTCCCCTGCGGGAAGGAAGCGGTCGCGGTGCCGCCCGCCGCATTGCCCGCCTCGCTCCCCCCTGCTAAACCCCGCGGCCATGCGCCACGCGGATCTCCTCATCACCGACGGCTGGGACGGCTATCGCCTGCTCGACACGGGCGAAGGGCGCAAGCTCGAGCGCTTCGGCGACGTCGTCATGGACCGGCCGGAGCCGCAGGCGATCTGGGCCAAGGGCAACCGGGACCTCTGGGCGAAGGCGGACGCGATCTTCGACGCGGCCGAGGAGGCGGAGCAGGGCGCCTGGCGGTTCGCCCGCGGGCGGCTCGGCGACTGGCCGGTGCCGGTGCGAGACCTCGAGATCCTGTGCCGCGCCACCTCGTTCCGGCACGTCGGCATCTTTCCCGAGCAGATCGTGCACTGGGACTGGATGGAGGCGCGCATCCGGGCCGAGCGGCGGCCGGTCTCGGTGCTCAACCTGTTCGGCTATACCGGCGTCGCGAGCCTCGTCTGCGCGCGCGCCGGCGCCCGGGTCACCCATGTCGACGCCTCCAAGAAGGCGATCGCCTGGGCCAAGGAGAACCAGGCGGCCTCGGGCCTCGACGACAAGGGCGTGCGCTGGATCCTCGACGACGCGGTGAAGTTCGCCCAGCGCGAGATCCGCCGCGGCAACACCTACGACGCCATCCTGCTCGACCCGCCGCGCTACGGCCGCGGGCCGAACGGGGAGGTCTGGCATCTGTTCGAGCACCTGCCGCCGCTGATGGACCTGTCCCGGCAGCTCTTGTCCGACCAGCCGAGCTTCGTCACGCTGACCGCCTACGCCGTGCGGCTCTCGTTCATGACGCTGCACGAGCTGATGCGCGACGCCTTCGGCGCGCGCGGCGGCTCCATCTCGTCCGGCGAGCTCGTGACCCGCGACCAGGCGAACGAACGCCACCTCTCCACCTCGCTCTTCGCGCGCTGGACGCCGGAGGCAGGTGGATGACCGAGCATCCGCGGGTGCGCGAGGTCACGAGCCTCTCCAACGCGACCGTGAAGGAGCTGCGCGCGCTCCACGACCGCAAGGGGCGCCGCGAGAGCGGGCTGTTCCTGGCCGAGGGCGCGCGCACGGCGCTCGAAGCCCTCGACAACGGACGGGCGCCCGAGATCCTCGTCTACCATCGCGAGGGCCGCGAGCGCGACGTCGTGCGCCGCCTGCGCCATGCCTGCCTCGACGCCGGCGGCGAGTGCCTCGAGGTGGACGACGCGGTCCTCGCCAAAATCGCGCGCAAGGACAATCCCCAGAGCGTGGTGGCCGCCTTCCGCTGGACCCGCCGCGGCTTCGACGCGATCGATCCCGCCGCCGCGCGGGTCTTCGTGGCGCTCGACCGGGTGCGCGACCCCGGCAATCTCGGCACGATCGTGCGCACCGCGGACGCGGTCGGCGCCGGGGGCGTGCTGCTGGTGGGGGAGACCTGCGATCCGGCCTCGGTGGAGGCCGTGCGGGCCTCGATGGGCTCGATCTTCGCCGTGCCTTTGTTCGAGGGGAGCGAGGCGGACTTCCTGGCGCTCGCCGCGCGCTGGCCCGGCAGCGTGGTCGGCACCGCGCTGCCCGCCTCGCAGCACTATCGCCGCGCGGACCTGCGCCACCCGATCCTGCTCGTCATGGGCAACGAGCAGGCGGGGGTGACGGAGGCGATCGCGAACGCCTGCACCGACCTCGTGCGCATCCCCATGCGCGGCCGCGCCGACAGCCTCAATCTCGCCATCGCCACGGCCGTCGCGCTCTACGGGATCGCGGAGCCCGAGGACGTCGCGCTCGGCTGAGGGGCACGCTCCGCCTCGAAGCTCGCGATCTCGCGCGGCATGCCCTGCGCGTCCGCGAAGGCGACCATGTCGCGGCGCAGGATCTCCTCGTAGTGCCGCGGCGTGCGGATCGTCATGCGCCGGCCGCGATCGAAGATCACGAGCGGCATGCCGGCGACCGACGCCGAGCGGAAGATCTCGACGAGCGCCGAGCTCTTCCAGGCGAGCGGCCGGTCCGGGTCGACGAAGACGACGAGCGCGTTCTCGAGCGGGTCCTTGTGGAAATAGGCGCCGGCGTCGAGCGGGTGGGGGATGCGCCGGCGGTCCGGATGGCTCGTTCGCTGGGCGGTGAGGTAGGCGCACTCGTAGGCCCGGCAGGTCCCGGGCCGCTCCGGCGCGCCGAAGAGGCCGCAGCCGGGCGCGCCGGAGGCCTGCGCGGCGATGTACCCGCAGGGACGGTACATCGGCTTGTCGAGGGCGAGGATCTCGGGAAGCGTGCAGCAATAGGTGCAGCCGCGGCAGGGCGAGGCCGCGACGCCGAGCTTCGCCTTGCGCTTCGCCTCCCCCATCGTACCTCCCGTTCGCCTCCGCCGTATCCTCCCCGGAGGGGAGGAGTCCGCGCGAAGCGCGGGCGGTGGGGCCGTTCGGATGTGTCGGCGAGCGCTATCGCCGCCGTCCCCACCCTCCGGCCTGCGGCCGTCGTCCTCCCCTGCGGGGAGGCGGCGTCAGGCGCCCTGCTTCACCGGCACGCCCTTCTCGGTGAAGAACTGCTGCAGCTCGCCGGACTGGAACATCTCGCGGGTGATGTCGCAGCCGCCGACGAACTCGCCCTTGACGTAGAGCTGCGGGATCGTCGGCCAGTTGGAATAGTCCTTGATGCCCTGGCGGACGCCCTCGTCGTCGAGCACGTTGACGCCCTTGTAGGGCACGCCGAGGTAGTTGAGGATCTGGACCACCTGGCCCGAGAACCCGCACATCGGGAACTGCGGCGTGCCCTTCATGAAGAGCACGACGTCGTTCGACTTCACTTCCGCATCGATCGTCTGGTGCGCGTCGGCCATGGTCGTCTCCTTGCTCCGGCGTTCAAGGCGCCGGACCTCGATGTGCGAGACCCTCCTCAGGTCTCGGCGGGAATGGTGGTGAGCGCGAGTGCGTGCAGCACGCCGCCCATCCGGCCCTGGAGGGCGGAATAGACCATCTGGTGCTGCTGGACCCGGCTCTTGCCCTTGAAGGAGGCCGAGGTGACGGTGGCGGCGTAGTGATCGCCGTCGCCGGCGAGATCCCGGATCTCGACATTGGCGTCGGGGATCGCCTCCTTGATCATGCGCTCGATCTCGCGCGCGTCCATCGGCATCGGGTCGCCTCCCCTCAGGCCGGCTCGCCCGCCATGTAGGCGGGCAGCCAGGATTCGTGTGCGTCCTTCAAGGACACGACAGATATGGCCCGAGAGCCGGGCAGAATCAACGCGTCCCCGCCGGTCTCCCCCAGCCGCGTGGCGGCCACGCCGGCCGCCCGCGCGCGGGCGAGGAGGGTGTCGAGCCGATCCGCCGGGACGGCCAGGAGATAGCGGCCCTGGTCCTCGCCGAACAGCGCGGCGTGGCTCGGCAGGGGACCCGCGGCACCCTCCGGCAGCACGTCGATCCGCGCCCCGATCCCGCGGCCGATGCAGCATTCGGCGAGCGCGACGGCGAGGCCGCCGTCGGAGAGGTCGTGCACCGTGTCGAGGACGCTCTCGGCGATCAGCGTGCGCACCAGCTCGCCGGCGCGCCGCTCGGCGGCGAGGTCGACCGGTGGCGGCGCGCCCTCCTCGCGGCCGCAGAGGAGGGCGAGCCAGAGCGAGGCGCCGAGCCAGCCCTGTGTCCGCCCGAGCAGGACGACCGCGTCGCCTTCGCGCCGGAACGGGATCGTGGCGTGGACGGCGCAATCCTCCAGCACGCCGACGCCGCCGATGGTGGGCGTGGGGAGGATGCCGCGCTCGTTGGTCTCGTTGTAGAGCGAGACGTTGCCGGAGACGACGGGGAAGTCGAGCGCGGCGCAGGCCTCGCCGAGCCCGCGGATGCAGCCGACGAGCTGGCCCATGTAGTGCGGCCGCTGCGGGTTGCCGAAATTGAGGTTGTCGGTGATCGCGAGCGGCAGGCCGCCCACGGCGCAGATGTTGCGGTAGGCCTCCGCCACCGCCTGCTTGCCGCCCTCGACGGGGTCGGCTTCGCAATAGCGCGGCGTGACGTCGGTGGTGAGCGCGAGGCCCTTGGGTCCCTCCAGCACCCGCACGATGGCGGCGTCGCCGCCGGGCGGCTGCACGGTGCTCGAGCCGATCAGGTGGTCGTACTGCTCCCAGACCCAGCGCTTGGAGCACAGGTCCGGCGAGCCGACGAGCGCGAGGAGGGCCTCGTCGTCGGGGATCGGCGCGGAGACCTCGGCGGGGTCGATCACGGGGCGCTCGGGTGACGGCGTCCAGGGGCGGTCGTAGACCGGCGCCTCGTCGCCGAGTTCCTTGATCGGCAGGTCCGCCTCGATGCGGCCCTGGTGCTTGACGACGAAGCGCAGCGTGTCGGTGGTCTTGCCGATGACGGCGAAGTCGAGACCCCACTTGCGGAAGATCGCCTCCGCCATCTCGCGCTTGCCGGGCTCGAGCACCATGAGCATGCGCTCCTGGCTCTCCGAGAGCATCATCTCGTAGGCGGTCATGCCCTCCTCGCGGCAGGGCACGGCGTCGAGGTCGAGCTCGATGCCGAGGTCGCCCTTGGCGCCCATCTCCACCGCCGAGGAGGTGAGCCCGGCCGCGCCCATGTCCTGGATCGCGACGACGGCGCCCGTGGCCATCAGCTCGAGGCAGGCCTCGAGCAGCAGCTTCTCGGCGAAGGGATCGCCCACCTGCACCGTCGGGCGCTTCTCCTCGGCGCTGTCGTCGAAGGACGCGGAGGCCATCGTGGCGCCGTGGATGCCGTCGCGGCCGGTCTTCGAGCCGAGATAGACGATCGGGTTGCCCACGCCCGTGGCCTTGGCCGTGAAGATCCCGTCGGTGCGCGCCAGCCCCACCGCCATGGCGTTGACGAGGATGTTGCCGTCGTAGGCCGTGTGGAAGCCCACCGACCCCGCCACCGTCGGCACGCCGAAGGAATTGCCGTAGCCGCCGATGCCGGCGACGACGCCGGAGACCAGATGGCGGGTCTTGGGGTGGTCGGGCGAGCCGAAGCGCAGGGCGTTCAAGGCCGCGATCGGCCGCGCTCCCATGGTGAAGACGTCGCGCAGGATGCCGCCCACCCCCGTCGCCGCACCCTGGTAGGGCTCGATGAAGCTCGGGTGGTTGTGGCTCTCCATCTTGAAGACGCAGGCGAGCCCGTCGCCGATGTCGATGACGCCGGCGTTCTCGCCCGGGCCCTGGATCACCCACGGCGCGCTCGTGGGGAGACCGCGCAGGTGCTTGCGCGAGGACTTGTAGGAGCAGTGCTCGTTCCACATCGCCGAGACGATGCCGAGCTCGGTGAGCGTCGGCTCGCGCCCGATCAGCGCGACGAAGCGCGCGTACTCGTCCGGCGCGAGGCCGTGCTCGGCCACGAGCGCGGGGGTGATTGGGGGCGTCTGCGCGTCGGTCATGGATCGGGGTCCCGGCTGTCGGGACGGCTGTAGACGCTCGGCGCGGCGGACGCAATCCGGGGCGCCTTCGGCGAGACCTTACCGAACCCTCGACGCCTGTGCCGTTCCGGCACGCGGTGCGATGGCACGCATTTCGCTCGAATGCACCACAAATGCGTATCGAATCGTGGAGACGATCCATGCACCCCGTCAACCGTCTCATCGCGGACCGCTCCGGCGCCACCGCCATCGCCTTCGCGCTGACCATCGTGCCGCTGATCGCGATCGCCGGGGCGGCGGTCGACTACGCCCGCGCGACGAGCGTCAAGGCGGACCTGCAGCGCGCCGCGGACGCAACGGCGCTGCGTCTCGCGACGGAATCCCTCCAGGGGCGTCGCCACGACGCGCAGGCGGTGTTCACCGCCGTGCTCGTGGAGACCGGCGTCGACGTGCTGGGCACCAGCGCGAGCGCGGCCTTGGTCGGGACGCACCGCGTCCAGGTCGACGCCACGGCCGTGGTGCCGATGACGCTCGCCTCCTTCCTGATGCCGCGGGTCGACGTCGGCGTGACGGCGACCGCCGCGGCGACGCAGCGCACGACGCCGTTCGAGATCGAGCGGGCGAACCTCAGCGTCGAGGCGGCGGACTACAACGAGCTGCGCGTCTATTGCTACAACGAGGATCGTGACGAGCGCCTCGGCGTGATCCACAGCGAGAGCGGCCTGCGCGAGGACGGCTTCCTGAAGATCGCCGACAACACGGACGCGGGCGTCGCCGCCCAGCCGGAGACGCTCACCGTCGAATGCGGGCCGGGCGAGGCGCTGAGCTATCACCTCATCAACATCCGCAACGCGCGCACGAGCGCCGCCGCGCGCCGGAACAACGAGCGCTGGGACCACTACACCGACACAACGTTACGCGGGGGCGTCGCGCAGTACAACACGCAGTACCGCGACCTGATCGAGACGATTCGCTGCCGCACCGCCGAGGAATGCGAGCCCGGCCACCCGGACTCGATCATCCCGGGCAACGCCCAGCGCGGCCGCACGCCGGCAGTGAACACCGAGGTCTGCCTGCCCGGCGAGTACATGTATTTCGGCTGGGAGGATCGCCCGCCGCACATCGGCGCCTGGACCGACCAGGACTACGACGACATCCGCGTGGTGATGCGCTGCGGTGGCGACGTGCTCGGGCCGATCAACGTCTTGCTCGTGGAGTGATCGCGCGAGGCGCGTCCCCCGCCCGCGTCACGCCGCCGCGGGCTCGGAATTCTCGATCAGCACGGCGTAGATCGCGGCCGCGTCGTGCGCTGCGCGCAGGCGATCCAGCACGCCGGGGCGGCGCAGCACGCGGGCCACCCGGGCGAGCGCCTTGAGATGGTCCGCCCCCGCGCCCTCGGGTGCGAGCAGCAGGAACAGGACGTCGACGGGCGTGCCGTCGATGGCGTCGAAGTCGATCGGCTTCTCCAGCCGCGCCACGAAGCCGAACAGCCGGTCGAGCCTGGCGAGCTTGCCGTGGGGGATGGCGATCCCCTCGCCGACGCCCGTGGAGCCGAGGCGCTCGCGCTGGAGCAGCGTCTCGAAAATGGCCTGCTGGTCGAGCCCGGTGAGGCCGGCCGCGTGGCTCGCGAGCTCCTGGAGAGCCTGCTTCTTGCCCCCGACCTTCAGGGCGGGGGCGATCGCGTCTGGGGATAGGAGTTCGACAAGCGCCATGACGATCAATCAGCCTCGGAGCCGTGGCCCACGCTCCTCGCGGGCGCGCGGCGCGTGACACGGGTCCCCCGAGATCGCAGCTCCTCGTGATCGGTCCCTCTCGGGGCGCGGCTCTGGCGAGGCGCGCCTCAGCGCGCCGGTTCCGGAGGATCGATCCACCCGATCGCCCCGTCGTGCCGGCGGTATACGACGTTCATGCGTCCGGTGCCAGCGTGGAGAAAGATCATGAAGGGCGCGCCCGAGAGGTCGAGCTCCAGCACGGCCTCGGCCACGGAGCGGCGATGCAGCGCGCGCGTCGATTCGGCGATGACGACGGGGCTGTAGCCCTCCTCGGCGTCCTCGACCTCGTCCTCGACGTCCTCGGCCGGCGCCTCCAGGATGGCGTAGGCGGCCTCCACGGGGGCGATCTTGTTGCCCTTGGCGTCCGACTGGTGGTCCCGCAGGCGGCGCTTGTGGCGGCGCAGCCGCTTCTCGATTCGATGCGCCGACTGATCGAAGGCGGCGTAGGCGTCGTGGGCCATGCCCTGCGATTCGAGGGTCACCCCGGTCGGCAGATGGATGACGCATTCCGTGCGGAACCCGGTCCCCTCCTTCTCCACGGTCACGTGGCCGGTGACGGAGCCGTCGAAGTACTTGGCGACGGCGGCGTCCACCCGCTCCTGCACCTGGGCGCGCAGGGCGTCCCCGATGTCCATGTTCTTGCCGGAGATCCGTAGGGTCATGCGTTGTCTCTCCCCCGATGGCGACGGGCTCCCCCGCTCGCGACACGCGCACCCCCCGTCCGGGACGGGTCTGGCGCGGTTCGTTCCTCCATGTGGTAAGGAGGCGGGGCGCGTCCGTCAACGAAGGGCGGGGCGCCGGAGGTCCACCCGTGTCAGCCGCCCTTCGCCCGGCGGCGCTCGATCGAGGAGGGAATGCGCAGCGATTCCCGGTACTTGGCGACTGTCCGCCGGGCGATGTCGATGCCCTCTCCCCGCAGGATCTTGACGAGCTGATCGTCGGAGAGGACGGCGCTCGGGCGCTCGGCGTCGATGAGCTGCTTGATGCGGTGGCGCACCGCCTCGGAGGAGTGCTGGTCGCCCCCCGTCCCCGCGATCGCCGCCGTGAAGAAGTACTTCATCTCGAACACGCCGCGCAGCGTGCCGATCGACTTGTTGGAGGTCACCCGCGAGACGGTCGATTCGTGCATGCCGATGGCGTCGGCGATGGTGCGCAGGTTGAGCGGGCGCAGGTGGGTGACGCCGTGGGCGAAGAAACCGTCCTGCTGGCGCACGATCTCGCTCGCCACCTTGAGGATGGTCTTCGCCCGCTGGTCCAGGGAGCGGGTCAGCCAGTTCGCGTTCTGCAGGCACTCGGTGACGAAGGCCCGCTCGGTGTCCGTCTTGGCCGAGCGTGCGACGCGTGCGTAGTAGGCCTGGTTCATCAGGACGCGCGGCAGCGTGTCGGGGTTGAGGTCGATCAGCCAGGATCCGTCGGGCGCGGGGCGCACGAAGACGTCGGGCACGAGCACCTCGACCGGCGCGCCGCCGAAGGCGCGGCCGGGCTTGGGGTCGAGCGCGCGGATCTCGCGGATCATCTGCGCGAGGTCCTCCTCGTCGACGCCGCACAGGCGCTCGAGCGCCTTGAGGTCGCGCTTGGCGAGGAGGTCGAGGCGCGAGACGAGCGCCTGCATGGCGGGATCGAAGCGGTCGCGCTCGCGCAGCTGGATCGCGAGGCACTCGGCGAGGTCGCGCGCGCCGACGCCCGCGGGATCGAATCGCTGGATCGTGGCGAGGACGCGCTCCACGAGCGGGACGGGGCACGAGAGCCGCCCGGCCACCGCCTCGACGGTCTCGGCGAGCCAGCCCGCCTCGTCGATGGCGTCGATCAGGAAACGGCCGACGAGGCGCTCCATCGGGTCGGCGACGGCGAGGTCGAGCTGGCCCGCGAGGTGCTCCGCGAGCGTCACCTCCCGGGCGAGGCGGGCCTCGAAATCGGTCTCCGGCCCGTCGAACGAGCCGCCGGGGCCGACGCCGGTCCAGGGGCCCGGCGCGAGCGGAAGCCGGTCGCCCTCGGCGAAGGCCTGCGCCTCGGCCCGCGGGCCGACGCCGGAGCCGTCCGGGTCGAAGGAATTGTCGAGCGAGGTGTCGAGGTCGCCCTCCAGCGTCGAGCGGTCCGAAGGCAGCGTGTCCGTGTCCCAGGCGGGGGGCTCGTCGGAGACGGGCTCGGGCCGCTCGCGGGCGTCGGGCCCGTCGCTCTCCTCGTGCCGCTCGAGCAGGGGATTGCGCTCGAGCTCGGCGTCGACGTAGGCCACGAGATCGAGATGGGAGAGCTGCAGGAGCTTGATCGCCTGCAGGAGCTGAGGCGTCATCACCAGGGACTGGCCCTGGCGCAGCTCCATTCGTTGCGACAGACTCATGCGTACCCTCGCGACCGCCCGGCCGGGCTCACCGGCATGGAACTTGCTTTGCGATCGTTACGATACTTATAAGCCGGCGCTGGGTTCGTCAAAGCGTCGCCGCGGCAACGGCCCCCCGCCGATGCAGGCGAGGCCCGCCTGTTGCACCGCGGCAACGGCCACGCTTGCGGCAGGCTCCGACCGCCTCCTCCCCGCAGGGGAGGACGACGGCCGAAGGCCGGAGGGCGGGGAGGGCGGCGAACCGGCTCGGCAGGAGGCCCGAACGGCCCCACCGCCCGCGCTTCGCGCGGACTCCTCCCCTGCGGGGAGGAAGCGGCGTGGCGGGCGCGGTCAGGCTTGCGCCTTCTTCTCCAGGCGCCGCGCATGGAGGACCGGCTCGGTGTAGCCCGAGGGCTGGACGCGGCCCTCGAAGACGAGGTCGCAGGCCGCACGGAAGGCCGGGCCGTCGAAGGCGGGGGCCATCGGCTGGTAGAGCGGATCGCCCGCGTTCTGCCGGTCGACCACCGCCGCCATGCGCTTCATCGTCTCCAGGACCTGCTCGCGCGACACGACGCCGTGATGGAGCCAGTTCGCCAGGTGCTGCGAGGAGATCCGGCAGGTGGCGCGGTCCTCCATCAGGCCGACGTCGTGGATGTCGGGCACCTTGGAGCAGCCCACGCCCTGGTCGATCCACCGCACGACGTAGCCGAGGATGCCCTGGGCGTTGTTCTCGATCTCGGAGCGGACCTCCTCGTCCGACCAGTTCGGCCGGTCGGCCAGCGGGATCGTCAGGATGTCGGCGAGCGGCGCGAGGCCGCGCTTCGCGAGCTCGCCCTGGCGGGCCTTCACGTCGACCTCATGGTAGTGCGTTGCGTGCAGCGTCGCGGCGGTGGGGGAGGGAACCCAGGCGCAGCTCGCGCCCGCCATCGGGTGGCCGACCTTCTGCTCCAGCATGGCGTTCATGCGGTCGGGCATGGCCCACATGCCCTTGCCGATCTGCGCCTTGCCGACGAGCCCGCAGGCCAGCCCGACGTCGACGTTGCGGTTCTCGTAGGCCTGGATCCAGGCCGTGCCCTTCATGTCGTTCTTGCGGACCATCGGCCCGGCTTCCATCGAGGTGTGGATCTCGTCGCCGGTGCGGTCGAGGAAGCCCGTGTTGATGAACACGACGCGGTTCTTGGCGGCGCGGATGCACTCCTTGAGGTTCACCGTGGTGCGGCGCTCCTCGTCCATGATGCCGACCTTGAGCGTGAAGCGCGCGAGCCCGAGCGCATCCTCCACCCGGCCAAAGATCTCGTTCGTGAAGGCGACTTCCTCGGGCCCGTGCATCTTCGGCTTGACGATGTAGACCGAGCCGGCGCGCGAGTTGCCGGGGCCGTGGCCCTTCAGGTCGTGGATCGCGATCGCCGACGTGATCATCGCGTCGAGCAGGCCCTCGAAGATCTCGTTCCCGTCGCGGTCGAGCACGGCGGGGTTGGTCATCAGGTGGCCGACGTTGCGGATCAGCATCAGCGAGCGGCCGTGGAGCGTGAGCTCCCGCCCGTCGGCTCCCGTGTAGACGCGGTCGGGGTCGAGGCGGCGGGTGAAGGTCCGCCCGCCCTTCGCGACCTCCGTCGCGAGATCGCCCTTCATCAGGCCGAGCCAGTTGCGGTAGGCGACGACCTTGTCGGCGGCATCGACGCAGGCGACCGAGTCCTCGCAGTCCATGATGGTCGAGACCGCGGACTCGAGGATCACGTCCGCGACGCCGGCCTTGTCGGTCTTCCCGATCGGGTGGGTGCGGTCGACGGCGATCTCGGCGTGGAGCGCGTTGTGGCGCAGGAGCACGCCCTCGGGCGCGTCCGCGCCGCCGCGGTGGCCGACGAAGCGCGTGGCCTCCTCGAGCCGCGTCTCGGCTCCGCCCTCGAGCGTGACGACGAGCGCACCGTTCTCGACGCGGTAGCCCGTCGCGCCGGCGTGGGAGCCGTGGGCGAGCGGCGCGATCGTGTCGAGGAGGCCCTTGGCCCAGGCGATCACCCGCGCCCCGCGCTGCGGATCGTAGCCGCCGCCCGTCGGCGCGTCGCCGAGCGCGTCGGTGCCGTAGAGCGCGTCGTAGAGCGAGCCGAAGCGGGCGTTGGCCGCGTTGAGCGCGTAGCGCGCGTTGGTGATCGGCACGACGAGCTGCGGGCCGGCGATCGTGGCGATCTCAGGGTCGACGTTCGTGGTCTCGACCGCGAAGTCCGCGCCTTCGGGGACGAGGTAGCCGATCTCGCGCAGGAACGCCTCGTAGGCGGCGGCGTCGTGCGGCTTGCCGCGGCGCTCGAGGTGCCAGGCGTCGACGGCGCTCTGAAGCTCCTCGCGGCGGGCGAGCAGCGCGCGGTTCTTCGGCGCGAGGTCGTGCACGAGGTCCGACAGGCCCCGCCAGAAGGCGTCGGCGGACACGCCGGTGCCGGGCAGCGCCTCCTCCTCGACGAAGGCGTGGAGCTCGGCGGCGACCTTGAGGCCGTGGGCGTCGATGCGCTGAGTCATGGATATCCTCCCTCGTCGTGGACCGCGGCGGGCCGAGGATAGGAGCTAGCAGTGCGGCGCCCGGGGTTCAATCGCGGGGGACGGGGAGGGATCTTTTCGAGAATGGAAAGAATGGGGGCGCGATGTTTCGTGCGCGCCACCTCCCCGCAGGGGAGGACGGAGGCCGAAGGCCGGAGGGTGGGGAGGACGGCGGGCCGGCTCGCGAGGACATCGAACGGCCCCACCGCCCGCGCTTCGCGCGGACTCCTCCCCTCCGGGGAGGTACTGGGACACCGCCCGAACCGTCACCGTGCTGCGCGCGTTCTTCCGCGAGCCGCCGCCATCCCAGGAGACCTCGTGACCACCGGCTTCTTCCGCCTCGTCCTCGTGGCGCTCGTCGCGCTGTTCGCGGCCTACGTCGCGGAGCCCTACCTTCTGCGGCTGTTCTTCTCCGAGGCGGAGCCGCGGGCGGTCTCCGTGAGAGGGGACCTCGGCGGCCTGGAGATCAACGCCGTCGAGGTGTTCGCGCAGGCCTCGCCCTCGGTCGTGCACGTCTTCGGGCGCGCCCCGGGTGCCGGCATGCTCGACCCGCGGGGCGGCGGGCTGCAGTCCGGCTCGGGCTTCGTGTGGGATCGGGCCGGCCACGTCGTCACCAACAACCACGTGATCGCCGGCGCGCAGGAGGTCTCGGTGCGGCTCGCCGACGGCGAGATCGTCGAGGCGGCCGTCGTCGGGCGCGCGCCCAACGTCGACATCGCCGTGCTGCGGCTGTCGCGGCCGACCCGCATCCCGCCGCCGCTGCCGATCGGCGCCTCGGACGAGCTCGTCGTCGGGCAATGGACCTACGCGATCGGCAACCCGTTCGGGCTCGACCAGACGCTGACGACGGGCGTGATCTCCGCGCTCCAGCGCACGCTGCCCACGGGGCGCGGCCGCGAGATCGCCGACGTGATCCAGACCGACGCCGCGATCAACCCCGGCAATTCCGGCGGGCCGCTGCTCGATTCCGCCGCGCGGGTGATCGGCGTCAACACGGCGATCTTCTCGCCCTCGGGCGCCTCCGCCGGCATCGGCTTCGCGGTGCCGATCGACGTCGTCAACGACGTCGTGCCCGAGCTCATTCGCGACGGCACGGTGCCCACCCCCGGCATCGGCGTCGTCGTCGGCGAGGACGCGATCTCGCGCCGCCTCGGGATCGAGGGCGTCGTGGTCCTGCGGGTCGTGCGCGGCTCGCCGGCCGAGGAGGCCGGCCTGCGTGGCGTCGACATGCGCACGGGCGCCATCGGCGACATCATCCTCGCGGTCGACGGCGAGCGGGTGGAGACCTTCGCCGACCTCACCCGCACGCTCGGCGACGTCGAGGTCGGCGAGAGCGTGCGGCTTCTCGTGCTGCGCGATGGCGAGCCGCGGGAGGTCGTGGTGGAGACGCAGGACGTCTCGGCGCGGCTCTGAGCCCTCAGATCGCCAGGTACTCCTGCCTGAGCTCGACGTTGTCGAGCACGTCCTTCGCCGTTCCGTCGAAG
This sequence comes from Salinarimonas rosea DSM 21201, assembly GCF_000429045.1. Lineage (GTDB taxonomy): Bacteria > Pseudomonadota > Alphaproteobacteria > Rhizobiales > Beijerinckiaceae > Salinarimonas > Salinarimonas rosea. The sequence continues at coordinate 214,657 of NZ_KE386841.1, forward strand.
ACGATCTCGCCCATGTCGAGGATGATCGCACGGTCCGCCAGATGGAGGGCGGCGATGGCGTTCTGCTCGACGATGATCGTCGTCATGCCCAGCCGCTTGATCTCCTCGAGCGTGCGCTCGATCTCCTGGACGATCACCGGCGCGAGGCCCTCGTAGGGCTCGTCCAGCAGCAGCAGCTTGACGTCGCGCGCGAGCGTGCGGCCGATGGCGAGCATCTGCTGCTCGCCGCCCGAGAGCGTCGTGCCCTCCTGCTTGCGGCGCTCGCCGAGCCGCGGGAAGAGATCGTAGATGCGCTCGATCGACCAGCCTTTCGGCGGCGCGATCTGGGCGAGCTGGAGGTTCTCCTCCACCGTCAGCCCCTGGATGATGCGCCGGTCCTCCGGCACGAGGCCGATGCCGTTCTGCGCCGCGCCGTGGGCCCGCATGGAATGGATCGCCTTGTGGTCGAGCCAGATCTCGCCGTGGCGCACCTCCGGCGAGTCGGTGCGGGCGATGGCGCGCAGGGTCGAGGTCTTGCCCGCGCCGTTGCGGCCGAGCAGCGCCAGGATCTCCCCCTCGCGGACCTGGAAGGAGACGCCCTGCACGATGTAGCTCTCGCCGTAATAGGCGTGCAGGTCCCAGACCGAGAAATAGGCGTGCTCGGCGAGCGTCCGCGGCTTGGGGCCACCCTCGGCGTGGGCGAAGACCTCGTCCGCGAGCAGGATGCCGCCCCGCCGGCTCTCGACGGGAGCGCCCTCGCGGGCCGCGGGCGCCTCCGGCGCCTCGCGCGGGCGGGCGGCGGCGTGCGTGGTGTCGCTCATAGATGCGCTCCCCCGAGATAGGCTTCCTGGACCTTCGGGTTGCCCTTGATATTCTCGGGCAGGTCCTCGGCGATGATGGCGCCCTGGGCGAGCACCGAGATCTTCTGCGCCAGCGAGAAGACGACGTGCATGTCGTGCTCGATGACGACCATGGTGATGCCGCGCTTGGCGATCTCCTTGAGGAGCTCGATCGTGCGGTTCGTGTCGGCCCGCGACATCCCGGCCGTGGGCTCGTCGAGGAGGAGGAGCTTGGGCTCCTGGACGAGGCACATGGCGAGCTCGAGCCTCCGCTTGTCTCCGCGCGAGAGATGCTGGGCCTCGACATGGGCCTTGCCGTCGAGCTTGAGGTCGGCGAGGAGCGACATCGCACGGTCGCGGATGTCGCGCTCGGCCACGACCTGGTTCCAGGCGTGCAGGCCGAAGGCCCCGTCGCGCCGGGCGAAGGCGGGGATCATCACGTTCTCGAGGAGCGAGAGCTCCCCGAAGATCTCCGGTGTCTGGAAGACGCGCGCGACGCCGATCTGGTTGATCTGGTGGGGCGTCATCCCGATGAGCGGCCGCCCGTCGAAGGTGACGGAGCCGGTGTCGGGCGTGAGCTTGGCGATCAGCGTGTTCAGCAGCGTCGACTTGCCCGCCCCGTTCGGGCCGATGATGGCGTGGACCGAGCCCTCGGCGACGTCGAGGTTGACCTCGCGCAGGGCTTTCAGGCCGCCGAATGACTTGTTGACGTTCTTGACCTCGAGGATGCCCATGACGCTCACTCCGCGGCGCTGGAGGACGGGGCGCCGACCGAGCGCTCGTGCGCCCGCGCCGGCCGGCGGCGGAACAGGCGCGCGATGCGCTGGCCGCCCTCGACGATGCCGCCGGGCAGGAAGATCACGACGAGCATGAACATGATGCCCAGCGTGAGGTGCCAGCCCTTGCCGACGAAGGGGTAGAAGACGGCGACGACGAAGTCCTCGAGGCCGTCCGGCAGGAAGCCGAACCAGGTGTGGAGGATGCCTTCGTTGATCTTGGAGACGATGTTCTCCATGTACTTGATGAAGCCCGCGCCGAGCACCGGCCCGATCAGCGTGCCCGCGCCGCCGAGGATCGTCATCAGCACGACCTCGCCCGACGCCGTCCAGAACATGCGCTCGGCACCGGCGAGGGGGTCCATCGACACCATCAGGCCGCCGGCGAGGCCGGCGTACATGCCGGAGATGACGAAGGCGGCGAGCGTGTAGGGCTTCGGGTTCAGGCCGGTGTACTGCATGCGCTGCTGGTTGGATTTCACCGCCTTGAGCATCATGCCGAAGGGCGAGCGGAAGATCCGGATCGCGACGTAGAAGGCCGCCAGCATCAGCACGGCGCAGAGATAATAGCCCGCGTTGAAGGTGAACAGCCAGCCGCCGAGCGCCAGCTCCGCGCTGTCGCGCATCTCGAGCCCGAAGAAGTTGGTGAGCGGGATCGAGCCCTGCGGCGTCGCGCTGACGCCGAACACGCGCGGATCCGACAGCGACAGCTGCAGGCCGGTCTCCCCGCCGGTGATCGGGGTGAGCACGGAATAGGCCAGCGCGAAGGACATCTGCGCGAAGGCGAGCGTCAGGATCGAGAAATAGATCCCCGAGCGTCGCAGCGAGATCCAGCCGACGAGGAGCGAGAACAGGCCCGCGACCACGACCGACACGAGGATCGCCGGCACGACGTTCATCGTGAGCAGCTTCATCATCCACACGCCGGCATACGAGCCCACGCCCAGGAAGGCGGCGTGGCCGAAGGACAGGTATCCGGTCAGCCCGAAGAGGATGTTGAAGCCGATGGCGAAGATCCCGAAGATCAGGAAGCGCTGCATCAGGTCCGGGTAGCCGGCGTTGAACTGCGCGAGATCCGAGCCCACCGGGAACGGGTTGAGGATGAACGGCGCGAACACCGTCAGCGCCACCACGATCAGGAACAGGGAGGTGTCCTTCTTGTTCAGCCCGAGCATGGCGGCCTACTCCATGACGCCCTTGCGGCCAAGGAGTCCGCGCGGCCGCGTGAGGAGGATGATGATCGCGACGAGGTAGATCACGATCTGGTTGATGCCCGGGACGACGTTCGTGACCTGCGGCATCGAGGCGAAGCTCTCGAGCACGCCGAGCAGGAAGCCCGCGAGAACCGCGCCGCCGAGCGAGCCCATGCCGCCGACGACCACCACGACGAAGGACAGGACGAGGAAGTCCATGCCCATGTGGTAGTTCGGCGAGTTGATCGGCGCGTACATCACGCCGGCGAGGCCGGCCACCACCGCCGCGATGGCGAACATGATGGTGAAGCGCTTGTCGATGTCGATGCCGAGCAGGCCGACGGTCTCGCGGTCGGCCATGCCGGCGCGCACCACCATGCCGAACGTGGTGAACTGCAGGAAGGCGAACACCGCGGCGATGAGGATCGCGGCAAAGACGAAGTAGATCAGCCGCCAGTAGGGATAGATGATCGATCCCGGATCGAAGCCGATCATCACGCCGAAGTCGAGCGAGCCGACGAGCGCCGGCGGCGCCGGGGTCGGGATCGGGTTCGCGCCGAAGAAGTACTTGATGACCTCCTGGAGGACGATCGCGAGGCCGAATGTCACCAGGATCTGGTCCGCGTGCGGGCGCTTGTAGAAGTAGCGGATCAGCCCCCGCTCCATGGCGAGGCCGACCGCGATCATGATCGGGATCGCGAACAGGATGCCGAGCGGCACCGACCATTCGACGATCGTGCCGCCGATCTCCGGCCCGAACCACTCCTCGACGTAGGGGGTCTGGACCTTGAGCGGGTTGCCGAGGAAGTCCGTCCGGGTCGGGTCGGCGGTCTCGTGGGAGATGGCGAGCAGACGCGAGAGCGTCACGGCGCAGAAGGCGCCGAGCATGAACAGCGCCCCGTGGGCGAAGTTCACGACGCCGAGCGTGCCGAAGATCAGCGTCAGCCCGAGCGCGATCAGCGCGTAGGCCGAGCCTTTGTCGAGCCCGTTGAGGACCTGCAGGATGATGGCGTCCATGGAGCGTGCCGTCTCGGATCGGGGCCGTCGGGACCGCGAGGCCGGCCGCGCGTGTCCCACGCGGCCGGCCGATCGCGAAGCGCGTGTGCCGGGATCAGGCGCCGGGGTTGCAGCTGCCGAGCTCGCCGCCGGCGAACTGCGGGTGGTCCGGCGCGTAGGTGACCTGCTCGGTCGGCGTCACCTCGACGATCTCGACGAGGTCGAACTCGTCCTCCGGGTTCTCCTTGCCCTTCACGACCACCACGTCCTTGAAGCACTGGTGGTCGTCGGCGCGGTAGAGCGTCGGGCCGTTGCCGAGCCCGTCGAACTCGAAGCCCTCGAGCGCCTCGGCCACCGCGCACGGGTTGAACGAACCCGCCCGCTCGACGGCATCCGCGTAGAGGATCGCCTGGACGTAGCCGGTGTGTGCCGCCTGGCTCGGCGGGAAGCCGTACTTCTCGCCGAAGGAGCGCACGAAGGCGTTGGTGCCGACGTAGCGGTCGCCGAGCATGTTCTCGAGCTTCCAGTCCCAGTTCTGGGAGCCGAAGATGCCCTTGATGTTGGCGCCGGCGCCCTTGGCCATCAGCTCCGAGTAGAGCGGCACCACGATCTCGAACTGCTTGCCGTTCTTCTGGCGCTCGCGCAGGCCGAACTGCACCGCGTTGGTGAGCGAGTTCACCATGTTGCCGCCGTAGTGCACGAGGACGAGCACGTCCGCATCGGAGTTCAGCACCGGGGCGATGTAGGACGAGAAGTCCGTGGCCGCGAGCGGGGTGAGCACGGTCTCGACCGTGTTCCAGCCCATGGCCTCGGTCGCCTCGCGGATCGCCTGCTCGGTCGTGTAGCCCCAATTGTAGTCGGCGGTGAGATAATAGGCGTTGCGGTCGGTGCCGTAGGCGGTCTCGAGTACCGGCGCGAGCGCCGCACCGGACATGTACGAGTTGAAGAAGTGGCGGAAGCCGTTCGCCTTCTTGTCCTTGCCGGTGGTGTCGTTGGCGTGGGTGAGGCCCGCCATGAAGATCACGCCCGCCTCCTGGCAGAGCGCCTGCACGGCCACCGCGACGCCCGAGGACGAGCCGCCGGTGATCATCACCGCGCCGTCCTTCTCGATCATCGAGCGGGCGGATGCGCGGGCGGCGTCCGACTTCGTCTGCGTGTCGCCGGTGACGTAGGCGACCTTCTTGCCGAGGATGCCGTTGCCGGAGAGGGCCTTGGACGAGAACGTGTTGAGCATGCCGCCGTCGCCCTCGCCGTTGAGGTGCTCGACGGCGAGCTGGTAGGCGCGCAGCTGATCGAGGCCCTCGTCGGCGTAGGGGCCGGTCTGGGGTACGTTGAAGCCGAGCGTGACCGTGGAACCGGTCGGCTCGTTGGTGAAGGCGTTGGCGCGGCGCGTGAAGATGTGCGGCATCGCGAGGCCGGCGCCTACGACGGCGGTGCTCTTGATCAGGCCGCGGCGGTTGATTGTCAGCTTATTCATCGAGTCCTCCCGAGACTTTCGCTCGAAGTGGTGCATGCACGCTGGATCGGGCCAGTCTTCTCTCGCGCATGCCTCGACGCTAGCTCAGGGAATGTTGTCCATCTAGAGCGAATGCGCCTTCATGACCCTAGACATTCGTACGATTTCGCTGCGCTGCACTACGCGTCGTCTGCAGCGGATATCGCGAATGCGAAGAATTCCCAAGTGACTGAGATCAGGACGTTTCGTCATCCGCGCGGCGGACGGGGCAGCGGGCGCGAGCCCGGGTCGCGTACCGCACTGCGGAAAAACGACACGAGCCCCGCGACGGGGCGCGGGGCTCGTGTGCAGGATCGTCGATGCGGGTGCGCCGCTGCGCCCGAGGCGGCCGGGGTGCGGCCTACTCGGCCGCCGTCGCCATCTCCGTTCGCTCCGGATTGCGCAGCCGCTCCAGCAGCGCCGCCTCCTCCGCCTTCGCGGCGGCGAGGTTGCGCTCCTTCACGTGGCCGAAGCCACGGATCTTCGCGGGCAGCGAGGCGAGGCCGACCGCGGTGACGTGCGTCTCGCGGGAGAGCCGCGCGACGATCTCCTCGAGCAGCGCCTCGTACTCGCGGACCAGCCGGCGCTCCGTCCGCCGCTCGGCCGTGTAGCCGAAGACGTCGAGCGGCGTGCCGCGCAGGCCCTTGAGCTTCGCGAGCCCGCCGAACGCCTTCATCATCCACGGCCCGAAGGTGAGCTTGCGCGGCAGGCCGGTCTTCTTGTCCCTGGGCGCCAGCAGCGGCGGGGCGAGGTGGAAGGTGTAGCGCAGGTTCTCGCCCTCGAAGGTCTGGTTCACCTGCTGCTGGAACGAGCCGTCCGAGTACAGCCGCGCGACCTCGTACTCGTCCTTGTAGGCCATGAGCTTGAACAGGTTGCGCGCCACGGCCTGCGCGAGCGCGTCCGAGCCCGGCACCTTGTCGGCCTCCGCCTCGCGGACCCTGGCGACGAGCCGCTCGTAGGCGCGCGCATAGCGCTTGCTCTGGTAGGCCGTGAGGAACTCCACCCGCCGCGCGACCGCCTCGTCGAGCGTCTGCGAGAGCGTGCGGGCCTTGGTCGGCGCCTTCAGCGAGGCGACGAGCCGGGCGAGCCCCTCCGGATGCGCCGCCGCGCGCCGGCCGAGCCGGAACGCCTCGAGGTTCATCGGGACCGCCTCGCCGTTGAGCGCGATGGCGCGCTCGATGGCCTCGGCCCCGAGCGGGATCGCGCCCTTCTGCCAGGCGAAGCCGAGCATCATCATGTTGGCGGCGATGGCGTTGCCGAGCACCGCCGTGGCGATCGCGGTGGCGTCGAGGAAGTCGAGCCTGTCGCCGCCGGCATGGCGCTCGATCTCGCGGCGCAGGCGCACCGCCGGCAGGGAGAAGTCCGGGTTGCGGGTGAAGTCGCCCGGGAAATTTTCCGCCGTGTTGACCACGAGCGCCGTGCGCCCGGCGGAGACGCCGGCGAGCACCTTCTTCATGCCGGTGACGACGAGGTCGCAGCCGAGAACGAGATCCGCCGAGCCCGCCGCGACGCGGATGGCGTGGATCTCTTCCGGCGAGTTGGCGAGGCGCACGTGGGAATAGACCGCGCCGCCCTTCTGGGCGAGGCCGGCCATGTCGATCATGCCGCAGCCCTTGCCCTCGAGATGCGCCGCCATGCCGAGGATCGCGCCGATGGTGACGACGCCGGTGCCGCCCACGCCCGTGACGATGCAGTTCCAGGTGCGGTCGATCGCCGGGATCGCGGGCTCCGGTACGGACTCCGGCAGCGCGTCGGCCGAGCCCGTCACCTTCGCCTTGCGGGGCTTGGCGCCCTCCACCGTGACGAACGAGGGGCAGAAGCCCTTCACGCAGGAGAAGTCCTTGTTGCAGTTCGACTGGTCGATCTGCCGCTTGCGGCCGTACTCGGTCTCGAGCGGCTGCACGGCGACGCAGTTCGACTGCACGGAGCAATCACCGCAGCCCTCGCAGACGAGCTCGTTGATGATCACGCGCTTGTCCGGATCGGGATAGGTGCCGCGCTTGCGGCGCCGGCGCTTCTCGGAGGCGCAGGTCTGGTCGTAGATCAGCACGGAGACGCCGCGGACCTCGGCGAGCTGCCGCTGCACGTCGTCGAGATCGTCGCGATGGTGGATGGTGATCCCCTTCGGCCACTCGATGGTCTTGGGGTACTTGTCCGGCTCGTCGGTGACGAGCGCGATCCGCTCCACGCCCTCGGCGCGCACCTGGCGGGCGATCATGTCCACCGTGAGGTTGCCCTCGTGCGGCTGGCCGCCGGTCATGGCCACGGCGTCGTTGTAGAGGATCTTGTAGGTGATGTCGGTCTTGGTGTGCGCGGCCCAGCGCAGGGCGAGAATGCCCGAATGGTTGTAGGTGCCGTCGCCCAGGTTCTGGAAGACGTGGCCGCGCTTGGAGAAGGGCGCCTCGCCGATCCAGTTCGCGCCCTCGCCGCCCATCTGGGTGAAGCCCTGCGTGCCGCGCTCCATCCACTGGACCATGTAGTGGCAGCCGATGCCGGCATAGGCCCGCATGCCGTCGGGCACCTTGGTCGAGGTGTTGTGCGGGCAGCCGGCGCAGAAATGCGGCGTGCGGGTGCCGACGTCCGTCGTCTGCGCCAGCACCTCCTGGGCCCGGCGGATGCGCTCCACCCGGCCGCGCAGGTCGTCGTTGTCGTGGTATCGCAGGAGCCGCTCGCCGAGCGCGACGGCGATCTCGTTCGAATCGAGCGCGCCCTTGACCGGGAAGAGCCAGCGGCCCTCCTCGTCCTTCTTGCCGATGCAGGTCGGCTGGTCCGTCGTGCCGTAGAGCTCCTCGCGGACCTGGACCTCGATGAGCGAGCGCTTCTCCTCGACCACCATGACGAGGTCGAGCCCGCGGGCGAACTCGACGAGCTCGGCCTGGGACAGCGGCCAGGGGCAGGCGACCTTGTAGAGGCGAAGGCCCATGTCGTTGGCCGCGACCTCGTCGAGGCCGAGCTCGTCCATGGCCTGCCGCACGTCGAGATAGGACTTGCCCACCGTGATCACGCCGATCTTGGGTGTGCGTCCGCCCGACAGCACGAGCTTGTTCAGCCCGTTCGCGCGCACGTAGGCCAGCATCGCATCGCGCTTGAAGTCGTGCAGGCGCGCCTCCTGCTCGAGGATGCCGTCGCCGGCGCGGATGTTGAGCCCGCCCGGCGGCATGACGAAGCCGTCGGGGATCTCGATCTTCACGCGGCCGAGCGCGGCGTCGACGGAGGCGGTCGACTCGATGTTGTCCTTGACGCACTTGAAGGCGACCCACGCGCCCGTGAAGCGGCTCATGGCGAAGCCGTGCAGGCCGTAGTCGAGGATTTCCTGGACGCCGGCCGGGTTCAGGATCGGCATCATCACGTCGACGAAGTGGAACTCGGACTGGTGCGCCACCGTCGAGCTCTCGGCCGTGTGATCGTCGCCCATCAGCGCGAGCACGCCGCCGTTCGCGGCCGAGCCCGCCATGTTGCCGTGGCGGAAGACGTCCCCGGAGCGGTCGACGCCCGGGCCCTTGCCGTACCAGACGCCGAAGACGCCGTCGTGCTTGCCCTCGCCGCGCATCTGCGCCTGCTGCGAGCCCCAGACCGCGGTGGCGGCGAGCTCCTCGTTCAGCCCGGGCTGGAAGACGATGTTCGCGGCGGCGAGCTGCTTCTTGGCGCGAAACAGGTTGAGGTCGAGCCCGCCGATGGGTGAGCCGCGATAGCCCGAGACGAACCCCGCGGTGTCGAGCCCCGCGAGGCGATCGCGCTCGCGCTGCATCAGCAGCATGCGGATGATCGCCTGCGTGCCGGTGAGGAAGACCCGCTCCTTGGAAAGATCGTACTTGTCGTCGAGCGACACCGCGCGCAGGGCCGATGTCTGGAGCGCCTCGCCGATGGCACCCGCCGCGCGCTCGGCGGCTGCGGTCTCGCGATCCGGCTCCTGCCCGAGAGCCTCGGGTCCGGCGGCGCGTCGTACGTCGTCCATGGCTTCCTCCTCCTCGAGGCCGCGCCCGCCGGGTTTCCCGGTCTTCTCGCGCGAATTTACGTCAGCAATGCTGACATATCTCCCGCCTCCGGTCAATCACCCCTGCGGGCACTGCCGGAGCGGGGACGTGCCCGGAAGATGGGGCCGCCCGCACCGATTCGCACCTGCTCGCTCCCCGTCGCATCCGGGCGGAGAGACGGGTGGCGCGAGCCGAAGCGCGTGTTCTCCGGCCCGCCGCCGCACTCGGTCGCAGCCCGCCGCCACTACCCGAACGCGCGGGTCGCGCCTAGATTGGCAGAATGGCGCTCGTCCTCGGCTTCCTCGGTCTCCTCCTCCTGGCCGCGATCTTCCTGCCGCAATGGTGGGTGCGCCGGGTCATGCGCGCGCATGCCGGCGACCGGGCCGACTTCCCCGGCACCGGGGGCGAGCTCGCGCGGCACCTGCTCGACAGGGCGCGGCTCGCGAACGTGCGCGTCGAGCTCGCGCCGCCGGGCGGGGACCATTACGACCCGATCGACAAGGTCGTGCGGCTCTCCCCAGACAACCACGACGGTCGCTCGATCACCGCGATCGCGGTGGCCGCGCACGAGGCGTCCCACGCCATGCAGGACGCCGACGGCGACCGGCTCCTCGCCACGCGCCTGAAGCTCGCGGGATCGCTGCGCGCCATCGAGGTCGCCGCGGCGATCGTGCTCGCGCTCGCACCCGTCGTGATGCTCGTCGTGAAGTCGCCCGTCCTCCTCGTCCTCCAGATCGGCGTCGCCGTCGCGCTGCTCGGCTCGCGCGTTCTCGTCCACCTCCTGACGCTGCCCGTCGAGCTCGATGCGAGCTTCGCCCGCGCCCTGCCGATCCTCGAGAAGGGCGGCTTTCTCCCCGCCGAGGATCTGCCCAAGGCCAAGAGCGTGCTGCGCGCCGCCGCGCTCACCTACGTCGCCTCGGCGCTCGTATCGCTCCTCGACATCGCGCGTCTCCTGCGCGTGCTGCGGTTCTGACGCGCGCCGAGCCGGTCCTCGTGCGTCAGGCGGCCCGTTCCCCGTCGTCGAAGATCGCGCCGACCGTCGCGACGGCGTCCCGCCGGGTGGCGCGTTCGAGCGCGGCGAGGTCCGCCGCCGCGAACGCCCTCGCGGCTGCCTCCCGCTCCGGCTCGCCGGCGCGCATGCGGAAGGCGGCGAGCGCCGCGCGGGTGCGCCGGCCCATCCGCCCGTCGACGGGGCCGGGGTCGAGCCCGGCATAGAGGAGGCGCAGCTGCGCGGCGCGCACGGCGAGATCGGGGAGGGGGCCGGCAGCGAGGCTCTCCCGGGCTCGGGCGAGGCGCAGGTCGTAGGCGTTGCGCGCGAAAGCCGGGCCGTTGTAGCCGCGGGCGAAGGCCGCCCAGTCGTGCGCCCGCAGGGGCTCCGCCAGCCCGCGCGCGACGACGAAGGCCGCCATGGCGGCGAGCTGCGCGTCCTCGCTCGCGCGCATCGCGGCGACGAGCGCCTCGACGTCGGCGTACCCCGCCGGCGCGGCGTTGAAGCCCATCACCTGGCCGAGCCCCCAGGACGTGCTCTCGAGCGCCGCGCGCCGGTCGAGCGCGAGCGCCGTGGCGAGGCGGGCGTGCTGCGCCGCTCCCGCCGCGCCGTAGCCGCCGGGCCTGGCGTGGGAGATCCCCGGATGCGCGGCGTCGAAGCGGCCGCCGGTGCGCCGGTGGAAGACGTGGCGCTCGAACAGGATAACGGGCCTGCGGTCCGGCAGGAAGCCGCAGGCGCGTGCCTCCACCGCCATCACCGCCCAGAGCACCGCGGGCGCGACCCCGAGCCGCGCGCGCGCGGCCTCGAAGCCGGCCGGTGTCAGCGGCGCGCCGGGCTCCTCCACCCGCGCCGCGGCGCCGTGCCCCGCGCGGGCGCTTCCCGATGAGATCGATCGCAGGGACATGCCGTACGCCTCCCGAGGTTGCCCCCAGGCTATCGCGGCCGTCTCGCCCGTGTCAAGAACGAATATGGAACGGATCAGGTCTTCTTGCGGAACGCGTCGAGGCTCACGACCTCGGCGCCGCTCGGCGTCTCGGCACCGCCGGCGCCTTCGCCGTCCTTCGCGGGCTCCGTCTCGCCGGATTTCTTCTTCTCGAGCGACGGCTTACCCGCTCCCTTCTTCGCGCGGGCCTCGTCGGCGCCCTCCGCACCCTCGGCACCCTCGGCGGAGCGGCGCGACGCGGGGATGCGCGGCGTCGTCGCCGGCGCACGGCGCGGCTCGGTCTCGGCCGGCTCGGAGCCGGCGCCGCGGGCCGGCTGGCGCGGCGTCTCGACCGCCACGGGGCCCGCGGCGGGCACCGGGGCCGGCTCGGCATCGCGGATCTCGAACTTCAGCCCGAACTGCACGGACGGGTCGAAGAAGCCGGTGAGCGCGTCGAAGGGGACGAGCAGCCGCTCGGGCACGCCGCCGAAGGAGAGCCCCACCTCGAAGGAATGCTCGGTGATGGCGAGATCCCAGAACTGGTGCTGGAGCACGATCGTCATCGTGTCCGGATACTTCTCGCGCATGCGCGAGGACAGGCGCACGCCGGGAAAGGTGGTCTGGAAGGAGACGTAGAAATGGTGCTCGCCGGGCAGCCCCTCGCGCGCGGCGTCCGCCAGCACCTTGCGCACCACGCCCTTGAGCGCGTCCTGCACCAGGAGGTCGTAGCGGATCAGGTCTTGTGTCATGGCGCGCTCGACGGGTCCCGCTCGTGCTGTCGTGGTCGGCTTATGCCGCGTCTCGAACCGAAATGAAAGTGTCGGCTTGCGCCGCCGCGCGCCGTCCGATCCCGGCGGCCGGCCGAACGAAGGCCGCCGGGTCGATGGAGCCGCCGCCTCCGGTGTGGCCGACGGCGGCGGCCCTGCGTTTCGTGGACGAATATAGAGATGCGCGGCCCCTCTTCAACCGGGACCTCGGCGGTCTGCGGGCGCCGGGCACGCCCTCGATCCGCCCCCATGCGCGCATCTCCGGATTGCCATTGCTCGCAATGGTCGCGCAAGCTTCTCCATACAAGGTCGAGCGGGCCGAATCGCCACCAGCGCCGGCCGAGGGAAAGGCATCATCATGAGACATCGACCGATTGCGGCGAGCCGCCGTCCGGCACCGCACCCCGCCGCATGCGCCGCCACCACCACGATCGCGCTGCTCGCGCTCGCCCCCGCGGCCCTCGCCCAACCGGCCGAGCGGCTCGTTCCCGCCATCCCGGACGCCGTCCTCCAGCGAGCCGCGCCGCCGCCGGATGCGCTCGCGCCGTTCCTCCTCGCCCCGCCCGTGCCGACGCCGCGTGTGGCGCCGGGGGAGGCGGTGCTCGATCTCGCCATCCGCTACGTCGACGGGGCGATCTGGGATCCGGCCGAGGGGCGCGACGACGCCGCGCGGCTGCGGGCCTATGTCGATCTCGCCGCGCCGGCGGCGGCGAACGCGCCGGCCTATGTCGGGCCCACCATCCAGGTCACGCCGGGCGAGACCGTGCGGGTGACGCTGCACAACGAGCTGCCGGTCGAGGACCAGTCCTGCCCCGGAGATACTGCCGACATCAACGTCCCGCACTGCTTCAACCGTACCAACCTGCACTCGCACGGGCTGTGGATCTCGCCCACGGGCAACAGCGACAACGTCCTGATCGCCATCGATCCCGGGGTGTCCTTCCAGTACGAGTGGAACATCCCCGCCGATCATCCGTCGGGCACGTTCTGGTACCACCCCCACCTGCACGGCGGCGTGGCGCTGCAGGTGTCCTCCGGCATGGCCGGGTTCATCCTCGTCCGCGGCGACCGGCTGCCGACGCCGGAGACGACCGGCGACATCGACACGCTGCTGATGCGGGCGGACGGCACGCCCTACGCGGAGCGGCTCGTGCTGCTCCAGCAGAACCAGTACGCGTGCTACGACGCGCAGGGGACCCTCGAGACCAACCCGGACGGCACCTATCGCTGCGACCCGGGCCAGACCGGCATCATCGAGAGCTACGACAACTTCGCGCCGGGCGACTGGGCGGCGTCGGGCCGCTACACCTCGATCAACGGCGAGATCCTGCCGACCTTCCCCGGGGCGGAGGCGGGGCGTGTCGAGCGCTGGCGCGTCGCGCATGCGGGCATCCGCGACACGGTCAAGCTCGAGTTCCGCAAGGCCGCCGAGGGCGCCGGGCCGCTCGACGCGTCGGCGGGTGCCGAGGAGGACTGGATGGCGGCGAACTGCCCCGGCGAGCCCCTGGCCACGTTCGCCATGGCCGAGGACGGGCTCACGCGCGGCGTGATCGACCCGCGCACGACGAGCGTGCTCCAGCCCGGCTACCGCACCGATCTCCTCGTCGTCTTCCCCGAGGCGGGACGCTACTGCGTGATCGATACGCAGGCCCCCGCCACGACGACCGTGAGCGGCGGTGCCGAGAGCCGCCAGCTGCTCGGCGCCGTCGACGTCTCGCTCGGCGAGGCCGGCGCGGACCCGGTGCCGACGGACGCGGCGGGGCTCGCCGCCTACCTGGAAGCCGCCCTCGTCGCGGCGGCGGAGCGCACCATGCCCGCGGACGTGCGCGGCGCGGTGATCGCCGACCTCCGGGACGGCCTGAAGCTGACGAAGTTCGTGCCGCATCCGACGATCGAGGCGGCAGAGGTGACGGGGACGCAGACACTCGCCTTTTCCATCGACACGAGCAGCACGCCCACCGGCTTCCTGATCGACGGCGAGCCCTACGATCCGACCCGCATCGACCGGCTCCTCACGCTGGGCGGCGTCGACGAGTGGACGCTGACCTCGGGGACGAACCCCGCCGCCGGCCACCCCTTCCACATCCACGTCAACCCGTTCCAGGTGGTGGCGATCCTGAACCCCGCGGGCGTCGACGTCAGCGTGACGGGCGAGCCGGACGATCCGCAATACGCCGGGATGAAAGGCGTGTGGAAGGACACGCTCTTCGTCAAGCCGGGCTACCGGGTGGTGATGCGCACGCGCTACCAGCGCTACATCGGCGAGTTCGTGCTCCACTGCCACATCCTCGACCACGAGGACCAGGGCATGATGCAGAATGTGGTGATCGCGCTCCCGGGCGCCGACGGGACGGCGTTGTTCGGGACGCACGGCGGCGCGCATTGAGCGAGACGGATGGGGGCGCGCCGTACGGAAGGCGCCGCCGGCGTTCCCCCTCACCGGCCTCTCGTGCTCCACCCCGGGCGGGGGTGCGCCGGCGCGGCACCGCCTTCGGGGGCCTGTTCGGCACGGGCGGCGCGTGGCAGAACGGCGGGGCGCAGCCGAGATCGCACGATGCCGACATCACCCCGCACCCACCTCGAGGATTTCCGCCCCGGCGACACGATGGCCTACGCGCCGATCGTGCTCGACGAGGCGGCGATCGTCGCCTTCGCCCGCGACTGGGATCCCCAGCCCTTCCACCTCGACGCCGAGGCGGCGCGGGGGAGCTTCGCGGGGCGGCTGATCGCATCGGGCTGGCACAGCTGCGCGCTCTTGATGCGGATGGTCGCCGACGCCTTCCTGCTCGAGGCCGCCTCGCTCGGCGCGCCGGGCATCGAGGCGGTGCGCTGGCGCGCGCCGATCCTGCCGGGAATGCGGCTCTTCGGCGGTCACGAGGTGCTGGAGACCCGCGCCTCGCGCTCGAAGCCGGAGATGGGCCTCGTGCGCTTCCGCTTCCATCTCGCCGACGAGGCCGGCGCACCGGTGCTCGAGCAGACGAACCTCATCCTCTTCGGCCGCCGCGGCGCGCCGGCCCCCACGCCGATGGCGCGTGTCGCCGCTCCCGAGGTCGAGGCGCCGCCGGCGGACGCCCCCGTGCCGCTGCCGCCCTTCGAGGACCTCGTTCCCGGCGCGCGGGAGCCGATCGGCGCCCGCCATTTCCCGGCGCAGGAGATCGTCGCCTTCGCCCGCGCCTTCGACCCGCAGGCCTTCCACGTGGACGCCGCGGCGGCGGCGGCGAGCCGCTTCGGGGGGCTTTGCGCGTCGGGGTGGCACACGACGGCGGCCTTCATGCGCGCCATGGTCGACCATCGGGAGCGCCAGGCGGAGGCGGCGCGGCGGGCCGGGCGCGGGCCGGTGGCGTTGGGCGCGTCTCCCGGCTTCCGCGACCTGTCCTGGACGCGGCCGGTCTATGCCGGGGACACGATCAGCTTCGCGACGACGATCGTCGAGGCCCGCCCCTCGGCCTCGCGGCCCGGCTGGGGGATCGTCCGCCAGCGCAACGAGGGCGTGAACCAGCACGGCGAGCCGGTCCTCTCCTTCGAGGGCAGCGTGTTCTGGCAGGGGCGCGGCTGACGCGCGCGCTCAGCCGCCGGGCACGATCGCCCGCAGCCCGTAGACGACGCCGGCGAAGGCGACGAGCGCGACGACGTAGAGCCCGACGAACCAGGCGATGCGGCGAAGGCGCGCGCTCATCAATGGTACCCGCTGTCCTCGAGCGTCTCGGGCACCTTTCCGCGGAACACCCAGTACACGTAGATCGTGTAGCCGAAGATGATCGGGATCACGATCGAGAAGCCGACGAGCGCGAAGAGCTGGCTGTTCACCGTGTTCGCCGCCTCCCAGATGGTGACGCTCGGCGGCACGATGTAGGGGAACAGGCTCACGCCGAGCCCGAGGAAGCCGAGCAGGAAGAGGCAGATCGAGAGCACGAACGGCCAGTACTGCCGCTCGTTCTCGAGCGTCCGCCAGATCCCGAAGGCGACGAGCGCGGTGAGCAGCGGGATCGGGGCGAGATAGTAGATGTTGGGCGTCGAGAACCAGCGCGCCTCGATCTCGATGCCGAGGAACGGCACCCAAATCGAGACCACCGCCATCGCCACGATCGCGCCGATCAGGTAGCGGTAGGCCTTGCGCCGCGCCCACATCTCGAGCTCGCCGGTGGTCTTCATCACGACCCAGGTCGCGCCGAGCAGCCCGTAGCCGGCGACGAGGCCGACCCCGGTCATCATCGCGAACGGCGTCGCCCAATCGAAGGTGCCGCCGGCGAACTCGCGACCCACCACCGTGAAGCCCTGCACGAAGGTGCCGAGCACCACGCCCTGCGCGAAGGTCGCGACCAGCGATCCGTAGTGGAAGGCGTTGTCCCAGAGGAACTTCGACGAGTCCGCCTTGAACCGGAACTCGAAGGCGACGCCGCGGAAGATCAGCGCCAGCAGCATGACGATGATCGGGATGTAGAGCGCCGGCATGAGCAGCGCGTAGGCGAGGTGGAACACGGCGAACAGCCCGCCGCCGCCGAGGATGAGCCAGGTCTCGTTGCCGTCCCAGATCGGCGCGACCGAGATCATCATCCGGTCGCGCCAGTTCTCCCGCTGGGCTGGGCGGAACAGGATCCCGACGCCGAGATCGAATCCGTCCATGATCACGTACATGACCACGGCCAACGAGATCAGGCCCGCCCAGATCAGCGGGAGCCACAGCGCGAGACCCTCGAGGCCCTCTGCGTATCCGAACATGCTCCGCTCTCCTGTCCTATGGCGTCACTCGGCGGGGGCGCGGCCGCCCTCGCGGCCGGGCAGCCGCTCCTCGGCGGCCGAGAAGGGCCGCTTGGGGCGCTCGGCGGGCGTCTGGCCCGGCATGACCTCGTGCTCGTCCGGCCCGCGGCGCAGGAGCTTGAAGAGGTAGTAGGTGCCTGCCGTGAAAATGATCGCGTAGACGACCACGAAGGCCGCGAGCGAGGCCGCGACGGCGCCCGCCGTCACCGGCGAGACGGCGTCGACGGTGCGCAGCAGGCCGTAGACGACGTAAGGCTGGCGCCCGATCTCGGCGGTGAACCAGCCGGTGAGCACCGCGACGAAGCCCGACGGCAGCATCGCCACGCAGGTCCACAGGAAGGCGGGGCTGTCGTAGAGCCGCCCGCGCAGCCGCAGCCAGATCGACCAGGCGCCCACCGCCAGCATCAGGAAGCCGATCGCGACCATGACGCGGAAGGAGTAGAACACCGGCCAGATCGGCGGGCGCATCTCGGCGGGCACCTCCTTCAGGCCGGGGACCACGCCGTCGAGCTCGTGGGTGAGGATCAGCGAGCCGAGCTTGGGGATGCCGATCTCGAAGCGGTTCTCCTCCGCCTCCTCGTCGGGGATGGCGAAGAGGAGCAGTGGCGCGCCGGCCTGCGTCTCCCAGTTCCCCTCCATCGCCGCGAGCTTGGTCGGCTGGTAGGCGAGCACGTTGAGCCCGTGCAGGTCGCCGAGGAAGATCTGCACCGGCGCGAAGATCGCCGCAAAGGCGGTGGCCATCGAGAGCGAGCGGCGCGCGCCCTCCATGCGCAGCGTGTGACCCGTCTCGCGCCCCCGGCGGCGCCCGCGCAGCAGCATGTAGGCCGACATCCCCGCCACCGCGAACGCGGTGGTGAGATAGCAGGCCATCACCATGTGGGCGAAGCGGTTGGGGAAGGAGGGGTTGAAGACGACCTCGAACCAGTTCGTCGGGACGGCCACGCCGTTCTGGATCTCGAAGCCGGCGGGCGTCTGCATCCAGGAATTGGCGGACAGGATCCAGAAGGCCGAGAGCAGCGTGCCGATCGCCACCATGCAGGTGGCGAAGAAGTGCAGCCGGTCGCCGACCTTGTTCCAGCCGAACAGCATGATGCCGAGGAAGGCGGCCTCCAGGAAGAAGGCGGTGACCACCTCGTAGGCGATCACGGGCCCGAGCACGTTTCCGGTGAAGTCCGAGAAGCCCGACCAGTTGGTGCCGAACTGGTAGGACATCACGATGCCGGAGACGACCCCGAGCCCGAAGGACACGGCGAAGACCTTCACCCAGAACTTGTAGAGGTTCTTGAAGACCGGGTTGCCGGTGCGCAGCCAGCGGAACTCGAGCGCCGCGAGCCAGCTCGCCAGCCCGATCGTGAAGGCCGGGAAGATGATGTGGAACGCCACCGTGAACGCGAACTGGATCCGCGACAGGATGAAGGCGTCGAGCTCCATGGGATGTCCCTCGTCGTCGACGGTGGGCGTCGCGTCTCGCACGCGACCGAGGTCGCACGCCACGGCGGCCGGGGGAGAGCCGCGTGCGCACGCAAGCCGAACGGTGCGGAGGAGGCGTCGGTTCCTAACGTCGCGGCGCGGCGCCGGGACGCGCGGCGGGGCGGCGCACGGTCGGGGGAACGCATCCGGCCCGATCGCCTGCGACGGGCGGGCCCCGTGCCGCGACCCCACCGAACCGGACGAGGCACACGATGGTGACGATGGCGCCGCGGCAGTGATCCGGCCGAGGCTCCGCCTCAGCCGCGTCGGCGCAGGCGCTCCAGCAGCCGACGCGTCTGCGCCGAGAGCCGCCGCTCGGCGATGCGCCCGCGCCGGCGCTCGCGAAACAGGCGGATCACGAGGGCGAGCGCGATCCAGCCGAGCGTCACCGATAGGGTGAAGCCCACGATTCCCGGCCACAGCGCGATGGCGACGGCGCCTGCCGCCGCCATCGCGGCAAGGGTCGCGGCGGAGGCCGACTCGAGCCGCGACAGCGGCGCGCGCTGCGCGATCGCCGAGACGAGCACGCGGCCGACCGAGGCGGCGCTCTCGCGCCAGCGCCCTTGGGCGAAGCGCCCGGCGAGGCTCGGGGGCGGCGCGACCGCGACCGGCCGCGGCAGGGCCGGCGCGCCGCGCTTGTCGGCGAGGACGATCTCGGTCGCGCCGGCGAGATCCTCGGCGAACATGGCCTCCATGGCGGCGCCGAAGCCGGGATCGTCGACGACGACGTCGATCTCGAAATTGCCGAACCAGCTCGCCGGGTTGAGGTTGGTGGACCCGACCCGCGAGATCCGCCCGTCGAACACGGCGGTCTTGGCGTGCAGCATCGGCCCGGACCATTCGTAGACGCGCACGCCCGCCTCGATCAGCTCGCGATAGGCGGTGCGCACGAAGGCGGGCAGCGTCGGCACGTCGTTCGCGCCGGGCACGAGCAGGCGCACGTCGACGCCGGCGCGGGCGGCGTCGAGCAGCGCCTCGCGATAGGCGCGGGTGGGGAGGAAGTAGCTGTCCGTGACGAAGGCGCGGGTGCGGGCGGTCGCGAGCGCCAGGAGGTCGAGCCGGTAGAGCCGGCGATCGCCCGGACGCCCGCGCACGACCCGGACGGGGACCGGCTCGCCGGCCGGCGGCGCGACACCCCACGCGCCGTGCGCCGGCGGGACCGGGGCCGCCGGCAGAGGACGGGCCTCCGGCGATCCCCGGCGTGGCGTCGCGGCGTCCCAGGTCTCGGCGAAGGCGGCCTCGAGCGCGGCGACGGCGGCGGGGCCCGACAGGGCGATGCCGGTGTCGCGCCAGGGCGCGACACCGGCGCGGCCGGTCCAGTTGTCGGAGACGCACAGGCCCGAGACGAAGCCGGTGTGCCCGTCCACCGCCAGGAGCTTGCGGTGGTCGCGCACGAACCAGTGCGGGCGCGAGGGGCGCAGCGGGCCGTAGACACGGACCGCCACGCCGGCCTGCGCGAGCGCGCGCCAATAGTCCCGCGAGGCCCGCGCCGCCGATCCGAGCCAGTCGTAGAGCACCCGCACCCGCACGCCGGCGCGCGCCCGCTCGATCAACGCCTCGGCGAAGGTGCGTCCGGTCTCGTCGTCGGCGACGATGAAGTTCTCGAAGTCGATCCGCTCCCGCGCCCCGCGGATCGCCGCGAGCCAGGCGGGGTAGTTCTCGGTGCCGTCGCGCAGAATGCGCAGGTGCCGTGCCGGCACGCCCGGATCGGCGAGGACGCGCGTGAGCGCCCGCGCGAGGGTGTCCTCGCCCGCCTCGGCGACCTGCAGGCTGGCCGCCTGCGGCTCGCGGCCCGCGGGCTCGGCGAGATCGGGCATCACGGGTCTCTGGTTCATCGGAAGCCGGGCTCCTGCGCCCCGGGGCAACGCTCGAGCGGCGATTCGGATCGCGCGCGGCATGCGGCCGCGGTGGTGGATATCGTCGGTCGCGCTCTGGCGAGGCGGGGCCCGCCGTGCTTTCGTCCCGTTGCGATGACGATGCGCCGATTCCGACCCGTCCGTGCCCGCGTCCCGGTGGCGATCCTCGCTGCCGGGGCCCTCGTGCTGCTCGCCGGCTGCGTCGGCGGTCCGCGGCTCGTCGCCGGGCTGCCGGACGAGACCGGCTGGCTCGTCCTGCCGGTCGACGACTGGTCCGCGCTCGACCGCGGCGAGCCGGAGGGAGTCGCCGCCTGCCTCGACGCCGATTGTCCCGACCGGCTCATGGTCTCCGTCCTGCGCCTGCGCGGGGAGGCCGCGCAGGAGGCGCGCGCGGTGCTCGCCGATCCGCGGCGGCTGGCGACCTACCTCGCGGAGCGCGACCGCGCCGACACGAACGACGCCCGCCGTGCGGTGACGACGCAGGTGGAGACCCGCCGGCTCGCGATCGAGGGCCTCGACGGCTTCGCCGTCTCCCTCGCCGCGGCGGCGACCGGCCGCTCGGCCCACGGCGCGACGCTCGCCCGCGAAGAGGGCGACGAGCTGCGCATCGCCCTCGTCGTCGGCGACGACGCGGCGGCCGTGGAGGCGGCCCTGCGGCAGGTGGCGGCCGAGGCGTTCTGACGCGCGTGCATGCTTGCCCCGAGCGCGCGCGCCCGCTAAGCGGATGGCGACTTGCTCCCGCACGACAGCCAGGACCGCGCAATGATCAAGGCCCGCGTCACCGTCACCCTCAAGAGCGGCGTGCTCGATCCGCAGGGCAAGGCCATCGAGGGGGCGCTCGGCTCGCTCGGCGTCGAGGGCGTCGCGTCGGTGCGCCAGGGCAAGGTCTTCGACGTCGAGATCGCCGCGGCGGACGAGACGGCGGCGCGCGCCGAACTGGAGCGCGCCTGCGAGCGGCTCCTCGCCAACACCGTCATCGAGAACTACAGGGTCGAGCTCGTCTGATGCGCGCCGCGATCGTCGTCTTCCCCGGCTCCAACCGCGACGGCGACGTCGAGCGGGCGCTCGTGCGCGCCGGCGCGACGGTCGAGCGGGTCTGGCACGCCGAGCCGGAGCTGCCCGCCGGCGTCGACCTCGCCGTCCTGCCCGGCGGCTTCTCCTACGGCGACTACCTGCGCTGCGGGGCGATCGCCGGGCGCGCGCCGGCGATGGAGGCCGTGCGCCGCCACGCCGCCCGCGGCGGGCTCGTGCTCGGCATCTGCAACGGCTTCCAGATCCTGTGCGAATCCGGCCTCCTGCCGGGCGTGCTGATGCGCAACGCCAACCTGCGCTTCCTCTGCCACCGGCAGTTCCTGCGCGTCGAGCGCACGGATACGCCCTTCACCGCCGCCTACCGGCGGGGCCAGGCGATCGACGTGTGCATCGCGCACGGCGAGGGCAACTACTTCGCCGATCCCGACACGCTCGCACGCCTCGAGGGCGAGGGGCGCATCGCCTTCCGTTACTGCGACGCGACCGGCGCGCTCGCCGCGGACGCGAACGTCAACGGCTCGCTCAACGCCATCGCCGGCGTGCTCTCGGAGAACGCGCGGGTGCTGGGCATGATGCCCCATCCCGAGAACCTGGTGGACGACCTCGTCGGCGGCACCGACGGGCTCGGCTTGTTCGAGAGCCTCGCGCGCGCCGCCTGACGGCCCCGCGCGCGGCCGGTCACGGCCGCTCGTCGGCGGGCTGGGGCATGCCCTCCTGCACGAGCTCGCCGCGGCCCTCCGCGAGGAGGCGGTTCGAGGCCGTCTCGATCGTCTCCTGCAGCTCGGCGAAGAAGACCTCCTTCGGCTTGCCCGGCAGGATCGGCGCCAGCACCTCCACGACGATGGTGCCCGGCCGGCGCAGGAACTTGCGGCGCGGCCAGTAGACGCCGGAATTGAGCGCGATCGGCAGGACCGGCGCGTTCAGCCGGTCGTAGAGGTGCACGATCCCCCACTTGTAGACCGGCTCGGCGCCGGGGGCCCGGCGGGTCCCCTCCGGAAACAGGATCACCTGACGCCCGGAGGCGAGGGCCTCCTCGGCCTTGATCGCGAGATCGGCGAGCGCCGCCGAGCGCCCCTTGCGGTTGATCGGCACGGAGCGGGCCTTCCAGGCGTACCAGCCGAAGAAGGGGATCCACATCAGCTCGCGCTTGAGCACGTAGGCCGGGTCGTCGAGGATCGTCAGGAGCGCGAAGGTCTCCCACAGCGACTGGTGCTTGGAGGCGACGAGGAGCCCGCCCGGCGGGATGTTCCCGAGCCCGCGCCAGGAGACCCGCGTCCCCGCCACCACGCGCAGGAGCCACAGCGACGAGCGCGCCCACGCCTTCGCCACGTCGCGGAACACGCCGCGGGGCAGGGCGAGCGTCGGCAGCGCGACGATCATCCAGGCGATCAGGTTCGCGTAGTAGAGCGTGTTGAAGGCGAGCGAGCGCAGAACGAGCATCGGGGGCTTTCGGCGGCGAGCGGGCGTGCGGCTGGGTCGCGCCCTTCTAGCCGCTGGCGCCGCCGAATCAAATCGCCGCGGCCAGCGCCGGTGCGATCGGCCGCTGGAAGCCGCTCATCATGTTCGCCGCCGGCGACCGCTCCGGGTCGCCCTCCACCGCCGTGCGCAGCCAGACCGCCAGGAACTTGAGGTACTCGACCGCGAGCAGCCGCGCGGCGTTGGGCTCGTACCACCAGGCCGCCGTGTCGAGGTTGGCGGGCGCGACCGCGTAGGGGATCACCTCGAGGTCCGGCGAGGCGTTCTCGAGCTCGAGCAGCGTGCGCGGCATGTGGTAGTTCGAGGTGACGACGATCAGCGAGCCCACGTCGCGCTCGGCTGCCCAGCGCCGCGTCTCGATGGCGTTCCCGATCGTGTTGCGGGCGCGATGATCGAGGTCCACGCAGCAGGCGAGCAGGCGCTCGCGCCCCGGGTTGAGCCGCGCGATCTCCTCGAGGGTGGTCGTCTCGTGCACGCCCGAGATGAGGAGCCGGTCGCCCTTGCCGCGGGCGAGGAGGTCGAGCGCGTCGCCGACGCGCTGCGAGCCGCCGGTGAGCGCCACGATCGCGTCCGCGCGGCCGGGATCGTCCATGTGGCGCTCGAGAGTCGCGACGAAGACGAAGAAGCCGAGCGCCGTCGCGACGGCCATCAGCAACGCCGCGCCGAAGAGCGTCCCGGCCATCCGGCGTGCGAACGAGCGACGGCGTGGAGGCCTCATCGGAGCCGCCTCCCTCCCGTCGAAGCTGCCTGCGGGTGCGACGCCCGCGTCTGCCATGCGCGCCTGCCGAGCCATGTCGGGGCCTCAGGATAGCGCGGATTGCGGCGACCCGGTGACGGGCGCCCCGATTCCTCGGCCGTCATTCCGAATCGCCCGCCAGGATGCGCCGCACCGAGACACCCGAGACGAGCGCCGTCACGCCGGACACGCACAGGGCGATCACGACGATCACCGCCGCCCCGCGCCAGCCGACCTCGAAGCCGCCGAACAACGCCTCGATCTGGTCCCCGGCGGGGGAGGCGCGCCACCGCTCCGAGAGCCAGCCGAACAAGGCGAACAGCGCCACCGCGAGGCCGCCGCCGACCGCGCCGCCCTTGAGCCCCATCCGCAGGAAGCGGTTCTGGAACTCGCGGGCGATGAAGGCGTCGTCGGCGCCGACGTAGTGGAGCACCTCGACGATGTCGCGGTTGCCCGCCATGGCTCCGCGGGTGGCGAAGGCGACGGCGAGCCCGGCGGCGGCGAGGACCAGCACGACGAGCGCGACGCCGATCGCGACCACCGTGTTCGCCATCGCCGAGAGCCGCGCGATCCACTGGCCGTGATCGTCGAGGCTCGCGCCGGGGATGCCGGCGAGCGCGGCGCGCAGCGCCGAGAAGTCCGGCTCCGCGCCGGGCTCCAGGCGCACGACGACGAGCCGCGGCACCGGCAGTTCCCCGAGGTCGAGCCCCGCACCGAGCCACG
Organism: Salinarimonas rosea DSM 21201; assembly: GCF_000429045.1. GTDB lineage: Bacteria > Pseudomonadota > Alphaproteobacteria > Rhizobiales > Beijerinckiaceae > Salinarimonas > Salinarimonas rosea. Next base: position 238,637 of record NZ_KE386841.1, read on the forward strand.
GCTCCAGCAGCTGCGCCGAGCGCTCGGCGGAATACGGCTCGGCGTCGCCGACGCCGGGCGTGGCGCGCGCCAGCGCCGCCGCCTCGGCGACGAGCGCCTCGACGTCCACCTGCGGGCGCGGGCGGATCTGGATCGTCGCCTCCCGCGCCACGCTCGCGCGCCAGGCCGCGGAGTTGGCCGCGACGATCTCGGCGGCACCGGCGCTGAGCGCGGCGAGGAAGGTGAGGATGGCGATCACCGCCATCAGCGCCCGGCTCGCGGCGGAATCCACCGGCACGAGCGGCGCGTCGCGGGTGAGCGAGGGTGCGGCGACGGAGGACGGGTCGATCACCGTCGCGCGCGGCGGACCGTGGCCGATCTCGAGCGGCGCGGGCTCCGCGAAGCGCGCCCCTCCCGACGGGCCGTGCTCGAACGGGTCGTCGCCGTCGGGATCGTCGTCGGGCGGATCCGGCTCGAACGGGTCGGGGCGATGCGGGGGGCGCATGCGGCGTCCTACTCGTCGATGTGCAGATGGCCGTCGCCGAGCACGAGACGGCGCGCGTCGACGAGGTCCATCAGGGAGAGGTCGTGGGTGGCGATCACGACCGAGGTGCCGAGCCGGTTGAGCTCGATGAACAGGCGCAGCAGCCGGCGCGCCAGCCCCGGATCGACGTTGCCGGTGGGCTCGTCGGCGAGCAGCAGCTCGGGCCGCGTGATCAGCGCGCGCGCGATCGCCGCGCGCTGCTTCTCGCCGCCGGAGAGCACCGGCGGCATCACGTGCATGCGCCGGCCGAGCCCCACCCAGTCGAGCAGCTCGGTCACCTCGGCGCGATAGCTCGCGTCCTCGCGGCCCTGGACGCGCAGCGGCAGCGCGACGTTCTCGTAGAGCGTCAGGTGGTCGAGCAGGCGGAAGTCCTGGAAGACGACGCCCATGCGCCGGCGCAGCTCGGTGAGACGATCCTTGTCGATGCGGCTCACCTCCTCGCCGAAGATGGTGACGAGCCCGCGCGTGGGCGCGACCGACATCAGCATGAGCCGCAGGAGCGTGGTCTTGCCCGCGCCCGACGGGCCGGTGAGGAACTGGAACGAGCGCGGGCCGACCGAGAAGGTGAGGTCGCGCAGCACCTCGGGCCCGAGCCCGTAGCGCACGCCCACGTTCTCGAAGTGCACAACGGGAATGTCCTCCGCGTCGGCGTCGAGCGCCGGCGGCGGCGGGGTGTCGCCGTCCTCGTCCTCGGGGTCGTCGAATTCGCCCTTCACGCGCCCTTAACCGAAACCTTCGCCAATGGATAACCGATTCCGCGTCCCGCCGGAGCGGGCTCCACCTGATTCGCCATGCTGATCACCTGTCCGTCCTGCGCAAGCGAATACGTCATCGACCCGGCGCATTTGAGGCCGAGCGGTCGGACGGTGCGTTGCGCCTCGTGCAAGGCGACCTTCTTCGCCGAGGCCGAGCCGGATACGGACGAGCTGATCTACGACGCCCCGCCCGAGGAGGACCTCCCCGCCGCGTCGGGGCTCGGCGGCCAGGACGACTTCGACGCCGCCCTCGCCATGGCGGGGGACTTCGACGACGCCGACCCTGACGGCGGGGACGCCGCCGGCGCGCAGCGCGACCTCGTGGTCGACGCCCAGTCGCGCCGGGCGCGGCCCTCCGCGGCCGCGGCGCGCACGGCGATCCGCGAACGCGGCGCCCACCTCCTCGGCGGGCTCGGCCGGCGGCTCGCGAGCGGGCCGGTCCTCGCCCTCGTCGCGGTCGTCGTGCTGGCCGGAGCGATCCTGGCGCGCGAGAGCGTGGTGCGGGCGGTGCCCGACACGGCGGGGCTCTATCGCCTCGTCGGGCTCGAGGTGAACCTGCGCGGCGTGGCGATCGGCGAGGTCGTGTCGCGTCGCTTCGAGGAGAACGGGGAGCGCGTGCTCGAGGTCGAGGGCGTGCTCACCAACGTCGCCGGTGGGCGCCGCCCGGTTCCGCCGCTCGCCATCTCGCTGCGCGACGGCACGCAGACCGCACTCTATTCCTGGACGGTCGAGCCGCCCCGCGGCGATCTGGAACCGGGGGAGACCGCCCCCTTCCGCGCGAGGCTCGTTGCGCCGCCGGCCGAAGCACGGCAAGTATTGGTCAGATTTGCGCCCGCTTCGGGCGCGACTGTGGCCGGGACGAGCCCCTGACGAGCGCGCCCCTGACGAGAAGGTCCCGACATGCCCGAATCACGCGTGCGCGTGCTGTTCGACGAGACGACGATCGCCAGACGCTGCGAGGAGCTCGCCGCCGACATCGTCGCCGCCGCGCCCAAGGACCTGCTCGTCGTGGCGGTCCTCAAGGGCAGCTTCATGTTCGCGGCGGACCTGATCCGTGCGCTGCACCGGGCCGGCCTCGCGCCGCAGGTCGAGTTCATGCACCTGTCGAGCTATCGCACGGGCACGGTGTCGACGGGCCAGGTGACGATCCTGCGCGACGTCGAGAGCGCGATCGAGGGGCGCGACGTGCTCCTCGTCGACGACATCCTCGAGTCGGGCCGCACGCTGGTCTTCGCCAAGGACCTGCTCGCGGCGCGCGGCGCCAAGCGCGTGCTCAGCGCCGTGCTGCTGGAGAAGCCCGGCAAGCGCGCCGTGCACATCGACGCCGACTTCGTCGGATTCCGCTGCCCGGACCTGTTCGTCGTGGGCTACGGCATGGACATCGCGCACTCCTATCGCCAATTGCCCTTCGTCGGCGTGATCGATACGACCTCGACCGCGCCCGACCTGTTCGAGCCGACCTGAGGGAGGCCGCGATGGCGAAGATCCTGCTCGTCGACGACGAGGAGCCCGTGCGCGGCTTCCTCGCGCGCGGTCTCGCGCTGGACGGCCACACCGTAGACACCGCGGAGAACGGCGCGGACGCGCTCGAGCTGCTGACGGAGGAGGGCGCGGCCTACGATCTCCTGCTCACCGACATCCGCATGCCCATCATGGACGGCATCGCGCTCGCGCTCGCCGCCAAGCGCGAGAAGCCCGACCTCGTCGTCCTGCTGATGACCGGCTACGCGGAGCAGCGCGAGCGCGCCCGCAACCTCGAGGCCATCGTCACGGACGTGCTGACGAAGCCGTTCTCCCTCCAGGACGTCCGCGACGCGGTGGCGAAGGCGCTGCCGGGGTGAGGGAAGGCGCGGGCGCCGCCCGCGAGCGCACCCTCCCCGGAGGGGAGTAGCCCGCACTTCGGTGCGGGCGGCGACAGCCGCCGATCTCGGGCCGAAGCCCGAGCCCGCTCAATGCCGCGGCGCGGTGGAGAATCCTCCCGAGCGGATGCGGTCCACCAGGCTCTCCGCGTAGGCGGCCGCCGCGTCCTCGCCGTAGGTGGAGACCAGCTCCTCGAAGCCCGAGAAGATCGCCGCGTGCGCGAGGCAGTCCGGGTCGAGGCCCTCGATCCGCCCTTCCGCGAACGCTTCCGCGAGGAGGTCGAGCGCGTAGCGCTTCTCCGCCGCGGCCAGCTCGTCCTGTTCGTCGTGTCGTGGTTGCTGGTTCATCGCCCGTCCGGTCCCGCCGCCCGTGGTCGCGGCCTGGGAGAGGACCCTAGGAGATTCGCCGCGCCCCGCACAGGGAGCCTTTACGAAAGGGTTAACGCGATCCGCCGGATGCGTCGACAACCCGCGCCATCTCGTCCCGTCGTGCTCACCCGGGCACGGCCGCCGGCTCGGCCGGCGACGAGCCGGCCACGACGCGCGCGGGCTTCGCCAGCCGCCGCACCTCGCCGGACAGGGCGACCTCGCCGCGCTCGGCGTAGGCCTCGTGGTTCCGCTCGATGGAATCGAGGTCGTAGAGGTAGTTCACCATCGTACCGGCGGCCTGGGCGAGGCCGCGCGGGGAGAGATCGGCGAGGGCGTGCACCCGCTCGAGCCGCGCACCGTTGCCCAGATGGAAGCGCGCCACCGGGTCGAGAGGCTTGCCGGACGGTCCGCGGGCGCGGGCGAGATAGGTCGCGCAGGCCGCCCGCAGCGGCTCGCGCAGGGCCTCGCGGGCGGCCTCGTCCCTCTCGAAGCCGTCGTGCCAGCGCTCGGCGAGGAGCGCGCGCTCCTCCCTGGTCAGGGCGGGATCGGCCGGATCGGCAAGGCGCGCGGCGAGCCAGGCGGCGAAGCCGGGGACGGGGGAGAGCGTCGCGAAGGTGCGCAGGCCGGGCAGGTCCCGGCGCAGCTCCTCGACCACCTGCTTGATCAGGAAGGAGCCGAAGGAGACGCCGGCGAGCCCCTTCTGGCAGTTGGAGATGGCGTAGAACGCCGCCGTCGTCGCCGCGTCCGCGGCAAGCGGCGTGCGGCCGACCGCCAGGACCGGGGCGATCGCGCCGGGGATCTCGCGGCCGAGCGCGACCTCGACGAAGATCAGCGGCTCGTCGGCGAGCGCGGGGTGGAAGAACGCGTAGAGCCGCCTGTCGGAGGGCGCGAGGCGGCCCTTGAGATCCTCGAGGTTCTCGATCCGGTGGACCGCCTCGTAGGCGACGATCTTCTCGAGCACGTTCGCCGGGCTCGTCCAGTCGATCCGGCGCAGCGTCAGGAAGCCGCGGTTGAACCAGGAGGCGAAGAGGTGGCGGAAGTCCGCGTCGACGTCGGCCAGCGCCGGCTCGTCGGGCATGGCGGCGAGCACGTCCTCGCGCATGCGCACGAGCGCGAGCGTGCCGCCGGGGGCGCGGTTGAGCTTGCGGAACAGCTCCTGCCGGCGCGGCTCGGCGGCGAGGTGGAGCGCCATCGCCATGCGCGGCCCGGGCGCCTGGGCGTAGGCCTCGATCGCGTGGGCGATGCGCTCCTCGACGGGGCCGAAACGGCTCGCGAGGAGGCCGAGGAAGCCGCGGCGCACCTCGAGGGGCGCCCCCGCATAGGCGGCGAGCAGGTCCCCCGCACGCGCCACGCTCGTCGCCTCTCCCGCGCCCGAGAGCAGCTCCTCGGCCAGCGCCGCGAGGGCGGGGGCGCTGCGCGGCTCCGCGCGCCCGCCCGAGACGAGCGAGCGCCCGCGTTCGGCGATGCCCTGGAGCATGTCGGTGAAGAACGAGATCGTGCCGCCGGCCATCGGCTCCCCCGGGGTTCCAGCCGGGCGGCAGGATAGGGGACGGAGCGCGCCGCCGCCAAGGGGCCGGCGCGCGCATCCTCGATTCGGACGAGTCGCCAGGAGCGCGACGCGCCCATCCTCGGGAAGGCGGCGGATTGCAAGCCGCCCGCCCCGGGCCTATGTCACCCGCGAGGCCATCCTCCGGCGTCGCGATCCACCGCGTCGGACGGCGAGAGACGAGCGCCCGGACGCGAATGAGCGACGAGATCCAACCCGACGACCGGCACGACGGGCCGGCCGCGACGGCCGTCGCGGGCGCGGTGAACCGTCTGCCCCAGGGCTCGCGCCGCTTCGCCTGGATCGGTACGGCGCTCGGGCTCCTGCTCTTCGCGGGCTCGCTGGCCTTCCTGTGGCACGTCGTCTCGGATCTCGACTGGGCCGAGCTCAGGAGCGCCTTCGTCGCGGCGAGCGCCGAGCAGCTGTGGGCGGCGATCGGCTTCGCGACGCTGAGCTACCTGCTGCTGACCTGCTACGACGCGCTCGCCCTCAAGCAGCTGCGCCTGCGTGTGCCCTACCGCACCACGGCGCTCGCCTCCTTCGCGAGCTATGCGGTGAGCTTCAACCTGGGCTTCCCGCTGCTCACGGGCGGCACCGTGCGCTATTGGATCTACGCGCCCAAGGGCCTGCGGGCGAGCCGGGTGGCGAGCCTCACGGTGATCGCCGGCATCACCTTCTGGCTCGGCATGGGCCTCGTCCTCACCTGGACGCTGCTCGCCGAGGCCGGCGCGGTGGCCGCCCTCACGCGGGTGGGGCTCGCGCTCGTGAAGCTCGTCGGCATCGGCGTCGGCGTCGCGCTCGTCGCCTACATGATCTTCGTCTCGCTGAAGCGCCGGGCCGTGACGATCCAGGGATGGCGGCTCGAGCTGCCCGGCTTCCGGCTCTCGCTCGGCCAGTCGCTGATCGGCGCGGCCGAGGTCTGCGCGGCGAGCGCCGTCCTCTACGTGCTGCTGCCGGCGGGACACGGCATCGACTTCGAGCTCTTCCTCGCGATCTACGTCGTGGCGGTCATGCTCGGCATCGCCTCGCACGCCCCGGGCGGGCTCGGCGTGTTCGAGGCCACGATGCTCATCGCGCTCTCCTCGCTCCCGCGCGAGCAGGTCCTCGGCGCGCTCCTCATCTTCCGAATCTGCTACTATTTCCTGCCTTTCGTGGTGGCGCTCGCCCTTCTCGGCGCCTACGAGATCACCCGGCGGTTCAAGGCCCTGCGCAGCGTGCTCGAGCCCGAGGAGCCGCTGGCGTGACGGCCGCACCGCCACCCGACGGCTCGCGCAGCGACGAGGCTGCCATGGAGCGCCAGGACGAGGACGGTGAAGAGGCCGGCGGCGCGCGCGATCGCGCCTCGCGGCGCGCCGTCGCCTCCGGTGCGCTGATCGCGACGGGTCTCCTGTTCCTCGTCGCGGCCGCCACCGAGGGCGTCAATTTCTGGCTCGTCGTCGCGATCCCCGTCGCCGTGGCGGCGGCGGCCATCGCGGTCGGGGAGCGGGTCCAGGCGCGGCGCGTGAAGAAGCTCGTCGCCGCCGGCCGGCGCCTCGCCATCGTCGAGGCGCTTCTCGCCAACATCCCCGATCCCGTGGTGATGGTCGACCGGCGCGCCATCGTGCGCGAGGTGAACGGCGCCGCCCGCGAGCTGCTGCCGGGCCTGCGGCTCGGCCATCCGCTCTCCTTCGCGCTGCGCGCGCCGCAGGTGCTCGACGGGGTGGAGGAGGCGCTGCGGACCGGCGAGCGGGTGCGGATCGAGTACGCCGAGCGCGTCCCGACCGAGCGCGTCTTCGAGGTCCTGATCGGTCCGCTCGATCTCGAGACGGACCGGCCCGGAGGCGATGCCGTCGAGGTCGGCCCGCTGCCGCGCGAGCAGAGCCTGGTGCTCTACTTCCGCGACCTGACCTCGGCGCGGCGGCTGGAGACGATGCGCGTCGATTTCGTCGCCAACGTCAGCCACGAGCTGCGCACGCCGCTCTCCTCGCTGCTCGGCTTCGTCGAGACGCTGCAGGGGCCCGCCAGGAACGACGCCGCCGCGCGCGAGCGCTTCCTCGAGATCATGCGCGTGCAGGCCCAGCGCATGAGCCGGCTCATCGACGACCTGCTCTCGCTCTCGCGCATCGAGCTGCGTGCCCACGTCGCCCCGCAGACGCCCCTCGACGTCGGCGCCGTCACCCGCCAGATGCTCGACACGCTCGCCCCCCTCGCCCGCGAGCGGGGCGTCGAGATCGTGTTCGAGGCCCCGCCGCAGCCGGCGCTGATCGCCGGCGAGCGCGACGAGCTCCTGCGCGTCGTCGAGAACCTCGTCGAGAACGCGGTGAAGTACGGCGACGGCGGCGGGCGCGTCGAGGTCGGCGTCGCGCGCCGCCCCTCGGAGGCCGGGGAGATCGTGCGGCTTGCCGTGCGCGACTACGGGCCGGGCATCGCGCCCGAGCACGTGCCGCGCCTCACCGAGCGGTTCTACCGCGTCGACGTCGCGGCGAGCCGCGAGAAGGGCGGCACCGGGCTCGGGCTCGCCATCGTCAAGCACATCGTCGCGCGCCACCGCGGACGGCTGACGATCGAGAGCACGCCGGGGGAGGGCGCGCTGTTCGCCGCCGACTTCCCGGCGCTCGCCGCCGAGGCGGCGCGGACGCCCGCCGTTTCAGCCGAGTGAGCCGGCCGCCGCTCCCGGCCCGGCCCCCACCGCCCGCACGCGGGCGTGGACGAAGCCGAGCTTCTCCACCGCCGCGGGGGCGAGGGTGAAGGGGTAGAGGTCGCTCTGCCCCATCGAACGGTTGAGCGCGTTCACCGCGAAGGTGAGCGGCCCCCAGGCCTCGACGAGGCGCCCGAGCCCGGCTTCCCGGTGCGGGTCGAAGGCGACCGTCGTCGAGAGGTCCTCCGCCAGCGTCTCGCCGCCCGAGGCGCGCGGGCGCAGGCGCAGGCCGAAGGCGGAGGCCGTCTCCAGCGTGTCGACCATGTGCAGGTAGTGCGCGAAGGTCTCCGCCCAGTCCTCCCACGGATGCGCCGTGGCGTAGGCGCTGACGTGGCGCTCGGCCCAGTCCGGCGGCGGACCCTCCGAATAGTGGCGCTGGAGCGCCGCGCCGTAGTCCGTGCGCTCGTCGCCGAACAGGGTGCGGAAGCCGTCGAGCGCGTTCGGCTCCTCGACGAGCTTCGTCCAGTAGTAATGGCCGACCTCGTGCCGCAGGTGGCCGAGCAGCGTGCGGTAGGGCTCGCCCATGGCGCTGCGGCGGGCCTCGCGCTCGCTGTCGTCGGCCTCCGCGATGGCGATGGTGACGAGCCCCTCGGCGTGGCCGGTCACCACGCCGGGCGCGCCGGTGGCGGGCGGGTCCGCCAGGAAATCGAAGGCGAGCCCGGCGGGATCGTCGGGGCGCATGGTCAACGGCAGGTCGAGGCTCATCAGCGTGTAGAACAGGCGCTTCTTGGCCGCCTCGAGCTTGCGCCAGCGCGCGAGGTTCGTCTCCTGCGTCAGGTCGGGGATGGTGCGGTTGTGGCGACACGCCGTGCAGAAGCGGCTCGCGTCCGGGTCCGCGCTCTCCGGGACGAGCCAGGTGCAGGCGCCGTAGGCGGCGTTGGCGCAGAAGCGGTAGCGGCCCGCCGCCTCTCCGGCGTCGCCCACCGGCGTCCAGCCCTCGTCGGCGAGGCGCACGGAGACGAGCCGCCGCTCGTGCGGCAGGAAGCCGAGCCGCGCGTTGCAGCTCGGGCACGCGGCATCCTCGAACTGGAGCGGCGCACCGCAGACGGTGCAGGCGAAGAGCTTCATGAGGATCGGTCCCGATCGGCCGCCGGCGGGATCGCCCGGGCGCCCGCGGACAACACTAGTACCCCGCGCCCGGGTCCACCACGTTGGTCAGCGCGCCGCCGTCCTCGACCCGGCGGATCTGGTCGGCGATGAGCCGCGAGATCGTGTCCGGGTGGCTCATGGCGGCGTTGTGGGGGGTGACGATCACGCGCGGGTGGCTCCACAGCGGGTTGTCCACCGGGAGCGGCTCCGTCTCGAACACGTCGAGGGAGGCCGCCTTCAGCACGCCCGACTCGAGCGCCGCGAGGATGTCGCCCTCGACCTGGAGTCCGCCGCGCCCGGCATTGATCAGGACCGGGCCGCCGAGCGGGCCGTCCTGCGCCAGCTTGCCGAACAGGTCGAGGTCGAGGATCCCACGCGTCGCCTCGGTGAGCGGCAGGAGCACGACGAGGATGTCGGTGCGCGCCAGGAAGGTGTCGAGCCCCGCCTCGCCGCCGAAGGTCTCGACGCCCTCGACCGCGCGCCCGCTGCGCGACCAGCCGGCGACGGGAAAGCCCATGACGCGCAGCTTCGCCGCGGCATCCCGGCCCAGCTCGCCGAGCCCCATGACGCCCACGCGCACGTCCCGCGCGGCGGGCTGGAAGCGGTCGTCCTCCCACGTGCCCGCGCGCTGCTGGGCGATGTAGCGCGGCAGCTGTCGCAGATGGGCGAGGGCGTGCAGCACCACGTACTCGCTCATGCGCGTGGTGAGGTCCTCGTCGACGACGCGCACCACGGGCGCGTCCGGCAGCCGCGGGTCGGACACGATGTGGTCGACGCCGGCCCCCAGCGAGAAGATCGCGGCGAGGTTCGGCAGCCCCGAGAGTGCGCCGTGCGGGTGCTTCCAGGAGACGACGTAGTGCACCTCGCGGCGATCGAAGGGCTCGCCGAGCGTCGCGACCCGGCGCTCGGGGAAGAGGCGCTGGAAGCGCTCCACCCAGGATGCGACGTCCCAACCGTCGATGGCGACGAGAATCGACATGGATCAGCGCTCCACGCGTTCGATGATCGGTCGGTTGCCCGTCGCCGGCCCGTCGCCGACGCGATACGCCGCGCGCACCGCACGCGCCGCCGCCTCTGCGGAGCTCGTGTCGCGGGCATGGACGAGGGCGAGCGGACGGCTCGCGTCCACGGTGTCGCCGACGGCGGCGAGGTCGGTCAAGCCCACGGCGGGGTCGATCGCGTCCTCGGCACGCGCGCGGCCGCCGCCGAGCGCGACGACGGCCATGCCCACGGCGCGGGTCTCGATGCGGGTCACCGTGCCGGCGGTCTCCGCGTGGACCGGGATCGTCACGGCGCTCTTCGCGAGATGCGCGTCCGGCCGCTCCAGGATGTCCGCCGGGCCGCCGAGCGCCGCGACCATCCTCGCGAAGGCCTCCGCCGCGCGGCCCGAGGAGATCGCCTCCTCCATCATCGCGACCCCGGCCTCGCGCTCGGCGGCGAGGCCGCCCAGCAGCAGCATCTCCGCGCCGAGCGCGACGGTCACCGCGTGGAAGCGCGGCTCGCGGCGCCGGCCGGTGAGATAGTCGATGCAATAGGCGACCTCGACCGCGTTGCCGGCGGCGGACGCCAGCGGCTGGTCCATGTCGGTGAGGATCGCGTGCGTGCGCAGGCCCGCCCCGTTCGCCACCGAGACGAGGGACTCGGCGAGCGCGCGGGCGTCCTCGTGCGCCACCATGAAGGCGCCGGATCCGACCTTCACGTCCATGGCGAGGCCCTGGAGGCCGGCGGCGAGCTTCTTGGAAAGGATCGAGGCGGTGATGAGGTCGAGGCTCTCCACCGTCGCCGTCACGTCGCGAATGGCGTAGAGGCGCTTGTCAGCGGGGGCGAGGTCGGCGGTCTGGCCGATGATGGCGCAGCCCGTCTCGCGCACCACCTTGCGGAACGTCTCGATGTCCGGCTGCGTGCGGTAGCCGGGCACCGAGTCGAGCTTGTCGAGCGTGCCGCCGGTATGGCCGAGCCCGCGCCCCGAGATCATCGGCACGAAGCCGCCGCAGGCGGCGACCGCCGGGCCGAGGGGCAGCGACACGCAATCGCCGACGCCGCCGGTGGAATGCTTGTCGAGCACGGGCCCGGGCAGGTCCCAGGCGAGCACCTGGCCGGACGCCATCATGGCGCGGGTCAGCGCCACGCGCTCGTCGAGCGACAGCCCATTGAAGTAGATCGCCATGGCGAGCGCCGCCGCCTGGCCCTCGGTGACGCGCCCGTCGACGAGGCCGGCGACGAAGGCCTCGATGTCGGCGGCGGGGAGGGTGCCGCCGTCGCGCTTGACGCGGATGATCTCCTGGGGAAGCAACGTCATCTCAGTAGCTCCCGCCCTGCGGCGCCGGGGGCGTGCTCGGGCCGCCGATCGCGGCGACGAGGGCCGCGTGCAGGCCGCTCGCGCCGAAGCGGAAGGTCTCCGGCCGCGCCCAATCCGCGCCCATGATCTCGGCGGCGAGGTCGAGATAGGTGCGCGCCTGCTCGAGCGTGCGGATGCCTCCGGACGGCTTGAGGCCCACGCGCCGACCCCGCGGCGCGGCGGCGATGGTCTCCAGCATGATCCGCGCGGCCTCCGGCGTGGCGGAGACCGCGGTCTTGCCGGTGGAGGTCTTCACGAAGTCCGCGCCCTCGGCGATGGCGAGCGTGCTCGCACGCCGGATGGCGTCCGCTTCCCTCAGCTCGCCCGTCTCGAGGATGACCTTGAGCGGGCGCTCGGCGGGGACCCGCTCGCGCACGGCGGCGATCATGTCGCGCGCCACGTCCTCGTCGCCGGCGAGGAAGGCGCGCCAGGGCAGCACCAGGTCGATCTCGTCGGCGCCGTCGCGCAGGGCCTCGCGTGCCTGCTCGACCACGCGCTCGACGTCCTCGTCACCGGTGGGGAAGTTCACGACGGTCGCGACCCGCACCGGCGAGCCGGTGAGCCGGGCCTTCGCGCGCCCGATGAACTGCGGCCACACGCAGACGGCGGCGACGGGTGGGATCGCGTCCCCGCCCTTGGCCTTGGCGCAGAGCGTGTCGATGGCGCTCTCGGTGCAGGTCTCGTCGAGATTCGTCAGGTCGGTGAGGGCGATCGCGCGCCGCGCGAGGTCCGCGTCCGATGAGGTGGTGTCGCTCATGATGTCCCAGGTCGGTCGATGAGGGCGACGAAGGCGCGCACGAGGCGCTCCAGCATCGGGCCGGCCTCGCCGCCGACCTCCTTCGTCTCCGCATGGCTCGGGTTGGCCCCCTCCAGCCCCGCAGCGAGGTTGGTCACGGTGGAGAGCCCCGCGACGCGCAGCCCATAGAAGCGCGCGAGGATCGTCTCGGGAACGGTGGACATGCCCACGAGATCCGCACCCAGCGTCTGCGCCATCCGGATCTCGGCGGGGGTCTCGAAGGCGGGGCCGGGTGCCCAGAGGTAGACGCCCTCGTGGAGCCCGACGCCGGCCCGATCGGCGGCGGCCGCGAGCGTCACGCGAAGCGCCGGGTCGTAGGCGTCCGTCATGGGAACGAAGCGCGCGTCGTCGGTCTCGCCGACGAGGGGATTCTTGCCGAAAAGGCTGATGTGGTCGCTGATCGCGACCAGCGCCGGCGGGCGGATGTCGAGCCGGGTCGAGCCGGCGGCGTTGGTGAGCAGCAGCGGCGGCGCGCCGAGCTGCGCGATCGCGCCGATGGCGACGCGCATCACCGCGGGATCGCCATGCTCGTAGTAGTGCGCGCGGCCCTGGAGCGCGAGCACGCGCCGGCCCTCGAGCGTGCCTGCGACGAGCCGGCCCTTGTGGCCGGACACGCCGCTGCGCGGGAAGTGGGGGATGTCGGCGAAGGGGATCGCGACCGCATCGTCCAGCTTGTTGGCGAGCGGGCCCAGCCCCGTGCCGAGCACCATGGCGCAGGCGAAGGGGCCGTCGCCGCCCGCGTCGTCGATACCGCCGGCGCGGATTGCCGCCACCGCCTCGTCGATGCGCTGGGTCCAGGAGAAGGTGGTCACGGCGTCTCTCCGGCGCTGTCGAGATTGTCGGGCCCGAAGGAATGGGGCAGGAGCTCGTCGAGCGTGAACGTCCGCCGCACGCCCTCGGGACCCGCGACGTGCACCGGCGTGTCGGGCCGGGCGAACTCGCGGATGCGCTGGCGGCAGCCGCCGCAGGGCGTGCACAGCATGGCGCCGGGGCCGATCACCAGGATCTCGGCGATGCGCCGCCCGCCCTCGGCCGCCATCCGCGAGATGGCGCCGGTCTCGGCGCAGGCGCCCTGCGGATAGGCGGCGTTCTCGACGTTGCAGCCGGCGTGGATCCGCCCCGCCTCGTCGCGGATCGCGGCGCCGACGGGAAAGCGCGAGTACGGCACGTGGGCGCGCGCCTGCGCGGCCTTCGCGGCCGCGAAGAGGTCGTCCATGGTCGAGGGCCCCGGCATCAGCGCTCCTTCACGTAGGGCTCGCCGGCGGCGCGCGGCGGGATGGCGCGGCCGACGAAGCCCGCGAGCAGGATGACCGTCATGGCGTAGGGCAGGGCCTGGATCGCCTGGACGGGCATCTCGCCGAGACCGGGGATGTCGACGCCCTGGAGGCGGATCGAGAGCGCCTCGAGGAAGCCGAACAGCGCGCAGGCGCCGAGCGCCGGCCAGGCCCGCCACTTGGCGAAGATCAGGGCGGCGAGCGCGATGAAGCCCTTGCCCGCGGTCATGCCCGGCAGGAAGCCGGCGGACAGGGCGGTGCCGATGAACGCGCCGCCGATGCCGCAGAACACGCCGGCGAGGATCACCGCGACGTAGCGCAGCCCGGTCACGGAGATGCCGGCGGTGTCGACGGCCGCCGGCTTCTCGCCGACCGCGCGCAGGCGCAGGCCGAAGCGCGTCTTGGCCAGCACGAACCAGGTCAAGGGCACGAGGAGGAGCGCGAGGTAGACGAGGAAGGACTGGCCGAAGAGCACCTGCACGAGGCGCGACTGGTCCGAGACGTCGAACAGCGCGAGGAAGCGCTGCTCGCCCTCGAGCGCCGGCGTGCGCCCCCCTTGGCCGTACCAGGCATTGCCGATCACCGCCGTGAGGCCCGCGGCCAGCATGTTGATGGCCACGCCGGAGACGATCTGGTTGCCGCGCTGCGAGATCGAGGCGAAGCCGTGCACGAGCGCGAAGAGCGTCGAGGCGCCGATGCCGGCCAAGAGCCCCCAATAGGCCGAGCCGGTGGCGTAGCTCGCGCTCGCGGCGGCGAAGGCCGCGATCAGGAGCTTGCCCTCGAGCCCGATATCGATGACGCCCGAGCGCTCGGACCAGAGGCCGGCGAGGCAGGCGCAGAGCAGCGGGATCGTCAGCCGCAGGGTGGATTCGCCGAGCGCGAGGAGGCTCATCGCGTCCATGGCTCAAGCCTCCTTCGCCACGGGCCGGGCCGCGCGCCCGGCGAAGGCGGCGGCGACGAGGCGCTTGAACAGGCCGTCGAGCGCGCCGGCGAAGAGGATCAGCACCCCGCCGATCACGACGATCATGTCGCGCGTGATCGCGGGCACCTCGAAGGCGAGCTCGGCGCCGCCCTGGTAGAGCATGCCGAAGAGAAGGGAGGCGAGGATGATCCCGACCGGATGCCCGCGCCCCATCAGCGCCACCGCGATGCCGACGAAGCCGTAGCCGGAGGTGAACTCCAGCAGCAGCCGGTGCTGGTAGCCCATCAGCTCGTTCACGGCGAGCCCGGCGGCGAGCGCGCCGGAGATCGCCATGGCCACGACGGTGACCGCGCGTGGCGAGATGCCGGCGTAGACGGCGGCGGTCGGGTTCGCGCCGACGGTCCGGATGGCGTAGCCGAGGCGCGAGCGGAAGATCAGCAGCCAGACCAGCCAGGCGGCGATCAGCGCCAGGAAGAGCGAGGCGTTGAGCTGGGAGCGCGGCAGCTCGAGCCCGACGGCGGCGCCGAGCTCGTGCATCGCCGGCACGAACGACGCCGTCGGGAAGAGCGGCGTCTCCGGGTTCATCGAGGTCGGCGGGCGCAGCACGTTGACGAGGAGGTAGACCGACAGGATCGAGGCGAGCCAGTTGAACATGATCGTCGTGATGACGATGTGGCTGCCGCGATAGGCCTGCAGGTAGCCCGGCACCACGCCCCAGAAGGCGCCGAAGGCGGCGGCGGCGAGGATGCCGAGCGGGATCGCCAGGAAGGGGGGGACGGGCAGGAACAGCAGCGCCAGCGCGAGGCCGACGCCGCCGAGCATCGCCTGCCCCTCGCCGCCGATGTTGAAGAGCCCGGCGTGGAACGCCACCGCCACCGCGAGGCCCGTGAAGATGAAGTTGGTCGCGTAGAACAGCGTGAACCCGAGCGCGTAGCCGGATCCCAGCGAGCCGTAGATCAGCACGCGCGTGACGGTGAGCGGGTCCTCGCCGATGAACAGCACCACGATGCCGGCGACGAGGAAGGCGGCGACGACGCTCACCGCCGGGACGAGGGCGACGTCCGCCCAGCGCGGGAGCTTCATCGGTGCGGCCATCGCGCACCCTCCCGCTCCGCCCCGATCCAACCCCCGGTCATGCCACCCCTCCGCGCCGGCTCCGTCACGCTACACAAGCAGCCTTGCGCGCGTCCCGCCAGTGGCTTCGCGCACGATCCGCCCGGAAATCCACCGGTCCCGTCGCCGCAGCGTCGCGGGCGGGTGTCGCCGTCGGTCAGCCGCGGCCGAAGCGCTCGGCGACGAGCGCGTGGACGAGGCGCCCGGCCTGGACCTCGCCCCCCTCCGGGCGCCCGGGCTTGGTGCTCGGGTTCCAGGCGAAGAGGTCGAGATGGGCGTAGGACTTCGCCCGCGAGACGAACCGGCGCAGGAAGAGGCCCGCCGTGATCGCTCCGGCGTGGGGGCCGCCGGAGATGTGGTTCACGTCGGCGATCTTGGAGTCGAGCAGCTTGTCGTAGGGCTTCCACAGCGGCAGCCGCCAGACCGGGTCGTGCACGGCCTGCGACAGCCGCGCGAGGTCGGCGGCGAGGCCCTCGTCGTCGGTCATCAGCGCGGGAAGGTCGGGCCCGAGCGCCACGCGCGCCGCGCCGGTGAGGGTGGCGAAGTCGACGAGGAGGTCGGGCGCCTCCTCGTCGGCGAGCGCCAGCGCATCGGCGAGGATGAGGCGTCCCTCCGCATCCGTGTTGCCGATCTCGACGGTCAGCCCCTTGCGGCTCGAAAGCACGTCGCCGGGGCGGAAGCTGTCGCCGGCGATGGAGTTCTCGACAGCGGGCACCAGCAGGCGCAGCCGCACGGGGAGGTTCGCCGCCATGATCATCGCGGCGGTGGCGATGGCGGCGGCGGCGCCGCCCATGTCCTTCTTCATCAGCAGCATGGCGGCGGAGGGCTTGATGTCGAGCCCGCCGGTGTCGAAGGCGACGCCCTTGCCCACCAGCGTCACCTTCGGGGCGTCGGCGGCGCCCCAGGTCAGGTCCGCGAGCCGCGGCGCGCGCGAGGCGGCGCGGCCGACCGCGTGGATCATCGGGAAGCCGCGCTCGAGCAGCGCCTCGCCCTCGATCACGGAGACCTCGGCGCCGTGGCGCTCGGCGAGCGCGACGACGGCGGCGGCGATCCCGTCCGGCCCGAGGTCGTTGGCCGGCGTGTTGACGAGGTCGCGCCCGAGGCACACCGCCTCGGCCAGGTGCAGGACCGCGCCGGCGTCGACGCCGTCGGGCACGACGAGACGCGCGCGGGGCGTCTCGTCGCCGCTCACGTCCGCCTTGCCGCCGCTGCGCTTGTAGCGGTCGAACCGGTAGGCGCCGAGCGCAAAGGCGAGCGTCGCGAGCTCGGCGTTCGCCGGCGCCGGGTCGAGCCGCCAGGTGCCCGCCGGAAGGGCGGTGGCGAGCCGTCCGGCGGCGAAGGGGTCGTGCGGGTCGAGGCAGGCGAGCGCACGCGCGATGCCGCCCTCGGCGTCGGGCAGGACGACGAGCCGGCCGGGCTTCGGCACGAAGCCCTGCGCCTGCGCGAAGCGCCTCTCGCGCGGATCGAGCGTCTCGGCGAGCGCCGGCCAGCTCCCCTCGTCGACGAGGTGGACCCCGACCGCTGCGGCGGTCGGATCGATTTCGAGCGCGCGGTGCGTCATGACCCCTCCCGGATGAACGCGTCCGGTTATCGGGCGCGCGCCGCGCGTTGGCAAGCGCGGGTGCGGTGCCGGGCGGGGCGCGTTAACGCTGCGGTAAGGTTAAAAGAGTATGGACGTCAGGAGCCTGCAATTGCTCATGACGCGCCCCGCGGCGCGATCCGAAGGAGCGGGGAATGACGACGACACGCGTGCGGAATGGGGGAGGCGCCCGCCTGCGGCGGCTGCCGGCACTCGTCCTCGTCGCGGGGCTCGCCCTCTCGACGGCCGGCTGCCTCTCCTCGCGCGGACCCGCCACGACGGGCGGCATCGACCCCGCGCGGCTCGCCCAGGCCTCCGAGACCGACCTGCGCAGCGCCTCCGACACCCTCGCGCGTCGCAATGCGGCCGATCCCGGCGATGCCCGGGTCGCGATCGCCTACGCCCAGGTCCTGCGCCGGCTCGACCAGCGCGCCCAGGCGGTGGCGGTGCTGCAGCAGGCCTCCATGCGCAACGCCGACGACAAGGTCCTCGCCGGCGCCTACGGCCGCGCCCTCGCCGACGCCGGGCGCCTGCAGGAAGCGCAGGAGGTGCTCGCCCGCGCACACTCGCCGCAGAACCCGGACTGGCGCGTCCTCTCCGCCCAGGGCGCCGTCGCCGACCAGCTCGGCGACCCCGCACGGGCGCAGCGCTTCTACGAGGCGGCGCTCAACCTCGTGCCGGGAGAGCCGACGGTGCTCTCCAACTACGGCCTCTCGCTCGCCCTCTCCGACCAGCTGACGCGGGCGGAGGTGATGCTCCGGCAGGCGGCGGCGCACCCCGACGCCGACGCGCGCGTGCGCCAGAACCTCGCCCTCGTGCTCGGCCTCCAGGGCAAGATGGACGACGCCGAGGCCGTGCTCGCCAGCGACCTGCCGCCGGCCGCCGTCGCCGCCAATCTCGACGCGATCCGCACCATGGTCGCCCAGCCCAATTCCTGGGAGCGCCTGCGCCGCGCCGAGGACCAGGGCTGAACCGCGCTCAGCCCCGGCGTAACCCGCCCTTAGGGCGCGCCTGCTAGGCCTGTCCCTCGCAATGGAGCGGGAGGACGGCCGCGATGGGCGGATGGCGCGACAGGACGACGGCCGCGCAGGCGGTACGCGGCGCCGTGCGGCCCCTCGTCGAGATCGCCGCCGACCCGGCCCTGCGCGCCGCCTGGGCCCGCCTCGCGCGCGACGCGTCGGATGCGAACCCGTTCTGGGGACCCGACTTCCTCGTCCCGCTGATGCGCGGCCGGCGGGTCCCCTGCGCCGTCGTCCTGGCCGAGGACGGAGCCGGCGGCCCGCGCCTCCTCGCCTTCCTGCCGCTCGCCCGGACGGCCGGCGTGCCCGGCCTCCTGCCGGCGCGGCTCGAGGGCCTGCGTCATCCGATGATCGTCGACACGACGCCGCTCCTCGACCGCACCGATCCGCAGGGCGCGGCGGCGGCGCTGGTCGAGACGCTCGCAGCCCACGCGCCGGGCGCGGTGCTGCGCCTGCCGCTGTGCGTCGCCGGCGCGACCGCCGACGCGCTCGACGCCGCGGCCGCGCAGGCCGGGCTCGCGACGGCACGGGTCGACGGCTTCGCCCGCGCGGCGATCTCCCGGGACGGGACGGCCGAGCCGTCGACGCGCAAGCGCAAGGAGCTGCGGCGCGCGGCGACCGCGCTCGCCCGCGCGGGCACCGCGACCTACGAGACCGTGTCGGGTGCCGACGTCGGCGCCGGCGTCGCGGCCTTCCTCGCGCTCGAGCGCTCGGGCTGGAAGGGCGCGGCGGGCACCGCGCTCGCCTGCGCGCCCGAGACGCGCGCCTTCGCCGACGCGGCGCTCTCGTCGGGATCCGTCGCCCCGCGCGTGGTGGTCGATCTCCTGCGCGTCGACGGCCGACCGGTGGCGGCCTCCGTGCACATCCTCGCGGGGGATCGCGGCGGCACCTTCAAGTGCGCCTACGACGAGCGCTTCGCCAAGGCCTCGCCCGGTCAGCTGCTCGACGCGTGGACGGCGGAGCGCGTGCGGGCGGGGGAGCACCCGGCGCGGGCGCTCGATTCCTGCGCGGCGCCGGGCCACCCGATCGAGTCGCTGTGGACCGATCGCCTGGCGGTCGACGACCGGCTGATCGCGCTGTCCGCCTCCCCCCGTGGCGCCCGTCTCGCCCGGATCGCCGAGCGCCTGCGGCGGCTCGACGGGGCGGTCGGTCGGGCGAAGGCCTGGGCCCGGCGCCGGCTCGGGCGCCGCGAGACGGCGCTGCGCGCGCCGCCTGCGCAGGACGGCTGATCCCGCTGCGGCCATCGGCAGAGCCGGCCTCCTCGGCCGCGATCGATCCGCGCGCTCCGCCTGAACGAGTCGCGCTTGGGATCGATTTCCGCGGCTCGCGCGTTCCCGGGACCGGAAGACGCCCCCGGAGCTTCGCGAGAGGAGCCGCGACATGATCAGCGACACGGCCACCCGCGTCCGCCGCCATTCCAGCGACGAGGCGAACGCCCGGATCGACCACGCGACCAACGCCAGCGTCCGCTACCACGCCCGCCATCCCGACCGCATCGACGCCCGCCTGCGTGCGCTCGACGCGGAATGGGACGTCGAGCGCGTGCTCGAGGCCTATGCCGGCGCGGCGGCGCTGGGCGGCACGCTGCTCGGCAGCTTCGTCGACCGGCGCTTCCTGGCGCTCCCCGCTGCGGTGGGCGCCTTCCTGCTGCAGCATGCGCTGCAGGGCTGGTGCGTGCCCGTCCCGGCCCTGCGCGCGATGGACGTGCGCACCGAACGCGAAATCGACACCGAGCGCCACGCGCTCAAGGCGCTGCGCGGCGACTACGGCCCGATCGGCCCCGGTCCGCACCAGCGCGACAACCGCGTCGCCCATGCCCTCCAGGCCGCCCGCCTCTAGGGCGGAGCGACAGCTTCACCCCCCATCCCAACCGGAGAGACCACCATGCTCGAATGGGCCCTCATCTTCCTCGTCATCGCGCTCGTCGCCGGCGCCCTCGGCTTCACCGGAGTCGCCAAGGGCGCGGCGCAGATCGCCAAGATCCTGTTCTTCATCTTCATCGCGATCTTCGTGATCCTGCTGCTCCTCGCGGTACTGGGGATCGGCGCGGTGGCGTAGCGGAGCGCGCCGAGGTAGTGTCTACCGACGCAATAAATACAAGGTGATGTGCGCCTCGCATCGAGCCATACCTCCCGCCGCGTACCGACGGGAGGTATCGGCTCGATGGAGTACGAGTGGGACGGTCGGAAGGCCGCGAGCAATCTCGCGAAGCACGGCGTCGGCTTCGAGACCGCCATGGCGGTCTTCTCCGACGCGACGCGCCGGACCCTGCTTGACGTACGCCGAGACTACGGAGAGGCTCGTCTCGTCACACCGGGGCGCGTGGACGGGCGCGTCTACGTGGTCGCGTACACGATGCGAGGCGGTGTCGTCCGCATCATCTCGGCTCGTATTGCGAACCGTCGAGAGGTTGCAGCACATGACGCTCGTTAGAAAGCGACTGGATCCGAACCGTCCACCCCGCGTGACGCAGGAAGAGGCGCGTCGTTACGATCTTCAGCGCGACGAGGACATCGACTACAGCGATATCCCGGATCTCGTCGAGGCTGGCTGGCCGGAGGTCGAGACGGACGCGCACGGCCGACCGGTTGCGGTGCGCGTGCCGGTCGATCCCGCCGTGCTGGAGTGGTTCCGCCGGCACGCGCCGCAGGACGTCGCGCGTACGATGGCCGCTGTGCTCGCACAATACGTGCGCGAGCACGAGGATGAGCAGCGCTGACGCCAATCCGGCTGCCGGGCCGTGCCCCGCCGTCTCACCCCTCCCGCGCCGCTTTCTCCTCGATCTCGTGCGGGTCGAAGCCGTACTTGCGCGAGCAGAACTCGCACGTCACCTGGATCGAGCCGTCGTCGGCGACCATCTCGCGCCGCTCCTCCTCGGGGAAGCGGGTCAGCACGTCGACGACGCGCTCGCGCGAGCAGCGGCAGGCCTCGCGGATGCCCTGCGCCTCGAACACCCGCACACCGCGCTCGTGGAAGAGCCGGAACAGCAGCCGCTCGCTCGACACGGAGGGATCGATCAGCTCGTGATCCTGGATCGTGTCGACCAGCGTCTTCGCCTCGACCCAGGCGTCGTCCTCCGCCGGCTCCGCCCGGTCGTGCCCGGGATGGCCCTCGGGCGGGTCTCCCGGCGGCAGCTCGGCCTGTCGCTGCCGCTCGCTGGAGGAGGGGAGGAACTGCACCATCACCCCGCCGGCGCGGTAGGCCCGCGCCTCGCCGCCGGTCAGCTCCTCGGCGACCGCGAGGCGGATGCGGGTGGGGATCTGCTCGGACTGCCGGAAGTATTGGTGCGCCGCCTCCTCCAGGCCCTGCCCCTCGAGCGGGACGACGCCCTGGTAGCGCCGCAGGTCCGGCCCCTGGTCGATGGTCATGGCGAGATGGCCGTGCCCGAGCAGACGGCCGACGTCGGCCCCGCGCAGGGGCTCGCCGGCGCGGGTGGCGTCGGCGACCTTGCCGGCGTCGAAGCGCGCGAAAGCGCGCAGCCGGTCGGGCGCGTCGTAGTCGACGACGATCATCTCGATCGGCCCGTCCGTCTTGGTCTGGAGCTGGAAGCGCCCGTCGAACTTGAGCGAGGCACCGAGCAGCGCGGTCAGCGCCGCCGCCTCGCCGACGACGCGCGCCACCGCGTCCGGATAGCCGTGGCGGGCCACCAGCGTGTCGACGGCGTCGCCGAGCCGAACCACCCGTCCGCGCACGTCGAGCGCCTCGACCGCGAAGGGGAGGACGACGTCGTCGGCGCCCTCGAATTGCGTCTGCGTCATACCTCTATCCCGAAGCACCAGGCGAGAACCCCCTTCTGCGCATGCAGCCGGTTCTCCGCCTCGTCGAACACCACCGAATGCGGCCCGTCCATCACCGCGTCCGTCACCTCCTCCCCGCGATGGGCGGGCAGGCAATGCATGAATATGGCGTCCGATTTCGCTTTCGCCATGAGGGCTTCGTTCACCTGGTAGGGGGCGAGCAGATTGTGGCGGCGCCCCTCGTCCTCGTCCCCCATCGACACCCAGCAATCGGTGACGACGGCGTCCGCGCCGGCGACCGCCGCCTCGGCGTCCGTGCCGACGACGACGTCGCCGCCGTGCGCCCGGGCCCAGCCGACGAGCTCCTCGGGCGGAGCGAGCTCGGGCGGCGTCGCGATGCGCAGGCGAAACCCGAAGCGCGCCGCCGCGTGCACCCAGGAGGCGAGGACGTTGTTCGAATCGCCCACCCAGGCCACCGTGGCGCCGGCGATGGGCCCGCGATGCTCCTCGTAGGTCATCACGTCCGCCATGATCTGGCAGGGGTGCGAGAGCTTGGTGAGCGCGTTGATCACCGGCACCGTGGCGTTGGCCGCGAGCTCGAGCAGCGTGTCGTGCTCGAGCGTGCGGATGACGATCACGTCGACGTAGCGCGAGAGCACGCGCGCGGTGTCCGCCACCGTCTCGCCGCGGCCGAGCTGCATCTCCTTGCCGGTGAGCATGAGCGACTCGCCGCCGAGCTCGCGCATGCCGACGTCGAAGGAGACGCGGGTGCGGGTCGAGGGCTTGTCGAAGATCATCGCCAGCGTCTTGCCCTCGAGCGGGCGGTCGACCTGGCGCTCGCCGCGGCGGCGCGTGGCCTTGATCCGCACGCCGATGTCGAGGATGCGCCGCAGCTCCTCCGCGGGCAGCGTCGTGAGGTCGGTGAAGTGGCGGATGGCGGGGGTGGGCTTCGGGACGGGCGCGTTCATCAGCGGGCTCCCGCGACCGCGGCCGTCGGCGCCGCCGCGGACGCCTGCTCGAGCGCAACGCAGGCGGCCTCGAGCCGGCGCAGCGCCTCGGCCGTCTCCTCGTCCCGGACGATCAGCGGCGGCAGCAGGCGCACGACGTTGTCCCCGGCGGCGATGCCGATCATCTTCTGGTCGCGCATGGCGGAGACGAGGTCGCCGTTCGGCACCCGGCAGCGCAGGCCGATCATCAGCCCCTCGCCGCGCACTTCCTCGATCACGTCCGGATGGCGGTCGCGCAGCGCCGCGAGCCGCTGCTTGAGCAGGAGCCCGGTGCGGCGCACGTCCTCCAGGAAGCCGTCCGCCAGCACCACGTCGAGCACGGCGTTGCCGACGGCCATGGCGAGCGGGTTGCCGCCGAAGGTCGTCCCGTGGGTTCCCGGCGCCAGCGCGCTCCCCGCCTCCTCCGTGCACAGGATCGCGCCCATGGGGAAGCCGCCGCCGATGCCCTTGGCGACCGTCATGATGTCGGGGCGCGCCTCGGGCCCGGCCCACTCGTGGGCGAAGAGCTTGCCGGTGCGCCCGACGCCGGTCTGCACCTCGTCGTAGATCAGCAGCAGGCCCGCCTCGTCGCAGAGCGCGCGCAGGCCGCGCAGGCACTGGTGGGGGACGGGCCGGATGCCGCCCTCGCCCTGGATCGGCTCGACGAGGATCGCCGCCGTCTCCGGCCCGATCGCCGCACGCATGGCCTCGTGGTCGCCGAAGGGCACCTGGTCGAAACCCTCGACCTTCGGGCCGAAGCCTTCGAGGTACTTCTTCTGGCCGCCGGCGGCGATGGTCGCGAGCGTGCGGCCGTGGAAGGCGCCCTCGAAGGTCAGGATGCGATAGCGCTCCGGCCGGCCGTTCACGTGCTGCCAGCGGCGCGCCATCTTGATCGCGCCCTCGTTCGCCTCCGCGCCGGAATTGGTGAAGAACACCCGGTCGGCGAAGGTGGCGTCGACGAGGCGCTGCGCCAGGCGCTCGCCCTCGGGGATCTCGAACAGGTTCGAGGTGTGCCAGAGCTTGCCGGCCTGCTCGACGAGGGCGGCTACGACGTGCGGATGCGAATGGCCGACGGAGTTGACCGCGATGCCCGCGCCGAAGTCGAGATAGCGCTCGCCGCGTCGCGACACGAGCCAAGCCCCTTCACCCTTCTCGAAGGCCACGTCGGCACGTGCGTAGGTCGGCAGGATCGCAGAGGTCACGGGCTCCATCCTCTTCGCGGGTGGGCGCGCGCGTCCGGCGCGCCCACAAATGAAAGCGCCGCCCGAGAGGGGCGGCCGCACGCGAATTCTATGGGAAGGCCGCCGCGTGTCAACGAAAACACGCGCGACGAGACCCCGGGCGAGGCGCGCTCAGCGCTTCTCGCGCCGGAGCTTCCAGACCTCCCAGGCGGCGAAGCCGAGGAGCGCGACGAGGAGCGAGAACTCGCCGAGGACGATGAGGGCGCTCTGCGACATGGGCCGATCCGGACGGGCTGCGGTGCTCCCGAGAGCTAGCGCGGCGGGCGCCCCGGGGAAGGGGCGCCGTCGCGCCCCGCGAGGGCACGCGTCTCGGCATCGAGCATCGCGCGCAGCCGCGCCGTGACCGGGTCGGCGTCGGTGCGGGAGCGGGCGTAGCCGAGATTGAAGCCGTGGTCGAAATCGGGGCCGTTGTCGCCCTGCACGTGCTGGAGGATGGTCTCGATCTTGTCGAGCGCCTTGGCGAGGACCGCCTCGCGGGTCGTGCCGGCCTCGTACTCGTCGTGGAGCGCGAGCAGCCTCTCGCGGAGCGAAGCGGGCAGCGGCGCGCCGAGCGTCTCGAGATCGGCGCGCTCGCGGGCGGCGCGGCCGTCGTCCGGGCGCTGGTGGATGGCGGGCACGTCGCCGGAGATGGCCTCGCCGAGGTCGTGCACGACGCACAATTCGAGGAGCCGCAGCCGATCGTGCTCGCCGAGCGTGTCGCGGAGGACGATCGCGGCGAGCGCCAGGCGCCAGGAATGCGCGGCGATGCTCTCCGGCGCGCCGTCGGAGGTGCGGCCCGAGCGATGCCGCACCTTCAGCGCCTCGGCGGCGCGCAGAAAGCCGAGAATGCCGGGAAGAGGATCGTCGCTCGGATCGTCGCTCGGAACGTCGCTCATGGATCGGCGCCTGCTCTCGTCCCGGCGAGCCGGGAGGGTGCGATCACGCCGCTCCGTGAACGTCTTCCCAGCGGCGCATGCGCGAGACCAGCGCACCGTAGGGGACGAGCGCGACCGTGGCGACGGCGAGCTTCACCGCCCAGTCGGCGAGCGCGAGCGTCTGCCAGGGCAGCGCGATGCACGCGTCGGCGACGCCGACGGCGCCGAGCATCTGCGTGATCGTCGTGCCGCCGAGCACCGGCCCGCAATGGAAGGCGAGCGAGAAGAAGATCGCCGTGTCGAGCGCCGAGGCGAGCACCGAGGAGGTCAGCGGGGCGATCCACCAGGCCTTGGCGCGGAGCGCGTTGAAGATCGCCACGTCGAGGAGCTGCGCCGAGAGGAAGGCCACGCCCGACGCGATGGCGATGCGGGGCGTCGCGAAATAGATGGACAGCGCCACCGCCAGCGCGAAGCCGGCATAGACCACCTTGCGCGCGCCGGCGGGGCCGAAGCGGCGGTTGGCGAGGTCCGTCACCAGGAAGGCGAAGGGGTAGGTGAAGGCGCCCCAGGTCAGCCAGTCCTGCAGGCCGAAGGACCGGACCGGGTGCTGCACGAGGATGTTCGAGGCGAGCACCACCAGGGCCATCGCCGCGACGGCGAGGACGATGGGGCTGCGGTCGTCGCTGCGCAGGGCGGCCATGATCGAACCTTCGGATGCTGGAAACGGCGAAGGGCGACCGCGAGGCCGCCCGTCGATCTCGTCTCGCGGAGAGGAGCGGCGCGCCCGGCGGGTCAGCCGGCGGCGGCGTCCGCCATCTGCTTCTTCTCGATCTCGCGCTTCACGCCGAGCGCCGTCTGCGACAGCTCGACTTCCTTCGCCTTGGCGAGGAAGGCGTCGAGGCCGCCGCGATGCTCCACCGTGCGCAGGGCGGCAGCGGAGATGCGCATGCGCACCGAGCGGCCCAGCGTGTCGGACTGGAGCGTCACGTTGACGAGGTTCGGCAGGAAGCGACGCTTCGTCTTGCGGTTCGAGTGGCTCACGAGGTGGCCGGTCAGAACGGCCTTGCCGGTCAGTTCGCAACGGCGCGACATGATCTCTTACGTCCTATCGTCGATGAGGTGCGGCCGCGTCTCTCCCCCACGCTCCCGCGCGTGACGCGCGCCGATGCGGGGCGACCGGACACCGGTGTCCCTGGAAGGTTGGAGCCTATAGGCGCAAAGCCCCCGGCGCGTCAAGGACGCAGGGCGCCTTCCGTCACCGCGCGGAAGGCGCGCCGCGGCGCATCGGTCTCCTCGCGCGGCGCGCGCGGGAGGTCGGCGAGGAGACCGCACCGCCTCCCGTATAGGAGTGCGTTAACCATCTGGCTCGATGGTCGATATCGCCTCGACAACGCCCGATTCGCCGAGGAGCCTCGACGGACGCCATCGTGCGCGGGCTCCCGGCGCGAACGGGACCCGACGGGACCCAAGGAAACGCCATGCGCGCGCGCCGCCTCGCACAAGCCCTTCTCGTCGCCGCCTTCGGCACGGCCCTCGCCGCGTCGCCGGGCACGGCATCCGCCCGCGGCTCGTCCTTCGACGCGACCTACGGCATCTGGCTCGCGGGCTTCCCCATCGGCGAGGCGGACGTGACGTCCTCCTCCGACGGGCGGCGCTACGAGATCTCGGTCCAGGCCCGGCTCGTCGGGCTCGCGGGGCTGATCACCGACGGGCGCGGAGCCGCGACGGCGACGGGGCGCGTCGACGGCGAACGGGTGGCGCCCGCGAGCTTCGCGGTGAACTCGGCGTCCAGCCGCGCGAGCCGGACCGTGCGCATGGGCCTCTCCGGCGGCGCGGTCTCCGCCGTGGAGATCCTGCCGCCGCTCCCCGAGCATCCCGACCGCGTGCCGGTCCGCTCCGCCGATCGCCGCGGCGTGGTCGATCCGGTCAGCGCCTTCCTCTTTCCCGCGCGCGGGCGCCTCGCGTCGACCGATCCGGGCCAGTGCGAGCGCACGATCCCCGTGTTCGACGGTGCCTCGCGCTTCGACATCGTGCTGAGCTACGGCGGCACGCGCGAGCTCGACAAGCCCGGCTATTCCGGCCCGGTGCTGATCTGCAAGGCGCGATTCCGGGCCGTCTCCGGCCATCGCGCGGGCAAGGAGGCCGTGCGCTTCATGGAGGACAACCGCGATATGGCGGTCTGGCTCGCGCCGGTGGAGGCGGGCGGTGTGCTGCTGCCGATGCGAATCGAGGTGCGCACGCAGATCGGCATGAGCATCATCGAGGCCTCACGGGTGTCGATCGACGGCGGCGGCGTCGCGCGCCGCGCCTCGAACTGAGCGGCGCGTGCCGATCCGCCGCTTGCGCGCGGGCCGGGGGCGGGTCACATAATCGGGTATGACCGACGCCAGGCACGATCACCCGCGATGACAGGCGAGAGCCCATCCCGCACGGACTTCCTCGGCCGCCTCCCCGGCCAAGCGCAGGCGCTGGCGGAGCTCAACGAGCGCTCGCGCGAGATCTTCCGGCAGATCGTGGAGAGCTATCTCGCCAACGGCGAGCCGGTGGGCTCGCGCAACATCTCGAAGCTCCTGCACGCGCCCTTGTCGCCGGCGTCGGTGCGCAACGTCATGGCCGACCTAGAGCAGGCGGGCCTGATCTTCGCGCCGCACACGTCCGCCGGCCGGCTGCCGACGGAGACGGGCCTGCGCTTCTTCGTCGACGCCATGCTGGAGCTCGGCGACCTGTCGCTCGAGGAGCGCGGCAACATCGAGGCGCAGATGCGCGCGGCCGCCCAGGCGCGCGACTTCGAGAGCGCGCTGGCGGAGGCCTCCGCCATGCTGTCGGGCCTCTCGCGCGGGGCCGGCGTCGTCGTCACCTCGAAGCAGGACCCGCGGCTCAAGCACATCGAGTTCGTGCGCCTCGATCCTGCCCGCGCCCTCGTCGTGCTCGTCTCCGAGGACGGCTCCGTCGAGAACCGCCTGCTCGACCTGCCGCCGGGCCTGCCCGCCTCCGCGCTGACGGAGGCCGCGAACTTCCTCAACGCGCGCATCCGCGGCAAGACGCTCGCCGAGGTCCGCGACGAGACCCGCGCCCTGCGCGAGGCGATGGAGCGCGAGCTCGACGCGCTCACCGCGCGGCTGATCGAGGCGGGGGTCGCGTTTCCCACCGAGGGCGCCGTCGAGCGCCACCTGATCGTGCGCGGCCAGGCGAACCTCCTCGCCGACCTCCAGGCGCTCGAGGACCTCGAGCGCATCCGCCTGCTGTTCGAGGACCTCGAGACCCAGACCGACGTGATCGACCTCCTCGGCCGCGCCGAGGCGGGCGAGGGCGTGCGGATCTTCATCGGCTCGGAGAACAAGCTGTTCTCGCTGTCGGGCTCCTCGCTGGTCGCCGCGCCCTTCCGCGACGGCGGGCAGAAGATCGTCGGCGTGCTCGGCGTGATCGGCCCGACGCGGCTCAACTACGCCCGCATCGTGCCGATGGTGGACTACACGGCCAAGGTGCTCTCGCGGATGCTGGAGGGCAGCGGGAGATGATCGCGCTCGCGGTCGCTGCCCCGAGTTGAACCGGCAGCCCCCTTTCCGCTATGGCTCGGTGGAGCGGTGCGCCCTTTCGCGCGCGGAACGGATGACGCGATGAACAAGATCGAGCGGCCGGGCGGCGAGGCCGAGGTCGAATACCTGGATTCGAGCTTCCGCGTGGTGAAGCCCGGCACCTTCGTGCGCTGCGGCGTCACCGGCGAGGCGATCCCGCTCGAGCGGCTGCGCTACTGGAGCGTCCCGCGCCAGGAGGCCTATGCGAGCCCGCAGGCGGCGCTGGTGCGCCTCGGCTACGCGAAGGACGCGGCGACGGACACCTCGCGGCAGTCGGGCTAGCGGCCGGAGACGGTCGTCGCGAGACCCAGGCGCGCCGCCAGCAGCGCGCGAACGCCGTCGACGTCCTCGAATCGCGCGCTCACCGGCAGCGCCAGGAGCCCGTCCAGCGGCGGGAGGCGGGCGGCGTCCTTCTCCGTCGTCACCGGCAGGAGCCCGCGGGCGCGCGCATGGTCGAGGAGCGCCTCCGCCTCGCCGCGACGGTAGACGTGGTGGTCGGGCAGGGCGACGCGCTCGACGACGCTCGCCCCGCAATCCTCCAGCGTTCGGAAGAACTTCTCCGGCCGGCCGATGCCGGCGAAGGCGAGCACGCGTGCGCCGTCGAGCCGCTCGCCCAGCGCCGGGTCCGGAGCGAGGCGCGCCTGGAAGACGGGCTTGCCGCGGGCGCGGGCCTCCTCGGCCAGCCGCGCGCCGGGCGCGCCGCGGCCCATCAGCACGAGCGCGTCGACGTGCGGCCATTGCGCGGAGAGCGGCGCGCGCAGCGGGCCCGCCGGCAGGCACAGCCCGTTGCCGATCCCGGTCTCGCCGTCCACCACCGCGAAGGCGAGGTCCTTCGCGAGCGCGGGGTTCTGCAGGCCGTCGTCCATGACGATCGCGTCCGCCCCGGCCTCCGCCGCGCGTGCGGCGCCGGCGACGCGGTCCGGCGAGACGATCGTCGGTCGGGCGCGGGCGAGCAGCAGCGCCTCGTCGCCCACCGCGCGATGATCGTGGTGCGCGGGGTCGACCAGGAGCGGCGTATGCGCCCGCCCGCCGTGGCCGCGCGTCAGGAAGGCCGGAGCGAAGCCGCTCTCGACGAGGAGGGCGGCGAGCGCCACGGCGGTCGGCGTCTTGCCGGCGCCGCCCGCGGTGAAGTTGCCCACGCAGATCACGGGGAGTCCGGTGCGCGTGCCGGGCCGGGCCATCCGCCGCGCGGCGACGGACCCGTACAGGGCGCCGGCGGGCGCCAGCAGGCGGGCGGGGAGGCTCGGCGCCTGCGCCGTCCAGAAGCCCGGTGCCCGCATCAGCTGGACGAGCCCGCGCGCAAATCGACGAGGAACGGGTCGATCGCCCGGATCGTGCGCTCCAGCGCGCCGCCGAGCGCGTCCACGGCGGCGGTGCCGGCACGTCCCATCGTGCGCATGCGCCCAGGCTCGGACAGGAGCTGGGCCAGGGCGGCGGCGAGCGCGCGCGCGTCCTCGACCGGCAGGGCGCCGCGGGCGCGGTCGATGGCGGCGTAGACGTCGGTGAAGTTGTGGACGTGCGGCCCGTGCAGGATCGCCGCGCCGAGCTTCGCCGGCTCGATCGGGTTCTGCCCGCCGTGCGGCACGAGCGAGCCGCCCATGAACACCACCGGCGCGAGCCGGTAGAACAGGCCGAGCTCGCCGATCGTGTCGGCGACGTAGAGGTCGACCGTCCGGTCCGGCTGCATTCCGTCCGCGCGCCGCACGGCGACGAGGCCCGATTCGAGCGCCGTCGCGGCGATGTCCGGTCCGCGGTTCGGATGTCGCGGCGCGATGATGGTCAGGAGGCTCGGATAGCGCCTGGAGAGCGCGCGATGGACGGCGATCGCCGCCTCCTCCTCGCCGGGATGGGTCGACGCCGCCATCCAGATCGGGCGCCCGGCGGTCAGCGCCTGGAGGCTCGCCACCGTGCGCGGATCTGCGGGCGGGGCCGGCGAATCGAACTTGAGGTTCCCCGCCACCGCCACCCGCGGCGCGCCGAGCCGCGCGAGGCGCTCGGCGTCGGCCTGCGACTGCGCCAGGCAGAAGGCGAAGCGCGACAGGATCGCCTCCGCCGCCTTGGGCGCGCGCATCCAGCGCCGGAACGAGCGCTCGGACAGCCTGCCGTTGACGAGCACGAGGGGGATGCCGCGCCGGTCGAGCGCGTGCACGAAGTTCGGCCACAGCTCCGACTCGGCGAACAGCGCGAGATCCGGCCGCCAATGGTCGAGGAAGCGCTTGACGTAGAGCGGTACGTCGAGGGGCACGAACTGGTGGATCGCGCCGGGCGGCAGGCGCCGCGCCACGAGCTGCGCCGAGGTCCGCGTGCCCGAGGTGACGAGGACCGTGACGCCCCGTCGCGTCAGCCGCTCGACGAGGGGGAGGATCGAGAGCGTCTCGCCGATCGAGGCGCCGTGCAGCCAGGCGAGCGGTCCCTCGGGCCGCGAGCGGCCGGCATGGCCGCGGCGCTCGCCGAGCCGCGCGGGGTCCTCCTTGCCCTTGCCGCGCCGCCACAGCAGGAGCCCCGCGGCGGCGGGGGTCAGCAGCGACACGCCGAGGCGATAGCCCGCGAGCAGCGGAGAGCCGCGCTTCATGCGCCGCCTCCCGAGGGCGCGGCGCGCAGGTCGCCGCCGGGGTCGCTCGCGCCGATCAGCGTGTAGGCGCGGGCATGGACCCCGTCGAGCCCCGCCTCGACCGCCCGGCGGGCGGCCTCGATCGCGTCCGGCCCCGCATCCCGCGCGACGAAGACGGGATCGCCGATGACGATTGCGCCGCGCCCGAAGGGCAGGCCCAGCGCCGCGCGATCCCAGCTGTCGAAGACCTTGCGCCGGCTCGTCACCACCGCGACGGGGACGATCGGCCGGCCCGAGAGGCGCGCGAGCGTGACGATGCCCTCACCGGCGCGCCGCGCGATCTTGGGAACATCGGCGGTCATCACGACGCTCTCCCCGCCCGCGAGCGCCCGGAGCATGGCGCGCATGGCCTGCGCGCCGCCCTTCTCGCGCACGCGCCCGCGCCCGCGATCGCCGGAGCCGCGGATCGGGCGCACGCCCAGATGCTCGAGCGCGATGGCGTTGAGCTCGCCGTCTCCCGAGCGCGAGACGAGGCAGGCGGTGGGGTCCTGCGGGCGCCTCGCGAGGTGCACCAGGAAGTGCTGGCCGTGCCACATCGCCGCGATCACGGGCATCAGCGGCCCGACGCGGTCGTGCGCGTCCGGCGGCTCCGTCGTGAAGCGGTTCGTCAGGCGCACGAGCCCGAGATAGCGCGCGAAGGCATAGCCCGCCGCGGCTTGGACACGCGGATGCCTGCCGATGCGCTTGAGGAGGGACATGCCCGTGACTTTTCTCGGCCCGCCCGTGATTCAGCCGACCGGCGGCTCGAGCAGGCGATGCAGATGGACGATGAAGTAGCGCATGTGCGCGTTGTCGACGGTCGCCTGCGCCTTCGCCTTCCAGGCGGCGAAGGCCGTCGCATAATCGGGGTAGATGCCGACGATGTCGAGCGCGTCGAGGTCGCGGAAACGGACCTGCTCGGGGTCGTCCAGCTCGCCGCCGAAGACGAGGTGGAGGAGCTGCGCGTCCTTGCCGGCGGCGGTCTGTGCCGCGGCTGGGGCGGGCGTGGGTGCGCGGGTGTCGATCTCGGTCATGCTGCTCTCGTTGCGCTCGGGACCCGGGTTTCGCGGTCGCCGGGAAGCACGGGGCGTGCCGCGATCGCGGGCTCAGCCCGCGGCGGCCGGCCGCCGCGTATCGGTATCGTCGCTCGTCATGGCCTCAACGAGGCGCGGATGCAAGGCGCGCGAGGCCGCGACGAGCACCCCGTGCACCGGCTCCGGCCGATTGTAGACCGGCGCGGCGCCCGCGGGGTCCGACAGCGTGCCGCCCGCCTCGGCGAGAACGAGATCGGCGGCCGCGAGATCCCAGTCGCGCGCATTGGCGGTCACGAGGGCGAGATCGTGCTCGCCGGAGGCGACGCGGGCGATCCGCAGGGCCAGGGACGGGACCTTGGTGACGGCGCCGAAGGGACCGCTGCGGCGCGCCAGCGCGTCCACCATGGGCTTGGGGCCCGCCACGTTCGCGCCGGCCAGCGTCTCCCGGCCGCCGGTCGCGATCGGCGTGCCGTTGAGCCGCGCCCCGGCGCCGGCCTGCGCCTCGTAGAAGCCCTCCCGCGCCGGGGCGTGCACCACGCCGAGCGTCGGCACGCCGTCGACGAGGAGTGCGATCGCCACCGACCAGTCGGCTATGCCGTTGAGGAAGGCGCGGGTGCCGTCGATCGGGTCGACGATCCAGACGAGGCGGCTGTCCAACCGCGCCGGATCGTCGCGGGTCTCCTCGGAGAGCCAGCCGGCCTCCGGCAGGAGCTGCGAGAGCCGCACCTTCAGGAAGGCGTCGACGGAGACGTCCGCCTCGGTGACCGGCGAGCCGCCGGCCTTGTTCCAGACCCGCGCGGTGGTCTTCTCCCCCTCGCGGAAATAGCCGCGGGCGATGTCGCCCGCCTCACGGGCGGCCTCCTCCAGCGAGGAGGCGAGATCGGCGCGTGTCTGGCGGGAAAGGGGCATCGGGGTCTCGTCCGCGGCGGCCGCGACGGCACGTCCGCTCAGCGACGAAGGTAGGGTCGGCAGGGGGCGGGCGCAAGCTCCGCGCCGGGCGCCGCGGCGCGAACGTCGCGCTTTTCCACAAACGTCGCAAGCATTCGTTCAGCATCGCCGGGATTGAGCGTCTTTTAACCGAAAAGCTTAAGCCCCCGGACGCGAAGCATCCGCATGATCGGCGCATGGATCGAGCGGCGATCATCCAAGAACAAGCCGCCGGCCACCCAACGCTGACAGGGCGTCGAGCATGATGGCGGACAGATCATACGCGGCCGGAGCCGTCCCCGCGGGCGGCTCCGGCCTCCTCGATACGGACGAGAGCGCCTGCGACACGCTGGGCCTGTGCGTGCCCCCGGGTCGCCTCGCCGGGCTGGCGATGCGCATCGCCGAGCGGGGCGACGACGAGCCCGCCGGTGGCCCGGCCTTCGAGATCGCGGCCATCGCCCGCACGGGCGAGATCGCGACCGTGCTCGGCCGCTTCGACGAGGAGGAGATCGTCGCCGTGTGGCGCCGCCTCGGCCAGGAGAGCGGCCTGCCCCTGATGATCCAGAATCCCGACGGCAGCCTCGTCGCGCCCTATCCGCAGATCGGGCCGCTGGCCCTCGGCGACGTGCGCCAGCGCCGGCGCCACGGCCTCCTCTCCGGCCGCCGCCCGCGCTTCCTCACCCGCCGCAAGACCGGCCGTCCGGCGGCGCGCCCGCTCGTCTTCCGCGAGCGCGAGATCGTGGCGGGGCGGACCTGAGCGGATTCCGCGGCGCTCGGGTCAGGAATAGAATCGTTCATTAATCGCTGGAGCGGTAGCCTTCGCAGCGCTGCGGAGGTCGATCGATGCATCCCGTTCCAGCCAACGAGACCGAACGCCTCGACGTCCTGAACAGCCTCAACATCCTCGGCACCCCGCCGGCCCGAGGCTTCGACGGCATCTGCCGCGCGGCGCGGGCGCTGTTCGACGTGCCGATCGCCCTCGTTTCGCTCGTCGAGGCGGACCGGCAATGGTTCAAGGCGCGGTGCGGGATCGATCTGGAAGGAACCTCCCGCGAGGTCTCGTTCTGCGCGCACGCGATCCTGTCCGACGACGTCCTCGTGGTCGAGGATGCGTGCGAGGATGCGCGCTTCCGCGACAACCCCCTGGTCGTCGGTCCCCCGCACATCCGCTTCTACGCGGGTGCGCCCCTCGTCCTCGCGCCGGGCGTCGGCGTCGGCACCCTGTGCATCGTCGACCACGCGCCGCGCCCGTTCGGGCCGGGCGAGGCCGAGAAGCTCGCCGACCTCGCGGCCGCCGTGATCGCGCAGCTCGAGGCTCATCGCGAGCGCGCGGCCGCCGAGGCCGAGTCCGTGGCGCGCCGCCGCAGCGAGGAGCTGCTCTCCCGCAAGCACGAGCAGCTCGTGCACACCGAGACGCTGCTGCGCGACATCATCGAGACGATTCCCGACGCGGTCGCCGCCTACGACGCCGACGACCGCCTCATCCTGTTCAACGCCGCCTACAAGGTCTTCTACGCCACGTCCGCGCCGGCCATCAGGCTCGGCGCGAGCTTCGAGGAGATGGTGCGCTACGGCCTCGAGCGGGGGCAGTACGTGGATGCCGGCACGACGTCGGAGACGCGTGCGGCCTGGCTCGACGCCCGCCTCGCGGCGCGCCGCAAGGACCGGAACGAGCGCGTCGTCCAGCACCTCGACGACGGGCGCTGGCTCCAGATCACGGAGCGGCGCTCGGAGAGCGGCGTGCTCGTCGGTGTGCGCACCGACATCACCGACCAGAAGCGCGCCGAGATGCGGGTGCGGAGGGTCGCCGAGACCGACGCGCTGACCGGGCTCGCGAACCGGGAGGTGATCTGGTCGCGTGCCGAGGCGGCCCTCGGCCGGCGCCGGGCCGCCGACGCGCGCGGCGCGCTCGTCCTGCTCGACGTCGATCATTTCAAGGCGATCAACGACACCTACGGGCACGACGCGGGGGATGTCCTGCTGAAGACCACGGCGGATCGTCTCGCCGCGGCCTTCCGCAACAGCGATACCGTAGCGCGCCTCGGCGGTGACGAGTTCGCGGTGCTCGTGACCGGCATCGAGCATGCCGACGATCTCGTGCGGCTGCTCCAGAAGGTTCATCAGCGGCTCACCGAGCCGGTGACGATCGCGGGCAAGGCGATCGTGCCCGGCGTGTCCATGGGCGCCGCCATCTATCCGGCCGACGCCGACACGGCGGAGGACCTGTTCAAGAGCGCGGACATCGCGCTCTACGAGACCAAGCAGAACGGCCGCAACGGCTGGAGCTTCTTCGACCCGACGCTGCGCGAGCGGGCGGAGCGGCGGCGGATGATCGCCACACGGCTGCGGGGGGCCGTCGAGGCGAACGAGATCGCCGTCGTCCTGCATCAGCAGGTCCGGATCTCGGACATGACGCACGTCGGCTTCGAGGCGCTCGCACGCTGGACGCTCGACGGCGACCCGATCGCGCCGTCCGAGTTCGTCGGTGTCGCCGAGGAGGCGGGCCTCGCGAACCAGGTCGGCGCGAGCATCCTGGAACGCGCGATCGACCTGCACGTCTCGCTGATGCGCCCCGGCCGTGACCCCGGCCGGCTCTCCGTCAACGTCGGAGCCACCCAGCTGCTCGACCCCGCGTTTCCCGAGCGCGTCGACGAGATCCTGCGCCGTCGCGCCTTCGCGGCGGATCGTCTGGAGCTCGAGATCGCGGAGCACGTATTGCTGGATCGCGGCGCCGACCGGATCGAGACGACGCTGCACCGGCTCGCCGCCATGGGCGTCGGCCTCGCCCTCGACGATTTCGGGACGGGCTACGCCTCGCTGGCGCATCTGAAGCGCTTCCCGGTGACGCGGCTGAAGATCGACAGGTCGTTCGTGCGCGACTTCGCCACGGACGCGGAGAACGCGGCCATCGTGCGCACGATCGTCGGCCTGGGGCTGAGCCTCGGCATCGGCGTCGTGGCCGAGGGCGTCGAGACGCCCGAGCAGCTCGCGTTGCTGCGCGGGACCGGATGCGCCGACGCCCAGGGCTTCCTCGTCGCGCGCCCGACGGGCGACGCGCGCGAGCTCGCGCGGCAGATCGCGAGCCCGGCGCGGGGTGTGCGCCGGTCGCAGCGATACTACCGCCGCGTGGGCGTGGCCTGAGGACGCGGATCCCGGCGGGTCACGGGTGGCGGTGCGGAGGTCGACCCGGCCATGCGTCGGCGCGGCTTGATTCCAGCGCCCGCGGCTGCGACATGGGAGCTGTGCCGCGCCGGTGCCGAACCCGATCAGAGATTGTCGATGACCGCTCCCCTCTCCCTGTCCAAGGACAAGATCCGGATCCTGCTGCTCGAGAACGTCAACGACAGCGCGGTCGCGCTGCTCGAGGCCGCGGGCTACGTCTCGATCACGCGCCTGAAGACGGCGCTCGACGGGGAGGCGCTGAAGGAGGCGGTCAAGGGCGTGCACATCCTGGGCATCCGCTCGCGCACCCGGCTGACGCAGGAGGTCTTCGAGGCCGCCGACCGGCTGATCGCGGTGGGCTGCTTCTCGGTGGGCACGAACCAGGTCGATCTCGACGCGGCGCGCCTGAGGGGCGTGCCGGTGTTCAACGCGCCGTTCTCGAACACCCGCTCGGTGGCGGAGCTGACCCTCGCCGAGGTCGTGATGCTGATGCGCCGGGTGGTGCCGCGCTCGAACGCCGCACACCAGGGCGGGTGGGACAAGTCGGCCACCGACAGCCACGAGGTGCGCGGCAAGTGCCTCGGCATCGTCGGCTACGGCAACATCGGCTCGCAGCTCTCGACGCTCGCCGAGGGCTTCGGCATGCGGGTGATGTACTACGACCGCACCGACAAGCTGCGCCACGGCAACACGGAGCCGGTCGACAGCCTCCAGGAGCTGCTCGCGAAATCGGACGTGGTGACGCTGCACGTGCCGGAGACGCCGGAGACCGCGGGCATGATCGGCGAGCGCGAGATCCGCGCGATGAAGCCCGGCGCCTACCTCATCAACAACTCCCGCGGCACGGTCGTCGACCTCGAGGCGCTCGCCGCCGCCCTGAGGGACGGGCACCTGCGCGGCGCGGCGGTCGACGTCTTCCCCAAGGAGCCCGGCTCGAACAACGAGCCCTTCGAGAGCCCGCTCCAGGGCATCGAGAACGTCATCCTCACGCCCCACGTGGGCGGGTCGACCGAGGAGGCGCAGGAGCGCATCGGCGTCGAGGTGGCGCGCAAGCTCGTCGAGTATTCCGACGTCGGTGCGACGGTCGGCGCGGTCAACTTCCCGCAGGCGCAGCTGCCCGGGCGCGCCCACGGCACGCGCTGGATCCACGTCCACCAGAATGTGCCGGGCATCCTCTCGCGCCTCATCGGCGTGTTCGCCGACCGCGGCATCAACATCGCCGGGCAGTATCTCCAGACGGACGGCGAGATCGGCTACGTCGTCGTGGAGGCGGACGGGGTGCCCGCCGACAGCCGGGAGATCCTCGGCGCGCTCAGGGCGCTCGAGGGGACGATCCGCGCGCGCATCCTCTACATGAGGCAATAAGGCCACAGCGGGACAGGAAAACCGTCCGCTGCCACGGCGGCGCTTGCGGCGGGGTAAGCGTTCCTTAAGAGCGTTCGTTAACCATGCGGATGCTCGCGACTCGCGCGGGCGCTTATCATCGCTTCTCCGGGTCGTCCTCCATGCTCGCGCGTCTCCTCCTGGTCCTCACGATCGGCGCCCTCGCGGCGTGCAACACCGCCACGACGGCGGACGGCCCTACCCGTGGAGAGTGGATCTCCCCCGCGGTCCTGGCGCAGGCGGTCGCGCTCGACGGGACGACCGCCTGGTACACGGGCTACAAGGCGGACGAGCCGTACGACATCCCGCTCGTCAATCGCGCGCTGATGCGGCCCGAGCTGATGCGCCAGCGCGTGTCCTACACGGGCCGCGAGGCGCCGGGCACGATCGTCGTCGATATCGACGGCCGCTTCCTCTACCTCGTGGAGGCCGACGGCAAGGCGATGCGCTACGGCATCGGGGTCGGCCGCAACGGCTTCTCCTGGCGCGGTGCGGCGCGCGTCGGCCGCAAGGGCGTCTGGCCGGGCTGGGGCCCCACCGACAACATGCTGCGCATCAACCCGGACCTGCCGACCTACATGGAAGGCGGGCTCGAGAACCCGCTCGGCGCCCGCGCGCTCTACCTCTACCAGGGCGATCGCGACACGCTCTTCCGCATCCACGGCACCAACGAGCCGTGGTCCATCGGCGAGGCGGTCTCCTCGGGCTGCGTGCGCATGCTCAACGAGGACATCGTCGACCTCTACGAGCGCGTGCCGGTCGGGGCGCGGGTGCTGGTTCGCCGGGGGTAAGGGGCCGACGGGGCTCAGGCGAGCCCCGCCACCAGCGCCTTGAAGCGCGCGCCGCGCTCCTCGAAATTCCGGAACTGGTCGAACGACGCGCAGGCCGGGGAGAACAGGACGACCTCGTCCGCCCCCGTCTCCGCCGCGTCCGCAGCGGCGCGCGCCACGGCGACGTCGAGCGTGCCGCAGCGCTCGTAGGCGACATGCCCGTCGAGGGTGGCCGCGAACTCCTCGGTCGCCGCGCCGATCAGGTAGGCCTTGGCGATCCGGCCCCAATGCGGCGCGAGCGCGGCGATCCCGCCGGCCTTGGGCTTGCCGCCGGCGATCCAGAACACGCGGTCGTAGGCGGCGAGGGCCACCTCGGTCGACTCGGCGTTCGTCGCCTTCGAATCGTTGACGAAGCGCACGCGCCCGCGGGTGCCCGCCTGCTCCATGCGGTGGGCGAGGCCCGGGAACGTCCGCACCGCGGCGCCGATCGCCTCGGGCGGCGCGCCGCAGAGCCAGGCGGCGGCGCAGGCGAAGGCGGCGTTCTGGGCGTTGTGGCGCCCGCGCAGCGATTCGACGCCCGCGAGATCGGCGAGCACCAGCGCGGCCTCCAGCGGCTCCCCCGCGTTGCGGGCGCGGATCTCGCTCCCAAGCGCGAAGAAGCCCCAGGGCCGCTCGCCCGCGGCCGAGACGGGATAGACGTCCGACCCCTCGCGCTCCGACAGGCGCCGGCCGATGGCGTTGGTCAGGTCGTCGTCGACGCCGACGAGCGCCGTGCGGGCACCCGCGACGAGGCGCTCCTTGATGGCGGCGTAGGCGTCGAGCGTCCCGTGGCGGTCGAGATGGTCGGGCGTGATGTTGATCAGGCAGCCGATCGTCGGGTCGAGCGACGGCGCGAGGTCGACCTGGAAGCTCGACACCTCGACGACGTGGACGCGCGCCTCGGAGGGCGGCGGCAGGGCGAGGATCGGCGTGCCGATGTTGCCGCCCATGGCGACGTCGAAGCCGGCCTCGCGCAGGACATGGGCGAGGAGCGCCGTCGTCGTCGACTTGCCGTTCGTGCCGGTGATGGCGACGAAGGGCGCATCCGGCGCGATCCTCCGCCGCTCGCGGCAGAACAGTTCGATGTCGCCGATGATCTCGATGCCCGCCGCCTTCGCGCGCTCCACCGTCCAGTGGGGCGCGGGGTGGGTGAGGGGGACGCCCGGGGAGAGCACGAGCGCGGCGTAGCCGGCCCAGTCCGCCGCGTCGAGGTCGACGACGGCGATGCCGGCCGCCGTCGCTTCCGCGCGCCTCGGCTCGGCGTCGTCCCAGGCCGCGACCGTGGCGCCGCCGGCGACGAGCGCCTGCGCCGTCGCGAGCCCGGAGCCGCCGAGCCCGAAGAGGGCGACCGACCGCCCGGCGAAGGTCGTGGCGGGGGTCATCGCGGACGTCCTCTCAACGCAGCTTGAGCGTGGCGAGCCCGACCATGGCGAGCACGACCGCGATGATCCAGAAGCGGATCACCACCTGCGGCTCCGTCCAGCCGAGCTGCTCGAAGTGGTGGTGGATCGGCGCCATCTTGAAGACGCGCCGGCCGGTGAGCTTGAACGAGACCACCTGGATGATCACGGACGCGGCTTCCAGCACGAACAGCCCGCCGACGATGGCGAGCACGA
The DNA here is from genome assembly GCF_000429045.1 of Salinarimonas rosea DSM 21201. GTDB lineage: Bacteria > Pseudomonadota > Alphaproteobacteria > Rhizobiales > Beijerinckiaceae > Salinarimonas > Salinarimonas rosea. The sequence continues at coordinate 278,410 of NZ_KE386841.1, forward strand.
TCTCGTGCTTGGTCGCCACCGCGATCGTGCCGAGCATGCCGCCCAGCGCGAGCGAGCCGGTGTCGCCCATGAAGACCTGCGCCGGGGGGGCGTTGAACCACAGGAAGCCGAGCCCCGCCCCGATCAGAGCCCCGCAGATCACGGCGAGCTCGCCCGTGCCGGGCACGAAGTGGATCTGCAGGTAGTTCGCGAAGATGGCGTTGCCGACGAGGTAGGCGATGAAGCCGAAGCTCGCGGTGGCGATCATCACCGGCACGATGGCGAGACCGTCGAGCCCGTCGGTCAGGTTCACGGCGTTGCCGGCGCCGACGATGACGAGCGCGCCGAAGGCCACGAAGAACCAGCCGAAGTTGATCAGCACGTCCTTGAGGAAGGGCAGGGCGAGGTGGTTCGCCAGCGCCGGCGTGGCGGTGTAGGCGATCGCCACGACGGCCACGCCGGCGATCAGCCCCTCGATCGCCAGCCGCGAACGGCCCGAGAAGCCCTTGTGGGACTGCTTCGTCACCTTGAGGTAGTCGTCGTAGAAGCCGATCGCGCCGAAGCCGACGGTGACCATCAGCACGATCCAGACGTAGGCGTTCTCGAGGTCGGCCCAGAGCAGGGTCGAGACGATGAGGCCGGCGAGGATCATCAGCCCGCCCATGGTGGGCGTGCCGCGCTTCGTCAGCAGGTGCGATTGCGGGCCGTCCTCGCGGATCGGCTGGCCCTTGCCCTGGCGCACGCGCAAGGCGGCGATGATCGAGGGGCCGAACCAGAAGACGAACAGGAATCCCGTCGCCGTCGCCATCCCCGTACGGAAGGTGATGTAGCGCAGGACGTTGAGCAGGCCGAACGTGTCGGAGAATTCGGAGAGCCAGACGAGCATGGGCGCGGGTTATCCTCGGCGCCCGACGGGCGCGGCCTCGGCGGCCGCGCGCGGCGCGGCGGCCTCGCTATAGCGCTCCTCGATCGCCGTGACGATCCTTTCCGTGCGCACGCCGCGCGATCCCTTGATCATCACGATGTCGCCGGGCCTGAGCGCGCCGACCACGGTGGCGACGAGTCCCTCCGAGGTCGCCGCCCAGCCGCCGCGGCGCTCGGGCGGCAGCGCGGCATGGAGCCCCTTCATCAGGTCGCCGACGGTGAAGACGAGATCGACGCCCGCCGCGAGCGCGACGGGCGCGAGCTCGCGGTGCTGGCGGGGGCCGTCGGGACCGAGCTCGAGCATGTCGCCGAGCACGGCGATGCGCCGCCCCCGCCAGGGCAGCTCCATCTGCCCGAGCGTCTCGAGCGCCGCGCGCACGGAGGCGGGGTTGGCGTTGTAGCTCTCGTCGACGAGCGTGACGGTGCCGCCGACGAGCGCGAGCTCGCGCCGCGCGCCGCGCCCGGCCGGCGGGGCGACGTCGGCGAGCGCCAGCGCCGTGAGCGCGACGTCCAGGCCGAGCGCCTTCGCCGCCGCGACGAGGGCCAGCGTGTTGAGCGCGATGTGCCGGCCCGCCATGCCGATCCGGTAGGCGAGGCGCTCGCCGAGCACCGAGGCGTCGACGATCGAGAGATCCGGCCGCGTGACGATGGTGACCGCGCGGACGTCGGCGCGCGGGTCCTCGCCGAAGGTGAGGATGCGGCCCGCATTGCTGGCGGCGGCGAGCGTCGTCAGCCGGTCGCAATGGGGGTTGTCGCGGTTGACGATGGCGACGCCGCCCGGCTCGAGCCCGAGGAAGATCTCGCCCTTGGCGTCGGCGATGCCGCGCACGTCGCGGAAGTTCTCGATGTGCACCGCCTCGACGGTGGTGACGATGGCCACGTGCGGCCGCACCATCCGTGCGAGCGGGGCGATCTCGCCGGCATGGTTCATGCCGATCTCGAAGACCCCGAACTCGGCGTCCGCCGGCATGCGGGCGAGGGTGAGCGGGACGCCCCAGTGATTGTTGTAGGAGGCGGCGGCGGCGTGCGTGCGGCCCGAGCGGGAGAGGGCGACCCGCAGCGCTTCCTTCGAGCCGGTCTTGCCGACCGACCCGGTGATGGCGACGATCCTGGCATCCGTGCGCGCTCGCGCCGCACGGCCGAGATCCTCGAGCCCGCGCAGGGTGTCGGGAACGACGAGCAGCGGACCCGCGTGCGCGAGCGCGCCCGCCCGGTCGTGCGCGACGATCGCCGCGGCGGCGCCCCTGGCGAAGGCGTCGACGACATAGTCGTGCCCGTCGTTGCTGTCGCCGACGATCGCCACGAAGAGATCGCCGGGTCGCAGCGTGCGGGTGTCGATGGAGACGCCCTCGATCCGCGCGGGGAGCGTTCCATGGGCGGTCGCACCCATGGCGGCCCGCGCGGCGTCTCCCGTCCAGAGCGGTGGGGCGGTCTCGGTCGTCATCGCATCCTCGCCTCGATCGCCGCCCGGACCTCGGCATGGTCGGAGAACGGCAGCGTCCGGTCGCCCACGATTTGGCCGGTTTCATGACCCTTGCCGGCGACGACCAGCACGTCGCCCGGCTCGAGCAGGGCGACGCCCGCGCGGATCGCCTCGGCGCGGTCGCCGATCTCGCGCGCGCCCGGCGCCGCGGCGAGCATCGCGGCGCGGATCGCCGCCGGATCCTCGCTGCGCGGGTTGTCGTCGGTGACGATCGCGACGTCCGCCCCCTCGACGGCGACGCGGCCCATGATCGGGCGCTTGCCGGGATCGCGGTCGCCGCCGCAGCCGACGACAACGACGAGCCTGCCCATGGCGAACGGCCGCAGGGTGGCGAGCACGTTGGCGAGCGCATCGGGCTTGTGGGCGTAGTCGACGACGCACAGCGCGCCGTTCGCCTCGCCGACGCGCTCGAGCCGCCCCGGCACGCCGACGAGGCCCGAAAGCGGCGCGAGCGCCTCCTCCGGCCCCGCGCCGGCCGCGACGGCGAGCCCCGCGGCGACGAGGGCGTTCTCGATCTGGAAGCCGCCGATGAGCGGGAAGTCGATCTCGGTCGTGCCGCCCGCATGCGCGATCGCGAGGCGCTGCGAGAAGCCGGTACGCGCCGCCGAGACGAGCCGAAGGGTCTCACCCCTGCGCCCCGTGGTGAGCACCTCCCGTCCGGTCTCGCGCGCGACGGCGAGAGCGCGCTGCGACCAGTCGCCGTCGAGGTTGATCACGGCCGGGCGCTCGGCGGGAAGCAGCGCCCGGAATAGGCGCATCTTCGCCTCGAAATAGGCCTCCATCGTCGGATGGTAGTCGAGATGGTCGCGGCCGAGATTGGTGAAGGCGGCCGCCGCGAGGCGCACGCCGTCGAGCCGCTTCTGGTCGAGGCCGTGGGAGGAGGCCTCCATGGCGAGATGCGTGATCCCGTCCGCCGCGAGCCGCTCCAGCGTCTTGTGCAGCACGACCGGGTCGGGCGTGGTCAGCCCGCCGTAGCTCGCGCCGGACGCCGTGACGATGCCGAGCGTGCCGAGGCTCGCGGAGGACGCGCCGCGGGCGGCCTCGATCTGGCGCACGAAGTCCGCGACCGAGCTCTTGCCCGCGGTGCCGGTGACGGCGACGATCGTGCCCGGCTGCTTCGGATGCATCCGCGCCGCGGCCTGCGCCAGGGCGGCGCGGGCATCGGCGACGCGGACCCAGGCGACCTCGCCCGGCAGGTCGGCGGGGCGCTCCGCCTCGCCGGCGACGGCGCGGGCGCCGGCCGCGACCGCGGCGGGCACGAAGCGCATGCCGTCGACCCGGGTGCCCGGCACGGCCACGAACAGCGAGCCGGGCGTCACCGCCCGGCTGTCGACCGCCACGTCGTCGACGAGGAGATCCGCGAGGTCCGGCGGGGCCTCGTCCAGCAGCGCGCCGAGCCGCGCGCCGCTCATTGCGTCGTCCCCCAGGCGCCCGCGCGGGCCATGGTCGGGAAGGGCGCTGCGGGCGGCTCGAAGCGGGGCGGGATGTCCAGCATGGGCGCGACGCGCTCGATGATCCGGCCGGTGGTCGGGGCGGCGTTCCAGCCCGACGTGGCGAAGCCGTGCGTCTCCGGCAACGCCTTCGGCTCGTCGAGGATGGTGAGGAAGAGATAGCGCGGATCGTCCGCCGGGGCGACCGCGAAGAACGTGTTGAGCCGCTGGTCGTGGGCGTAGCGGCCGTTCACCACCTTCTCGGCCGTCCCGGTCTTCCCGCCGACGTAGAAGCCCGCGATCGTCGCGGAGCGGGCCGATCCCCGCTCGGCGTTGAGCCGCATGACGTAGCGCAGCGCCTCGCTGGTCTCGGGGGAGATCACCTGGTCGGCGATCGCCTGCGCGTCCTCCTCCGCGCGCTGGAGGAAGGTCGGCGGGATCAGGTAGCCGCCGTTGACCATCGCGGCGGTCGCCATGGTGGCGGCGAGCGGCTGCACGGCGATGCCGTGGCCGAAGGAGATCGTCGCCGTGTTGATCTCGCCCCACCGCGACGGCACCAGCGGCGCGGCGCTTTCGGCGAGCTCGGTGCGCAGGCGCCCGAGCAGGCCGAGCTCGCGCAGGAACGCCTGCTGGTGCTCCGCCCCGAGCGCCAGAGCCATGCGCGCAGTACCCACGTTCGAGGAGTAGATGAAGACTTCCGGCACGGTCAGCGGGCGGTTCTCGCCGCGATAGTCGCTGATCGTCTGTCGTCCGAAGCGGAGCGATCCGCGGGCATCGAGCACCGAATTGATGGTGAACCGGCCCGATTCCAGCGCCATGGCGGTGGTCACCGCCTTCATGACCGAGCCCATCTCGTAGACGCCGACGTTGATCCGGTTGATTCGGTCGGGCTGCTGCGCGTCGACGGGAACGTTGGGGTCGAAGTCGGGGAGCGAGACGAGGCTGATCACCTCGCCGGTGCGCACGTCGAGGACGAGGCCCGCGGCGGCGATGGCCGAGAACTTCTCCATCGCCGCGACGAGCTCGGCACGCACGGCGTGCTGGACGCGCAGGTCGAGGGAGAGCCGCACCGGCGAGGGCTCCGGGTTCTCGCCCGGCGCGATCTCGTCGCCCGAGAGCGCGAGACCCTGCGCGTCGATCCACCGCTCGATGCCGGCGATGCCGACGTTGTCGATGTCGGCGAAGCCGAGGACGTGCGCGGCGGCGACACCGTTGGGGTAGACGCGCTTGTTCTCCGGCAGGAAGCCCACGCCGGGGATGCCGAGCGCGTGCACCTCCGCCTGCTGGCGCGGCGTGATCTCGCGCTTGACCCAGATGAAGCCGCGTTCCGTCGAGAGCTCGTCGCGCAGCTTCGTCGCGTCGAGGTCGGGGAAGACGGCGGTGAGCAGCTCCGTCGCCTCGTCCGGGTCGATGATGTTGCGCGGCTCGGCGAAAACCGAGGCCATGGTGATGTCGGTCGCCAGGATCTCGCCGTTGCGGTCGAGGATGTCCGGGCGCACGGTGCCGATCTCGCTCGAGGCCGCGCGGCGCGGGCCGGTCTCGGCGTCCGGCTCGATGCCGAGGAGGACGAGACGCCCGGCGATCACGATGAACAGGCCCGCGAAGCAGACCATGCCGAGCGCGATGCGCGCACGGCTCTTGTCCGCGCGCAGCCGGAACAGCCCGCCGAGGAAGCCCGGGCGCCGGTCGCCCGGCGCCTCGCCGGCGCCGGGCGCCGCGGGCCCGGGGGTCTGTCGCTGCGTCGTCTCGAGCGTGGGCACGGGCTACCTCGCGGGCGTGCGGGTGGTGGGCGTCACGGCGGCGCGGACGGGGATCGAGCCCGTCGTGCCCGGCGTCGCCGTGGGCGCCGCGAGGCCGAGCGCCTGGAGCTTCGCGCCGATCTCGTCCGCCGCGGGCGGACGCTCGGGCAGGTCCTCGAAGCGCGCGAGCTGCTCGACCGTGAACGGCACGATCTCGGGCAGGTGCGCGTCCGCGAGCGCCTCGACCCGGTCGGGCCGGTTGAGGAAGGCCCATTCGGCGCGCAGCACCGCGATCATCTCGCGCTCGCGGGTGATCTCGCGCTCGAGCCGCGCGAGCTCCTCGGTCTGGCGGATGGTCTCGTACTTGATGGAATAGGCCCAGACGGCCGAGCCGATCAGCCCCGCGATCGCCGCGACGTGCAGGATCTTGATCATCGGCGGGCTCGCGGGCGGATGGGGGCGGGGAGGGTGGCGAGCGTCTCGAGCGCCGAGAGCGGCGCCTGCGCGGGCGCGTCGAGCCGCTCGCCGGCGCGCAGCTTCGCCGAGCGGGCGCGCGGGTTCGCGGCGAGCTCGGCCTCGCCGGGGACGACCGGCCCCTTCGTCGCGAGGCGGAAGCTCGGCTGCGGCGCCTCGCCCGCCGGCAGGTGCCGCGAGCCGCCGGGCGACCGGCCCGCGCGGGCGGCGAGGAACTGCTTGACGATGCGGTCTTCCAGCGAATGGAAGGTGACGACGACGAGCCGCCCGCCCGGCACGAGCACGCGCTCGGCGCCGTGGAGCGCGCGCACGAGCTCGCCCAGCTCGTCGTTGACGGCGATTCGCAGGCCCTGGAACGTCCGCGTCGCCGGGTGCGGGCCGTGCGGCTCGGCGCGCACGAAGCGCGCCACGAGCTCGGCGAGCTGCGTCGTCGTCTCGAAGCGGGTCTTGCGGCGCGCCTCGACGATCCCGCGGGCGATCGCCCGCGACCGGCGCTCCTCGCCGTAGTGGTAGAAGATGTCGGCCAGCGTCGTCTCGTCCGCCTCGTTGACGATGTCCGCCGCGCTGGGGCCGGCCTTCTCCATGCGCATGTCGAGGGGACCCTCGAAGCGGAAGGAGAAGCCGCGCCCGGCCTCGTCGAGCTGCATCGAGGAGACGCCGATGTCGAGGACGACGCCCCCGAGACCTTCGGGCGCGACCTCGCCGGCGATCCGCTCCAGCGCGCCGAAGCGGGCTTCCACGAGCGACAGGCGCGGCGCGTAGGCGGCGACGAGCGGCGCGCCGCCGGCGATCGCCTCAGGATCGCGGTCGAGGGCGACGACGCGGGTGCGCGCATCCGCATCGAGCAGCGCACGGGTGTAGCCCCCCGCGCCGAAGGTGCCGTCCAGGATCGTGCCGCCCGCGGCCGGCGCGAGGGCCGTGACGACCTCCTCGAGGAGCACGGGTGCGTGACGGGCCGGTCCGCCAGCGGCTCCGGCCGGGCCGTCGCCGCGGCCCGTCATCGCACCCGTGCTCCCGGAGTGTCGTCCTCCGACGGGGCCGAAGCCCCGAGAGACGTCGTCCCGAGCGTCGCCGTCCCGATCGATCGCTTGAGGTCCCGCACCTTCGCGCGCGCCGCCTCCAGATGCGCGCGAAAACGCTCGGGCTCCCAGATCTGGAACTTGTGGCCCAGGCCCACGAAGGTCACGCTGTCCGCGATCTCCGCATGGGCCTTCACGCTCTCCGTCAGGATGACCCGTCCCTCCGTGTCGACCTTGAGGATCTCGCTCGTTCCGAAGAGCGCCGTGGACAGCTGGTCGCGCTCGTCCGAATAGGGTGTGAGGCTCGACAGGAACGCGTCGATCTCCTCCAGCAGACGATTGCCCCCCGCGTCCAGGGCCGGCGCGTCCAGCGCCGGATGAACGTAGAGCCCCTCGAACCCGTCGCGCGCCAGCACGGCACGGAACGTCGCCGGGATCGACACGCGCCCCTTCGCATCCAGCCGATTGGTGAAGTTGGACACGAAGCGGTTCATCGGCCGCCCTGACGCTCCCCGAACCGAACCCGCCGGCAGATACGCCGCCGGACCCCGTCCACGACGGCGCGCGCATACGCTCGGGGCCGCGTGAGCGGCATCCGTGCGGCTGGCGAAGCACCGTGACCGGGATGATTTGGGATACCATGGGCGTGTATGGTCGTCAACGGAAGCGGCACGGGACGAAGCACCCGCAGCCTGTGCTCCGATGAGAGCGCGATACGGTTAACGAAGTCTCACGCCCCGGGGTCCCGCGCGCGATTTCGCCAGGGCCTGCAAGGGAATGGCCAAGCTCGGGAGGCGGATCGAGAAGCCCCCCCTCCCGCCCGGAGAGGGGAACGGCCGGGATGACATCGCCCGCGGCCGGGGCTAGCCTCTCGCGCCAGGAAGGAAGCACGCAAGATGCACCGCGCTCTCGTCATCGTTCTCGATTCCGTCGGCATCGGCGGCGCCGAGGATGCCCACGCCTATGGCGACGACACCTCCGATGCCGGCTCGGATACGCTCGGCCACATCGTCGCGGCCTGCCGCGACGGGCGGGGCGACCGGGCGGGCCTGCGCGAGGGACCTCTGCGCGTCCCGAACCTCGCACGCATGGGCATCGGCGTCGCGCACGCCGCCTCGACCGGCCGGACCGATCCGCTCCCGCACCTCGCGCCGCCGACCGAGGGGCCGGCGGGCGCGTTCGGCTATGCGGTGGAGACCTCGGCGGGGAAGGACACGCCGTCGGGGCACTACGAGATCATGGGCTGCCCCGTGCCGTTCGCCTGGGGAACCTTCCCGCGCACGCAGCCCACCTTTCCGAAGGCGCTGACCGACGCCCTGATCGAACGGGCGGGCCTCCCCGGCATCCTCGGCGACAGGCACGCCAACGGCATGGCGATCATCGAGGAGCATGCCGCCGAGCACATCCGGACGGGCGCGCCGATCTGCTACACGTCGGCGGATTCGGTCTTCCAGATCGCCGCGCACGAGGAGCATTTCGGGCTCGAGCGGCTCTATGCCGTCTGCGAGATCGCGCGGGAGCTGTGCACGCCGTACAAGGTCGGGCGCGTCATCGCCCGCCCCTTCGTCGGCACGCCCGACAGCGGCTGGACGCGCACCGGCAACCGCAAGGATTATGCGCTGCCGCCGCCGGCGGACACGCTTCTCGACGTCCTGGCCCGCGAAGGGCGTACCGTCGTCTCCGTCGGCAAGATCGGCGACATCTTCGCCCACCGCGCCACCGGCGAGGAGGTGAAGGGCCACGGCAACGCGGCCAACCTCGACGCGGCCCTCGGCGCTCTCGCGCGGCTGCCGGAGGGCGGGCTCGTCTTCGCCAACCTCGTGGACTTCGACCAGGAGTTCGGCCACCGCCGTGACGTGCCCGGCTATGCCGCCTGCCTGGAGGCTTTCGATGCACGCGTGCCGGAGATCGAGGCGGCGCTCGCGCCCGGCGATCTCGTCGTGATCACCGCCGACCACGGCAACGACCCGACCTGGACCGGCTCGGACCACACCCGCGAGCACGTGCCCGTGCTCGCCTTCGGGCCGGGAATCGCGCCGCGCGCCCTCGGCCGCCGGGAGAGCTTCGCCGACATCGGCGCCGCCGTGGCGCGCTGGCTCGGCGTTCCGGGGACGGGGAAGGGGACGCCGTTCGAGCCGTGACCCGTCGGGCTCCGCACGCGAAGAGGCCCGGCGCGATCGCGCGCGCCGGGCCTCTTCGTGTCTCTGCCGGCGGCCCCGCGAGGCCGCGGATCACTCGGCCTTACTCGGCCGGCTGCGGCGCCGGGCGCGCGCCGGGCGTTCCCGCGGAGGCGCCGCCCTGCTTGCGGCGGGCCTCCTCGGCCCAGAGCGAGTGGTGCTCCTTCGCCCAGTTGAAGTCGACCTCGCCGGAGCCCATGGCGTCGAAGGCGCCCTGCATCCCGACGGAGCCGATGTAGATGTGGCCGACCATGATCGCGACGAGCACCGCCGCCACGATGCCGTGGATGATCTGCACGAGCTGCCAGTCGGCGTAGCCGCCGGCGAGATAGGGGAAGAGCAGCAGCACGCCGGTGACGGAGAGCGCCGCGCCGCCCAGGATGACGGACCAGAAGATCCCCTTCTGCCCGGCGTTGAACTTCTTCGCATCCGGGTGCACGCCCTTCTTCAGGAGCCCGCCACCGGCCTTGAGCCAGGCGACGTCCGTGCGATCGGGGATGTTGTCCTTGATCCAGACGGCGAGCATGAAGACGAGGCCGGCCATGAACGGCCAGGCGAGGTAGTTGTGCGCGTACTTCCCCCACTGGGTCGCCGCGGCGAAGGCCTCCGGCCCGAACAGCGGGATCAGCACGTAGCGCCCGAGCACGAGGTTCAAGCCCGTCAGCGCCAGGATCAGGAACGACCCGGCGGTGAGCCAGTGCACGAAGCGCTCGAAGGAATTGAAGCGCAGGATCTTCAGGCCCGACATCCCCGAGTCGATCGTGATCTTCCCGCGCACGGCGTAGAAGGCGACGACGATCGCGAGCATGCCGAGAAGCGCGATCGCGGTGATCCAGAGCATCGTGCCCTGGTGGAAGGCGCGCCAATCCTGGCCGCCGGGCTTGATCAGGCCCGTCGCCTTCTGGTCGGGAATCGAGACGCGGCCGGCGATCTCGCCGCCGGGCTGGAGCGCCTGGAGGAGCTGCTCCTCGGTGACCGCCGAAGCGGTGGGATTGATCGACTGCGCCCGCACGTCGCTCGGGACGAGCACGGCGGCGAGGCCGAGGAGCGCGAATGCGGCGAGCGCGGTGCGGGCGCCTTTCGCGAAGGAGGTGAGGCTCGCGCGGAGCATGGGGGTCGTCCTTCCCTGAACCTTTTGAACACGAGGCGGTCCGGCGGCGGAGCCTCGCCCCGCCGCCTCTGTCGAGCCGCGCCTCAGATCGCGACCGTCTCCTTGTAGGCCGTCTGCCAGCCCCAGGCGCCCGAGCCGTAGCCGCGGGTGACCACGCGCTCGCGGTAGATCTCGGCGATGATCTCGCCGTCGCCGGCCAGAAGCGCCTTGGTCGAGCACATCTCGGCGCAGATCGGCAGCTTGCCCTCGGCCAGACGGTTGGCGCCGTACTTCTCGTACTCCGCCATCGTCACGTCCGCCTCGGGGCCGCCCGCGCAGTAGGTGCACTTGTCCATCTTGCCGCGCGAGCCGAAGTTGCCGACGCGCGGATATTGCGGCGCGCCGAACGGGCAGGCGTAGAAGCAGTAGCCGCAGCCGATGCACAGGTCCTTCGAGTGCAGCACCACGGCGTCCACCGTCGTGTAGAAGCAGTCGACCGGGCACACGGCCGCGCAGGGCGCGTCCGTGCAGTGCATGCAGGCCATCGAGATCGAGCGCTCGCCGGGCGTGCCGTCGTTGATGGTGACGACGCGCCGGCGGTTGATGCCCCACGGCACCTCGTGCTCGTTCTTGCAGGCGGTGACGCAGGCGTTGCACTCGATGCAGCGGTCCGCGTCGCAGAGGAACTTCATCCGAGCCATTGTCGCTATCCCTCGTTCACGCGGCCGCGATCTGGCACAGGGTGACCTTCGTCTCCTGCATGCCGGTCACGGGGTCGTAGCCGTAGGTGGTCACGGTGTTCACGGACTCGCCGAGCACGATCGGGTCGGTGCCCTGCGGGTACTTCGCGCGCTGGTCGACGCCCTGGAACCACCCGGCGAAGTGGAAGGGCATGAACGCGACGCCGCGTCCCACCCGCTCCGTGACGAGGGCCTTGACCCGCGTCTTCGCGCCGCTCTCCGGGCCGGTGACCCAGACGAGCTGGCCCTCGCCGATGCCGCGCGCGGCCGCGTCCGCCGGGTTGATCTCGACGAACATGTCCTGCTGGAGCTCGGCGAGCCACTTGTTCGACCGCGTCTCCTCGCCGCCGCCCTCGTACTCGACGAGGCGGCCCGAGGTGAGGATGATCGGGAAGTCGCGGGCGATGCTCTTCTCGATCGCCGTCTTCTGCACCGTGTGGCCGATGTTCGGCACGCGCTGCTGACGGAAGTCGTCGCGGGTCGGGTACTGCGCCACGAGATCGGTGCGCGGCGTGTAGATCGGCTCGCGATGGACCGGCACCGGATCGGGCAGGTTCCAGGCCATGGCCCGGGCCTTGCCGTTGCCGAAGGGGATCGCGCCGTGCTCGAGGCAGACGCGCTGGATGCCGCCGGAGAGGTCCGTCGACCAGGAGACCGCGTCGGCGTTGGCGCCGCCCTGGGTCTCGATGCGGGTGCGCTCCGCCTGCGTGAGGTCGGCGTCCCAGCCGAGCTGCTTGAGCACGCCGTAGGTGAACTCGGGATGCCCGTCGGTGAGCTCCGAGCCCATCGGCGCCGAGCCCTCGGCGAGCAGCGTCACGCCCTCGCGCTCCACGCCGAAGCGGGCGCGGAAGGAGCCGCCGCCGTCCTTCACGTGGAGGTTCGTGTTGTAGAGGATGTGCGTGCCGGGATGGCGGATCTCCGGCGTGCCCCAGCACGGCCAGGGCAGGCCGTAATAGTCGCCGCCGACGTCCGCCGCGTCACGCGGCGCGCGCAGGGTGACGAGGTCGAAGGCGCCCTGGTTGGCCATGTGCGCCTTGAGACGCTCCGGAGACTGGCCGCAATAGCCGGTCGACCAGCCGCCGCGGTTGATCTCGGAGAGCACGCTCTCGGGCTGCGGCTCGGGGCCGAACTTGCCCTCCACCATCTCGATGTTCTTGAACATCCGGTCGGCGAAGCCGAGCTTCTCGGCGAGCTGGTAGATCACCCAGTAGTCGTTGGCCGACTCGAAGATCGGCTCCACCACCTTGTCGCCCCACTGGATCGAGCGGTTGGAGGCCGTGCGCGAGCCCGAGCACTCGAACTGCGTGCAGATCGGCAGGAGGTAGGTGTTCTCCGTGCGCTCGCCGAGCACCGCGAAAGTGGTCGGGTGCGGGTCGGCGACGACGAGGAGGTCGAGGCGCTTCAGGCCCTCCGCGACCTCCGGCATCCGGGTGACGGTGTTGCCGCCGTGGCCGAACACCATCATCGCCTTGATGTTGTCGCGCTGGTCGACCTGCTCGGGGTCCAGCATCACCGCGTCGAACCAGCGGGTGGTGGTGATCCCCGGGGTCTCCATGTTGGCCTTGCGGTCGCGGCCCTCGCGCCCGCCCTTGGCCGGCACCTCGTCGAAGCGCGCCTGCAGCCAGTCGTACTCGACCTCCCAGACCCGCGCCCAGTGCCGCCAGCCGCCCTCGGCGAGGCCGTAGTAGAGCGGCAGCGAGGTGACGTCGAGGCCGAGATCCGTCGCGCCCTGCACGTTGCAGTGGCCGCGGAAGATGTTGGCGCCCGTGCCCTCCGAGCCGACGTTGCCGGTGGCGAGCAGCAGGTTGCAGTAGGCGCGCACGTTGGCGGTGCCGACCGTCTTCTGCGTCGCGCCCATGCACCAGATCAGGGTGGAGGGCTTCTGCGTCGCGAACATCTCGGCGACGCGCTTCAGCTGCTCGCCCGGAACGCCGGAGACGCGCTCCACCTCCTCGGGGGTCCACTTCGCGACTTCCTTGCGCACCTCGTCCATGCCGTAGACGCGGCTCGCGATGAAGTCCTTGTCCTCCCAGCCGTTCTCGAAGATGTGCCACATCATGCCCCAGATCACCGGGATGTCGGTGCCGGGACGGATGCGGACGTACTCGGTGGCGTGGGCGGCGGTCCGCGTGAAGCGCGGATCGACGACGATCATGTTCGCCTGGTTCAGCTCCTTGCCCGAGAGCACGTGCTGGAGCGAGACCGGGTGCGCCTCCGCGGGATTCCCGCCCATGATGATCATGGTCTTGGAATTGCGGATGTCGTTGTAGGAGTTCGTCTGGGCGCCGTAGCCCCAGGTGTTGGCGACGCCGGCCACCGTGGTCGAGTGGCAGATGCGCGCCTGATGGTCGACCGAGTTCGTGCCCCAGAAGGCGGCCAGCTTGCGATAGAGGTAGGCGCCCTCGTTCGAGAACTTCGCCGAGCCGAGCCAGAACACGGAGTCGGCGCCCGACTGCTCGCGGATCGTCCCGAGCTTCGCCGAGATCTCGGTGAGCGCCTCCTCCCACGAGGTGCGCTGCCACTGTCCGCCGACGAGCTTCATCGGGTACTTCAGGCGGCGGTCGCCGTGGACCAGCTCGCGGACCGACGCGCCCTTGGCGCAGTGCGTGCCGCGGTTGATCGGGCTCTCCCAGGCCGGCTCCTGGCCGACCCAGACGCCGTTCTGGACTTCCGCGATCACCGTGCAGCCCACCGAGCAGTGGGTGCAGATGTTCTTCCGGGTCTCGACGGCGACGCCCTCGGCCATCGGGCCGGCCTCGGCCTGGCGCACCGCGCCGAGCGAGAGGGAGCCCGCGGCGGCCAGCCCGCCGACGGCGAGGCCGGAGCGGCGCAGGAAGGTGCGGCGATCGATCGCTTGGTTGACGAGCCCCGCGACGATGGCGGGATGGCGGGCGCGGCGGGCCTCGCCGGATGTGCCGTGCGTCTTGCGCTTGACGAGCATGGAACCCGCCTCCTCAGTAGCGGTTGGTGCGGTAGAAGGCCTGGACGTGCGCCGTTTCCTGGTAGCGCGCCTTCACCTTCTCGTCGGCGGTCTCGCTCGCCTGCGCCTCGCTCCCGGCGAGGGGGGAGACGACGACCGCCGCAGCGAGGCTGCCGGCACCGCCGACGGCCCGCAGGAAGCCGCGCCGATCGAGCGCCTCGCGGGCGCTCTCGTTCGTTTGCGTCTTGCGCATTCCCGGTCCTCCACATCGGATCCGTCGGGGGGCGGACCCGTTTCCCTGGGGCGGTGCGGACCGCCCGTGATCGTTGCCGGCGCGCCCGCGCACGCGCCCGTTCCGCTCAGTCCCCGATCTCGAAGGCTTCCGCCTCGATCTCGAGGAAGGTCCGGCCCACCGCGCCGACGGCCCTGTAGAGCCGCGACGAGGGGGCGATCTCCAGATCCGCGAAGAAGCGCGGCGCCCACGGCTCGAGGTGCCGCTCGAAGAAGCCGCGCTCGGCGCTGTCCTCCGTGTCGAACCGACGCCCGGCGAGGCCGGCCATCACGTCGCAGAGGATGGCGATGTGGTCCTCCGGGTCCTTCAGCCCGCCCTCGCGCTCGAGCCCGAGCGACTTCAGGTCGGCGCGCACCGCGGCGAGCGGCCGCTCGTGCAGGAAGCCCGTGAGGTAGAACGAGGCGTAGGGCAGCAGCTCGCCGCGCCCGAGCCCGATGAAGAGGTCGAAATACTCGCGGCTCGCCGCCTCCGGCCCGATCCGCGCCGCCGCGTCGGCGAGCTGGAGATGCGCCATGCCGAGCGGGCTCGAATCGCCCTTCAGGCCGCGAAGCGCGTCCAGCGTATCGGCCGTCGGCGCCTTGCCGAGGAGATGCGCGAGGAGGTCGTACTCGCGGGCGCGCAGGAGGTCGATCTCGTCGACCCCGCCTTCGGGCTCGCCGGCGCCGCCCTGCGGGTACAGATCCGGCCGCAGCAGGCTGCGGGAGACGCCCGTGGCGGTCTCGACCGCGAGCACGCGCTCGGCCGGGATCCGGCTCCAGTTCGAGACGGACGGCTGGGAGATGCCGAGCGTGCGCGCGAGTGCGCCGACGCCGCCGGCGGCACGGATCGCCAGATCGAGCCCTTCGTCCCGCATGCGCTTCCCCGGTCCTGCCGCCTTCTCGGGACGGTCTCCTTCGAACGGTTCCATAGTACGTGGCTATGGGGTACGGGCAAGCTTCTTTTGAACGACTTTAGACGGGGGTGGCGCCCCCGTGGCGGCGCGGTCGCGGGCGCGGATCCGGGGCTGCGGCCGGGGTGCGTCCGCTCGACGGCTCGGAAACCTCATGCGCGGCCGTGCTTTTTGTTAAGGCAGGTTCGTCGCCGCTGGCGGGTTCCGGCGTCTCTTCCGGCTCTGTGTCCCTATTGTGTTGCGCACTCTGCACAGATGGCGTTGGCATCTCGCCCATGTCGGGATCCGGCTCGGCGGTCGCTTCCGGAGCCCGGGGAGCCTCGGCGAGGGCCGTCTCGCGCTTGCCGAACAGCCGGTCCGCCAGCGCCTTGGCGTCGAATCCCGGCCCGAGCGGCCCGTCGCCCGGAACGCCTCCGGGCGTGTTCCAGTCGTAGGCGTACTCGCGGGCCGGATCGAGATAGTCGCGCACCGCGGGGTTCGTCGCCCAGGCGCGCCGGAGCGCGGCGTTCTTGAGGACGGCGGGCACGCCCTTGCGCAGGAAGCCGGTGATGTCCGTGGTCGCGTCGATCGTCTCGATCGGAGGCAGCGCGGCGAGCTCCTCCTCCGACAGGGTCGGCTCCGGCTCGGGCCCGGGTTCGGGCGCGGGCTCCGGCGCGGGGGCGGGGAGGGCGGAAGCCTCGGGTCCGGGGTGCGCCTCGGGCGCCTCCCCGCGATCCTCCTCCCGCTTCCGCCGCGACCAGCGCGAGAGGAACCCTTCGCCGCTCATCGCCCGTCCTCCTCGTCCGGATCGAGGCCGAGGACCCGCGGCGCCCGGCGCGCGAGCGCGTTCGGGTCGGCGGGCTTGCGCTTGCGCTTGTAGAACTCCCGCTCGACGTGGAACTCGGCGACGAACGCCGCGACGAGCGCCTCCACCTCGGGCGGCATCGGCAGCGCCTCGAGGATCAATGCGTCGTCCCCCGCGAGCGCCTCGCCCTCGTACGGATCGACGCTGACGGCGGCGACCCCGAGCCGCTCGCCGTCGCGCCGCAGCGCCACCCAGACGGACGGGCGGCCCGAGGCGAGATTGTCCCGGTAGTGCGCCGTCTCGCCGGGATGCAGGTCGAGGGTGGCGGGCCCGACGTACCAGGTCTCCTCCGGCCCTTCGGCGGCGAGCCGCGTCCAGGGCGCGGTCGCCGGCGCGGCGGGGAGCACGGCGGCGGGCGCCCACGACACGGGCGCCCAGCGATTGCCGGTCTCCCGCCGCCGCGCGACGATGCCGAGGGTCGTGTGGGTCATGACGATCTCCCGACCAGCGGCAGCCCGGTCACCAGGTTCTGCGGCTTCGCCCGCACGACCTTGTCCTGGTTCATCGCGAGCAGGAGATAGACCGGCGCGCCGGCGACCCGCGGCTCCACCGGCGCGTCCTTGCCGAAATCGAGGCGCAGCAGGCACAGGATCCGGGCGTGGTCGTCGTACCCCATCGGCTCGCCGCGCCAGAGGCGGTTGCCGATGGCGGTCGCCTCCGCGTCGAGGCCGACGAACCAGCGCCAGGAGGGGTCCTCGATGCGCTCGAGCGGCGTCACCGTGCAGGACACGCCGTGCATGTGAGACACGAACGCCTCGATCGCCCGGGCGAGCCCCTCGCGGGCCTTCGGCGCGGAGCCGAGCGGCAGCGCCATCGTGTGCGCGTCCGAGCGGCTCCAGTAGGTCCAGGAATTGCCGTCGTCGATGACGTCGAGCTCGTCGGCGGCCGACTTGCCGAGCATCCCGACGAGCGGCGAGACCGGGCCCTTGCCCTCGAACTCCTCGATCAGCTCGAGGTCCGCGAGCAGCGTCGCGCCCTCGTAGGTCGAGACCTTCTGCGGGCGGAAGAACAGCTCGGCCGCGCGCAGGGTGTAGGGGTCCCCGCAGCCGTCCAGCGCATTGCGCAGGACGAGATGCACCATCTGCGAGAGGAAGAGCGGCGGCACCGCCGCGCCCTCGCGCACGATGCCGGCATAGGCGGCCTCCACTGTGCCCGCCGCGACGAGCCGGTCGCGGAAGCCCGCGAGGAACTCCCAGTTCTCCCGCGCGTCCGGGTCGGCGAGCGCCGCGATCTCGCCGGGCGCGATCGGCCGGCGCGGATCGCGCATGAGGGCCGCGTGGAGCGCGCGCTCGGCGTCGCAGGCCTCCTCCGGCGGCAGGATCTCGGGGCGGGCGAGGTAGGCGAGCAGCAGCTCGTCCGTCACCGCGAGCGCACCCTCCGGCGTGCGCCGGGTGAGATGGTGGCCGCTCGAGACCCAGAACTCCCTCATGGCGCGCGGCCCTTCATCATGTCCACGAGATCCACCCGTTCCTCCGGCGCCTCGTCGTCCTCGCTCTCGACGACGATGAAGGCCTTGGCGTGGCTGTGCAGGCGGTCGGCGCCGGGCGCGCCGGCGTCGCGGTGGCGCAGGGTGCGGAACTGCTCGACGAGCCGGCCGTCGCGGATCGTGCGATGCAGCGCGATCAGCGTGCCTTCCGCGTGCTCCTCGCAGAGCGACGCGGCGTAGGCGACCTCCTCCGCCGCGGCGGCGCGGGCGTGCTCGAGGCTGGGCGCGCGGAAGCGCACCCCGATCTCCCGGGCGAGCGCCTCGACCGCGGCGTCGCGCTCCTCGGGCGTCGCGGGCGTGACCACGACGAGCGTCGAGAAGCCGAGTGCCTCCACGTCGGCGAAGCCGGCGCGGAAGGCCGCGCGCTCCTTGCCCGTCATCGTCTCGGGGTCGGCGTCGAGGAAGAGGAACGAGCCGGTCACCGCCCAGCGCCCGGGCTCGGCCGGGGTGGCGAAGACGAAGGTGTCGGACGGGTCGAGCCGGATCGTGCGCGGGAGCTTCACAGGCGCGGCCCCATCAGTCGAGGTCCCTTGCGGCTCGGATCGTACCACGCGCAGGCGGCGAGGCCGGGGAGCAGCGCGCGACGCTCGGCGCCCGTGACGCCGTGGCGATGGACGAGGAGATCGCCGTTTCCGTCGATGCCGCGCCGCTCGCCGGCCTTCTCCTTCCTCAGCCGCGCGAGATACGGGTCCGCCACCTTGCGGAAGCCGCGGTTCGTCCAGGCGTCGACGTGCAGCATGAGGTGGCGCGCGAAGCTGCCCATCAGGGCGTGCGGATCGGCGAAGCCCTCCTCCTCGAGCGAGGTCGAGTCGGGGGCGAGCCCCGCCTCGTCGACCATCAGCCGCGCGGCGATGAGCTGGGCGCCGAAGACGAGCCAGGCGGGCTCCTCCTCCTCGGCGCACGCCTCCGGCCAGCCGAGCCGGCCGCCGCCGATCAGCGCGTCGTCGTAGAGGATCGTGTCGGGCCAGACGAACTCCACCGCCTTCTCGGGCGGGCAATGCGCCGCGATGGCGTCGGCGAGCGCGGCCATGCCGGCGAAGAACGCGCGCCGCGCGGAGACGAGGGGCTCCTCGGGCTCGAGCACCACGGCGAACTCGACCAGGTCGTAGCGCCCGACATGGACGAAGGTGCCGGCGCCGGCGTCCGCCGCGATCGCGCGGGCATGGGCGAAGGCGTCGCCGGATTCGCGCAGGCGCACCGGTGTGAACAGGGGGGGGAGGTCGAGCCCGGAGGCGGCTGCGACCATGTGGGACGGCGGCACGCGGCGTTTCCTCGTCTGGGCGGCTATCCAGCGCCCTTCCTTGGGTCTATTCCAATATAAACCGTTTCACGGCAAGAGCATCACCCAACGCTCCCGAAGGTCCGCCGCGTCATGTCACAGCCCGACCGCATCGTCTTCGCCTGTTCCTGCGAGCGGACCATGCCGCTCGATACCGAAGCCCTCGCCAAGGGCCTGGAGGCGGGCTGCGGTGGGCGGCTCGAGACGGCGACGCAGCTCTGCCGGGCCGAGATCGCCCGGCTCGAGACCGCCTTCGCGACCGGCGCACCGGTGACGATCGGCTGCACGCAGGAGGAGGCCGCCTTCGCCGATGCGGCGGAGGCCGCGGGCACGAGCGCGCCCTACGCGCTGGCGAACGTCCGCGAGACCGGCGGCTGGTCGGCGGATGCGCAGTCGGCCGGGCCGAAGATGGCGGCGCTCCTCGCCATGGCGAGCGTGCCGGTGTCGGACGCCGCCCTCGTCACGCTGGAGAGCGAGGGCGTCGCCCTCGTGCTCGGCCGCGACGAGGTCGCGATCGAGGCCGCGCGCCGCCTCGCGGATCACCTCGACGTGACCGTGCTCCTCGACCGGCCCGGTGAGGTCGTGCCGCCGCGCAAGGCGGACTTCCCCGTGCTGAAGGGGCGCGTGCGCAACGCAGCGGGCCGTCTCGGCGCCTTCGAGCTGACGATCGACGACTACGCCGCACCCTCGCCGGCATCCCGCGCGGCGCTCGTCTTCGGGTCCGCCCGGGACGGCGCGACGTCCGCCTGCGACGTCGTGATCGACCTCACGGGCAGGGACCCGCTCTTCCCCGCCCACGACCTGCGCCCGGGCTACCTGCGTGCCGACCCGCGCGACCCGGTCGCCGTCGAGCGCCTGCTGCTCGACGCGTCGACCCTGGTCGGCACCTTCGACAAGCCCCGCTACGTGAACTTCGACGCGGGCCTGTGCGCGCATTCGCGCTCGCGGATCGTCGGCTGCACGCGCTGCCTCGACCTGTGCCCCACGGGCGCCATCGCCCCCGCCGGCGATCACGTCGCGATCGACCCGGCGGTCTGCGCCGGCTGCGGCCAGTGCGCCGCCGCCTGCCCGACGGGCGCGGCCTCCTACGCGCTCCCCGGGGCCGGCGATCTCGTCGCGCGGCTGCGCGTCATGATGCGCACCTTCCGCGAGGCGGGCGGGCGCGACGCCGTCGTCCTGTTCCACGACGTCGACCACGGCGAGCCGCTCGTCGACGCGCTCGCGCGCTTCGGCGACGGGCTGCCGGCGAGCGTGATCCCCGTCGCCGTCAACGAGATCGGGCAGGTCGGCCCCGAGACGCTGGCCGCGCTCTTCGCCTACGGCGCGGCCGGTGCGCTGTTCCTGGCGCGCGCCAGGCCGAAGCATCCCCTCGATGGGCTCGCGCGCACCGTGGAGACGGTGAACACGATCCTCGTCGCGCTCGGCTTCGGCGCGGCGCCGGTCGGCGTGATCGAGACCGACGATCCGGACGCGCTCGGCGCGGCCACGCGCGCGGCCGCGGCGGCCCGGGCCGGTGCCGGTTCCGCGGTGCCGGCGTCCTTCCTCGCCCAGCCCAAGAAGCGCCAGCTGCTCGAGATCGCCTTCCGCGAGCTCCACCGCGTCGCGCCGGCCCCGGTGCCGGTCGTGCCGCTCGCCGCCGGCGCGCCCTTCGGCGGGATCGTGGTGGACGTCGAGGGCTGCACGCTGTGCCTCTCCTGCGTCTCCGCCTGCCCGGCGGACGCGCTCTCGGACAATGCCGAGCGCCCGATGCTGCGCTTCACCGAGAGCCTGTGCGTGCAGTGCGGCCTGTGCGCCGCGACCTGCCCGGAAGGCGTGATCGCGCTCGAGCCCCGCCTCGACTTCGCCGCCTGGGACGCGCCCAAGCGCGTGCTCAAGGAGGAGGAGCCCTTCTGCTGCGTGGAATGCGGCAAGGCCTTCGGGACGCGCTCCACCATCGAGCGCGTCACGGAGAAGCTCGGCGGGCGCCACTGGATGTTCGCCGGCGCCGACGGCGAGCGGCGGCTTCGCGTCCTGCAGATGTGCGAGGATTGCCGCGTCCAGGCGGTCGTCGACGAGAGCTTCGACCCTCACGCGGTCGAGCGCGCACGCCCGCGCACGAGCGAGGATTACATCCGCGAACGCGGCAAGCTCTCCTGATCGCGTTCCCGCGATCGCGACATCGCGGGAACGCGCGCGGTCGTCGCGGGGAGTGCGGCTCAGATCACCGCCGGCGCGACGTCGTTGATGAGGAAGCTGCGCAGGAAGAAGATGAGGAGCAGGAGCACGATCGGCGAGATGTCGATGCCGCCGAGGTTCGGCAGGATGCTCCGGATCGGCCGCAGCAGCGGCTCGGTCAGCCGGCTCAGCACGTCGTAGATCGTGCGCACCACGTCGTTGTTCGTGTTCACGACGCCGAAGGCGATCAGCCAGCTGAGGATCGCCGACCCGATGATCAACCAGGTCAGGAGTCCGAGGATCAGGTCGATCGTTTGGAAGAGCGCGATCATGAGGTCGTCCTGGCTGCGGGTCCCGCGGCCCGCCACGGACCGCCGCGCTTCGTTTAGCGGGCTTCGCCGCGGGAAACAATGCGGGAAGCGATGCGGCATCGGCACCGGTCGCGAGCCGTGCCGCGGGCCGTGTGAATCGCCGCGCGAATCGCCGCGCGAATCGCGTTGACAGCGGCGGCGGACCCCTCTATCAACCGCCCACCCGGACGGCAGCGCCCCCAAGCGCCGCCCCAGACGTCCGGCCCGACCGGTCGGGGCTGTAGCTCAGTTGGGAGAGCGCTGCAATCGCACTGCAGAGGTCAGGGGTTCGAATCCCCTCAGCTCCACCAGGTCTCCTCTCGGAAGAAATCGTCCAGCGTTTTCAATGTCTTGGCGAATGGGCTTGGGTGGCCTTGTACCCAGTCATGTACCCACCGGGGTGTGCCCGAATCGGCGCATGCGAGGGAATATCCGCGCCGCCGATCATCGACATCATCGGCCCTTCCGGTCGGCGTAGGCGATCGCCGCCTTCAGCCTCAGACGCGTGGTCTAAAGCGGGCGGCTAAGCTCCAAGGCGTCGTGCATGCGGCCGAGGATCTCCTCGCGGCTCCTCTTCCGGGCAGGAAGCAGTGCCGCGAGTCTCAAGCGCTCGGCGAGTGGGATGTCAGCGAAGCGCGTCCATAGCCCGTCTCGCAGGCACCGGGTTGGACGGCGGACCATCGAGCGCCACCGTGCGCGATCCGACACCGCTAGTGCTTCTTGCCGCTGCGGCCGCGCCTCGATCTCGTGCCTGGTTCGGGGATCCAGGCCTTCGGAAATGGCATCTGCATCAGAAGGCGCACCGACACGGTGGCCGTACCGCTGCGCTCGCTGAACAGCGCATTGAAGGCACCGCTGGACAACAAGGCGGCCCAGTCATCCAGCTCGTTCTCGGCTATGTCTGGCGGTGGGCTCAGAACCACGACGTGGTTTTCGGCCAATGCGCCGGTGCGCCCGACGAACGACGAGGGCAGGACGGCGGCATTGACACGGCGGCGCTGCTGCTTGTTGCTGGTTCGCTGGACGAGGATGGACGCCTCTCGGATCAGCGAGGGGGAATTTTGGGCGCAGCGCACGTAGATCAGTTCCCTTGCCTCCTTCATCCTTTCGGGATCGAACGAGCCGTCGGGCGAAATGGCCTTGCTCCACAGAAGAGGGACCACGGCTTCGCCTCGCGGGGCGTCGTCCGACCGCTCTTTAAGAAGGGTTCCGGTCGACCTGTGCGGAACAACGGATCCGACGCGGCCCACCCATCCCAGGGCGGCAAGCGTCGTCGTCTCGGCATCCGAGCTCTCGGCCTCAATGGTCGCCGAGCCGCACGACATGCGCCATGGGGCTCCGTCCGTGGCGGGCTCGAAAGCCTGGCCGTTCAGATAAGTCCCTTCAGAAGAGAGGTAGCCCAAGGAACATCTCTTCGTGCGCACGCGGCGGCCCTTACGCTTGCGCAGGATCAGGAAGCAACAGTCCTGCTGAACGGAAAAGAAGAGGCCGTGGCGTTGATCGATATGGTCAAGCTGGAGGAGCTCGGCACGTCGAAGAACGTCTTCGCGGAACGCCTCGTAGCTGGGGCTGCCGACGAAGCTTGACGGTAGCACGAAGCCGAGCAGACCGCCCGGGCGCAACAAGTCCAAGCCGCGGCGTACGAAGATCGAGAACCAGTTCAGGTGCCCTTTGACGATCTCCGGATACCGATCCCGCCAAACGGCGAATTCCGAGGCACCCAGCCGTCCGTAGGGTGGATTTCCGATGACCGCGTCGAAGAGAGGAGTCGGGAGACCCTCGAGTGCATCTGCCTCGCGAACGAGACCGCATTCCTCGGCGGTAGGACCGAACGAAAGCAGCTCCCTTTCCACCGCTCGCCGAATCATGTGGTTGGCGAGCCGTCCGAGATCGCCCTCGACCTCCACTCCAGCAAGGCGGCTCCGCAGGTCGGCGACCCGACGATCAGGTGAGCTTCCGACGGAGAGCTCGAGGAGTCGGCGCGCAAGCGGGACGACGAAGGCCGCACCTCCCGCCGCCGGATCGATGATCCGGTGTCTTCTCAGATCTAGGCCGTGTGCGACCATAGCTTGGATAAGGTGCCGAACGAGCGGAGGAGGGGTGAAAAACACGCCGCGCCGCTGCCGAAGCTGCGCGTCCATGGTCAATGCGTAACCGGTGGCGATCGCGTAGTCCCGTTCGTCCGGCTCCATGCCCCGCAAGGCGTCGATCAGCGCACGCGGCCCGGTGCAATGATCATTGCCCGGATCGCGTTCGAGAGAGGCATCGTACAGGTCGCGACAGAACGCCAGAGGCGCCCCGATTTGGCGACGAGCGGCCAGGCGTCGGAACTCGCCGAGGTAGAGGCGCAGAAGGCCCGGCGACGTGGATCGCGAGGCAGGAGCGCAGGCGCGACCGACCTCGCCGATTTCCTCCGTCCCGCAGATCTTCGGTCCCAGGAACACCTCAGCCCCCCGCTATGATCCCAGCTCACATGGGCTCGCGACGTCGCGAATCGCTCGAACCAGCCCCGCGACCACCCGCACTATGCCACCGTTCAGGACTACCCCAAGCTCCACGCTCGATCGAGCGTACCGCAGGAAGTTCGCGGAGCCCACGTAAGCGCAGTCGCTGTCGGCAAGAACGACCTTGGCGTGGAATGTCTCATAGGCGCTGGCATCGATCACGCGATGGTAGTCCACGATCCGGACGCCGGCGAGATGGGAGGCGACCGTCTCCAGCGATGGCTTGACTCGTTGGAAGTTGCGCACGACCAGGACGCGGCTCCTGGCGCGCGTGGCGTCGAAGACCCTTGCGAGGGATGGAGCCGCCGCGGCGTTGACGAAGGGCGTGACGACGACAAGCTCGTCGATCGCCTTCGCCGCGAGTTCGTCGAGGGCTTCGTCCGTCGTGATCAGGCGGGTATGGTCGAGGGACACTTGCCGCAGAGCATCGTCCAACGCGCTCGGCCGTGTCGGAAGCGTGACCGCGATGTCGGGTGCCAGCTTCTTGCGCGCGACATTCCAAGCCGCTGCGGCGCCTTGCAGGGCCGTAGCCAACTCCGCGAGACGGCTGCCCGGAGCACAAACCCAGCCGCCCTCGACGGGCCTCAAGAGGCCGAGACCGGCGAGCACGCCCATGGCTCGTATGGCCTCACCGTCCCTCTCGACGTCGATGCCTCTGGCCACCATCCATTCGGACCTGACGACAGACGTGGTCCCTGCGCCGGCGGCCCTGAGGACGGCGGCCACGCGGGATAGGTCCGCGCCGCCGTCCACGACAGCCTCGACAATTTCCTGCAGAAACCTTTGCCCCCCGGTCATGGCGCGGGAGTTCCCCGCCGCTCACGCGCGACCTGGGCGGCGACCTGGTAATACCCGGCTACGGAGCCTGGGGACGTAAGATCCCAGTGCGGACGACCCACCCCACGCAGGACCGAGCGGCTGAGAAGAGCGTTCCGCGTGATGCAGCTGACCTCGGGGATCAATATGCAATCCGGGCATGCCCCGCCGCGGTTGTCGCAAAGGGAACCCGACCCGCAGCGAAGCGAGGCCGGGTCCAGCATCCGTCGAAGAACGGCGTTGCCGACGGTGGGATCCGTGCAGGCGCGCCAGGCGGAACTGAGGTAATTGAGATCCATGGTGGTTCCCCGCCGGTAGACGACGTAGGCGAGGTCTGGGACAAACAGGTGTTCGCTCATGTTCCCGAGGTCCAGGCCCGACACCTGAGCGAGTTCGTGCATCAGATGATGCGCCATGGTGTGGAGCAGCGTGTAGACGTAAGCGTAGGGATTGCGTGAACCCGCCTGCGGCTTACCACGGTACTCGTCCAGCCACTTGGAGAAGGGCTGCGAGGCGAACTCCTCGATCAGCATGGCGCCAAGCTTGGCATGCGGGCCAGGCAGGGTTATGGAGAATTCGTTTGCCTCCAGCCAGCGACGCACGATTTCCTCGTCCAATCTGACGTAAAAGGCCTCGTTGTCCTGTCGCAGGACGTAAATTGGACGCCTCGCCCCCTCATCCTCGGTTATGTAGACCCGATCGAACAAATTGAGCCGAACAGGCAGGTTTATCTCGATGTTGTTCTTCTTCCTTTCGAGAACTGGATCCGGTGAGGTGCGCGTGTAGCCGAAAGAGAACTCGCAAACCGGGAACTCGCGCACCATGCGCATGTCCTCGATCCCAAGCAGATCGAGTGCCTCTCCGATTTTCAAGACTGCTGCCTGCTCGTCCGCTGCGCGCAGGCCGGGCAACAGCGATTTGTCCGGGTGCCGGACGTTGACGACGCCCCGGAGCCCTTTCGGCCCAAGAATAGTCTCGGCCAACGTCTTGTGCTCGACAGCCTGGCGGATAGGATCGTATCTGCGCATCCAGTTCTGCCGCTCTCGGACCGCGCGCGTCAGGACGGGGCTCGGCACCATTTCCATAGGGAGATCGTCGGCCCACTGGGCCTCCATCGCCCGCAACGCGTCGCGCAGCGGCTGTGTCCCGGCTTCATTCCCCGCCTCCTCGTGGGTATGAAGCATGGCCCGCAGATCCTTGTAGCTCTTCCAGAGCCCGCCCCGTCCGGCCCGCACGAGCACGTCTTCCTTTTGCTCATCGCTGAGCGGCGTCTGCGGGTAGCCGTACTCCAGCGCCAGGAACTCGGCGAGGGCATCGTTCTGCCGCAGCCTGAGCATCTTGAACCACTTGTCGTCGACGAAGACGAGAAGCCTGTCCGCTTGGACATAGTATGCCGCGTTCGCTCGGATCGAGATCGGCTCCATGTTGCTTTCGATCCGCCAGTGTGAGCCGGTGCTTATCCCCTCCCCGATGACCTCGAGCGTTTGGCGATCCTGCTCTTCGGGCAGCGGCTGCGCGAGCGAGCAGGCCGTGCATTCCAGGCGCCATTTGGAGAACACCGGCGCAGGCCTGAGCAGCTTGAAGCGCTCGCCGCCGCAGACGCATCTCACCGAGCGCCGGTCGACGGCGCGGTCGTTCGGATCCCACCGGTTCACCTTCAGAGTGATTGGCTCGAACCCGCCGCTCCAGTGTACGAAGGCGACGTCGAGCTGCTCCCAGCTGTCGGCGCACGAAGCGGCTCCGCTGGGGCAATTATCTCTCATCGAAGCGCGCTTGGCGCAAAACTCCTTGACCGATCCAAAGGCCTGCAGCAGGTCGCAGCGGCGGCAGACGAAGGTCATGGGCATCGGCTCGTAGCCGACCCGGTCCGGCACCAGGAACTTGAAGCTGTCGCGCAGGAGCTCGATGTTGCCCTGCCGGGACCGAAAGCCGCCGCCGAGGACCAGATCCTCCCTTATCGGCGGCTGCGATGCGGTCCGAACGGCGTTCATGGCCTGCTCGAGCCAGGAACGGGCGCGTTCCTCGATGAGTTCGAGTATCTGCGTCTCCACCAGGTCGCCAAGGCTCTCGGCAGTCGACGCCTTCACCGGCCGGGCGTGGCACGCGCCCATCCCCCCCTCGAACGAGAAGAAGCTTCCGGGTGCGTACGTCATCCCGACCTGGGTTCGGGAGCGGTTCATTTCGTAATCGCTCATGGACTTGCCTGCTCCCCGGCTGCGCTAGTTCGAGCCGCCTCGGCGGATGAACTGCATGGTTTCCTTCACCTGCTTCAGTGCATCCACTTTCCCGAACTGGGCGAAAGGCGTGATCCGTCCGGGTGCGTCCACGTCGCGCAACGAAGTCATGGGCATGTCGAGTTGCGCGGCGTTGAACTGCC
Source organism: Salinarimonas rosea DSM 21201 (assembly GCF_000429045.1). Lineage (GTDB taxonomy): Bacteria > Pseudomonadota > Alphaproteobacteria > Rhizobiales > Beijerinckiaceae > Salinarimonas > Salinarimonas rosea. The sequence goes on from NZ_KE386841.1 coordinate 305,376, forward strand.
AAAAGGCATCCATTTCTCCCGCCGCATGCGGCTCGTCGATGTTCTCCACGAATCGGTCGATCTGCGTGGCCACCAGCGCCTCGTAGGTTTCCCGGTCGGAACCCGCTCCCCCGACGACCTCGTCGACGCCGATTGCCGCCAAGACATGCTCGGTGAGGGCGCGCTTGAACTCGGTCGCACCCAACTTGTCCTTGAGGCGCTTGACCTCGCGGCGCTGCGTGAAGTGCGGCACCGAGTGCTTCATGTCGGCGGGCGCGCGTTGGAATTCCTCCTGTGTCTTGATGCCGACGAGCCAATTCTGGATAATGGAGGGGATGACCCGCCGCACCGCCCGGGAGGCCCAGCGCTCGATCGCAGGCGGCGCGATCATGCGTTCGAGGAAGCGGTGGAAGGGCTCGTGAACCTCGGCGATGTACCGGTCGCGACGCGCCTGCGGCGTCGGGACGAGCATCACGAACCCGACATGGGTGCGCCCCACGCGCGAGGACGCCTGGATGTATTCCGCTATGTCGGTGGGCATGCCGGCGAAGAACATGGAATTGAACCGCTCCACGTCCACGCCGTGAGATATGGCCGAGGTGGCCACGATCATGCGCAGCGCGTCTGAGAGATCCATCGTTGTCGGGTCGAAGGGCCTTTCCGCTTCTTTGACGATGCTTTCGATCTCGCCGGCGTCGACGCCTCCGCTGATCAGGCGCATTCTCAGATCGTCGACCACATACGGCTGACCGATCGAACGGTGCTCCTGGTCCGCGACTGCCGCCGTGGCCGAAAGGATCTGGTCGCCGCCCTTCCTGTTCGTGACATATGTCAGGGCGACGCGATGCAGGTCGACCACCGACGCCAGAACGTCGTGGCGCCCGGCCGCGTCGAGCGCCCTGATCGCCGCCTCGTGGCGCTGCCGTAGCGGGCCGCGCCTGAGTGACGCGACCAAATCCTCGACCGCGGACCGCTTCCGGGCTTCTTCGGGCGCGCACAGGTCCCGAAGAAGCCGTGTGACGATCGCCGCGAAGGCGCTGAGGATCGTGACCGTCGTGACGGTGTGGGGGCGCCCGTTCGTCATCAGGCTCACGTAGACGCGCGCCCAAGGCGCGAGCCACTCCGAATCCGCGGGGTTCGAAGCCCAGCCTTCGCGTTCGCGCGCCGCGCCCTCGAAGGCCCGCGGAGCCGCATAGAAGCTGCGGTGCAGCTCCGGCCCGGGCTGCGGAAAGCGCTCCACCTCGCGCTGGTAGAGAGCCTCGACCTGCTTTTCTGGATCGCTGATCGTCGCGGTCGCCGCGATCACCTTCGGCATTCGGACCTGGGTGGGCGCTCCCGGCACGGTGGCCATGCGTGAGCCAAGGATGGTGCGCAAGGAGCGGAACCACTGGTACAGCGTGGTCTCGAAGAGGCCAGCGAAGGTGCCGAGGCTTTCCTCCAGCAGATGCGCCTCGTCCTGGACGATGATCGCCGGTACGGGATCGACAAAGACCTCCTCGCCGCCCCGATAGGCCGGGCCTACCGGGGATTTCCCCGCCGGCGGCGATCCCTTGAGTTCGTCGTGAAGGTGCGGCGACTCGAGCAGGCCCGTTCCGCTTGCGATCCAACGCGCAGTCCCGAACATCGACGCCAATCGATTGATCGTGAGCGGATGGTGGCCAATGAGGGCGAGCTTGTCCACGGTGCCGAGCAGGATGGCCGGCGCGCGGCGATAGATGTCGCGGTCCGTGAGGAGGAACGGCAGGGGCTCCAGTGCTCCGGAACGGCGGGAGATCTTGTTCCACCGGCAGCCATCGTCGAAGCAGACGATGCCAAGCCGCTTCTCGCGCTTCGGATACAGGCGCAAGCCGGTCGTCTTGCCGCAGAAGGGGCAGGTCGGCAGCTTGTTGTAGTCCCTCAGCGCCGCTTTGTAGCCGTCCTTGGCGAGTGCCTTCGCCTCCTCAGCCTTTGCGGAAGGACCGATCTCGGGCACGTCCTTGAGGCCTTCCCGGATCTTGCCGTGCCTGTCCAGCGTCGAGTTGGGAGTGCTCGCCCCTCCCACCCAGAAGCCGATCTCGAACGGTGCACCGCCGATGCCTTCGTCTGCCTTGATCACCTCGGCCTCGGCGAGGAGGAGCGCGAGACGCCGCGCCTGCTGGGCGGTCAGCAGGCGCAACGGGTACCGCATCAAGGCGCTCACCCCGCGGTGCTTGCCGCGCATCCGGTCGAAGAACAGGGTGAAGATGAGCAGGCCGAAGAAGGCCTCCGACTTGCCGCCTCCGGTCGCGAAGTAGAGCAGGGAGACCCTCTCGTCCCGTTCGGCGGCGTAGTGGCCGTGGAACTCCTCCATTCGCGTGGCGACGGCGGTCAAGCCGCTCAGAACGAAGCCCAGCTGGAATAGACGCCAGCCGGCCTCGCTCTCTTTCCAGCCCCTCCGCCGGGCTGCCTGGAGGAAAGTGCGGTTCATCAGAAGCCAAGCCCGGAACGGGATCGCCCTGCGGTCTGCCGGGTCTTGACGGAAGGCGCCCTCGCTCTCCTTGAGGAGTGCTATGCCGGCCCGAAGCGCCTCGACTTCGCGTCCCCAATCCTCGATGTTCTTCGCGAAGCTCTCGCGCTCGCGCTCGCGGGACGCCGCGTCGGCCGGGTCGAGCCCGCGCTCCGGGTCGACTTTGCCGACCGTGTCCTCGATCCAATCGACGAAGCTGTCTGGGAGCGGCTCGAGGGAGGCAGCCGAGCGCGCCGGGTTGGACAGGCCGAGATAGGTGACGTCGAAATCGGCGATTTCGTTCGGCACGATGCGGGGCAGATGATAGCGCGGAGCCCAGGTCGTGGTGAGAGCGACGCTTCCCTCGTCGTTGGCGCTCTCGACGCCGCAGTTTACCCCCGCGGCGTCGACCTCCATGTACCCGGCGATCGAGTACGAGGGTCGAACCCGCTCCAGGGTGAAGGGACGCAGCGCCGCGCGGGGAACGCTGACGCGCATCGCGACTTGGAACAGCCCGTTCTCCCCGACGTCGGCCGCCCTGCCGTGCTCGAGCGCGAGCCGAACGCTGATCGTCGATGGATCCAGCGGATCCGGGGTCCACTCGACGGCGAACGTCGGCTGCTGCGCCGGGCAGAGATCGCTCATGCTCGGCGCGTCCTGCCGCACGGCGATCAGGACCTGTTCCCAGCGCTCCCGCGATCTGAAGGCGCTCGGTGGGAAGCGGCGCGGACGCCAAGCCCACGCGCGCCCGTCGTCGCTGCCCAGGAACTCCGCGTATGCCGAGCGGATGGCCTCGGCGAGGGAGTTCCCGTAGTCGGCGGTCGCCTCCCCACGGCGCCTATCGTCGGCCTGGAGGTCGATAGCGAACTCTGGCACCCTGATCGGCAGCCGCCGCCACTTCTGCGGTATCTCCTCTTCGACCGTGACGTTGTCCGGCGCTGTGTCGCTCTCCCCCAAGGTCTCGACGACTGCGACCGGCCCCGCTTCTACCGAATCCGTCCCAGGCTCCGAATCCGAACGACCGTCCAGAGCCTCCTCGACCTTAATCAGTACGCTGCGCTGGTCTGATCCGTCGAGACGAATTCCACGCTCCAGCATCAACTCTCTTGAGAAATGCGAGATCAAATCTCGAAGCTTGCGCTGCTCGCCATCCTTTTTTCTTTCCGCCTGCGCCTTTGACTTCGCTTGCTGGTAGATGTCCCTGCGGACGCCTTCCTTCAGCCGAGGCTTCGGGGGCAGTTCCCGGGCCGGATCGGCCAAGTCCTCCCAGGTCGGAAGGACGCGGACGTAGACGGCGAACTCGGGCGCGACGCTCAGCGTCCCTCGGGAGCCGGCCTCGATCTTGAACTCCACTCCATGCACGGCGATGCGGATATCCGACGTGTCGTCACGGCCGCTTCCGGTAAACCTCGGCAGCAGGAAATCACTGACGAACCAGTCGCTCGGCTTGACCCCGTAGACCACCTCGCCCGCCGGCCCGAGACCGCCTGCGCGAGCATGGGTCATCTCGATGAGAGCGTCGCAGATCGCCTCCTTGAGTTCGTGCCGCTCGTCGAAGGACGGAATCGCTTTGTCTACGTCGACGAGCTTGAAGCTGCCCTGCACGATCATGCCCCTATCCTTCCTTGACGCAGGAGACGACTTCTTCGAACGCAGTCGCCATCTCGTCCCACAGGACCCGAAGCTCGGCGCGCTCTTCGGTGAAGCGGGCGTAGAATTGATGCGGGTTGACGAGAAACCGCATCGCGCGTTGGTTCTCCCGAAACCCCGCGCTCACGTTCTCGGCCCGGGTCCTTACGATGGAATTGCCCCAGAACTGCGCCGCGAGCGCCTCGTCCACGCCCAAGGCGGTCATGAAGTAGCGGAAGGCGCGCTTCTCGCGCGGCGCGCGAGGTTGGCGGCTCTCGTCGTCGGGCCGAGCGGAAAGCCAGCGCGCTACGTTCTGAAGCTCGTTTTTGCCGAAGGGCCTACCGCCGTCGCTGCCGTTCGCGCGAGCGAGGTCGTGCATGCGGCCGAGCAAGTGGCAGGCCTTCTCCCGCATCACCTTGCCCGGAAGCTGGTCGGCGCGGTCTTGGACATGGGAGCGATACAACCTTAGAAACGTGTCGTCTCCCGCTTCTACCGGACCGAGCAGCGTATCGAGGCGCTCCTCGAGGCGGCCTGTCATGATCATGATCTCGTCGCCGGCTGCGACCTTGCCGGCTTCGATTTGGTGGAAAGGGGCGTTCCTGTCGTCGCGGCGCACCACGCATTCGCCCTGGGCTCGGTAGACCAGCTGGTACCCGCCCGTGGTGCGGATGACGACCTTTGGCCCGTCCGAGCCGCCCGCCTGCCCGCTTCCGCTGAAGTCGAGCGTGATCGCCGTGGAAAACGGCAGTTGGGCGTCTCCCTCCAGGGTGCCACCGTCGTCAGGGTCGTCGCACACGGCCAGCGGGACGATGAAGGCCTCCAGCCGCGCGGCGAGCTCGGGCACCAGGTGCTTGACGTTCACCAAATGCTGTCGCGCACGGCCCAACGCTCCCGCGTCACCGACCAGGACCACTTCTGGCAGCACGGGAAGCGAGGCGATCCGCTTCACGCATTCGATCGTGGGCTGCAGCACGACGAGCGTGTCGACGCGCGCCGACCCGTGCACGTCCACCGCGGCGACGTCGACGGTGCGGGGAGTGCAAAGAGTAAGCTTCCGAAGCAGGCGCTTCGCCTCGACGCCGTCGAAGCCGCCCTCGTCGATGAACTCCCGTAGGGCGTCCTCGATCATCGGATTGCGGACTACCACGACGGTTCGGTTGGCCTTCCTGCTGGCCCTTTCGAGAAAGTCCCGGAGGCACTCGCTCACTTCCGTGGTCTGGCGGAACGCCTTCAAGGCGTCGAGCAGATACCGCCGGAACTCGACGAGATCCTCCCGAAAGGGACCTGCCTCGTCGGCGGCGCTCATGAGCATGCTCGCGACTTCGATCTCCTTGAAGCGCTTTGCCCCCCAGACGGAGACCCGGCGCTCCTCCTCCGCGCCCTCGACGCTTTGGATGAAGAAGTCGTACCCGACGGGTAGAGAGGCTACCTCCTGGAGGAACGCGATCCCGCCGCGAATCGCTTCGGCGGCTTCCGGGCAGCCGGCCGTCTGCAGATCGCGAGCCTTGGGCAGCCACTCCTTGCGAGCCTTCGCGACCTGTGCCGTCTTCACGAGAACGGACACCTTCGGCGCGTCACGGCCCGGGAGCGGGCCGTCGGTCGTCGAGAAATCGACCGACTGCGTCTTGAGGACCGCGCTGACCAGGGGAAGGCCAGCCGCCGATGCGTCCAAGCTCGTCGCGTCGGCGAGGATCTCACGGCAGCGATCGGCGAGGAACGGGTCGGCGCAGGCGACGACGAAGGCCGGTCTGCCCCCGACGTTCGTGGCGAACGAGTTCTTGACCCTGCGCAGCCGCGACATCGTCTCGGCCACCTTCCGGAGATCGGCCCGGGTCAGATCGACGACGACGACGTCGGTCTCGGCTCGCAACCGCCGGGTGAACCGGAGGCATCGGTCCATCGACTGCGCGTCCTCGGGCAGGCCGAAGACGCAGACCGGCGCGCCGGACGCGTCCGAAGCGCAACTCGCGGCTTGCGGCTTCTCCCGAAGAAGCTCGCGCTTGCCCCCGAGATCCGCCAGGAAGTTTCGCGCACCCCGCGAATAGGGTGGCTGCGCGTCATCGGACGGCTCGAAGATCGGAACGAGCTCGAACAGGTTGGGGCTGAGGACCGGCTCCCCGCCGAGGCCCGCCTTTCGACCGGAGACCTTGGCCGAGGCGGTTGCCCGCAGGAGATAATCGTAGTGGTAGATCGGCCCTCCCCACTCGGATTTCTCCCGGCTTGTGATCCGCGCAAGAGCTCGAGCGGCCAGGTCGACCTCGTCGACGAAGAGACGGCGCAGCTCCGTCTTGAGACGCAGCCCGTAGGGGTAAAAGGCGATGGTCACCGGCCTTGCGAGGTCGGCCTCGTGCAAGGCCAACGCTGCCGCAAGGGTCGCGCCGAGGGGGCTTTGCAGCTTGTCCGGCCAGGTGAAGACGACGCGATCGGTCTGGTCGCCGACCGCCGCGAACACCGCGTCGATCATTGCGCTCGCGCCCGCTACCGGAGCCAACTTCGTGCTGGTATCCGATACGTGGAAGAACGACAGGTCGGCTCCGCGAACGCCCCCGGGAAGGGGCGCGCGCCGGCGGCACGCCGGGGCGGACGGCTTGGGCCTCGGAGCGGGATCGAGCTTGGGCGGCGGCGGCGCGGCCTGCTTCTCGCGCATGCGGGCGACAAGTTCAGCCTTGCTGCTGCGCGCATCCGCCTGGTGCTCGCGAAGACGCGCGAGCTTATCCTTCGGCCTGAACCGAGCGTCGTGATGCACGATGCCGCCCCCGAATCCGCAACACGGCAATGATGCGGGTTCGGCGAAGCGATCGCAAGCAGCGGGAGCCCTCTTCGGCACCCGCGCAAGCCCACGCATCCAAATTTTATCATTTCGCTACAGGCGCGCCGATCACCGCAAGGATCGACGAAACGGACCACGGGGCAAAAAGGGCCCGACTTCTTAGGGCAAAGACCAGCCGACCGCACCTGTTCGCACGCCCGCCGCGACATGTGCTGGGCTTTCGACCGAACCCGACCGCAAGGAGGCTCGGAATGAAGACCGCCGCCGACGAGCACACATGCGTAAACGACGACGAAATCCTCGACATTGCGAACGAGGTGTTCGGCGCGTCCGCAGAACAGAGCGTCGGTCGGGCGCTGGGTCGCCACCACCGATTTGGCCACTCGCCCAGGATGGTCGAGGATCCGAACGACCCGCCCTCGTGGGCGCACCAAGGGATGGAGCGCCTCGACTACGAGGAAGCGCTCGGGCGCTACGATCCGGACACGGGCACCATTACGAAGTGGCCCCGCGGCATCGCGCGCGCCGCCGAGGTCCTCGACGTCAAGCCGCACTCGCTGGACCGCCTGGTCGACCTGCACGAGCACGCGCACTCGCTCCACCACCGCGGCGTGGCTTCGACATCGGCTCGTCCGCAGGAGATCGCCGACCTCCTCAGCCGACAGGACAAGGTATTCCGGGCGATAAGGAAGGATGCAGGCGAGCAGGTTGCGCAGCTCGCCACCCTCCTCGTTCTCCGCCAGAGCCGCGATCTAGCCAGGCATCGCCGCGCTGTGGCAACGTTCGACGATTTCCTCGACGCCTTCTTTTGCCTGATGCGCCGTCAGTCCGATCCTTACCGACTGCCTCCGGGCACTCGAACCATGGATCTCTCGCGTCTCCAGGACAAGCTCATCCTGCTCGTCGAGATGACGGACGCGGGCATGTCGCCCTCCGCGGATAACATCCGGCGCATTCTCGACTGATAGCGCCTGCTCATTCGGGCAACCCATGACGCTCGACGTCCTCGACCTCGACTTCTTCCTCGACGACATTGCGTACAACCGGAGACATCGCCTCGAATTCGTTTCTAATCTGTTCGTCTTACCGCGGACGCCGCGACCCGAAACCGGCTTCCCGCCGCCGGGATCGCGCAGTCTTAAGGAGATCCCGGCGCCCGGCCTGAAGCTGCGTTCGACACCCAAAAGGGCGAATATGCCCTGATCCCCACCAGCAAGAAACGGCAGGTCAATCCACGCCGCCCGACCGCCCACCTCGCCTGATCTCTGCCATGGCGGCCGCGGTCGCCGCCCGGCGCGCCGCCGAGAGCGCGAACGTGGTGTAGCGCGGAGGCCGCCTGGGCCCGCGCGGCGTGATCGCCTTGAAGCCCTCGCCGTCCCTCGCCCTCCTCGTGAGCCACTGCCGAACTTTGGCCTCGCCGTCCCGGCCGAGAGCGGTGATCAGCCGCAGCCGGAATGCGGGCTCCAGCGCGTCGAGGATCTCCTGCGTGGTAAGTTCCTTCCCGGCGGCCTCGATCACGCGCTCGGCAGCGGCGCCGAACTCGACCCAAGGGGCTTCGTCCCTTGCCGCCCGGGGCCTCCTCCCGGTCGCCTCGGCAACGGCCTCGGCGGCCGCGGCTTCCGCGGCGCGTCGGGCCACTTTCTCCGCCGAGAGCGCCGCGGCGAGGTCCGCCGCCCTCTGCTCGGCGGCGCGGCGGTCCTCGCGCTCGCGCCTGTTCGCCTGGCTCACGAGTTCGCGCTCCAGCCGAAGCTCGTCGAGCTGGAGGTCTCTATCCCAGACCTGCGTCTCGAGTTCGATCAGGCGACCGTCCATCGCCTCGGTTTTCGCCTGCGCCTCCTCGAGCGACCGCCGCGCCTCCGCCCGCGCCAGGATCCAGACGCGGGACAGGAAGTCCGCGTAGGCGCGGTCCACGATCTCGGGGCGCTCGGCGGGTTCGTCGTCCCGCTTCTTGTGCCATTCCCTCAACAGCGGCCCAACCGCGTTGGGGCTCCCGCCGGTCGGGAGCAGGGCCGTAACCCGGCGCACGGTCGGGTCCTCTCCGCGCCGGCGCAATTCGTCGGCCGCGTCGAAGACCTGGGCGCGGTCCACCATGGCGTTATCCTCCCGGCGTTATCCCGCGTTATCTCCTAGCCGTTATTCGTTGTTATCCCCTTACGCACGCCACTTGGGGCGATCGGGCGCGCATTCATCCCGGAGGCGTAGCGGTGGTGCTAGGATCGCCCGAGCGCATGAGCGGGGTCGGAGGGGCGAATGGCCGTCGTGGAGTATCCGTACGCGGTGTTCAACGCGTCGCGCGGGACGGGCTACGAGGACCGGATCGAGACGCGGTACCACTTTCCGCACGGCCTGCTGAAGCCGGCGACGGCGGCGCTGGGCAAGCGCATCGTCTACTACGAGCCGCGCCGGGCGGCCGAGGGGCGCGGGCGCAACGCCTATTTCGCGACGGCGCGTCTGCGCGAGATCGTGCCCGATGAAGAGACGGGGCGCCCGGGGCACCACTTCGCGCTGGTGGACGACTTCATGCCGTTCCGGGTCCCGGTTCCGCTGCGCAGGCCGGACGGGTCATATCGGGAGAGCCGGATCGAGGCGCCCCAGAGCGCGAAGGGGCTGCTTCAGAACTCGATCCGCGGCCTGCCGGCGCCGGACTTCGCGGCGATCGTCGTCGCCGGCCTGGGCGACCTCTTCGACCCGTCCAAGGTCGCCCTGCACGACCTCGACGAGGCGGTCCGGGATCCGGAGACGCGGGAACTCCTCCACCTTCCGAGGGACGACCTGGAGCGCCGGGTCGAGCAGATCCTGGTGAACCGGAAAGTCCGCGACGCGAGCTTCAGGGCGAACGTCCGCGAGGCCTACGCCTTCCGCTGCGCGGTGACCGGGCTCGCGCTCCGCAACGGCGGGGGCCGACCGGAGGTCCACGCCGCCCACATCTGGGCGGTCGAGTACGGCGGGCCCGACGTCGTGCAGAACGGGGTCGCGCTGAGCCAACATTCCATTGGATGTTCGACCGCGGCCTGATCGGGATCCGGGACGACCTGTCGCTCATCGTCTCCGACAACAGCATCCCGCCCGCGCTGCGTGGCCTAATCGGCGATCAGAGGAAGCGGATCATCGCGCCGGCGGACGAGAGCCTGCGCCCCGACCCGTTCTACCTGGCGAAGCACCGCGAGAGGCACGGCCTGTGAGCGCACCTGTTCGCGCGCCCACGTTGAACTGCTATGCTCCCCGACGAATCCGATCGGGCGATCGCGGGGGCGGGGCATTGAACGAGATCGAAAGCACGATCGAGCGGCTGCGGGCGCGGATCAAGGACCTGCGGGAGCGCCGGGTGGCGCGGCCGACCGAGGCGGACACGATCCGCGTCCTGATCACGCCGCTGCTGCGCGCCCTCGGCTGGGACATCGACGACCTCGACGAGGTTCGCAACGAGTATCGGCACAATCCTTCCGACAACCCGGTCGATTACGCCCTCTTCCTGAACCGCACCCCCGTGCTTTTCGTGGAGGCGAAGGCGCTCGGGGAAGGCCTCGACGAGCGCAAGTGGATGGTGCAGACGATCAACTACGCCAACACCAGCGGCGTGGACTGGTGCGTGCTGACCAATGGCAACGAGTACCGCTTCTACAAGGTCCACGCCCAGGTCGAGGTGCAGGAAAAGCTCTTCCTGAGCGTCGTCCTGGACGACGACGCGCCGATCCCGGCCAAGGTCCGGAGCCTCTCCCTGATCGGCCGGGAGCGGATGGGCCAGCGCGCCATCGACGAGCTCTGGACCGAATGGCGGGTGGATCGCCAGGTCCGGCAGGTCCTGGAGGGACTGCCGACGGACGAGGCCTTCCTGCGCCTCATCGCGAAGAAGAGCGGGGGCCTGAGCATGGGCGACGTCCGGAACTCGCTCCGCCGCGCGCACCTGCGCGTCGACTGTCCGGGCGTCTGCGACGTGATCGAGCAGCCGCATCGCACGGCGAACGGCGCCGCCGGCGAGCCGATGCCGGCCTTCGCCGCGCAGGAGGTCGCGCACGCCGCTGCCGAGATCGAGGTCGAGGACGCGCCTGCGGAGGCGGTCGGGGCCGCGCCTCGCAGGAAGCGCCGCCTCATGCGGACGACCGAAATGATCGAGCGGGGGCTGCTCCGGGCCGGGATGCGGTTGACGATCAAGGGGCGCCCGGGAAGCGAAGCGGTGGTGGTGGACGGCCGCCATGTCGAGTTCGGCGGGGAGCGGATGTCGTTCAACGACTGGGGCTGCCGCGTCACCGGGTGGACGGCGATCCAGATCTACGAATGGGCGGAGATGCCGGACGGCAGGTTGCTAAGCGCGCTGCGCGAGGCGTGAGCCGGCACGCGCTCACCGTGGCGGGCGCCAGTCGTACAGGCCGTTCCGCTTGGAGAGCCACGGATCGCCCTCGATCCGGGCGCCGTCCAGAGCGTCGTAGATCGCCTGCAGCGCCTCGGCCGTCGAGCAGCGACGCACCTCGGAGGCCTTCTGGCTGCGCCCCTCCTTCGCGTAGGCGAGCCCCGCGCCCGCCGCGCCAAGCAGCGCGAGCGCCCTGAGTTCGACTTCGCCGGCGTTGGGCAGGTAAAGGTGGAAGAGCATCTCCCAGTCGTCGAGACCGGCGTAGGCCTCTGCGCAAAGCGACCGCTCGCGGTCCCGGACGTTCTCCGTCGAACCGATCTTGACGACCTTCCCGCGCAGCGAGCCGGCCACGTAGACCCAGCCCGGCTTTCCGTGCCGGCGATGGTAGGCCAACTTGCTGCTGTCGCACTGCACGCAGTGGCCGGACCGGGTGCGGAGGCGATGCCCGCCGCGCGCGCAGGGAGATCCGATGATCACCGGCTTGCCTTCCGCTCGCGCCCGCTCCCGCCATTCGGACTTGGACAGCCCCGAGGCGTCGAACACCGCCGAAAGCGGAATTCCGTGGTGGGCGAGAAAGGCCCTCTCGTCCAACGTAAGCTCCATGGACGCCTCCCTTATCCGGCCTAGCGGCGCGCTCCCGCCGTGCCCCGTCGTTAACTATGCTGCTCGGCGCGCAGAGCGAAATCCGGTCTCGTCCCAAAATCGGCGTTGACATCGCCTTAAATTGTTCCTTATATGTTCGCATGACCGTGCACGCCGCCATCCTCCGCGACCCGAAACCGGCCCCCCGCCGTCGGGATCGCGCCGTCCTCCGGCGATCCCGCCGCCCGGCCTGAGGCCGCGCGCCCGCACGGGAGGTCGCCCGCCGAGGATCCGCCCGTGGCCAGACCCGATCCCGCCCCGCCTAAACGCTTCGCCCCGGCCGCCGCCGCGCGGCCGGCCGCGCGCGCGACCTGACGCCCCGCGGCCGTCAAGCCCGGGCCTCCCGGCGCGCGAGATCACCGTTCCCCTTTTCCTGCAAGTCGGCGGAGGCGCGCCGGCGCGCCCCGACGCGCGCCGCGGCCGCACCGCCATGCGAGGCGACCAGCCATGGCCCGAAAGCGCAGATACGACACGAGCCACCCGAGCCCCCTGAAGGCGCTCAAGGACAGATCCGAAGACCCTTCCGCGCCGGGGGAGGACGGCGATCCGGCGGGCGACGCCGTCGATGAGTTCGTCGCGGGCCTTCCCGCGCCCGGTCCCGGCGGCCACGCGTCGCCGGACGCCCCGGTCCCCGACGCCGCCGGCGCGCTGGCGGACCGCGCCCTCGCCGCCGCCCTGGCGCCGCGGTCTCGACGGATCCTGCTCGGGAAGCCGGGCCTCGCCGTCGTGGTCGCGGTGCCCGGGGCGGCGTGGGTCGCGCCGATCCGCGGCGCCCTGCGCCACGCCGGGCTCGAGGGCGCCGTCGCGGTCGCCCGCGACGGCTCGGAGCGCCGCGCCCGCGAGGCCGGGCGCGACGAGAGGCACGTGGCCGAGTGCCTGTCCTCCGGCTTGACCGTGGTCGGGATCTCGCACGCCCCCGCGGCGCTGCTGCCGCCGGCGCTCGTCTCGGCCGCCGACCTGCGGATCGCGGTCGCACCGCCCTCGGGCGCGACCCTGCGCGCCGTGCTGCGAACCGTGTGCGGCGGGCGCGTCCCTCCGGTCCCCGACGCCGCCGCCGCCGGCCTCGGCTTCTGGGAGATCGTCGCCGCGCTGCGCCCGGGGACCACGGCGCGGGCCTGCCTCGCCCGCCTCGCCGCGGCGCGGGCCGCCGCGGCCGGGCCCGGCGACCGGGAGGCGCCGCCGGCGCTGGCCGACCTGCGCGGCTACGGCGAGGCCATGGACTGGGCGCTCGATCTTTGCCGCGACGTCGCGGCCTTCCGCGCCGGCGGGCCGTGGACCCCGCACCCGGCGGTGCTCGCCGGCCCGCCGGGCACGGGCAAGACGCTGCTGGTCAGGGCGCTCGCACGCGAGGCCGGGCTGCCGCTCGTCGCCACCTCGATGGGCGCGCTGATGGCGGGCGACGGCCACCTCGACGCCGTCTGCCGGGCGCTCGCCGAGACGGTCTCGCGCGCCGAGCAGGCCGCCCCGGCGATCCTGTTCTTCGACGAACTCGACGCTGTCCCCTCGAGGTCGAGCGGCGGGCGCGACAAGAACGACAACTATTTCCGTGTCCTCGTCACCCACTTCCTGACGCTTCTCGACGGCGCGGCGTCGGGCGCCTCGCGGATCGTGCTGGTCGGGGCGACCAACGCCCCGGGCCTGCTAGACCCCGCGCTGGTGCGGCCCGGCCGCTTCGGGCGGATCGTGCCGGTGTTCCCGCCCGACGCCGAGGCGCTCGCCGGGATCCTGCGGCTGCACCTCGGCGACGACCTCCCCGGCGCCGACCTCGCCGGGCTCGCCGGCATGGGCGAGGGCGCGACCGGCGCGGTCGCCCGCTCCTGGGTGGAGCGGGCCCGGGCCGACGCGGCGGCGGCCGGCCGGCCGCTCGCGTTCGGCGACCTGCTGCACCAGGCCGCCCCGCCCGAGACCCGGCCGGCGGCGATGCTGCGGCGGATCGCCGTGCACGAGGCCGGCCACGCCGCCGCCGTGCACGCGCTCGGGCTCGGGACGCTGTCGCGCGTCTCGGTGGTGGCCCGCGGCACCCGAGGCGGCTCCACCGGCGCGGTGCTCGCGCCCGAGGCGGGCCTGCCGACGCGCCGGGACGCGGAGGCCGGGGTGGTCGCCGCGCTGGCCGGCCGCGCCGCCGAGGAGGTCCTGCTCGGGGAGGCGTCCGCCGGCGCCGGCGGCGGGCCGCGCTCCGACTTGGCCGAGGCCACGGCGACGCTCGTCGCCCTGCGGACCTCGTACGGGCTCGGCGGGTCCCTGCTGCACCGGGCCGACCCCGGGGCCTGGCAGGCGGCGCTGGCGCGCGACCCCGCCCTGGCGCGCGCCGTCGAGGCCGCCTCGGCGCGCCTGCACGCCGAGGCGGTGGACCTCGTCCGACGGCGCCGCGCCGGCATCGAGGCGCTGGCGGAGGCCCTGGTCGCCCGTCGCCACCTCGGCGGCGCGGAGGCGGCGGCGATCCTCGACCGTCACGCGCCCCGCCGCCGGGCCCGCCGGGCCGGATCCGCGGGAGGCGACCGTGGCTGATCGGAGCGCCCCCGACGAGCGGCTCGTGCTGGCGCGCCTGCGCCGGCTGCGGGCCGTGCTGGGCGAGCGCGCCCACGCCGAGGCGGTGGCCCGCGCGCTCGCCGGGATCGGCCGCGCTGCGCTGCGGGAGGCGGAGCGGCGGGCCGGGCGGCGCGCGTGCCGTCCGCGGCCGCGCGCCAAGCAAGAACAAGGATAGGATCGCTTATTCTTGCGAGGACGGGCGGCGCCGCGGTGCATCCGCGCGGCCGCGGCGCCGCCCCGAAAGAAGCCGGCGGGCAAGGCAAGTCGGCCCTGTCCTTTCGACGGGACCGCAGACAGGGGGCGCGCCGGACGGCGACGAATACTGCGCGCGAATACTTGATAACGACCAAGGAGCGAGGACTTGCGCGATGGAGAATACCATGCTTCCTGAGAACGGCCCCGGGCGGCAGCGCCGCGTCGAGCGGCGTCCGGATCCCCGATCTTGGGACCCGGACGAGATCATGACGCTGCCGGAGGCGGCCGCCCTTCTGTGGCCGGACGGCGTCGTGACGGTCGCGACGCTCAGGACGGCCATCCGCGACGGGATCCTGGTCCCGGTTCGGATCGGGCGCCGGCTGTTCGTGACCCGCCGCCTGCTGGCGGCGCTCGGACGCCCGGCCTGAGGGCCGAGAAAAGCGAAGGGCCGACCGGGCGCAAGCCCGGCCGACCCATCGAAACGCGGCGGCGGCGCGAACCGCCCCGCGGGTATCCAACCGACGCACCCACGAGCTTGCCGGCGAGGGGTGCGTCCAGCCAAGGGACGATAGCACATGAGGACGACGAAGCAAAGCCGGGCGCGGGCCCGGGACGGGCTCGCGCACCCGGTCGAGGACGGTGGTCTCCCCCGCCCCTGGTTCGAGGACGACGACGGCGGCCCGGCGCCGGCCGCGCCGCCCGCGGCGGGGGCCCGGCCCGGCGGCGAGGCGGTGCCGGGCCGGGACGATGCGGATCCGCTCGCGGACGCCTCCCGGCTCGCGCTGGAGGCGGCGCGGGACGCCCAGCTGCGCACCGCGATCGCGGCGCTGCCGGCCGGCGAGGACCCCTGCGCCGGCTGCCGGCTCGATCTGCGCCCGGCGCGCGCGCAGCACACGCTGGGCATCTACTACGTCCGCAAGGGACGCAAGTGGCTCGAGCCCCTGGGGGTCCGCGAGGGCGACCACGCCAGGGCGCAGAGCGCGTTCGACCTGTGGAAGCTGCAGCGCCGCGCCGAGGCCGTCGGGCTCGTCGCGCCCAAGTCGATCCCCATAGCCGCGGTGACGGGGCGGGCGCTCGACGAGCTGCGGCCCGGCCCCGGGGCGACGCAGCGCGACAGGGAGACCTTCGCGGACCTCCAGCGCCGGGTGGACCGCATCCTCAAGCACTTTCCCGGCCGAACCGTCGGCGACCTCGTCGGGCGCAACATCCGGGCCTACGCCGGCCAGCGGATCCCGGACGCGCGGTTCACGGTCCAGCGTGAGACGCGCTACCTCTCGCCCGCCACGCTGCGCCTCGACATCTTGGCCCTCCGCCGCTGCCTCAAGGTGTTCAAGTCGGAGGTCGGCGTGTCCTGGGCGCCGGAGATCGTGCTGCCCCAGGCGAAGACGGGCCGGGAGCGCCTGTACTCGCGCGACGAGATCGCCCGCATGCTGTGGGCCGCCCGCGGCCGCGTCTGGGACGCGGCGACGGGCGGCTGGGCGCGCGAGCCCGTCGCGGACGGCGTCGACCCCGCGACGGCGCCGCGCGTGCTGCGCCCCCCCGAGGAGCGGCTCCGGCGCGAGCCGATCCGCCGCGCCGTCATCACGATGTCGAAGTCGGCGACGCGGATCGACGCCGTCATCGGCCTGCTCTGGCGCCCGCACCCGCACTGCGGCTGCGTCGACGTCGAGAGCGGGCTGATCCACCGGGGCGGCTACGGCATGTCCCGCCACCAGGGCAAGCCGCAGCTGACCTCCGCGCTGATGCCCGACCTGCTCGGCTTCCTCGAGCGCTGGCGCCGGCGCGACCTCGCGGCCGGCGTCGTCGGCGTGATCCACAAGCCGATCGGGAAGAACCGCGGCAAGCGCTACAAGGATTTTCCCTACACCTTGTGGTGGCGCACCATGGCCGACGCGGGCCTCGGTCTCGACAGCGACCCGCACGCGCTCTGCCACTACTGCATCACGTCCCTGCTCGCCGCCGGCTACGACCCGGTCGCCGTCGCCTACCTGGTCGGGCGCGACCCGATCACCATCCTGCGGGACTACCTGCACTGGAACCTCGAGGCCCAGCTCCACGCGGTGGGCGCCGGGCGCCGGCCGCCGCTGAAGCTGCGCATGGCCGACCTCGCGGACGGCGAGCACGGCACCCGCCGCTCCCGCCGCTACGCCCAGCCGGAGCACCACGGCCGCTACAAGCCGCCGGCGCGCGACGCCAGCGGCTTCCCGACCACGCGCCGGAGACGCGGCGCGCGCCTCTGATCGGCAGGGCTCCGAGAGGTGCGCCGCGAACGCGCGGCGCCCCTCTCGCGCGTCAGCGCACGCTCGCCGCCACGGCGCGCGTCGGGAACAGGGCGGGCCGGCGCGGGTCCGCCGCCGGTGACATCCGGACGTAGAGGTCCGGGTCGGCCATCACGGCCGGGAGGTCGCGCTCCGGCACCAGGACGTAGTTCTCCTTCGCCTTCCAGCGCGGGTCGCCGGGCACGTAGCGCACAGCGCGGTAGAGCCCGTCGGGATAGCGGTGCGGAAGGCAGGCGCGGCCTTGCCGGTCGGTGGCGACGTAGACGGTCGTCATGTTCGGTCCTTTCGGATGGGGATCAGCTGCGCATCAGGCGGCGGAAACGGGCGTCCGGAAGCCGGCGGTCGCGCCGGGTCCGGGCGAGATGGGCGTCCATCGCCCGCATGCGGTCGGACAGCTCCCCCAGGAAGGCGCTGACGATGGCGAGGTCGTCGCCGAGCAGCGCGTGCTCGATGCGCTCGAGGAGCGGCGCGTCGGCTCCGTCGGCATCCGGCAGGGCCTCGGGAACGGCGAAGCCCGGCACATACGGCCAGGGCTGGGCATTCAGCAGCGCGCGCCGCCAGCGGACGTCCTCCCCCGGCTCGACGAGTTCGCGCAGCGTGTCGGCGTCGATGCGCAGCTTGCGCGAAACCTGGAGATCAGAATAGGCGAGGCGGCTGAAAAGCCGACCCGTGTCGCCCTTGTCGGCGGTTGCTTCGACGTGGGTCCGATAGACGGGGCAGGTGATCTCCAGCTCCGAGCCGAGCTCCACGCCGAGGTCGCCGTCCCCGTCGCGCATCGTGAGAGTGTGACGGAACGGGACCCCGGAGGCGAAGACGAAGCGCTCCGCCGGCTCCGTCTCGGTTGACGGCGCCGACGCGACGGCGGTCCAGGGATCGGCGAACAGAACAGCGCGCAGACCGCGCTCCCGCACGATGCCGAGCCAGACCACCTCCAGGATGACCGCCTCCCGGGCGCCGAGCGGCTGCGGGCGGACGGCGTCCTCGTCGCTCGCGTCGGCGTCGTAGCGGATCGTCTCGACTTCGGCACGCCCGACCCGGCGCACGAACAGGGGAACGCGCAGCGCCTCCCAGAACGCCGAGTCGAGCACCTCCTCCTCGTGAGCCGGGACCAGCGTTCGCCGGCCCGGGGCCCAGGCGAGATCCTCGCGGACGAGGAAGCGCAGGAATTCGGGGTAGTCCACGGGCTCGCCGTCGGTAGCCTTCTGGACGCGCCCGAGGAAGGGGGCGAGCATCGACAGGTTGGCCGCGAGGCGCTCGTAGGGGTCGGCGCGCTCCGGCGCGAAGGGGGCGAGGTAGTCGGCGAGCGCGCCGCCGAGCTCTTCCAGGAGGTCGTCCTCGGCAACGCCCGCCTTCGCCGCGATCGCCTTCGCCATCGCCGCGTAGGCGGCGAGGCCCTTGTGGACGGGCCGGCCCACCCGCAGCGGGGCGACCAGCGTGCCGGCGTCGTCCATCTCCCGTGCGGTGAGCGCGTACTTGTAGGTCTGGTTGGGGTCGGCCGTCACCTTCGCCGCCCTGCAGGCCTCCGAGACCCCGATGCGGTGGCGGCGCAGCATGCGCGTGACGGCCGTCGCCGCGGCGACGGCCTCCGCCTGCGCGAGCTTCCGCCGCGCACCCGGGGGCGGCTTGGGCTTGGAGCGGTCGGCGAGGAAGCGCTCGGCCTGGCGGAGGGCGAGGGCGTTCGGGTGGGTCGCGGCCAAGACGGCCTCCTTGATTAGCATCGCCACGGTTTCGTTCTGGCTCATGGTCCTCTCCTTCGTCGGGGATGGCCCATCCTCGCCGAAGACGGTCGGATCTCCACGCTCTTAGTCAGAACGACGCTACGCAAATTCTGCATAGCGTACCCGGCGCGTTTCGAATAGTCGGCGGATCCGGCCGGGGCGATGCCCGGCCTGCCCAGGATTCGGGTGACGGCGCGTTCCGGGGCGGCTATCGTCGGTGCCCGTGAGCCGACGGCGCGCATCGGAGGGGAGATTGGCCAGAAACGACGAGCGGTACGACCTGTCCGACCGGCTGATCCACTTTTTCAGGGCGGTTCGGCCCTACGAGCCCGACACCCCGCCGCTGCCGGAGGTCTGGAGCGGCGGGCACCTGTGCGAGGGCATGGACGACCCGATCTCGCCGTTCTTCCTGATCCGCAATGCCGTGCGCCAGGGACGCATCTGGGCGACGTGGTCCGTTCGGGGCGGCCGGCGGACCGTCTACGGCCCCGATCCCGCCGTCTGCTTCACGGAAATGCCTATCGCCGCGTTCATCGAGGCGGGCGTCGCGCGCTCGGCGATGGGACAGGCGATGAGCGCCTACGGACTGGTGCTGCCGAAGGCCGCCGCGTTCGGGCTCGGCGCGCGACCCGTGATCTACGCCCTCGACGAGCCCGCCCGCGTGACGGACCGAGCGGACGGCCCCCGCCTGATCGACCCGACGCAGATGCCCGAGCGCGAGCAGTATCGCTACGTCACCTACGACCCGACGGGCGGGCGACCGATCGACTGGACCCACGAACGCGAATGGCGCTGGCCGCTGCGCGGAGCGCCCGCGATCGACCTCGACGATCCTCCGGCGGAGTCCGACGACTACCCCGGCTTCGACCTCGATCGGCCCGAGCTGACGGGTATCGGCGTCGTCGTGAGGACGAGCCGGCAGGCCGAGCATCTCGTCGCGGACATCCTGGCGAAGGTCGATCGCGGCGACGTGCCCCGGGACCATTACGAGTTCGTCATCGCCTTGGACGCCGTGCCGCGGGTGTCGGACCTGCGCGACCGCGCCGCGTTGATGGCGGCGATCGACGCCGCCCGGATCGACCTGTCCTCGTTCTTCGCGATGACGGAGGAGCAGGCCGCGCCGATCGGCGATGCCTTCTCCGCGCTGGTCAGCGAGGTCGAGAACGCTTCTGCGCCGTCCGAGGCGGGCGAGTTCGGCGGGTGCTGGCTCTGGATCCTGGACGCCCGGGCCGAGCTGACGCGGGCGCTCCTGCTGGACGGGAGGGCGTTCGTCTCCAGGAAAGGAAAGTACCTCGTGCGGCTCTACGGGTTCCGCGACGACCGCAGCCTGCGCCAGCGGCAGGAGATGACCGAGCGCCTCGCCGCGCTGGCGAAGGAGCGGTTCGGGGTGACGGCGACCTATTTCTCCGTTCTGGGCAGCGACGACCCGGACGGGCTGCCCTTCTACAATGGGGACATGCTCGACGAGCGCAGCTTCTACAATCACGCTCGCGACGCGGACGACTACTGAGCCGCGTCCTACGGCGGCGGCGCCGAGGACGCGGCGGGTGCCCGTGCCACGCGGGCGCCCGCCTGGGCGAGGCCTGCGCCTGTCCGGACGCGCACGGCCTCCGGCGGCGCGAGCCGCGGGGGGGCCCGCGTCCCGCCGGCGGGCCGCGGCCAAGCCGTTGCCGCCGTTGGGGATCCCGCCCGCGCGCCGGTACGCCGTCACGGATAGAGCATGGCGCGGTTCGCGCCATGCTCTTGCGTTTCCTCCATTTCTGTTCGTTCCGGCTCCGTTCGGCGCACGACCATCGGCGCTCTTTGCGAGCCGCGGGACGCCCGCAAGACCCGCCCCACGGGCGATCCGTCGATTTTTTTAATCCCGCGGTTTCTTGCGAAGACGACGCCAGGGCCGTAGCCCGCGTCGTATGGACTGGCGATCGTCGAGGGTTGCGCGGGCGTTCGACTTGCCCATGGGTCTTACGGCAACGTGGATAGGCACCAACGGCCGCCTTACCGCCGCCCTGCGCCGATTTGCCAAGCTGTCTATCGCCCGCCCGAAGCCGCCGCGAAGAAGAGCGCGCGGCGCCGCCAAGTTCTCGAAAAGGACAGCCCCTGGCCGTTCCGCAGATGCCGCCGGAGCGGTGCCGGAAGGTCTCTGCCCTCTGACCTTGGAGCGCGGTACTACCGCTTGGTCCGCTTGAGCGGCCGCGCCTCCGGCACAGGGCCCTGATCGAGCGGAGGCAGCCGGATCGCGTCGATGAGAAGCTTCGCCTGCTTCCATGCCGGACCGGCGCTGTAGCGGTCCAGCGTGATCGACCCGTGCGCGTGGCCGACCACGGCGGAGATGATGTTGGCGGGCATGTCCGCCCGCTCCGCGGCGGTCGTGAACCAGCGCCGGAAGCTGTGGAAGTTCACCAGGGAGCGACGCTGCCCCTCGACCACGTGCGCGACCTCCAGCTTGCGGCGGTACTCGGTGAAGCATCGGCTCGTGTAAAAAGACCGCTCGCGGAGGCTCCCGGGCGGCGGCTCCCGCCATTCGTGGAAAAGGGCGTCGTCCGGGGCTTTCCCCCGGCTGCGTCGCTCGATGATCTCCACCAGGTCGCGGTGGATCGGCACGTCGCGCTCCGTTTCCTCCCCCTTGGCGGCCTGGAAGCGGATCCCGCCGTCGATGCAGTCGCCGACCTTGAGCCGGACGATCACGTCGAGGCGCGCCCCCGTGAGGGCGCCGAACATCATCACGTCGTGGAGCTTCGGCGACGCCCCGCCGGAAAGCAGGCGCCGGAGTTCCTCGTCGGTGAAGGCGCGCTCGGCCTCCTTCTTCCCGGCCGAGGGGATCTGCCGGCCCTGCCATGGATTGGCCTCCCAGTCGTATGCGTTCCCGAGGAAGACCCAGTAGCGGTTCAGACGGGTGAGGTACTTCTTCTTGGTCGCCGGGTCGATCCCGCCGGCCATGCCGCCCAGGTCGGCGAGGAAGCGCGTCGCCCTCGCCTTGGTCATCCCCTGCAGCGTCGCCGGCACGCGCTCCTTCTCGCACCAGGCGACGAGATACCGTAGCGCGCGGACGTCGTCGGCCCTTGTGCGGCGGGTCACGGTCAGCGTCGCGAGGTACTGCTCGTGGTGCAGGGCGAGGGGCGTCGCGCTCCCCGTCGCCACGGCCATGAAGTCGTCTGCCAGGGCCTTCCGGCGTTCGTCGTAGATCGGGAAGGCGTCGCCGGTCTCGGGGTCGATCAACTCGCGGACCTCGGGTCCGAGGATCTCCGCCTCCCGCTCGAGCACGGCGCGCGCGAGGACGTCCGCTCCGGCGTCCCGCGCGCCGCCCTCCATCTCTCGGTACAGCGCCCGGATCTGGGCGGCCTCGCGTATCAAGGCGCGGGGCTTGCCGGCCACCTGCTCGGCCGCCTGGTCGATCCGGTCGCGGAGTTCCTGCAGCACGCCGTGCTTCAGCGCGTTGGCGATGATGAGGCTGTCGGTCCCGAGCGACTTCTTCAACCGCGTCCCGAGCACCTTGTGCAGCTCCTTCGGCACCCCCAGGGTGACCCGGTAGTGAGCCCCGTGCTTCTCGAGGTAGCTCAGGTCGCCGGACCTCTTGCGCGGCATGGTGGAGTCTCCGCCTGTACCCAGCCTTGTACCCCGGTGCTGTACCCGGGAGGCATGGCTAGCAAGGCTTTCCTTACCGGGAAAGGCCTTCATCTTCGTTGATGAGGTCTCCCCTCAGCTCCACCAGGTCCTTTCCCGAAAATCAGCAGACACCGACGCCGAACTCAGTACCACGATGCCGGCACGGGGAAGACCGACGGTGCCGGGGTGGCGCGGGCGATCGCGAGCGCGAAGTCGTTGCTCCAGTCGGTGAGCGGCGCCGTGCCGGCGAGGTCGGCGGGCCCGAGGAGCTCCGGGACCAGGCGGCGGGGCCCTCGGGCGAAGAGGTCGCTCGGGTAGTCGGCGAGGGCGAGCGTCGGCGGGGTGCGCGCCGACGGGCCGGCGAGCACCATCCGGTTGAGCCGCCCGGCCGAGCCGCGCACGTCCTCGTAGACGGCGAGCGGCCCGCCGGTCCCCGCCGCGATCGCGGCGAGGAGGCGGCGCGTCGGGCGCGTGCCCAGCGGCGGCACCACCGCGTTGACGACGAGGGCACCGGAGGGCGCGAGGCACGCGTCCGCCGCGGCGAAGGTCTCGCGGGTGACGAGGTGCTCGGGAATCTCGAGCCCCGAGAACACGTCGACGAAGATCGCGTCGTAGGGCCGTTCGCAGTCCTCCAGGAAGAGGCGCGCGTCGGCGATCCGCAGGTCGATCTCCGGTGCGAGGTCGAACCAGCGCCGGGCGACGGCCGCCGCGGCCGGGTTGACGTCGACGGCCGTCACGGCGAAGCCGGCCCGGGCGATATCGCTCGCGATCACCCCGCCCGCGAGGCCGAGCACCAGCACGCGCCCTCCGGGCGGAACCGTTTGCGCGATCAGCGCCTGCGTGATCGCGGCGTAGAGCAGCGGCGTGCCCGGCAGGTCGCGGCCCGCCGCGCTCTGGATCTGGTTCTCCTCGAGGTAGAGCCGCACGGTGCCGTCGCGCCCGGGCCGGGTCACGTCGGCGACGATCACCGTGGCGTGGGCGCTGCGCTCCGTCGCCACGTGGTCGACGCGGTAGGGGCCGAAGGCGATCGCCGCGGGCGCGGACAGGAGCGCCGCGCCGGCGAGCGCGATCGCGGCGACCGCGCCGGGCAGCAGGAGCGCCAGCGCCCGCAGCTCGCCCAGCGTGCGCGCGGCGACGAGCGCGACGGCGACGAGGGCGCCCGCGAGCACGGCGAGCGTCGCCGGCGGCGGCATGTAGGGCAGGAGCGCGAAGGCCGCGAGGAAGACGCCCGCCACCGAGCCCACGGTGCTGATGGCGAAGACCTCGCCGGCACCCGAATCGCCCGAGCCGGTCGAGAGCAGCGCGATCGCGAGCGGTCCCATGGCGCTCAAGAGGACGAGCGCCGGCGCGAGCACCAGCACCACCCCGACGAAGGCGCCCGTGAGCGCGCCCCCGACCGCCAGCTGCGGCAGCAGCATCGGCGCGAGTGCCCCCGTGAGGCCGAGCACGATCGCCGCGAAGGCGGGGATGCGCGCGAAGCGCCGCGCGGGCGCATCCGCCGACCAGCGCGAGCCGAGATGGTAGCCGAGCGCCAGCGCGAGGAGCGTCACCGACAGGATCGCCGTCCAGACCACGAGCCCGCCGCCGACATAGGGCGTGAGCAGCCGCGACGCGATCAGCTCGAGGGCGAGCGTCGCCGCGCCCGTGACGAGGAGGGCGGCGTGGACGGCGAGGCGGACGGGGCGGGCGGAGGCGTGCGGCACGCGCCGTCCTAGCGCGGCGGGGCCCGAGGGTCCAGCTGCGCGGCAGCGGCGCGAGGCGAGCGGCGAGTTGCGTTGGCATGGTTTCTGAAACGTGAACGACGCGCGGCGCTTTCGAGCGACCCGCCGTCCCGGAGCGGGACGAGAGTGACCATCCAGGAGCACAGGCATGATGTTCGCGTCCGCGTCCCCCCACGGCCAGACGTCCCGCGGCGGCACGGCCCGGCGGCCCGAGACGTCCGCGATCCCCCGCCTCGACGTGGGCGGCTTCGGCATCGAGCTGCGCGGGCCGCTGGATCTCGACGCGATCGCCGCGCCCTGGACGGCGCTCGCCCGCCGGGCGCTCGTGCCGAGCCCCTT
This sequence comes from Salinarimonas rosea DSM 21201, assembly GCF_000429045.1. Taxonomy (GTDB): domain Bacteria; phylum Pseudomonadota; class Alphaproteobacteria; order Rhizobiales; family Beijerinckiaceae; genus Salinarimonas; species Salinarimonas rosea. The sequence continues at coordinate 329,592 of NZ_KE386841.1, forward strand.
CGCGGAGCACGCGCTGCTCGCGGCGGCGGCGCGGCACCTGCCGGAAGGCCGCCAGCTGCAGACGCTCCTCGTGTGGAGCGGCGCGCGCCTCGTCGGCGTCGCGCCGGTGACGAGCGCACGCAGCCCGCTCGGCGCGAAGCGGCTCGCGCCCTGGCGGGTCGATTTCTTGCCCGCCGCGACGCCGCTCCTCGACGCGGAGGCCGCCGGTCCGGTGCTCGACGCCATGCTGCGCTTCGCCCGCGCACGGGGCACGCCGCTCGTCCTCGCCGACGCCCCCGTCGGCTCGGCGCTGGCCCACTTCTTCCGTGCCGCCGGCCTCTCGGCGAACGCTCCCGCACCGGCGCTGGAGCCCGAGCCCGACCGGTCCGTGGTCCCCTTCACCGATCTCGCCTACGACAGCGCCCGCACGGCCGCCGAGGTGCGCGACGCCGTCGAGGTCTTCCTCGCGCTCGACGTGGAGGCGGCGGCCGCGCAGCGGCGGCACGCGCTGGTCCAGGATCCGGGCCACGCCAACCTCGTGCGCACCGCGACGCGCCGCGCCGCCCGCGAGCGCAGCTGCCGCGTGGCGATCGCCCGGCGCGACGGCGCGGCGGTCGCGGCGGCGATCCTGGTGCGCGACCACGCCTGGCTCACCGTGGCGACGCCCGCCGAGGAGCCCGCCCTCGCGGCGCTGCTCGCGCGCCGCCCCCTCGCGCCCGCGCCCGTGCGCAACGACTGGTCGCTCGCTCCGAGCGCCGTCGGCCGGCCCGGCCTTCCCGCCCGCGGCCTGCTCGCCGCCGCCCGCCGGCTGATCGCGCCGCTGCCGCGAGCGACGTGAGGGGTATCCGGAACGAAGCAGGGCTCCCGCGAGGGAGCCCTGGATCACGACCGCGTCTGGGCCCGGCCGCTCACGCGGCGGGCTTCATCCGCCCGTAGAACGTCTCGCCCGCGTCCGCCATCTGCCGCAGCAGGGCCGGGACCCCGAAGCGGGCGCCGTGGATCGCGGCCAGCCGGTCGGCCTTCTCGACGAAGGCGGCGGCGCCCATGAAGTCGATGTAGGAGAGCGCGCCGCCGGTGAAGGGCGCGAAGCCGAAGCCGAGGATCGAGCCGACGTCGGCCTCGCGGGGGTCGACGATGACGCCTTCCTCCACGGTACGGGCCGCCTCCAGCGCCTGGGCGACGAGGAGCCGGTCCTGCAGCTCGGCGAAGTCGATGGTCTCGCCCTCGCGCGGCGTCTTCGCCATGGCGGAAAGGCCCGGCCAGAGCCGCTTCTTGCCGCCCTCGGGATAGTCGTAGAAGCCGCGGGCGTTCTTGCGCCCGAGCCGGCCCTCGCCCTCGACCATGGCGACGAGGAGCGCCTTCTGGTCGGCGTCGACCGCGCCGGCGCCGAGCTGCGCCTCGGTCGCCTTGACGATCTTGAGCGCGAGATCGAGCGCCACCTCGTCGTTGAGCGACAGCGGGCCCACCGGCATGCCGGCCGCCTTGCCGGCGTTCTCGATCATCGCCGGGGGCACGCCCTCGACGAGCATCTTGTGCCCCTCCAGGATGTAGGCGCCCACGCAGCGGTTGGCGAAGAAGCCGCGGGCGTCGTTGACGACGATGGGCGTCTTCTTGATGGCGCGCACGAAGTCGAGGGCGACCGCGAGCGCGTCGTCGCCGGTCTTCTCGCCCATGATGATCTCGACGAGCATCATCTTCTCGACCGGCGAGAAGAAGTGGATGCCGACGAAGCGCTCCGGCCGCGCGGACGCCTTCGCCAGCCCGGAGATCGGCAGCGTCGAGGTGTTGGAGCCGAAGATCGCGGTCTCGCCGACGGCGGCCTCGACCTCGGCGATCACCTCGGCCTTGACCTTCGGGTCCTCGAACACGGCCTCGACGACGAGATCGCAGCCCTTCAGCGCCGCGTAGTCGTCGGACGCGGTGATGCGCGCGAGCAGCGCGTCGCGGTCGGCGGTCTTGGCGCGCCCCTTCATGACCTGGTCGGTCATCAGCTTGTGCGAGTAGGCCTTGCCCTTCTCCGCGCTCTCCATGTCGCGGTCGACGAGCACGACCTCGAAGCCGGCGTTCGCCGCGACGTAGGCGACGCCCGCGCCCATGAAGCCGGCGCCGACGACGCCGATCGTCTTCAGCCTGGTCTCGCCCACCGAGGCCGGGCGGCGCGCACCCTTGTTGAGCTCGCCCATCGAGACGAAGAGCGTGCGGATCATCGCCGCCGCCTCCTTCGAGCGCAGGATGTGGGCGAACCAGCGGGACTCGACCTTGAGCGCGAGGTCCATGGGCAGCTGCAGGCCCTCGTAGACGGACTGCAGGATGGCCTTCGCCGCCGGGTAGTTGTCGTTGGTCTCGCGGCGATAGATGGCGTTCGCCGCGGGCCAGATCTGCATGCCGGCGGGCGAGTAGACCTTGTTCGAGGGGAGCTTGAAGCCCTTCTGGTCCCACGGCGCCACGGCCGAGCCGCCGTCGCGGATCCAGGCCTTGGCCGTGTCGACCAGCTGCTCGTGCGGCACGACCTGATGGACGAGGCCCATGTTGCGGGCCATGAGGCCCTTGATCTGCTGGCCCTTGAACAGCATCTGCAGCGCGTCGCCGGTCTGCATCAGCCGCGCCACGCGCTGTGTGCCGCCGGCGCCGGGGAAGAGCCCGACCTTGATCTCGGGGAGCCCGACCTTGGTGCGGTCGTGGTCGCACAGGACGCGGTGGTGGCAGGCGAGCGCCAGCTCGAAGGCGCCGCCGAGGCAGGTGCCGTGGATCGCCGCGACGAACGGCTTGCCGCAGGTCTCGAGCCGCCGGTAGAGCAGCGAGAGACGGCGCGATTCCTCGAAGAAGACGCGCATCGCCTCCTCCTCGCCCTTCTCGCGGGCGAGCGCGCCGTGCATGTCGCGCAAGCCCTGGAGCATGGTCAGGTCGGCGCCGCCTGAGAAGTCCTTCTTGCCCGACGCGATCACGCAGCCCTTGATGCCGTCGGTCGCGGCCACGTGCTCGATCACGCGGGCGAGCTCGTCCATCACCGCGAGGGTGATGACGTTCATCGAGCGCTCGGGCATGTCCCAGGTGAGCAGCGCGATGCCGTCGGAGTCGGTCTCGAAGCGGAAGTTGGTGAGGTCCATGGTCGTGTCTCCCGGCTCTCTCAGACGCGCTCGATGATGGCGGCGGTGCCCATGCCGGCGGCGACGCACAGGGTGACGAGCGCCGTCTGCTTGCCCTGGCGCTCCAGCTCGTCGAGCACGGTGCCGAGCACCATGGCGCCGGTGGCGCCGAGCGGGTGGCCCATGGCGATGGCGCCGCCGTTGACGTTGACGATCGCCGGGTCGAGGTCGAAGGCCTGGATGTAGCGCAGCACGACCGACGAGAACGCCTCGTTGATCTCGAAGAGATCGATGTCGGCCTTCTCCATGCCCGCCTTCTTCAGCACGAGCTCGGTGACGTCGACCGGCCCCGTCAGCATCAGAGCGAGGTCCGAGCCGATCGAGGCGAAGGCCTTGATCCGCGCGCGCGGCGTCAGGCTCGCCATCTCGCCGGCCTTCCTCGAGCCGACGAGGACGGCGGCCGCGCCGTCGACGATGCCCGACGAGTTGCCGGCGTGGTGCACGTGGCGCACCGCCTCGACGTCGGGATGGGCGGCGATCGCCACCGCGTCGAAGCCCGCCATGTCGCCCATCTGCTCGAACGCCGCCTTCAACCCGCCCAAAGACTGCATGTCGGTCGACGGGCGCATGTGCTCGTCGCGGGCGAGGATGGTGAGGCCGTTCACGTCCTTCACCGGCACGACGGACTTCGCGAAGCGGCCCTCGTCCCAGGCTCGTGCCGCGCGCTTCTGGCTCTCCACCGCGAAGGCGTCGACGTCGTCGCGCGTGAAGCCGTACTTCGTCGCGATCAGGTCCGCCGAGATGCCCTGCGGCAGGAAGTAGGTGTCGATGGCGAGCTTCGGATCCACCGGCCAGGCGCCGCCGGACGCGCCCATGCCGATGCGCGACATCGATTCGACGCCGCCGCCGATCGCCATCTCCTTCATGCCGCTCATCACCTGGGCGGCGGCCAGGTTCACGGCGTCGAGGCCCGACGCGCAGAAGCGGTTGATCTGGACGCCCGGCACCTCCTTGCCGAAGCCGGCCTTGAGCGCGGCGGCGCGGGCGATGTCGCCGCCGGCCTCGCCGACGGGATCGACGCAGCCGAGCACCACGTCCTCGATCATCACCGGCGGCAGGTGGTTGCGATCGCGGATCGCCTGGAGCGTGGTGACGGCGAGATCGATCGCCGGCACCTCGTGCAGCGACCCGTCCGGCTTGCCGCGCCCGCGGGGCGTGCGGACGTGATCGTAGATGTAGGCCTCGGTCATCGTTGCCTCCCTTTGGAGTTCGTATCGTGCGCGTCGCCGCTCGCTCAGAACGCCTCTGCAGACAGCGCCATCGTCGTGTCCGAGCCGGCCGAGATGCGCGCCACCTGGGCCGCGGTCTCGGGCATCAGGCGCTCCATGTAGAAGCGGCCGACGACGAGCTTCTCGGCCATGCCGGGCGCGCCGTCCTTCTCGAGTGCCGCCTTCGCCATCAGCCCCCACATGTAGCCCATGGCGACGAGGCCGAACATGTGCATGTAGTCGGTCGCGCCGGCGCCGGCGTTGTCGGGCTTGGCCATGGCGTTGTTCATGAACCACATCGTCGCCTGCTGGAGCCGGCCGAGGCCCTCCGCGAGCGGCCCGACATAGGGCTGCATGCGCTCGTCGCCCTGGTTTTCCTGGCAGAAGGCCTGGACCTCGCCGAAGAACGCCATCACCGCGCGCCCGCCGTCCTTGCCGAGCTTGCGGCCCACGAGGTCCATGGCCTGGATGCCGTTGGCGCCCTCGTAGATCATGGTGATGCGGGCGTCGCGCACGAACTGCGACATGCCCCATTCCTCGACGTAGCCGTGCCCGCCGAACATCTGCTGGGCCTTCACCGCGTTGTCGAAGCCGAGATCGGTGAAGACGCCCTTCACGACGGGCGTCATCAGGCCGAGGAAGTCGAGCGCCTTCTGGCGGGCGGCGGCATCGGGCGAGCGGTGGGCGATGTCGCTCTCGAGCGCGGTGCGCAGGATCAGCGCGCGCGCCGCCTCGTTGATGGCGCGGATCGTCATCAGGGTGCGGCGCACGTCGGGATGGACGATGATCGGGTCGGCCGGGCCGTCGGGGTTCTTCGGGCCCGTGAGCGAGCGGCCCTGGAGGCGGTCCTTCGCGTAGGCCACCGCGTTCTGGTAGGCGACCTCCGAGACCGCGAGGCCCTGCACGCCGACCGCGAGGCGCGCCTCGTTCATCATCACGAACATGGCGGCGAGCCCGCGATTCTCCTCGCCGACGAGCCAGCCGGTGGCGCCGTCGTAGTTCATCACGCAGGTGGCGTTGCCGTGGATGCCCATCTTGTGCTCGAGCGAGCCGCAGGAGACGCCGTTGCGGGCCCCGAGCGACCCGTCGTCGTTCACGAGCACCTTGGGCACGACGAAGAGCGAGATGCCCTTCGTGCCCGCCGGTGCGCCCTCGATGCGGGCCAGCACCAGATGGACGATGTTCTCGGTGAGGTCGTGCTCGCCCGCCGAGATGAAGATCTTCGTGCCGGTGAGCGCGTAGGACCCGTCGCCGTTCGGCACGGCCTTGGTCTTGATCATGCCCAGATCCGTGCCGCAATGCGGCTCGGTCAGGTTCATCGTGCCCGACCAGGTGCCCTCGACCATCTTGGGCAGGTACTTGGCCTTCTGCTCCGGCGAGCCGTGCTCGATCAGGGCGGCGATGGCGCCCATGGTCAGGCCCGGATACATGGCCAGCGCGAGGTTCGCCGAGGACGCGAACTCCTGCATGACGGTGTTGAGCGTGGTCGGCAGGCCCTGGCCGCCGAACTCCTCGGGCGCCGAGAGCCCGAGCCAGCCGCCCTGGACGTAGGCCTCGTAGGCCGCCTTGAACGAGGCGGGTGTGGCGACGCTGCCGTCGGCGTTCCGGGTGCAGCCCTCCTGGTCGCCCGCGAGGTTCGTCGGCGCCCAGGACGCCTGCGTGAGCTTCGCGGCCTCCCCGAGAATCGCGGCGACCGTGTCGGGCGTGGCGTCGGCGAAGCCCGGCAGATCGGCGTGGCGCGACAGCTTCAGGACGTCGTCGAGGATGAAGGACGTGTCCGCAACGGGTGCCTGGTAGACCGGCATGGGCTCTCTCCCTCGGGGGTCGGCGAGCGCGCATTCAGCGGGTGCGCGCCGTGGATAGTTCACATATAAACTATCTCGACGCCGATGGCTAGGGGGCGCGGTTGCGCATCCCGCGGCGGCGCGGTTCGCCGTCTCGTGGAGCCGGTACGCGACGGCGGCGCAGACCGGCCGGGACGCCACGCCTCCCGGCCCGCCGGTGGCGCCGTCGCGGCAGCCGCGGCGCAGCGGCTCCGTCACCCGCCCTGGGCCACCCGGCGCGCTTCATCGTGGAAGTCGGTGAGCGCGAAGGCGGCGTGCATCAGGCTCTTCGTGTAGTCGCTCGCCGGGCGCTCGAAGATCGCGCCCGTCGGCCCCTCCTCGACGACCCGGCCGGTCTTCATCACCACGACGTAGTCCGACATCGCGCGCACCACGGCGAGGTCGTGGCTGATGAAGAGGTAGGCCATGCCGTAGCGGGACTGGATGTCGCGGAGCAGCTCGACGATCTGCTTCTGCACCGAGCGGTCGAGCGCGGAGGTCGGCTCGTCGAGGACGACGACGTGCGGCTTGAGGATCACCGCGCGGGCGATGGCGATGCGCTGGCGCTGGCCGCCGGAGAACTCGTGCGGATAGCGGTTGCGCATCGCGGGGTCGAGCCCGACCTCGCGCAGCGCCTCGACCGCGCGCCGCTCGCGCTCCTGACCCGACAGGCCCGGCTCGTGGACGAGCAGGCCCTCGGTGACGATCTGGCCGATCGTCATGCGCGGCGAGAGCGAGCCGAACGGGTCCTGGAAGACGAGCTGCAGCTCCTTGCGCAGCGGCCGCATGGCGGCCTTGTCCGCGGCCGAGATGTCGCGGCCCATGAAGACGATGCGGCCCTCGCTCGACAGCAGCCTGAGCAGCGCGCGGCCCAGCGTCGACTTGCCGGAACCCGATTCGCCGACGACGCCGATCGTCTGGCCCTTGCGCAGCCGCAGCGTCACGTCGTCGACCGCCTTCAGCACGACCGGCGGCCCCTTGAGCAATCCGCCGCCGATGTCGAACGAGACCCTCACGCGCTCGCCCGAGAGCGCCATCGGCGCGTCGGCCGGCGGGGGCGCCTTCTCGCCGGCCGGCTCGGCGTCGATCAGCATGCGGGTGTAGGGGTGGCGCGGGGCCTCGAAGACGGTGCGCGTGTCGCCGCTCTCCACCACCTCGCCCCGGCGCATCACGTAGACGCGGCTCGCGAAGCGGCGCACGATGCCGAGGTCGTGGGTGATGAACACGATCGCCATGCCGCGCTCGCGCTGGAGATCGGCGAGCAGCGTCAGGATCTGCGCCTGCACCGTCACGTCGAGCGCCGTCGTCGGCTCGTCGGCGATGAGGAGGTCCGGGTCGTTGGCGAGCGCCATGGCGATCATGACGCGCTGGCGCTGCCCGCCGGAAAGCTCGTGCGGGTAGGCGTCGATGCGCCGCTGCGGGTCGGGGATGCCGACGCGGTCGAGCAGCGCGATCGCCTTCTCGCGGGCGGCGCGGCGCGAGAGGCCGCGATGGTGCAGCATCGGCTCGGCGAGCTGGCGCCCGACCCGGTAGAGCGGGTCGAGCGAGGTCATCGGCTCCTGGAAGATCATCGTGATCTTGTCGCCGCGGATGCGGTTGAGGTCGCGCTCGCGCATGCCCACGAGGTCGCGCCCGCGGTACACGGCCTTGCCGCGCGCCCGCCCGTTCGACGCGAGGAGGCCCATCGCCGCCATCATGGACTGGCTCTTGCCGGAGCCCGATTCGCCCACGATGGCGACGGTCTCGCCGCGGTGGACGTCGAGATCGATGCCGCGCACGGCCTCGATCGTGCCGTCGTTCGTCTCGAAGGCGACCTCGAGGCCGCGCACGGTGAGGACGGGATCGTCGGAGCGCGCGTTCATCAGCGGTCCCTCGGGTCGAGCGCGTCGCGCAGGCCGTCGCCCAGGAAGTTGAGCGCGAACAGGATGACGATGAGCGTGATGGCGGGGAAGACCAGCATCCAGGTCGCCCCCTGCATGTTGGCCGCGCCCTCCGAGATCAGCACCCCGAGCGAGGTCAGCGGCTCCTGCACGCCGAGCCCGAGGAACGACAGGAAGCTCTCGAGCAGGATCACCTTGGGCACGAGCAGCGTCAGGTAGACGACGACCGGCCCGAGGGTGTTGGGCACGATGTGCCGGCGCACGATGCCGCCGGGCTTCACGCCCAGCGCCTCGGCGGCCTGGACGAATTCCTGGCGCTTGAGGGAGATCGTCTGGCCGCGCACGATGCGCGCCATGTCGAGCCACTCGATGGCGCCGACTGCAAGGAACATCAGCACGAAGTTCCCGCCGAAGAAGACGACGAGCAGGATCACGAAGAAGATGAACGGCAGCGAGTAGAGGATGTCGACGAAGCGCATCATCACCCCGTCGATCCGCCCGCCGAGGAAGCCCGCCACCGCCCCGTAGGCGACGCCGATCACCAGCGCCGTCAGCGAGGCGAGCAGCCCGATCGCGAGCGAGATCCGCACCCCGATCATGGTGCGCGCGAACAGGTCGCGGCCGTTGGCGTCGGTGCCGAAGAAGAAGTACGTGCGCGCGACGTCGGCCACCATCGTGGCGCGGGTCTCGTCGGCGGAGATGTCGACGATGCGCGCGTTGGTGAACAGGTTCGAGCGCTCGACGAAGCGGGTGAAGCGCGGGTCGATGCCGCTCCCGGAGACGATCGGCGCGGAGATCGTGCCGCCGTCGAGCGAGATGTCGCCGACCTCGACGCGGGCGCGGGCGAGCACGCTCTCGAACTCGGGGACGATGCTGTCGGCGCGCGGGTAGGCCTCGAGGCTCGCGGGCACCCGCACGTATTGCGGGAAGACCCGGTCGTAGGGATTGGGCGCCAAAGCCGGGCCGAAGATCGCCACGAGGGCGAAGAAGGCGAGCACGAGCCCGCTCGCGACGGCCGCCTTGTTGCGGCGGAGCCGCAGCCAGGCGTCCTGCCACAGCGAGCGCGAGGGGCCGGCGTCGGCGATCGATCGGGCGAGGTCGTCGGAATCCGCGGCGGGGTCGAGGCGCATCTGCATGGTCGGGCCTCCCTCAGCGCTCGTAGCGCACGCGCGGGTCGAGCAGCGCGTAGGCGAGGTCGACGAGCAGGTTGAAGATCACGACGAAGATCGCGATCACGACCACGGTGCCCATCACGAGCGTGTAGTCGCGCGCGAGCGCGCCCTGGACGAAGTAGCGGCCGATGCCGGGGATGCCGAAGATCGTCTCGACGACCACCGAGCCCGTGAGCAGCGCCGCCGCCGCCGGCCCGAGATAGGAGACGACGGGCAGGATCGCCGCGCGCAGCGTGTGGGTGACGACGACGACGCGCGTCGGCAGGCCGTAGGCGCGCGCCGTGCGCACGTGGTTCGAGCGCAGCGCCTCGATCGTCGCGCCGCGGGTGAGGCGCGCGATAATGGCGATCTGCGGCAGGGCGAGGGTGACGACCGGCAGCACCATGTGTGCGGGCGTGCCCCAGCCGCCCGCCGGCAGCCAGCCCATCCACACGCCGAACAGGAGCGAGAGGATCGGCGCGACGACGAAGTTGGGGATGGTGATGCCGAAGGTGGCGATGCCGACGACGGCGTAGTCCGCACCCTTGTTCTGGCGCAGCGCCGCGAGCACGCCCAGCGAGGCGCCGACCACGAGCGCCAGCGAGAGCGCGAGGCCGCCGAGCGTCACCGACACCGGCAGCCCCACCGCGAAGAGGTCCGCCACCGAGAAGTCGCGGCGCGTGAAGCTCGGCCCGAAGTCGCCCTGCAGCAGGTTGCCCAGGTAGAGCAGGTACTGGCGCCAGAGCGGCTCGTCGAGATGGAAGGCGGCGTTGAGGTTCTGCATGATCAGCGGATCGAGCGGCCGCTCGAGGTCGAACGGTCCGCCGGGCGCCGCCCGGATCATGAAGAACGCGATCGTCACGACGATGAAGATCGTCGGGATCGCACCGGCGAGGCGCCGGAGCACGAAGCCGAGCATCAGGTGTCGGGTCCCGTTTGCGCGCCGCGGCGCGTGAGCCGTCCCGCGCGCGGGATCACGGCCGGGGCCGTGCCGCGCGCGGGGGCGAAGGTCGTGCTCAGTTCGACAGCGACAGGAAGCGCGTGCCGTGCACGTTCATGATGTTGTCCTCCCAGCCCTCCAGCTTCGGAGAGACCAGGGCCTTCGAGGTGTAGTACAGGATCGGGATCGCCGGCACCTGCGAGAGGAAGAGGCGCTCGGCCTCCGCCAGGATCTCGGCGCGGGCCGCGAGATCGGTCTCGGTCTCGGCCTGCTGCATCAGGCGATCGTAGTCCTCGTTCGCCCAGCGCGGATAGTTGAAGCCGAGATTGTCCGACTCGTAGAGGAAGAGGAAGTTCTGCGGATCGTTGTAGTCGCCGATCCAGCCGGCGCGGGCGATGTCGAAGTCGCCGTCCTCCTTCAGGTAGTTGAAGTAGGTCGCGCCCTCCATCTCGGTCAGGGTCGACTCGATGCCGATGTTGCGCAGCATCTCGCCCACGGCCGTCATGGTGTTCTTGTTGTTCTCGGAGGTGTTGTAGCGCAGGTCCACCGTCAGCTCGCCCGCTGCGACGCCCGCCTCCTCGAGCAGCGCGATGGCGCGGTCCTCGCGGTCGAGGATGTCGACGTCCGCGTACTCGAGGGTCGGGGCGTCCTCGACGTAGTTGTTGATGCCCGGCGGCACGAGCGAGTAGGCCGGCACCATCGTGCCCTGCCAGATCTCGTCGGCGAGGAAGACGCGGTCGATCGCCATGGACATCGCCTCGCGCACGCGCGGGTCGGCGAACTTCTCCTTGGTGACCTTCACCGGCAGGTAGTAGGTGCCGAGGTAGGGGGCGATCCGGACCTGGTCGCCGAGGCGCTCGCGCAGCTCGGTGATCTGCTCGGAGGGCAGGTCGGAGCAGGACTGCACCTCGCCCGCCTCGAAGCGGCGCACGCAGGTGGCGCGCTCCTCGAAGGGGATGAAGTTCACGACGTCGATCTGCACGTTCTCGGCATCGTGGAAGTTCGGGTTCTTGCGCATCACGATCCGGTCGTTCGGCGTGAAGCTGTCGAGCATGAAGGCGCCGTTCGAGACGAGGTTGCCCGGGCGCGTGAAGGCGTCGCCGTGCTCCTCGACCGAGGCCTGGTTCAGCGGCAGGCCGGTCTGGTGCGTCAGCAGCTCGATGAAGTAGGGCGTGGGGTTCGCGAGCGTGATCTCGAGCGTGCGCTCGTCGATCGCACGGGCGCCGAGCTCCTCCTTGGGCATCTCGCCCGAGTTGATCGCCTCGGCGTTCTTGATCGGATGGAGGATGTTGGCGTAGCCCGCGGCGGTCGCCGGATCCTGGATGCGGCGGAAGGCGAAGACGAAGTCGCTCGCCGTGACCGGATCGCCGTTCGACCAGCGCGCGTCCTCGCGCAGCCGGAAGGTGTAGACCAGGCCGTCCTCCGAGGTTTCCCAGCTCTCGGCGACCCCGGGAATGACCTCCGCCGCGGCGTTGTAGACGACGAGGCCCTCGAACAGGTCGCGCAGCACGTGCGCCTCGGCGACCGTCGAGGTCTTGTGCGGGTCGAGCGACGACGGGTCGGTGTCGTTGCCGCGGTTGTAGACGACCTCCTGCGCGAACGCCGGCGCGCCGGTGACGCCGAGGGACGCGGCGAGCGCGAGCGAAAGCGCGCTCGCCTTGAGCATGGTCTTGATCATGAGCGTTGTATCTCCCTGCTGCCGTGGACCGGCAGATCGCTCCGTCTCCCACGACGGATTAGATATAAACTATCCGTTAGGCAGCCGGGCCGCAAGCGCGGCAACGCCCGATCGGCTATTGCGCAGCATCGTTGCGCGCCGGCCCGCGCCGCCGCAACGCCGCGCTTCGGGGAGCGCTGCTCACGCAACGTCGGGATCGAGTCGCCCGCGCGGCGGCCGTCTCAGAGCACCTCCGACCCCGTCGTCCCGCCCGCACCCTCGCGACGGCGCAGGCGCCGCTCGCTCGGCGTGCCGGCGTCGGTCTCCACGTCGGGAGCCGGCTCGGCCGGGGTGGTGTTCGCGTCGTCGCGCGGCCGCGTCTGCGCCTCCGGCTCGAGCTCGGGGCGCGGCACCTCGACGACGGGCGCGGCATCGCGCAGGAGCCCGCCGCCCCGCGGGGGCGACGAGGGACGCTCCGGCGGGCGCTCCTGCGGCGCGGTGGAGGGCCGCGGACGCGCCCGGCGCTGCGGCTCCGGACGCGGCGCCGGACGCTCGATCACCCGCGGCGGCGCCGCGGCCGGGGGCGGGGGCGCCTCGTAACGGGGCCCGGGTGCGGCCTGCGGGTCGAAGAGGTCGAGGAGCGGAAACCGCGGTCGCGTGCGCGGTCGCACCGGGATGCGTGCGAGGTAGCGCCCGCTCGCCCAGCCGAGCGAGCCGCGATAGACGACGAAGCACCACGTTCCCCGGCAGCCGCGCATGTCGACCACCTCGCCGGGCGGCATCGTGGCGACGATCGCGTAGGAGACGCCCGGTCCGGCGCGCAGGTTGAGCTGCGTCGTCGTCTGCACGGGCACGGCCCGGGCCGCCGTCGCCAGGACGAGCGCGAGGAGCCCCATCGCGAGTCCGGCCATCGTGCGTCGCATCGCTCGTTCCTCCCTCGGACCACCCCGGTCCTGCGGCCGCCTTCGTTGCCGCGCCGGGACGTCGGACCATCCATCACGCTGGAGGGGAAAGGCGGGGATGTGGCGAAGTTCCCTCGCCCAGGGGAGGCGCACGGGACGCGCACAGGACGCGCCTGCGCAGCCCGTGGCGCGGTGGGCCCGCTCGAGCCGAGCGACGCTCCGGGGGCGCGTACACGTGTCGATTGACGTACCTCGAGGCGCGGACGATCATCGCGCCCCCTCGCCGCGAGGGCAATGTGGGAACTCCGTCGTGCAGCGTCCGACCGTAAACGACATCGCCAAGGAAGCCGGCGTCAGCCTCGCGACGGTGGATCGCGTGCTCAACGCCCGGCCGGGCGTGCGGGCGCGCACGGTCGTGCGGGTGAACGAGGCGATCGAGCGGCTCGGCTACGTGCGCGACGTCGCGGCCGCCAACCTCGCCCGCCGGCGCAGCTACCGGGTCGCCTTCGTGTTGCCGGACAGCCGCACCTCGTTCATGCAGGCGTTGCGCGGGGCGATCGAGTCCGCGGCGGGGCTCGCGGCGTTCGACCGAACCGCGGCGCGGATCGTCACCGTCGCCGCCTTCGACCCGACGGCGACCGTGCGGGCGCTCGCGGGGCTCGACGGCGTCGACGGCGTCGCGCTGATGGCGCCGGAGACGCCGCAGGTGCGCGACGCGATCGGCCGGCTCGCGCAGGCCGGCACGCCGGTCGTCGCGCTCGTCTCCGACCAGCCGAACTCCGCGCGCAACCGCTTCGTCGGCATAAACAATCTCGCGGCGGGTCGCACGGCGGCGCAGCTCGTCGGCCGCTTCGCGCGCAGGCCCGATCCGACGGTCGTGGTCGTCGCCGGATCGATGATGGCGCGCGACCAGATGGAGCGGCGGCTCGGCTTCGACGAGACGATGCTGCGCTTCTTCCCCGGGGCCACGATCCTGCCCTCGATCGAGGGCCGCGACGATTCCGACGTCGTGGCGCAGCGCCTCGCGGAGGCGCTCGCCGCGCATCCGCGGGTGGACGCGCTCTACGCGCTCGGCGCGGGCCATCGCGGGCTCGTGCACACGCTGGCGGCGCTGGGGCTCGCCGGGCGGATCACCGTCGTCGCCCACGAGCTCACGCCGGCGGCGCGCGCGGCGCTCGAGGACGGCACCATCGACGCCGTGATCACCCAGGACGTGGGGCACATCGCCCGCTCCACCCTGCGAGTCCTGCGCGCCGCCATCGACGGGACGCCGCTCGACCCGGGACAGGAGCAGATCCGCATCGAGATCCTGCTGCGCGAGAACCTGCCGCCGGCCGGGTGAGGCGGGCGCCTCGTATGGCGCAATCGCCTGATCTCGAACGCGAATTGCTCCGTTCGCACGAGTGCATTCCGCAACGGCATTCGCTGCGTTGCGAAATGAGGGGCGTACCTCAGAAAAGCGTGGACAGCGCCCGACGGCTGCGCTTATCGTTCGGGAAGGCGACAAGACCGGCACCACGACCGGCGCGCTGCTCTCTGGGAGGAGATCCGAGGATGAGGAAAGCACCCTATCTCGCCGCGACCGTCGCCGCGCTGGCGCTGGCGGCCGGCTCCAACGCCGCGCAGTCCGAGGAGCTGACCCTGTGCTGGGCGGCCTGGGACCCGGCGAACGCGCTCGTCGAGCTCTCCAAGGAGTTCGAGGCGCAGTCCGGCCATACGATGCGGTTCGAGTTCGTGCCCTGGCCGAACTTCGCCGACCGCATGCTGAACGAGCTCAACTCCGGCGGCCAGCTCTGCGACCTGCTCATCGGCGACAGCCAGTGGATCGGCGGCGGCGCCGAGAACGGGCACTACGTCAAGCTGAACGACTTCTTCGACGAAGCCGGGATCAGCATGGACGACTTCGCCCCGGCGACGGTCTATGCCTATTCCACTTGGCCGAAGGGCACACCGAACTACTATGCGCTCCCCGCCATGGGCGACGCCAACGGCTGGTTCTACCGCAAGGACTGGTTCTCCCGTCCCGAGCTGCAGGAGGCCTTCCAGGCCGAGTACGGCCGCCCGCTGGCGGAGCCGACGACGCAGCGCGAGCTGATGGAGATCGCGAAGTTCTTCCAGGGCCGCGAGATCGACGGGCAGACGGTCTACGGCGTGTCGATCTTCACCGAGCGCGGCTCGGAGGGCATCACGATGGGCGCCACCGGCGCGCTCTACGCCTGGGGCTTCAAGTACGAGAACGAGCCCGGCTCCTACGACATGGAGGGCGCGGTCAACTCGCCGGAGGCGGTGGAGGCGCTGGAGTTCTACAAGGAGCTCTACGAGTGCTGCACGCCCCCGGGCTACACGAACGCCTACATGGAGCAGTCGCTCGACGCGTTCAAGTCGGGCCAGGTGGCGATGGCGATGAACTGGTTCGCCTTCTTCCCGGGCCTCTACGCGGACCCGACGGTGGGTGGCGACAAGATCGACTTCTTCGTCAACCCGCCGCAGAACGTCGCCGCCTCGACGCTGGGCGGGCAGGGCATCTCGGTCGTGTCCTACTCGGACAAGCAGGACGCGGCGCTCGAGTACATCCGCTGGTTCGCGCAGCCGGACGTGCAGGCGAAGTGGTGGGCGCTCGGCGGCTACTCGGCGCACAATTCCGTGCTGAACGACCCCGGCTTCGTCGAGAGCCAGCCCTTCGCCGGCGACTTCCTCGAGGCGATGGGCGGCGTGCAGGACTTCTGGCAGGAGCCGACCTACGCCGAGCTGCTGCTCGCCATGCAGGAGCGCCTGCACAACTACATCGTCGCCGACCAGGGCACCGCCCAGGAGGCCCTCGACGGCCTGATCGAGGACTGGACGGAGGTCTTCGAGGACGACGGCAAGCTGTGAGGCGCTCTCCCCCCTCTCCCGCGAGGGAGAGGGGTCGGGGGTGAGGGATCGACGCCCGCGGGCTGGGCCCGCCGCAGACGGCCGCCGCCGGCGTCGGTGCACGAACGGCGAGCCGTACACCCTCACCCCTGCCCCTCTCCCGTCCGGGAGAGGGATCGCCGCCCGCAGCCATCCGAAGCACGGTCGTTCTTCATGACGAACAGCGTCATCACCGCCGCCGCCGAGAAGACGCCGCCGTCGGTCGCGCGCAGGGTCCGGGGGCTCTCCGACCGGGCGATCGCCTGGATCTTCGTCGCCCCGACGATCTTCCTGCTGCTCGCCATCAACATCTTTCCCCTGATCTGGACGGTGCGGCTGTCCTTCACGGACTACCGCGCCAACCGGCTCAATCGAGAGGTCGAGTGGGTGGGTCTGCGCAACTACGAGCGCATCCTCACCGACGACGGCATCTGGATGAACATGCAGGCGACGGCGCACTTCCTGGTGTGGACGATCGTCTTCCAGGTGCTGATCGGCTTCGCGCTGGCGTACCTGATCAACAAGAAGTTCAAGGGCAACGCCTTGTGGACGACGATCATCGTCCTGCCGATGATGCTCTCGCCCGCCGTCGTCGGCAATTTCTGGACCTTCCTCTACCAGCCGCAGATCGGCCTGATCAACTACATGGTCGAGTTCTTCACCGGCATCCCGGCATCGAGCTTCTCCATGCTCGGCTCGGTGGAGCTCGCGCCCTGGTCGATCGTCATCGTCGACACCTGGATGTGGACGCCCTTCGTGATGCTGATCTGCCTCGCGGGCCTGCGCTCGATCCCGGACTACATCTACGAGGCCGCCGAGATCGACCGGGCCTCGAAGTGGCGGCAGTTCTGGACCATCACGGTGCCCATGGTGCTGCCGTTCCTGATGCTCGCCGTGCTCTTCCGCGGCATCGAGAACTTCAAGATGTTCGACCTCGTCGTCCAGCTCACCGGCGGCGGCCCGGGCTCGGTGACCGAGCTCGCCTCGATCAACCTGAAGCGCGAGGCCTTCGAGAAGTGGCGCACGGGCTACTCCTCCGCCTACGCCGTGATCCTGTTCGTGACGATCTTCGGCCTGGCCTCGATCTACGTGAAGGCGCTGAACAAGGTCAAAGCCCGATGAGCGCGCATTCCATCACCGAGCCGTCCGCGACGACGAAGTGGATCTCGGGCGGGCTCGTCGTCGCCTACGCGGTGGTCACGCTGATTCCGCTCCTGTGGATCGTCGCCACCGGCTTCAAGACCCCGGCGGACGCGATCAGCTATCCGCCGAAGGTCGTCTTCGACCCGACGATCGAGGGCTACGTCAACCTGTTCACCACGCGCACCCGCGTCACGCCCGAGCAGCTCGAGTCGCTGCCCCCGCCGGAGGGGATCGCGGAGGAGATCGTGCGCTCCTACGGCATGGTCATCGCCGGGCCCTCGCGCTTCGGCGAGCGGTTCATGAACTCGGTCGTCATCGGCTTCGGCTCGACCTTCCTGTCGGTCTTCCTCGGCACGCTCGCGGCCTACGCCTTCTCGCGCTTCAAGATCCCCTTGAGCGACGACCTCCTCTTCTTCATCCTCTCGACGCGGATGATGCCGCCGATCGCGGTCGCGATCCCGATCTTCCTCATGTACCGCCAGCTCGGCCTGTCCGACACGCACCTGGGCATGATCCTGCTCTACACGGCGGTGAACATCTCGCTCGCGGTGTGGCTGCTCAAGGGCTTCATCGACGAGATCCCGCGCGAGTACGAGGAAGCGGCGCTGATCGACGGCTACACGCGTTTCCAGGCCTTCTACAAGGTCGTGCTGCCGCAGGCGGCGACCGGCATCGCGTCCACCGCGATCTTCTGCCTGATCTTCGCCTGGAACGAGTACGCCTTCGCGGTGCTGCTGACGTCGGGCACGGCGCAGACGGCGCCGCCCTTCATCCCCACCATCATCGGGGTCGGCGGCCAGGACTGGCCGGCGGTGGCGGCGGGGGCGACGCTGTTCCTGCTGCCGGTGCTGATCTTCACCGTGCTTCTGCGCAAGCACCTCCTGCGCGGCATCACCTTCGGCGCGGTGCGCAAATGAGAGACTTCCTCGACGGCATCGTCCGCCTGCGCCGCGGCCCCTGGGAGATGCTCGCCACCGTGCTGATCGCGCTGGGCGTCGTCATGCTGATGCAGCCGCTCTTCCTGTGGGCCTACACCTGGTCCTTCCTCGTGACGCTGACGGGCACGGTGATGTTCCTCGTCGTCAGCCACTTCCCGGAGTGAGGAATGGCCGAGATCGTCATCCGCAATCTCCGCAAGGAGTTCGGCGACTTCACCGCCGTCGAGGGCTCGTCCTTCACCATCGGCGACGGCGAGTTCTTCATGCTGCTCGGCCCCTCCGGCTGCGGCAAGACCACGACCTTGCGCATGATCGCGGGGCTCGAGCTGCCGACCTCCGGCGAGATCCTGATCGACGGCGAGGACGTCACCCGCAAGCCCGCCTCGCAGCGCGACATCGCCTTCGTCTTCCAGATGTTCGCGCTCTACCCGCACATGAACGTGCGCCGCAACATCGCCTACCCGCTCGTGTCCCAGGGCATGCCCAAGGCGCAGGTGAAGGCGAAGGTGGCCGAGGTCGCCCGCATCCTCGGCATCGAGGAGATCCTCGAGCACCCCGTGAGCGGCCTGTCGGGCGGCGATCGCCAGCGCGTGGCGCTCGGGCGCGCCATCGTGCGCAGCCCCAAGGCCTTCATGATGGACGAGCCGATCGGCGCCCTCGACGCCGAGTTTCGCGAGCGCATGGCCGAGGAATTGCGCGCGCTGCACGACCGGATGGGCGCCACCACCGTCTACGTCACGCACGACCAGCTCGAAGCGATGCAGATGGGCGACAAGATCGTGGTGATGAACCACGGCGTCGTGGAGCAGTTCGGCACGCCCCAGGAGATCTACGACCATCCGGCGACGATGTTCGTCGCGGACTTCATCGGCTCGCCGTCGATGAACTTCATCCGCTTCGAGGGCGGCTTCCGGCCCGGCGACACGTCCGTCCGGCTCGCGGGCGCCGAGGTCGCCGTGCCGGCGCTGCGCGAGGAGGCGGACGGGCGGCGCCTCGTGCTCGGGGTGCGGCCCGAGCACGTGCATCTCACCGATGCCGCGGACGCCGTCCTGCGCGGGCGCGTCGAGGCGGTGGAGTATCTCGGCACGACGCAGATCGTCACCCTCTCGACGGTCAACGGTCCGCTGCGTGCCCGCGTCGCCTCGAGCGAGGTCGTTCGCCCCGGCGAGGTCGCGGGCCTCGCCTTCGATGCGCGCACGCTCTCGCTCTTCGACGCGGGCACCGGCCGCGCCTTCGTCACGGCCGCGAACGAGGGGGTGCACGATGGCTGAGGTCGTGCTGCGGAACCTGACGAAGCGCTTCGGCAAGGTGCCGGCGGTCGAGGACGTGAGCCTCGGCGTGCCCGACGGCGCCTTCGTCGTGCTCCTCGGCCCCACCGGCGCCGGCAAGACGACGACGCTGCGCCTCGTCGCCGGCCTCGAGCGCCCGGACGCGGGGGACATCCTGATCGACGGGCGCAGCGTGCTCGGCGAGATGCCGGCGCAGCGCGACGTCGCGATGGTCTTCCAGCAATACTCGCTCTATCCGCACCTCACCGTGCGCGACAACCTCGCCTTCCCCCTGCGCTCGCCGATCCTGCGCTGGGACGAGGCGGCGATCGAGAAGCGCGTGCGCGAGGTGGCGGAGGTGCTGCGCATCGCCCACAAGCTCGGCAACAAGGCGACGCAGCTCTCCGGCGGCGAGATGCAGCGCGTCTCGATCGGCCGGGCACTCGTGCGCCGGCCGCGGATCTACCTGATGGACGAGCCGCTCTCCTCGCTCGACGCCAAGCTGCGGGCGGAGCTGCGCATCGAGCTCAAGCGCATCCAGCAGGAGCTCGGCGCGACGCTGCTCTACGTCACGCACGACCAGATCGAGGCGATGACGATGGCGACCCACGTCGGGGTGCTCGACCGCGGGCGGCTCGTCCAGTTCGGCACGCCCCGCGAGATCTACGAGGACCCGGTGAGCGTCTACGTCGCCGAGCGGCTGGGCCAGCCACGGATCAACACGCTGCCCGCAGACCTCTTCGGCACGCGCCCCGACGGCGCGGCCACGATCGGGCTGCGGCCCGAGCATATCCGGATCGGGGAGGGGCGCGAGGCGCGGGTCGGCCGCATCGAGCGGCTCGGCGACCAGACCCGGCTGCATCTGACCCTCGACGGCCACGAGATCGTGACGCTCACCGAGGTGCACACCCGCCTGACGCCGGGCGACATCGTCGCCATCCGGCCGCAGGCCCCGCTCTATTTCGACGCCGCCGGCGCGCGCGTCCCTTCCGGGAGGTGAGACCGTGAAGCAGTTCATCAACGACAGGGACACCCTCGTCACCGAGGCGATCGACGGCCTGGTGCGGGCCTCCTCCGGCCGGCTCGCCAGGCTCGACGGCTACCCGCACATCAAGGTCGTGGTCCGCACCGACTGGGACCGCGGCAAGGTCGCGCTCGTCTCCGGCGGCGGCTCGGGACACGAGCCGAGCCATGCGGGTTTCGTCGGGCGCGGCATGCTCACGGCGGCGGTGTGCGGCGACGTCTTCGCCTCGCCCTCGGTCGACGCGGTGCTCGCCGGCATCCTCGCCGTCACCGGCAAGGCCGGTTGCCTGCTCATCGTCAAGAACTACACCGGTGACCGGCTGAACTTCGGATTGGCCGCCGAGCGCGCCCGCGCCTTCGGGCTCACGGTCTCGATGGTGATCGTCGACGACGACGTGGCGCTGCCGGACCTGCCGCAGGCTCGCGGCGTCGCCGGCACGCTCTTCGTCCACAAGATCGCCGGCGCGATGGCGGAGGAGGGGGCCGACCTGGAGACGATCACGGCGGCGGCCGAGCGCGTCATCGCCGGCGCGATCTCCATCGGCATGTCCCTCGACACCTGCACGGTGCCGGGCTCGCCCAAGGAGGACCGCATCGCCGCCGGGCGTGCCGAGCTCGGGCTCGGCATCCACGGCGAGGCGGGGATCGAGCAGGTCGAGTTCGACGGCGCCCGCGCCGCGATGGCCATGGTGGTCGAGCGGCTGCGCCCGCATCTCGGCGCGGGGGACCACGTCGCGCTGATGAACAATCTCGGCGGCGCGACGCCGCTCGAGATGTCCGTCCTCGTGGAGGAGCTGGCGCGTTCGGAGATCGGCGGGCGGGTGCGCTGGATCGTCGGCCCGGCGCCCTTGATGACCTCGCTCGACATGCACGGCTTCTCGCTCTCGCTCCTCCCTCTCGACGAGGCGCAGGCGAAGGCGCTCGCGGCGCCCGTCGTGCCGCAGGCCTGGCCGGGGCTCGAGCGGCTGGGCGAGCCGACCGTCCTGCCGCTGCCGGACGGGCTCACCCCGATCCAGCCGATGGCCTCGGCTCATCCGCAGAACCGCGCCCTGATCGCACGCTGCTGCGAGATCCTGATCGCGGCGGAGGCCGACCTCAACGCGCTCGACGCCAAGTCGGGCGACGGCGACACCGGCTCGACGCTCGCGGGCGCCGCCCGCGCGCTCGCCGGCGCGCTCGACCGCATGCCCCTCGCCGACCCGACGCAGCTCTACCGGTCGATCGGCATCGAGCTGTCGCAGACGATGGGCGGCTCGTCCGGCGTCCTGCTCGCGATCTTCTTCGCCGCAGCCGGTGACGCCTCGGCGTCCGGCCGATCCTGGATCGGCGCGCTCTCGGCGGGGCTCGAGCGGGTCATGCAGGTGGGCGGCGCCCAGCCCGGCGACCGCACGATGATCGACGCGCTCGCCCCCGCGCTCGAGGCGCTGCCGGACGGCCTCCCCGCCGCCGCCCGGGCGGCGCGCGCGGGGGCCGACCGCACCGCGGAGATCACCCGCGCCAAGGCCGGCCGCGCCGCCTACCTCGCGCAGGACAAGCTCGCCGGCCACAAGGATCCGGGCGCGGAAGCCGTGGCGCGCCTCTTCGAGGGGCTGGTGGACGGGGAGGCGTGACGCGCCCGCCTGCGCCGGCGCGACGCCTGCGGCTGCCGCCCGCGCACCCCCGCGCTCACCCCCGGGCGGGGGTGCGGGCGACGCTGTCGCGGTCCACCGCCCGCCGGTAGATCCGCCAGGTCGCGTGGCCGAGGA
The DNA here is from genome assembly GCF_000429045.1 of Salinarimonas rosea DSM 21201. Taxonomy (GTDB): domain Bacteria; phylum Pseudomonadota; class Alphaproteobacteria; order Rhizobiales; family Beijerinckiaceae; genus Salinarimonas; species Salinarimonas rosea. The sequence continues at coordinate 351,287 of NZ_KE386841.1, forward strand.
CCGGCATCACGACGACGAGGCCGACCAGGAGCGGGATCGAGCCGAGGACGAGCAGGCCGGCGACGATCGCCGCCCACAGCGCCATGGACTTCGGGTTGCGGCGCACGGCGGCGAAGGAGGTCGCGAGCGCGACGCCCGCGCCGACGTCGCGGTCGACCAGCATCGGCAGCGAGACGACGCCGATCGCGAAGGCGAGCGCGGCGAAGACGAAGCCGACCGCGTGGCCGACCACGATGAGCGCCCAGCCGCGGGGCGTCGTCAGCGCCTCGCCCAGGAACGCGAACGGCGCAGCGGGCGCCGGCCCGCCCCAGGTCGCGGCCCAGATCGTCTGCGCGGCCGCGAGCCAGAGCACGAACAGGACGCCGAGCAGGATCGCGATCAGCACGATCGAGGTCACGCCCGGGCGCCTCAGCGCGTCGAGGCACTCGATCCAGGCGCAGTCCTCCCCCGTCTCCAGGCGCCGGCTCGACTCGTAGAGCGGGATAGCCGCCACCGGGCCGACGAGAGCGAAGCCGGCGACGAGAGGGAAGACGAGCGAGAGCCCCGCGTCGGAGAACACGGCGAGCCCGAGCACGAGGCCGAAAAGCGGGTAGAACAAGGCGAGGAAGAACAGGTGCGACGGCTTGGCCTGGAAGTCGGCGAAGCCCTCCTGCAAGGCGACGATCACATCGCGGGGCGGGAGGTCGCGGATAGCGGGCCGTGGCGGGGCGAGGACGTCGGCGGACGTCGGGTAGGTCGCCGTCGAGCGGGTCGTGTCGGCGTGCGTCATGCGCGCCTCCTCCGGTTCCGGTACGCCCCCACGCCATTATCGACGAGACAGCAGCTAGGGCGCCCCGGGGTTCCCGGCGACCCCCCGCTCGCGCATTCGTGAGGCGGGGCGCGTCAGCCGCGCCCGTGCGGCGCCTCGAGATCGAGCTCCGGCCCGAGCGGTACGATCCGCGACGGGTTCACGCTCGGGTGGCTCTGGTAGTAGTGGCGCTTGATGTGGTCGAAGTCGCAGGTATCGGAGATCCCCGGCACCTGGTAGAGCTCGCGCAGGTAGCCCGACAGGTTCGGGTAGTCGCGGATGCGCCGGATGTTGCACTTGAAGTGCCCGACATAGACCGGATCGAAGCGCAGGAGCGTCGTGAACAGCCGCCAGTCCGCCTCGGTGATCGTGTCCCCGACGAGGTAGCGCGTGCGCGACAGCCGCTCGTCCAGCCAGTCGAGCGTCGCGAAGAGCGGGCGAACCGCCTCCTCGTAGGCTGCCTGCGTCGTGGCGAAGCCCGACTTGTAGACCCCGTTGTTGACGTCGTCGTAGACGCGCGCGTTGACCGCGTCGATCTCCTCGCGCAGTGCCTGCGGGTAGTAGTCCCCCGGCGCGGCGCCGACCCCGTCGAAGGCGGAGTTGAGCATGCGGATGATCTCCGCGCTCTCGTTCGAGACGATGGTGCCGCGCGCCTTGTCCCAGACGACCGGCACGGTGACGCGCCCGGTGTAGTGCGGGTCCGCCTTCGTGTAGACCTCGTGCAGCACGCGCGCGCCGTCGACGGCGTCGGGGACGACGCCCTCGCCGGGCTCGAAGCTCCAGCCCTCCTCGCCCATGAACCAGTGGACGACGGACAGCGAGATCATCTCCTCCAGACCCTTGAGACGGCGGAAGATCAGCGTGCGGTGCGCCCACGGGCAGGCGAGGCTGACGTAGAGGTGGTAGCGCCCCGGCTCGGCGCGGAAGCCGCCCTCCCCGGAGGGGCCGGGCGCGCCGTCCGGCGTGATCCAGCTGCGGAAGCTCGACGTCTGGCGCTCGAAGCGCCCGCCCGTGGATGAGGTGTCGTACCACCGGTCCTGCCAGCGGCCGTCGACGAGGAGGCCCATCGTCCCGTCCTTTCGCGTCTCGCGTCGGTCCTTGATCGTCTACGCAAGGAACAGCGGTACGGCGAGGAAGTTCGCTTGCGCTGGCGCGAACAGGGGCTTGCGGGTCGCATTGCGTGCGGGCGGTCGCGCCCCACATACCCGCGACACGGACGAGATCCGCCGAGGAGGCCAGACCATGTCCCGCCCGCTGCTCGCCGTGCTCGCCGCGGCCACGCTCGTCGCCGCCCCCGCCGCTGCGCAGGAGGGCGACGACACCGCCCGTGCCGTGTTCGCCGGCGGCTGCTTCTGGTGCGTCGAGGCCGATTTCGACAAGGTCCCCGGCGTGCTGGAGACGACCTCCGGCTATGTCGGCGGCAGCCTCGAGAACCCAACCTACCGGCAGGTCACGGCCGGCGGGACCGGCCACGCAGAGGCGGTCGAGATCGTCTACGACCCCGGTCGGGTCGGCTACGAGGAGCTGCTCCACGTGTTCTGGCGAACGATCGATCCGCTGACCGCAGGCGCGCAGTTCTGCGACGTCGGGGATTCCTACCGGTCGGCGATCTTCCCTCTGAACCCCGAGCAGGAGGCGCTCGCCGAGGCCTCGCTCGAGGAGGTCGCGGCGCGGTTCGAGGCGCCGATCGCCACCGGGATCGAGGAGCCGACGACGTTCTGGCCGGCCGAGGACTACCACCAGGACTATTACGAGAAGAACCCCGTCGCCTACCGCTTCTACCGCTGGAACTGCGGTCGCGACGCCCGCGTCGAGGCGCTTTGGGGCGAGGAGGCCGGCGGGCTCGGCATCTTCGAGGGCCGCAGCTGACGTGTGCGGCGCTCAGCCCCCGCGCGCCGCCTCGGCGATGCGCGAGGGGCGGTCGCCGGCGCTCGTCGGTGGCGCGTCCGCCGGCGGCGCGGCGGTCGAGGCCCGCACCACGAGGCTGGTCGGCAGGATGACGTGGTCCCGCGCGCCGGCGAGCAGCATCCGCGCCGCCACGCGGCCCTTGTCCTCCACCGGCTGGCGGATCGTGGTGAGCGGCGGCACGGCGCGCTCGGCCTGCGGCACGTCGTCGAACCCGACGATGGAGACGTCGTGCGGCACGCCGAGCCCGCGGCGCGCCAGCGCGGCACAGGCGGCGAGCGCCATCGTGTCGGACATGGCGAGGAGGGCCGTCGGGTGCGCCACGCCGGGCGCGAACAAGGCGTCGATCGCCTCCTCCACGGAGGGCGCGTCGTTCAGGCACTCGTAGGCGACGATGTCGGCGGGCGGGATGCCCGCCTCCTCGAACACGTCGCGGTAGCCGAGCAGGCGCGCGCGCGGCGTGGTGAAGCGGATCTCGGCGAAGCGCGCGTCGTCGATGAAGCCGGTGCGCTCGCGGTCGTCGACCTCGAGCGACAGGATGCCGATCTTCCGGTGGCCGAGCCCGACCACGTGGCGCGCGGCCTCCGCCGCCGCCTTGCGGTCGTCGACGTCGACCGCGCCGGCGCCCGGCACGTCCCCCGAATCGACTGCGACGAAGGGCAGGCCGCGCCGGCGGGCGAGCTCGACGAGGCGGTTCTCCTCGCTGATGCAGAACAGGATGAAGCCGTCGACGATGGCGGTCTCGATCGACCAGCCGTCGCGCCGCTCGGCGTCCGCCGAGACGATGGTCAGCCCGATACGCGCCTCGTCGCAGATCTCCGCGATGCCGGAGATCAGCTTCTGGGCGAAAGGGTCGTTGACGATGTAGTGCAGGCTCGCGTCCGCCACGATCGCGACGAGGTCCGAGCGGCCCGATCGCAGCACGCGCCCCGCCGGCGCGGGGCCGCGAAAGCCGATCTTCTTGGCCGCCGCGAGGACCCGCTCGCGCAGCTCCTCGCGGACCAGCTCCGGGCGGTTGAAGACGTTGGACACCGTGCCCTGCGACACGCCCGCGAGCAGCGCCACGTCCTTGAGCCGTGCTTTTCTCATCGCGCCTCGTATACCCGATCGATGAATCGATTCAAGGAGCCGCTGGAACCCTTGACGGCCCGCGGCATCGAGGCCATATCCGGCGCGTGCTTGAATCGATTCAGACTGCCGTCGACGACAGCGGTTCCGGCACGGTACCGAGGGCTCGCGCATTCAGGAGACAGAGCCATGATCCCCGCAACCTTCATCTATCCCTGGCTGGTCGACGCGGAAGAGCCGCTGCGCCGGACCGACATCGACATGTCCCGCCGCGCGCTGCGCACGCCGTGGATCGCGCACGCCCGTTCCATCCAGTACGCCTGCGCGCTGGTGGCGGCCGTCGTCTTCCTCGGCGGCTGACCGGCCCCGGCGCGACCGGCGGCCCGACGCGGCGCGGGAGGACGGTCCGCTCGCACGAGGCCGACCGGGTGCACGCGAGAAGCAGAGGTACCGCCTCTCGCCGGTCACCACAATGCCGCAGGATACCGACGAGACGGGGCCTCGGCTCCGCCGGAGCCCATGGCCGGGACGACGCAACCGGCCTGCGACGGGCGAAACCGGATTTTCCAGGGTGGCGCGCACGCCGGCGCCCGGTTCGAGAGACCCTCGCCGGGCGCTCGGTGCGTTCGGAGCCCTCGCGGTCAGGCGACGATCTCGACGTGGATCGAGGCGAGGATCGCGTCCTTCTCGCGAATGATCACCGTGTGGAGGAGCGGCGCGTCGCGCGGGCGCTCGAGACGCTCCGTCACGTCGATCCAGGTGAAGACCTCCGTGTCCGGGCTGCTCGGCGGCGTGAGGACGAGCTCGAGCTCCAGCACCTCCGCCGGGCCGTCGGGCGTATCGACCGGCACGAGCCGTGCCGTGTAGCCGGACGAGGGCGCCCTGACCTGGCCCTGGACCCGCAGCCGCGGCGGCTCCGGCGGCATCGTGTCGAGGACGGCGGACCACTTGCGCGTTTCGGTCATGACGATCTCCTCCCGCGTCGGTCTCCGCGTCTCGGGCCCCTCGCCCGTGCCCGCTCCGGCGGTGCAGCGGAATGTCCGACCACGGAGGGTAGCTTAGCACGGACGAGCGTGGCTTTGCAGTAGCAAGCCGCGAGAGGTGCCGGGCAGGTCTCGCGCTCCCGCGAACCGCCCGTCGCGGTCCCGGCGACGCGCGTCCCGCATCCCTCCCTTAACGCTTCGTTCACCATCCTCCCGGCAGAACTTGCCTAGTCTGGCGAGAGGGCTGCGATGAGTGAAGCGGGGGCACCGGCTGCGGTGGGGACGGGCGCGTCGCGGGGCGCGGCCGGCCTGTCGGCGCTCGGTGCGCTGACGAGGCGCACGGACCTGTTCCTGGCGCTCGGCGTCACCGGCATCCTCGTGGTGCTGATCTTCCCGCTGCCGGCGGTCGTCCTCGACCTGCTGCTGGCGGTGTCGATCATCTTCTCCGTGCTGATCATGATGACGGCGCTGTTCATCGAGGAGCCGCTCGAGTTCTCGTCCTTCCCGACGATCCTGCTCATCGCCACCATGCTGCGGCTGGCGCTGAACCTCGCCTCGACGCGGCTCATCCTGAGCTACGGCCACGAGGGCACGGACGCGGCGGGCCACGTCATCGAGGCCTTCGGCGGCTTCGTCATGGGCGGCAACTTCGTCATCGGCGTCGTCGTCTTCGCGATCCTGGTCCTGGTGAACTTCATCGTCATCACCAAGGGCTCGGGCCGCATCGCCGAGGTGGCCGCGCGCTTCACGCTCGATGCCATGCCCGGCAAGCAGATGGCGATCGACGCCGACCTCTCGGCGGGCATCATCGACGACAAGCAGGCGAAGGAGCGCCGCCAGAAGCTCGAGGACGAATCGAGCTTCTTCGGTGCCATGGACGGTGCCTCGAAGTTCGTCCGCGGGGATGCCATCGCCGGCCTCCTGATCACGCTGATCAACGTCATCGGCGGCATCGTCATCGGCGTCGTGCAGATGGGCATGAGCTTCGGCGACGCGGCGCATTCCTACACGATGCTCACCGTCGGCGACGGCCTCGTCTCGCAGATCCCGGCGCTGATCGTCTCCACCGCGGCGGGCCTCCTCGTCTCCAAGGCGGGCGTCAAGGGCGCCGCCGACAAGGCGCTCGGCAAGCAGCTCGCGAACTACCCCAAGGCGCTCGGCATGTCGGCGGCGGTGATGGGCATGATCGCCCTCCTGCCGGGCATCCCCTTCATCCCCTTCATGACGCTCGCCGTCGCCGCCGGCTTCGCGGCGTGGCACTTCGGCAAGAAGGGCAAGGAGCGCGCGGCGGAGGAGGCGGCGCAGGCGGAGGCCGCGCGCCGCGAGGCGGCGGCGGAGGGCGGCGACACGCCCGGCGAGCCGCCGATCTCCGACACGCTCAAGATCGACGACGTCAAGATCGAGATCGGCTACGCGCTGCTGCCGCTCGTCAACGGCAAGACCGCGAGCGGCGCCGACCGGCTCACCGAGCAGATCAAGGCCCTGCGCCGCCAGCTCGCCGCCGAGCTCGGCTTCGTGATGCCCAGCGTGCGCATCCTCGACAACGTCCAGCTCGACGCCAACGCCTACGTCATCCGCGTCAAGGAGATCGAGGCCGGCCGCGGCGTGGTCTATCCCGACCAGTTCATGGCGATCGACCCGATGGGCGGTCAGGTGCAGCTGCCGGGCCAGCACATGCTGGAGCCGACCTTCGGCCTTCCGGCGACATGGGTCGATGCGGGGCTGCGCGACCAGGCCCAGCTCAAGGGCTACACCGTGGTCGACGCGGCCACGGTGCTGTCCACGCACCTCACCGAGGTGATCAAGGCCAACATGGCCGAGCTCCTCTCCCACATCGAGGTGCAGAAGCTGCTGCGCGACCTGCCCAAGGAGCACGCCGACCTCGTCAAGGAGATGGTGCCCTCGCAGATCACCGCGACGGGTATCCAGCGCGTGCTCCAGTTGCTGCTGGCCGAGCGCGTCTCGATCCGCGACCTCGGCACGATCCTCGAGGGCATCTCCGAGGTCGTCGGCGGCACCCGCGCGCCGCGCGAGATCGTCGAGCACGTGCGCCAGCGCCTCGCCCGCCAGATCTGCGCGCAGTACACGGGGCCGAACGGGACGCTGCCCATCGTCACGCTCTCGCCGGCCTGGGAGGCGGCCTTCCTGGAATCCATCGTCGGTCAGGGCGACGACCGCCAGCTCGCGATGCAGCCCTCCAAGCTCGGCGAGTTCGTCAACGGCGTGCGTGACCGCTTCGAGGACGCCGCGCGCCAGGGCGAGATGCCGGTGCTGGTCACCTCCGCGCAGTCGCGGCCGTTCGTGCGCTCCATCATCGAGCGCTTCCGCCGCGAGACGCCGGTGATCAGCCAGGCGGAGATCCACACCCGCGCGCGGCTGCGGACGGTGGGGAGCGTGTGAGGCGCCGGGCGCGTTGAACGGTGGCGGCTTTCGCCATATCGTCGCAGCGAACGGGAGACGCCCCATGAGCGACACCGCAGACCGCAACGCCATCGAGGCGAAGCTCGCCGACCTCGATGCGGCTGTCGCGCGAAGCCTCGCCGAAGCCGATGCCGGCCTGGGGCTCCCGGCGCACGACGTCTTCGCAGAGCTGAAGGCGCGCTACCGGATCGACCCGCCTCACCCCACCAGCACCGCCTCCACCGGCCGCCTCAGCGAGCGCGGCATCGCCGGGGCGTAGCCGACCCGCAGCACGAGGTTCGGGCGGCGCTCGCCCAGGCCGAGGAGGTCGCGCAGCGCCGCGCGCTGCTCCGGCACCTCGACGCACTGGTTGACGAAGGCGAGCGTCGCGCCGGCAGCCGTGGCCGCGAGCGCCGCGCGGGTGTAGGCGCGCCCCGCCGCCGCCCAGCCGGCGGGGTCGTTCGTCTGCGCGACGAGCACGAACACGCCCGCCGAGGAGCGGACCTGCCGTGCCACCTTGTCGGTCTCGGGGCCCTTGCGGAAGACGAGATCGAACATCCGCCGGCCGAGCCAGGGCGGCAGGGTCGGGTTGCCCGCCGCGGCGGCGTAGAGGCCGTCGCCGGTGCGCGCGGCATGGGCCGCGTCGAAGCGCAGCCAGGACTTCAGCTCGGCGACGAAGGCACGGTCGTCGATCTGCGCCGCGTTGCCGGCGAGCACGAGGGCGAGCACGTCCTCCGCCTGGGAGCCCTGCGGAAACCACAGCAGATCGACGCCGACCCGCGCCGCCTCCGCCGTCATGCGCTCCACGACCGGCGCGGGGAGGGGCCGGCCGTCGTAGAGGCTGCGGGTCGATTGCCGCTGCGGGATCGCGGCGAACAGGTCCGCCTCGTCCGCCGGCGCCGCGCCGCCGGGCGCGAGATCGACTGCGATCGCCTCCTCGCCCGCGTGCGCGACGAAGCCCGCCTCTGCCGAGAGCCCCCGGGCGCGGGCCGCGATCCCCAGCGTCTCCGCCGCGCAGCCGAGGCTCGCCCACAGGTGATGGTCGTCCGGGTCGACGACGGGCGTGCGCCGGGCGAGGTCCGGCAGGATGTCGACGCCGTCCGCCCGTGGGCGCAGGCGCCAGGGCTGGGTGTTGTGCCCGTTCGCCGCGAGCGTGGCGTAGCGCAGCAGATCGCGCGTGCCGGCGGGGTCCGGCAGCGGCGCCCGCATGCGGGCGAGGCAGGCTTCGTAGTCCGAGCCGCTGCCGCGCCCGAGGCCGAACGGTAGAGCCATGCGCCGTCTCCCCGGATCGTTGTCGAAACCGCGGGCTGCGCGAGCCTCACACAGCCCGCGAATGCCGCGTTGCCTGCGGCGCCCAGTAGCCGTCGAGCCGGGCGGCGACGTTGCGCACGTGGAAGCGCGCGTGCGCCGGCACGCTCACGCGACGCCCCTCGATCGTGCACAGCCGGTCCGCGGCGAGCGGCGCCAGGCCGGCGATGTCGGGGTCGAACGTGTCCTGCGCGAAGCCCCGCTGCGCCGCCAGCGCGCCGAGATCGACGGTGAAGGCGCTCATCAGCGCGTAGATCGCCGCGCGGCGCAGCGCGTCCTCGTCGCTCACCGGCACGCCGCGCACGACCGGGATGCGCCCCTCGTCGATCGCCTGCGCCCACTTGCCGAGATGCGGCTCGTTCTGGGCGTAGCCCATGGGCAGGGCGCCGATGGCGGAGGCGCCGAAGCCGATCAGCGTCTCGGCGGTGTCGGTCGTGTAGCCCTGGAAATTGCGCTTGAGCGTGCCCTCGCGCACCGCCACCGCCAGCGGGTCCTGCGGCCGGGCGTAGTGATCGAAGCCGACCTCGACCCAGCCCGCCTGCGCGAAGGCATCGGACGCCGCCTGCGCCTGCGCCAGCCGCTCGGCGGCGCCGGGCAGAAGCGCCGCGTCGATCGCCGCCTGGTGCTTGGCGAACCACGGCACGTGGGCGTAGCCGAACACGGCGGCGCGGTCGGGCTCCAGCGCCAGCACGGCGGCGATGCTGGCGCGCACGTGGGCGACGGTCTGCGTCGGCAGGCCGTACATCAGGTCGACGTTGATGCGCATGATCCCGTGCGCCCGCAGCAGCGCCATCGCGGCGGCGACCTGCTCGGTCGGCTGCACGCGGTGGACGAGCCGCTGGATCTCGGGGTCGATGTCCTGCACGCCGAGCGAGACGCGGTTGACGCCCGCCCCGGCGAGCGCCGCCGCCATCTCCTCGGTGAGCGTGCGCGGGTCGATCTCGACCGCGATCTCCACGTCGGGCGCGAAGGGGAAGGCGTCCTTCAGCCGCCCGATCACGGCGGCGAAGTCCGCAGGCGCCAGGATGGTCGGCGTCCCGCCCCCGAAATGCAGGTGCGCCACCGGCCCCTTGCGCGGCATCGCCGCCGCGACCCGCTCGGCCTCCGTCTCCAGCCGCCGGGCGTAGCGGGCGATGCGGGCGTCGTCGTTGAGCACGCTGGTGTGGCAGCCGCAATACCAGCACAGCGCCCGGCAATAGGGCACGTGCACGTAGAGCGACAGCGGCGTCTCCCCGTCGAGCTCGCCGAGCCAGCGCCGGTAGAGCGCCTCGTCGACGCCCGGCCCGAACTGGGCCGCCGTCGGGTAGCTCGTGTAGCGCGGCACCGTCTCGAGCGCGTAGGCGGCCGGGATGGCGGCGGGGGGCGGAGGGGAGGCGAGGGGGAGGGTGGTCGTGCGCATGGCTTCAGTGAACCGCGGGCGCCGCGGCGCGTCGTTGATCTGGCGCAAGACGGCGGGCGAGGGGGTAACCCGCGCACGGCCGGCATGCGCGCGAACCGTCCCGCCGCCGGGGGTGGACATCCCGGCCCGCGCCGCTAGCCTCCCCCGCGCGCAAGGAGACACGTATGGATCAAGCCCTCACCGCCGGCACGCCTGCCCTCGACCGAGCCGCCACGGACCGCCTCGTCGCCTGGCTTTCGGACGAATTGCAGACCCATCGCCCCGCCTTCGAGACCGCCCGCGTCGTGGCGGCCCGGCTCGGCGCGCGGCGCGCGGGCGATGTCTGCGAGGTGATCTTCTGGGCGCCGGAGCTGCTGGAGCGCCGCGTGCCGGAGGGGGACGTGTTCGTCGAGGTGCTCGACCCGGAGGAGGAGCTCGTCCTCGCCCGCTCCCGCCAGAGCATGGCCTTCCGGCGCACGCGCGTGCCGATCGTGCGCATCGAGAACTACTGTGTCGCCGCGATCTCGGGCATGCGCCCGGGCTCGCGCGAGCGGGTGGGCAGCTTCTACTCCCTCGTCTGGCGCGATGCCGAGAACACCTGGTCGCGCGTGCTCGACCCGCTCGCCGCCTCGCTTCCGTTCGGCGTGTTCGCGCCCGCCGAGTACTACGACGTGGACGCGATGCTCGCCGCGCGCACGGACGGCGCCTACTGGGCCGCGCTCCCCGAGGGTGACCCCGTCAAGCTCGGGCCGGCGGCGAACATCCTGCAGATCCACGCGCCGACGGCGACCGCGTCGATGACGCTCGCGGGCCTCACGCGGCACATCGAGACGCTCGCCGAGCGGGTGCGCCACGACGTGCCGCTCGCGCCCGCCGACCGCGTCTTCCTCGGCTACGAGGCGATCCAGCTGCTCCCGGTCGAGCCCACCACCGTCTACGAGGCGGGCCCCGCCTTCTGGGCCGAGGAGGAGGGGCCGGACGGCGATACCGACGAGCGCGTCGTGGTCGACCTGCGCCGGCCCGACACCACGAACTGGGGCTACGACATCGTCATCTCCGGCATGGCGGCGGTGAACCCGGCGCTGCTCGAGACCGGGCGGCCGGACGAGCTCGTCGATCTGGCCTGCGCGCTGCACAACTTCCCCGGCCGGCCGAAGAAGCTGATCCTCGACGTCGTCTTCGGCCACGCGGACAACCAGGGGCTCGACGTGCTGAGCCACCACTGGTTCGCGGGTCCGAACATGTACGGCCAGAACGTCAACTATCGCAACCCGATGGTGCGGGCGATGCTGCTGGAGATGCAGCGGCGCAAGGTGGACTACGGCGCCGACGCCGTCCGCGTCGACGGCGCGCAGGACTTCAAGTGGTGGGACGCCGATGCCCAGGTGCTGCGCCACGACGACGAGTACCTCCAGGAGATGGCCGACATCGTCCAGGAGGTCGCCGGGCGGCGCTACCGTCCGTGGTTCATCTTCGAGGACGGGCGGCCCTGGCCCGAGGAGGATTGGGAGCTGTCCTCGACCTATCGCGCCGTGATCGAGCACCAGCGCGACGACGACGTGTTCCAATGGGGACCGCTCACCTTCGCCCACAATACGCCGTTCCTGTACACGTTCTGGCTGACCAAGTTCTGGCGCATTCGCGAGATCCTCGAGCACGGGCAGAACTGGATCTCCGGCTGCGCCAACCACGACACGCTCCGCCGCGGCACCCAGATCAACCCGAAGCTCAACATCAACACGCGGCTCGGCGACACGCGGATGGAGATCCTGGACAAGGCCTACGACCACCCGGCCGCGCAGATGCTCACCTACGCCGCCTTCCCGGGCGTGCCGATGGACTTCCTCAACGCCATGGCGCGCGCCTCCTGGGGCTTCATCCGCAACCAGGACGATCGCTGGGGCGTGAAGATCGTCGCGGAGGAGGCGATCTCGCTGGGCTGGCAGGTGGACGACTACACCTACTCGATGCCCGGCTCGTTCACCCGGCTGAAGGAACTCGGCTTCGCCGACCGCGACGGGCTCGGGCGGTTCTTCAAGATCCTGGAGGCGCTGGTCGACGTCACCGACTACGATCTGGAGGTGATGGCGAAGCTGCTCAACGAGGTCGACCCGCCGCTGGAGGGCCCCTCGCCGTTCACCGCGCGCGTGCTCAAGCAGATCGCCCGCGCCTGGATGGACGACATGCACGACTATTGCAACGTCACCAAGTATCTCGACAAGCTCGGCGAGGCGCACACCGAGTACATGCTGGCGCTGCGCGAGTTCCGCCTGGCCCGGCCCTGGCTGCGCGGCGGGCTGAGGCCGCAGGACCACTTCGACTATCAGGCCCCGACCCGCGGCTCGGTGGCGTTCCGCTCGCTGCGGCACGGGCCCGACGGGGAGCAGGTCTTCGCCATCGCGCATCTCGAGGGCAAGCCGCTCCTCGACATCGTGCCGACCGAGCTGCCGATCCCCGGCCTCGCCGGCGGCGGCTGGGAGGTGGCGCTCGCCTCGCCGCCGATCGGCACCGACTACGCCGGCGGCCCGATCGACCTGCACGACGGCATGGCGGTGCTCTACACACGCAGGCGGTGAGCCTCCCGCCCCCTCGGGGCGGGGACGATCCGCGGTAGCGGATCAGGGGCGGCGTCCCGTGGCGAGCCGCGGGAGACGTCGGCTGCCCCCGAGGCGCGCCTTCGGTGCGCACCCCATCCGTCTCGGCGCTACGCGCCGATCCACCTTCCCCTGCAGGGAAGGAGAAGGGTCGGCGCGCCGGTCGAGGACCTCCACGACGCCGCGCGTCGAGGGCCGGGAGCGGCGTGGGACGATTCTCGAGTCGGCCGGACGACGGGGGAGGATCGTCCCGCTCAGCCCTCGATGTCGGTCTCGAGGATCGCCATCTGGAACTGGTAGGAACGGTCCTCGTCCTCGTCGTCGAGGAAGAGCACGCCGATGAACTCGTCGCCGATGTAGACCTCGGCCGAATCGTCCTTCTTCGGGCGTGCGCGCACGGTGATGGAGTGGTTCGCGAAGGTGCGGCGCAGGTAGCTCTCGACTTTGGCCAGCTCGGATTTCGTCACGCGGGAACCTCGTCTCGTTGGATGGCGGGCGAGGCCCCGGCATGCCACGGGGCGCCGCGCCGGGCAACCCGGCCCGTCACTCGGGCGAGAGGCTCTGCGCCAGGATCTGGTCCATGCTGCGCGCGGGCTCCGCGCAGCCCGCCTCGCCGACCACCTTGGCGGGCACGCCGGCCACCGTCGTCTTGGCCGGAACGTCCTTGAGCACGACCGAGCCCGCCGCCACCCGTGCGCAGCGTCCCACCTCGATGTTGCCGAGGATCTTCGCACCCGCGCCGATCAGCACCCCGCGACGGATCTTGGGGTGGCGATCGCCGCCCTCCTTGCCCGTGCCGCCGAGCGTAACGTCCTGGAGGAGCGAGACGTCGTCCTCGATCACCGCCGTCATGCCCACGACGAGCCCCGTCGCGTGATCGAGGAACACGCCCCGGCCCATCCGGGCGTTGGGGTGGATGTCGGTCTGGAACACCTCGGAGGAGACGCTCTGCAGGTAGAGCGCGAAGTCGATGCGCCCCTGCGTCCACAGCCAGTGCGCGAGCCGGTGCGTCTGGATGGCGTGGAAGCCCTTGAAGTAGAGCATCGGCTCGATCAGCCGGGTGCAGGCGGGATCGCGGTCGGCGACGGCCAGTATGTCGGAGCGGAAGGACTGCCCGATCTCGGGGTCCTGCCGCAGCGCCTCGCGGTAGGTCTGCTCGATCAGCGTCGCGGAGAGCGCCGGATGCGCGAGCCGCGCCGCGACGCGGTGGATCACCGCGGCCTCGAGCGAGGAATGGTTGAGGATGTTGGTGAGCAGGAAGTTCGTCAGCGACGGCTCCTCCCGCACCACGGCCTCGGCCTCGCGCCGGGCTCGCGCCCAGACCGGGTCGACGGTGCCGACGACGGGATCGATCTCGTTGGTCTTGACGCGCGGCTGGCTCATGCTCTCGCCCTCTCACCGGAGACGTTCTCCTGAGGTAGGAACGCCGCCGCCGGGAGGAAGCCCCCGGCGGGAGGGATTCTGCCAGAGCGGGGGCGGCGCGTCGAGGCGGGGGCGCGCATGAGTCATGCGTCGCCCGGTAGACGGTGCCGGACCCGGGCCCCCGACGGCCTTCGGCGCCCGGGAGGACGACGCGGTCAGTCGTCGTCGTCCTGCTCCGCCGTCGACGACACCTGCCGCGAGACGTAGAGCTGGTCGCCCATCAGCTTCATCAGGTCGAACTGCGTCTCGACGAAGTCGATGTGCTCCTCCTCGTCCTTGAGGATCGAGCGGAACAGGTCGAACGTGCCGAGGTCGCCGGCGTCGCGGGCCTCGCGGGCGGCCTTGTCGTAGTAGTCGCGCGCCTCGTTCTCCATCTTGAGCTGGGTCTCGAACATGGCGCGGATCGTGTCGTCCTGGCCGATCGGGTCGAGATCGTGGACGTTGGCCTCGCCCTCGAGGAAGAGCAGCCGGTCGAGGAAGCGGTGGAAGTGGCCGCGCTCCTCCTCGACCTCCTCCGACATCCGGTCGGCGAGCTGGTCGACGCCCCAGTCGCGCAGCTTGGCGGCCTGAAGCTCGTAGGTGTTGACGGTGGTCAGCTCCATCGTCACGGCACGCTGGAGATGCTTCAGGGATACTTCCGGGCCCTTCATGGCGTCGCTCCTCTTCGGGTTCGATCTCTCGCGAAGAGAACCCGAGCGGCGCGAGGCCGGTTCCGGAGCGTGGCCGGACGCGATGTCGCGTCCGCCGGCGCCTATGTCAGCCCGCCGTCCACCACGAAATCCTGGCTCGTGCAGCCCCGCGAGGCGTCGGAGGCGAGGAAGAGGGCGAGCTCGGCGACGTCTTCGCCGTCGAGCGCCCGCGGCAGGCACTGCTGCGCGACGATCCGGTCCTCCTCCTCGCGCGAGATCCACAGCTGCCGCTGCTTCTCCGTGAGGATCGCACCCGGGACGATCGCGTTCACGCGCACGAGGTCGCGCCCCCATTCGCGGGCGAGCTGGCGGGTGAGGCCGCGCACGGCGGATTTCGCGGTGGCGTAGGCGGTGAGGTTCGGCACGCCCAGCCGGTACGAGGTCGAGCCGAGGTTGACGATCGAGCCGCCACGGGGCGGCGTCATATGGCGATGCGCGGCCTTGGCCGCGAAGAACTGGTGCTTGAGGTTCACCGCCATCGCCGCGTCCCACGCGTCGGGATCGACCGCCTCGACCGGCGCGCGGCGGTCGTTGGCGGCGTTGTTGACGAGCACGTCGAGGCGCCCGCCGATCGACGCCGCGTGATCGATCGCGGCCTCCAGCGCGGGAATATCGGTGACGTCGACGCGCAGGAACGCGACGTGCGCCCCGGTCTCGGCCGCGAGCCGCTCGGCCAGCGCCCGGCCGCGGGGCTCGTCGATGTCGACGAAGACGGTCGTCGCCTTCTGCCCTGCGAAGGCGGCGACGATGTCGGCGCCGATGCCCGTGGCCCCGCCCGACACGAACACGGTCTTCCCCGCGAGATCGGGGTAGCGGGCGACGATGGCCATGGCGACGGGGCTCCGAGGCGGGGGCGAGCGACGAGGTTCGCGACGCTAGACGCGGGCGCCGCGATCGTCAAAGGTCCGGGCGACGCGTCCCCCTACCGGAGGCCCCCCATGCGCACCCTCGAGGCCCGTCTCCTCGTCGCAACGAGCGCCTTCCTCGCCGAAGGCATCCAGTGGAACGCCGAGCAGGGCCGGCTGTGGTGGACGGACATCCACGGCCGGCTGCTGCTCTCCTGCGACGCCGACGGCGGCGATCTGCGCAGCCTCGCGCTCCCGGAGCGGCTGACGGCCTTCGCCTTCGGGGAGGGCGGCCTCGTCCTCGCCGCCTTCGCGAGCGGCCTCTTCGTGCTCGACCCCGCGAACGGTGCGCGCCGGCGGCTGACCACGTACGAGCCCGATCGCCCGCAGACGCGCCTGAACGACGGGCGCTGCGACCCCGCCGGCGCCTTCGTCGTGGGCGGGATGGACGAGGTGGACCTCGCGCCCGTCTCGAGCGTCGTGCGCTTCGACGGCGCGGCCGAGACGACGCTCGTCACCGGCATCGCCATCGCCAACGCCATCGCCTTTCCCGAAGGCGGCGCCGCGATGTACCTCGCCGACAGCCCGACGCGGACGATCTGGCGCTACGATCGCGATCCGGAAACCGGCGCCCTCGGCGAGCGGGAGGTGTTCGCGCGGGTTCCGGAAGGGGAGGGCGTGCCCGACGGCGCCTGCATCGACGCCGCGGGCGCCCTGTGGAACGCGCGCTTCGACGGCGGGCGCGTCGAGCGTCTCCTGCCGGACGGCACGCCCGACATCCGGGTGCGCCTCCCCGTCTCGAAGGTCTCCTGCTGCTGCTTCGGCGGGGAAGACCTCGACCGCCTCTACATCACCACGGCGCGCGAGGGCATGACGCCCGACGCCTATGCCCGCGAGCCGCTCGCCGGCGGGATCTTCGTGTGCGATCTCGCGGGGGAGGGCATCCGCGGCCTGCCGGAGCGACGGTTCGGGGGGGCTCTGTCCCTGGAGGGGTGAGAGCCTGTCATCCGCATGTCATCGCGCCGCGGGACACGGCGCGATCGTCCGGCGACGACACGGGAGAGACGATGGGCGGGCTCGAGCTCGACGAGGTGACCAAGGCGTTCGGGGCGAGCCGGGCGGTGGACGACGTGAGCCTCGTCGTCGACCCCGGCGCGTTCGTCGCCCTGCTCGGCCCGTCCGGTTGCGGCAAGACCACGCTCTTGCGCCTCGTCGCCGGCCTGGAGCGGCCGAGCGCCGGGCGCATCGCCATAGCGGGGCGGGTCGTCGCCGAGGGCGGGCGCTTCGTCGAGGCGGAGGAGCGCGGGCTCGGCATGGTGTTCCAGTCCTACGCGCTGTGGCCGCACATGTCGGTGGCCGACAACGTGGCCTTCGGGCTGAAGGTGCGCCGCCTGCCCGCCGAGAAGCGCCGCCGGCGCATCGCGGACGCGCTCGCCATGGTGGGCCTGTCCGAGCTCGCCGACCGCAGGCCGGCACAGCTCTCCGGCGGCCAGCGCCAGCGCGTGGCGCTGGCGCGCTGCCTCGCGCTCGAGCCGCCGCTCGTGCTCCTCGACGAGCCGCTCGCCAATCTCGACGCGCACCTGCGCGAGACCATGCAGCGCGAGTTCCGCCGCCTGCATCGCGAGACCGGGGCGACCTTCGTCATCGTCACCCACGACCAGGCGGAGGCGATGGCGCTGGCGGACACGATCGCCGTCATGCACGAGGGCCGCCTGCAGCAGGTCGCGACCCCGCACGGCCTCTACTCGGCGCCGGCGACGGAGATGGTGGCGCGCTTCATCGGGCGCGGTGCGCTCGTGCCGGTGGCGATCCTGGAGCCCGCCCGCGACGGCCGGCTGACGGTCTCGCTGGCCGGCCGCACGCTCCCCGCCCGCGGGGCCGCGACGGTGCCCGGCCCCGGCCGCCTCGTGCTCCGCGCGGAGACGCTGGCCCTGAGCGATGCCGCGGACGCGATCCCCGCCCGGGTGGTCGACGCGGTCTATCGCGGCGGCTTCCACACGCTGGAGATCGCCATCGACGGCGTCGAGGGCGGGCTCGTCCAGGTCCAGTCCCGCGAGGCGCCGGCGCCGGGGGACCGGGTCGGGCTCGCGATCACGGATCCCTGGGCGCTGCCGGCCGGCGGATGACGCGTCCGTGATCGCCCGCGCGGCCTCCGCTCGAGCGGCGTTAAGGTCGTGCATGCAGGCTGTGTGCGGTTCCATGCAACGTGAGCGACGACGATGCGTCTGTTTTCCTCGGTGCCGATCTGGGCTCGTGTCGCCGCGCTCGCGGCCCTGCCGGCGATCGGCCTGCTCGTAGTGCTGCTCGTCGTCGTCCAGGGGCAGCGTGCGATCGACGACGCCGCGGCGCGCGCGGACGCGCGGGCGCGGATCACCGACACCGTCCGCGTCCTGCAGACCGGCTTCGCCACGATGCGCGTCGCCGAACGGGAGACGATGCTCGGCGGCGACGGCGAGGCCTTCGCCGCCCGCCGGGCCGAGGCCGAGGCTTTCCTGCAGGCGATCGCATCGAGCGAGGCCGGCACGAACCTCGCGGGCACGGTCTCGGCCACCCGCGACGCGCTGGCGGCCTATGCGGACGCGGTGGTCGGCGGCGCGGGCCGCGATACGGTCGACGAGCGCTACGCCGAGGCGCTCGGGCTGTCGGAGCAGGTGGCGGCGCTCGCCGATCGCGGGAGGCTCGCGGCCGTGCGGGAGGCCCGCGCCGTCTCCGCCCGCGTGTCGCGAGACGGGCTCGTGGCGGTGGCTGCCGCCATCCTCGTGGCGAGCCTCGTCGCCATGCTGGTCGCGCGCTCGATCGTCGGCGAGCTGCGCACCCTCGGGGCGGCCATGCGTCGGCTCGCCTCCGGCGACTACATGACGGACGTGCCGCTCTCCGGCTCCAGGACCGAGATCGGCACGATGGCCGGTATCCTCCAGGGACTGCGTGTCACGCTCGCCCGCAGCGCCGCGGACGCCGCCGCCGCCGCCGCCGCCCAGGAGGAGCGCGCCGCGCGCGGGGACGAGATCGAGGGGCTCGCACGGGACTTCGAGGCCGCGATCGGCGCCGCGCTCGAGGCGGTGGGTGCGGCGACGTCCGACCTGACCGCCATCGCCGGTCGGCTCGGCGGTATCGCCGATGCGGTGGAGGACCGGGCCGTCGAGGCGGCGGACGCCGCGGCCATGACGGCGCAGACCGTGGAGGGCTCGGTGGAGGCGGCCGGCCAGCTCTCCGTCACGATCGGCGAGGTGGGCGACACCACCGCTCGGTCGCGCGCGATCGCCGAACGTGCCGTCACCGAGATGCGATCGGCGCGCGCCACGATGGACGATCTCTCCGCCGCCGGGGCCCGGATCGGCGACGTCGTCTCGCTGATCGAGGCCGTGGCGGCGCAGACGAACCTGCTCGCGCTCAACGCCACGATCGAGGCGGCCCGCGCGGGCGACGCCGGTCGCGGCTTCGCCGTCGTCGCCGCCGAGGTGAAGGAGCTGGCCGGCCAGACCGCCCGCGCGACCGAGGAGATCATGGGACATGTCGGTGGCATGCGCGACGCGGTCGGGCGCGCCACGGGCGCGATCGGTGCGGTGGAGGGCGTGATCGAGGAGGTCTCGACGATCGCGGATGCGCTCGCCGGTGCGGTGGAGGCGCAGGGCGCCTCCGTCGGCGCCATCGCGGGATCGTCGGCACAGGCGGCCGACGGCGCCCGCGCGAGCGCCGGCCGGATCGACGCCGCCCGCCTGGCCGCGCGCGAAGGCGCCGACGCTTCCCGTTCGGTCTCGGACGTCTCCGAGACGCTCGGGCGCGAGGCGGCGGGCGTGGCCGAGCGGGTGCGCGGCTTCCTCGCCGCCGTGCGCGCGGCGTGACGGGCGGGCGCATCCGGGTCACGGCCGTTTCCGGCTTCGGCGCGAAGGGGCCGGCCTGCTTCCTCGTGGAGATCGCCGGCGCGCGGCTCCTGCTCGATTGCGGCGTGGGACCCGATCGCGGCCTGCGGCCCGACCTCTCCGGCGTGGGGCCGATCGACGCCGTGCTCCTCAGCCACGGCCACGCCGACCACGTCGGCGCCCTCGACCTGATCGCGCCCGCCGTGCCGCTCCATGCCACGGGCACCGTGATCGCGCTGGCCGGGCATCCGGCGCTCGCGCGGGCGCGGCCCCTGCCGCTCGCCGGGGAGGCGACGATCGCTGGCGTGCGGGTGGAGACCGGGCGGGCGAGCCATGCTCCGGGCGGCGTCTGGATCCGTCTCGGCGGACCCGACGGGGTGCTCTATACCGGCGACTTCACGGCGGAGAGCCCGGCCTGGCCGCTCGATCCGATGCCGCCCGCCCGGCTCGTGATCGCCGACGCGGCCTACGGCACCTGGGACGTGCCGCTCGCGGAGGCCGCCGCGCCGATCGTCGCCCGTGCACGAGCCGGCGCAGCCCTGCTGCTGCCGTGCCCAGCGGACGGACGCGGCCTCGACATGGCGCTCGCGATTGGGGATGGCGCGCGCGTGCGGCTGTGCCCGGCGCACCGGCAGGTCGCCGAGATCGCGCTGGCGCAGGGCCTCCTCGCCGATGCGGCGGTGGCGCGGGCCGTCGCCCGCCTGCTCGACGCGGAGGCGCCGCTGGGCGAGGCGAGCCCGCCCGACGGCGTCATGATCGCCGCCGGCCCCAATGCCGAGAGCGGCGTCGCCGCCGCACTCTTCGCACGGGCGGGATCCGCGCGTGCGGGATCCGCGCGGCCGATGGAGACGATCTTCACCGGCCATGTCGCCCTGGGCACGCCCGCCGCGGCGGCGGTGGCGCAGGGCCGCGCGCGCTTCCTGCGCTGGAACGTGCACCCGCGGCTGCGCGACCTGCGCGCGCTCTGCGAGGCGACCCGGCCGCGGACGCTGATGCCCGCCTTCCTGCCGGCCGAGCACCGGCCCGCGCTCGCCGACGCGCTCGCCGGCGCACTCCCCGCCGGGCGGCTCGCCGAGGGCCCGACGCTCGAGGCCGACTGAGCCTCCGTCCCGCCTCGCCCTAGCCCTCCTCCCGCGCCGCCACCGTGGTGCCCGGCACGATCCGGTCGCTGGCGTGGAGGATCACGGTCTCGCCGGGCTCGAGCCCCGAGAGCACCTGGGCCGAGCGCATCGTGCGCTCGCCGAGCGTCACGGGCCGCACCCGCGCGATGCCCTCCTCGACGACGAACACGGCCCATTCGCCGCCCTCGCGGAAGAGCGCGCCGAGAGGGACCTGGAGGACGTCCTCCTCCTGCCAGACGACGATCCGCGCGACGACCCGGTAGCGGTGCCCGAGCTGGCCCCGCGCCGCGCCGGGATCGAGCAGGGCGAGGACGACGCGCACGCGCTGCTCCTCGATGCCGAGCGCCGAGACCTCGGTGAAGGCCGTCGGCTCGACGCGGACGACCCGCGCCTCGAGCGGCTGCTCGCCGCCCCAGTCGTCGATGATCGCGGGGGCGCCGGGCACGACGCGCACCGCGTCGCGGGAGAGGAGGTCGACGACCACCTCGAGCCTGTCGGGGTCGCCGACCTCGACGAGGGGCGTGCCGGCCTGGACCACCTGCTCGCTCTCCACCAGGACGCCGAGCACGCGCCCGTTCACCGGGGCGCGGACCTGGATGCAGCAGGCGGCGGAGGCCTCGGTGTCGCCGCCGGGCTGGATCAGGTTCGCCCGCGCGCTCTCGAGCTCCCGCACGCGCACCTCCCGCGTCGCCTCTGCCGAGGCGAGCGCGCTTTCGGCCGAGCGCACGGCGAGGCGGACCCGGTCGAGCTCGCGCGTGGAGATCGCCTCGCGGCGCGACAGCTCCTCGGCGCGGGCGAGATCGCTCTCGGCGAATTCCAGCTCGGCCGCAGCCTGGCTCACCTGCGCCTGCGCCAGCGACACGGCGGAGGCCGCGGCCTCGACGGCGGCCTCGGCGACGCGTTGCGAGCGCACGTCGAGGAAGGCGGGCGCCATGGGCTCGATCACCGCGAGGATGGTCTCGCCCGCCACGACGACGTCGCCGACGCGCCGGGGCGAGCGCTGGAGCGTGCCGCCGGTCGGCGCCGAGACGGTGTAGACGTCCTCGATGCGCGCGATGCCCTCGTCCTCGACGCGCACCACCATCGGCCCGACGGCGATCACGGCGAGGTCGGCGGGGACCGGCCGGGGCCACAGGGCCCAGGCGGTCGCGGCGGCGAGCGCGAGGAGCACGATCGCGACGATGAGGCGCTTCATCTGATCATTCTCGGGTCTTGAGGACGGCGATGAGATCGAGCCGATCGATGCGCCGGCGCACGATCAGCCCGGAGACGAGGGCGGCACCCACGACGACGAGGCTCGCCCAGGCGTAGACCTCGCGGTTGACGACGAGAGGCACACGGTAGAGCTCGCTCTCGAAGCCCGCCGCCATCGCCACCGCGAAGCCGTAGCCGATCAGCCAGCCGAGAGGCTGGGCCAGCAGCACCAGGATCGCGAGCTCGGAGAGCAGGATCCAGGAGATCTCGGCCTTGGTGAAGCCGAGCACCCGCAGCGAGGCGAGCTCGCGGCCCTGCTCGGAGAGCGAGATCCGGGCGAAGTTGTAGACGACGCCGAAGGCGATGATCGCCGCGAGCCCGGCGTAGATCGACACCATCGTCAGGAGGTTCTGCGCCAGCGTCTCGCGGAACTTGGCGAGCGAGACGCGCTGGAGCGCGACGAAGCTCGCGGCGGGAATGGCCTTGAGCTCGGCGAACAGCGCCTCGCGGCGCGTCTCGTCGAGCGAGAGGTGCACGCCCGAGACCAGCGCGCCTTCCCGCATCAGCCTGTTGACCGTTCCGATGTCGGCATAGGCCATCAGGCCGAGATAGCCCTCGACCACCATGGCGACGGGCATCGTCACCGTGCGTCGGTCGCCGGCCATCAGCTCGACCTCGACGACGTCGCCGGTCTCGACGCGCAGGATGGCGGCGAGCTGGTCGGAGAGCGCGAGCCCCGTCTCCGGCATGTGCACGGGCGCGAGATCGCTGCCGAGCACCCGGCTGAGGTCGGGATCGTCCGGCTTCCCGGTGATGGCGGCGCGCCGCTCGACGTTGGCGGCGCGGATCTTCACCGGCACGGAGCGATAGGGCTCGGCGGCCATGACGCCGGGCAGCCGGGCGATCTCCTGGACGGCGGAGGCCTCCCGCTCGCCGACGAAGGTGATCGTGGCGTCCTGCCTGTCGGAGCGCTGGAAGGTCACGTCGATCATGAACTCGATCGAGCCGAAGGACCAGAACGAGCCGACCAGGATCGAGGTCGCGAGCGCGATGCCGACGAGCCCGCCCAGCGAGCGCGCGGGATAGCGCACGAGATGGCGCATGGTCATCACCGCCGACTGCGGCATGCGCAGCGCGGCGTGCAGCCGGTCGAGCAGCGTGCGCCGGTAGCGCGCCGGCGCCGGCGGCGTCATCGCCACGGCCGGGGCGAGGCGCACCACGCCCGTCGCCGCCTTGAGCGCCCCCACGATCGCGGCGGCGAGGGTGACGCCCACCGCCACCAGGTAGACCGACGGGCTCATCTGGAAGATCAAGAAGGGGAAGTGGAAGAAGTCGCCGTACATCCGCGTCAGGCCCGTGCCGAGCCACGTTCCCGCTGCGGAGCCGAGCGCGGCGCCGATCAGCGCGATCGCGGCGACGAACTTCAGGTAGTGCATGCCCACGGCGAGGTTGGAGTAGCCGAGCGCCTTGAGGAGCCCGATCTGCTCGCGCTCGAGCGTGATCAGCCGCGCCAGGGTCATGTTGACGAGGAAGGCCGCCACGACGAGGAAGATCGGCGGCAGGATCCGGCTCATCGCCTGGAGCTGGGTCAGCTCCGCGTCGAGGAAGGCGTGGGAGAGCTGGTCCTTGCGCCCGTGCGCGCCCTCGCCGCCGTAGGGGGCGAGGATGCGGTCGATCTCCTCGATCACGGCGCTCTCGGAGGCGCCGCGCAGCAGGCGCACGCGCAGGTCCGAGAAGGCACCCTCGAGGTCGTAGGCGGCGGCGAGCGCGGCGCGCGACATCCACACGACGCCGAAGCGCCGATCGTCCGGCATCAGGTCCCAGGGTCCGAGCGCGTAGACGAACTCGGGCGAGAGCGCGGTGCCGACGATGGTCAGCTCGCGCTTCACGCCGTTGAGGATGGCCGAGAAGGTGGAGCCGATCTCGTAGCCGTGCGCCTGGGCGAACGGCTCGGAGACGACCACCTCCCGCGTCGCGCCCGGCAGGGGCGTGCGGCCCGAGCGCAGCGTGATCAGGTCGAGCGTCTGCTCGCCGAGGTCGGGCAGCGAGACGAAGATCGCCGAGGCGGGCTCCGGCATCTCCGAGAGGTCGAGCAGCGCGATCTTGCCGACGCGCGTCTCCACGGCGCCGACGCCGTCGATCTCGGCGATCCGTGCGGCGATCCGCTCGGGCGCGCGGGTCACGCTCGCGAACACGTCCGAGAAGCGGTTGCGCTCGTAGTAGGCCGCGCGGGTCTCAGACAGCGAGGCGTGGGCGCCGACGCCCAGGATCAGCGTCGCGACGCCGGCCGCCATCACGAGCGCGATCGCGAGCGCCTGCGGCCACAGCCGCACGAGGTCTCGCAGGAGCTTGCGGTCGAGGGCGCTCGTCACGGTCCGCTCCGCCTCACCAGGTGACCTCCTCGGGCCGCAGCCGCGCCGCGTTCGTCTCTACCGCCTGGATGCGCCCGTCGGCGAAGCGCACGACGCGGTGGGCGATCGCGGCGATGCCCGCGTTGTGGGTGATGACGAGGGTCGTCGCGCCGAAGGATTCGTTGACGCGGGTCAGCGCGTCGAGAACCTTCACGCCCGTCTTCGAATCGAGCGCGCCGGTGGGCTCGTCGCAGAGCAGCACCTCGGGGCGCTTGGCGATGGCGCGGGCGATGGCGACGCGCTGCTGCTCGCCGCCGGAGAGCTGGGCGGGGAAGTGGTCCATCCGGTCGCCGAGCCCGACGATGTCGAGCGCCTCCTCCGGGCGCATCGGATGGCGGGCGATCTCGGTGACGAGCCGCACGTTCTCGCGTGCCGACAGGCTCGGCACGAGGTTGTAGAACTGGAAGACGAAGCCGACGTGGTCCCGCCGATAGGCGGTGAGCGCCGCGTCGCTCGATCGGGAGAGGTCGTGATCCTGGAACCAGGCCTCGCCGGAGGTCGGCCGGTCGAGGCCGCCGATGATGTTGAGGAAGGTCGACTTGCCGGAGCCCGACGGCCCGAGCAGCACCACGAACTCGCCCGCGCACGCCTCGAAGTCGACGCCGCGCAGCGCGTGGACCTCCACCTCCCCGGTGCGGTACACCTTGGCGAGAGCGCGGGTGCGAAAGACGAGCGGGGGAGGGGTCTCGACGTTCATGAATGGCGAGAAATACCGCTTTACGGCACTCCGCAATGATCCTGATCAATGCTCGGGCGCGATTTTCGCGCTTTTCTCCCGAAATCACAGTTTCGCCGTTTTCGCGCCCCGAGCGCGCCCCGATGGGCTGCGATCAATGATCATGCCTCGCTGGTTCGTGGTCTCGGTCTACCGGACACGTCAGCCCCCCAGCCCCCCGGTTCATCGGGGTCACGAACGCAAACAGTCAGAGGCGGGCCGTCCTTCGGGACGGCCCAATTTTTTTGTCGCGACGCCTTCGTGCTCGTCACGACGCCTCGGACCCCTCCGCGCGCGCCTTCACTCTCCCTTGCGACCCTTCAGGCTGCGCGCGCGCTGCTTGAGCGCCTGCGCCAGGCGATGCCGCTCGAACACCGCGACGACGACGAGCGAGAAGGCGAAGGGGATCAGGAGATAGAGCACCCGGAAGAGGACGAGGGCGGCGAGCAGCTCGGCGTCCGGCACGTCGGGCATCGCGGCGACGAACACGAGCTCGAACACGCCGAGCCCGCCGGGCGCGTGCGAGATCAGCGCCGCCGAGAACGACGCAAGGAAGACCGCGAGCACGACGAAGAAGCCGGGGTTCGCATCCCACGGCAGGAGGAAGTAGACGATCGCCGCCGTGAAGAGCAGGTCGAGCGTCGAGGCGGCGAGCTGCCGCAGCGTCACTGCCGGGCGCGGGTACTCCAGCCGGAAGGCGCGGACCCGCAGGGGCGGCAGGCCCATCAGCGAACCGATCAGGTAGAGCGCGACGAGCGCGAGCAGCACGGCGCCGATCGCCTGCGCGAGCGGTGCGATCTCCATGAAGCGCGGCAGCACGCCGGTGAGGCGCGCGAGCACGTAGGGCTCGAAGATGAGGACGAGCCCGGTCAGAAGCACCACGCCGAGCAGGAAGGTGAAGGTGCACAGCCCCACCAGCACCGCGATCTGGCTCGCGGTGAGCCCCCGCGAGGAATAGGCGCGGTAGCGCACCATCGCCCCCGACAGCACCGAGGCGCCGATGTTGTGCGACAAAGCGTAGGTGGTGAAGGAGGCCAGCGTGATGAACGTCCAGGAGATGTGCTCGACGCCCAGATGCAGGAGCGCGATCCGATCGTACCACGCGAGCGCCGCGTAGCCGGCGACCGTCGCCGCCGCCGCGGCGGCGAGCTGCCAGGTCGCGATCGCGCCCATCGCGGCGAGGACGTCCTCCGCCGAGATCGCGCGCAGTTCCCGCGCCAGCAGCCAGAACGAGAAGGCCACCGCGACGAGGCCGACGACCGGCCAGGCGTAGTCGAGCACGCGCTTCATGGGGCGGCCGCCGTCGGGCGATGGGACGCCCTCACAGCCCCTCGGCCTCGAGCCAGTGGACGATCCGCCGGCCCAGCGTGTCCGCGCAGACGTCGAGCATGGGAAAGTGGCCGGACGGATCGAGCGTCTCGTGGCGGGCGGCGTGGTAGAAGGCGGTGCGCAGGGTGCAGGCGCGCCAGACCAGCCGGTCCTGCGCCGCGCCGACGACGAGCGTCGGCAGGCGCGTGAGGAAGGCCGAGAGGATCGGGCCCGGTACGTTGGCGGCCCCGAGGGCCCGGGGCGCCTCGGGCGTCATCATCGCCGCATAGCGCCGCGCGCGGGCGGGCGGCAGGCCCTCGGAGAACAGCAGCGTGCGCGCCTCGCCGGCGACGGTACCCGCCATCGCGCCCGCCCGGGGCGCCGTCGCGCCGAGGAAGGCGTCGAGCCACACGACCGGCTCGGTGACGGCGGTGCGAAGGTTCACCGTGGCCAGTCCTTCGGGCGGCAGCGAGCAGACGAGGGCGAGCCCCCGCATCTGCGCGCGCCCGATCAGCCGCTGCGCGAGGAGCCCGCCGAGCGAATGCGCCACGACCACGGGCGCCTGCGGCAGCCGCTCGAGCGCGAATCGCACGTCGGCGAGGTAGTCCTCGAGCGTGGTCTCGCGCAGCGTCTCGCGGCCCTCGGAGCCGCCGTGGCCGCGCAGCGAGAGCGCCAGCGAGGCGCGCCCGCGCCGGGCGAGGAATGGCCCGAGATGTTCCGCCCACATCCATGCGCCGCCGAAGGCGCCGTGGATCAGGAGGAGCGGCGCGCCGACGCGCGGGCCGTCCGGCGCGGTCTCCACCAGCTCCAGCGCCGGCCCGTCGGGGCGCGGCACGACGCGCGTCTGCACGGTATAGCCGCCCTGGGGGCCGCCGCGATCGGTGGATGAGGTCTGGCTCGGCATGGCGCGTCGGCCCTCCGCGGGCCCATGGCGGTGCTGCGCTGCACACGAGATAGCCTGTCATCGAGGCGGAGTCATCAGGATGTCGGCGCCCGATCGCGAGATCACGCCAGACCGGCGAGGCCCGCCATGAGCGGTCCCGCGAGCCAGAACACGCCGGCGGTGAAGGCGTGGGCGAGGATCGCGTGCTCCAGCGTGTAGCGCCAGTAGAGCCACCCGTAGAGCATGCCGAGCAGCGCGTTGATCGCGACCGTACGGACCACGAGCACGAGGTTCGGCTCGACGGACGCGGAGAGCGCCGGCAGGTGTCCCGCGCCGAAGGCGAGCGCGACGACGACGATCACGCCCCACATCACGCCCCCCCGCCGCACCGCCGCGCGCCCGCCCGCGAGCTTCAGCACGCCCCAGGCGAGGCCCGTCATCAGGCCGTAGCGCAGCATCAGCTCCTCGGTGACGCCGCCGTAGAGCAGCGCCGAGAGCCGCGGAGCGAGCGCCAGGTCCGGCCCCGGCAGCCCGACGAAGGCGTCCGGCGCCGCGAGACGGAAGAGGACGTCGAGGACGAGCGCGACCAGCGCGAGCGCCGTCGTCAGCGCCAGCGTGCCGACCACGCTCGGGAAGGCGACGAGCGGCAGCGGGTCGCCGCGCAGCCGCGCGGTGAGCCAGGAGCGCAGGCCCGCCTTCTCCGAGACCGCGACGCCGATCGCCACCGCGACGGCGAGGAGCACGGCCGGCTGCGCCACGAGCAGCGCGAGCAGCACGCCGTCCGAGACCTGCGGAGCGCCCTCGACGGCGCGCAGCCCGTCGAGCCCGATGCGCGCGGCCATGGCGAGGATGCCGAGGAATCCGAGGGCGAACCAGGCGAGGAAGGGGAGTGCGAAGCGCATCGAGAACGACCGGGACGGGGGGACGGGGGAGGTGCGGCTCAGGCGCCGAGCGGCGTCGCCCGGCCGTCACCAACGGCGACGATGTCGGCTCGGTTCGCGAGCTCGTCGAACAGGCCCCGGTCGGCGCCGGTGAGCCAGACCTGTCCGGCGAGCCGCAGCAGCTCGTCGTAGAGCGCGGCGCGCCGGCGGGGGTCGAGGTGAGCCGCCACCTCGTCGAGGAGGACGAGGGGCGCGATGCCGGTCATCGTCGCGACGAGCCGCGCGTGCGCCAGGACGAGGCCGACGAGGAGCGCCTTCTGCTCGCCGGTGGAGGCGAGATGCGCGGGAATGTCCTTCGGGCCGTGGCGCACGGCGAGGTCGCTCGCCTGGGGGCCCGTCAGCGTGCGCCCTGCCGCCCGGTCGCGCCCGCGGCCTTCGCGCAGCAGCGCGCGGTAGCGATCCTCGGCGTCGACCGCGGGGAGCGAGGCCACGAGATCGTCGATCTCGCCCTCCAGCCCGAGCCGGGCGAAGGGGAAGGGCGAGGCGGGGTCCTGCGTCTCGGCGACGAGCCCGTCGAGCCGCCCGACGGTCTCCCGCCGCGCCGCCGCGACCGCGACGCCGAGCTCCGCCGCCTCCCGCTCGACGGCATCGAGCCAGCGCGGCTCGCCGTCCTCCTCGAGCAGGCGGTTGCGCGTGCGCAGCGCCCGCTCCAGGGCGGAGACCCGCGCGCCGTGCTCGGCATCGACCGCGAGCACCAGCCGGTCGAGGAATCGGCGCCGGTCGCCCGCCGGGCCGCGGAAGAGCGCATCGAGATCCGGCGTGAGCCAGACGAGGCGCACGTGCTCGCCGAAGGCGGCGGGAGAGGAGGCCGGCGCGCCGTCGATCCGGCAGATGCGCGTGCGCCCCTC
Organism: Salinarimonas rosea DSM 21201; assembly: GCF_000429045.1. Classification (GTDB taxonomy): domain Bacteria; phylum Pseudomonadota; class Alphaproteobacteria; order Rhizobiales; family Beijerinckiaceae; genus Salinarimonas; species Salinarimonas rosea. The sequence goes on from NZ_KE386841.1 coordinate 379,947, forward strand.
GCCGGCGCGCGTCGTCGCGGTGCCGAGCCGATGGCTGCCGTAGACGCCCTCGATGGTCAGCGAGACGGTGAAACCCGGCGCGCCGTGACGAGCCATGGCGGCGAAGTCCGCCCGGCGCAGGCCGCGGCCGGGGGCGAACAGGGAGATCGCCTCGATCAGGTTGGTCTTGCCGGCGCCGTTCTCGCCGACGAGCGCAACCACGGCGGCGCGCGGCGCCAGGTCGAGCGTCGCCCAGGAGCGGAAATCCTGCAGGAGGAGCCGCGTCACGCGCGGGCCGGCTCCCGTGTCATCGGTCATGCTCGTCTCGCTCCGGCGCCCGCGCCGGAGAGCGGGCGAGGCGCCCTCACACGCGCATCGGCATCAGCACGTAGAGCGCCGGCGCGCCTTCCTTGTCCTGGATCAGCGTCGGCGAGCCGGGGTCGGCGAGCTTGAACAGCGCCGTGTCGCCGTCGAGCTGGCTCGTGATGTCGAGGAGGTAGCGGGCGTTGAAGCCGATGTCGAGCGGGCTCGCCTCGTACTCGACCTCGACCTCCTCGGTGGCGGAGCCCGAATCCGGGTTGTTCACCGACAGCGTCACCCGTCCGTCGGCGATGGCGAGCTTCACCGCCCGCCCGCGCTCCGAGGAGATGGTCGAGACGCGGTCGACCGCCTTGGCGAACTGCTCGCGATCGACGATCAGCGACTTGTCGTTGCCCGACGGGATCACCCGCTGGTAGTCGGGGAAGGTGCCGTCGATGAGCTTCGAGGTGAGCACCACGGAGTCGAACGTGACCCGGATCTTGGCCGGCGACAGCTCGACCCGGATCAGCTCGCCGCCCTCCTCGACGAGCTTGAGGATCTCGGCGACCGCCTTGCGCGGCACGATCACGCCGGGCATGCCCGTGGCGCCCTCGGGGGCGGGCATCTGGGCGCGGGCGAGTCGGTGCCCGTCGGTGGCGACCGCGCGCAGCACGGTCTCGCCCTCGCTCTCGATCGTGTGGAAGTAGATCCCGTTGAGGTAGTAGCGCGTCTCCTCGGTGGAGATCGCGAACTGGGTCTTCTCCACGAGCTTGCGCAGGTCGGCGGGCTTGACCGCGAAGGAGACGCTCATCTCGCCGGCGGCGAGATCGGGGAAGTCGCTCTCCGGCAGCGTCTGCAGCGTGAACTTCGAGCGGCCCGAGCGCAGCACCATCTGCCCGGCCTCGCCGGTGGCCTCGAGCGAGACCTGCGCGCCGTCGGGCAGCTTGCGCACGATGTCGTAGATCACGTGCGCCGGCACGGTGGTGGCGCCCGGTTGCGTCACGTCGGCGCGGATTGTCTCGGTCACCTCGATGTCGAGGTCGGTCGCCTTGAGGCCCAGGCCCTCGCTCTCCGCCCGCACCAGCACGTTGGAGAGGATCGGGATCGTCGAGCGCCGCTCGACGACGCGATGGACGTGACCCAGCGCCTTCAGCAGGGAGGCGCGCTCGACGGTGACCTTCATGGCGAAACCCGATTGTCGGCAATGGCGCCCGCGCCGCCCTGGGCGGCGCGGGCGCGAGAAGCAGGGAGCGCAGATTGGCGAAGCCGCCGCGCGAACGCAAGCGCCACGATACCGCGGTGCACAGGCGCGGCCCGCATGGGCCGGAGCGTCCCGGGGGAGGGTGAGCCCGGCCTCCCGGCCGGGCCCACCGTCGGCTCACAGCGTGATGCGGAACCGCGCGAAGCCGTCGGCGCCGTCGCCGGCGGGCTCGATGGCGACGCCCGACACCTCGGACACGAGGTCACGGGCCTTCGGGCCGGTGTCGAACAGCACCGTCGCACCCGGCACCGGGGCGAAGCGCCAGTTGGCGTCCGCCCGCGGGTCGATCGTGCCCTGCTCCACGATGTAGCGCACGAGCACGTCGCGGTTCGTGTCCGGCCCGACGAAGACGACCTTGTCTTCGGTCACGCCGGGGAAGTTGCCGCCGCCGCCCGCGCGGTAGTTGTTCGTGGCGATGACGAAGCGCTCGGACGGGTCGACCGGGCGCCCCTCGTAGGACAGCCCCACGATCCGCGACGCGTCCGGGTTCACGACCTCGCCCTTCGAGTCGTACTTCGCCGGCTGCGTCAGGTCGATCTCGTAGGTCACGCCGTCGATGACGTCGAAATTGTAGCTGGGGAAGCCAGGGTTGATCAGGACCTGGTCGGCCGCGCCGGGCTCGACCCGGTTGAACATGCCCGCCGACATCTCGAGCCACTCCTTCACCGTCGCACCGTCCACGACCATGGCGCGCACGGTGTTCGGGTAAAGGTAGAGATCCGCCACGTTCTTGATCGCCACCGGCCCGACCGGGACGTCGGTGAAGTAGTCGGGCCCGCCGCGGCCGCCGGCCTTGAAGGGCGCCGCCGCCGAGAGGATCGGCAGTCCCTCCCACTCGGTGCCCTGCATCATCTGGGCGATGTACCAGGTCTGCGCCTGGCTCACAACCTGCACCGACGGATCGTCGGCGACGAGCGCGAAGTAGGAGTGCAGCGGCGCCGCCGTCTCGCCGACGGGGCGGCGCACGTAGGCGAGCGTCGCCTCGTGCTCGGCCTGGACGGCGGCGAGCACGTCCGCCTCGTCCGAGACGAGGGCGGTGATCGAGCGGTCCTCGTTGCGCCGCGAGATCGGCCGCGCCTCGGAGGTCGAGGCGGCGATCCGCCAGCCGTCGCCGGTGCGCTCGAGCATCAGGTCGAGCACGCCGAGATGCGAGCCCCAGAAGCCGCCCATGGCGGCGGGCTTGCCGCGCAGGAGGCCCTTCTCCGCGTCCACGCCGGCCATGTCGACGAAGCTGTCGCCCGGGAAGACGAGGTGCTGGTGGCCGAGCACGAGCGCGTCGATGCCCTCGATCCCGGCGAGCAGCAGCGCGGCGTTCTCGGCGCCCTCGCCGGCGGCGGGGTCGATGCCCGAATGCGAGAGCGCGATGACGATCTGCGCCCCCTCCTCGCGCATCTGCGGCACGAAGGCGCGTGCCGCCTCGACGATGTCGCGGGCGGAGACGTTGCCCTCGAGGTGGCGCTTGTCCCAGCTCATGATCTGCGGCGGCACGAAGCCGATGAGGCCGATCTTGATCGGGTGCGCGACGCCCGCGCCGTCCGTGACCGTGCGGTCGAGGATCACGTAGGGCTCGACGAAGGTGCGGTCGTCGCGGGCGTTCGCCGCGAGCGCGCCCGAGGCGACGTTGGCGCACACGACCGGGAAGTCTGCGCCGGCCAGCGTCTTCTCAAGGAAGGGCAGGCCGTAGTTGAACTCGTGGTTGCCGAGCGTGCCGGCATCGTAGCCGAGCACGTTCATCGCGGCGACGATCGGGTGCAGGTCGCCGCCCTTCATCCCGCGCTCGTAGGCGATGTAGTCGCCCATCGGGTTGCCCTGAAGGAAATCGCCGTTGTCGACGAGGATGGCGTTGGTCGCCTCGGCGCGGATGGCGCGGACATGCGCCGCCGTGCGCGACAGGCCCACCGTGTCGATGGGCTTGTCGGCGTAGTAGTCGTACGGGAAGACGTGGACGTGGAGGTCCGTCGTCTCCATCACGCGCAGGTGCGCGGTATTCGCCTGCGCCCTGAGCGAGAACGGATGCATGGCGACGAGGGCGCCGCCGGCGGCCGCGCCGGCGAGGAAGCCGCGGCGCGTGAGGAGGGGGCGAGTGCGGGTCATGAGGATCGGGCTCCGGGGCCGCGTCTGGCGAGCGCGGCTTGCCGCGCCAGCGTTGCACCGGAATCGCGACCGTGGGAAGACGGACGTCGCCACATTCCACAGATCCGGCCTGCTCGATCCCGCATCCCGCGCGGGCTCAGCCCTCGAGCATCGCCAGCAGCGCCCGCGCTCCCGCCGCCAGGAAGACGGCGTCGGAGGCGGTCGCGACGAGGTCGAACCCCATCTGCTTGAACGCCACGGCGCGCGCGGCGTCGTACGCGTAGATGCCGATGCGCTTGCCGGCGGCGCGGGTGCGGGCGAGCGCGTGATCGAGCGCCGCGTCGACCGCCGCCGAGGCGGGCGCAACGCCGGCGCCGCCGGACAGCGCGACCGAGAGATCGGCGGGGCCGATGAACACGCCGTCGAGCCCCTCCACCGCGAGGATCTCGTCGAGCGCGTCGAGCGCCGCGCGGGTCTCGATCATCGCGAAGGCGACCGTCTCGACGTTCGCCCGCGCGAAGTAGCCCGCCGGGTCGAGGCCCGTCAGCGCGAGCGCCGTCGAGGGACCCCAGGAACGGTTGCCGACGGGCGGGTACTTCGTGTGCGCGACGAGGGCGCGCGCGTCGGCGACCGAGCCGATCATCGGCGCGATGATCCCCGCGGCGCCCGCGTCGAGCAGGCGCGAGGCGGTGGCGAAGCCGCCGACCGGCACGCGCACGAGCGTGGGCTTGCCGCGCGCCGCGACGAGCGGGATCGTGCGCGCCGCGTCGGCGAACTCGACGAGCCCGTGCTGCATGTCGAGCGTGATCGCGTCGAACGCCTCCTGCGCCAGCAGCTGCGCGGTGCCCGGGTCGGGCAGGGCGCACCAGGCGGACACGACGGGCGTTCCAGCGCGCAGGCGCTCGGCGAGGCGGAAGGGGGGAAGTGGGCTGTCGGGCACGGGTGCGCTCCTGCGGCGAGAGGTCGCGAAACCTAGCGCGCCTCGCCCACGAAGAGGAAGCCGCTCGCATGTCCCGGCCGTATGCGCGTGCGCGCGCGCTCCCTCCCTCGCGAAGCTTTGACTTGTGCGCGAGCGGGTTCGGGCCGACCGTGCCACAGAGTACGATAGGAGACGCCTCATGCTGATCAAGCGACCCCGCGGCTGGGAGCTGCCGGAGAGCGCCGCGACTCCCGAGCAGGTCTGGCTCGACCGGCGCAGCCTGATGCTGGGCGGTGCCGGGCTGATCGGGGCGGCGGCGCTGCCGCGCCTCGCCCTTGCGCAGGAGGGCGACCCCTCGGCCGACCTGTACCCGGCGCCGCGCAACGAAGCCTTCGCCCTCGACCGGCCGGTCACCGAGGAATCGGTGGCCTCCAACTACAACAATTTCTACGAGTTCGGATCCTCCAAGCGCGTGGCCGCGGCCGCGCAGCGCCTCGAGACGCGCCCCTGGTCGGTCGTGGTCGACGGCATGGTCGAGGAGGAGCGCACGATCGACATCGACACGCTGATCCGCGGGATGTCGCTCGAGGAGCGGCTCTACCGCCTGCGCTGCGTCGAGGCCTGGGCCATGGCGGTGCCGTGGACCGGCTTCCCGCTCGCGGACCTCGTCGCCATGGCGCGCCCGCTCTCCTCCGCGCGCTACCTGCGCTTCGAGACCTTCCTGAACCCGGACGTCGCCTCCGGGCAGCGTCAGAGCTGGTATCCCTGGCCCTACGTCGAGGGCGTCACGATGGAGGAGGCGACGAACGAGCTCGCCTTCCTCGTCACCGGCGTCTACGGCAAGCCCCTCCAGCAGCAGTTCGGCGCGCCGATCCGGCTCGCCCTGCCCTGGAAGTACGGCTTCAAGTCGATCAAGTCGATCGTGCGGATCACCTTCACGGACGAGCGCCCGGTGTCCTTCTGGGAGGAGCTCGCCGCCAGCGAGTACGGCTTCTGGGCGAACGTGAATCCCGATGTGCCGCATCCGCGCTGGAGCCAGGCGACGGAACGGATGCTCGGAACGGACGAGCAGCGCCCGACCGTGATCTACAACGGCTATGGCGAGTGGGTGGCGGGACTCTACGCGGGGCTCGAGGACGAGCCGCTGTACATGTGAGGGTGCCTCGCGGCACCGCCGTCGCGCAGAAAAAAGGCCGCTTCCGACATGCGGAAGCGGCCATGAAGTTTGTCGAGCTTCGACTGGGAGTGTCGAAACCCTCCAGAGGGGAACGGCCGAAATGGAACACCGCCGGGAGGACTAGCGGCTCCATCGCCTTCAGCCACTGCCGATATGAATGGCACGGTGCCTTTTTGCAATGCACACCGATGAGATACACCCTTGCATCCGTTGCATGTCTCCGGCCATTGCCGGGCGAAATCCGACACAAGATGCAAAGCTCCCCGGCCGAGGGTTGCCGGTCGGCGGGTCGCGCACGTTTCGCTGGGCCTCAATAGGCCCAGCGCTGCGCCTTCGAGACCAGGAAGTCCCGGAACACCTGCACGCGCGCGACCTGACGCATCTCCTCCGCGTAGACGAGATACGAATCGAGGGAGGGCATCTCGACGTCGCGCAGGATCTGCTCGAGACCGTTGTTCTGGTCGGCGACGTAGTCCGGCAGCACCGCGATGCCGGCACCGCTCTCCACGGCGGTCTTGAGCCCGGATATGTTGTTGATCACGCAGTGATAGGGTCTCGGATTGCGCACGTCGCGCCCGGCGGTGGAGAGCCAGTGCACCGCGAGCAGGTAGGAGGGCTGGTCGCCGCCGAAGGCGAGGAGCCGGTGCGAATCGAGGTCCGCCAGCGTCTTGGGCTCGCCGAACTGCTTGATGTAGCTCGTCGAGGCATAGATGTGGAAGTGCACGGTGAAGAGCCGGCGCTGGATCAGGTCCGGCTGCGTGGGCTGGCGCAGGCGGATCGCGACGTCCGCCTCGCGCATGGCGAGGTCGAGCTCCTCGTTGGAGAGAATGAGCTCCACGCGGATGTCGGGGTAGAGGTCGAAGAACTCCGGCAGGCGCTGGGTCAGCCACAGCGACCCCAGCCCGACCGTCGTCGTCACCTTGAGATCGCCGGAGGGGCGCTCGGCGGTCTCGGTGAGGCGCGCGCGCGTCGTCTCGAGGCGCATCTTCATGTCGCGCGCGGCGCGGAAGAGCAGGTCGCCCTGCTCGGTCAGAAGGAGCCCGCGGGCATGACGGTGGAAGAGGGGCGCGCGCAGGTCGCGCTCCAGCGCGCTGATCTGGCGGCTCACAGCGGACTGGCTCAGCCCGAGATCCTCCCCGGCCCGCGTGAACGACCCCGCCTCCGCGACGGTGAAGAAGATCCTGATCTTGTCCCAATCCAACGCCACACCCTCCGGCGGCCGCCGCCGGCCGTCGGCGCGGGGAACACGGCTGCCCGTTTCGGCGCCATTGTCACGATTCCGCAGCGTCGCCGCAAGGGGAGGCTTGCGTCTGGCGCATGGGATCGCGGCAGAAGGGGTTCGCCTCGCGCTTCGCGTGCCGGGGCTGTCGTCCCGGATGCCGAAGGCGGTACGCGCCTCGGAAGCTCCCGAGCGTCGAGGAGCGGCGTGAACACGCCGCGGCGCGAGACGCCTGCATCGGCGTTGCGCGGACGCGCGCGCTATCGCGCACGCTCGTCACGCACCCGAGCATCCGGGCCCCGGCCCCGCGTCGCGACCCGGGGGTGACAGAGGCGCGACCCGCTCAGATCGCCGCCGCGGGATCGCGCGTCTCGCCCTCGTCCGCCGGCACCTCCGCCTCGCGGCGGCGCCGGCCGCGCAGGCCGTCGCGGCGCAGGCGGCGGCCGCCGTCGAGGAGGGCGTCGGCGAGGGCGCGGACCGGGGCGAGCATGCGCTCGGCGTCGCCCATGCGCTCCATCGTGCGCTCGCCGCGCTTCAGCTCGCGGTCGAGGCGCGCCATCGTGCGGGCGAGGTCGACGCTGTCGTCGTCGTACCAGGTCTCCATCACGTTGGCGAAGACGAGCACCGCGCCCTGGATGCGCACGGGGCCGAGCGAATCCTCGGTGGGGATGCCGGCCGCCACCAGCATGAAGCGCTGGGAGTTCAGCGCAACCCGGTTGAGCGCGGCCAGCGTCAGCGGATCGCGGCGCACCGCGAAGTTGATGCGCCGGAGCGCCGTCTTGTAGGGCGTGAGCGCATCGATCCGGCGCATGTAGACATCGAAGAGCCGCTCGCGGGCGGGCTCGTCGGCGAGCTCCTCGGTCGTACCCTCGAGCACCTCGAGGTCGATCCTCCGGGCGAAGGCGGCGAGCACCGCGCCCTTGGACGGGAAGGCCTCGCGGAAGCGCGCGAGCGAGATCCCCGCCGTCTCGACGATGTCGCCGATCTCGATGTCGTCCCAGGGCCGCTCGGCGGCGAGCGCCATCAGCGCGTCGATGATCGCCTCGCGGTCGGGCTTGTTCGCGGCGTCGGGCATGTGCTCCTCCTCGGCTCCGATGGCAAGATAACGCGCGAGCCGCCGCATGGAAGCGTCCCGAAGACGCATGATCTCGTCCGGAGGTCCCTCACGCCCCGCGATCGATGCGGATCGTCTTCGTGCGCGCCGTCTCCCCGCGCACGATCGCCAGCGCCGAGCGGGGCAGGCCGAGCGCTGCGGCGAGGAGCGCGATCACGGCGGCGTTCGCCTTGCCGTCCTCCGGCGGGGCGGTGACGGCGACGCGCAGCGCGAGACCGCCGTCCGCGTCCCGCTCGGCCGTGATCCGCGCGGCGGACGCCTTCGGGGTCACGCGCACGACGAGCCTGTCGCCGACCTCGTCCGCCCAGGGCGCGCGGCGCTTGCCCATCTCAGCCCTCCGGGCGGCGCAGGCGGTAGAGCACGTGCGGGCGCGGCACGCGGCCGGGCGCGCGCGCCGGCATCACGAAGTCGCCGGCAGGGTCGCGCGCGAGGCCGAGCCTGCGCATCACCGCGACCGAGCGGACGTTGGCGGGAACCGTGAAGCTCACGATCTCCGGCAGGCGCAGCCGCTCGAAGGCGAAGCGGACCGCCGCGCCGGCGGCCTCGGTCGCGTAGCCGCGGCCCCAGTACGCGGCGGCGAGACGCCAGCCGACCTCCATCGCCGGGGCGAAGGGCAGGTCGTCCGGCGCCGGCGCGAGGCCGGTGAAGCCGACGAACGGCGCGCCGCCCATCACCTCCACCGCCCAGAGCCCGTATCCCCGCGCGGCGATCGCCCGCCGGAAGCGGGCGGCCGCCGCATCGCTGTCGAGCCGTCCGAGCACGCTCGGGAAGTGCTCCATCACCCGCGGGTCGGCGTTGAGCGCCGCGAAGGGCGCGAGATCCGCATCGCGCCAGGGTCGCAGCAGGAGGCGCTCGGTCTCGAGCGTGGCGGGGCGAGTGACCGGCCAGGGATCGGCCGCTGGGGAGGGGGGCGGCGATGGCGTCTGCACGGATCGTCGTCCCCCTCGGCGGCTCGCCCCGCGCGCCCGCCTCACGCACGCGCCGTCGTCGTCGGCCCGGTCCTGCCCCGCACGGCGACGTAGATCGCCGGGATGACGAGCACCGTCAACAGGGTCGACGAGATCAGCCCGAACAGCAGCGAGATCGCGAGACCCTGGAAGATCGGGTCGAACAGGATCACGCCCGCGCCGATCATCGCCGCGACCGCCGTGAGCAGGATCGGCTTGAAGCGCACCGCGCCCGCCTCGATCAGCACCTCGACGAGCGTCCGCTCGCCCTGCTCGGCGTGGCGGATGAAGTCGATGAGCAGGATCGAGTTGCGCACGATGATGCCCGCGAGCGCGATGAAGCCGATCATCGAAGTGGCCGAGAACGGCGCCCCGAACAGCCAGTGCCCGAAGACGATGCCGATCAGCGTCAGCGGCACCGGCGTGAGCACCACGAGCGGGGCCTTGAACGAGCCGAACTGCGCGACGACGAGGATGTAGATCGCGAGCAGGGCCACCGCGAAGGCCGCGCCCATGTCGCGGAACGTGACGTAGGTCACCTCCCACTCCCCGTCCCAGAGGAGCACGGGCGCGCGGTCGTCGAGCGGCTGGCCGGCATAGGCGATGGTGGGCTTCGGCAGATCGCCCCATTCCATCGCGTCGAGCCGGTCCTGCACCGCCAGCATGCCGTAGAGCGGGGCCTCGAAGTCGCCGGCGAGCTCGGCCATCACCATCTCGGCCGGGCGGCCGTTGCGGCGGAAGATCGGGAAGGAGGCGCGCTCGCTCACCACCTCGACCACGTCGCCGAGCTCGACCACGCCCCGGTCGCCCGGGAGCAGGTTGGTGGGGATCGGCGTCGTCAGCGACGCCTCGCCCACCTGCCGCTCGGCCTTGGGCCGCGCCAGCACGATCGGGATCGGGGCACGTCCCTCGCCGCGATGCGAGTAGCCGACGACCTGCCGGCCCCAGAGGGCGCCGATCGTGTCGAACACGTCGCGCTGCTCGACGCCGTGGAACTCGAGCGCGTCGTCGACGAGCGCGAGGCGCACGCGCTCGGCGGGCGCGCCGTACGAATCGTCGACGTCGACCACGAAGGGCACCGCCTCGAAGGCCTCGCGCACGCGCGCCGCCACGGCGCGCCGCGTCTCGGCGTCCGGGCCGTAGATCTCCGCGAGCAGCGTCGCGAGAACGGGCGGGCCGGGCGGCGGCTCGACGACCTTCACCGTCGTGCCTTCGGGCACCGCCACGGCGGCGAGCCGCTCGCGGATCTCGAGCGCGATCGGGTGGCTGGCGCGATCGCGGTGCTCCTTCGAGGTGAGGTTCACCTGGATCTCGCCCATCTGCGGCTCGGAGCGGACGTAGGTGTGGCGCACGAGACCGTTGAAGTCGAAGGGCGCCGCGGTCCCGGCATGGGTCTGCATGCCGACGATCTCGTCCATGTCGGCGAGGGCGTGCGCCAGCGCGGAGAGGACGCGGTTCGTCGCCTCGACGCTCGCGCCCTCGGGCAGGTCGACGACGACCGAGAGCGTCGACTTGTTGTCGAAGGGCAGGAGCTTCACCGTCACGTCGCGGGTGTAGAACGGCGCGAGCGAGACGATCGTGGCCACGCCGACGAGGACGAGGAAGACGATCGCCCGCGCCCGGCTCGCCAGCAGAGGCCGCGCCACCGCCGCGTAGCCGCGCCCGAGCGCGCCGCCGTGGTGGGCGCCGTGGCCCGCCTCGTCGGGGGACGCGGCGTGCTCCTTGCCGAGCTTCACCATCAGCCAGGGCGTGACCATCACCGCGACGAAGAACGAGAAGATCATCGCCGCCGAGGCCACCGCCGGAATCGGGCTCATGTAGGGCCCCATCAGCCCGGAGACGAACAGCATCGGCAGGAGCGCGGCCACCACGGTGAGGGTCGCGACGATGGTCGGGTTGCCCACCTCGGCCACCGCGTCGATCGCCGCCTTCGCCTTGGCGCGGCCGTCGCGCATGCCCCAGTGCCGGGCGATGTTCTCGATGACGACGATGGCGTCGTCGACGAGGATGCCGATGGCGAAGATCAGCGCGAACAGGCTCACCCGGTTGAGCGTGTAGCCCATCAGGTTCGCGGCGAAGAGGGTGAGCAGGATCGTCACCGGGATGACGATCGCAACGACCAGCGCCTCGCGCAGCCCGATGGCGAGCCCGACGAGCAGGATGATCGAGACGGTGGCGAGGCCGAGGTGGAACAGGAGCTCGTTCGCCTTCTCGTTCGCCGTCTCGCCGTAGTCGCGGGTGACGCGCACGGCGACGCCGTCGGGGATCAGCGTTCCGTGCAGGCTCTCGACCCGCTCGATCACCGCGTGGGCGATGTCGACGGCGTTGGCGCCGGGCCGCTTGGCGACCGCGAGCGACACCGCCGGGGCGGCCTCGAGGGCGCCCGCCGCGTCGCGCGCGAGGTCGAAGACGTAGGTCTCCGCGGCGTCGAAGGCGAAGGCGACGTCGGCGACGTCGCGGACGTAGACCGGGCGCCCGTCGCGGGTGGTGACGAGGAGATTGCCGATCTCGGCGGGGCTCGACAGCGTCTCGCCGGCGGCGAGCGCGAGCTGGTCCCCGTCGACGCGCACCCGGCCGACGGGGAAGGCCCGGTTCGCGCCCTCGAGCTTCGCGGCGAGCTGCTGGAGCGTGACGCCCATCGTGGCGAGCCGCGCGGGATCGGGCGCGACGCGGATCTCGACCGGCGCCTCGCCGACGAGATAGGTGAGGCCGACGTCGTCGATCTTCGAGACCTCGACGCGCACCTCCCGCGCGATGCGGGTGAGATCGCTCGCCGTGAAGCGGTCGGCAGCCTCCGGCTCGGGCGTGAGCGTGAGCACCACGATCGCGACGTCGTCGATCCCGCGCCCGACGATGAGCGGCTCCGGGATCCCGATGGGAATGCGGTCCATGTTGGCGCGCACCTTCTCGTGCACGCGCAGGATCGCGTCGTCGGCGTCGGTGCCGACCTCGAACCGGGCCGTGACCATGGCGCCGTCGTCCATCGTCTGCGAGTAGACGTGCTCGACGCCGTCGATCGACTTGACGATGGTCTCGAGCGGCTCGGTGACGAGCTCGACCGCGTCCTCGGCGCGCAGCCCCGCCGCCTGGAGGTGGATATCCACCATCGGTACGGAGATCTGCGGCTCCTCCTCGCGCGGCAGCGTGACGAGCGCCACGAGGCCGAGCGCGAGCGACGCGAGCAGCAGGAGCGGCGTCAGGGGGGAGCCGATGAAGGCGCGGGTCAGGCCGCCCGCGATGCCGAGCTTCTGGGGCGCGTCGCTCATTGCACGACCTCGTCGCCGGCGCGCAGGCCGGATACGATCTCGACCGCGCCGTCAGGGAGGCGCTCGCCGAGGAGGACGACGACCTCGCGCGGCCCGTCGGGCCCGGCGAGGGTGACGAAATCGACGCCGCCGCGGGTCTCGACGGCGGTCGCAGGGAGGGCCAGCGTCTCCCGGGTGCCGACCGGCACCTCGACGAGCGTGCGCGCGCCGACGAAGAAGCCGCCGATGTCGGCGACCTCGACATCGGCCTGGACGCGGCCGTTCTCGATCTGCGGGTAGAGCTTGGCGATGACGCCCTCGCGCGCGCCGTCGTCCGCCGCGATCGTGACGGTGGCGCCCTCCTCGAGCAGGTCCGCGTGGCGCTCGGGCAGCGACAGGCGCAGGAAGAGGCCGCCGCCGGCGATGGTGACGACCGTCTCGCCGGGCATGACGACGGAGCCCGGCGTCGCCGGCGCGGCGACGACCCGCCCCGCGATCGGCGCCTCGACGGCGCCCTCCGCGGCCTGCTGGTCCAGCACCGCCCGCTCCGCCTCCGCGGCCGCGAGCTGGTTCTCCACGACGCGCACCTGCGTGCCCAGCTGGTCGACGCGCTGCTGCGTGGAGACGCCGCGCGAGACCAGCTCCTCGGCGCGGCCGAGCTCGGTGCGGGCGTTGTCCAGCTCCGCCTGGAGCGCGCGCAGCCGCGCCTCCAGCGCGTCGCGCTGGAGGGCGATCTTCTCGTCGACGACGAGGCCGATCCTCTCGCCCGCGGCGACGACGTCGCCCTCCTCGACGCCGCGCTCGACGAGCGTGCCGCCGATCCGCGCCCGCGCCGGCGCCTGCTGGCGCGCCTCGACGGTGCCGTAGACCGCCTTCGTCTCGACGACGGTGACCGGCGCGATCGGTGCGGCGAGGGCCGGGGCTGCCGTCATCAGGGCGGCGAGCGCGGCCGCGAGCGCCGCGGCGTGCGGCGCGGGAAGGGGGATGCGGAGCATGGCGGGCCTCGGATCTGTGTAAGTTAGGTGTTTCTAATATAAGAGATCGGCTCGGCGTTCAAGGGCGGCGGGGTCCGTGAGAATGCGCAGCCGGGCTCCCGTCTCGCGCCGTCCTCGACACGGCGTGTACTTCGCCTGCCGCTTCGTCGACCACGGCGCCGGCCACGGCACGACGCCCGGCGACGCCCGCCGCGGCGTGCGCGAGCGCGACCTTTCGCCCGCCGCGCGGCTCCGCTAGTCTCGGCGGCTCGCGCACGTGCCTCGGGAGCTGCTACGCGCATGGTCGATATCGCCACCCGCGTCTACAATCACACCTGGAAGATCGATCCGATCGTCCGGTCCGTGCTCGACACCGACTTCTACAAGCTCCTGATGGCGCAGACGATCTTCCGTCGGCATCGGGACGTGCGGGTCACCTTCGGCATCCAGAACCGCACGACCTCCGTGCGCATCGCCGACCTCGTCGACGAGGGCGAGCTGCGCGAGCAGCTCGATCACGTGCGTTCGCTCTCGCTCACGCGCGGCGAATCCACCTGGCTGCGGGGCAACACCTTCTACGGCGTCAGGCAGATGTTCTCCCCGGACTTCATCGCCTGGCTGGAGGGCTTCCGCTTCCCGGACTACCACCTCGAGAAGCACGACGGGCAATACGTCCTGACCTTCGAGGGACCGTGGATCGAGACCACGATGTGGGAGATCCCGGCGCTCGCCATCCTCAACGAGCTGCGCTCGCGCGGCGTCACGCGCTCGATGGGCAAGTTCGAGCTCCAGGTCCTCTATGCCCGGGCGATGACGCGGGTGTGGGAGAAGATCCAGGCGCTGAAGCAATTGCCCAGTCTCTCGGTGGCCGACTTCGGCACCCGCCGGCGCCACGGCTTCCTGTGGCAGGACTGGTGCGTGCAGGCGATGACGGAGGGCCTCGGCCCCTCCTTCTCCGGCACCTCGAACTGCCTCATCGCCCTGCGGCGCGAGGTCGAGGCGGTGGGCACGAACGCCCACGAGCTGCCGATGGTCTATACCGCGCTCGCCGCCGACGACGAGGACGCGATGGCGCGCGCGCCCTACGCGGTGCTCGCCGACTGGATGCAGGATTACGGCGGCAACCTGCGCATCATCCTGCCCGACACCTACGGCACGACGCAGTTCCTCGCCCACGCGCCGGACTGGGTCGCGTCCTGGACGGGCATCCGCATCGACTCGAAGGAGCCGATCGAGGGCGGGGAGGAGGCGATCCGCTGGTGGGAGGCGCGGGGCCAGAACCCGCGCGAGAAGCTCGCCATCTTCTCGGACGGGCTCGACATCGAGCCGATCATCCGCATCCACCGGCGCTTCAACGGCCGCATGCGGCTCGGATTCGGCTGGGGGACGCTGCTGACGAACGACTTCCGCGGCTTCGTCCCCGACGACCGCCTCGACCCGATCTCGATCGTCTGCAAGGTCGTGTCCGTGAACGGGCGCCCGGCGGTGAAGCTCTCCGACAACCCGACGAAGGCGATCGGCCCCCCCGAGGAGGTGGAGCGCTACAGGCGCGTGTTCCACACCGAGCGGCAGGTGGCGCAGCCGGTGCTCGTCTAGGCCGACGCGCTCGCCGACCGCGGCAGCCCCGGCGCACGGCCCGCGCGGCACAGCGTGCCGTGTGCCTCGCGGCGCGGCGCCGCACCAATGCCCTGAACCGGGCGTCACCTCGTTGCGTAGACGCCTATCGAGTGCGGCGTAGAGGGAGCCAACGGGCATGGACGTCCTGTTCGGACGAGCGGGAGAAGGCGGGCCGGCATCGGCTGCGGCCGGGCCGGCGGGCGATCCGCTGCCGCGGACGCTGGCGGCGCTCGCCGGCGGTTTCGCGGTGCTGCTCGCGCTCGGCGTCGCCGTCTCGAGCCTCGCCGCGCCCTCGGCGCCCGCGGTGGCGACGGCGCTCGGGTTCTACGCCGCGATCGCCGGCGTCGTGGCGGCCCGGGTGCGTCCCTATCACCCGCATGCCCGATTCGGCGCGGCGAACGGCGTCACCCTCGTGCGCGCGGCGATCAACTGCCTGCTCGCGGGCATGCTCGTCGACGTCGAGCGCCTGACCGCCCCGGGGACGCCCCTCGGCCTCGTCGTGCTCGCGCTCGCGCTGGGGTCGCTCGCGCTCGACGGGTTCGACGGCTTCTTCGCCCGGCGCCTGCGGCTCGAGTCGCGCTTCGGCGCGCGCTTCGACGTCGAGGTCGACGGGCTCCTGCTGACGCTGCTCTCGATCGCCGCCTGGCGGCTCGACAAGGCGGGAGCCTGGGTTCTCCTGATCGGGGCGACCTACTACCTCTTCCTCGCCGCCCGCCGGCTCCTGCCCTGGCTCGAGGGGCCGCTCGCGCCGTCGCTGCGGCGCAAGGCCGTGTGCGTGCTCCAGGGCACGAGCCTCATCGTGCTGATGCTGCCGATCGTCGAGCCGCCGGTCAGCCAGGCGATCGCGGCGGTGGCGCTGGCGGCGCTGGCCTGGTCCTTCGGCGTCGACGTGCGCGACCTCTGGCGCGCGCATCGGCTCAGCGGCGCCGGCGCAGGCCGAGCAGGACGAGGCCCGGCAGGCTCCCCGCGAGGCTCGTCAGGCCATACAGGATCGCGACCGCGAGGGCGTGGGACGCGTCGACGCCCGCCAGCGGGAGCAGAGCCGCCGCCGCGCCCTCGCGAACGCCCCAACCGCCGATCGAGACGGGGATGAGCATCGCGGCGAGAACCAGCGGCGCCAGCGCGATCCAGGCCAGTGCCGGCAGGACGATGCCGAGCGCCGCGCCCGCCAGCGCGAAGACGGCGACGTAGCTCGCCACGATCGACAGCGACAGGGCGATCTGCGGCAGCCAGACGCCGCGCTTCCAGAACACGCGGGCGATGTCCGGCCCGAGGTCGGCGAGGGCCTCCCTCAGCGCCTTCGGCCCGATCCGGCTCGCGGCGACCACGGCGAGCGCGATCGCCGTCGCCACCGCGAAGGGGATCGCGATCAGGTGGCCGGTCCCGTCGGGCGCGGCGCGCGCGAGCGCGACGGGTGCGAGCGCGAGGCCCGACGCCGCCACCGCGAAGAACACGACCTGCCCCGCCGCACGCTCCAGCACGATCGAGCGCACCACCGGGCGCCAGCGCGGCGACCCGTCGGCGTCCCGGTCGCGGTTGCGCACGGCGCGGATGGCGTCGCCGGCGACGCCGCCGGGGAGGACCTGGTTGAGGAAGCTCGCGACGTAGTACTCGCGGACCGCCGTCCCCAGCGTGATCGGCACGCCGAGCCGCTTCGCGGTGATGCGCCAGCGTACGCCGGAGAGCGCGATCTGCGCCTGGACGAGGACGAGCCCCAGCAGCAGCGGACCCGGCGCGGCGCGCCCGAGCGCCGCGAGCGTCTCGCGCCCGTCGACGAGGCCGAACAGCAGTGCCATCAGCGCGACGAGCGCGAGCGCCCGCAGGCCGACGCGAAGGCGCTCGTCGCGCAGGAGGCCCGCGACGCGTCCGCCGAGGGAGCCGCCAGCGGGCGCTCCTCTCACGGGTGCCGGATCGTTCGGCAGGTGCGTCGGGGAATGGTCGGCCATGGGGGAGGGCGTCTCGTCGCGGCTCGGGGATGAGGGTCTGAGAAGAAAGGCGTCGGGGAATCGTGATTGAACCATGTGTTTCATCGTGCTAGCGACATGAAACACCTCGATCGGGAGCCGGCGGAGCCGGACCGTTGCACATGACCTCTCCCTCCACGCACGTTCTCCACCGCACGCTCTCCCATACCTATCCTGTCGCCGTCTGGGGGGAAGGGATCACGATCCGCGACAGCGAGGGGCGCGCCTACATCGACGCGAGCGGCGGCGCCGCGGTGTCCTGCCTCGGGCACGGCCACCCCGAGGTCGGCGCCGCGATGAAGCGCCAGATCGATGCGCTCTCCTACGCTCATACGAGCTTCTTCACGACCGAGGTCGCCGAGCGGCTCGCCGCCCATCTCGTCGACCGTGCGCCGCAGGGGATCTCGCACGCCTATTTCGTCTCCGGCGGATCGGAGGCGATGGAGGCGGCGCTGAAGATGGCGCGGCAATACTTCGTCGAGACCGGCGAGCCGCAGCGGCGCGTCTTCGTCGCCCGTCGCCAGTCCTACCACGGCAACACCCTGGGCGCGCTCGCGGTCGGCGGCAACGAGTGGCGGCGCGCCCAGTTCGCGCCGCTGCTGGTGGACGCGCACCACGTCTCCCCGACCTACGCCTATCGCAACCGGCGCGCCGACGAGACCCTCGAGGCCTACGGCGCGCGGCTCGCCGCCGAGCTCGAGGAGACGCTGCTGCGGGTGGGGCCGGACAGCGTCATCGGCTTCGTGGCGGAGACGGTGGGCGGGGCGACGGCGGGCGCGCTCGAGCCGCCGCCCGGCTACTTCGCCCGCGTGCGCGAGATCTGCGACCGGCACGGGGTGCTCCTGATCCTCGACGAGGTGATGTGCGGCATGGGCCGAACCGGGACGCTGCACGCCTGCGAGCAGGAGGGCGTCGCCCCCGACCTGATGGCGATCGCCAAGGGCATGGGGGGCGGCTACGCGCCGATCGGCGCGACGCTCGTCTCCGAGCGGATCGTTGGCGCCTTCCAGGCGGGATCGGGCCTCTTCCAGCACGGCCACACCTATCTCGGCCACGCGGTCGCCTGCGCGGCCGCGCTCGCGGTGCAGACCGTCATCGAGCGCGACGGGCTCCTCGCGAACGTCCGCGCCATGGGCGCGGCGATGCGCGAGGACCTCGTGGCACGCTTCGGGGCGCACCGGCACGTCGGCGACATCCGCGGGCGCGGCCTGTTCCAGGCGATCGAGCTCGTCGCGGACCGCGGCACGAAGGAGCCCTTCGACCCGGCGCGCAAGCTCCACGCCCGCATCAAGCGCGAGGCGATGGCGCGGGGGCTCATGGTCTACCCGATGGGCGGCACGATCGACGGCAGGCGCGGCGACCACGTGCTGCTGGCGCCGCCCTACATCGTGTCCCGCGCCGACGTGACCGAGATCGTCGACCGGCTCGGCGCGGCGGTGGACGCGGCCCTCGCAGAGTGACGCGTCCCGTGCCCTGCGCCACCGCCCGACGGGCGTCCGCGGCAGCGCATCAGAAGCGGGGCAGGCGCAGCGGCGGAACCGGCCCGGGCGCCGGGGCGGGGCGGTCGGAGAACGGGTCGATGACGATGCCGATCGGGCCGAGGGGGTAGGGGGACTCCCGCGCCACCTCGGCGCAGAAGGTCTGCGGCCCCACCGCCCAGCGGCCGTTCGGCGCCGAGCGCGGCAGGACGATGCCGTAGCTCCAGGCCTCGCCGCCGCACGCGCGCGGCGTCGCGACGGCCTCGTCGGCCGCCGCGGGCGTTGCGAGCGTCACGCTGGACAGCGCGAGCGCCGCCGCGGCTGCCGTGCGGCGGATGTTAACGAGCATCGGCATCTCTTCGTCCCGTTTCGGCACGCAGGCGGGGTGGATCGCACCGGCTGCCGCAAGGTCCGTGCCCCGCCAAGCGGCGCGAATCCCGGGCGCGCGCTCGAAAAACCCGCCGAAACGGAACAATTCGACGGATCGCCTTCACCGCGTCGCATGGGGGGCGGGGCTAGCGTCGTCCCCGTCAACGAGGGCTGATTCGGTTCGATGATTCCAACCGTCCATACCAGCGACATACGCGATCATGCCACCGCCCCAGAGGCCGGCGCGATCCTCGATGCCTTCGCGGAGCTCGCCGGCGACGACGGGCGCGCGCCTGTCGACGCGCTGTTCGCACGCCTGGACGAGGCGGTCGCCAGCGGCATCGAGCTGCTCGAGCCCTGGGGAGACGACGACTGGTTCTACCTGCGCTACGGCCCCGCGGTGACCGCGACCTACGGCCTCGACATGGCCGGGCGGCTCGTCTCCGAGATGCCGGAGCCGTCCGCCCAGGCCTATCGCGAGCTGCTCCACCGGGTTCGCCGCGAGCGCAAGCCCATGCTCGCCGTGCTGCAGTCGCTCGCGGTCCAGCGCGTGCGCTCTTGGGAGAAGCTGATCCTGCCCTGCAAGGCGCCCTGCGGCGCCGACCGGATCGCCACCTTCGTCACCGCCCGGCTCTCGCGCGAGGACCTGCTCACCGCCGTGCTCGAGGCCTCGCAGGACGGCATCATGAGCGTGCGCGCGGTGCGGGACCCCCAGGGGCGCGTCGTCGACGCGGTGATCGTCACGGCGAACCAGCAGGCATCCGAGTATTCCGGCCACCCGGTGTGGCGCCTCGTCCACGGCTCCTTCAAGGCCCTCTTCCCGGGCCTCGTCGCGCGGCGCGTCTGGGAGCGGTGCGTGCGGGTGATCGAGGAGCGCGCCACCGAGCGCTTCGAGATCAACATCTCGCATCGGCGCCTCGACACCTGGCTGCGGGTGACGATCGTGCCCCTCGACGACGGCTTCGTGATCTCGTTCTGCGACGTCACCGACCTGAAATACGCGCTGATCGAGGCGGAATGCTCGCGCGAGGAGCTCGCCGCAGAGATCGAGCAGCGCCTCGCGCTGGAGCAGGAGCTGCGCCGGCTCTCGCACACCGACGAGCTGACCCAGACGCTGAACCGCCGCGGGTTCGACGCGGCGCTGCGTCGCGAGCTCGCGCTCGCCGGCCGCTACCAGCGTCCGTTCTCGCTCGTCGCCGTCGACATCGACCACTTCAAGCGCATCAACGACGTGCACGGCCACGCCGCCGGCGACCGGGTGCTCGGCGCCGTCGCCGAGCTGCTGCGCTCCGCGGTGCGCGCCGACACCGACGTCATCGGCCGCATCGGCGGCGAGGAGTTCGTGCTGCTC
The DNA here is from genome assembly GCF_000429045.1 of Salinarimonas rosea DSM 21201. Taxonomy (GTDB): domain Bacteria; phylum Pseudomonadota; class Alphaproteobacteria; order Rhizobiales; family Beijerinckiaceae; genus Salinarimonas; species Salinarimonas rosea. Next base: position 399,934 of record NZ_KE386841.1, read on the forward strand.
CTGCCCTCCACCCGCAAGGAAGGCGCCATGGCGCTGGCGGAGCGCATCCGCGAGCGGCTCGCCGCGCGTAGCTTCGACGTCGCCGGCGTGCGGATCTCGGTCTCGGCGAGCTTCGGCGTCGCGGAGGGCGCGCCGGACGCGGACGAGGACTCCGTCCTGCGTGCCGCCGACGCGGCGCTCTACGCGGCCAAGCGCTCGGGCCGCAACCGCGTCTGCCTCGCCCGGCCGCCGGCGGAGGTGGTGCGTCCGCAGCTGGCGAGCTGACCGCGCGCGCCCCGCGGCTCGTGCGGCCCCCCGCGGCACGGCCGCGCTCGCTGCCCTCTTGAACCGCATGCCCTCCCGGTCCAAACCTGTCGGCCTCGACAACGACCGGGGACGCAAGACGATGGACGTGGACGGCGCCGAGGAGACGAGCGGCGCTCACGCGCTCGCGCGCATGCTGCAGGCCCACGGGGCCGGGCCGATCTTCGTTCCGGGCGGGCTCTCCGGCGACCCGCTCGACCGTGCCGTCGCCGCGCTCGGCCTCGCCTATGCCCCGATCGTCGACGCCCGCGCCGCCGCCTTCGCGGCCGATGCCTATGCCGAGGCCTCGGGGCGGGTCGGGCTCCTGATGCTGCCGCGCTCGGCGGACGCGACCGAGCTCGCCTGCGGCCTGCGTGTCGCGCGGGAGGCGGGCTCGCCCGTGATCGCGCTCCTGCCCGAGCCAGACGCCGTCGCGGCCGGCGTGCTCGCAGCGACTTGCAAGGAGGTGCTGCGCCTCGCCGCCGCCGCGGACGTGCCGGCCCTCGTGCGCCGCGCCTTCATCGCCGCGACGACCGGGCGACCCGGTCCCGTCGTCCTCGTCCTTCCCGCCGCGGCCCTGGCGGAGTCCGCGACCTTCGTCCCCGCCGACCTCGTCGAGCACGGCCGATTCGAATCCGCCTCGGCTCTGCGCGCGCGCCCCGACCTCGAGGCGCTGAACGAGGCGGCGGATCGGCTCGCCGTCGCCGAGCGTCCGCTGGTGCTCGCGGGACCCGACGTCCATGTCTCGCGCGCCGCCAAGGCGCTGCAGGACCTGGCCGAGAAGCACGCGCTTCCCGTCGCCCACACGCCCGGCGGCAACGGCGCCGTCGCCTGCGCGGCGGACGCCGCCGCCGGCCTCCTCGCACCCGGCACGGCGGCGGCACGGGCGCTCCCCGACGCCGATCTGGTGCTCGCCATCGGCGGCGCCCTCGACGAGATCGCGGCGGACGCGCCGGACCTGCTCGGCTTTCCCGCGCAAGTCGTCGCCCTCGAGGCGCGGGCGGAGGCGATCGGGCGGGCGCGAGCGGTCTCCGTCCCGCTCTGGGGAGACCCGCGGGCGGGGATCGAGGCGCTGGCGCACGTGCTCGAGAAGCGCGGCGCCGAGCCGCCGGCGGCCCGTGCGGACTGGGCGCGCGAGGTCGCCGCGGCGGCGCAGGCGGAGCGCCGCGACGCGGCCGAGCGGCTGCGCGGCGAGCCGGGCGAGCCGACCCGCGCCCGGCTCGTCTCGCTGCTCGACGAGTACATGCCCGCAGACGGGCTCCTGCTGGTCGACCCGGGAGCGGAGGCGCGGGCGGCGCGGGCCGGATACACGGTGAAGCGCTGCGGGCGCGGGCTCATCGCGGCGCGCGACCCCGGGGCGGAGGGCTCCGCCTTCGCCGCCGCGATCGGCGCCGCGCTCGCCGCGCCGGGGCGCGTCGTCGTGGCGCTGGCGAGCGAGCGCGGCGCGGCCCGCGCGCTCGGCACGCTGGCGAGCGCCCGGCGGCTCGGGCTGCCGGTCAACCTCGTCGTCGCCAACGCGAGCGCGGCCCGTGCCGCCCTCGATCCGGAGGGGGAGGGCGCCGCGTCGGACCTCGTCGAGACGCGCTTCGACGAGGCCGCGCGCGGACTCGGCTGCCTCGGGCTCAGGGCCGAGAGCGCGGACGATCTGGCGACTTCGCTCGAGCGAGCGCTGTCGTTTCGCGACGGGCCGGCGCTCGTCGACGTGAAGATCGCGTCCGAGGCCGATCTCGACGAGAGTTGAAGCGTGCTCGCGATCGCCTCACGCAAACGGGACCGCGCGTGAATGAGGCTTTTGTGGCGCGCGCCGCGGATACGGGCATTCTCCGCTCGACCCCGACCGCGATCGCCGCGGCGGCCAGCGAGCGGAGACCGAGCCATGACCGCCATCCCCTCCGACATCCTCCACGCCGACCTGTGCGTGATCGGCGGCGGCTCCGGCGGGCTCTCCGTCGCCGCGGGCGCCGCGCAGATGGGTGCCCGCGTCGTGCTCGTCGAGAAGCACAAGATGGGTGGGGATTGCCTCAACACCGGCTGCGTCCCCTCCAAGGCGCTCCTCGCCGCCGGGCACGCCGCGCAGGCGGTGCGCACGTCCGGGCGCTTCGGCGTCAACGGCCACGAGCCGGTGATCGACTTCCGCAAGGTGCGCGACCACGTGCAGGGCGTCATCGCCGGGATCGCGCCGCACGACAGCCCCGAGCGCTTCCGCGGGCTCGGCGTCACCGTGATCGAGGCGCCCGCGTGCTTCCTCGACGCCCGGACCGTGGACGCGGGCGGGCAGCGCATCGTGGCGCGGCGCTTCGTCGTGGCGACGGGCTCCTCGCCCGCCGTGCCGCCGATCCCGGGGCTGGCCGAGACGCCCTATTTCACCAACGAGACGCTGTTCGAGAACGGCGAGCGGATCGAGCACCTCGTCGTCGTCGGCGGCGGCCCCATCGGTCTCGAGATGGCGCAGGCGCATCGCCGGCTCGGCTCGGCGGTGACCGTGCTCGACGCCGCGCGCGTGCTCGTCCGCGACGACGCGGAAGCCGCCGCCATCGTGCGCGACCGGCTCGTCGCGGAGGGCGTCTCCATCCGCGAGTACGTCAAGATCGAGCGGGTCGACCGGGCGGGCAACGGCGTCGCGGTCACGATCCTGGAGGACGGCGAGACGCGGCGCATCGAGGGCTCGCACCTCCTCGTCGCCACCGGCCGGCGCGCCAACGTCTCGGGCCTCGCGCTGGAGGCGGCGGGCATCGACTACGGGCCCCGCGGCATCACGGTCGACGCGCGCCTGCGCACCACGAACAAGCGCGTCTTCGCCATCGGCGACGTCGCGGGCGGGCCGCAATTCACCCATGTCGCCGGCTATCACGCGGGCGTCGTCGTGCGCCAGGCGCTGTTCCACCTGCCGGCCAAGGCGAACCACGACGCCGTGCCGTGGGTGACCTACGCGGACCCCGAGCTCGCCCATGTCGGGCTGAACGCCGCCGAGGCCGAGAAGCGCGGCGTGCCCCACACGGTCGCGCGCTTCGCCTTCGCCGAGAACGACCGCGCGCGGGCCGAGCGCGAGACGGAGGGCTTCGCCAAGGTCGTCGTCGGCCGCGGCGGGCGGGTGCTCGGGGCGACCATCGTCGGCGCGCACGCGGGCGAGCTGATCCTGCCCTGGGTGCTCGCCGTGACGCAGAAGATGAAGATCGCCGCGGTCGCGAGCGCGATCGCGCCCTATCCGACCCTGTCGGAAGTCTCCAAGCGCGCCGCCGGCGCACACTTCACCCCGAGCCTGTTCTCCGAGCGCACGCGCAAGGTCGTGCGCTTCCTGCAGCGCTGGACCTGACCCGACCCCGACGACCCGTCGATCCGGAGGTGCCCCCAATGACGACCCTGTCCCGCCGCGGCCTCCTCGCCCTGCCGCTCGCCGTCGCCGCCGCGGCCACCCTGCGCGCCGCCCCCGCCCGCGCGGCCGCCGACCCGGTCTATACCGGGCGCTTCTCCAGCCTCGCGCTCGGCGGCTACGATGCCGTCGCCTACTTCCGCGAGGGGCGCCCGGTGGAGGGCTCGCGCGATCATACGGTGGAGTGGAACGGCGCCACCTGGCGCTTCGCCTCCGCCGACAACCGCGCCGCCTTCGAGGCCGACCCGGAGGGCTTCGCGCCGCAATACGGCGGCTACTGCGCCTGGGCGACGGCGGAGGGCTACCGCGCGCCGGGAAACCCGGACTACTGGCGCATCGTCGACGGCAAGCTCTACGTCAACTTCGACGGCAACGTGCAGCGCACCTGGGAGACCGACATCCCGGGCTTCATCGCCCGCGCCGACGCGAACTGGCCGGGCATCCTGGCGGACTGACGGGAGGCGTTCCCGCTCCTCCGCGGTCGGGGCGCGAGCCTATCCGACGCGCCGGAGCCAGGCGCTCGGCCAGCCCGTGATCGGGCGGTCCAGCGCGCTCTCGTTGAAGCGCCAGGCGGGCGGGGCCAGCGCGAAGTCGGGCCGTCGGGCGGCGAACTCCTCGGCGGCGGCGGCGGGGTTGTCGTCGACCCATTCGGGCTTGCCGCGCGGCGCGTCGGCCACCTCGCGCATGATGCCGTCGGTCGCGACGATGAAGCTGCCCGGCGTCACCAGCGGCGCATAGGCCTCGAGCTCGCGGGCGACGTGCGCCCTGGTGTGGTTCGAATCGAGGATGACCATCACCCGCTCGCCCGGGCGGATCAGCGCGCGCACGGCGTCGACGATCTCGGGGGCGGCCGAATCGCCCTCGATCAGGGCGATCATCGGCGCGAGCGGGTGCGCCTCGATCGCCTCGCGGTTGTGCGGGCGGATCTCGATGTCGACGCCCACGACGAGGCGCCCGAAGCCCATCGCCTTCATCAGCCCGGCCGAGAACACGAGCGAGCCGCCGTGGGCGACGCCGGTCTCGACGATCACGTCGGGCCTGACCGCGCAGATCGCCTCCTGCGTCCGCACCATGTCCTCGGGATGCTGGATGATGGGCCGGTCGAGCCAGGTGAAGGTGTAGGGGTACTTCGCGTTCCAGCTCGTGCGCAGCCAGACGTCGGAGATCAGCTCGAAGGCGTCCTTGCCCCACAGGTCGAGGGTGCGCGCCGCGCCGTCCTCCTCGACGGCGAGGGTGCGGGCGTCGGTGTCGATGGTGATCCTCATGGGCGTGCCTCCTGTTTGTGCGTCCGCTCGCGCCGCATCTCGTCCCGCACCGCCGCCACCGTGCGCGCGAGCCCGTCATCCAGGGAGACGGCCGGGCGGAAGCCGACCTCCGTGGTGAGCCGCGTCACCGCGGCGACCATGCTGTCGGGGTCGTGGGGCGGGCGCGGGCGGGCGCCGAGATCGACCCGGTTCGCGCCTCCGGCCTGCACGGCGATGCGCGCGACCAGGTCGCGCAGCCGAACCGCCTCGCCGGAGCCGACGTTGACGGGACCCTCGACCGCGCTGTCGAGGAGCGCGGCGACCGCCTCGGCGATGTCGGACACGTAGAGGAAATCGCGCTCCTGCGTCCCCTCCGTCGTCGCGACCCGCTCGCCGGCGACGAGCGCGCGGGCGACGGAGCCGATCAGCTTGCCCGGCGGCTCGCCGGGGCCGTAGGGGGTGAACAGCCGCGCCCAGGCGAAGGAGATGCCGTGCGCCAGCGCCGCCGCGGTCCCCGCATGGAACAGCGCGGCCTTGGCGGCGCCGTAGGGGGTGGCGGGCCGGATCGGCGTCGTCGCCTCGTCGAGGCGCGCGTCGCCCGTCGCGTATTCCGCGCAGGTGCCGAGCCCGACCGCCCGACGCCCGCCCGCAGCGCCGAAGGCGTCGAGGAGGGCGGTGCCGGCTTCCAGCCAGGCGAGGTTCGCGGGGTCGCTCCAGAACCGGCCGGGCGTCGTCGTCCAGGCGCCGTGGACGAGCGCGTCGGGGCGCGCGCGCGCCACGAGCGCGCGGCAGGCGGCGGCATCCGTGAGGTCGGCGCGCTCCCAGGCCGCGACGCCCGCGACCACGGGAGGATCGGCCCGCGACGTCGTGCCGACGATGCGCCATCCGCGCCCGGCGAGCGCACCCGCGAGCGGGCGGCCGACGAAGCCCGTCGCGCCCGTGAGGAGGAGCGTGCCGCGCCCGCTCACGGCGCGATGTCCGCGGGCGCGAGCAGCGGCCACGCCGCATCGCGCTCGGACAGGATCGGGTCCGCCACCGGCCAGTCGATCGCCAGCAGCGGATCGTCCCAGCGCAGGCCTGCCGCGGCTCCGGCCACGTAGGGCGTCGTCATCTGGTAGAGGATCTCCGTCTCGTCGACGAGCGTGACGAAGCCGTGGGCGAAGCCCTTCGGGACGTAGAGCGCCGCCCGCGAGGCCGCGTCGAGCCGCAGCGCGTGCGAGCGCCCCCGCGTCGGCGAGCCCGGCCGCAGGTCGACGATGACGTCGTGGACCGCACCCATGGTGACGCGGATCAGCTTGTCCTCGCCGTGCGGATCGCGCTGGAAGTGCAGCCCGCGCAGCGTCGCGGCGCGAGCGTTGAAGGAGACGCTCGCCTGCACGAAGTCCGCGCTCATGCCGCGGGCGGCGAAGGCCTCGCGGTCGACCATGCGGGCGAAGAAGCCGCGCGCGTCCGCGATCGGCTCCGGCGTGATCACGAAGGCTCCGGGAAGCGGCGTCTCCTCGATCAGCATCAGACGATCCGCACCTCCGGCACCGGGATCACGAAGCGCCCGCCGGCCGCCCGGTAGGCCGCCTGCTGGGCGAGGATCTCCTCGGCGAAGTTCCAGGTGAGCAGCAGCGTGTAGTCCGGCCGCGCCTCGAGCAGGCGCTCGGGGGGCACGATCGGCAGCTTCGTGCCCGGGCCGTGCAGCCCCTGCTTCGCCGGCGAGCGATCGGCGATGAAGTCGATCACGTCGGCGCCGAGGCCGGCATAGTTGAGGAGCGTCGCGCCCTTGGCCGAGGCGCCGTAGGCGGCGATGCGCGCGCCGCCGGCCTTGAGGTCCCGCAGCACCCGCGCGAGCGTCGCCGTCAGCCGCTCGACCCGCGCGGCGAAGCTCGCGTAGTAGGGCTCGTCCGTCATGCCGAGCCGTCGCTCGTCGGCCAGCAGATCCGCCGCCGCAGCGCTCTGCGCCGTGCCCGCGTGGGCCGCGAAGGCGCGCAGCGTGCCGCCGTGGAAGGGCGTCGTCTCCACGTGCGCGAGAACGAGCCCGTGGCGGGCGAAAAGGGCGTCGAGCGCGGCTCCCGAGAAGTAGCACAGGTGCTCGTGGTAGATCGTGTCGAACTCGCACTTCTCGACGAAGTCGCGGGCGTAGGGCACCTCGATCACGCAGACGCCGCCGGGTTTCAGGAGCCGCTTCATGCCGGCGACGACGCCGTTCAGGTCCGGCACGTGGGCGAGCACGTTGTTGGCATGGATCACGTCCGCGGCGATGCCCTCCGCGGCGAGCGCGTCCGCGAGATCGCGCCCGAAGAAGGCGATGCGGGTCGGCACGCCCGCCGCGATCGCCGCGCGCGCGACGTTGGCCGCCGGGTCGATGCCCAGCACCGGGACGCCGAGCGCCCGGTAGCCCTGGAGCAGGTAGCCGTCGTTGCTCGCGATCTCGACCACCTGCGCGCCCGCGCCGAGCCCGCGCTCGGCGACGAGGCGGCGCGCCAGCGCGCGGGCGGCGGCGGTGAAGCTCTCGGAGACCGAGGAGAAATACGGGTAGTCGGAGAACATCAGGTCCGGCCGCACCGAGACCGTGAGCTGGAGGAGCGTGCAATCCCGGCAGAAGACGAGCGCGAGCGGATAGCGCGGCTCGGGGTCCCCCAGGCGCTCGGCCGGCACGAGGGCGTTGGCGAGCGGCGTCTCGCCGAGCGAGAGCACCGGCGCGAGGTGGCTGCCGCCGCAGGAGCGACAGCCGGTGATCCGCGTCGTGGCGGGCGCGTCGCTCATCGCGCGAGCCTCTCGCGGTACCAGGCGATGGTGCGGTCGAGCCCGTCCTCGAGGCCGTAGCGCGGCGCCCAGCCGAGCTCGGCGCGCGCACGCGAGGCGTCGAGATACTGCTCGGCGATCTCGTGCGTCGCCTCCCCGAGCACGACCGGCTCGAGATCGCTGCCCATCCGCGCGCGGATCAGGTCGACGAGCGCGCGGGCGGAGAGGGGAATCTCGGTGGAGAAGTTGAAGGCGCGCCCCGCGAGCGCCCGGTTCCCGGCGAGGCGCTCGGTCAGCGTCATGTAGGCCTCGACCGCGTCGCCGACATAGATGTAGTCGCGCACCAGCGTGCCGTCGGAGCGGATCACCGGGCGCTCGTCGGCGACGAGCGAGCGGATCGTCCCGGGCACGATCCGGCTCCAGTTCAGGTCGCCCCCGCCGAAGAAGTTGCCGCAGCGGGTGATGGCGACGGGCGTGCCGTACGTCGCCGCGTAGGATTGCGCGATCAGGTCGGCGCAGGACTTCGACGCGTCGTAGGGGTAGAGCCCGGCGAGCGGCGTCTCCTCCGTGTAGGGCAGCACCGCCGCCTGGCCGTAGGCCTTGTCGGAGGAGGCGACGACGATCTCACTCACCTTCGGCGAGCGCCGCGCCGCCTCGAGCAGGCGCCAGGTGCCGGCGACGTTGGTCTCGAAGGTGGAGACCGGGTTGCGGTTGGCGATCGGCACGATGGTCTGGGCGGCGAGGTGGATCACGCTCGCGATCTCGTGCTCGCCGAGGATGCGCTCCATCGCCGGCTGGTCGCAGACGTCGCCCCGCACGAGGGTCACGGCCCGCGCCCACTCCTCGGACAGGAGCGGGCTCCGCGGCACCCAGTCGCGCACCAGCGCGACGACGTCGCAGCCGAGCGAGACGAGCTCGGCCGTGAGGTGCGAGCCGACGAGCCCGGAGGCGCCGGTGACGAGGACGCGGCGCCCGCGCCAGAAGCGCTCGCGCGGGCTCATTCCCAGATCCGCCACGGCGCCGCTCCGCTCTCCCACATGTCGTTCAGGATCCGCCGGTCGCGCAGCGTGTCCATGCACTGCCAATAGCCTTCGTGGCGATAGGCCATCAGCGCGCGCTCGCGCGAGAGCGGCTCGAGCACGTCGCCTTCCAGCGCGGCGTCCTCGCCCGGGATGCGCGCGAGGATCTCCGGCTCGAGCACCATGAAGCCGCCGTTGATCCAGCCCTCGCCGATCTGCGGCTTCTCGATGAACTCGCGGATCTCGCCGTCCTCCCCGAAGTCGAGGCCGCCGAAGCGCGCCGGCGGGCGCACCGCCGTGATCGTGCCGAGGCGCCCGTGCGCGCGGTGGAAGGCGAGGAGCGCGTTGAGGTCGATGTTCGAGACGCCGTCGCCATAGGTCAGCATGAAGGGCTCGTCGCCGAGGAAGTCCTTCAGGCGCAGCAGGCGCCCGGCGGTGAGGGACTCGAGACCGGTCTCCATGAGATGCACCCGCCAGGTCTCTCGGAGGCTCCCCGGGCGCCCGGCATGGGGCCGCAGCCCGCCCTCGGCGAGATCGATCGTGAGCGAGCCGCGCAGCCGGCCGTAATCGTAGAAGAAGCGCTTGATCACGTCGCCCTTGTAGCCCAGCGCCACGACGAACTCGTCGAAGCCCTGGGCGGCGTAGATCTTCATGATGTGCCACAGGATCGGCATGCCGCCGATCTCGACCATCGGCTTGGGAACGTTGACCGTCTCCTCGGAGAGGCGCGTGCCGAGCCCGCCGGCGAGTATGACGACCTTCACGACGGACCTCCGGGTCGCGTGCGCGCCCCGCCGCGGGGGGCCGGCCGAATCGCACGCTCGAGGCCGGTAGGATAGCCGCCCGGCGCGTCGCGGCCAAACGCGACGGGCCCGCCCTCTCTCGGCGAGCGGTCCCGGCGCCGCGGCCGAGGATAACCTATGTAAATTCATGATTTGGTTCCATGAAGAGGTGGTAGACGTGAACAAATTTTTGCCACATGATGGACATCATTGCCCGAGCTTGACAATAAGCAATGTAGACCTGATGCATAGAAGCAACAGCATCTTCCCCGCCAAATGCGTTACGTTGGCGGCTCATGCAAAGAGGTGCTCTCATGACACGTACCATTCTCCTCGCGAGCGCGGCGTCCTTCGTCCTCGCCGGTGGGGCTCTCGCAGCGGATCTTCCCTCGCGCGTCGAGGCGCCGGCTCCGGTCTTCGTCGCGCAGCCGGTCTTCAGCTGGACCGGCTTCTATGCCGGCGTGAACGCGGGCGTCGGCTTCAACGCCGGTGACGACCGCGACAGCGTGGTCGTCGTGGCGCCGAACGCGACCGCCGTGCCCGCGGGCACGACGATCCGCTACGGCGACAACAGCGAGGACGCCTCGTTCACCGGCGGCGGCTTCATCGGCTACAATCACCAGTTCGTGAACAACTTCGTCCTGGGCGCCGAGGCGGACATCCAGTTCGTCGGGCTCGGCGACGACGACACGGCGGCCCCGATCTCCGTGACGCCCGCGACGGCGGGCTTCGAGCCGCTGCGTCGCGGCATCTCCGGCGTCGACTGGTTCGGCACGGTGCGCCTGCGCGCCGGCTACGCCTTCGACCGCACGCTCGTCTACGCCACCGGCGGCCTCGCCTACGGCGGCGGCGACGCGGCGCGCTTCGAGACGGCGGCGGGCAACCGCGTGCTGTTCGAGGACGACGAGGTCGGCTTCGGCTGGACGCTGGGTGCGGGCCTCGACTACGCCGTCACGAACAGCCTGATCGTCGGCCTCGAGGGTCTCTACGTGAACCTCGACCGTGACCTCGACGTCAACGGCACGGCCGGCTTCATCGGCGGCGCCGTGGTTCCGGCGGCGAGCGAGTCGAACGACGACAACGTCGAGTTCGGCGTCGTGCGCGCTCGCCTGAGCTACAAGTTCTGACGCCGCGCGCCATCGCGCGACCGTCGCAGGAGCCGGCCCCTCGGGGCCGGCTCTTTTTGTTTTGCGGTCCGGCTGAGATTCTTCCGCGGCATCGAACCGACGGCCGGCGTCCTTCGACGAAGGAGGCGAGCGGGTGACAGGCACCCGTGAGCCACACTCCAGAAGGAAGCCCCCCATGCGCCGTTTCCCCTCCCGCCCCGTCGCCCTGCGCACCGCCGCGACGGCGATCGCCGGCATCACCGCCCTCGTCGCGCTCGCGGGAACGAGCGAGGCCCAGGTGCTGCGCGGCGATTGCTTCATGCGCGTCGCTCCGGCCTGCGCGCAGATCCGAGACGTCGATGCCGCGCATCGCTGCGTGGTGCAGGAGACCAACGCGTGCGAGGCGAAGCTCGCGGAGCGCGACCGCGAGAACGAGCCGCCGCGGACCCGCATGCGTGCGCTGACGCATCTCACGACGGCCTATTCGGACGGCGACCCCGGCGGCCAGACGGACCCGGGCCCGGGCGGTGACGGCACGCCGGCGGGCGGTGACGGCACCCCGGCCGGCGGCGACGGCACCCCGGCGGGCGGCGACGGCACACCGGCGGGCGGCGACGGAACCCCGGCCGGCGGCGACGGAACCCCGGCCGGCGGCGACGGAACGCCGGCGGGCGGCGACGGTCAGTCCGGACGCCGCTGACCGACCCTGTCCGCGTTTCGCCCGGCCTCCTTCGGACGGCCGGGCGTCTCGTCCCGGCGCGGCCGCTCAGAACCGCAGGCCGAGCCGCCCCGAGACGGTCACGACCGAGTAGGCCGGTCGCGCCAGCCCCGACACGTCGACCTCGAGCGACAGCGCGAGCGCCGGTGTCGGCGCCGCGCGCAGGCCCGCCCGCAGCGCGACGTCGCCCTCCGGCAGGTCGTCGATGGGCGTCGTCTGCGTCGGGCTCTCGATGCGCGAGACGTCCCACGTGGCCGTGGCGGCGACGAACGGGGTGAGCGTGCCGCCCGATGCCCCGGCGAAGGCGCGCGACACCTCGGCCCCCGCCCGCAGCGTGGCCGTCTCGACGGTCAGTGCCGGGTACGCCGTGCCGAGGCTGTCGCGGTAGGCGCCCTGCCGGTCCGAGACCCAGACCATGCCGACCGTCGGCGCGACCTGGAACCCGCCCGCGTCGAGGTAGGCCGTGAGGTTCGCCGCGAGCGCCCGGCGCTCGGCGTCGAAGCGCCCGCGCACGGCGGCGTTGCCGACGTCGCTCTCCCCGCCCTGCCAGAACGCCGAGACGTCCGCGACCAGAACGTCCGTGAGCGACGCGCCGGCGTAGACGCCGGCCCCGCCGAGCCGCCCTTCGAGGAAGCCCGCGCCGGCGGTGTCGAAGTCCGAGGTCTCGTAGAGACCGAGCACGCCGAGGACCGCGCGCGCGCCCACGAGGCGATCGACGCCCAGCGAGATCCCGGACTGGACGCCGTCGTAGCCGAAGACGGGGTGGGTGCGCTCGGCCCAGGTGGCGCGGGGGGAGACCCACGCGTGCCACAGCGGCGCCGACGAGGCATCCAGGGAGGCGAAGGCCGCCGGCGGCAGCCCTCCGGGCGCGGCGGCGGCGGATGCGACCGCGCCCGCCCCGAGCCGCTCGCCGACGAGCGTGCGCATGTCCGTCGACAGGAGATCACCGACCTGCGCATGGCCCGCCCGCAGGAGCGCGGCGGCCTGGCCGCCGGTCAGGATCGGCGCCGGCGCCGCCGGCTGTTGGGCCGGAGCCGGCGTGCCGCCACCCGTCTGCCCTCCGCCCGTCTGCCCTCCGCCCGTCTGCCCTCCGCCCGTCTGCCCTCCGCCGGTCTGTCCTCCACCGGTTTGCCCACCGCCGGTCTGACCGCCGCCCGGCTGGCTCTGCGCGAGCGCGGCCGAGGTGGCGAGGACCAGGCATGCGGCGAGGGCGATCGAGCGGCGTCTCATCGCGACCATCCGGGCACGGGGCGGTAGCCGCGAGCTTAGCCGCACGGCCGGCGCGCGCGAAGGGGGCGCGCCACGCCCGCGGTCGATCGCGGCGCGCCGTGGCCGTACGGGCACATCGCTCGCCCGCGATTCCGATCTCCCGGCGCGATCGTGTAATCTGGGCCGTGAACCTTCCGCGGCTTTCGTCCGTCGAAGGAGCCGGGAAGACCGACGACGATGAGGGACGACGCCGATCTCGCCGATCTCGCCGCGATCGCCAGGGGCGACGAGCGCGCGCTGCGCGCGCTCCACGCCCGCCACGCGACGAAGGTCTTCCGGTTCGTGCTGCGGCTCGTGCGCAACGAGGCCGTCGCGGAGGAGGTGACCAATGAAGCCTTCGTCGAGATCTGGAAGGGCGCCGGACGCTTCCGCGGCGGCTCCGCCGTGGGCACGTGGCTCATCTCGGTCGCCCGCAACAAGGCGATCGACCGCCTGCGCAAGCGTGGCGAGGAACCGCTCGACGAGGAGGCCGCCGCCCGCCTGCCGGACGGGGCGGACGATCCCGAGATGGAGCTCGCCAAGCGCGACAAGGGGGCGCTCATGCGCCGCGTGATCGAAGGCCTCTCGCCCGTCCACCGGGAGATCGTGGACCTCGTCTACTACCAGGAGCAATCCGTCGCCGAGGCGGCGGCGGTGCTCGGAGTGCCGGAGAACACCGTCAAGACGCGGATGTTCTACGCCCGCAAGCAGCTCGCCCGGCTCTTCGCCGAGGCCGGAATCGACAGGGGGTGGCCATGACCGCCGACCGCATCCACGACGACCCGCCGGAGGGGATCGACGCCGACGATCCGGCCCTGCTCCTGCCCTGGTATGCCGCGGGCACCCTCGACGCGGCCGACCGCGCCCGCGTCGAGCGCTTCCTCGCCGACAATCCCGAGCAGCAGGCCCATCTCGCCGCGATCGCCGAGGAGCGCGAGGCGACGGTGCTCCTCGCCCGCGCGGCGCCGCTGCCGAGCGCGGGCTCCGTCGACGCGATCCTGGCCAAGGCGCGTCGCGAGGCGCCGCGCGGGGCGCCCGACGAGGCGTTCTCGAGGGCGTTCGACGGGAGCCCGAGCGCGGCCGCGGCCCGACGCGGCTTCGCGGCGCGGGCGCTCGCGGGGCTGTCGGGGCTGCTCGACGCGCTCTCGCCGCCGATGCGCGGCGCCGCGATCGCCGCGCTCGTTCTCCTCGCCGTGGCGCAGGCCGGCGTGATCGGCGGCCTCGTCGGCGCGCCGCCCGCCGAGACGACCTTCCGCACGGCGACGGGGGAGGGCGCCCCGGCGCCGGCGCAGGCGACGATCCTCGTCATGTTCGAGCCCGAGGCGACGGCGCGGCAGGTCGAGAGCCTCCTCGTCGCGCTCGACGCGCGCGTCGTCGACGGGCCGCGCGCCGGCGGGCTCTACGCGCTCGCGCTCGAGGAGGGTGCGGACGCGGACGCCGTCCTCGCACGGCTGCGCGATGCGGGCGACGTCGTGCGTTTCGCGGGGCCGGGGTCGTGACCGTGCGCCCGCCGATCGCCGCCCCGATCCTCCTGCTCGTCGCCATGCTGCTCGCCGCGCCTCCGGCGCAGGCGCAGTTCGCGGCGCCCCCGCCGGTCGCCCGCCCGCCGCTCGCCCCGCCGCCGGTCGCGCCTCCGCCCGTCGCGCCGCCGCGCATCGCGCCGCCGCCGGTGATCGCGCCGAGGCCGGTCGTGCCGCGCATCGTGCCGCCGGTCGTTCTGCCGAGCCCCATCCGGGACGACCCGCAGCGCGTGCGCCCGTCCGGCCCGGCGGACCGCGACGTCGATCCGCTCCCGCGCGCACGGCCGATCCCGCCGCGCGATCCGCCGCGCGCCGCGGATCGCGCGGCCCCGACGGCGCCGCCTGCACGCGTCCGGATCGGCGAGGGCGCCCCGCTGCCGCCGCCGCGGATCGGCTCCCTCGCAGCCCCGGAACCGCTCGCCGGTGGCGCCTACGATCCGGACGCGGTCGAGGCGCGGGTCGTCGTCGCCACGCTCGCGGACGGCCTCGACGCCGATGCCGCCGCGGCGTTCGCCGCCGAGAACGACCTCGTCCTCGTCGAGAGCGTCGAGCTCGCCCTCCTCGGCGGGCGGCTCGTGCGCCTGCGCATCGACGACGCGCGGACCGTCGAGGCCGTGGTCGCCGCCCTCGCGGGGGACGCGCGGGTCGCGCTCGCCGGCCCGAACCGGATCTACCGCACGCAGGCCGGCGCCGGCGCGCAATACGCGCTCGCGCGGCTCGGCCTCGACCCTGCCCCGCCGGAGGCCGGGCGCGGCACGCTGATCGCCGTGATCGACACCGCGGCGGACCTCGCCCATCCGGAGCTCGCGCCGGCCCGGGTGCGGGCGGCGAGCGTGCTCGACGAGGCCGCGCCCGCACCGATGGACCACGGCACGCAGGTCGTCGGGCTCATCGCGGGCGCCGGGCTCCTGCGCGGCGCCGCGCCCGCCGCGGACGTCCTCGCCATCGCCGCCTTCGACGCCGCACCGAGCGACGGCGGCCCGGCGAGCACGAGCTACCGCCTGCTGCGTGCGCTGGACCTCGCCGCGGGCGAGGGGGCGCGGGTGATCAACATGAGCTTCGCCGGCGGCGCGGACGCGCTCGTGGCGCAGGCGCTCGACATCCTGGGCGAGGCGGGCGTCGTCCTCGTCGCGGCGGCGGGCAACAACGGCCCGCAGGCCTCGCCCGCCTTCCCGGGATCGCACCCCGCCGTCGTCGCCGTCACGGCGACGGACGCCGCGGACGCGCTGTATACGGCGGCGAACCGGGGCGCCTACGTCGCGCTCTCGGCGCCGGGCGTCGATCTGCTCACGCCCGCCGCCGGCGGGCGGTACGCCCTCGGCTCGGGCACCTCGCTGGCCGCCGCCTACGTCTCGGCGGCCGCGGCGCTCGTGCTCGCGCGCGATCCGCAGGCGCGCGCCGACGCGGTCGGAGCCGCCCTCGCTGCGGCCGCCGTCGACCTCGGCGAAGGCGGCCGCGACCCCGCCTTCGGCCACGGCCTCGTCGCCCCGCTCGCGGCCGCCGAGTGGCTGGTGGCGGGCGGGGAGGTGGTGGTGGATGTCAGGTGAGGGGGAACTCGGTCGTCCTTCCCGAGGTGGGGCCGGGGCCGGACTTCCTGGAGCCGATCAGCGAAGAGGAGCCGAGCGCGTGGGACGGCGCGACATGGCGTCAGCCACGACTACCGATGTGCCGAGATAGAGGATCAATACCGATCCCCGTCGCGCATCCGACGCACGACCCCCCCCGCGCTCGGGGGCATGTCGCGCGTGAGCGCACGGAGCGTCTCGAGTTCGATCGGCCGGCGTGCGCGGACGGGCTCTTCCGGCGGGACGAGCCGTGCCACCGGCTCGCCGCCGTCGGTAATGGTCACGGCCTCACCGGCCTGGGCGCGGGCGATCAGCTCGGCCAGCCGCTCACGGATCTCGTCCACGGTCACGTCCGGCATGCGGGCGGCTCCTTCGGCTCTCGCGCACGATGAGCCGCATCGTGAGACCCGTCAACGCTCCCTCACGCAGCCCCCGTCCGCAGCAGGTCGAGCACGTGCACGAGCCCTACCGGCCGGCCGTCGCGCACGACGACGAGCGCGGCGACCTTGCGGCTCTCCACGAGCTCCAGCGCCTCGCCCAGCAGCATGTCCGGGCCGATGGTGAGAGGTCGCTTCGTCATCACCTCGTCGACCGTGCGGGAGAGGAGGTCGTTGGCCATGTGGCGGCGCACGTCGCCGTCGGTGACGATGCCGAGCAGGCGGCTCTCGGCATCCACGACGATGACGCAGCCGAAGCTCTTGTCGCTCTGCACGGCGAGCGCGGCGCTCATCGGCGTGCCGGTGGGCACGAGCGGCAGGCGCTCGCCGACGTGCATGATGTCCTTGGCTGTCTTCAGGAGCGCGCCGAGCTTGCCGCCGGGATGGTAGAGGCGGAAGTCCTGCGCCGTGAAGCCGCGCGCCTCGAGCAGCGCCACCGCGAGCGCGTCGCCGAGCGCGAGCTGCATCGTGGTGGAGGTGGTGGGCGCGAGCCCGTTGGGGCAGGCTTCCTTCGCCTTGGGCAGCGCGAGGCAGATGTCGGCGGCGCGCCCCAGCGTCGAATCGCCGTTGGCGGTGAAAGCGACGAGCGGCACTCCGTGGCGCTTGGCGTAGGCGATCAGGTCCGACAGTTCCCCCGTTTCGCCCGACCAGGAGAGGGCGAGGATCGCGTCCTCGCGCAGGATCATGCCGAGATCGCCATGGCTCGCCTCGCCGGGATGGACGAAATAGGCGGGCGTGCCGGTGGAGGCGAGCGTCGCCGCGATCTTGCGGCCGACATGGCCGGACTTGCCCATGCCCGAGACGATGACCCGGCCGGGCCGGTCCTTGATCGTCTCGACGGCGGCAGCGAAGGCCGCCCCGAGCCCGTTCGCGAGCGCCGCCTCCAGCGCCGCGAGCCCCTCGCGCTCGACGGCGATGGTGCGCAGCGCCGGCGCCAGGATATTCGCGCCGGGCGCCGAGCGAGCGGCGGCGCTCATCGCGCCACGTCCGCGCCGGCGACGCGGCGCTTGGCGAGCGCGTCGAAGGCCATCAGCTCGGCGAGCAGGTCCTCCATCTGCGAAAGCGGCACCATGTTCGGCCCGTCCGAGGGCGCGCGCTCGGGCGCCTCGTGGGTCTCGATGAAGACGCCGGCAATGCCCACCGCCACGGCGGCGCGGGCGAGCACCGGCACGAACTCGCGCTGGCCGCCGGACGTCGTGCCCTGGCCGCCGGGCTGCTGCACGGAATGCGTGGCGTCGAAGATCACCGGCGCGCCGGTCGCCGCCATGATCGGGAGGGCGCGCATGTCCGAGACGAGCGTGTTGTAGCCGAAGGAGGCGCCGCGCTCGGTGGCGAGGACGTTCGGGTTGCCGGCGCCGACCACCTTGTCGATCACGTTCGCCATGTCCCAGGGTGCCAGGAACTGGCCCTTCTTGACGTTGACGACGCGCCCCGTCTTCGCCGCCGCGACGAGGAGGTCCGTCTGCCGGCAGAGGAAGGCGGGGATCTGGAGGATGTCCACCGCCTCGGCGACGGCGGCGCACTGCGTCGCCTCGTGCACGTCGGTGAGGGTGGGCAGGCCCAGGCTTTCGCGGATCTCGGCGAAGACCGGGAGCGCCGCGTCGATGCCCATGCCGCGCGCCGAGCCGGCGGAGGTGCGGTTCGCCTTGTCGAAGGAGGACTTGTAGACGAGGCCGAGGCCGAGCCGGCGGCAGATCTCCTTCAAGGCAGCCGCCGTCTCGAGGGCGTGCGCGCGGCTCTCCATGGCGCAGGGGCCGGCGATCAGCGCGAGCGGCAAGGCGTTGCCGAAGCGCACGGGCCCGGCGGCGACGACGGGGGCGGGAGCGGGATGTGCCATGGCGCGGCTCTAGCCGGTTTCGCGGCGCCGGTCAAAGCCGCTTCGTGCGCCGCGATCCGCCCCTCGCGCGCCTCAGATGGTCTGGTTGTAGGCGCCGACCTCGGGGCTCTCGCGCAGGATCGCGTCGACCGCCGCGAACATCTCCTCGAGCCGCGCCCGCGAGACCGGGCTCTCGACTACGACCACCAGCTCCGGCTTGTTGGAGGAGGCGCGAACGAGGCCCCAGGTGCCGTCCGCGAGCGTGACGCGCACGCCGTTCACCGTCACCACGTCGGCGATCGCCGCGCCGGCGATGGGCTCCCGGGCCGCCCGCATCGCCTCGATCCGTCCGGTCACCCGGGCCACGACGTCGTACTTCACCTCGTCGGGGCAGTGCGGCGACATCGTCGGCGAGCCCCAGGTCCTCGGCAGCGCCGCGTAGAGGTCGCTCATCGTCCGATCGGGATTGCGGTCGAGCATCTCGAGCACCGCGATGGCGGTGACGAGCCCGTCGTCGTAGCCCCGCCCGATCGGGGCGCCGAAGAAGAAGTGGCCGGACTTCTCGAACCCGGCCAGCGCGCCGAGCTGCTTCACCCGCGCCTTGATGTAGCTGTGGCCGGTCTTCCAGTAGTCCGCCACGGCGCCGAGCCGCGCGAGCTCCGGGTCCGTCATGAACAGGCCGGTCGACTTCACGTCCACCACGAAGCGGGCGTTCGGGTGGAGCGCGGCGAGGTCGCGGGCGAGCATGACGCCGATCTTGTCGGCGAAGATCTCCGCGCCCGTCTCGTCGACGACGCCGCAGCGGTCGCCGTCGCCGTCGAAGCCCAGCCCCACGTCCGCGCCGGTCTCGCGCACCGTGTCCGCCAGAGCATGGAGCATCTCCATGTCCTCGGGGTTGGGGTTGTAGCGCGGGAAGGAGTGGTCGAGCTCGCAGTCGAGCGGGATCACCTCGCAGCCGAGCCGCTCGAGCAGCCGCGGCGCGAAGGCGCCCGCCGTGCCGTTGCCGCAGGCGGCCACGACCTTGAGCTTGCGCGAGAGCGAGCGCCCGCGGGCGAGATCGTCGAGATAGGCCTGCGCGAACCCGTCGACGTACTCGTAGCCGCCGCCGGGCCGCGCGGGGGCCGCGCCGGAGAGCACGATCTCCTTCAGGCGGCTCATCTCGTCGGGGCCGAAGGTGAGGGGGCGGTCGAGCCCCATCTTCACGCCGGTCCAGCCGTTGTCGTTGTGCGAGGCGGTGACCATCGCCACGCAGGGGCAGTCGAGCGCGAACTGGGCGTAGTAGGCCATCGGCGAGAGCGCGAGCCCGACGTCCTTCACCCGCATGCCGCCCGCCATCAGCCCGGCGACGAGCGCGAGCTTGATCGAGGCCGAGTAGGAGCGGAAGTCGTGGCCGACCACGATCTCCGGCGCGACCCCGCGCTCGCGGACGAGCTGCGCGATGCCCAGGCCCAGGGCCTGCACGCCCATCAGGTTCAGCTCGGAGCCGAACAGCCAGCGCGCGTCGTACTCGCGAAAGCCGGTGGGCTTGACGAGCGGCGTCGTCTCGTAGGCGTAGGTGTTCGGCGCGAGCGCCGGCTGCGGGGTCGGGAGCATGGGTCGCGTCAGGTCCTGTTGTAGACGTCTTCCAGCCGGACGATGTCGTCCTCGCCGAGGTAGGAGCCGGACTGGACCTCGATCAGCTCGAGGGGGATCTTGCCGGGGTTCTCGAGGCGGTGGACGGCGCCGAGCGGGATGAAGGTGGATTCGTTCTCGTGGACGAGGGTCTTGGTCTCGCCCACGGTGACGAGGGCGGTACCGCGCACCACGATCCAGTGCTCGGCGCGGTGGAAGTGCTTCTGCAGCGACAGCCGGCCGCCGGGCTTGACCACGATGCGCTTGACCTGGAAGCGCTCGCCGCGGTCGACACCCTCGTACGAGCCCCAGGGGCGGAACACC
>NZ_AUBC01000004.1 GCF_000429045.1 Salinarimonas rosea DSM 21201
GGTGTTCCGCCCCTGGGGCTCGTACGAGGGTGTCGACCGCGGCGAGCGCTTCCAGGTCAAGCGCATCGTGGTCAAGCCCGGCGGCCGGCTGTCGCTGCAGAAGCACTTCCACCGCGCCGAGCACTGGATCGTCGTGCGCGGTACCGCCCTCGTCACCGTGGGCGAGACCAAGACCCTCGTCCACGAGAACGAATCCACCTTCATCCCGCTCGGCGCCGTCCACCGCCTCGAGAACCCCGGCAAGATCCCCCTCGAGCTGATCGAGGTCCAGTCCGGCTCCTACCTCGGCGAGGACGACATCGTCCGGCTGGAAGACGTCTACAACAGGACCTGATCGCAGCCAGCCGACGGATGTTCGCGCGCCGCGCGCGTCACCCGGCCACCGACGCGGCAGAGCCCGTCTCTCGCGCGAGTGCCGCATCACGGTGCGGCTCGTCGGCCCGAGCCGGCGCGGCGGCAATCGCCTCCCGCCGCGAGGTGACGACGATCGCGCTGGCGAGCACCAAAGAGAAGACAGGCGCCGAGATGTAGTACTGGCTCATGAACACGAAGGGCGCCGTGCACGGCAGCAGCGCGACGACTGCGCGCGGGGCCGCCCCGACCATGCGCACGAGCATGGCGAGGAGGAGCGCGAGCCCCACGATGCCGCTTTGGATCGCGATGACGCCGATGCCCGATGGCGGACCGACCGTGCTGAGGTCGATCAGCCAATCGTGCTCGCGCAGCGCCTCATCGCGGATCGCGAGCCAGGTCTCCCAGGAGAGGCCGTGCGGCAGGAAGCGGCTGTTCCAGACCTCGGCGAAAGCTGCGGCGAGACCGCCGAGACGGTAGTTCACGCTCATGTCCGCGGTGACGATGCCCACCGGATTGGACAGGAACTCCTGGAGCAGGATGACGGGACGCCCGCCGATGCCGAATGCGATCGCGAGGGCCAGCCCCGCGCCGCCGACGATCGCCGCCGGCAGCGCGAGCAGGAGGACGTACCGCGGCCAGAGCAGGCACAGAAGGGCGCCTCCGAGCGCCAGGGCGAGGATGGCGCTCGAAGACTGCGCGAGGAGCACCGCCTGGGCGACGGCGAGCGCCGGGAAGACGGGACGGCTCCCGAGCAGGACCGCGGCGGCGCCGAGCATCAGGATGTGGAAGGCGTAGTGCGTCGGCTCGGGGGCGAGCGAGACGACGCCGCGCGCCGACAGCGGCATGTCGATGGGGACGGAGGACCAGGTGCCGAGCAGGAAGGCGAAGACGTGGGGGCTGATGATCTTCTCGACCAGCGCCACGCCGAGCCAGACGACAATGGCGATCTCGATGCCACGTCGCGCCGCCGCCGTGTGGTCGCGCAGGACGACGAACAGCGTCGAGACCAGCAGCAGCGGCGCGACGTAGTTGAGCAGGAACTTGAGGTCCTGCATGCTGCCGGGGCCACCGTCGAGCAGAAGCAGCGCCACGCCGAGTGCCGCGAAGGCGGTCAGGAACACGCAATCGCGCGTGGGCATCGTGCGCATGCCGAGAAGGCCCGTCCGCATGAAGAGGAAGGCGGCGACGATCAGCGCATAGGGCTGCATGTAGCTCGGCGAAGGCACAAGCTGGACGTAGGGAAAGAAGACCGCGGCGAGAAGGACCATACGGGCGAACGGCACGAACTTCTCTCCCTTGTCGTTTGGAGGGCGACCACCGCTACGAAATTTCGAAAGCCCGGTTAAGCAAACCTCGAAGTCCGGCGCAAGCTCGGCGGCGCCTCAGACGACAAGAACCACCAAGAGTCGCGCAACGGTTGCTTGGTGCCGGGTGGTTCGGCGGCTATTTCTACCATAGATAGTTCGTGCGAAACCTGCCACTTCGAAGCGAAGCCGGCTACGGCACGAGCTGTCCGCACGGAATTGTGACAGAGGCGAGGAGGACGAAGTGGGGCAAACGGGATCACGGCGTCGTGTCGGTGTGGCGGCGCGACTTTCCGCTGGCATCGCCGCGGTGGCCGGGAATCGGGGACAGCAGGATGACGAGCTGCGCGAGCCGTGCAGCGAGGACGGTGCCTATGTATCCCTCCAGCGGGGCATCCGCCACAGCGCAAAGATAGAAACCGGCGGCCGCGGTCAGCGCGGCGAATCCACTCGCGGCGAGCACCCGCCCCTCGGCATCCCGCGCGAGCAGGTGAAACTCGACGATGCCGAAGATCTGCAGACCCGCGATTGCGCCGGCCATGACGAGTGCGAGTGTAGAGATCGCATAGCGATCCCAGATCGCCGCCGGGAAGCCGGTCGCCTTGACGGAGATCAGCACCACGATCGCTGCGGCGGCGCTGATGCCGGCGGCGGCGAGGAGTGACGACAGCGCCGGTGGGGGGGCGCCATCGTCCGCCCGACCCTTGATCACGATCGCTCCGATCCTCTGCACGAGAATATTCGTCAGGATTTGGCCACCCTGAAAGACGATGGCGACCACCCCGTACGCACCGGCCGCGGCAGGGCCGGCGGCGGCGTTCACTGCGGCACGATCCCCCAGCGCGATGGCCGCCGACAGTAAATAGGCAAAGTAGAGGCGCCAGCTCGTCGCCTCCACGCGGAACGGTGCCGGCTCGGTGGTACCGGACCGTGCTGAGGGCCCGAAGAGCACGGCCGTCAGCTCGCGACCCGCGACGAAGAGTGCGGCAACGGCGCTGATCGCTTCTCCCAGGAGTGCCGCCTCCCAGGAGAACATCCACCCTCCGATGACCACGAGGATGAAGGCGAAGGCGTTTCGCGCCAAGGTCAGGTTCCTGACGGCGGTGGAGCGGTCCGCTGCACGCATGATCGAGGTCGTCAGGCTCATGTATGCAGTCGCCAAGCCGATCACGCTCATGAGCAGCAAGGCCGACGCGCTGTAGGGCAGGAGCCCGAATGCGCCGGCCGCGGCCGCCATGACGCCGAGGACCGCGAAGCGCACTGCGAGCGTGGTCGCGGCGGCACGTGCG
Source organism: Salinarimonas rosea DSM 21201 (assembly GCF_000429045.1). GTDB lineage: Bacteria > Pseudomonadota > Alphaproteobacteria > Rhizobiales > Beijerinckiaceae > Salinarimonas > Salinarimonas rosea. Next base: position 2,948 of record NZ_AUBC01000004.1, read on the forward strand.
GAAGCGCGGATCTCCTGCGCCTGTCCGAGCGTCCACAGGCGCGGGTAGCTCTTCACCGTCGCCTCGACGGTTCCGAAGCTGAGCAGGATGCCGGAGAGTGCGCCCGCGCCCAGCAGCGTGACGAATTCGCCGAAGGCGGCCGGCTCGAGCACTTTGGCGAGCACGACGAGCTTCGCCAGCCCGAATCCCGAGGCGATCAGCATCAGCAGGAAGAAGGACGGCACGTCCCGGTGTCTCCGCTCTCTCGCGCCGGCGCGACGTGGCGCGCCCGCCTCGGCCGCCCGCGGAGCGCCTATCGGCTCCGCGCGTCCACGATCCCCGCGACGAGGCGCGAGAGGTTCTCCTCCGAGAACAGGGTCGCCGCCGGTTGCGGATCGCCCCTGTAGCAGCCCCGTCCGAAGGCGACCATCTCCTCGACGTTGGTCGCCGCGGTGTCACCGAGATCGTAGCACGCCTCGTCGTTGAGGAGCGCGGCGAGGTGCTCGTACGACCGGATGCGGGTCGCGCCCGTGAAGCCGCCGAAGAAGACGTTGCCGGCGATCAGCGAGCGCCGGCCCATCAGGATCGCGTCGAGCCCCATCGTGCTCGCGATCGTCACGCACAACGAGGAGCGGGCAATCAGCTCGCGCCCGTTCTCCCGGCCCCAGATATAGCGCACGTTCGAGTGGCGGGCGCGGATCTCCGGCCAGCGGCCGGTCCTCAGCGCCCCGAACTGGTTGGGGTGCTCCTTCACATAGAGGATGCGATCGCCCGGCAGCGCCCTCAGGATCGTCTCCACGAAGGAGGGCTGGTCCGCCACGTGCGGCGTGAAGTAGGTGAGCGAGGCCTCGGGCTCGTATTGCAGCGGGTAGACCACGTTTCGCCGTGAGAGTTCGTCGGGCATCGGGTCGTAGCCGCGCCGCGGGGCGAGCATGCTCCTCGTGTAGAGCACGTGTTCGGGGACCGCGCCTGCATGGATGTAGTCGCCGTGAAGGCCGAAGGTGGCGCGCTTCCAGGTCGCGAGGCCGAGCCGCGCCAGCTGGATGCCCGAGGAGACGATCCCCGGGGTGAACAGGAACGGGAGCTCGCCGCGCCGGCCCTTGAAGTAGGACAGCTGCGAGCGGCCCAGGTTGGCGAAGCGGAAGTGGTATACCGGGCCGGCCCGGTCCGCGCGCACGCCCTCGACGTAGCGCACGATCGTCTCGCGCAGGGCGGCCTCCTCCTCGGCATCGAGCGGGGTCGTGCGCGCGCCGCGGGTGAGATCGAAGCCCGGCGTGAAGTAGAACCAGCCGGGAAAGTACGTGTTCGCCCAGAGCAGCGGGCGGCAGCCGTGCTTGCGGCACAGGTAGAGCAGCACATGGATGAGGAAGTGCGCCACCGGCTCGCTGAGGAAGGCGTCGTAGCGCTCGCGCTCGAGCAGATCCGCCACCGCCGCGTAGACGACGCCGGCGATGACTTGCCGCCGCTCCTCTGGAAACGACTTCAGGTGTCGATCGAGCGCGACCGGAGACCACGGGAAGCCGGTCACCGCGCGCAGGTCCTCGGGCTCCGACCAGCGGGGCGCATCGGCTCGCCGCAGCCCGTCGTGCACGACGCGCTGGAGGTTCAGCACCACCTCGCCGCCCTTCGCGCGCACGAGGCGCTCCTCGGCGTCCGTCTGGACGATGTGATGGTACGTGGCGTCGGGATCGCGCGCCGCGAGAGTCGGAATTAGGTTGGCGAGGTAGCTGCGGGAGAGGCAGATTATCTTGGTCATATCGATCCGTACGGGCGGGCACGCGTGGGCGCCTGCGGGGCGCGTGGCCGATAGCATCTCCCGGAAGCCGTGTCACCGTCGCACCACGCGCCTCGCCCCGATGCGGCCTCGAGGGCCGGCGAGTGCGCGGTGTTGCGTTCGCCCCCGGCCTCCGGTACCTACCGCCGCGGCCGAACGGCGGCGCGTGCCGCCCGATCGACCGGGAGAATTCGTCGTCCGAGGTGGAGCGGCTGCGCGATGATCGAGGCGAAGGTTCTGCGGCTGCTCGGCCCGCGCGCGCTCTCCTGGGAGACCGTCGTGCTCGATCCGGAGCGGCTCGGTCCCTCCGAGGTGCTCGCGCGAACCGTCGTCTCCGCGATCTCGCCGGGAACGGAGATTGCCGCGTACGTCGGCGCACCGCCCCTGCGGCCCGGCCCCGCCTATCCGCGCCTGCAGGGCTACTGCAACGTCGCGCGGGTGGAGGCCACGGGCGCGGCCGTGAGGGCCTGCCGCCCGGGTGATCTCGTCCTCACCCACCAGTCCCATCGCAGCGCCTTCGTCTGCCCGGACGCCGAGATCCTCGTCGCGACCCGGGTCGAGCGGCCGGCGGCGCTGAGCGTCACCTACCTCTTCCATCTGGGCTATGCGGCCCTGTCGAAGGCGGGCTTCCGGCCCGGGCACGACGTCGCGGTGGTGGGCCTGGGCGCCATCGGCCTCGGCGCGGTGGCGCTCGCATCCGCCTTCGGCGGGCGGGTCGTCGCGTATTCGGACCAGGACGGCGCGCGGGCGCTCGCCCTGCGGCTCGGGGCGCGCGAGGCCAGGGCCAAGGACGATAAGATGGCGAGGAGCGCCGACATCGTCGTCTCGACGGCGAACGGCTGGGGAGACTGGATGCTCGCGCTCGACCTCGCCGCCCGCGGCGGGACCGTCGCGGTGCTGGGCTTCCCCGGGCGCGGCCTGCCGCCACCGCAGGAGAACCCGCTCGCCTCGCATCTCTTCTACGACAAGCAGCTCAGCCTCGTCGCCTGCGGCATGGTGCCGGAGACGCCCGTGGCCGCGCACGAGATCCGCTTCACGCTGGGGCGCAATATGGAATTCCTGGCCGACCGCATCCTCTCAGGCGCGATCGACGCGGAGGCGCTCGTCTCCGACGTGCTGCCGGCCGAGCGGATCGGGGACGGCTACGAGCGGCTCGCGGCGCGCGAGGCCGGCGCCGTGACTTTCGCGCTGACGTGGTGAGATCATGACGCACGAACCCCTCGCCGTCGCCCTCGTCGGCTGCGGGCGCATGGGCGCCTTCACGAGCGAGGGCACGCGCGCCAGCGTCCCGCCGTGCTGGCTGCCGCTCAGCCATGCGGAGGCGGTCGAGGCCGTCGAGGGCCTTTCGCTCGTCGCCCTCGCCGAGGTGGACGCGACGCGTCGGAACGAGGCCGGGGAGCGCTTCCGCGTGCCCGCGCAGGCCCGCTTCGCGGACGCGGCGGAGATGCTCGCGGCCGTGCGGCCCGACATCGCGGCGATCGCGACCCGCAGCGACGTGCGCGCGGCGGCCGTCGAGGCCGCCCTCGCGGCCGGCGTGCGCGGAATCCACGCCGAGAAGCCCTTCGCGCCGACCCTCGGCGACACCGAGCGGCTGCTCTCGCGCATGGAGCGGGAGGGCGTCGCGTTCACCTACGGCACGGTGCGGCGCTTCATGCCGGCCTACCGCCGGGCGCGGGAGCTCCTCGCGGACGGCGCGATCGGCACGCTCCAGGAGGTCGCCGTCGATTTCGGCGCGGGCCAGCTCCTGCTGTGGACGCTGCCGCACGCGGTCGACCTCCTGCTCTACTGTGGCGGATCGTCCCCGGAGAGCGTCTGCGGCCGCGTCGACATCCCGGACGGGGCGGTCTCCGGCGAGACGATCGACGCCGACCCCGCGGTCCGCTTCGCGCGCGTGCGCTTCGCGGACGGCGCCCAGGGTGCCATCACGGCGGCGGGCGGCATGGACGTGCGGCTCTCGGGCACGGCCGGGACGATCCGGGTCCTGTCCGACGGCGCCGCGCTCGAGCTGGCGCGCCCGACGGCGCCGGGCGGCGCCTACCTCGACCGGGTCGAGCGCATCCCCGTCGCGCAGGCGCCGAGCGGGACGCAGGCGGCTTTCGCGGGCCTGCGCGACGCGATTCGCGGCACGGGCCCGATGCCGATGCCCCACGCCGACGTCGTGCTCGGCCAGCGCATCCTCGGGGCGATCGTCGTGTCGAGCCTCGACGGCGGGCGCGAGACGCCGCTCGCCGCGGTGCCGAGCGGGCTGACCATCACGGGGCGCTACCGGGGGAACATCGCATGACGGCGCCCCGCCTGCGCACGATCATCCTAGGCTGCGGCAACATCGCCGGCGGCTTCGACGCCACACGGCCCGCCGACGCCGATCCGCTCACGCACGCGGGCGCCCTCGTGCGCCACGGCGGCTTCGAGCTCGTCGCCTGCGTCGACCCGGACCTGCAGCGCGCGCAGGGCTTTGCCGAGCGCTGGGGCGTCGGCGGCGCCCATGGGACGGCCGAGGCGCTCGCGGGGCTGCGTGGCGGCGTGGATGTGGTCGTCGTCGCCTCGCCGACGGACCTCCACGAGGAGCACGTGGGTCTCGCCATCGACCTCGGCGCGCGGGCGGTCTTCTGCGAGAAGCCGATCGCGCCGACGCTACCGGCGGCGACGCGCATGGTCGAGGCTTGCGCGCGCGCGGGCGTCCTCATGGCCGTCAACCACACGCGCCGCTGGGCGCCGGACGTCGTGGAGCTGGCGCGCGACCTGAGGGCAGGGCGCCACGGCCCCGTCCGGTCGGCCTACGGTCTTTATAACAAAGGTGTGCTCAACAACGGCTCGCACATGGTCGACCTCGCCGCCTTCCTGCTCGGCGACCTCACGCTCGCGTGGGCCGGGAGCGCGGTCGCGGACCATTGGCCGGACGACCCGACAATCCCCTTCACGCTCGTGGCGGAGGGTGGCGTGCCGGTACAGGTCGGCGTCGGGTACGCCGCGGATACCGCCCTGTTCGAGCTCCAGATCGTCGCCGCCGAGGCGGTGATCGCGATGGAGGCGGGCGGGGCCCGCTGGCGCGTCCGGCGACCTATCGACAACCCGGATTTCCGTGGATATAAGTCGCTCGCCGTCGGCGAGCCGGTCGACGGTACCTATCGTCTCGCCATGGCGGCAGCGGTCGAGAACCTCCACGCGGCGGTCATCGAGGGCCGGGCGCTCGCCAGCACGGGCCGTACCGCGCTGGCCGCCCAGGCTCTGTGCGAGGCGATCAGGAGCGCATCGGGAGCGGATACGGCTTCTCTCGCGGCCTCGCGCCGGAATGGACTCTCATGACCACGTCTGTACTCGCCCTCCACGGCGGTGAGCCGGTGATCCGCGCTCCCCTCGAGCGTTTCCGCAGCATCGGGCCCGAGGAGGCCGACGCCGTCGCCGGCGTGATGCGCTCGGGCGTGCTCTCGGCCTTCATCGGCGCCGCCGGCCCCGGCTTCCTGGGCGGCGAGCAGGTGCTCGCCTGCGAGGCCAAGGCGGCGGAGCGCTTCGGCTTCCGCCATGCGATCACCGTCAATTCCTGGACGTCGGGACTGATCGCTGCCGTGGGCGCCATCGGCGTCGAGCCCGGCGACGAGATCGTGACGACGCCGTGGACCATGGCCGCCACCGCCACCGCGATCCTCCACTTCAACGCGATCCCGGTCTTCGCGGACATCGACGAGCGCACTTTCAACATCGATCCCACGTCGGTCGAGGCTTGCATCGGCCCGCGCACCCGCGCGATCATGGCCGCCGACATCTTCGGCCAGTCCGCCGACATGGAGCGGCTGCGCGCCGTCGCAGACCGGCACGGGCTGACGCTGATCACCGATTCGGCCCAGGCGCCCGGCGCGCTCTACAAGGGCGAGAGCGTCGGCAAGGTTGCGGACATCGGCGGCTTCAGCCTGAACTACCATAAGCACATCCATTCGGGCGAAGGCGGCATCCTCGTCACCGACGACGATCGGCTCGCACAGCGCATGCGGCTCATCCGCAACCATGCCGAGGCGGTGATCGACAGCGACGATCCGCACGAGCTGTCGAACATGCTCGGATACAACTTCCGCATGGGCGAGATCGAGGCCGCGATTGCCGCGACCCAGCTCGACAAGCTGACGGCGCGCATCGAGGGGCGCCAGCGCGTCGCCCGCGCCCTGGACGACGGCCTCGCCGGGCTGGAGGGGCTCGTCACGCCGCACGTGCCCAACGAGAACTCGCACGTCTACTACGTCTACGGCATGCGGCTCGAGCCGGAGGCGGTCGGCGTCCCCCGCGCGCGGCTGGTCGAGGCGCTGCGAGCCGAGGGCGTGCCGTGGCTGATGGCCGGCTATCAGAACATCCACCGCCTGCCGCTCTTCCGCCACAAGATCGCCTACGGCTCGCAGGGCTTCCCCTGGAACCAGCCCTTCGTCTCCCGCGACGTTCCTTACGGGAAGGGCGTGTGCCCGACGGCCGAGCGGCTGCACGAGGAGACCTTCCTCGGCATCAACCTGTGCATGGGCGAGTTCCCGCCCGAGGAGATCGCGCTCGTGGTCGAGGCCTTCCGCAAGGTGTGGGCGGGCCGCGACGCGCTGCGCGGGGCCTGAGGCATGCTCGAGGCCGGCGACTTCCCGATCCGGGGCCGCGGCATCGTGCTCGAGCCCTTCCGGGACGAGGACGTGACGCCGGCCTATCTCGGGTGGCTCGCCGATCCCGAGGTCGTGCGATACAGCAACCAGCGTTTCCGCACCCACGACGCCGACTCCTGCCGGCACTACCTGGCGAGCTTCGCGGGGACCGACAACCTGTTCCTCTCCATCCGCCGCGACCGGGAGGGCGATGCCATCGGGACGATGACCGCCTACGTCCAGCGCCCGCACGGCACCGCCGACATCGGCATCATGGTGGGCGCGCGCGAGGCGTGGGGGAGGGGATACGGCCAGGCGGCCTGGGACGCGCTGCTCGCGCGCCTCCTCGCCGATCCGCGCATCCGCAAGGTCACTGGCGGGACGCTGTCGTGCAATCGCGCCATGGTGCGCATCATGGAGCGTGCGGGCATGACCCACGAGGCGACCCGCCGCGCCCAGGAGATCGTCGAGGGGCGTCCGGAGGACGTCGTGCATTATGCCCGCTTCGCCGATCACTGACCTTCCCGGTCCGATCGTGGTCGTCTGCCACGACGCCGGCGCCGCCAACCTGCTGCTCCCGCTCGTGGCGGCCGCGGGGCGCACGGACCTGCGCGTTCACGCAGCCGGGCCGGCGGCGGCGATCGCGCAGGCCCGGGTCGCATCCGCCCTCGACGACGGCGATCCGGCGGGCGCTATCGCGGGGGCGGGGACCTGCGTCACCGGCACCGGCTGGGCGAGCGGGGTCGAGCACGAGGCACGGGTGGCCGCGCGTGCGCACCGCATCCCCTCCATCGCCCTCGTCGACCATTGGGTGAACTATCGCGAGCGCTTCGTGCGCGACGGCGTCGAGGTGCTGCCCGACGAGATCTGGGTCACCGACGAGCACGCCGAGGACGAGGCGCGCCGCCGCATTCCCGAGGTGCCGACCCGCCGCGTGCCGAACCTCTACCTCGCCGAGCAGGTCGCGGGGCTCCCGCCGCCGGAGACGATCGCGCAGGCGGAACTGCTCTATGTGGCCGAGCCGGCGCGCGCGACCTGGGGGCGGGACACGCCCGGCGAATTCCAGGCGCTCGACTACTTCCTCGCGAGCCTCCCTACCCTCGACCTGCCGCGCCCGCTCACCATCCGCCTGCGCCCGCACCCCTCCGACCCGCCGGGCAAGTACGACGCCTTCGTGCGCGACGACGGCCCGCTGCGGGTCGTGCTCGACGGGTCTGCGGACCTGCGCGGCGCGCTCGCGCGGGCACGTTGGGTGGCGGGCTGCGAGAGCTTCGCGCTCGTCGTCGCTCTCGAGGCGGGGCGTAGGGTCTATTGCGCTCTGCCGCCCTGGGCTCCATCTTGCCGGCTTCCGCACGAACGGCTGGTCCACCTGAAGCATCTCGGTCCTGCGACATGAAATACTGCAAGCGGTGCCTCCAGCCCGACACGCGCCCCAACACGAACTTCACGCCGGCCGGGCTGTGCCCGGCGTGCGACTACTTCGACCAGGTGCAGAACGTCGACTGGGAAGAGCGCTGGGAGATCCTCCAGGAGGTCCTGCGCGACTATCCACGCCGGCCGGGCATGCCCTTCGACTGCATCATCGGCGTGAGCGGCGGCAAGGACAGCACGCGGCAGGCGCTATGGGTGCGCGATAAGCTGAAGCTGCGGCCGCTGCTCGTGTGCCTCAGCTACCCGCCGCAGCAGGTGACCGAGCGCGGCACCGACAACATCTCGAACCTCATCGAGCTGGGCTTCGACGTGGTGATCTCCGCGCCGGCGCCGGAGACGTGGCGGCGGCTCATGCGCGAATCGTTCCTGCGCTTCACCAACTGGGCGCGCTCGACGGAGATGGCGCTGTTCTCCTCGGTCCCGCAGCTCGCGATCCGCTACGGCATCCCGCTGATCCTGTGGGGCGAGAACCCGGGGCTTCAGCTCGGCGACCTCAAGACGCTCGGGCGGACCGGCTACGACGGCAACAGCCTGCGCTACATGAACACGCTCTCGGGCGGCGTGGCCGACTGGATGCTCGAGGTCGTCGGCCCGCAGGGCCTCTTGCCCTACCAGTACCCGCCGCCCGCGGCCTTCGAGGAGCACAAGCTGCAGATCGTCTACCTCGGCTGGTTCCTGGGAGACTGGTCGCTGATCAACAACGGCTCATACTCGGCGCTCGGCGGCCTGAAGATCCGCGAGGACACGGTCGCGAACACCGGCGATCTCAAGGGCGTCACCTCGCTCGACGAGGACTGGGTGACGCTCAACCAGATGATCAAGTACTACAAGTTCGGCTTCGGCCGGGTGACGGACTACGTCAACGAGGAGATCCGGCTCGGGCGCATGACCCGGGAGAAGGGGATCTCCCTCGTGGAGCAGTACGACGACGCCTGCGCGCCGGGCTACATCGCGGACTTCTGCGACTACATCGGCATCGGCGTCGACGAGTTCTGGGAGCGGGTGCGCAATGCCACGAACCGCGATCTCTTCGAGGTCGGTAACGACGGGACGATCCGTCGCCGGTTCCAGGTGGGGGTCGGCCAATGACGCGTAAGCTCGTCGGCATCGTCGACTACGGTGCGGGCAATATCGCCTCCGTCACCCGCTCGCTGAAGAAGACCGGCTACCGCTGCTTCGCGAGCCGCAATCCCGCCGAGCTCGACAAGGCGAGCGTCCTCGTCCTGCCGGGCGTGGGCGCCTTCCCCTCCGCCATGCAGGCGCTGCACGGCTGCGGCCTGGTCGGTTATCTGCAGGAGAGCGTGCAGGGGGGCCGCTCGCTCGTGGGGATCTGCCTCGGTATGCAGCTCCTCGGCGACTTCTCGGAGGAGATCGCGCCCACGGCGGGCCTCGGGTTCGTTCCCGGCCGGGTGGTGCGCATCCGCGACGCGCGCTGGCACATCGGCTGGAACGCGCTCGAGACCTCCGGGCGCGCCTCGTTCCTCGCCGAGAGCGACGGGCGCAGCGTCTACTTCAACCATTCCTACGTCCTGGAGACCTCGCCGGAATACGTCGTCGCCGTGGCGCGGCTCGGCGAGGCGCTGGCGCCGTTCCCCGTGGCCGTGCAGCGCGGCAACATCTTCGGCCTGCAGTTCCACCCCGAGAAGAGCCAGAGCGCGGGCCTGCGCATCCTCTCCGATGTGCTCGCGGAGGCGCACCATGCTGGGTAAGCGACTGGTCGGGGTCATCACGGTCAAGGACGGCTGGGCGGTACAGTCCTTCGGCTTCGGCCGCTACCTGCCGCTGGGACGGGCCGAGATCCTCGCCGACAACCTCGATCGCTGGGGCGCCGACGAGGTGCTGATCCTGTGCATCGATCGCGGCGCGGCGGGACCCGATCTCGCGCTGCTGCGCCGGGTCGCCGCCAAGGGCCTGTCCACGCCCCTGATCTACGGTGGCGGCATCCGCAGCGTCGAGGACGCCGTGGCGGTGGTGGCGAGCGGGGCGGATCGCGTCGCGGTCGACACGCTCCTGCGCGACGACCCCGCAATCGTGCCCGGCATCGAGGCGGCGCTCGGGGCACAGGCCGTGATCGCGGCCCTGCCGCTCGGCATCGACGGCGATGCGCTCGTCTCCTTCGACTACCGCACGCGCACGCGCGCCCCGCTCGCGGAGGCGACGCTCGCGCTTCTGCGCGCCGGCAGCATCTCCGAGGTGCTGGCGATGGACCACGTCAACGACGGAGGCGCGGCGTTCGACGAGCGCATCGTCGACCTCTTCCCGGTGCCCGAGGTGCCGCTGATCGCCTTCGGCGGCTTGCGCGACCCCGACCAGATCCGCCGGGTGCTCGGACGTCCGAGCGTCCGGGCGGCGGCGGTCGGCAACTCGCTCAGCTACGGCGAGAACCGGATCCGCCAGCTGAAGTCCAAGCTCGGCGCGCTCCCCATCCGCGTGCCCTCGTACCATCGTTGGATCGACCAGTGACCAGCTACGCCCTCGGCCGCGCGCACGGCGCCGCCCACGCCTGCCGCCGGTGCCTCTACCGCACCGACCATCCGCTCGGCCTCACGCTCGACGAGGAGGGGATCTGCTCGGGGTGCCGCGTCCACGAGGAGAAGGACCGGCTCGACTGGGACGCGCGCTGGGCGCTGCTCGAGGCGCTGGTGAAGCCGTACCGCTCTCGCGACGCGCGCAACTACGACTGCATCGTGCCGGTGAGCGGCGCCAACGATTCCTACTTCATCGTTCACGTCGTGAAGGAGCGGTTGGGGCTCAACCCCCTGCTCGTCACCTACAACAAGTATTTCAACACGCCGCTCGGAATCCGCAACCTGGCGAACCTGCGCATCCGCTTCGACTGCGACATCCTCGTGCAGAACGTCAACCCGGTTTCCGTACGCCGGATCACGCGCACGGCCCTGCGCGAGATCGGCAGCATGTATTGGCCCTGCCTCGCGGGCCAGACGGTGTTTCCCGTGCAGACGGCTGTGCGCTTCGGTATTCCTCTGATCGTCTGGGGCGCGCATCAGGGGCTCGAGCAGGTCGGCATGTTCAGCCACGAGCACGAGGTCGAGATGACCCGGCGCTATCGCTACGACCACGACCTGATGGCGCGCGAGCCCGCGGACCTGATCGGCCTGTTCGACACGCTCGCAGAGGAGGACGTCTGGCAGTACCGCTATCCGGACGATGCGGAGCTCGCCTCCGTCGGCGTGCGGGGGATCTATCTCGGCAACTACGTGCGCTGGGACCCGAAGGCGCAGCACGAACAGATGATGCGCACGCATGGCTACGAGACCGCGGCGTTCGCGCGGACGTTCGACTGCTACGACCACGTCGACTGCTACAACTACATGAACGTCCACGACCTGCTCAAGCTGTACAAGCACGGGTACTCGAAGGTCACCGACCACGCCGCCCGCGAGATCCGCCACGGGCGGCTCGGGCGCGAGGAGGGCCTCGCCCTGGTCCGCCGGCACGAGCAGGCGGCCGTCGAGCACCTCGACCTGTTCTGCGACTGGCTCGGCGTCGAGCCCAATGCGCTCGGCTTCGTCATGGACCAGCACCGCGATCCGCGCTTCTGGAGCGAGGACGAGCCCGGCCGCTGGCGCTTCCACGGCTGGAGCACGATGGAGCAGCCGCAGGCGGCGGCGAACCCGGCGCCGCGACGCTCCGACCCGGAATTCTCGGCGAATTCGAGGCTCGAGCGGGATCGTGCGCACGGCTACATCGTGGTCGGCCGCGGTTATCCGTGAGTGCCCGCTCTCGTTTGCGCGCCGCCGGTTTTGCTGCTAGATGCCGGGCCACCATGAGGGGCGCCACGGCGAAGCACGGCCGGCGCCCGGCCGGGCGCGCGGCGCCGTCGGCATGTGCGGAACGCGGCCGGTCGTAACCCTGCCTGTCGCGCAATCGGATAACGGCGAATGCTCAGCGGAAAATCGATTCTCGTCACCGGCGGCACCGGTTCCTTCGGCAAGGCGTTCGTGAAGACCGTGCTCGCACGGCACCCGGACCTGAAGCGGCTGGTGATCTTCTCGCGCGACGAGCTCAAGCAGTTCGAGATGTCGCAGCACGTCTCGGAGAAGGACCACCCCGGCATACGGTACTTCATCGGCGACGTCCGCGATCCCGATCGGCTGCGCCGCGCGCTGGAGGGGATCGACATCGTCGTCCATGCCGCCGCGCTCAAGCAGGTCCCGGCCGCCGAGTACAACCCCTTCGAGGCGATCAAGACCAACGTCATCGGCGCGCAGAACCTGATCGAGGGCTGCCTCGACGCCGGCGTCGAGCGCGTCGTCGCGCTCTCGACGGACAAGGCGGCCGCGCCGGTCAACCTCTACGGCGCGACGAAGCTGTGCTCGGACAAGCTCTTCGTCGCCGCCAACAACATCCGCGGCGCACGCGACCTGCGCTTCAGCGTGGTACGCTACGGCAACGTGATGGGCAGCCGCGGATCCGTGATCCCGTTCTTCCTCGACCGGCGGCGCGAGGGGGTCCTGCCGATCACGGACCCGCGGATGACGCGCTTCAACATCTCGCTGGAGGAGGGCGTCTCCATGGTGCTCTGGGCGATCGAGAACGCCTGGGGCGGCGAGATCCTGGTGCCGAAGATCCCCTCCTACCGCATCACCGACGTGGCGACGGCGATCGCGCCCGAATGCCGCCAGGAGATCGTCGGCGTGCGTCCCGGCGAGAAGCTGCACGAGGAGATGATCACCGCGAGCGACAGCCAGAACGCGGTCGACATCGGACCCTACTACGCCATCCTGCCGACCACTCGGGACTACAGCGTCGAGGACTACCTCGCCGGCTTCGGCGGCGAGCGCGTGCCCGCGGGCTTCGCCTACGAGAGCAGCAGCAATCCCGACTTCCTCACTGTCGAGCAGATCCGCGATCTCGTGGCCCGGCACGTCCAGGGCGGCGAGCTCGCGGGCGCGCCGGGGGCCTGACGCGAATGAGCTTCGTCCCCTACAGCACGCAGGACATCGACGAGGCAGACATCGCCGCCGTCGCGGAGGCGCTGCGCGGCGCCTACTTGACGCAGGGGCCGGCGATCGGCCGCTTCGAGGAGGCCTTCGCGCATCTCCACGATGTGCCGTACGCGCTGACGGTCTCCAACGCCACGGCGGGGCTGCACATCGCCTGCCTCGCGCTCGGCCTCGGCCCGGGCGGGCTGCTCTGGACCTGCCCGAACAGCTTCGTCGCCTCCGCGAACTGTGCGCGCTATTGCGGCGCCGACGTCGACTTCGTCGATCTCGACCCGCGCACGCGCAACATGTCGGTCGCGGCGCTGGAGGAGAAGCTCGCCGCGGCCGCCGAGGCGGGGACGCTCCCGGACGTCGTCGTGCCGATCGACTTCTCGGGCCTGCCGGCGGATCTGCGGGAGATGCGGGCGCTGGCGGACCGCTACGGCTTCAAGATCCTAGAGGACGCCTCGCACGCCACCGGCGCGACCTACCTCGATCGCCCGGTGGGGTCCGCCCATGCCGACGTGACCGTGTTCAGCTTCCACGCCGTCAAGATCGTCACGACGGCGGAGGGCGGCATGGTCACGACCCGCGATCCGCAGCTCGCGAGCCGTCTCGGGCTCCTGCGCTCGCACGGGATCACGCGCGATCCGGCGCTGTTCGAGGGCGCGCCGGACGGGCCGTGGGATTACCAGCAGGTGGAGCTCGGCTTCAACTACCGGATCACCGACGTGCAGGCGGCGCTGGGGCTGTCCCAGCTCGCACGGCTCGAGGCCATGCAGGCGCGGCGCGAGGCGCTCGCCGATCGCTACGACGCGCGGCTCGCAGGCCTGCCGCTGCGGCTGCCGGCGCGGCTCCCCGACCGGCGCTCGTCGTGGCACCTCTACGTCGTCGAGGTCGACGACGAGCGGACCGACATCGGCCGCGCGGACGTCTTCGCCGCGCTGCGCGCGGCGCAGATCGGCGCCAACGTGCACTACATCCCGATCCACACGCAGCCCTACTACCGGCGCCTCGGCTTCTCGCAAGGCGACTTCCCCGCCGCCGAACGCTACTATCGCAACGCGATCACGCTGCCGCTCTACCCGAAGCTCTCGGAAGCGGATCAGGATCGCGTCGTCGCGACGCTCGCGGCCGCGCTGGAGCGGCGCGCATGAGCCCGGCCCGCGTCGCCATCGTCCCCGCCCGCGGCGGCTCGAAGCGCATCCCGCGCAAGAACATCCGCCCTTTCGCAGGCCGCCCGATGATCGCCTACGCGGTCGCCGCGGCGCGCGAGAGCGGCCTGTTCGACCACGTCGTGGTCTCGACGGAGGACGAGGAGATCGCCGCCGTCGTCGAGGCGCACGGCGGGGAGGCGCCCTTCCGGCGCCCGGCGGAGCTGGCCGACGACTTCACGCCGACAGTCCCGGTGATCGCGCACGCGATCACGGCCTGCGAGGCGCTCTGGGGCCGTATCGACGAGGCGTGCTGCATCTATCCCTGCGTGCCGCTGCTCCAGGCGCAGGACCTCGTGGCGGCGCACGCGCTGCTCGACCGGGGCGGGGAGAGCTACGCCTTCCCGGTCGTCGCCTTCGAGAGTTCGGTGCACCGGGCGCTCGCCCGCGATTCGGACGGGCGCACGCGGCCGCTCTTCCCGCAATTCGCGCAGACGCGCACGCAGGACCTGCCGACCGCCTACCACGACGCCGGGCAGTTCTACTGGGGCCGGCGCGACGCCTGGCTCGTCGGGGCGAGCATCCACGAGAACGGGGCGACGCTGGTGCTGCCCGCCTCCAGGGTCGTCGACATCGATACGCCCGACGATTGGGCGCGTGCCGAAACCCTCTTCGTCGCGCGTGCCGGGGGGCCGGGGTGACCGTCCTCGTACGGGTCGACGCCTCGCGCGAGCGAGGCCTCGGCCATCTCGCGCGCTGCCTCGCGCTGGCGGACGCGCTGCGCGCGCGCGGCGCGTCCACGGTATTCGCCAGCCTGGACCTCCCGTCGGCGGCCAAGGCGCTGATCGCGGCGCAGGGTCACGCCGCCCTCGACCTGCCGCCGCTCGCGGGAGGGGTGGCGGCGAGCGTGGCGGCGCTCGGCCCCGAACGGGAATGGCCCGCCGACGCGCAGGATGCGGATGCCGCCGCGACGCGTGCGGCCGCCCGAGCCGCGGGATACGATCCCGCGCGGATCGTCGTCGACCACTACGGCCTCGGCCGGGCCTGGGAGGCTCGGGTCGCCGAGGACGGGGCGCTCGTCGCGGCGATCGACGATCTCGGGCGTGCGCACGCCTGCGCGCTCGTCGTCGACCAGAATGCCGGGCGCGACCGTCACGATCCCTACGTGGATCGCGTGCCCGCCTCGTGCCGGAGGCTGCTCGGGCCGCGCTACGCCATGCTGCGGGGGGAATTCGCGGAGCTGCACCGCGTGGCCCGGGCGCGATCGGGACCGGTCGCGCGCATCCTCGTCTCGGTCGGCGGCGCCGATTCCGGCGACGCTACCGGAGCCGTGCTCGCGGCGATCACGCGGGCGGGGCTCGCCGATCGCGTGCTCGACGTGGTCGTCGGCGCGCTCTACCCGCATCTCGAGCGCCTGCGCAGCGCCTGCGCCCCCCTGCAGCAGGTGACGCTGCACGTGCAGACCGACCGTCTCGCCGAGCTGATGACGCTCGCCGATCTGGCGGTGGGTGCGGGGGGCGGCACGACCTGGGAGCGGTGCGCACTCGGCGTCCCGAGCCTCGTGCTCACGCTCGCGGAGAACCAGCGCGCGCCGGTGCGCGCCGCGGCGGCGGAGGGGCTCGTCTACGCGCCCGACGTAGCGCCCGGCGACATCGAGGGGCTGGCGATCCATCTCGCGGCGCTGGACGCGAACGCGTCCCTGCGCGGGTTCCTCTCGGCGCGCGGCCTGGCGCGCGTCGACGGCGGCGGAGCCGCGCGCGTCGCCGCGGCGATCCTCCCGGCTCCGATCGCGCTGCGCCCGGCGACCCTCGCCGACGCCGAGGCGCTCCACGCCTGGCGCAACGATCCGGAGGTGCGGGCGGTCTCGCGCGAGAGCGACCCGATCCACTTCGACGGGCACCTCTCCTGGCTCGGCCGCGTCCTCGCCGATCCCGACCGGGATCTGCTGATCGGCGAGGCGGAAGGCGGCCCCGTCGGCGTCCTGCGGTTCGACCGGAGCGGGGAGGAGGCGGAGGTCTCGATCTACCTCGTTCCGGGTGCGTCCGGGCGCGGTGCCGGGACCGATCTCCTGCTTGCAGGATGTGACTGGCTGCGGCAGAACCGGCCCGGGATGCGCGTCGTCGTCGCCGAGGTCCTGGGCGGCAACGCGCGCTCCGCGGCGCTCTTCGAGCGCTGCGGCTTCACCGAACGCTCCCGACGCTACACGCGAGGACTCGACACATGAGCGCGACGGACGTCATCCACATCGCGGGCCGCCCGGTCGGGCCGGGGCACCGGCCGTTCGTCATCGCCGAGATGTCCGGCAACCACAACGGCGACATCGCGCGCGCGCTCGCGCTGCTCGATGCGGCGCGGGCGGCGGGCGCGGATGCCGTGAAGCTCCAGACCTACACCGCGGACACGATCACCATCGACAGCGATCGTCCCGAGTTCCTGATCGAGGACGGGCCGTGGAAGGGCCGGCGGCTGCACGAGCTCTACGGCGAGGCGCACACGCCGTGGGAGTGGCACGAGGAGCTGTTCGCGCACGCGGCCAAGATCGGGATCGCGATCTTTTCGACACCCTTCGACGACACGGCGGTGGACCTGCTGGAGCGGCTCGGTGCGCCCGCCTACAAGATCGCCTCGTTCGAGATGATCGACCTGCCGCTCGTGGCGCGCGTCGCGCGCGCCGGCAAGCCGATGATCGTCTCGACCGGGATGGCGAGCCTCGACGAGATCGGCGAGGCGGTCGAGACGGCGCGGGCCAACGGCTGCCGCGACCTCGTGCTCCTGCACTGCGTCTCGAGCTATCCCTCTCCGATCGAGGAGACGAACCTGCGGCGCATCCCGGAGCTGGCGCGTCGCTTCGGCGTCCACGCGGGCCTCTCCGACCATTCGATGGGCCTGACCGTGCCGATCGCTGCCACGGCCCTCGGCGCGGTGGCGATCGAGAAGCACTTCACGCTCGCGCGCGCCGACGGCGGTGTCGACAGCGCCTTCTCGCTCGAGAAGGAGGAGCTGGCGGACATGGTGCGTGCCGTCAGCGACGCGCACGCTGCGCTCGGCGACGGCGTCTTCCGTCGCGCGGCCGCGGAGGAGGGCAGCCTCAAGTTCCGCCGCTCGCTGTTCGTGGTCGAGGACGTGGCGGAGGGCGCGGAGATCACACGCGCCAACGTGCGCTCGATCCGCCCCGGCTACGGCCTCGCCCCCAAGCACCTGCCCGAGGTGCTCGGCCGCCGCGCCCGCCGCCCCCTCGCCCGCGGCGAGCCGCTGGCGTGGGACATGCTGGGGTGAGAGGGCGCACGGCTTCGGCGACGCGCGTGACTCGCGTCGATCACCGGGGATCTTCGGCAGGGGTCATCACCCACGGACGGAAGAAGGGCAGCACTTCCGTCTCGCCGACGATGAAGCCGAAGAGCATCCTGCCGAGCAGGTCGAGACGCAAACGGAACGACGCCCTCGCCTGACCTCGGTCGTCGGCAGCAACAAAGCCGGACGGCCTGGGCGGTCCGCCACACGCTTGCCCCGAAGGACGGCTCGAAGCAACTCCGCGCCCCGGACAAGCAGGCGCCGGAGTGCTCCGTACGCCCCCCGCGAGCACGGCTCGGTTCGTCCGGCATGCTTCTCGCCCGCGGTCGCGGCGCGGCACCCTTGCCAGGGCGGGAGGCCGGGTGTAGAGCGGCGCATCTTGGAGTAAAGCATGAAGATCAGCGTCGTCACCGCGAGCTTCAACTCGGCCGCGACCATCGAGGAGACGCTGCGGTCGGTCAACTCGCAGACCCATCCGGACATCGAGCACATCGTCGTCGACGGCGCCTCACGCGACGCCACGATGGAGATCGTCCGGTCCTTGGGCGAGCGCGTGGCGGTCGCGGTGTCCGAACCGGACCGCGGCATCTACGACGCCATGAACAAGGGTCTCGCCCTCGCCACCGGCGATGTGGTCGGCTTCCTCAACTCGGACGACGTCTACGCCCGGGACGACGCACTCGCGCTGCTCGCGGCGGCGATAGAGCGGGACGGCACCGACGCCGCTTACGGCGACCTCGTCTTCGTGCCGGAGGACGACACCTCGCGCGTCGTGCGCTACTGGCGCTCGCGCCCCTACGAGCCGGGCCTGTGCGCACGCGGCTGGATGCCGGCGCACCCGACCTTCTACGTGAGGACCGAGATGTACCGGCGCCACGGCGTCTTCGATCTCGATTACCGCTACGCGGCCGATTTCGAGATCTGCCTGCGCCTGCTCGACGTCGGCGGCGTCCGCGCGAGCTACGTCCCGCAGACGCTCGTGCGCATGCGCATGGGCGGTCACTCGACGGGCAGCGTGCGCGCCATCGCGCGCTCGAACGTCGAGTCCGCCCGCGCCTGCCGCAAGCACGGCCTCCCCGGCGGGCCGCTGTTCATCGCCCGCAAGCTCTCGCGCAAGGTGCCCGAGCTGCTCCGGCGGCCGCGGGAGGCGTGACGTGGCCGGCGGCGGTGCGAGCAAGAGCGACCGGCCCGTCACGGCGCGCGACGCGGGCGCGGCGCGCCTCGGCGAGCGCGTCGCCTATGCGATCGCGGCGGCGGTGCCGCTTCTCCTCGTCTACCTGCGGGAGGTCACCGACGCCGCCGCCGTAGCCGCGGCGCTCCTCCTGGTTCTCGCGGCGCATCGCACGGGTCGCCTGGGGGATGTTGTCGCGCGGGTCCGCGGCGCGTTGACGACGCCCGCCGGCCTCGCCGTCCTCGCGGCTCTCGCCCTCCTGGCGACGTCGCTCGCCTGGAGCCTCGCGCCCGAGCGTGGCGCCATGCACTTCAGGCACATGGCGGGGGTCGCGGCCCTCTCCGTCGTTGCGGCGGCCGCCGCCTCGGTCGGGACCCTGCGAGTCGACTCCCGCGCGGTCGCCGTCGCGCTGGGGCTGGCGGCGATCGTCCTGATCATCGAGCACCTCAGCGGCGCCTTCGTTCGCGGCATCATCGGCGTGCGCACGGAGATCCACCAGCTCAATCGGGCGGCCGTGGCGATCGCTGTCTTCCTGCCGCTCTCCGTCGCGCTTCTGGCTCGGGAGCGGCGCTGGCTCGCGGCGATGCTGTTGGTCGCCCTGTGCTCGATCGCGGTCATGCGCCTCACGAGCGAGTCGGCGAAGCTCGCGCTCCTGGCGTTCATCCTCGTGGCTCCCGCGTCACTCCTCGCCCCGCGAGCCACGCGCGGCGCGCTCGCGGCCCTCATGGGTCTCGGCATGATCATCGTTCCGCTCGCCTCGGGGCTCGTGGAGACGTACCTACCGGACGTGGTCCACCGCATCGTGGGGCCGAGCTCCATCGGGATCCGCGCCGAGATATGGTCGGCCTTCGCACGCTTCGGCTGGGAGCGGCCGCTGTTCGGCTACGGAGTCGAGGGCGCCTACGGGTTCGTCGCGGCCATGCCCGCGGGCATCCTCTCCGAGCGAGAAGCGTTCCTGATGAGCCTCAGCCACCCGCACAACGCACCGCTCCAGGTGATGTTCGAGCTGGGGCTCTTCGGCGCCGTGCTCTTCGGGTTGGCAATCTGGATCGGCATACGTGCCATCCCGCAGATGCGGCGTGTACTCGAGGCGGCGGCAATGTCTTCGGTGGCCGGCTTCTATGTCGTCGCCGCCGTCAGCCACGGAGCTTGGCAGTCCTGGTTCTATTCACTCGGCATACTTCTCGCGCTTTTGTTCGTATCTGCGTGCCGCCGCGATCCCGAGCGCGAGGGTGGCGGCGACACCGACGCGGCTTTTCCTTTGATCACAGATCGTTTGCGTGATACTCGCACCCCGACATCGTCGAATCCCCGGAAGTTCCGCCGCACATGAGCGAGAGACGCAAGAGACCGTCCTGGAAGCGGGTCTTCGCCGGCGCGCACGACGCAGTCATGGCCGGGCTCGCGCTGTTCCTGGCGTTGACCGCGCGCTTCGACTCGGCAGACTGGCCGGACGATCGTCTCCTCGCGACCTGGATCATCGGCTTCGTCGCGATATCGGCCACCACCTTCCGCGTCTTCGGCCTCGGGCGCGGGATGTGGCGCTTCGCGTCGATCTCGGACCTGCGCGCGATCGTTTTCGCGAGCACGGTCGCCGTCCTCGCGTTCCTGCTCGTCCTGTTCCTTGTGAATCGGCTCGAAGGCTTTCCGCGGGCCGCCGCCCTGATGACCTGGTTCACGCTCGTGGTGCTCCTCGGCGCGCCGCGCCTGCTCTACCGGGCGCTGAAAGACGGCGTGCTGCCGAGCCTTCGGCGGGAGCCCGCGGATGCGGAGGTCGAGACGCTGCTCGTCGTCGGCACGGCCGCGGAGGCGGACAAGGTGATCCGTACCTACGGCCTGGAGACGGCCAAGCGCTACAAGGTGCGCGGGATCGTCGACTTCACGCCCAAAAAGGCCGGCCGCGACGTCCGCGGCGTGCCCATCATCGGCCATTTCGGGGAGCTCGAGGACATCGTGGCGCGGCTCGCCCGCGGCGGCACGAAGATCGACGCGATCGTGCTCGCCCCCAACGAGAACAAGTCGCGCCTCCAGGAGGCGACCGTCGCGGCGGCGAAGATCGGGCTTCCGGTTCGCCGGATCGCCAAGACTGCGCTCACGGGCAGCGAGCCGAGCTTCGAGAGCATCACGCTCGAGGATCTCCTCGGTCGCCGGCCGGTGAGCCTCAAGCTCGACTACGTACGTTCGCTGGTGCACGAGCGCGTGGTGCTCGTGACCGGGGCGGGTGGCAGCATCGGCTCCGAGATCGCGCGCCAGATCGCCGCGCACGGGCCCTCCCGGCTCATCGTGCTCGATCACTCGGAGTATGCGCTCTACGAGATCGACCAGGAGCTGGGCACGCGCCACCGCGACGTACCCCGCCGCGCCGTGATCGCCAGTGTGCGCGACGTCGAGCGCATCGGCGAGATCATGGCGACGGAGCGCCCGCACGTCGTCTTCCACGCCGCCGCGCTCAAGCACGTGCCTCTCGTCGAGGCGAACGTATGCGAGGGCGTGCTCACGAACGTCGTCGGCACACGGGTCGTGGCGGATGCGGCCATGCGCTGCGGCGCTGCGGCGATGGTGCTGATCTCCACGGACAAGGCGATCCGCCCCACGAACGTGATGGGCGCGACCAAGCGGGCAGCGGAGGTGTACTGCCAGGCACTCGACCTCAGCGGATCGTGTACGCGGTATCACACCGTTCGCTTCGGCAACGTGCTGGGCTCGACCGGCTCGGTCGTGCCGCTGTTCAAGCGCCAGATCATGGCGGGTGGACCCGTCACCGTGACGCATCCGGACATGCGCCGCTACTTCATGACGATCCGCGAGGCGACGGAACTCGTCATGCAGGCGGCGGGCGTCGGCATGGTCCTGCCGGATCGCGGGCGCATCTTCGTCCTCGACATGGGCGAGCCCGTGCGCATCGTCGATCTCGCCCGCACGTTGATCGCGCTGGCGGGCCTGCGTCCCGACGAGGACATCAAGATCGCCTACAGCGGGCTGCGCCCGGGCGAGAAGCTCTTCGAGGAGCTGTTCGATCCCTCCGAGGTCACGGTCCCCGCGGGCGTCGATGGCGTGTTCGTCGCCTCCGTCCGCGCGGTCGAGCGCGACGTCGCGCAGCGCACGGTCGAGAGGCTCGAAGCCGCAGCCGAAGCGGGAGATGCCCGCGCCGCCCGTCGGCTTCTCGCCGAGCTGGTTCCCGAACTGCCGGTCGACCCGGCGCAGGAGCGCGATCATCGCGAAGGGGCCGCCCCGTCCATCGTCGTGGCCGATGCCGAGCTGGCGCAGAGGTCGGGATGAGTCTCATTCGGGTTCGTGGGGAGCGGGGATGAGCGAGAGTGCGCAAACGGGGCGCTTCGCATTTCTCATGTATGCGGCGAAACGCTGGCCGCTGCTGCTCGTGCCGCCGATCATTGCCGGAGCAGCATTGCTCCTGACGATTCGGACGGAGGTGCGTGTCGTCGGGCATGCCGCGTCCGTCGACCTCGCGCTGACGGACTGGCAGCGACAGAGAGTCGCTCTGATCGCCGGCGAGGTCGCGCGCGACGTCGGCGGCATTGCGATCGACGTCGCGGGGAGCGACGGGGCGGTGGTGCTCAGAGCTGTCGGGCCCGGAGCCGACGCGAGCGAAGGTGTCATCCGTGAGACAATCGAGGCATTGCGGGCGGACGACCTCTTCTGGCGCGAACGCAGGGACGCGGACGCCGAGCGGATGCGTCTCGAACGGCTGCGCGCAATCGTTGCCGACGTGCTCAATGAACTGGCCAGGCGTTTGCGCGACGTTCGTCGACTCTCGGACGTGGCGGAGTTCTCCGCTTCGACAATCGAGCTGCTTCGCTTCGCGGAGGAACTCGACCAATCGCTCGCCGACACCCAGTCCCTTGTGGAGCTGCTTTCGGCAGATCCCGTCATATCGGACGTACGCACCGTCGCGTTGTCTTCGGTCGAGCCGGAGCGTCGATACGTCGCCTTCACGGGCGCTGTCGGGGTCCTCGCGCTCGTGCTCCTCGTCCTGTGGCTGCGCTTCGAGAAGAGTCGCGGCGGCACATTGTGGCGAGGGCGCCTCGCGCCGCTGCTGGCGACGCTGCGCTCGCGCCCGACGTTCAAGCCGTGACGCGAAGCGTCGGGCGCGATAAGAAACACCCGTGGGCTACCGATCGACCATGCGCGCCGCGCATGCGAAGGAGAGAACGATGACGCGACGCGTCGCATTGATTACCGGCGTCACCGGCCAGGACGGCGCCTACCTGTCCGATCTGCTGCTCCAGAAAGGCTACGAGGTCCACGGGGTCAAGCGTCGATCCTCCTCGTTCAACACCGGGCGCGTGGATCACCTCTACCAGGACCCGCACGAGAAAGACCTGCGGTTTGTCCTCCACTATGGGGACATGACCGACTCGACGAACCTGATCCGCATCCTGGCGGAGGTGCGGCCCACCGAGATCTACAACCTCGCTGCCCAGAGCCACGTTCAAGTCAGCTTCGAGACTCCCGAGTACACCGCCAACGCGGACGCGATCGGCACGCTGCGCCTGCTCGAGGGCATGCGGCTGCTCGGCCTCGAGAACTCGGCGCGCTTCTACCAGGCCTCGACGTCAGAGCTCTACGGCAAGGTCCAGGAGATCCCGCAGCGCGAGACGACGCCGTTCTACCCGCGCAGCCCCTACGCTGCGGCGAAGCTGTACGCCTACTGGATCACGGTGAACTATCGCGAGGCGTATGGGATGCACGCCTCCAACGGCATCCTGTTCAACCACGAGAGCCCGCTGCGCGGCGAGACCTTCGTCACGCGCAAGATCACGCGCGCCGTTGCCGCGATCGAGCACGGCGTCCAGGACGCCCTCTACGTCGGCAACCTCGACGCCGAGCGCGACTGGGGTCACGCGCGCGAGTACGTCGAAGGCATGTGGCGCATGCTCCAGCAGGATACGCCAGACGACTACGTCCTCGCCACGGGCGAGAAGCACTCGGTCCGCGAGTTCATCGAGCGCTCCTTTGCCCATATCGGGCGCCCGATCGTCTGGCGCGGCTCGGGTCTGGAGGAGGTCGGCGTGGAGGAGCGGACCGGGGTCGCGCGGGTCTTCGTCGACGAGCGCTACTTCCGCCCCACCGAGGTCGAGTTGCTGCTCGGCGATCCGACCAAGGCCCGCGAGAAGCTCGGCTGGTCGCATGAGACCACGTTCGCGCAGCTCGTCGCGGAGATGATGGACGCCGATCTCGCGCTCGTCGGGCGCGAGCGCGGCCGCACCGCCTGAGCCGTCTCGTACGACATCCAGACAGGAGAGAGCCCGTGTTCGAGCTCGAGGGCAAGTCGGTCTTCGTCGCCGGTCATGCCGGCATGGTCGGTTCGGCGCTCGTGCGCCGCTGCGAGGCCGAGGGCCTTCGGGTGATCGTCGCCGACCGCCGGAGCGTGGACCTGCGCGAGCAGGACCAGGTGCGCGCATTCGTGGAGGCGACGAAGCCGCAAGTCGTGCTCCTGGCGGCCGCGAAGGTCGGAGGCATCCAGGCCAACGCCACCCGGCCGGGGGACTTCCTCTACGACAATCTGATGATCGCGGCGAACGTCATCGAGGCGGCGCGGGTCGCGGGCGTCGAGAAGCTGCTGTTCCTGGGTTCCTCGTGCATCTATCCGAAGCTCGCGCCCCAGCCGATTTCGGAGGACAGCCTGCTGACCGGGCCGCTCGAGCCGACCAACGAGTGGTACGCCATCGCCAAGATCGCGGGGCTGAAGCTCTGCCAGGCCTATCGTCGCCAGCACGGCTGCGACTTCATCGCCTGCCAGCCGACGAACCTCTACGGCCCCAACGACAATTTCGACCTCGAGACCTCCCATGTCCTGCCGGCCCTGCTGCGCAAGGCGCACGAGGCGCGCGCGTCGGGCGCCTCGGAGATGGTCGTCTGGGGGACGGGCACGCCGCGGCGCGAATTCCTGCACGTCGACGACCTCGCCGACGCGTGCCTGCACCTGCTGCGCCACTACAGCGGCGACGACCCGATCAATGTCGGCGTCGGCCGGGACCTGACCATCGCGGAACTCGCCCGCCTCGTCTCGGAAACCGTGGGCTTCACGGGTGAGCTCGTCTTCGACACCTCCAAGCCGGACGGGACGCCGCGAAAGATCCTCGATGTGGGGCGCCTCCACGCGCTCGGCTGGGAGGCGCGCGTGGGCCTGCGCGAGGGGCTCGCGTCCTATTACGCCTGGTTCAAGGCTCATCACGCGGCCTGAGGCCGGGCCCGATCGCCCGCGCCGGCCCGCATTGCGGTGCGGCGGCAGAGCGGGTAGAACCCGCCCGCGCCCAGGCGCCCGGAAGGTTGCACACGCGGCATGATCGTCCTCTTCGTCCTCGCTCTCGCCGCAGCGCTCTCGGCAGCGCTCGTCCTGGCGCTCTTCCCCGTAATGCGCCGCTATGCGCTGGCGCGACCGAACGCGCGCTCGAGCCACAGGGTGCCGACGCCGCAGGGGGGCGGGATCGCCGTCGTCGGCGCGACGCTCCTCGTGGGTGCGGCCGCCGTCCTGGTGGTCGGCCTCACACCCGGCGCGGGCACGGAGGTGCTCGTTCTCGCCGGCGCGACGCTGCTCCTCGCGGTGATCGGGGCAGTCGACGACATCCGGCCGCTCCCCGTGCTTCCACGCCTCGTGCTGCAGGCCGTCTCGGTCGCGGCGGTCGTCCTCGCAGCCAGTGCGACGGGGCGGGTGCTGGGTCTCGACGTTCCGCTCTGGCTCGAGGTGGCGGTCGCGACCCTCGCAGGGCTGTGGTTCGTGAACCTCACGAACTTCATGGATGGGCTGGACTGGCTCACGGTTGCCGCGATGGTCCCGACCACGGCGACGATCGCCGCGCTCGGCCAGGCGGGCATCATCGTCGGGCCGCAGGGCCTGGTCGCCGCCGCGCTGCTCGGTGCGCTCCTCGGCTTCGCGCCGTTCAACCGGCCGGTCGCGCGCCTGTTCCTGGGGGACGTCGGCTCGCTGCCGATCGGCCTCGTGGTGGCCTGGCTGCTGTTCGGCCTCGCGGCGCAGGGCCATGTGGTTGCCGCGATCCTCCTGCCGCTCTATTCCTGCAGCGACGCGACGCTCACCTTGCTGCGGCGCGCCGCGCGCCGAGAGCCGGTCTGGCAGGCGCATCGCTCGCACTACTATCAGCGTGCCGGCGATCTCGGCTTCGGCGCGCTCGAGATATCAGGGACGATCTTCGTCGCCAATGTCGTGCTGGCGGTCCTCGCGGTGGGGTCGATCCTGGTCGAGGGCCTCGCCGCCGACCTCGCGGCACTCGTCCTCGGCGGCGCGGTGGTCGCCGGCTTGCTGCTGCGCTTCGGCCGGTCGCGTGCGCGCCTCGAGGCCACCCGGTGAGCGCGCCCCTCGTCGCATTGACCGGCGCAACCGGCTTCGTCGGTCGTCATCTCCTTTCGGACCTGCGGGCGCACGGGTATCGCGTGCGCCTGCTGCTGCGCCGCCCGACCGAGGGCGCGCCCGATGCCGATTCCGCCGTCATCGGCGATCTAGCGCGCCCGATGAACATGTCGCGTGCGCTGGACGGTGTCGACGCGATCGTCCACTCGGCCGGGATCGCCCATGCCATGTCGGGACGTCCGGAGGACGATTACCGCACGGTCAACACGGAGGCGACGATCGCGCTCGCCCGCGCCGCCGAGCGCTCCGGCGTGCGGCGCTTCGTGTTCCTCTCCTCAGTGCGCGCCCAGACCGGCCCGTGCGCGGACGGCGTCGTCGACGAGGGTCGCGCGCCGGCGCCGACGGACGCCTACGGGCGCTCGAAGCTCGCGGCCGAGGATGGGCTCACGGGGCTCGGCCTCGACTGGGCGGCGCTGCGCCCGGTGCTGGTCTACGGCCCCGGCGTGAAGGGCAATATGGCCTCCCTCGTGCGGCTCGCCACCACGCCGTGGCCGCTGCCGCTCGGCGGGCTGCGCGGCCGCCGTTCACTGCTCGCGCTCGAGAACCTGGCGGAGGCCGTGCGCATCGTCATCGCGGCCGACGGCCGGCTGTGCCGGCCCTACCTCGTGGCCGACGACGGCGCCTGGACCCTCCCGGAGATGATCGGCGTCATGCGCCGTGGGCGTGGGATGAAGCCCATGCTCGTGCCGGTGCCGCAGGCGCTCGTCGCGGGCCTGCTGCGTGCCACGGGCCGCGGGGAAGCCGCCGAGCGGCTGACGGGGGATCTCGTCGTCGAGACCCGCGCATTGAAAGCGCTCGGGTGGCGCCCGGTCGTCGCCACGCCGGACGGCCTCGCCGCGCTCGCGCGGGATCGCGCCGCATGAGCTTGCGCGGCCGGAGCTGGCGCGGCTCCGCCGGCATCGTCATCTGGAACGGCGTCGCGCCCGGCGCCGCGGCGGAGTTCGAGCGCTGGCACGACGAGGAGCACCTCGCCGAGCGTCTCGCCATCCCCGGCTTCCTGCGCGCCCGGCGCGGCGTCGCCGTCGATGGGAGCGCGCGCTACCTGACGCTCTACGACGTGGCGGATGCGTACGCGATCGGGCAGGGCGCGTATCCGGCGCGGCTCGACGCGCCGACGCCGTGGACGCGCCGGGTCATGCCGCTGATGCGCGACACCGCGCGCATCCTGTGCCGGGTGTCGGAGTCGCTCGGTCGCGGCGAGGGCGCGGGGGAGGGCGATCGGCTCGTGGCGCTGCGCCTGCCGGAGACCGTATCGCTCGCCGAGGAGGTCCGCGCATCGCTCGCCGGAGAGGCGGCGCGGCTCGTGTCGGAGGGCCTCCTCGTCTCGGCGACGCTCCTCCTGCGCGACGACGCCCTCACGGCGCGCCGCACGGCCGAGCACGCGCTGCGCGCCGAGCGCGTGGCGACGCCCGCCGGCGCTCTCGTCGGAGAGGCGCGGGACCACGATGCGGCGACGGCCGCCGCGGGCCGGCTCGCGGGCATCCTCGGCGCGGAGCCGGGCGGGCCGGCATGCGTCTACCGCATCCAGGTCGACCGCTCTGCGGGATAGCGCAGCGGGCAGCGCCGGCGCGGGGTATGTGACACGTCTCCTGCAACCTCGTTCGACACCCGGCACCGCACCGAGCGCCGACGCAGGCCATCTCCTTGCGTGTAGGGGAAGGACGGGGATCGCCGGCGTCGAAAGTCCATCTCCAGGACGCCTTTCGGCCGGGGCCTCGGGCGCAGCCCCGAGTCGTGCGGTCAGTGCGCCGTCGTCGACCGGCCCCGGGGCGACGGCGCCTTCGGCTGCTGCGTCGGTGCGGGGCCGAGGCTCCGCCTGTGGCCGGACATCTCGGCGCCGGCGTCCGGGTCGAGCCGGGCGAAGACGAAGAACGCGAGACCCGACAGTGCCGCCATGAACAGGAAGGCGGGCGTGAAGTCCGCCGTGACGAGCCGCGCGTTGCCGGCGAGCGCGCTGAAGGCCTCGAGCGCGAAGGCGGCGATCGTCACGCCCACGGCCAGCGCCACCTGCTGGACGACGCTCGACAGCGTGGTCGCCTGGCTCATGTCCCGGCGCACCACATCGGCGAAGGACACGGCGTTGAGCGCGGTGAACTGCAGCGAGCGGAAGCAGCCGCCCAGGAGGAGCAGCGCGAGCATGACGGCGTAGGGCATCTCCGGCCGGAAGATCCCCATCACCGCGATGAAGACGGCGCACACGAGGCTGTTCCAGACGAGGATCGAGCGGAAGCCGAAGGCGCGGATGATCCGTGCGGCGAGCGTCTTCATGAACAGCGCGCCGGCCGCGGCGGCGAAGGTGATCAGCCCGGAGCTCAGCGGATCGAGCCCGAAGCCGAGCTGGAGCATCAGCGGCAGCAGGAACGGGATCGCGCCGACCCCGAGGCGGAACAACGCGCCGCCGACGACGCCGGCGCGGAAGGTCGGCAGGGCCAGGAGCCCGAAGCCCATCACCGGATGCGGGACGCGCCGCGCGTGACGCACGTAGGCCGCGAGCAGCGCCATGCCGAGGCCGAAGCTCGCGGCGGACGCCCACAGCGGCAGGAGATGGCGCCCGGCGGTGGCGAGGCCGAGCATCGCCAGCGCGAGCCCGGTGCCGAGCATCAGGTAGCCGCGCCAGTCGAGCGGCGGGGTGTCCTCCTCGCGGACGTTCTCGATGAAGATCGACGCGAGCACCATGCCGAGGAGCCCGATCGGCACGTTGATGATGAAGATCCAGCGCCAGGAGAAGGCGGTGGTGATGAAGCCGCCGATCGGCGGGCCGAGCACCGGGCCCACCAGGGCGGGGACGGTGAGGAAGGCCAGCGCCCCGACGAGCTCGTTCTTGGGGATGCCGCGCAGGATCACGAGCCGCCCGACCGGCACCATCATCGCCCCGCCCATGCCCTGGAAGAAGCGCGCCGCGACGAAGCCGCCGAGCGAATCCGCGAAGGCGCAGGCGATCGAGCCCGTCACGAACACGCCGAGCGCCGCGCGGAAGATCGTGCGTGCGCCGAACCGGTCCGCCATCCAGCCGCTCACCGGGATGAAGACCGCGAGCGCGATCAGGTAGGAGGTGATCGCGAGCTTGAGCGCGATCGGGTCCTCGCCGAGATCGGCGGCGATGGCGGGCAGGGCCGTCGCGATCACCGTCGAGTCCGTCGTCTCCATGAAGAGGGCGGTCGCGACGATGAGGGGCGCGATGCGGCGATGACGCACGGGTCGGGTCCTTTCTCCGACGGCCCGCCGAGGGCCGTGCACGATGGCGCCGGGACTTCTATGCTGGGGCCGCCCGAATCGGGCGTGAGGGTGGGTATAACGCGATGCCGTCGATTCTGACCGTCTTGCCGGGTTTCCTTCTCGATTTCGTCCTCGCGACGGCGCTCGTCGCCCTCTATCTTGCGATCTACACATTCGCGACGGCGCACAACGAGTTCGCCCTGATCCGCCGCAACATCCCCTCCGCGGCCTTGGCGCTGGGCCTGAGCCTGGTGGGCTTCGCGATCCCGCTCTCGTCGGCGATGGTGTTCGCGGTGACCGTGCTCGACCTCGTGGTCTGGGGCGGCGTCGCGCTCGTCGTGCAGATCGTGGTCTATTTCCTCGTCCGCCTCGTCGTCTCGGACCTCTCCGCGCGCATCGCCAGGGGCGAGATCGCGCCCGCGCTGTTCCTCGGCGCGGCGAGCGTTTCGGCCGGCCTGATCAACGCCTCGGCGATGCGGTTCTGACGCGGGCGCGCGCTTCGGCACGACGGAGCCCGGCTTCGTACGCGGGCCCGCGTGCGGCGAGCGACGCGGGCCTGCGGGTGTGTTCCGCAAGCCCCCCATGCGTGCGCGCTCACTGCACGCCCATTCCGCCGGCGTATAGGATGCGCCTTCCTGCACGGCGGCCGGCGGAGCGATGACGCACAGACCCGACGATCAGCGCGCGATCGCGCTCACCATCGCGATCTTCGCGGTCGCGGGCTTCGCCTCGACCTTCTCGACGCGCATCGTCGACCCGCTGGTGCCGACGATCGCGGCCGATCTCGCGGCGTCGGTGAAGTCGATCGCGCTGCTCGCCACCGCCTTCGCGCTCCCCTACGCGCTGATCCAGCCGATCCTCGGCCCGGTCGGGGACGCGGTGGGCAAGCTGCGGGTGATGCGCGCCTGCGTCGCGGTGCTCGCCGCGAGCCTCGTCGCCTCGGCCTTCGCCCCGGATGCGACGACGCTGTTCGTCCTGCGGGTGATCGCCGGCGCGGCCGCGGGCGGCGTGATTCCGCTCGCGCTCGCCGCGATCGGCGACCGGGTCGGGATGGAGGGGCGGCAGGTGGCGATCAGCCGCTTCCTCGTCGCGATCATCCTCGGCCAGCTCGCCGGCTCCTCCCTCTCGGGCGTGCTCGCGCTGGTGATCGGCTGGCGCGGCGTCTTCGCGCTCGCCGCCGTGCTCGCGGGCGCGGCGCTCGTCGCCGTCCTGCTCGCGGCGCGGCGCGCGGCCGAGCCGACCGGACGCTTCGACGTCGGCGTCGCGCGCGCCCGCTACCGGATGCTGCTGGCGATGCCCCGGGCGCGGGCCCTGTTCGCCTTCGTCTTCGTGGAGGCGGCGGCGCTGTTCGGCCTCTTCCCCTTCGCGGCGGTGCTGCTCGAGCGGCGCGGAGCCGGTGGGCCGGCGGAGGCGGGCCTCGCGATCGCGGGCTTTGCCATCGGCGGCCTCGTCTATTCCGCGCTGGTGCGCACGCTCCTGCGCTTCTTGGGCATGCCGCGGATGATCGCCGCGGGCGGGATCGTCGCGGCGCTCGCGGTCTGCGCCCTCGTCTTCGTCGGCGACTGGCGGCTGATGGCGGCGGCGTTCCTGGCGATGGGGCTCGGCTTCTACATGATGCACAACTCCTTCCAGACGGCGGTGACCGAGCTCGCCGCCCAGGCGCGCGGCTCGGCGACGGCGCTGCACGCCTGCTTCTTCTTCCTCGGCGGGGCGCTCGGACCGGCCCTGATCGGCGCGGGCTTCGCGTATATCGGCGAGGGCGCGACGCTCGCCCTCGCCGCGCTGTCGGTCGCGATCCTCGGCCCGGTCGCGGGGCTGATCCTGGCGCGGACCGACCCCGCGCGGCGCGTCGATCCGGCGGGGACGCGGTAGCCGGAACGGGCCGGAGGCGGGTGGGCGGCGATGGCGCTCGTCAGGGAGATCGAACAGAACTGTCAACCAATCAACCGGTCAAATCCGTCAGGGATCTATCCTGTCCGAACACGCCGACCGCCTCCTCCCGCAGGGGAGGACGGAGGCCGAACGCCGGAGGGTGGGGAGGGCGGCGACGCGGCCCGCCCACACGATCGAACGGCCCCACCGCCCGCGCTTCGCGCGGACTCCTCCCCTCCGGGGAGGATGCGGGGCGCCGAACGCCGCGCCCCGCTCGGCGTTGATTTCTCCCCCCGCCTCGCGCAAGGTGCCCGAGGCCTCGCAACGGAGCAGCGTCTTGTCCACCGTGTCTCGTGGCGCGCGCGACACCCTGCGCGCGACCCTCTCTCTCGTCGCCGCCCTCGGGCTCGCGATCGTCACCCTCGGGCCGCGTCCCGCCGCCGCCTTCGAGACCGCCGCCGAGCAGGCCTTCCTGATCGACGCGGCGACCGGCACCGTGCTCTTCGCCGAGAACGCCGACGCGCTCATGGTCCCCGCCTCGATGGCGAAGATCATGACGGTCGAGACCATCGCCGAGGAGATGCGCCAGGGGCGCCTGTCCGAGAACGACGTGTTCACGGTCTCCGAGAACGCCTGGCGCACCGGCGGCGCGCCGTCGGGCGGCTCGACCATGTTCGCGGAGGTGGGCAGCACGATCGCGCTGCCCGACCTCCTGCGCGGCATCATCGTGCAGTCCGGCAACGACGCCTCGATCGCCGCCGCGGAGGGGATCGCCGGCTCGGAGGAGGCGTTCGCGCGGATGATGACGCAGCACGCCCGCGAGATCGGGCTCGAGCGGTCCGTCTGGCGCAACGCCACCGGCTATCACCACCCCGAGCAGGTGACGACGGCCAGAGAGCTGGCGAAGCTGACCCTCCACCTGATGGAGGAATCGCCGGAAATCTACGCGATCTTCGGCGAGGAGAGCTTCGCCTGGAACGGCATCACCCAGCGCAACCGCAACGACCTGCTGACCATGAACATCGGCGCGGACGGGGTGAAGACCGGCTTCCTCTCCGAGTCCGGCTACGGCCTCGTCGGCTCGGCGGTGCGCGACGGGCAGCGGCTCGTCGTCGTCGTGAACGGGCTCGAGACCGCCCGCGCGCGCGCCGAGGAGGCGCGCAAGCTGCTCGACTGGGGCTTTCGCGCCTTCGACCGCCGCCGCCTGTTCGAGGCGGGCGAGACGGTCGGCGAGGCGCAGGTCTACGGCGGCGAGACGCCCTACGTGGCGCTCGCCGCGGCGGAGCCGATCGAGATCCTGGTGCCGCGCGGCGACGACCAGCGCCTGTCCGCGCGCATCGTCTATCGCGGCCCGCTGATGCCCCCGGTAGAGGCGGGCACGCCCGTCGGCGTCCTGCGGGTCACCCGCGGCGACACGCTTGCGCTGGAGGCGCCGCTCCGGACGGCGGAGAGCGTCGCCCGGGGGCCGGTGTCGCGCCGGGCCATGGACGGGCTCTGGGAGCTCGGCGCGGGCGCGATCCGCCGCGCCATCTTCGGCGATCCCGATCCCGTCCCGGGAGCCTCGTGAGGGGGCATGGGGGCACGCTTCATCACGTTCGAGGGCGGGGAGGGGACCGGCAAGTCCACCCAGGTCGGCCGCCTCGCCGCGCGGCTGCGCGCGGACGGGCACGAGGTCGTCGCGACCCGCGAGCCCGGCGGCTCGCCGCATGCGGAGGACCTGCGCCGGGCGATCCTGTCGGGGGAGGCGAAGGCGCTCGGGCCCTTCGCCGAGGCGCTGCTGTTCGCCCGCGCCCGCCAGGACCACGTCGCGGCGACGATCCGGCCGGCGCTCGACCGCGGCGCGATCGTGCTGTGCGACCGCTTCAGCGACTCGACCCGCGCCTACCAGGGCGCGGCGGGCGCCGTTCCGGAGCCGCTGATCGTCGCGCTCGAGCGCTGGGCCGTCGGCGAGACGCGGCCGGACCTGACGCTGATCCTCGACCTGCCCGTCGCCACCGCGCTGGCGCGCGCCGCCGCACGGCGCGCGGGGCAGGGCGGCGCGATCGGGGGGAATGCCGCAGACCGCTTCGAGGGCGAGGATCGCGCCTTCCACGAGAAGCTGCGCGAGGCCTTCCACGTCATCGCCGCCCGCGAGCCCGAGCGCTGCGTCGTGATCGACGCCTCCGGCGACGTCGACACCGTCGCCGCGAGGGTCGCGGCGGCGGTGCTGCCGCGCCTCGCGTCCCCTGCGCCGGCGGGCGTAGCCCGCGTCGAGGAGCCCGACGCCGCGATGGCGGAAGAGACCCATGGCTGAGAAGACCCCGCAGGCGGAGCCGGACCAGCTCCCCGGCGCGCCCCACCCGCGCGAGCGCGACGTGCTGTTCGGCCATGCGGAGGCGGAGCGCGCCTTCCTCGACGCCTACGGGTCCGGCCGGATGCACCATGCCTGGCTGATCGGCGGGCCGGAGGGGATCGGCAAGGCGACGCTCGCCTATCGCGTGGCGAAGTTCGTGCTCGAGCGGGGCGGCCGCCCGCCCGAGCAGGCCTCGAGCCTCGACGTGCCCGAGGGCTCGCGCGCCGCGCGCCAGGTGGCGGCGCTCTCTCATCCCGGCCTCTTCGTCCTGCGCCGCGTGCCGGCGACGGAGAAGAAGGCGGCCTCGACGACGATCCCCGTCGACGAGGTCCGCCGCGGGCTTCAGCTGTTCGCCTCGACGGCGGCGGACGCCGGCTATCGCGTGTGCATCGTCGACGACGCGGAGGACCTGATCCCCGCCTCGGCCAACGCGCTCCTCAAGATGGTCGAGGAGCCGCCGCCGCGCTCCCTCTTCCTCATCGTCTCGCACGCGCCCCAGCGCGTGCTGCCGACGATCCGCTCGCGCTGCCGCAAGCTCCTGCTGCGCCCGCTGGCGGACGATGCGCTCGCGCGCGTGATCCGCTCGCTGCCCGACCCGATCGGCACCGCGCCCGACGACGCGCTCGCCACCGCGATCGGCGCCGCCGACGGCTCGGCGCGCCGCGCCGTGGCGCTGCTCGATCCCGAGCGCGCACGCACGCTCCAGGCCGTGGAGGGGCTGCTCGCGGCCCTGCCGGGGGTCGACTGGCGCAAGGTCGTCGCGCTGGCGGACCGGCTGGCGCGCCGGGGCGCCGAGCAGGACCTCGAGATCGTGCTCGAGACGGTGGAGCGCTGGGCGGCGGGCGTGATCTCGGCGCGGGCGGGGGAGGGGGCGCGTCGCCTTGCGCCGCTGGTCGAGGTATGTGAGAAGTCCGCCCGCGCCGCCGCCGACGCCGACACCTACAATCTGGACCGGCGCCCCCTGGTCCTGACGCTGTTCGGGGATCTTGCCGAAGCGGTCCGCGCGACGAGATAGATGGGGCGCGGCGCATCCGGCGCCCGCCCGCGCGAGGGATCGACGATGGCCGACAAGAAGCCGTTCTACATCACGACGGCGATCTCCTATCCCAACGGCGAGCCGCATATCGGCCATGCCTACGAGGCCGTGGCGACCGACGCGATCGCGCGCTTCAAGCGCATCGACGGCTACGACGTCTTCGCGATGACGGGCACCGACGAGCACGGGCTCAAGATCCAGCAGACCGCGACGAAGGCCGGGACGACCCCGCGCGCGTATGTCGACCGGATGGCGGCGCGCTTCGCGGCGATGGTCGAGCGGCTGGGCTGCTCCTTCGACCGCTTCATCCGCACGACCGACGCCGATCACCACGCCTCCGTCCAGGAGCTGTGGCGGCGCATGAAGGCGAACGGCGACATCTATCTCGGCGAGTATTCCGGCTGGTACTCGGTCCGTGACGAGGCCTACTTCGACGAGGGCGAGCTGACCACGACCCCCGACGGCAGGCGCCTCGCGCCCACCGGCTCGCCGGTCGAGTGGATCGAGGAGAAGAGCTACTTCTTCCGGCTCTCCGCCTACCAGGAGAGGCTCCTCGCCCATTACGAGGCGAACCCGGACTTCATCGCGCCCACGGCGCGGCGCAACGAGATCGTCGCCTTCGTCAAGCGCGGCCTCGAGGACCTCTCGATCTCGCGCACGACCTTCGACTGGGGCGTCCCGGTGCCGGACGATCCCGCCCACGTCATGTACGTGTGGGTCGACGCGCTGACGAACTACCTCTCCGGCACGGGCTTCCCCGATCCCGAGGCGCCGCGGGCGCGCTACTGGCCGGCGGACATGCACGTCATCGGCAAGGACATCACGCGCTTCCACACGGTCTACTGGCCGGCCTTCCTGATGTCGGCGGGGATCCCGTTGCCGAAGCGAGTCTTCGGCCACGGCTTCCTGCTCGTGAAGGGCGAGAAGATGTCGAAGTCGGTCGGTAACGTCGTCGACCCGTTCAACCTCGCCGACGCCTACGGCGTCGACCAGATTCGCTACTTCTTCCTGCGCGAGGTGCCGTTCGGCCAGGACGGCAGCTATTCGCCGGAGGGGATCGCCAACCGCATCAACGCCGACCTCGCCAACGATCTCGGCAACCTCGCCCAGCGCTCGCTGTCGATGATCGCCAAGAACTGCGAGGGGAGGGTGCCGACGCCCGGCGCGCTCGGGGACGCCGATCGCGAGATCCTGGCCGCGGCCGACGCGCTGCCGGCGAAGGCGCGCGCGGCCATGGAGAGCGTCGCCGTCCACACGATGCTCGCCGAGGTCTGGGCCGTCGTCGCCGACGCCAACCGCTACTTCGCCTCCCAGGAGCCGTGGGCGCTGCGCAAGACCGACTTCGCCCGGATGGAGACGGTGCTGTGGGTGACGATCGAGGTGCTGCGCGCCGTCGGCATCGCGGCTCAGCCGGCGATTCCCGAGGCGGCGGCGAAGCTGCTCGACCTGCTCGCCGTGCCGGCGGATCGGCGGATGCTGGCGGACGTGGGGGAGGGCGGCCGGCTCGCGCCGGGGGCGGCGCTTCCCGCCCCCGCCCCGATCTTCCCGCGCTTCGTCGCGCCCGAGACGGACGCGGTCTGAGGCGGCCGTCGCGATGCTGATCGACAGCCATTGCCACCTCGACTTCCCGGGCCTCGGCGACGACCTCGACGGCGTGCTCGCGCGCGCCGAGGCGGCGGGCGTCGGGCGCATGGTGACGATCTCGACCTTCGTGGCCAAGGCCGAGGCCTACCGCGCGCTGGCGGAGCGGGACGCGCGGATCTTCTGCTCGATCGGCACGCATCCGCACAATGCCGCGGCCGAGCCCGACGTCCCGCCGCAGACTCTCGTCGACCTCGCGCGCCATCCGCGCTGCGTCGCGATCGGGGAGGCGGGGCTCGACTACTTCTACGACAAGAGCCCTCGCGAGGTGCAGGCGCGCGTCTTCCGCGCCCACATCGCCGCCGCACGCGAGAGCGGCCTGCCGCTCGTGATCCACGCCCGCGACGCGGACGCGGACATGATCGCGATCCTGAGCGAGGAGATGGGGCGCGGGCGTTTCGACGCCGTGCTGCACTGCTTCTCGTCGGGCCCCGCGCTGGCACGGATCGGCGTCGAGCTCGGGCTCTACGTGTCCTTCTCCGGCATCGTCACCTTCAAGCGCTCGGACGAGCTGCGCGCCATCGCCCGCTCGATCCCGCGGGAGCGCATCCTCGTCGAGACCGACGCGCCCTATCTCGCGCCCCAGCCCAGGCGCGGCAAGCCGAACGAGCCGGCCTACGTCGCGATGACGGCGGCCTCGCTCGCGCAGACGCTCGGCACGACGCCCGAGGCGCTCGCCGAGGTCACGACGGCGAACTTCTACCGTCTCTTCCGCAAGGCGGCAGCCGTCGACGGCGTCGCGCCGACCGGGGAGGGCGCATGAGCGGCCTCCTCGCGACGATCCTCGGCTGCGGCTCCTCCGGCGGCGTGCCCCGCCCCGGCTCCGGCTGGGGCAAATGCGATCCGAACGAGTCGAGGAACCGCCGCCGGCGCTGCGCGCTCCACGTCGCGCGGCACGGGCCGGGCGGCGTCACGAGCCTCCTCGTCGACACGGGGCCGGACCTGCGTCTCCAGCTGATCGACAACGAAATCAGGCACCTGGACGGCGTGCTTTACACGCACGATCACGCCGACCACACCCACGGCATCGACGACCTGCGCCCGCTCGTGATCCACATGCGCCGGCGGATCCCCGTCTGGTGCGACGACGCGACGTCCGCCTCGCTCATGTCGCGCTTCGGCTATTGCTTCGCGACGCCCGAGGGCAGCGACTATCCGCCGATCCTGGAGGAGCGGCGCATCCGCGACGCGGAGCCGATCGTCGTCGAGGGCGACGGCGGCGCAGTCGAGGCGCGTCCGTTCCGCCTGCTTCACGGGTCGCAGGACGCGCTCGGCTTCCGCTTCGGCGACTTCGCCTACGCCCCCGACGTCAGCTTCATGCCGCCGGAAGCCGAGGCGATGCTCCAGGGCCTCGACACGCTCGTGATCGACGCGCTGCGCGAGACGCCGCACCCGTCCCACTACAGCCTGTCCGACGCGCTCGCCCTGATCGCCCGCGTGAAGCCCCGTCGCGCCGTGCTGACGAACCTCCACACCGATCTCGACTACCGCGCCCTGGCCGCACGCCTGCCGGAGGGCGTCGAGCCGGCCTACGACGGGATGACGATCGAGGCGTGACTTGCGCCTCGCCGATCGAGGACACACGGCTTTTGGTTCCATAATATATCTTATGCGCTTCGAGGCTCCGTCGGTGAGGGCCCTCCTCGCTCTCCCGTTCCACACCGCCGGCGCCGCTCCAACCGGACCGGCTGCGCAGCTCACCGCCCCGGCCCGTCGAGCACCAGCACCGTCGGCCGCTGCGGGAGCCCGTCGCGCGACAGGATCACCGACGCGCTCCCGGCCCGGGCGATCTCGAAGTGCACGCTCGCGGCCTCCAGGAACTCCTCCAGCCGCAGCGGCGAGAAGAAGTGCATCGGCACGACGAGCCGCGGCCCCATGCGCCGGAGCGTCTCGATCATGCCCTCCGTGTCCAGCGTCCAGGAGCCGTCGACCGGCGCGAGCGCCACGTCGACCCGGCCCAGCGCGACGAGATGCTCGGGCTCCAGCACGTGGTGGAGGTGCCCGAGATGGGCGATGCACAGGCCCGCCGTCTCGACCACGAAGATCGAGTTCTCGTCGTAGGCCGTGCCGCCGCCGGAGCGGATGTTGGTGGTGACGTTGCGCACCCGGACGTCCGCGACCTCAAGGTCGTGATCGGCCGCCCCGCCCTGCGGGTCCCAGCCGCGCAGGACGTGGCCGATGGCCGGATCGGGCGCGAGCGAGTAGTGGGTGCGGTGCGCCCGGTTCATCGTGGCGATGGTGGGCACGACGCCGGGGCGGACGTAGTCGTTGTAGTCCGTCGCCACCGTGACGCCCGCGGCGCTCTCGATCAGGAATGTGGCGTGGCCCACGAAGGTGAGCGCCGCCTCGTCCTGCGCGAGCGCCGCGCGATGAATCAGCCCGTCGAGGCCCGCCAGCATCGGCGGGCAGTTGCGCAGCGGGTCGGCCTGTGCGCCGGCCGGCCCCGCGAGCGGGATCGCGGCCGCGAGCGCGAGCCCGGCGAGCCGTCGAAACCAGGTTCGAGCATGGGTCATCCGCGCCCTCCGTCGTCGGTCGGACGCCAGGATGACGGATGGAGACGCCGCCGGAAATGACGAGGTCGTGAGTGCGACGCTTTGCTGCGCCCGTGTTTCACGGCGATGCTTGCGCGGGTGCAAGGAGCGGGGCGGGCGGTCCGTAGCGGACGTTCGTCAGGGCGAACGGTCGCGGGCCGGTGTCATGAGGGGATGGAATGAAGTCCCCTGCCCGGCTCAGGCGCTGCGCGCGCCTGCGCCCGCCCGCGAGACCCGCCAGGCCAGGCCCGGCTCCGCCTCGATCGCCTCCGAGGGGCGCAGGCGCCGCCGGTCGCCGCCCTCGGCGACTTCCTCGATCGCGACGAAGCCGAGGATCTGCAGGCGCGCGGCGAGCCGCTTGGTGGGAACGTCCTGCGCCGCGACCTCGAGCGCGCCGGACGCGAAGACCGCGTCCATCAGGCGCTTCTGGAGCTCGCGGGAGCGCTCGATCGCGGGGATCGGCGCGGGGCGCAGCGGAAAGGGGATCAGGGTGGCGGAAGAACTTGGGGAACCGGAGGTCATGCGCACGCAACTCGACTTCGACTCGACGTCTCGTCAAACTGCGCAGGTCGCGTTAAGGACGGGTGAACCATGACCGGAGCTCCGAGAGCCGGAGCCCGAGAACCGGAGCCGAACGTGACGCCCTCCAAGGACATCGAGCGCCTCCTCGCCATCATGGAGGCCCTGCGCGACCCGCAGACGGGCTGCGCCTGGGACGTGGCGCAGACGTTCGAGACGATCGTGCCCTACACGATCGAGGAGGCCTACGAGGTGGCGGACGCGGTCGAGCGCGGCGACCTCGCGGACCTGCGCGACGAGCTCGGCGACCTCTTGCTGCAGGTCGTGTTCCACGCCCGCATGGCGCAGGAGGCGGGCGCCTTCGCCTTCGGCGACGTGGTCGAGGCGATCACGACGAAGCTCGTCCGCCGCCATCCGCACGTCTTCGGCGCGGCGCGCACCCGCTCGCCCCGGGAGATCAAGGCGATGTGGGGGGAGATCAAGGCGGCGGAGAAGGCCGAGCGGGCGGCGACGCGCGGGGAGCGCCCGGCGCGCCATCTCGACGACGTCCCGGCCGCGGCCCCGGCCCTGGCGCGCGCCGACAAGCTCACGCGCCGCGCCGCCGAGGTCGGCTTCGACTGGGCGGAGACGCCCGACGTCCTCGCCAAGATCCGCGAGGAGCTCGCGGAGGTGGAGGAGGCGATCGCCGCCGGCGAGAAGGCGGCGGTGGCCGACGAGATCGGGGACCTGCTGTTCTCGGTGGCGAACCTCGCCCGCCATTGCGACGTCGATCCCGAGGCGGCGCTGCGGGGCACCAACGCCAAGTTCACCCGGCGCTTCACCGCGATCGAGGATGCGCTCGCGGCGCAAGGGCGCACGCTGGCGGAGGCGGACCTGGACGAGATGGAGCGGCACTGGGGGGCGGCCAAGACCCGCGAGAGCGAGCGCGGCGCTACCGGGCCCGCGGGCGGGCCGGAGGGCTGAGCGCCCCCTACCCCGCCGGATGCGCCGCGACGACGTCGGCCCGCGCCTCCGGCGTCGTCCGCGGCAGCTCGCCGAAGGCCTGCGCCTCCTCGTCGCTCATCGTGCGCTCGTCGTCGGTCGCGTAGATCTCCGCCCGACCTGGCGCGATGTGGCTGGGCATGGGAGCCCTCGCGAGGGGGAGAGGCGGCGACGCGCACGCGCGCCCGCCCTTCCCCCCGTTCGGCAGGCCCGGTCAGAGACGGCCCTTGAGCGCCCCGCGTCCGGCGTAGATCGCGCTCGCGCCGAGCTCCTCCTCGATGCGGATGAGCTGGTTGTACTTCGCCGTGCGATCGGAGCGGGCGAGGGAGCCGGTCTTGATCTGCCCGCAATTGGTGGCGACCGCGAGATCGGCGATGGTCGCGTCCTCGGTCTCGCCGGAGCGGTGGGACATCACAGCCGTGTAGGCGGCGCGGTGGGCCATGTCGACGGCGGCCAGCGTCTCGGTCAGCGAGCCGATCTGGTTGACCTTGACCAGGATCGAGTTGCCGACGCGCTCGGCGATGCCGCGGGAGAGGCGCTCGACATTGGTGACGAAGAGGTCGTCGCCGACGAGCTGGCAGCGATCGCCGATCGCCGCGGTGACGGCGGCCCAGCCCTCCCAGTCGTCCTCCGACATGCCGTCCTCGATCGAGCGGATCGGGTAGGCGGCGACGAGCTTGGCGAGATAGTCCGCCTGCTCCTGCGGCGAGCGGCGCTTGCCGCCCTCCCCTTCGTAGACGTAGGCGCCGTCCTTGAAGAACTCCGTCGCCGCGCAGTCGAGCGCCAGCACCACGTCGTCGCCGGGCGTGTAGCCCGCCTCCTCGATCGCCTTCATGACGAAGTCGAGCGCCGCCTCGGCGGAGGGCAGGTTCGGGGCGAAGCCGCCCTCGTCCCCGACATTGGTGTTGTGGCCGGCCTTCTTCAGCCCCGACTTCAGCGTGTGGAAGATCTCCGAGCCCATGCGCACGGCCTCGGCGAGCGAGGGCGCGCCCACGGGCAT
Organism: Salinarimonas rosea DSM 21201; assembly: GCF_000429045.1. GTDB lineage: Bacteria > Pseudomonadota > Alphaproteobacteria > Rhizobiales > Beijerinckiaceae > Salinarimonas > Salinarimonas rosea. The sequence goes on from NZ_AUBC01000004.1 coordinate 43,819, forward strand.
GACCATGAATTCCTGGAAGTCGATCGGGTTGTCGGCGTGCGCCCCGCCGTTGACGATGTTCATCATCGGGACCGGCAGCGTGCGCGCCTGGGTGCCGCCGACATAGCGGTAGAGCGGCAGCCCGCAGGAGATCGCCGCCGCCTTGGCGGTGGCGAGCGACACGCCGAGGATGGCGTTCGCGCCGAGCCGCGCCTTGTTGGGCGTGCCGTCGAGGTCGATCATCGCCTGGTCGACGGCGACCTGGTCCTCGGCGTCCATGCCGACGACCGCGTCGAGGATCTCGCCGTTGACGGCGTCCACCGCCTTGAGCACGCCCTTGCCCTTGTAGTAGCCGGCATCGCCGTCGCGCAGCTCCACCGCCTCGTGCGCGCCGGTCGAGGCGCCGGACGGCACCGCCGCGCGCCCCATCGCCCCGTCCTCCAGGTAGACGTCGACCTCGACCGTCGGGTTGCCGCGGCTGTCGAGGATCTGGCGGGCGAGGATGTTGGCGATGGCGGTCATGCGCGTCTCTCCGTTCGTCGGGGCGAAAGCCGGGGCGTTCGTGCGCGCACTTACGCCGCACGCGCCCGGCTTGCAAGACGAGGATGCGCGACGGGAGAGCTTTCCGCCGCCCGTGCCGTCAGCGCCGCAGGCTGGTCCCCGCCTGCGCGGCGACGTCGGCGAAGGGCCCGGCCCGCACGAAGCCGGGGGCCGGCTGGTCCGGCGCGGCGAAGAAGATGCCGACGAGCTGCGCCGCCTCCGCGCTGCGGTCGAGCGTGGCCGCGGGCGTCGCGCCGGGCAGGGAGGCGTTCACGGCCGTCGGCTGCGCCGAGGCGAGCACGTTCGGGCGCGCGGGCGGGACCGGCAGCGCCATCGTCGGCGGCGCGGAGGCGAAGGCGAGCGTCGGCGCGACCGGACGGTCGGCGGCCGCGAGCGGGATGCGGTCGACCTGCGGCGCGCCGCCGGCGGACGCCACCTGGATCGAGGTCGCGCCCTCGATCGGCATTTCCGCGAGCCGGCCGTCGGTGCGCAGCGTCGCCATCAGGATCTCGTCGTCGCTGCCTTGGGTCGAGGCCGGCCCGACATAGTCCACCCGGACCCGCGCCACGCCGGCGCCGCGGAAGGCGAGCGTGTCGGCGACGGCACGGGAGACGTCGATGATCCGGTTGCCGTGGAACGGCCCGCGGTCGTTGACGCGCACGATGATCGAGCGATCGTTCTCGAGGTTGGTGACCCGCGCGTAGCTCGGCAGCGGCATGGTGGTGTGCGCCGCCGACAGGGCGAAGCGGTCGAAGACCTCGCCGTTGGCGGTCTTGCGGCCGTGGAAGCGCGCGCCGTACCAGGAGGCGAGCCCTTCGGCGGAATAGTCGGCGTCGTGGCGCGGCACGTAGGTGCGGCCGGCGATGGTGTAGGGCCGCCCGACATGCGCCCTCCCCCCGCCCTTGGCGATGGCGTCGTCCTCCCCCGCGACGCGCTCGCTCGCCGAGACGCCGAGCCGGGAATCGATCGCGACGCGCGTGCCGCAGGCGGCGAGCGCCACGGCGAGGGTCCCAACGGTCGCGATCCGGATGAGAAGGCCCGTCGCGCGCGTCACTGCCACCATGTCCAGCGTCCCATCACTTCCGCCGCTCGCACCGGCGGTCCTCGCCGTCGCGACTCGGGGCACGAACCCGTCCGTCGCGGCGCCACGATTTCGGCGGACTATGCCCAGAATGCGGCGGCGATGACAAGCATTCGCCATGGTTCGCGCCGCACGACGCGACGTTCCGCGCACGCGCTCGAAACGTTCCGTGCGCGTTCCCCTCGCCGGGTCGCCGACGGTCCGCGTTTCTCCGACGGGTGTCGCCATTCTGCAACGCGCCCCGGGCCTCCCCGGAAGGACGCGCTTTTCAGCCGACGCGCGCCGCGCTACGACTGCCGGGCCGGAAGGGTGGCCGAGTGGTTTAAGGCAGCGGTCTTGAAAACCGCCGTGGGTGCAAGCCCACCGTGGGTTCGAATCCCACCCCTTCCGCCACGAGGTCGCTTGTCCACCCGCACGTCATTTCCGGACGGGCTCCCGACCGGAAGACGATGCCACGCTTGGGGCGGCGGGGGCGGCCGATATCCCGGCGAGCCGCATCGCCGCCCTCCCCACCCTCCGGCCTTCGGCCTCCGTCCTCCCCTTCGGGGAGGAGGCGGTCGGTGGGCGTCATCGACGTAGGCGTCATCCGCGACCCCGCGTCCTCCCCGAAGGGGAGGAGTCCGTGCGCAGCACGGGCGGTGGGGCCGGGCGAGCCGCGGCCTCACCGCGTCGTACGGATCACCGGTAGATCCAAATCGCGGACCTTCTTGCGCAAGGTGTTCCGGTTCAGGCCCAGCAGCTCGGCCGCGCGGATCTGGTTGCCGCGTGTGGCTGTGAGCGCGGCGGCGATGAGCGGGCCTTCCACCTCGCGCAGGATGCGGTGGTACAGGCCCGGCGGGGGCAGCGTCTCGCGGAAGTTGGAGAAGTAGCGTGTCAGGTGCCGCTCCACCGAGCCGGACAGCGTCTCGGGCGCCTCCGGGTCGTCGGCACCGGTGCCGATGACGCTCTCGATCGGGCGCACGTCGAGCTCGCCCTCGATGATCGGGCCGGTGATCGTGTCCTGCGGGTAGAGGGCGGCGAGGCGGCGGATCAGGTTCTCGAGCTCGCGCACGTTGCCCGGCCAGCGGTAGCGCTTGAGGCGGTCCATCGCCTCGGAATCCATCTGCTTGCGGGCGAGCCCTTCCTTCTCGATCTGCGCGAAGAAGTGGCGCGCGAGGTCGGGGATATCCTCGACGCGCTCGCGCAGCGGCGGCAGGCGCAGCGGCACGACGTTGAGGCGGAAGAACAGGTCCTCGCGGAAGAGCCCCTGCTGGATCGAGATCCGCAGGTCCTTGTTGGTGGCCGCGACGATGCGCACGTTGGTCTTGATCGGCGTGCGCCCGCCGACCGTCGTGTACTCGCCCTGCTGCAGCACGCGCAGCAGCCGGGTCTGCGCCTCCATCGGCATGTCGCCGATCTCGTCGAGGAAGAGCGTGCCGCCCTCCGCCTGCTCGAAGCGGCCCGCCGAGCGCTGCGTCGCGCCGGTGAAGGCGCCCTTCTCGTGGCCGAACAGCTCGCTCTCGATGAGGTCGCGCGGGATCGCCGCCATGTTGACCGCGACGAACGGGCCGGAGCGGCGCTTGCCGTAATCGTGCAGCGCGCGGGCGACGAGCTCCTTGCCGGTGCCGCTCTCGCCGGTGATCATCACGGTGAGGTCGGTCGGCATCAGCCGCGCCAGGGCGCGGTAGATCTCCTGCATCGCCGGCGAGCGGCCCACCAGCGGGATGTCGTCGCCCTCCCCCTCCCCGGACGAGACCGGGCCGCGCGGGCGCGACAGGGCGCGCCCCACCACGGCGACGAGCTCCTTCAGGTCGAAGGGCTTGGGCAGGTATTCGTAGGCGCCGCGCTCGGAGGCCTTGATCGCCGTCATGAACGTGTTCTGCGCGCTCATCACGATGATCGGCAGCTCGGGCCGCAGCCGCTTGATGCGCGGCAGCAGGTCGAAGGCGTTCTCGTCGGGCATCACCACGTCGGTGATGATGATGTCCCCGTCCCCCTGCGCCACCCAGCGCCACAGCGTCGCGGCGTTGGAGGTCGAGCGCACCTCGTACCCGGCGCGCGAGAGCGCCTGGTTGAGCACCGTGCGGATGGCGGCGTCGTCGTCGGCGAGGAGGATGTGTCCGCTGGGCATGGTCGCACTCTCGGGGGCTGTCGGATACGCGTTACGAGCCGCGGCCGTCCTCGGCCGTATGCATCGGCAGGAGCATGCGGAACGTGGTCTTGCGCGGCGCGGGATCGCATTCGACGATCCCGCCGTGGTCGCCCACGATCTTCGCCACCAATGCAAGCCCCAGGCCAGAGCCGTTGGCCTTGGTGGTGACGAAGGGGTCGAACAGGTCGGGCACGAGCTCGGGGGGGATGCCGGGACCGTTGTCGCGCACCGCGATCTCGATCGGCAGCGACACGCGCTCCGCCGAGCCGGGGATCGCGAGCCGCACGCCGGTGCGGAAGGCGGTGGAGAGCACGATCTCGCCCTCGAGCGCGTCCGGCCCGATGGCCTCGGCGGCGTTCTTGACGAGGTTGAGCACGACCTGGACGAGCTGGTCGCGGTTGCCCAGCACGTGCGGGATCGACGGGTCGTAGCTCTCGACGATGCGCAGGTGGCGGGCGAAGCCCGTCTGGGCGAGGCGCTTGACGTGGTCGAGCACGCTGTGGACGTTGACCGGCACGCGCTCGACGGGCCTCTGCTCGCCGAACAGCTCGACGCGCTCGACGAGCTTCACGATCCGGTCCGCCTCGTCGCAGATGAGGCGCGTGAGGACCCTGTCCTCGTCGGCGGCGGACTGCTCCAGCAGCTGCGCCGCGCCGCGGATCCCCGAGAGCGGGTTCTTGATCTCGTGGGCGAGCATCGCGCCGAGCGCGGTCACCGAGCGCGCCGCGGTGCGGTGGGTGAGCTGGCGGTTCATCTTGTCGGCGATGGTCCGCTCCTGGATCATCACCACGACGGTCGGCGGGTCCTCCGGCATCGGCGAGGCGATGACGTCGACGATGCGCTCGATGCCGAGCCGCGGGCCGCCGATGTCGACGCGGTACTCGCTCACGGACACGCCGCGGCGGCGGACCTCCTCGATCAGGCTGAGAACCGGCGAGCCGAACGGCATGAAGTCGCTGAGCTTCTGCCGGCGCAGCACGCGCTGGCTCGCCTCCAGGAAGGCCTCCGCGGCGGCGTTGGCGTTCAGGATGACGTGGTCCGGCCCGACCGTGAGGACCGGCAGCGGCAAGGCGTTCATCACCGCGTCGGTGGTCGGCGTCTTCATGCGGCGTCTCGCAGCGGATGGGCGTAGACCGCGCCGACGAGGTCGAGCACCTCGGCGGGTTCCTCGGTCGTGACGAGGCGGGCGCGCTCTGCCGCCGGGAGCGCGAAGCCGTCGGCGCGGGCGTGATCGGCGAAGGCGGCGAGGTGCTTGCGGGCGTGGCGAACCGCCATGGCGCGGCCATAGAGCGCGAGCAGGCCCTCGTAATGGGCGCGCATGGCGGCGACCTTCTCCTCGGGCGAGGGCTCGCGCGGCTCCCGGCCGGCGAGCCCCTCCCCGATCGTCGCCACGAGCCAGGGCCGGCCGAGCGCGGCGCGGCCGATCATCACCGCGTCGGCGCGCGAGCGCACGAGGCAGGCGCGCGCGTCCTCCAGGGTCGCGATGTCGCCGTTGGCGACGAGCGGCAGCGTCGTCGCCGCGCGCACCGGCGCGATCGCATCCCAATCCGCCCGACCCTTGTAGAATTGCTGGCGCGTGCGGCCGTGGACGGTGATCGCCCGCGCGCCGGCTGCCTCGGCGCGCCGGGCGAGCTCCGGCGCGTTGCGCGCGGCGTCGTCCCACCCGAGCCGCATCTTGACGGTGACGGGGATCGACACCGCCGCCACGGTGGCCTCGATCAGCCCGGTCGCGTGGTCGAGGTCGCGCATCAGGGCCGATCCCGCCCAGCCGCCGGTGACGCGCTTGGCCGGGCAGCCCATGTTGATGTCGACGACGTCCGCTCCGTTCGCTTGCGCGAGGCGCGCGGCCTCCGCCATCCAGCGCGGGTCGCAGCCGGCGAGCTGGACGACGTGGGGCGAGACGCCCTCCCCCTCCGCCCGCAGGCGAGTCTCCTCGTCGCCGTTCACGAAGTCGTCGGAGGCGACCATCTCCGACACGACTAGGCCCGCGCCGAAGCCGGCCGCGATCCGGCGCATGTGGACATCGGTGACGCCCGACATCGGCGCGAGCACCGCACGACGAGAGACCGGCACGGGGCCGATCCGCCAGGCGACCTCCGCATCGGCCTGGGGCGACGGGTGGGGATTCTGCTGCATCGTCATTGTGCCCAACAATTAGCCAAGCCTGTGAAATTGGCAAGTGCCACGCGCGGCGCCGGTGGAGGCACCGACGTTTGCCTCCGGCGGCGGCATTCTCTATCACCACATCCGTGTGACAGCCCGACCAGGAACGCCCCTTGTCCGCAGAGCCCCGCATCGCCGCCCTCATCGTCGCCGCGGGCCGCGGCGCACGTGCCGGGACGGGCGATCCCAAGCAGTACCGTCTCGTCGGCGGCGCGAGCGTGCTCGGCCGCGTGCTCGCCGTCTTCGGCACGCACGCGGCGATCGACCGCATCCTCGTCGTCACCCACCCGGACGACGGCGATTTCTACGCCCGCGTCGTCGCCGTCCTCGATCCGCCCGCACGCGAGAAGCTGGCCTCGCCGGTGCCCGGCGGCGCCACGCGCCAGGCGTCCGTCGCCCGCGGGCTGGTGCGCCTCGCGGAGCTCGGCGCCGCGGGGATCGTTCTCGTCCACGACGCGGCGCGTCCGTTCCTCTCCCCCGCCCTGATCGATCGCGCCATCGCCGCGACGCAGGAGACCGGCGCGGCGATCCCCGGCGTCGCCGTCGTCGACACGGTCAAGCGCGTGGACGAGACGGGCCGGGTCGTGGAGACGCCGCCGCGGGCCAGCCTGCGCGCCGTGCAGACGCCCCAGGGCTTCCGCTTCGCGTCCCTGCTCGAGGCCCACCGCGCCGCCGCCGATGCGGGTCGCGAGGACTTCACGGACGATGGCGCGTTGATGGAGTGGGCGGGGCATCCCGTCACCGTGTTCGAGGGCGAGGCGGGCAACATCAAGCTCACCCGCCCGGAGGATTTCGCCGCCGCGGGCGGCGAGGAGGCGCGCATGATCACCCGTCTCGGCACCGGATTCGACGTCCACGCCTTCACCGAGGGCGACCACGTCTGGCTCGGCGGGGTTCGCATCCACCACGAGCGTGGCGTGCTCGCCCATTCGGACGGCGACGTCGTGCTCCACGCGCTCACCGACGCGCTGCTCGGCGCGCTGGCGGAGGGCGACATCGGCACGCATTTCCCGCCCTCCGACCCGAAGTGGAAGAGCGCCTCCTCGGACCGCTTCCTCGCCTTCGCGGCGGAGCGCGTGCGGGCGCGCGGCGGGGTGATCGATCTCCTCGACGCGACGATCCTGGCGGAGGCGCCCAAGGTCGGGCCGCACCGCGAGGCCATGCGCGAGGCGATCGCGCGCGCCGCCGACGTGCCGGTCGCGCGCGTCTCGATCAAGGCGACGACGACCGAGCGGCTCGGCTTCACCGGCCGGCGCGAGGGCATCGCCGCGCAGGCGGCGGCGACGATCCGATTGCCGGAGGAACACGCGTGATTTTTCCCGACGAGATGCGCGATCGCGCGACAGCCCTGCTCGACACCTATCGCGAGGCGGGCCTGCGGATCGTCACCGCCGAGAGCTGCACCGGCGGCCTGATCGCGGGCCTGCTCACCGACATCGCCGGCTCGTCCTCGGTGGTCGAGCGGGGCTTCGTCACCTATTCCAACGAGGCCAAGATCGAGTGCCTCGGCGTGCCGGCCGGGATCATCGCCGCCCACGGCGCGGTGAGCGAGCAGACCGCCCGCGCCATGGCCGAGGGTGCGCTCTCCGCCTCCCGCGCGGACGTCTCTGTCGCGGTCACCGGCATAGCCGGGCCGGGCGGCGGCTCCGCCGAGAAGCCGGTCGGCCTCGTGCATTTCGGCCTCGCCCGCCGCCGCGGGGCGACCCGGCATCTCGAGATGCGCTACGGCGACCTCGGGCGCTCGATGGTGCGGCTGCGGACGGTGGCGGATGCGCTCGGGATGCTGGAGAGGGCTTTGCGACTCGACCAGGCAGCGGGTTAGGTGTCACCCCGGGTCGCGGAGCGGGCCCGGGGCCCAGATCCGCAGGGGTGTGCCGAGCGTGCGCGGTAGCGCGCGCGTCCACGAACGCTGCCGGAGGCGCCTCGCGCCGCGGCGCCGGCGCGCCGCTCTTCGAAGGCCTGTGGTTCTGGGCGCCGGACTGCCTTCGGCATCCGGGATGACATGCTCACCCGTAGATCGCGTCCGCCCGCTCCTCGAACGCCTCGGAGAACTTGCGGAAGGCGCGGTCGAACATCGTACCCATCAGCATGCCGAGGGCGAAGTTCTTGAACTCGTAGTTGATGTAGAACTCCACGTCGCACGCGCCCTCGCCCGCCGGCTTGAAGGTCCAGCGGTTCTCCATGTAGCGGAACGGACCGTTGACGTACTCGACGTCGATCCGCGCACGCGCGCGATCGAGGGTGACGCGGCTCGTGAAGCTCTCGCGGATGCGCTTGTAGCCCACCGTCATGTCGGCGACGAGCGTCTCCACCCCCTCCCCGCTCTGCACCTTGCGACGGACCTTCAGGTCCTCGCACAGTGGCACGAACTTCGGGTACTGCTCGACGTCCGCGACGAGGGCGAACATCTCCTCCGGCGTGTGCCGGACGCGGCGTGTGGTGCGGAAGGACGGCATGGCGGCGGCCGGTCAGCGACCGAGCTTGGCGAGGCGCGCGGCCTTGAGCCGCGCGAAGTCGTCGCCCGCGTGGTAGGAGGAGCGCGTCAGCGGTGACGCGGAAACGAGCAGGAAGCCTTTCGCGTAGGCAGTCGTCTGGTAGGCCTCGAACTCGTCGGGCGTCACGTAGCGGATCACCGGGTGGTGCTTGCGCGTCGGCTGCAGGTACTGGCCGATCGTCATGAAGTCGACCTCCGCCGAGCGCAGGTCGTCCATGAGCTGGAGCACCTCGTTGCGCTCCTCGCCGAGCCCGACCATGATCCCGGACTTGGTGAAGATCGTCGGATCCAGCTCCTTCACCTGCTGGAGCAGGCGGATGGAATGGAAGTAGCGCGCGCCGGGGCGCACCTTCAGGTACTTCGACGGGACGGTCTCGAGATTGTGGTTGAACACGTCGGGGCGCGCCGCGACCACGATCTCGAGCGCGCCGGGCTTCCTCAGGAAGTCGGGGGTGAGCACCTCGATCGTGGTCTTGGGCGAGCGCGCGCGGATGGCGCCGATCACCTGTGCGAAGTGCTCGGCGCCGCCGTCCTCGAGATCGTCGCGGTCGACCGAGGTGATCACCACGTGCTCGAGGCCCAGCTTCTCCACCGCGAGCGCGATGTGCTCGGGCTCTCGGGCGTCGAGCGCCTCGGGCATGCCGGTCTTGACGTTGCAGAAGGCGCAGGCGCGGGTGCACGTGTCGCCCATGATCATGAAGGTGGCGTGCTTCTTCGTCCAGCACTCGCCCACGTTCGGGCAGCCGGCCTCCTCGCAGACCGTGACGAGCCCGTTCTCCTTGACGATCCGCTTCGTCTCCGCCCAGCCGGGAGAGCCCGGCGCCTTGACGCGGATCCAGTCCGGCTTGCGCTGGAGCGGCTGGTCGGGCCGATGCGCCTTCTCGGGATGGCGCGGGCGGGCGGCGCGGGTGTCCTTGGCGAGGAGGTCGAGAACGACGGTCATGCTCTCCCGATCCGGCTTGGCGCCCGCGCGATGCGCAGGCTCGTGGCGTCGCCTTGATCTAGGGCGTCGCCGCGCAAGACGCAAATCCCACGCGGCGAGGGACCGCACGCCGGATGCAGGTCAGGCCCGCGCTCGCCGCGCGCGCGGCGCTTATCGCGCCCTGCGGCCCTGGACCATGCCGAGGATCCACAGGAAGACGATGGCGCCGATCGTCGCCACCACGATCGAGGCCAGGTTGAAGCCCTCGCGGAACTCGAAGCCCAGGAGAGAGGCGATGAAGCCGCCGACGATGGCGCCGATGATGCCGACGACGAGGTTGGTCAGGAGGCCGTGGTTGCGGCCGGTGACCTTCTCCGCGATGAAGCCGGCGATGATGCCGACGACGATCCAGGCGATGATGGACATGGAATTTCAGCTCCCCGATGGACGATGATCGTGGCCGTAACGCGCGGCCTCGTGCGGGCGTTCCGCCGCAGGCGAGGCGCCGATCACTGCCGGCGGGCGTAGCGATCGAAGAAGCGCTGCGCCTGCGCCTGCGCAGCGGGGAGCGCGGCGCTCGCCTGCTGCAGGTCGAAGCGCGCCCGGTCCATGTCCCAGCGCAGATCGTCGATGCGGTCTCGGATCTCGTCGATTCGCTCGCGCCGATCGGTGGCCGAGAGGGTCCGGTCGTCGCGCAGCTCGTCCATGCGCCGGCGGAGTCTGTCGCGCTCGCTGTCGCCGTTGCGCAGCCGGCTCTCGGCGGAGGCGACGCGCCGCTCGGCGGCGCCGAGACGCGCGCCGATCTCGCGCCCCTCGAGGAAGGGACCCGCGACGCTCGCCGGGCACAGGCCGTGATAGCTGTCGTTGTCGCGGCCGGTGGCGAAGCCGTTCTGCGGCGTGCAGTACAGCAGCACGCCCGAATCCCAGCCGCTGCGGTAGGCCGCGACGTCCGGAACGATGTCGAAGTTGGCGCACACCCGCGCATGGCTCTCGAGCCGCGAGGGCGCGTGACCCTCCGCCCCGTCCCGCTGCCCGATGCTGGACCAGTCTTCCGCCCGGCATTCCTCGCGGGTGATCGTCGCGCAGCCCGACAGGCCGATCGCGAGCACCGCGAGGGCAGGCACCGCGAGCGCCAGGGTCCTCGACTTCATGATCATCGCCCCCGTTGAAGATGGCGATTGGTTAAGCCGAGGCGCGGCGGAGACGCAAGGGCCGCGGGGGGCGTCCGCGATCGCCTCGCGAGACGCGGCGGATCAGGCGAGCGCGCTGCGGTAGCCGAGGGCGGCAACGGCCGCGGCGCCGAGAAGCGCGAGCGCGACCACGCTCCAGGCGTCCCCCCAGTTCGCGACGGCGACGGCGACGAGGGCCCACGTCACGGAGACGGCATAGAACGGGATGGCGGGCACGCGCGCGAGCACCATGCCCGCCGTGGCGAGCGCGCCGATCAGGCACGCGAACGCCCAGCCCACCGGGCCGAGCCAGAGATCGTAGCCCGCTCCCACGAGCCCGATCGCGACCCACGAGGCCGCCGTGAGCCAGCCGGAATAGAGCGCCAGCGGCGCGCGCAGCAGCCAGCGGTCCTCCCGAGGGGTCCGCGCGAGCGCCACGAGGGCGAGGATCAGCATCACCCAGATCAGCACCGCGGCCCAGACGGCGCTCACCTGCGCCACGGCGAGCCAGGCGGCGCCGACGACGAGGCTGCCGGCGAGCGGCCAGCGCGGTCGGTCCCATGCGAGATCGTCCCCGCGGCGCACGAGGCCGAACGCGGCGGACGTCAGGAGCCACAGGTAGATCGCTCCCCAGATCCCGAAGGCATAGCCCGCCGGCTGGACCGGCGGGTCGACCTGCGGCACGGGAAACAGGTCCGGATCGAAGCCGGCGAAGGGAAACGCCAGCGGCGCGGTCGCGAAGGCGAGCGAGGCGGCCGCGACGAGGACGGCCTTCATGCGCCGCGTGTCGGCCGCGCCGTCGCGCGGGGGGCCGGGTTCGGGCATGGGGCCTCCTCGTTCCGGGCTCACGTGTGAATCACCCGCCCATACGCATCGAGCACGCTCTCGTGCATCATCTCCGACAGGGTCGGGTGCGGGAAGACCGTGTGCATCAGCTCTTCCTCGGTGGTCTCGAGGTTCATGGCCACCACGTAGCCCTGGATCAGCTCGGTGACCTCCGCGCCGATCATGTGGGCGCCGAGCAGCTTGCCGGTCTTGGCGTCGAAGATGGTCTTGACCATGCCCTCGGGCTCGCCGAGCGCGATCGCCTTGCCGTTGCCGGCGAAGGGGAAGCGGCCGACCTTGACCTGGAGCCCCTGCTCCTTCGCCTTGGCCTCGGTGAGGCCCACGGACGCCACCTGCGGGTGGCAGTAGGTGCAGCCCGGGATCATGCCCTTGTCCATGGCGTGGGTGTGGAGCCCGGCGATGGTCTCCACGCAGATGACGCCCTCGTGCTCGGCCTTGTGGGCGAGCATCGGGGGGCCGGCGACGTCGCCGATGGCGTAGACGCCCGGCACGTTGGTGCGGCCGAGCCCGTCTGTGGCGATCACCCCGCGCTCGATCTTGACGCCGAGCGCCTCGAGCCCGAGGCCCTCGACGTTGCCGACGACGCCCACCGCCGAGATCAGCCTGTCGGCCGTGATCTGCTGCGAGCCCTTGTCGGTCTCGATCGTCGCCGTGACCGAGCTGGACCCCTTCTCGACCTTGGCCACCTTGGCGGAGGTGAGGATCTTGATGCCCTGCTTCTCGAAGCGCTTGCGCGCCATCGCGGCGATCTCGGCGTCCTCGACGGGCAGGATTTGCGGCATCACCTCGACGACGGTGACCTCCGCGCCCATCGTGCGATAGAACGAAGCGAACTCGATGCCGATGGCGCCCGAGCCCATGACGAGGAGCGACTTCGGCATCTCCTTGGGGACCATGGCCTCGAAATAGGTCCAGATCAGCGTCTTGTCGGGCTCGATGCCCGGCAGCACGCGCGGGCGCGCGCCGGTGGCGACGACGATGTGCTTGGCCTTGTAGCTCCCCGGACCGAGCGCGCCCTTCGGCGCCGGCACCGGCGGGCCCTCGACGGACTTGGTGGCGGGCTTCACGGTCACCTCGCCGGCCTTGGCGATCGAGCCCTCGCCCCAGATCACGTCGACCTTGTTCTTCTTCAGCAGCATGCCGACGCCGCCGTTGAGCCGGCCGGAGACGCCGCGCGAGCGCTTCACCACGGCGCCGATGTCGAACGAGACGCCCTGGGCGGAGAGCCCGTAGTCGCCGGCATGCGACATGTAGTGGAAGATCTCGGCCGAGCGCAGCAGCGCCTTCGTCGGGATGCAGCCCCAGTTCAGGCAGATGCCGCCCAGATGCTCGCGGTCGACGACGGCGGTCTTCATCCCGAGCTGCGCCGCGCGGATCGCGGCGACGTAGCCGCCGGGACCGGCGCCGATGATGATCACGTCGTAGGTATCGGCCATGGTGAGGTCCCTCTCGTCTAGGGTCGGGCGCCCTCGACGGGGCGGGTCAGGAGGATCCAGCGGCTGTGCGGGGTGTAGCGGGCATGCTGGCGCACCGGCCGGGCATCGATCTCGGAGAAGCCCCGGCGCGCCAGGTGGGCGCGGAAGGCGGCGTTGGTCTCGTGGGTGGTGATGGCGAGCCGGTCGCAGCCGGCGGCGCGGGCGCGCGCGATGCCGGCATCGATCAGCGCCGCGCCGATGCCGCGCCCGCGACGCTCCGGCAGGACGGCGAGGTCGCGCAGCAGATAGGCGCCGTGCACCGTCGCCAGGAGCTCGTAGTGCGAGCGCTGGTCCGGCGGCAGCCGCAGGAGGGCGAGCCTGCCCATCCGGCGCGTCAGCTTCAGGGCGACGAGGGCGCCGACGACGGCGCCGTCCGCCTCGGCGACGACGGCGTTCTTCCACGACATCTCGCCCGAGGGCCGCGCGATCTCCGCCGCGGCGGCATCGAGCCAGGAGCGCCCGCCCCGCACGTCACGCGCGAACACGCTCGCCACGTGGCCCGCATTGGCGACGTCCCACAGGACCGCGACGTCGCGCGCGTCCGCGGGCGTTGCGGGGCGCAGGGTGGCGGCGGCGAGGGTCGCGGCGTCAGGCATGGGTGGGAACGATCTCGGCCAAGTGGGCGTGGACCGTGTCCATGACGACATCCATGTCGCGCAGGACGGTGTCGTTGGTGAAGCGCAGGACGCGGAAACCTTGCCGCGCGAGCGCCGTATCGCGCTCGACATCGCGCGCCTGCTGCGCGTCGTAGGAGTGGCTCGCTCCGTCGACCTCGATGATCAGCTTGTGCTTCAAGCAGCAGAAATCGACGACGTAGGAGCCGAGAGGGTACTGCCGGCGCCAGGATGTGCCTTCGAGTGGCACGCGCTTGCGCAAATGCCACCAGAGGCGCTTCTCCGCGAAGGTCGTGTTCCGGCGCAGCGACCGTGCCGCCCGCCGAGCCGCGGGCGTGGTCGAGCTCTTCGGAGGTTGATTCCACGGCATCGAAGATCCCCCTTCGAGAACATGTCCCAACGTGGACGACACCCGCCGACGATCTCCCCCCTCTCCCGCGCGGAGAGTGGCAGAGGGCGTGGGTGCCGCAGGACCAGCTCGCCCTCGATGTAGCCCCTGCACGCCCCACTCCACCGCCTCGCACCCGGCGAGACCCGCCCGACGACCCTCCTCCGTCCGCTTCGCGGCCACCTCCTCCGCAAGGGAGGAGAAAGTACCTGCATCCACGCCGGAGACCGAGCCGCCGACCTGGACGACACCCGCCGAGGGTCTCCCCTCTCCCTTGCGGAGAGGGGCCGGGGGTGTGGGTGCCGCAGGACCAGCTCGCTCTCTATGCGGCCCCTGCACGCCCCGCTCCACCGCCTCGCACCCCGCGAGACCCGCCCGGGAGGACGAGCCTCACCTCAAACCAGCATCCCCATGGGGTTCTCGATCAGCTCCTTGAACGCCGCGAGCAGCTCGGCCCCCAGCGCGCCGTCGACCACGCGGTGGTCGCAGGACAGCGTCACGCTCATCGCCTGGACCACGGCCGGCGCGTTGTCCTTCACGACGACCCGCTGCTGGCCCGCGCCGACGGCGAGGATCGAGGCGTGGGGCGGGTTGATGACGGCGGCGAACTCGCGGATGCCGAACATGCCGAGGTTCGACACGGCGGTGGTGCCGCCGGTGTATTCCTCCGGCTTGAGGCGCTTGTTGCGGGCGCGGCCGGCGAGGTCCTTCATCTCGGCGGAGATGGCCGACAGCGTCTTCGTCTCCGCCTTGCGGATCACCGGCGTGAACAGCCCGCCCTCGATCGCCACCGCGACGCCGACGTCGGAGTGCTTCAGCTTGAGGATCCGGTCCTCGGCCCAGACCGCGTTGGCGTTCGGCACGCGCTGGAGCGCGAGCGCCAGCGCCTTGATCACGAAGTCGTTGACGGAGAGCTTGTAGGCGGGCTTGCCGTCCTTCACCGGGGCGGCGGCGTTGAGCTGCCCGCGCATCGCCAGCGCCGCATCGAGCTCGACGTCGATCGTCAGGTAGAAGTGCGGGATGGTCTGCTTGGACTCGAGCAGGCGCTTGGCGATGGTCTTGCGCATGCCGTCGAGCTGGACCTCCTCGTAGGAGCCCTTCTCGAACATGGCCTTGACCTGATCGAGCTTGAGACCCTGCGCCATGGTCGCGCCGGCGGTGGCGGCGGGGGGAGTCGGCACCGCCTTCTGCGGCATCGCGTCGGCGGCGGGTGCCGCGGCGGCGGGAGCCGCCTTCGCCGTGCCGCCGGCGAGCGCCGCCTTGACGTCGCGCTCGATGATACGCCCGTGCGGGCCCGAGCCCTGCACGCCGGAGAGATCGAGCCCGCCTTCCTTGGCGATGCGCTTGGCCAGCGGCGAGGCGAAGATCCGCCCGCCGGACGGCGCGGCCGCGGGGGCGGAAGCCGGAGCCGGGGCGGGAGCCGGCGTGCCGCCGGGCGCCTCGTCGACACGGGCGTAGGACATGTGCCCGGCCTCGCCGCCGCCCGCCGTCGTCGTGTTCGCCTGCGGCGCGACCGGCTCGGTCTCGGGCTTCGGCTCGGGAGCCGCCGGCGCGCCGCCGGAAGCGGGCGCCTGGACGCTCTTCGGGTCCTCGCCTTCCTCGGCGATCACCGCGATGACGTCGTTCACCGGCACGTCCGCCGTGCCCTCGGGCACCACGATCTTCGCGAGCACGCCCTCGTCGACGGCCTCGACCTCCATCGTGGCCTTGTCGGTCTCGATCTCGGCGAGGATGTCGCCGGACTTGACCGAGTCGCCTTCCTTCTTGAGCCACTTGGCGAGGTTGCCCTTCTCCATCGTGGGGGACAGGGCGGGCATCAGGATGTTGATGGGCATCGTCGCTGGATCCTGAGCTTGAACGGGAAAGGTCAGTTCACGGCGCTGGTCGAGCCGGGATCGGTGGGATCGTCGAGGGCGCTCTCGATGCCGGCGCGGATCTGGGCGAGGGCCTCGTCCTCGCTCATGCCGGTCTCGAGGGCGTAGACGCGTGCGGCGTGGCGGGCGAGATCGACGAAGAGCACGCCCCAGGTGAAGGGGTCGTCGAAGGAGCGCCGCAGCGAGACGGACACCGCACCCTCCACGACGCTCGCGCGCAGGATCTCGTGCCCGCCTCGCTCGCGGACGTCCGGCGGCGCCTCGAGCTCGTGGAAGAGCGGGGTGTCGTCCTCTCCGTCCATGCCGCGCCCTCCCCGCTCAGCGGTAGCAGACGGCCTTGACCGCCTGCACCACCTCCGCCACCGACGGCAGCGCGAGCTTCTCGAGGTTGGCCGCGTAGGGCATCGGCACGTCCTTGCCGGTGACGCGGGCGACCGGCGCGTCGAGATAGTCGAAGGCGTCGGCCTGGACGCGCGTCGCGATCTCGGCGGAGACGCCCGACTGCGGGAAGCCCTCCTCGACGCAGACGCAGCGCCCGGTCTTCATCACCGAGGCGACCACCGTCTCCGAGTCCATCGGGCGGATGGTGCGCAGGTCGACGACCTCGCAGGAGATCCCCTCGCCCTCCAGCTCGTGCGCGGCCTTGAGCGCGTAGGTCATGCCGATGCCGAAGGAGACGATGGTGCAGTCCGTGCCCTGGCGGTGGACCTTGGCCTTGCCGATCGGGACCGTGAAGTCGTCGAGCTTCGGCACCGGGAAGGACTGGCCGTAGAGGATCTCGTTCTCGAGGAAGATCACCGGGTTCGGGTCGCGGATGGCGCTCTTGAGGAGCCCCTTCGCGTCCGCCGCGGTGTAGGGCATCACGACCTTGAGGCCGGGCACGTTCGAGTACCAGGCGGCGTAGTCGTGGCTGTGCTGGGCCGCGACGCGCGCGGCGGCGCCGTTGGGGCCGCGGAAGACGATCGGCGCGCCGAGCTGGCCGCCGGACATGTAGAGCGTCTTCGCCGCGGAATTGATGATCTGGTCGATCGCCTGCATGGCGAAGTTGAAGGTCATGAACTCGACGATCGGCCGCAGGCCGGAGAAGGCCGCGCCGACGCCGAGCCCCGCGAAGCCGTGCTCCGTGATCGGCGTGTCGATCACGCGGCGGCCGCCGAACTCCTGGAGCAGGCCCTGGGTCACCTTGTAGGCGCCCTGGTACTCGGCCACCTCCTCGCCCATGACGAAGACGCTCTCGTCGCGGCGCATCTCCTCGGCCATGGCGTCGCGCAGCGCCTCGCGCACCGTGGTGTTGACCATCTCGGTGCCGGCGGGGATCTCCTGCGTCGCGTCGTAGACGCCCTCGGGGCGGATCACGGCGGGCGCGGCCGGGCGGGCGACCGGGGCGGTCGCGTCCGTGGGACCCGCACCGGCCGGCTGCGCCGCCATGCCCTCGGCGGCCATCTGCGCGGGCGCGCCGCCGGCGGGCTCGGGCGCGGGGGACGGCGCGGCAGCCGGAG
This sequence comes from Salinarimonas rosea DSM 21201, assembly GCF_000429045.1. Lineage (GTDB taxonomy): Bacteria > Pseudomonadota > Alphaproteobacteria > Rhizobiales > Beijerinckiaceae > Salinarimonas > Salinarimonas rosea. The sequence continues at coordinate 60,994 of NZ_AUBC01000004.1, forward strand.
CAGGAGCCGATGCGCCGGCGGAGGCCGCCGCCGAGACGTCCTCGCCCTCCTCCGCGATGATCGCGATCGGCGTGTTGACGGCGACGTTGTCGGTGTCCTCCGCGACCAGGATCTTGGCGAGGACGCCTTCGTCCACCGCCTCGACCTCCATGGTCGCCTTGTCGGTCTCGATCTCGGCGAGGATGTCGCCGGATTTGACCGTGTCGCCTTCCTTCTTCAGCCACTTGGCGAGCTTCCCCTGCTCCATGGTCGGGGAGAGGGCGGGCATCAGGACGTCGATGGGCATGGACCTGCGCTCTTCGGTCGACGACAGCCGCGCGCCCCGCCGGGCGGGGGCGCGCTGCCGGAGGGAGGGGAGATCAGTGGAGAATGTCCGTGAACAGCTCGGACGCGTCGGGCTCCGGATCGCTCGTCGCGAAGTCCGCCGCCTCGTTGACGATCTTGCGGATCTGGCCGTCGATGCCCTTGAGCTCGTCCTCCGGCACGCCGAACTCGCCGATCAGGCGCCGGCGCACCTGCTCGATCGGATCGTGCTCCTCGCGCATGCGCGAGACCTCGTCCTTGGTGCGGTACTTGGCCGGGTCCGACATCGAGTGCCCGCGGTAGCGGTAGGTGAGCATCTCGAGGATGTAGGGCCCCTCGCCGGAGCGGGCGTGCTCGATGGCGCGCGCGCCGGCGGCCCTCACCGCGCGGATGTCCATCCCGTCGACCTGCTCGCCGGGGATGCCGAACGAGAGCCCGCGCTTGGAGAAGTCCGACTGCGCGGCCGAGCGCGTCACCGACGTGCCCATGGCGTAGCGGTTGTTCTCGATCACGTAGACGACGGGCAGCTTCCAGAGCGCCGCCATGTTGAAGCTCTCGTAGACCTGGCCCTGGTTGGCCGCGCCGTCGCCGAAATAGACCATGCTGACGCGGTCCTCGCCGCGATAGCGGTTGGCGAAGGCGATGCCGGTGCCGAGCGGCACCTGGGCGCCCACGATGCCGTGCCCTCCGTAGAAGTGCTTCTCCTTGGAGAACATGTGCATGGAACCGCCCTTGCCCTTCGAGTAGCCGCCGCGGCGACCCGTGAGCTCGGCGAGCACCCCCTTGGGGTCCATGCCCGTGACCAGCATGTGGCCGTGGTCGCGGTAGCCGGTGATCACCTGGTCACCGTCCGCCGAGGCCATCTGCATGCCCACCACCACGGCCTCCTGGCCGATGTAGAGGTGGCAGAAGCCGCCGATCAGCCCCATGCCGTACATCTGTCCCGCCTTCTCCTCGAAGCGGCGGATCAGCAGCATCTCGCGATAGGCGTGGAGCTCCTCCTCCTTGTCGAGGGTGGGAGCGTTGGTCGCCGAGCCCTTCGCAGCGCGCCCCTTGGCCGGGGACTTGATCGCAGCGGACTTGGCGGAAGCGGACTTGCTGGATGCGGACGCGCCTTGCGTCCGACGTGCAGCCGTGGCCATGCACACCTCCGAGACGTTTTCCTCGCGCCAAGTCTTAGCCCAACTAAAGTCGGAAAGCGAGAGCGCAAGAGTGCGTGCACAGACGCCGCGGGCCCCCCTCATGTCCCTCGGAATAAAGGAAGTTCCAGAATCAACTTCTTTTCAGTTGATCGAAGTTTCGGCGCGTGCCGCCGGCGCGTCGGCGGCCGGCCCCAGCATGATCACCACGTCGTTGGCGTGGACGCGCCCGAGCATCAGCCGCGCTTGCTCCTCGAGCAGGTCGCGATCGATCTGCTCGGCGCGCACGAGGGCGATGCGGTGCTCCCAGTCCTCCCGCTCGCGGGTGAGCGCGTCCAGCGTCGCGGCGATGCGCTCGCGCTCGATCTGCAGCTCGCGCTTGGCCTCGAGCCCACGCTGGCCCGACTGGGCGTGGTGCACGAAATAGCCGACCGCGAGCCCCGACACTCCGTAGAGCGCGAGGGGAATCAGGACGGCGCGGAGGCGTTTCTTGACGACCATGACGAGATCGTCGGCGGCGATGGTGAAGGATCGGTTAAGCGGCCGCCGCGCGCCGCGCCTTCGGGAAGCGCTGGAGGAAGCGCGGCTCCTTCTCGGCGGCGATGCGCACGACGAAGTCGAGCCGGTCCTCGCGGTCGTGCCGCTCGAAGATCTCCGCCTGCTCGTAGAGCCAGTTGACGCTCGCGCCGTCGCCGGGGTCGAGCGTCACCGCGTAGGTCGGGCGGTCGCGGGCGATGCGGTCCTCGACGACGCGCAGCAGCTCCTCGATCCCCTCCCCCGTCACGGCGGAGACGAGCGCGGGGCGCTCGTGCGGGTCCATGCGGGCGATGACCGCCTCGAGCCGGGCCCGCTCCTCGGCGTCGATCAGGTCCGCCTTGTTCCAGACCTCGACGAGGCGCGCGCGATCCTCCGGGTCGATGTCGAGATCGCGCAGGACCCGGCGCACGTCCTCGGCCTGCGCCAGCGTCTCCCCGTGCGAGACGTCGCGCACGTGCAGCAGCACGTCGGCCTCGATCACGTCCTCGAGCGTGGCGCGGAAGGCGGCGACGAGCATGGTCGGCAGGTCGGAGATGAAGCCCACCGTGTCCGAGAGGATCGCCTTCTCGCCGTGCGGCAGCGCGATCGCCCGCGAGGTCGGGTCCAGCGTCGCGAAGAGCATGTTCTCCGCCATCACCTCGGCACGGGTCATGCGGTTGAAGAGCGTCGACTTGCCCGCGTTGGTGTAGCCGACGAGCGCGATGACCGGGTACGGCACGCGCCGACGCGAGGTGCGGTGGAGCGCGCGGGTGCGCGTCACCGTCTCGAGGTCGCGCTCGATGCGCGTCATGCGCTCCTGGATCTGCCGGCGGTCCGCCTCGATCTGCGTCTCGCCCGGCCCGCCGAGGAAGCCGTAGCCGCCGCGCTGGCGCTCGAGGTGGGTCCAGGAGCGGACGAGACGGCTCTTCTGGTAGTTGAGGTGCGCGAGCTCGACCTGGAGCGTGCCCTCCTTGGTACGCGCCCGGCGCCCGAAGATCTCGAGGATGAGCCCCGTGCGGTCGATGACCTTGGCGCCCCACTCCTTCTCGAGGTTGCGCTGCTGCACCGGCGAGAGAGCGCAGTCCATCACCACGAGACGGATCTCGTGCGCGGTGACGATGCCCTTCAGCTCCTCGACCTTCCCCTTGCCGAGATAGGTCGCCGGCCGCGGCGCCGCGAGGGGCGTGACCAGCGCCTCGACGACGCTCAGGTCGATCGCCCCGGCGAGGCCGACAGCCTCCTCCAGGCGCGACTCGAAGGCGCGGGGGTTCGTCGGCGGGCCGTCGGCCTCGCCGCCCGATCGGCGGCGTGTCGGGTACGGGCCGACGACGAGCGTCGGCGTCCCCGAGGCGACTTCCTTCTCGGGCTCGGCGAGACGCCGGAGCCGCTCCTCGACGGGCGGGTTCGCCTCGCTCACGGATCAACCTCTCTCGTCAACCCTTCTCGGCGCCCTCGTCGTTCTGCTCGAACAGCTGGATCGGCTGACCCGGCATGATCGTGGAGATCGCGTGCTTGTAGACGAGCTGTGAATGACCGTCGCGGCGCAGCAGGACGCAGAAATTGTCGAACCATGTCACAACGCCTTGGAGCTTCACGCCGTTCACGAGGAAGATGGTCAAGGGGACCTTGTTCTTCCGCACGTGGTTGAGGAACGTGTCCTGGAGATTTTGCGCGCGCTCGCCCGCCATGAGTTTGCCTCGCCACCCTGCCGCCGCCGGTCTTGGAGGCCAGGAGCCATGGAGGTTAGATCGGCCGCCTGTCGGCGGCCCTGAACCGGCACCGCCCATTACAGATGGGAGGTCGGCACAAGGCAAGCCCCCCGAAGGTTCCGGAACGCATTTTAGCACGGATAACCCGCACGAAGGCCCTCCGCCTCAGGCATGAACGCCGAGCGACTTCAGCTTCCGGTGGAGCGCCGAGCGCTCCATCCCGATGAACTCCGCCGTGCGGGAGATGTTGCCGGAGAACCGCGCGATCTGCGCCATGAGGTACTCGCGCTCGAAGATCTCCCGCGCCTCGCGCAGCGGCAGGCTCATCAGCTTCTCGCCTCCCGCCCCGCTCGGCGTCGCCGGCACGAGCGCGCCGACCTCCGCGGGGAGCATGTCGGCGGAGATCTCGGTCTCGGCGTCGCCGGCGGCGAGAATCATCAGCCGCTCGACGTTGTTGCGCAGCTGGCGGACGTTGCCCGGCCAGTCGTGCGACTGGAGCACGGCGAGCGCGTCGTGCCCGATCCGCCGCGGCGCGAGGCCGGTGGCACGGGAGATCTGCTCCATGAAGAAGGCGATCAGCTCCGGCACGTCCTCCCGCCGCTCGGCGAGCGAGGGCACCCGGATCGGCACGACCGACAGCCTGTGGAACAGGTCCTCGCGCAGGCGACCCGAGGCGATCTCGGCGGCGAGGTCGCGGCTCGAGGAGGAGACGATGCGCACGTCGACGTGCACGCGCGTCGAGCCGCCCACGCGCTGGAAGTTCTGCTCGACGAGCACACGCAGGATCCGCGCCTGGGTCTCCCTGGGAAAGTCGGCGATCTCGTCGATGTAGAGCGTGCCGCCGTGCGCCTCCTCCAGCGCACCGACGCGGCGATCGCGCGCCTCCCCCGATTCGATGCCGAAGAGCTCGGCCTCCATCGTCTCCGGCGTGATCGTCGCCGCGTTGATGACGACGAAGGGGCCGTTGGCGCGGGCCGAGAGTCCGTGGAGCGTGCGCGCCACGAGCTCCTTGCCCGAGCCCGGCGCGCCGGTCACGAGGACGCGCGCGTTGGTCGGCGCGACCCGCTCCACCGTCTGGCGCAGCTGGTTCATGACGGGCGACCGGCCGCAGATCCGGCTCGCCTGGGCGGAGCGCGCCTTGAGCTCGCGCACCTCGCGCTTGAGCCGGGAGGCCTCGAGGGCGCGCTCGGCGACGAGCACCAGCCGATCGGCCTTGAACGGCTTCTCGATGAAGTCGTAGGCGCCGAGCTTGATCGCCGAGACGGCGGTCTCGATGTTGCCGTGGCCCGAGATCATCACGATCGGCAGCTCGGGATGGCTGGCCTTGGCCTGCTCGAGCACCTGCAGCCCGTCGAGCCGCGAGCCCTGGAGCCAGATGTCGAGAAAGACGAGGTGCGGGCGCCGGCTCTCGATGGCCGCGAGCGCGTCGTCGGACGAGCCCGCCGTACGGCAGCGGTGGCCCTCGTCCTCCAGGATGCCCGCGACGAGCTCGCGGATGTCGGTCTCGTCGTCGACGATGAGGATGTCGGCGCTCATGGCGATGTCGCCCCCGAAATCTGCGCCGCCTCGGCGCTGGTCGTGTCTGTGCCCGCGCCGGGCGCGGGATCGGCCGGGAACCAGAGGCGCACCCAAGCGCCCCGGCCCTCCGGGTTGTCGCGGAGCTCGACGCCGCCGCCGTGCTCCTCGAAGATCTTGGCGACGATGGGCAGGCCGAGGCCGGTGCCCTTCTCGCGGGTGGTCATGTAGGGCTCGAGCAACCGGTGCCGGTTCTCCACCGGGAAGCCGCGGCCGTTGTCGATGACGTCGATCGCGACGATGCCGTCCGGCTGCTGCACGCGCACGACGATGCGCCCCTCCCCCGTCGGCACGTCCGGCGACTCGGCGAGCGCCTCGGCCGCGTTCTTGAGGATGTTGCCCACGGCCTGCGACACGAGCCGGCGGTCGAAGCGCGCCGGGATCGGGCCCTCGGGCAGCTCGTCGACGAAGGCGATGTCCGGGTGGGCGATGCGCAGCATGAACACCGCCTGGCGCACCGTGTCGCAGAGATCCTCGTCGCCCACGAGGGTGGGCTTGGGCATCCGCGCGAAGGAGGAGAACTCGTCGACCATGCGCTTGATGTCGTCCACCTGGCGCACGATCGTGTCGGTGCACTGGTCGAACACCGCGCGGTCCTCGGTGATCACCTTGCCGTACTTGCGGCGGATGCGCTCCGCCGAGAGCTGGATCGGGGTGAGCGGGTTCTTGATCTCGTGGGCGATGCGCCGCGCCACGTCCGCCCACGCCGATGTGCGCTGGGCGGCGACCAGGTCGGTGATGTCGTCGAGGGTGACGACGAAGCCCTTCTCGTCGCCGCGCGCCTGCTCGGAGGTGACGCGCACGTCGACCGTGCGCTCTCGCCCGCCGCGCTGGATCGCGATCTGCTCCTGGGTGAGCCGGGCGCGCGAGGCGCGGGCGGTCTCGACCAGCGCGGCGAGCTCGGGGAGCGCCTGTGGCGCCGGGCGCCCCACGACGTCGGCCTCGCCGACGCCGAACAGGCGCTCGGCCGAGGGGTTCATGATCGTCACGACCCCGTGCGCGTCGAGCCCGATCACGCCCGCCGAGACGCCCGAGAGCACGGCCTCGGTGAAGCGCCGGCGCTGGTCGATGACGTGGCTCGCGGCGGTGAGCCCGTCGTGCTGGCGGCGCAGCTCCGAGGTCATCGCGTTGAAGGTCTGCCCGAGGAAGGCGAGGTCGCCCTCCGCCCGGCGCACGGGGACCTGGACGTAGAAATTCCCCTCGGCCACCTGCTGCGTCGCCCGGATCAGCCGCCTGATCGGCGAGACGAGGTTGTCGGCCGAGCCGAGCCCGAACCAGATCGCCGACAGCAGGATGATCAGCGTGATCACCGCCAGCATCGAGGCGAAGGCGACCTGGATGCCCGACGAGAGCTGCTCCAGGAGCCTGTAATAGCTCATTCCCGCTTCCGCCTCGTTGGGGAAGTCGAGCGCGCGGCGGTCGACGAAGCGGGTGACGAAGAGGATGCGCCCGTCGTGCTCCTCGAGCCTCAGGATCGAGCGCAGCACCGAGTCCTCGCGCGGCACGAGGCACAGCGCCTCCTCGACCTCGGCATCGGCGAGATCCGCCGGGCCGGGCACCTCGAGGCCGGGGATCGGGACGTTGACGATCTCCTCGACGATCGTGCCGTCGGCCTCGACCATCATCGCCACGGGAAAGCCGAGGAAGACGGCCCGCGAGCGCATGAACTCGCGGAAAAGGTCGGGATCGGCGTCGTAGAGAACCTTGGCGCGGTCGAGATCGGCCGCCATCAGCGTCGTCTCGCGCGCCAGCGTGCGGCATTGCAGCTCGCGGTACTCGTGGGCGATCTCGACGGTGTTCTGGAGCAGCGTGTCGATCCAGCCCGAGAACCAGGGCTCGAGCCCGCGCGCCAGCGCGATCGAGGCGACGACGGCGACCACCACGACCGGCACCGTCGCGATCCCGCTGAACAGGACGACGAAGCGCAGGTGCAGCCGCGCGCCCGCCGCCCCCGCGCGCCGGGCCCGCAGCAGGCGCCGGCCCTGCACGGCCATCATCACGGCGAGCGCGAGGATGAAGCCGATGTTGATGAACAGCGCGTTGAGGGTGACGGCCTCGGTCGGCTGGATCGGGGTGAGCCCCGACAGGATCAGGAAGCTGGCCAGCGCCGAGACGAGGGCCGAGACCACGAGGACGAGCCCGATCCAGCCCGGTCCGGTCGCGGCGATCTCCTCGTCCGGGTTGATCGTGCGTCGCTTGTCCTTCACGTCGCCCTCGGGCTTGCGCCGCCGATTCGCCGACGCGCGCTGATGCGTTCACACAACAGTGTGGCGAAACTAATACAGTAGCGATCGGGAAGGAACAGCGCCGCGAAGGTGCGCAGGCGCGGTGCGGCGCCCGCTCAGCTCTCTTCGGCGCTGCCGGGGCGCCCGCGAAAGCCCGTCGCCAGAACGAACAGCTCCGCCGAATCGGCCCGGCTCGCCGCCGGCTTGACGTGCTGCACCCGGGCGAAATCCCGCTTGAGGTCCGCGAGCAGCGTGTGCTCCGTGCCGCCGCGCAGGACCTTGCAGAGGAACGTCCCGCCCGGCGCGAGCACCTCGCGGGCGAACTCCGCCCCCGCCTCCGCGAGGCCCATGATGCGCAGGTGATCGGTCTTCTTGTGGCCGGTGGCGTTGGCCGCCATGTCGGACATGACGACGTCCGCCTCGCCGCCGATGAGCGCCTTCAGGCGCGCCGGCGCCTCCTCCTCCAGGAAGTCCATCGTGAGGAAGGTGGCGCCGGGCATCGGCTCCACGGGCAGGAGGTCGATGCCGACGATGGTCGCGCGATCCGAGCGCTCGAGCCCGATCTTGCGCGCGGCCATCTGCGACCAGCCGCCCGGCGCCGCCCCGAGGTCGACGATGCGCTGGCCGGGCTTCAGGAACTTGTGCTTCTCGTCGATCTCGAGCAGCTTGAAGGCCGCGCGCGAGCGCAGGCCCTCCGCCTTGGCGCGCACCACGTAGGGGTCGTTGAGCTGGCGCTCGAGCCAGCGCTGCGACGAGGTCGTGCGCCCGCGCGCGCTCTTCACGCGGACCTTCATCGCGCGCGGGGCGCCGGTCTTCTTCTTGTCGCTCAAGGCTCTCGGGCTCGTCGGTGTGGGGGAGGACGAAGCGGCCTGCGCTCAGCGCCGCCGACGGCGCCAGACCCCGTCCTCGCGCATCAGGTTCATGAGGATGCCCTCGCGCAGGCCGCGGTCGGCGATGCGCAGGCGCGGCGAGGGGAAGGCGCGGCGGATCGCCTCCAGGATCGCGCAGCCGGCGAGCACGAGGTCCGCCCGGTCGCGGCCGATGCACGGGTGCGTAGCGCGCTCGTCGTAGTTCGAGACGATCAGCTCGTCGATCACGCGGTCGAGGTCCCGGTCCGCCATCCACAGCCCGTCGACGCGCCGGCGGTCGTAGCGCGGCAGGTCGAGGAAGATCCCGCCGAGGGTCGTCACCGTTCCGGACGTGCCGAGGAGGTGGAAGCCGGGCGCGTTGCTGGCCGCGCTCGCCGCGATCTGGAAGGGCTCGAGCAGGGTCTGCACCTCGCCGACCATCCGCTCGAAGCTCTCGTGCGTCACGTGCACGCCGCCGTGCCGCTCGGCGACGGTGACGACGCCCACGGGCAGCGAATCCCAGGCGCGGATGCGCTTGCAGGGGTCCGACATCGGGCTCGTCGCCCGCCCGTCGAGCCAGGCGATCTCCGTCGAGCCGCCGCCGATGTCGAAGATCACCACGGAATGAGCGTTGGGGTCGGCGAGCGCGGCGCATCCGGTGACGGCGAGGTAGGCCTCGGTGCGGCGGTCGACGATCTCGAGATCGAGGCCGACCTCCTCCTGCACCTGCTCGACGAAGCTCTCGCCGTTGCGCGCCGAGCGGCAGGCCTCGGTGGCGATGAGGCGCGCGCGGCGCACACCCTTCGTCATCATCTTGTCGCGGCACACCCGCAGCGCCTCGAGCGTGCGGTCGATGGCGTGGGAGCTCAGCTGCTCGCTCGCGGCGAGCCCCTCCCCGAGCCGGACGATGCGCGAGAACGCGTCGACGACGCGAAAGCCGTGGCGTGAGGGCTCGGCGATCAGGAGGCGGCAATTGTTCGTGCCGAGGTCGAGCGCGGCGTAGGCGCTGCCGTCCACCGGTCTCGTGCGGCGCGGACCGGCGTAGGCGCCCGCCGCACAGGGCAGGGCCGGCGTCGGCGGGGTCGCCGCTGCCAGAGGTGTCAGAGCCGGGCCCGACCCGGAATCCACGACCTTCGGCTGATCTCCAACATTGACGAGCAAGTCCATCATCCGTTTGCGGCGTCGCCTCCGGGGAGGTTCGCCTGGCTACTTGCTCTCAATGTAAGCGCCGCGCCCCCATCATGCCAAGGGCGTAATTGGACGGGCGCGGATGGACCGCCTCGCGGTCCGCTCCGCGCGCCTCCGCGGGGTCACGCCGCCGCCTTCGGGGCGATCTGCGCCGGCGCCGTGCGCGCCACGGGGCGCAGCAGGCTCTTGACCTGGAGATAGGGCCGCGGCCGGTTGATCACCTCGTCGAGGCGCGACCACAGAACCTTGGGCGAGAACGGCTTGGCGATGATCTCGTTGACGCCGAGCCCCACCGCGCGATCCACGATGTAGCGGCGCGGCTTCGACATCATGACGATGATCGGAACGGTCGGCGCCGGCGACGTCGTCGGCGTGCGTGTGAGCCGGATGAACTCCTCGCCCGAGAGGATGGCGAGGTCCCAGTCGAGGATGACGAGGTCGGGCTTCGATTCGGACAGGACGCCGAGCGCCTCCGCGCCGTCGGGCGCCTCCAGCACACGCTTGATGCCCACGCGGGTCAGCATGTCGCGCAGGATTCGCCGCACGTAGAGGCTCTCGTCGACGACGAGAGCGGCGAGGTCGGGGAAGTTCGGTGTGGCGATCATGCTCGAGGACGCATCCGTGTTCGCGCGGAGTTTGGTCCGACAACCTTTTCGGCTTCGCTAACGTTGACGGATCGCGGCTCCCTGCCGCGCCCGCGCCCGGCGAAAGATGGTGATGAAGAGATGGTGATGCGTTCGCGCTTTCGGGCTCTCGCCCTTCCGGCCCTCGCGTCGGCGCTCGTCGCGCTCGCGGCGAGCGGCCCCGCGTCCGCCCAGGACGCCGCCGACGGCCGCGCCATCGCCGAGCGATGGTGCGCGTCCTGCCACCTCGTCTCGCCGGACCAGGAAACCGCCATGGACGGTGTGGCGAGCTTCCGGGAGGTCGCCGCGCGCGGTCCGCTCGCCGTGAGCGCGCTCGAGGCCTTCCTCGCCGATCCCCATCCGCTGATGCCGGACATGGCGCTCACGCGCGAGGAGATCGCCGACCTCGTCGCCTATATCGACAGCCTCGCGAACTGAGGAGCGGGGATCGAGCGGCGTCCTCCTCGTCGGACAGACCGGTCGGCCCTCCCGATCAGCCCTCGACGGGTTGATGGGCCGGATCGCGCAGGCGTCGGGGAGACGCGTCCCGCTCGACCCGCCGCCGACGGCGCGCCTCCGCGGCGGCCGCACGCATCGCGTCCGCGTGGCGCGGCCCGCCCTTCGCGGGTCCGAGCACGTCCCGCAGGACGTGGAGGTCCTCGCGGGCGGCATGCGATTCGTGGTCCAGGATCGGCACGGGCTCGGCCTCCTCGGCGAGATCACGAAGTGTTAACGGCGCGTTAACGTCGCACGAAGTCGGCGGTTCCGCGATTCGTAGTAGAACGACCCTGCGCGGGGTCGGCGGCCCTCTCCGACGGCCACGGCCCGCGACCGGAACCTTCGCCCGGTTCGTCGGTTCCCGCTCCCGTTCGGTTCACGGGAGACGACGGGGATGGCGAGCGAGCCGGTGGTGGCCCTCGGTGCCGAGGCGCAGGGCCAGGACGAGGCGACGAAGCCGCCTCCCCCGCCCGCCCGCGGCGTCGCCAAGCGCGCGCTCCTCCTCGTCAACGCCAACAGCCGCCGCGCTCCGGAGCTGATGGAGACCGCCGTCGCCCGCCTCCGGGCCTACGAGGACCTCGAGGTCGTGCTCGAGGACTGCCGCGACCCGGACGATCTCGCCGACATCATCCGCGCCCACCGCGACGACGTCGACATGGTCGTCGTCGGCGGCGGCGACGGCACCTTGAACGCCGCCGCGCGCGGCCTGATCGATACCGGCCTCCCGCTCGGCATCCTGCCGCTCGGCACCGCCAACGATCTCGCCCGCACGCTCGGCATTCCCGAGGACCTCGAGGCCGCGGCCGACGTGATCCTGGCCGGGCACGTACGCCGGATCGACTGTGGCGAGGTGAACGGCCGGCCCTTCTTCAACGTCGCCTCCATCGGCCTCTCGGCCGAGCTCGCGCGCGGGCTCACCCGCGACCTCAAGCGCCGCTTCGGGAAGCTGGGATACGCCGTTGCCGCCGTTCAGGTCCTCGCCCGGGCACGGCCGTTTCGCGCCACCATCGAGAGCGCCGGCGAGCGCGCCCGTGTGTCGACGTTCCAGATCGCCGTGGGCAACGGCCGCCACTACGGCGGCGGCATGACGGTGGACGAGGACGCGCAGATCGACGACGCGACGCTCCACCTCTACAGCCTCGAGATGCGCCGGCCGTGGGAGCTGCTGCGGCTCGCGGGCTCCTTCCGCTCCGGCCGGCACGTCGCCTTCGAGGACGTGCGATCGCGTGCGGCCGCGTCCTTCGACGTGACGACGCGCAAGCCCCGCCCGGTCAATGCCGACGGCGAGCTGATCACGAGGACGCCCGCCCGCTTCCGCGTGCTCGCGAAGGCGGTGACGGTGATGGTCCCGCGCGACGCGCCCGATCCGGCGTGACGAGCGCTCGGCCGGCGGCGCTCAGGCCGAGCCGGCCCGCACCAGCGGCACGACGTTGTGGCCCGTGCGGTCCTGCTCGAAGAAGCGACGGATGTTGCGTGCGGCCTGGCGGATGCGCTGCTCGTTCTCCACGAGCGCGATGCGCACGTAGTCGTCCCCGTGCTCGCCGAAGCCGATGCCCGGCGCCACCGCGACCTCCGCCTTCTCGACGAGCAGCTTCGAGAACTCGAGCGAGCCGAGATGGCGGTAGCGCTCGGGGATCGGCACCCAGGCGAACATGGAGGCGGCCGGCGGCGGGATCTCCCAGCCGGCCTTGGCGAAGCTCTCCACGAGCGCGTCGCGCCGGCGCTGGTAGATCGCCCGCGTCTCGGCGATGCAGTCCTCCGGCCCGTTGAGCGCCGCGGTCGCGGCCACCTGGACCGGCGTGAAGGCGCCGTAGTCGAGATAGGACTTCACGCGGGCCAGCGCCGCGAGCAGCCGCTCGTTGCCCACGGCGAAGCCGATGCGCCAGCCCGCCATCGAGAACGTCTTCGACATCGAGGTGAACTCGACGGCGACGTCGACCGCGCCCGGCACCTGCAGGATCGAGGGCGGCGGCACGCCGTCGAAGTAGATCTCCGCGTAGGCGAGATCGGAGAGCACGATCAGCTCGTGCTTCTTGGCGAAGGCGATCACGTCCTTGTAGAAGTCGAGATCCGCCGTGAAGCCCGTCGGGTTCGACGGGTAGCACACGACGAGCGCCAGCGGCTTGGGGATCGAGTGGACCACCGCGCGCTCGAGCGCGTGGAAGAACGCCGGCGTGGCGTCCGCGGGCACGGAGCGGATCGCCCCGCCCGCCATCAGGAAGCCGAAGGCGTGCAGCGGGTAGCTGGGGTTGGGCACCAGCACCACGTCGCCCGGCGCCGTGATGGCCTGCGCCATGTTGGCGAAGCCCTCCTTCGAGCCGAGCGTCACGACCACCTGGCTGTCGGGATTCAGCTTCACGCCGAAGCGCCGATCGTAGTAGCCAGCCTGGGCGCGGCGCAGGCCGGCGATGCCCTTGGAGGCCGAGTAGCGGTCCGTGCGCGGGCGCCCGGCGGTCTCCGCGAGCTTCGCCACGATGTGCGCGGGCGCCGGCAGGTCCGGGTTGCCCATGCCGAGGTCGATGATGTCGGCGCCCTCGGCGCGGGCGGCGGCCTTGATCCGGTTCACATGCTCGAAGACGTAGGTCGGCAGGCGCTTGATGCGGTGAAATTCGGTCATGGCGAGGTCCAGGATTGCCGAGGAGGCGTGGTCGGTCTCTCTAGCACGGCGTGGTTAACGAGGCATCAGCCGAATGTCGCAGGCGCGGTCAGCGCGAGACCGGCGGCGGGGCGGGATCCTCCGACAGCGGCGGCAGCGGCGGGACGACGACCGGGGCCGGGTCCGGCCCGATGGCGAGGCCGCGGGCCTGCTCCCCGCGCTGGGCGACGGCCTCCAGGTCGGCCTCGAGCGCGGCGCGCGCCTGCGCGACCTCCTCGGGCGTCTTCGGGTCCGTCGCGCGCCGTGGCGTCGGGCGCACCGGGACGTAGCCCGACGGCGCACCGGCGCGGGTCTCCTCGACGAAGGTCGGCGCCTGCTGCGGCGCGGCGCCAGCGCCCACGGCGACGAAGACGTCGCGCACGGGGTTGAGATCCCCTGCACAGCCGCCGAGCGCCAGCGCCGCCGCCACCGCGGCGGCGAGCGTCATCGAATTGCGCGTTTCGCGTGCCATGAACTCTCCGCTGACGAGGCCGCCGGGGAACGCCGACGCATCGGGCGTCTTCCGGTCTAGCGACGACCATACCGCGTTCGGTAGAGTGTCGAAAGGACGGCGTGGGCAGGGAGGCCCGCGCGTGCCGTCGGGAAGGGGAGCGTCCGTGAGCGACAACAGAAGGTCCGAGGGACCCCGCGCAACGCCCAACGATCATCCGCAGCCCGATCTCGAGGCGATGTCGCACAACATGGCGCGCCTCGTCGAGGAGTACGGCAAGGCCACAGCCGCCTACCTCAAGCCGATCGAGGAGCGCCGGGCCAAGACCGGGATGGCCGACGAGATGTCGGACATGGTCAAGACGCTCGTCCATGTGACGGAGCGCTGGCTGATCGACCCGCAGAAGGCGATCGAGGCGCAGGCGCGGCTCGGCGCCTCGTTCTTCGACATCTGGTCCTCCTCCCTGCGCCGGATGCAGGGCGAGGACGTCGCCCCCGCCGCCGTGCCGGACCCGAAGGACGCGCGCTTCAAGGACGCGGAGTGGTCCGACAACGCCTATTTCGACTTCCTCAAGCAGGCCTACCTCGCGACCTCCCGCTGGGCGGAGAGCATGGTCGAGGACGCGGAGGGCATCGACGACGCGACGCGCCACAAGGCGCGCTTCTACGTGCGCCAGATGTCGAGCGCGCTCTCGCCCTCGAACTTCCTGACGACGAACCCCGAGCTGATCCGCGAGACGCTGCGCGAGTCGGGCGCGAACCTCGTGCGCGGCATGCAGATGCTCGCCGAGGACATCGAGGCCGGCGGGGGCGAGCTGAAGATCCGCCAGTCCGACCCGGGCCGCTTCCAGGTCGGCGTCAACCTCGCCACGACGCCGGGCAAGGTGGTCTTCCGCAACGAGCTGATCGAGCTCCTGCAATACGCGCCGACGACGGAGACGGTGCTGAAGCGGCCGCTGCTCATCGTGCCGCCGTGGATCAACAAGTTCTACATCCTCGATCTCAACGAGCAGAAGAGCTTCGTCCGCTGGGCGGTCTCGCAGGGGCTGACCGTGTTCTGCATCTCCTGGGTCAACCCGGATGCGCGCCTCGCGGAGAAGAGCTTCGAGCACTACATGCGCGAGGGCGTCTTCGCGGCGCTCGACGCGATCGAGCAGGCGACGGGCGAGAAGAAGGTCACGGCGATCGGCTATTGCGTCGGCGGGACGCTCCTGTCGACCGCGCTCGGGTACATGGCCGCGACGAAGGACGACCGCATCGCCTCGGCGACGCTGTTCACGACGCAGGTGGACTTCACCCACGCCGGCGACCTCAAGGTCTTCGCCGACGAGGTGGGGATCAAGGCGATCGAGGAGACGATGAAGGCGCGCGGCTACCTCGAGGGCTCGCGCATGGCGTCGGCCTTCAACATGCTGCGGCCCAACGACCTGATCTGGCCCTACATCGTCAACGTCTACCTCAAGGGCCAGGCGCCCTTCCCCTTCGACCTGCTCTACTGGAACTCGGACTCGACGCGCATGCCCGCGGCGAACCATTCGTTCTACCTGCGCAACTGCTACCTCGAGAACAACCTCAGCCGCGGCAAGGTGACGATCGGCGGCAAGAAGATCGACCTGAAGAAGGTGAAGATCCCCATCTTCAACCTCGCCACCCGGGAGGACCACATCGCGCCGGCGAAATCGGTCTTCCTCGGCTGCTCGGCCTTCGGCGGCCCGGTCGATTACGTGCTCGCGGGCTCGGGCCACATCGCCGGCGTGGTCAATCCGCCCGCGAAGCCGAAGTACCAGTACTGGACCGGCGGCAAGCCGCAGGGCGAGCTGGAGGACTGGATCGCGCACGCCGAGGAGCACCCCGGCACCTGGTGGCCCTACTGGTTCTCCTGGATCGAGGCCCAGGCCCCCGAGCGCGTACCGGCCCGCGAGCCCGGCGCCGGGAAGCTCCCCGCGCTCGGGGACGCGCCGGGGACCTACGTGCTCCAGAAGTCCTGACCGAGGCCCGTCGGCCCGGCGCAGAGCGGGACGTGTAAGCGGCGCGCCTTGCATTCGGCTCGACGGGTTGATATCAACTCATTTATGCCGAAGCAGAGCCCCGATCGCCTGGAGCCGGGCACCGTTCAACACGTGGCGACGACGTGCCTGTGCCTGCACGCGCAGCGCGCGGCGCGAGCGCTGGCGCGGCTCTTCGACAACGCGCTGCGGCCGCTCGGGCTGACGAACGGGCAGTTCTCGCTCCTGATGGCGCTCAACCGCCCCGACCCGCCGACGATCGGCGCGCTCGCGCCGTTCCTCGCGATGGACCGCACGTCGCTGACGGCTGCGCTCAAGCCGCTCGAACGCCGTGGGCTGGTGCGGGTCGAGGCCGGAGCGCGGGATCGGCGCAGCCGCGTCGTGGTGATCACGCCCGAGGGCGTCGCCCTGCTGCGCGATGCGCTGCCGATCTGGCGCGAGACCCATGCGCGGCTCGACGCCACGCTCGGGGAAGGCATGTCGGACCGGCTGCGGGACGGCTTGCGCGAGGTTCCGCAGGCGGCCGCGACGGGGGGCGATGGATGAGGCGCGGGCACCGCGCCGGCTCGCGACCCGGTGCGCCGCAGTCTGCAAAACGGGGAGGACGCGCGATGGCGCGAGGTGAGATCCGGGTTCTCGTCGGTACCACGAAGGGCGTCTTCGTCGTGTCGGGACGCGACGAACGCACCGACTGGCGCGTGGAGGGGCCGTTCTGCAACGGCTGGCCCATCAACCACGTCGTCGGCGATCCCGAGACCGGCTGGCTCTGGGCCGGCGGCGGCGGCGCCTTCCACGGCGCGGGCGTGTGGCGCTCGCGCGACGGTGGCGGCAGCTGGGAGGTCGTGCGGCTCACCGCCGGGCAGATGGACGCCTGGGCGGCGGGCGACGCGGACTTCGCCGCGATGATCGGCTGGACCGGTGGGCCCCTGCCCTTCGGCGACGCCTTCGCGCAGGTCTGGAGCCTGAGCTTCGCCCACGGGGTGCTGTGGGCGGGCACGAAGCCGGCGGGCCTCCTCGTCAGCCGCGACCGCGGCGAGACCTGGGCGCGGGTCGAGAGCCTGAACGACCATCCGTCCGCAGAGAGCTGGAACCCCGGCGCCGCCGGCCTCGTGCTCCACACGATCGTGCCGCATCCGACCGATGCCGCGAAGCTGTGGATCGGCATCTCGGCGGCGGGCGTCTTCGCCACCGAGGACGGCGGGGCGACGTGGGAACGGCGCAACCGGGTCTCCAACGCCGAGGCCTGCCACGGACACACCCATCCGGCGGCGCCGCGCGACGGTGAGATCGGGCACTGCGTCCACAACATGATGCGCGCGCCCGGCGAGGCCGACGTGCTCTACCAGCAGAACCACCACGGCGTCTGGCGCTCCGCCGACGGCGGGCGGAGCTGGGACGACGTGACGGCGGGCCTGCCCTCGACCTTCGGCTTTCCCCTCCGCGTGCACCCGCGCGACCCACGCACGCTCTGGACGTTTCCCCTGAACGGCGACAGCGCCGGGCGCTTCCCGCCGGATGCGGCGGCGGCGGTCTGGCGCTCGCGGGACGGCGGCGAGACATGGGCGGACCTGCGCGCGGGCCTTCCGCAGACGTCCTGCTACTTCACCGTCCTGCGCCAGGCGATGGCCGGCGACGCGCGCGAACCCGCCGGCATCTATTTCGGCACGAATTCCGGCTCGGTGTTCGCCAGCCGCGACGAGGGCGACAGCTGGGAGGAGATCGCGCGCCACCTGCCGACGATCCTCTCGGTGGAGACGGTCGAGGTCGCCGGCTGAGGCTCGGGGAGGCGCTCGCAGGGGCCGCCTCCCTTCCCGCCGAGGTCCGGCCGCCCTATCGTTCCCGAGCGAACGTCACCGGAGCGAAGGTCACCGGAGCGAAGGTCACCGGAAGGTCGCATGCGCAAGCTCGTCAAGATCCTCCACAGCGTGGCCGCCGGCGGGCTCCTCGGCGGCCTGGCCTGCTACGCGGCTCTGCTCGCCCTGGCACCGCAGGAGACGTCGCAGGCCTACGCGGACCTGCGCGTGTCGATCACGGTGATCAGCGATTGGGTGCTGCTTCCCTCGCTGGCGGTCGCGCTGGTCTCCGGGCTCCTCTCGATGATCGTCCACCGGCCCTTTCTCGACACGGGCTGGGTCTGGATCAAGGCAGGGCTCGGCATCCTGATGTTCAAGGGCACGCTGACGATCGTCAGCGCCAAGGCGGACTACGCCGCGACAATGGCCGCGCGCATGGCCGCGGGAGACGCGCCGCCCGACGCGCTCGCCGACATGGTCCGGCTCGAATGGGGCACGCTCGCCGTTGTCGGCGCGATCGCCGTGGCCAACGTGGTGCTCGGCATCTGGCGCCCCCGCCTCGTGCGCATCCCCGACGC
This sequence comes from Salinarimonas rosea DSM 21201, assembly GCF_000429045.1. Classification (GTDB taxonomy): domain Bacteria; phylum Pseudomonadota; class Alphaproteobacteria; order Rhizobiales; family Beijerinckiaceae; genus Salinarimonas; species Salinarimonas rosea. The sequence goes on from NZ_AUBC01000004.1 coordinate 79,080, forward strand.
GGGGCGGCGCGAACGTGGGGTCGAGCCCGCCGGCGTCGCGCCGATGCCGGCGCCCGCGCGGGATGCCACGCTGCGCCGCGTAGAGTAGCGGCGCGCCGGCACCCGGCGCGCCGCCGTTCAACGCCTCACATCTGCTCCTTCTGCGCGCCGCTGTCGGGCCGGGCCTTCCCGAGCGAGGGCTCCTGGCCCATCGGCTCGGCCGGGCGCATGCCGAACTGGCCGCGGCCGTCGAGCGAGGGGCCGGACGTCCAGCGGCCCTGCGGGGCCTCCTTGTCGAGCGAGGTGTTGAGGAAGACGTAGGAATGCTCCGTCGCCTCGTGGCTCGTCGGCGTCGAGTTCGGGATGGGGAGCGTGCCCGCGAAGCCGCCGAGCTCCTCGATCACCGCGAGCCACTGCTGCTGGTGCATCGTGTCGCGGGCGATCAGGAAGGAGAGCATGTCCTTCATGCCGGGATCGTCGGTGAGCTCGTAGAGCCGCGAGGCCAGAACGCGCCCGCCGGCCTCGGCGGTGGCGTTGGCCAGCATGTCGGCGGCCAGGTTGCCCGTGGCGTAGACGTGGCTCATGTCGAAGGGCACGCCGTTCGAGTTGACCGGCATCGCCGAGAGGCCCGACGAGAGCAGGTGGCGCGGGTTCATGCCGCCGAGGATCGCGGCGACGACGGGGTCCTTCGCCGCCTCGTCCTTCATGTGCGCCGGCGCCTTCTCCAGGTTGAGCGCGACCGCGTGGCCGAGGAACTCGATGTGGGAGAGCTCCTCGGTCGCCGTGGCGATGAGCAGGTCGCGGTACTTCGGGTTACCGCGCGCGCCCATGGCCTGGAAGAAGTACTGCATCGCCACGCGAATCTCGCCCTCGATGCCGCCGATCGCCTGCTGGAGCATCTTGGCGAAGATCGGGTTCGGCTTCTCGCAGCGGACCTCGTACTGGAGCTTGCTGTTGTGGAAGAACATGTCGAAAACCTCTCCGGCGTTGTAGCTGCCGGCCCGAACCACCGAGAGCGATCCGTGTTCCACACGCGCCGGATCCGATGATCCGACGAGACGCTCTTTCCGCCTGGGCGCCGATGCACTAGCGTGCGCCGCCACGTTCGCGGAGTACTCATGGGACAGGATCGAGCCGCCGGGACCCGGCGCGAGGCGCTGGCGGACCTGCTCGCGGAGGCGCACCGGGTGCTGGCGCCCGGCTTCGGCTTCCGGCTGTGGGACGGCAGCCGCGTGCCCGCCGATTGGCCGGAGGACGCGCTCGCGGTGACGCTCGCCGACGAGGGCGTCGTCGCCGCGCTGGTGCGCCGCCCGCGCCTCGACACGCTGATCAAGCTGCACGTCGACGGGCGCATCGACCTCGACAACGGCACCTTCTTCGATCTGGCGGCGGCGCGACCGCAGGGCAAGATCGGGCGGCTCGCGCGGGGGATCTCGAAGGGCAAGGCGCTGCGCGTGGCGGGCCTGTTCTGGCGCGTCGACCGTGGGCCGCCGAGCGTGCTCGACGCCGTGCGGGGCGACGAGATCGACCGCGACGGGCGGCCGGAGACGAACCGCGCCAACGTCGCCTACCACTACGACGTCTCGAACGAGTTCTACCGCCTCTTCCTCGACGCGGAGATGGTCTATACCTGCGGCTACTTCGTCGAGGACCACGACGACATCGACCGCGCGCAGCGCGACAAGCTCGACATGATCTGCCGCAAGCTGCGCCTCCGTCCCGGCGACCGCTTCCTCGACATCGGCTGCGGCTGGGGCGCGCTCGTCTGCCACGCGGCGCGGCACTACGGGGTCGAGGCGCACGGCGTGACGCTCGCCGCCGAGCAGCTCGCGCTGGCGAAGGAGAAGGCCGAGCGCCTCGGCATCGCCGACCGGGTGACCTTCCACTTCAAGGACTACGTCCAGATGGAGGGCACCTTCGACAAGATCGCCTCCATCGGCATGTTCGAGCAGGTCGGCATCGCCAACCATCCGACCTACTTCGCCACCGTGAACCGCCTGCTGCGCCCGCAGGGGCTCTACCTGCACCACACGATCGCGCGGCGCGCCAAGAAGAGCGACAAGCGTTTCGCCCGGATGACGTCCGAGTACCGGGCGCTCGTGCGCTACATCTTTCCCGGCGGCGAGCTCGACCATCTGGGCATGTCGATCGCCAATCTCGAGCGCGCCGGGTTCGAGATCCACGACGTCGAGGGCTGGCGCGAGCACTACCAGAAGACGACCTATCTCTGGTGGAAGCGGTTGCTCGAGCGTCGCGCCGAGGCGGAAGCGCTGGTCGGGCCGCAGAAGGTGCGGATGTGGCTGCTCTACCTCGCCGGCTGCTCGATGGCCTTCGCCCGCGGCGGGGCCTACATCAACCAGACGCTCGCGTCGAAACGCATCCGCGGCCCCTCCGGCCTGCCGCCGACGCGGGCGGATCTCTACCGCTGAGCCCTGTGATTCGGGGCCGGTTCAGGCGCGGTTCAGGTGGGCCGCGTAGGGTCGTTCCCGGGAGCGCACGGAGCGGCTCCCGCCTCGACTGCGGCCCGCCTGCGCGCCCTGCCGGCGCCGGCGGGCCGCCTTTTTTGGTCTCTCAGCCGTAGAAGATCAGCGTCAGGATCGCGACGAGCCCGACGATCCCGAGCGCGAGCCGCGCCATCGGCGATGGTGCGCGGCGGGGCGGGAGCGGTCGGCGCGGGCGCTGTGGTCTCATCGCGAAGGCTCCTGCGGGCGGGAGGAAGGACGGGCGTCGCCGGCTCGGCCGCGAGCATGCCCCCTCCCCGCCCGCTCGGGCAAGCCCGAGGCTTTCCGCGGCGGGCCCGCGTCGCGCTCCGGCGTCATGCCGCGGACGACGTGCCCTCACGCGGGTCCGCCGCCGGCTCGGGCCGCTCGGTCGCGCCGAGCACGCCGTCGTAGAGCTCCTTCTCGCCGAGCACGCCGAGCGCCCGCCCGTCCTTGGCGACGACGAGGATCGCACCGGTGAGGCGGCGGATCTCCATCGCCTCGCGCAGGGTGACGTCGGGCGAGACGACGACGACGGCGTCCGCCGGGCTGGCGACGGCGTGGCTCGCCTCGCCCTCCCAGATCCGCACCGGCGCAGGGCCGCGCCCGTCGATCCGCGCCCCGGCGACGGCGCCGTCCTCGGCGATCTCGAGCGTCACGCCCGAGCCCGGCTCGGCGACGAGGCGCCCGTCGCGCAGCCGCGTCAACGCCTCGAGCGGCGTCATCAGGCTCTGCCCCCGCAGGACGTTGACCGGGTTCATGTGCGCCACGAACTCCGCCACGTAGGCGTTGGCCGGGGCGAGCGCGATGTCCTCGGGCGTGCCGGTCTGGACGATGCGACCGCTCTCCATGATGGAGATGCGGTCGCCGATCTTCATCGCCTCGTCGAGGTCGTGGGAGACGAAGAGGATCGTCTTCTTCAGCTCCTTCTGCAGCTGCACGAGCTCGTCCTGCAGCTTGGAGCGGATCAAGGGGTCGAGCGCCGAGAACGGCTCGTCCATGAGCAGGATCGGTGCGTCCATGGCGAAGGCGCGGGCGAGGCCGACGCGCTGCTGCATGCCGCCCGACAGCTCGTGCCCGTAGGCGCCGGCCCAGTCGGAGAGGCCGACCAGCGCGAGCTTCTCGGCGACGACGCGATCGATCTCCGCCTTGGAGCGCCCGTTCACCTCGAGCCCGAAGCCGACGTTCTGCGCCACCGTGCGCCAGGGCAGCAGCGCGAACTGCTGGAACACCATGGCGACGCCGCTGCCGCGCAGGCGCTTGAGGTCGGCGGGCCGGCAGGAGGCGACGTCGATCTCCTCGCCGTCGAGCGAGACGAGGACGCGCCCGCGCGAGACCCGGTTGAGACCGTTCACGCAGCGCAGCAGGCTCGACTTGCCCGAGCCCGAGAGCCCCATCAGCACCGAGATCTCGCCCTCGGCGACCGCGAGGTTCGCGTCGGCGACGCCGACGATGGCGCCGGTCTCGCGCTGGATCGTCTCGCGGTCCTCGCCGCGGTCGAGGCGGGCGAGCGCCTCGCGCTCGCGCCCGCCGAAGACGACGTCGACGTGCTCGAAGCGCACGGCGATGTCGCGGGTCGTCGGCTGGCCCGTCATCGGGTGGACCTCTCGGGTTGCTTGCACAGGCGGTCGAGCACGACGGCGAGCAGCACGATGGCGAGCCCGGCCTCGAAGCCCATGGCGATGTTGACGGTGTTGAGCGCCCGCACGACCGGCTGGCCGAGCCCGCCGGCGCCGACCAGGGCGGCGATCACCACCATGGAGAGCGAGAGCATGATGCACTGCGTCAGCCCCGCCATGATGGTGGGGAGCGCGTGCGGCAGCTCCACCTTCCACAGGATCTGGCGCCTCGACGCGCCGAAGCTCTCGCCCGCCTCGATCAGCGCCTTGGGCGTCGAGGTGACGCCGAGATAGGTGAGGCGCACCGGGGCGGCGACTGCGAAGATCACCGTCGAGATCAGGCCGGGCACGACGCCGAGCCCGAACAGGATCAGCGTCGGGATCAGGTAGACGAAGGTGGGGATCGTCTGGGTGAGGTCGAGCATCGGGCGCAGGACCTGGTAGAGCCAGGCGCGATGCGCCGCCGCGACCCCGAGCGGCACGCCGATGAGCATGCACAGCGCGGTGGCGAAGACAACGAGGGAGAGCGTCTCCATCGTCTCCTCCCAATAGCCCAGGTTGATCACGAGCAGGAAGGAGACGACGACGAGCGCGAGCAGCTTCCACTCGCGGTGGATGATCCACGCGAGCGCGCCGAAGATCGCCACGATCGCGAGGGGATGCGCCCACAGGAGCGCCTCGGTGACCCCGTCGATGACGAAGCCGAGCCCGTCCGAGATCGCGTAGAAGACGAAGGCGGCGTGGTCGTTGAGCCAGTCCACGCCGTCGCGGATGAGCCCGCCGAGCGGGATCTTGTTGTCGGTGAGCCAGGCGACGGGGTCCATGGCTAGTCTCCTTCGCTCGCCGCAGCCGCCACCTCCCCGCAGGGGAGGACGGAGGCCGAAGGCCCGAGGGTGGGGCGGGCGGCGGGCCGGCCACTCGATGCATCGAACGGCCCCACCGCCCGCGCTTCGCGCGGACTCCTCCCCTCCGGGGAGGACCCGTGGTCGGTGCCCTTACTGCGCGAGCGCGGCGCGCACGGCCTCGGCGCCGTCGGCGCCCTCGACGGTGGTGACGCCCTCGACCCAGGCGAGCGCCGTGTCGACGTTCTGCGAGAGCCAGGCGCGGGCCGCGTCTTCGGGGACCGCGTTCTCGTCGAGGATCGCACCCATGATCTCGTTCTCCATGGCGAGCGAGAACTCGAGGTTCGTCAGGAGCGTGGCGAGGTTCTCGCACTCCTCCATCAGCCCGGCGCGCACGTTGGTGTAGACCTCGGCACCGCCGAAGTTCGGGCCGAACACGTCGTCGCCGCCCGAGAGGTAGACGAGGTCGAAGTTGGCGTTCATCGGGTGCGGCTCCCAGCCGAGGAAGACGATCGGCTCCTGGCGCGCCTCCGCACGGCGCACCTGGGCGAGCATGCCCTGCTCGGAGCTCTCGACCACCTCGAAGGAGCCCAGATCGAACATGTCCTCGTCGATCATCGACTGGATCAGCCGATTGCCGTCGTTGCCGGGCTCGATCCCGTAGATCTCGCCGTCGAGCTGCTCCCGGAACTCGGCGATGTCGGCGAAGTCGGTGAGGCCCTGCTCGGCGAGATAGGCCGGCACCGCGAGCGTGTACTTGGCGCCGACGAGGTTCGGCTTCTCCAGCGAGACGACCGTGCCGGCCTCCCGGTAGGGCGCGATGTCGGCGGCCATGGTCGGCATCCAGTTGCCGAGGAAGACGTCGACGTCGCCGTTGGCGAGCGAGGCGTAGGTCACCGGCACGGAGAGCAGCTCCGCCTCGGGCGCGTAGCCCAGCGCCTCGAGCACGACCGAGACGGCGGCGGTGGTCGCCGTGATGTCCGTCCAGCCGACATCGGCGAAGACCGGGGCGCGGCAGGCGTCGGGGACCTGCGCCAGGGCCGGCGCGGTCGACAGGGCGAGGACGCTCGCGGCGGCCAGTGCGGGAAGGCGGATCGTCATCGGGTCGTCTCTCCTCGTCGGGCCCGTTCCGGGCGTATCCGCACGCCGCCCGGCGGCTCGCGGATACACCGCCGCGGCCGGTGCGCGGGAATGCGCCTCGGCGGATGCGGCTTCTCGTCTGGGCCAAAATTGATTGACCGTTCAATTAAGATCGGGCACGGTGCGGATGTCAACCCACCGCGAAGATTTCCCTCGAAGGTGTCCCGGATGCCGCGTGTCGGCGTATCGAAGATCAGACGCAAGCAATTGATCGACGCGACGATCGCGGCGATTCACGCGCATGGATACGACGCGACGACCATGGCGCGGATCGCCAAGGGCGCGGGCATGTCTGCCGGGCTGATCGCACATTACTTCGGCTCGAAGGACGAGCTCCTGGAAGCGACCATGCGCTCGCTCCTCACCGACCTGCAGACGCTCGTCGCGCGCCGGCTCGTCGAGGCCGGCGAGGCGCCGCGGGCGCGGCTTTCGGCGATCGTCGCGGCGAACTTCGACGAGAGCCAGTGCGCCCGCGAGACGGTCTCCGCCTGGCTCGCCTTCTGGGGCCAGGTGCCGCACGTGCCGGAGCTGGGCCGCCTCCAGCGGATCTACCGCCGACGGCTGCACTCGAACCTCAAGCGCGAGTTCTGCCGGCTCGGGCTGCCGGCCGGCGAGGCCGCCCACCTCGCGGAGGTGGCGGCGAGCCTGATCGACGGCGTCTGGGTCCGCGCCGGGCTCGACGGCGGCGGGCTCGACATCATCGCGGCCCGGCGGCTCGTCGGCGAGACGATCGACCTGCACCTCGCCGCCCGCGGCGTCGGCCGCGAGCCGGCGCGCAATTCTGCGCCCGCGCACGAAGCCGCCCGAGAGAAGAAGAGGAAGACGGCGTGACCACCCACCTCCCCCTGTTCATCGGCGGCGAGCGCCGCCCCGCCGCCTCCGGCGAGCGCTTCGAGACCCGCAACCCGGCCGACGGCGCCGTGCTCGCGACCGTCGACGTCGCCGGCGAGGCGGATGTCGAGGCGGCCGTCGCGGCCGCCCGCGAGGGCTTCCGGGTCTGGTCGCGCATGACCGGCATCGAGCGCGGGCGCGTCCTGATGCGCACCGCCGCGATCCTGCGCGAGCGCAACGACGATCTCGCGAGGCTCGAGACGCAGGATACCGGCCGCCCGATCTCGGAGACCTCGGTCGTCGACGTGATCTCGGGCGCGGATTGCCTCGAGTACTACGCCGGCATGGCGCCGACCCTCACCGGCCAGCACATCCCGCTCGGGCCGGAGGCCTTCGCCTACACCCGCCGCGAGCCGCTGGGCGTCTGCGCCGGGATCGGCGCCTGGAACTATCCGATCCAGATCGCGTGCTGGAAGTCGGCACCCGCGCTCGCCTGCGGCAACGCAATGATCTTCAAGCCCGCCGAGCTGACCCCGCTCACCGCCATGGCGCTCGCCGAGATCTACGCCGAGGCCGGGCTGCCGGCGGGCGTGTTCAACGTCGTCCAGGGCTTCGCCGACACCGGCCGGCTGCTCACGCGCCATCCCGGCATCGCCAAGGTCTCGCTCACCGGCGAGGTCGGCACCGGCAAGGCGGTGATGGCGGACGCGGCCTCGACCCTGAAGCACGTGACGATGGAGCTCGGCGGGAAGTCGCCGCTCGTGGTCTTCGACGACGCGAAGCTCGACAACGCGGTCGGCGGTGCGCTGCTGGGCAACTTCTACTCCCAGGGCGAGATCTGCTCGAACGGCACCCGCGTCTTCGTCCAGCGCAAGGCGATGGACGCCTTCCTCGACAAGCTCGTGGCGCGCACGAAGGCCATGGTGATCGGGGACCCGATGGACCCGGCGACGCATGTCGGCCCGCTGATCTCGCACGAGCACATGGGCAAGGTGCTGGCCGCCATCGAGCGCGGGCGGGCGTCCGGCGCGCGGGTTCTCACCGGCGGCGATCGCGTCACCGCGAACGGCCTCGACAAGGGCTTCTACGTGGCGCCGACGGTCTTCGCCGAGTGCACGGACGAGATGGACGTGGTGCGCGAGGAGATCTTCGGCCCCGTGATGACCGTGCTCGCCTTCGACGACGAGGAGGAGGTCGTCGCCCGCGCCAACGCCACGCCCTACGGGCTCGCGGCGGGCGTCTTCACCAACGACCTCGCCCGCGCCCACCGCGTCGCGGCGGCGCTGGAGGCGGGGACCGTTTGGATCAACGCCTACAACCTCACGCCCATCGAGATGCCCTTCGGCGGCGTCAAGCAGTCCGGTCTCGGCCGCGAGAACGGCCACGCCGCCATCCAGCACTACACCCAGGAGAAGAGCGTGTACGTCGCCCTGGGCGACGTCGACGCGCCGTATTGAGCAGCATCATGAGCAAATCCCACGACTACATCATCGTCGGTGCCGGCTCCGCGGGGTGCGTGCTGGCGAACCGGCTCTCCGAGGACCCGGACGTCTCGGTGCTCCTGCTCGAGGCCGGGCCGAAGGACCATTGGTGGGACTGGCGCCTGCACATGCCGAGCGCGCTGTCCTACCCGATGCAGGGCAAGACCTACAATTGGGACTACTGGACCGAGCCGCAGCCGACCCTCGCGGGGCGGCGGATGCACTGGCCGCGCGGCAAGGTGCTCGGCGGCTCGTCCACCATCAACGGCATGGCCTATGTCCGCGGCCACGCGCTCGACTACGAACGCTGGGCGCAGGAGGATCCGGCGCTCGCGCACTGGTCCTACCCCAATGTGCTGCCCTACTTCCGCAAGGCCGAGGCGCGCGGCAAGGGGCCGGACGCCTATCACGGCGGCGAGGGGCCGCTTCGCGTGTCCACCGGGATCGCGCAGAACCCGCTCTACCGCGCCTGGGTCGAAGCCGGGGTGCAGGCGGGCTACGACCGCACCGAGGACCAGAACGGCTACCAGCAGGAAGGCGTCGGCACGATGGACATGACGGTCCACGAGGGCCGGCGCTGGTCCACCGCCATGGGCTACCTGCGCCCGGCCATGAGCCGGCCGAACCTCACCGTGCGCACCGGGGTCTCGACGCTGGAGATCATCCTGGAGGGCGATCGCGCCCGCGGCGTCGTCGTGGCGGACGCCGCGGACGGGCTGGAGCGTCTCTATGCCGAGCGCGAGGTGATCCTCTCCGCCGGCGCCATCGGCTCCCCGCACCTGCTGATGCTGTCGGGCATCGGCAATGCGGACGAGCTGAAGGCGGCGGGCGTGACGCCGCGCCACGACCTGCCGGGCGTGGGCGAGAACCTGCAGGACCATCTCGAGATCTACGTCCAGCAGGAGAGCCGCGAGCCGATCACGCTCTACTCGGCGCTGAACCCCGTCGCCAAGGTGAAGATCGGGCTCGAATGGTACCTCCGGAAGACCGGGCTCGGCGCGACCAACCATTTCGAGACCGGCGGCTTCATCCGCTCGCGCCCCGGCGTGCGCCACCCGGACCTGCAGTACCACTTCCTGCCCATGGCCGTGCGCTACGACGGCCGCAACCCGTCCGACCGGCACGGCTACCAGGCCCATGTCGGGCCGATGCGCTCGAAGAGCCGCGGCAAGATGCGGCTCGCGAACGCGGACCCGGCGGCGCACCCGATCATCGACCCGCGCTACATGTCCCACCCCGAGGACTGGGAGGAGATGCGGGCGGCCGTGCGGCTCACCCGCGAGATCTTCGCGCAGCCGGCCTTCGACCGCTTCCGCGGCGCCGAGCTCGCGCCGGGGCCGGACGTGCGCACCGATGCCGAGATCGACGCCTGGGTCGCGCAGAACTGCGAGAGCGCCTACCACCCCTCCGGCGCCTGCAAGATGGGCTCGGACCCGATGGCGGTGGTCGACGGGGACTGCCGGGTGCACGGCATCCGGGGGCTCCGGGTGGTCGATTCGGCGATCATGCCCTCGATCGTCTCGGGCAACCTCAACGCCCCCACCGTCATGCTCGCCGAGAAGGCCGCCGACATCATCCGCGGCCGCGAGCCGCTGGCGCCGTCGAACGCGCCCTGGCACGAGGACCCGCACTGGGACACGCGCCAGCGGCCGAGGGCGCCCGAGGTGGGAGCGCGGGAGGCGGCGGAGTAGGGCTACCCCGGCTTCCGGCAGCGCACGTGCAGGAAGATCGGCGCGTTGCGCGTGTCCGCGACGACGGGCTCGGCCGCGGCCTCCGCCTCGGTGGCGCGCGGCTCGCCCATCGCCTCGATCAGGAAGCCGGCCGCGACCACCATCTCGACCCAGCGCGACAGCGTGCGGTGGAAGCGCGGCGTGCGGAAGGGCGGGGTCGTCGCGCGCTCCTCGGGCGGGACGGTCGAGAAGATCCAGGTCTCGATGTCGCCGTCCAGCTCCTCGAAGTAGCGGCCGACCTCGAGCGCGACCACCCGGCCCTCCGCGTCGCGGATGTTGCGGTGGTGCGGGGGCACGAAGCAGGGATGCAGGATCGAGAACTGCAGGAAGCCGCCGGGCGCCAGGACGCGCCGCGCCTCGGCCAGCGCCGCCGCCTGATCCGGCATGTCCATAAGGGACATGAAGGCGGTGGCGAAGGCGAAGCTCCCGTCCGGGAACGGCAGCGCCGCGGCGTCGGCGACGCGGTAGGGGATGCCCAGCGGCTCGGCCGCCTCCGCCTCCTCGGCGTGGCGCACGAAGGTGGGCGCGACGTCGATGCCGGTCATGCGCGCGCCGAGCCGCGCCAACGCGCGGGTGTTGGCGCCCTCGCCGCAGCCGAGATCGAGCCCCGCGAGGCCGGCGACCGGCGGGAGCATCGCCAGGAAGGCGGGCGTGTTCAGCGTGTCGCGATAGCGGTCGTGCCCGGCACGGACGAGCCGCGTCCAGGCCTCGGCGTTCCCTTCCCAGCAGGCGGCGACGTCCTCGGGCCTCATGGCGCGGCTCCTCGATGCGGCGGAGCGCCCTGATAGCCGAGCGCGAGCCGAAAGCAAGGAGAAGTCGCGCACGCCGCGCAGGTGCGGCTTGGCCGACGCCCTCCCCGCCCCTAGCTTCCATCCCATGCCCGCATCCCTCACCCGCCGGTCCGCCCTCGCCCTCGCCGCCGCCGCGGCCCTCGCGCCGGCATTCGCCCGCGCGCAGGACGAGGCCGCGCCGGCGCAGACGCTCGACGCGCTCCTCGAGGATGCGGCGGAGCTCGACGCGCTGGAGACCGTGCTCGTCTCCCGCGACCGGACGCTGCTCGCGGAGCGCGGCTACGGCGGCGCGTCGCCCGACCGGCCGACCAACATCAAGTCCGCCTCGAAGGCGATCGTCTCGGCGCTGGTCGGCATCGCCATCGAGCGCGGGCTCCTGGAGGGCGTCGACCAGCCGATCGCGCCGCTCCTGCGCGACAAGCTGCCCGCCGACCCGGACCCGCGTCTCTACCGGATCACGATCGGCCATCTGCTGACCATGCGCGCGGGTCTGGAACGGACGTCCGGGGCGAACTACGGATCGTGGGTGGCGAGCCGCGACTGGGTGCGCGACGCGTTGGCGCGGCCCTTCGTCGAGGAGCCCGGCGGCGCGATGCTCTACTCCACCGGCTCGACGCATCTCCTCTCGGCGATTCTCGCCCGCGAGAGCGGCCGCTCGACGCGCGCGCTCGCCGACGACTGGCTCGGCGCGATCGACGGGTTCGGGATCACCGGCTGGGAGACGAGCCCGCGGGGGATTCACCTCGGCGGCAACCAGATGGCGATGACGCCGCGCTCGCTGCTGGCCTTCGGCGAGACCTACGCCGGGGGCGGGCGGGCCACCGACGGCACGCAGGTGATCCCCGAGGGCTGGGTCGAGGAGAGCTGGACGCCTCGTACCCGCTCCCGCTTCACCGGGGACGGCTACGGCTATGCCTGGTTCGCCCGGGAGATCGGCGGTCGCGACGTGCGCTACGCCTGGGGCTACGGCGGCCAGATGCTCTACATCGTGCCGGAGCTCGGCCTCGTCGTTGTGATGACGTCCGACGAGACGCGCCCCTCCGCCCGCACCGGCTACCGGGACCGGCTGCACGCCCTCCTCGCCGACATCGTCGCGGTCGCGTCGCGCCGATGAACGCGCGCGGGCAGGCTCAGTCGGACGCGAGGACGAGCACGTCGAAGGTGCGGTGGCGCGTTTCCGGTGCGAGCGCGCGCACGTAGCCGATCCGTGTCGATTCGGGGCTGACCAGCGCACGCTGGTGATCGCGAGAGGCCTTCCAGGTCGCGAGCGCGGCCTGCGGCGTCGGGTCTCCCGCGGCGAGGTTCTCGAAGGCGCGATCGGTGTCGACGCGGTGGCGGTGGATGCGGGCGGCGAAGTTGCCGTGGTCGAGCCGATCGCGCGCCGCGACGGTGCGGGCCTGCTGCTCCGCCGCTGCCATCAGCGTGGGATCGACTCGAACCGACCCGAGGCCGTTCGCCCGCCGGTAGTCCGACAGCATCCGCGCCATCGCCTCCGCGTGCTCCCGCTCGATCGTGATCGGGCCGGCGCGCTCCGGCAGGAGCGCGCAGGCGGACAGGAGGACGGCGAGGGCGGCGGCGAGCAGGATCTTCATGGCCCGCCTCCCCTGCCCCCGGCCACGGGCGAAATCAAGGCGGCCGGATCGTGGCCGTGCCCGGCTCCCCCACTGGACAAGCCCGCGCCGCGGGACGATGGTCCCCGCCCCGCACGCGGGAGAACGAGAGAAGGAGCCCGCAGGTGAGCCTCCCCCACGTCGTCATCGTCGGCGCCGGCCCTGCCGGCCTCGCCGCCGCCGAGCGGCTCGTGGAGGCGGGCGGCGTCACGGTCACGGTGCTCGAGCGCATGCCGAGCCCCGCGCGAAAATTCCTGCTCGCGGGTCGCGGCGGCCTCAACCTGACCCATTCCGAGCCGCTCGAACGCTTCCTCGCGCAGTTCGGCGGCAGCGTCGCGCCGGCGGTGCGGGAGGCGATCGCACGCTTCCCGCCGCAGGACCTGCGCGCCTGGGCCGACGGGCTCGGCGAGGCGACCTTCGTCGGGTCGTCGGGCCGCGTCTTCCCGAAGAGCTTCAAGGCGAGCCCCCTCGCCCGTGCCTGGCTCGCGCGGCTCGGGGCGGCGGGCGTGCGGCTCGAGACCCGCACGCGGTGGATCGGGTTCGCCGCCGATGGCGGTCTGCGGGTCGAGAGCGGCGGCGAGGCGCGCACGCTCGCGGCGGATGCGACAATCCTGGCGCTCGGCGGCGCCTCCTGGTCGCGGCTGGGCTCGGACGGCGCGTGGGCGCCGATCCTCGCCGAAGCGTGCGTGCCGGTCGCGCCGCTCGCGGCGATGAACGCGGGCGTCGAGATCGCCTGGAGCGCGATCTTCCGCGAGCGCTTCGCCGGCACGCCGCTCAAGCGGATCGCCATCGGCGTCGGAGCACCGGCCGACGGCGCGGGCACGAGCGAGGCGATGATCACCGCGCACGGCCTGGAGGGCACCGGCGTCTACGCCCGCTCGGCGGAGATCGGCGAAGCCCTCGACGCCGCCGGCACGGTGGCGCTGCGTCTCGACCTGCGTCCCGACCTCGCGGCCGACGCCCTCGCCGCGCGCGTCGCGGCGGCGCTGAAGGGGCGCACGCTCACCGAGCGGCTGCGCCGCGCCGGGCTCGCGCCTGCGGCGATCGGGCTGATGCGGGAGGCGGGTCCCCTGCCCGCGGAGCCGGCGGCGCTCGCCGCCCGCGCGAAGGACTGCGCCCTCGACGTCGCGGCCATGCGCCCGCTCGAGCGCGCCATCTCCACCCGCGGCGGCGTCCGCGCCGAGGCGATCGACGACCGCTTCATGCTGCGGGCGCGCCCGGGCACCTTCGTCGCCGGCGAGATGCTCGACTGGCACGCGCCGACGGGCGGCTACCTCCTGCAGGGCTGCCTCGCCACCGGTCGTGCCGCGGCGGAGGGGGTTCTCGACCGCCTCGGCCGCTCCTGAGGCGGCCCCTCGCCTACTCCGCGGCGCGGACGAACACGATGTCGTCGACGTATCCGGCGCTCGGGCGGGGCGCGCCGAGAAGCGCGTTGTCCTGCGCCTGCGCCTGCGCGGCGGCCTCCATGAAGGCGAGAACGGCGGTGGGCGTCATCGCCCGCACGTCGAGGTCGCGCCCTTGCCGGAACCGCGCGACGAGCGCGGCGGGCGCGCCATCGATGTCGCTGAATGCCATGCTCCATTTGGCGAAGCGCCGCTCGTCGACGGCGCGCATCTCGAGGATCTCGATCGCCTCGTGGCGCGGGTCGCGGCAGATGCGTGCGAAGGTCTCGGACACGGCGGCGCGGCCGCCTTCGAGCACTTGCGCGAACAGGCCCGGGCCGGCGACGAGCACCCCGGTGATCGCGGCGTCGGCGTTGCTCCGCCGTGCCTCGACCAGGATCTCGTCGCACATCGCCAGGAATCCCCCGCGCCGGCCCGCCATGCGGGGGCGGCTGACATAGACGAGGCGGGCCAACGTCGTCATCGCACTCTCCCGGAGGCGCGCCGTTCGAGCGGCGCGCTCGTCTGTCTTCTGCACAGCCGGGACCGTGCACGCAGCGGGGTTAACGATGCGCAACGCATTTATGTGAAATACTGGCGTGCCGCTTCGCACGATTACGAAAACCGGTTCGTCTTCGGGAAGCCCTTCGGCGGCAGGCGACCGGCGTCGGCGCGGTTGGCGATCCAGTCGCGCAGGTCCTCGCCCTTGACGGTCCAGGTGCGGCCGGACGTGTCGACCCAGGTGAGGCCGTCGGCGAGCGGGAAGATCTTGGCGTCCGACACGCCGCCGTCGCGGTAGCGCTGGAGCCGAACGCCCTTGCCGCGGGTCATCTCGGGCACCTGTGCCAGGGGGAAGACGAGGAGCTTGCGGTTCTCGCCGACGATCGCGACGTGATCGCCCTCCGCCGGCACGGCGAGGACGGCCTTCGCCCCCGCGTCGACGTTGAGCGCGAGCTTGCCCTTGCGGGTGTTGGCGACGAGCGAGTCCGTCGGCGCGACGAAGCCGCGCCCGTCCGACGACACGAGGAGCCGCTTCTGGCCCGCGACGAAGGGGAAGATCGCGGCGATCTCGGCGTCGTCGTCGAAGTCCACCATGAGCCGGATCGGGTCGCCGAAGCCGCGCCCGCCCGGCAGCTTCGACGCATCGAGGGTGAAGGCCTTGCCGTTCGTCGCGAGCGCCAGGACCTTCGCCGTCGTCTCCGTGTGGAAGGAGAAGGCGAGCGCGTCGTCACCCTTGAAGGCGACGGAGGAGACGTCCTGAACGTGGCCCTTGAGCGCGCGGATCCAGCCCTTCGTCGAGACGATGACGGTGATCGGCTCGCGCTCGACCATCGCCTCGGTGATGTCGATACCCGCCGTGTCGGGCATGTCCTCGAAGCTGGTTCGCCGGCGCCCCACAGCGGTCTCGCCGGAGAAGCTCTTGCGCACCTCGCGGATCTGCTTGGCCACCGTCTTCCACTGCTTCTGCTCGCTGGCGAGCAGCGCCTCCAGCCCGCCGCGCTCCTCGGTCAGCGCGTCGAGCTCGCGCTTGAGCTCCATCTCCTCGAGCTTGCGCAAGCTCCGCAGGCGCGTATCGAGGATGGCGTTCGCCTGGATCTCGGTGAGCTCGAAGGTGCGCATCAGCTCCGCCTTCGGCTCGTCCTCCTCGCGGATGATGCGGATGACCTCGTCGAGATCGAGATAGATGACGAGCAGGCCGCGCAGGATCTCCAGCCTGCGGTCGATCGCCGCCATGCGGTGGCGCGAACGGCGCTGGAGCACGTCGCGGCGATGGTCGAGCCAGGCCCGGAGCGCCTCGGCGAGCCCGATGACGCGGGGCACCGTGCCTCCGACCAGCACGTTCATGT
Source organism: Salinarimonas rosea DSM 21201 (assembly GCF_000429045.1). Lineage (GTDB taxonomy): Bacteria > Pseudomonadota > Alphaproteobacteria > Rhizobiales > Beijerinckiaceae > Salinarimonas > Salinarimonas rosea. Next base: position 94,812 of record NZ_AUBC01000004.1, read on the forward strand.
TGAGCGGGATGCGCGCCTCCAGGTCCGTGAGCCGGAAGAGCGATTCCATCATCAGCGCGGCGTCGACCGTGCGCGCGCGCGGCTCGAACACGATGCGCACGTCCTCGGCCGACTCGTCGCGCACGTCCGCCACGAGCGGGAGCTTGCGCTCGGCCATCAGCTCCGCGATCTTCTCGATCATGCGGGACTTGCCGATGCCGTAGGGAATCTCGGTGACCACCACCGCCCATTGCCCGCGCCCGCCGTCCTCCTTGTGCCAGCGCGCACGCACGCGAAAGCCGCCGCGGCCGGTATTGTAGGCCTCGACGATCTGCTCGCGCTTCTCGACGATGATGCCGCCGGTCGGGAAGTCCGGGCCCGGCACGAAGGCGAGGAGCTGCTCGGACGTCGTCTGCGGATGGTCGATCAGGTAGAGCGCCGCGTCGCACAGCTCGGCCGCGTTGTGCGGCGGGATCGACGTCGCCATGCCCACCGCGATGCCCTGCGAGCCGTTGGCGAGCAGGTTCGGGAAGGCCGCCGGCAGGACGACGGGCTCCTCCGTCGAGCCGTCGTAGTTCGGCCGGAAGTCGACCGTGTCCTCGTCGATCCCGTCCAGCAGCAGGCGCGCGACCTCGGTCATGCGCGCCTCGGTGTAGCGGTAGGCGGCCGCCGCGTCCCCGTCGATGTTGCCGAAATTGCCCTGGCCGTCGACGAGCGGGTAGCGCGAGGCGAAGTCCTGCGCGAGGCGCACCAGCGCATCGTAGATCGCCTGGTCGCCGTGGGGATGGAACGAGCCCATCACGTCGCCGACGACCTTGGCCGACTTCTTGAACGCGGTGCCGGGATCGAGCCGAAGCAGCCGCATGCCGTAGAGGATGCGCCGGTGCACGGGCTTGAGCCCGTCGCGCGCGTCGGGGAGCGCGCGGTGCATGATCGTCGAGAGCGCGTAGGCGAGGTAGCGCTCCTCGAGCGCGTCCTTCAGGTTGATGCTCTCGGCGTCGGGGCCGGACGGCGGATCGACGGGCTTGCCCATGCGGCTCCTCGCGGGATGGTGCGATTGCGTGTGCTAGAACGGATCGGGTACGTGGGCAAGAGGGCGCAACGGGCCCGACGCGAGTTGTCCACGCTCGTCACGCCTCGGACCGGGACGCCGCGGTCGCCACCGCCAGGCCGACCAGCCGCAGGCGCTCCGGCGGCGCCTGCGCGCCGCTCGGCGCGAACACGGCGCGCTCGAGAAAGTGGCTCGTGAGCGCGATCCCGAGTGCGATCTCCTCCGGTGTCGGGTCCTGCGCGCCCTCGCCGGTCCTGCCCCGAGCCGTCAGGAAGGGCGGCAGCGGCAGCAGCTTGTCGGCCCAGGGCGCGCCGGCGTCGCGCGAGACCGCCCGCCCCGATCTCGGCGAGACCCACGCGAGGTCGTCCTCTGCGCCCGTCAGCGCGCAGCGCCCGAGATCCAGCCCGAAGCCGAGCTCGGCGAGGAGCGCCAGCTCGAAGGCGACGAACAGGCGCGGGGCGAGGTCGGGGTCGTCGAGGTGGGAGACGAGCGCCTCGGCCGCGACGTAGAGGGCGGGATGGGGGTCGCGCTCGGGCAGGTGGCGCAGGTGCGCGCTCATCGTGGCGAGCCCGTAGAGCGCGAGGCGCGAGGCCATCAGCGCGCCCGAGCGCAGCGCGACGCCCTCGAGCCCGAAGGTCCCCATCTGCTCGTCGGTGCGCGCCCGCCATGTCGCCGCCACCGTGTTGCCGGGCTGGACGACGGCGGCGAGCCGCTTGCCGCGCGCGCCGTTGACGTAGCCGAGATGCCGGCCGTGCTCGCGCGTCAGCAGCTCGACGATGGCTGCGCTCTCGCCGTGGGAGCGGGCGCCGAGCACGATGCCCTGGTCGGTCCACTCCACGGCGGGCCCTCCCTCACCCGCGCGGGAACTCGAGCCCCATCGCCCGGTAGCGCTCGGGATCGTCGATCCAGCGCTCGCGCACCTTCACGAACAGGAACAGGTGGACCGGGTGCTCGGCCGCCTCGGCGATGTCCTTGCGGGCCGCCTGGCCGATCGAGCGGATGGTGCGCCCGCCCTCGCCCAGCACGATCTTGCGCTGGCTCTCGCGGGCCACGTAGATCGTCTGCTCGACGCGCGCGGAGCCGTCCTTGCGCATCTCCCAGCTCTCGGTCTCGACGTGGCTCTCGTAGGGCAGCTCCTCGTGGAGGCGCTCGTAGATCTTCTCGCGGGTGATCTCGGCGGCGAGCATGCGCAGCGGCGCGTCGGAGATCTGGTCCTCCGGGTAGAGCCAGGGTCCCTCCGGCATCATGCCGGCCAGCGTCTCCATGAGCCGGTCGACGCCGTCGCCCTTCAGCGCCGAGATCATGAACGTGTGGTCGAAGGAGCCCTTCTCGTTCAGCGCGGCGGCCAGCGCGAGGAGCTTCGAGCGCTCGATCAGATCGATCTTGTTGAGGACGAGGATCTTCGGGCGCCGCACGTCGGCGAGCTTCTCGACGATGGCCTCGACCTCCTCGTCGCTTCCCTTGCGGGCATCGACGAGCAGGCACACGGCGTCGGCGTCCGCCGCGCCGCCCCAGGCCGAGGTCACCATCGCCCGGTCGAGCCGGCGCTTGGGCTTGAAGATGCCGGGCGTGTCGACGAAGACGATCTGCGCGCGACCGTGAATGGCGATGCCGCGCACGAGCGCGCGCGTCGTCTGCACCTTGCGCGAGACGATCGAGATCTTGGTGCCGACGAGCTGGTTGAGCAGCGTCGACTTGCCGGCGTTGGGCGCCCCGATCAGCGCGACGAAGCCCGCCGCGGTCGGACCCGCGGCCGTGCCCGTCTCCGCGTCCTGCGCGTCCTCGCCCCGCCCGTCGTCGGGCCTGTCGTCGTCAGCGTCCGCCATCGGCGTCCTTCCACAATCCCAGCTCGACGAGAACCGCCCGGGCGCCGTCCTGCTCGGCGGCGCGCTTGCTCGGGCCCTCGCCCGTGATCGTCTCCATGCCCGCGATCACCACGCCCACCCGGAAGGACGGCGCGTGCTCCGGCCCGGAGCGATCGACGAGCGCGTAGCGCGGCGGCTGCTCGCCGCGGCCCTGCAGGTACTCCTGGAGCACCGTCTTCGGGTCGCGCGGCACGGGCCGCGTCGCGCGGATCATATCCCCGAAACCCGCCTCCACCACCCGGCGCGCCGCCTCGTGACCGCCGTCGACGTAGACCGCGCCGATGATCGCCTCGCAGACGTCGCCGAGGATCGACTTGTTGGCGCGCGCCGCCGTGCGGCCGATGCCGTGGCCGAAGACGATGTGGGGCGCCACGTCCCAGCCGAGCGCCACCTCCGCGCAGGTCTCCTTGCGTACGATCTCGGAGAAGCGCTTGGAGAGCTCGCCCTCGTTGGCGTCCGGGAAGGTCTCGAACAGGAGCGCGGCGACCACGATGCCGAGCGCCCGGTCGCCGAGGAACTCGAGCCGCTGGTAATGCGCGCCCTTGCCCTCCTTGCTGGCGCTCATGTGCGTGAGCGCCTCCTCGAGCAGGCCGCGGTTGGCGAAGACGTGGCCGACGCGCGCCTCGAGCGGGCCGAGCGGGTCCTTGCTCGTGCGGGCGGCCGCCATCGGAGCGGTCAGCGGATCTGGTCGAGGAGGCGCTCCCAGCGCACCGTCCACGGCCATTCCCAGACGCGCCAGGCGGAGGCGTCCTCGTCGATCGAGAAGAAGATGATCTCCGCGCGGCCGACGAAGTTCTCGTAGGGAACGAAGCCCACCGACGAGAGGTCGCGCGAATCCGTCGAGTTGTCGCGGTTGTCGCCCATCATGAAGTAGTGGCCCTCGGGCACCGTGTAGACCTCGGTGTTGTCCCAGAAGCCGCGATCGCCGTCGCGCTCGATGATGAAGTGCTCGGTGCCGTCCGGCAGCGTCTCGCGATAGCGCGGCACGGAGACGGTGCGGCCGAACGGGTCCGTCGTGACGTAGGGCTCGACCTCCTCGCGCTCGACGAGCTCGCCGTCGATGTAGAGCCGGCCGTCGATCATCTGCACGCGGTCGCCGGGCAGGCCGACGACACGCTTGATGTAGTCGGTCGCGTTGTCGGCCGGCAGCTTGAACACGGCGATGTCGCCGCGCTCGGGCTCCGAGCCCCAGATTCGCCCGTCGAAGACCGGCGGGCCGTAGGGGATCGAGTAGCGGGAGTAGCCGTAGGAATACTTCGAGACGAACAGGTAGTCGCCGACGAGCAGCGTCGGCACGAGCGAGCCCGAGGGAATGTTGAAGGGCTGGAACAGGAGCGTGCGCACCACGAGCGCGATCAGCAGCGCCTGGACGATGACCTTGACGGTTTCCAGGATGCCGCCGTCGCTCTTCTGCTTCGCTGTCACCGGGCGCCCTTTCGTCCCTGGGGCCTGCGCGTCGTCCTTCACGTCGTTCGTCAAGTCGCTCGTCCTCGAGGAGCCCCGCGGTGCGGGCGCGCGGGATGCCAGTCCCCTCGCGCGGGTCTATCCGAAAGGCGCACGGGCCGCAATCGCGGCGCGCCCCGGGAAAAGATCGTCGTCGCCGCAGGGTGCGCCGAGGGCCGGCTCAGCCGGGCGGGGCCGGAAGCGCCTCGATGACGACGAAGGCCTGGGCGAGCGGCGGGTCGTCGGTGAGGCTGACGTGGATCACCGCACGGTGTCCCGCCGGCGTGATCGCGGCGAGGCGCGACGCTGCGCCGTTCGCGAGCGCCATCGTCGGCGCGCCGGAGGGCAGGTTCACCACCTCCATGTCGCGCCAGAAGACCCCCTCGGAGAGCCCCGTGCCGAGCGCCTTGGCGCAGGCCTCCTTCGCCGCGAAGCGCCGCGCGTAGGACGGCGCGCGCGCCGCGCGGCGGTCGCTCCGGCGCCGCTCGCCCTCGGTGAAGACGCGCCGGGTGAACCGCTCGCCGAAGCGCGCGAGGCTCTTCTCGATGCGGCGGATGTCGCACAGGTCCGAGCCGATGCCGATGATCACGCCCGCCCCTCCACGCTCGCGAGCGCGAAGGCGTAGGCGAGCGCGACCTCCTCGAGGTGCTTGAACCGCCCCGACGCGCCGCCGTGGCCCGCGCCCATGTTCATGTGCAGCACGACCGGCCCGCCGCCGGTCGTCGTGGCGCGCAGCCGCGCGACCCACTTCGTCGGCTCCCAGTAGGTCACCCGCGGATCGGTGAGCCCGCCCATGGCGAGGATCGCCGGGTAGGCCCGGGGGCGCACGTTGTCGTAGGGCGAGTAGGCGAGGATCTGGTCGAACGCCTCCGCGCTCTCGATCGGGTTGCCCCATTCGGGCCATTCCGGCGGGGTGAGCGGAAGCTCGGCGTCGAGCATCGTGTTGAGAACGTCGACGAAGGGCACCTCCGCGACGATGCCGGCGAAGAGCTCCGGCGCCATGTTGGCGACCGCCCCCATCAGCATGCCGCCGGCGCTGCCGCCCTGCGCCACGACGCGTCCGCGCGCGGTGTAGCCCGCTTCGCACAGCGCCTCTGCGCAGGCGACGAAGTCGGCGAACGTGTTGGTCTTCTTCTCGCGCTTGCCGTCCGTGTACCAGCGCCAGCCCTTCTCCGTGCCGCCGCGCACGTGGGCGATGGCGAAGACGAAGCCGCGGTCGACGAGCGAGAGGATGTTGGTGCGGAACGACGCCGGCATGGCGATGCCGTAGGACCCGTAGCCGTAGAGCAGGGCCGGCGCGCTCCCGTCGAGCGGGGTGACCGCCCGGTGGAGCAGCGAGATCGGCACGCGCGCGCCGTCGGCGGCGGTGGCGAACAGGCGCCTCGTCACGTAGGCCGCCGGGTCGTGACCGCTCGGCACCTCCTGGCGCTTGCGCAGGATTCGCTCGCGGCTGGCCATGTCGTAGTCGTAGGTCTCGCCGGGTGTCGTCAGCGAGGAATAGACGAAGCGAAGCCGCGTCGAGTCGTATTCCTCGCCGGCGCGCATGCCGAGAGAATACGTCTCCTCCTCGAAGCGGATCGCGTGCTCCTCCCCCGTCGCGAGCGCGAGGATCACGATGCGCGGGCGCGCGTCCTCGCGCTCGAGCCGCACCACGTGGGCCGAGAAGGCGGCGTGGTCGAGGATCATCGTGCCCGGCCGATGCGGGACGAGGTCCCGCCAGTTGGCGCGGGACGGGTTGGACAGGGGCGCGGTGACGAGCTTGAAGTCCTCCGCGCCGTCCGCGTTGGTGAGGATCACGAGCGCGTCCCCGCGCTGCTCGATGTCGTAGCGGACCTCGCGCTCGCGCTTGGCCACGAGGCGCGGCGTCGCCTCGGGGTCGGCGAGATCGAGGAGCCAGGCCTCGGAGGTCTCGTGGTCACCGAGCGAGATCACGGCGAAGTCGCGCGAGCGGGTCTCGCCGAGGTTGACGAACCAGCCGGGGTCGCCCTCGGCGTAGACGAGGACGTCGTCCGCCTGGGGCGTGCCGAGAAGGTGCCGGCGCACGCGGGCCGGCCGGTGGTTCTCGTCGCGCTCGACGTAGTAGAGCGCGCGCCCGTCGGCGCTCCAGGCGAGGCCGCCGGCGACGCGCTCGAGGCGGTCGGGAAGGTCGCCGCCCGTGGCGAGCTCGCGCACGCGCACGACGTAGCTTTCGGACCCCTCCGTGTCGCTCGCCCAGGCGAGGCGGGCGTGGTCGCGGGTGTGCGCGATGCTGCCGAAGGCGAAGTAGCCGTGGTCCTGCGCCAGCGCGTCGCCGTCGAGCAGGATCGTGCCCTCCCCGCCGTCCCGCGGCTGCCGGCACACGAGCGGATGCTCGCCGCCCTGGCGGAAGCGCGTGTAGTAGGCGAAGGGCCCGTCGGGCTCGGGCACGGAGGAATCGTCCTCCTTGATACGCCCGCGCATCTCCTCGACGAGCGTCGCGCGCAGCCCCGCGGTGCCGGAGAGGACCTCCTCGCCCCAGGCGTTCTCGGCCTCGAGATAGGCGCGGATCTCGTCCGGGAGCGCCTTCGGGTCGTCGAGGACCGCACGCCAGTTCTCCGCCTTGATCCAGGCATAGGGGTCGCGCACCTCCCGGCCGTGGAGGCAGACGACGTGCTCGCGCACGGGCGCGACCGGAGCCGGGCGCGCGGGCGTCTGGAAGCGGATCATGCGGGGCCTCTCGCAGATGTGTGGCGCGCGGGAGCGCGCACGCGGCGCGCGGGTCAGACATGACCCGCTCGGGCGCGCGAGGCAAGGGTATGGCGCGTCGTGAGGTACACCTATGCCGCGTCGCGCGGCGCGCCGATCAGGACGGCCGCTCGGCCGCGCCGTTCGGCGGCTTGGCCGGCCGCGCCGGCTCGACGGGCTCGAACAAGGCGTCCTCGGCGGCGCCGTCGCCGGAGTCCGAGGCGGGCGGCGGAGCGGCCGGCGCCGGGCGCGGGGCGGCGGCCTTGGCGCCGTTCCCGGCCGGTGCCGGTGCCGCAGCCGCGGGCTGGGCCGGCGGCGCCTTCGGCGCCGGATGCGCGGCCGCGGGGGCCGGCGCGGAGGCGGCTTGCCCCGCCGGCGAATCGGTGCGGGCGAGGCGCTTGAGGGCGCTCAGCACCGCGTCGTCGCGCCCGCGGCCGGCGAATCGCGGGGCGCGCGTGTCGAGGTGGTCGAGCAGCGAATCGAGCGCCGCATCCGCGATCGGCCCCTCCCAGAGCGGCGGGCGGGCGCCGAGCGCCAGCGCGCGCGGCTCGACCGCCTCCTCGCCGACGAGCTCGGGACCGAACCAGGGGGGCGCCCCGAACGCCCTCGCCTCCCCCTCGCCGTCGAAGGCGACGCGCACGACGGCGGCCGTCGAGGGCGCGAGATAGCGGTCGACCACGACGATCGGCCCCTCGCCCGAATCCATCCGGATGCGCTCGTAGCTCACCTTGCCGGCGCAGACGTCGAGCAGGATCTCGCCCTGCGCGCGCGAGACCTCGGTGCGCTCCTCGCCCGACACGGCGCCGTCCTGGAGCGTCTCCAGGACGAGCTCGCAGCGATCGCCCTCGAGGCGCACGTGCGAGCGGCGATCCGGCTGGTCGGGGAAGTGGCCCTCCAGCACCCGCACGCCCGGCCGCTCGCGGCGGATCAGGCGCACCAGGGACGGCGCGATGGCGTAGCGGCGTTGCTGCTTCATTCCGGTGTCTCGACGCTGTGGGGGCGGGGCGTGTCGCTTCGGCAGCCGGCGGGCGTGTCCCGCAAGATCCGTCGCCACGCTCTCGTTGTCTCCGCTCGGACCGTCCGGCACGAGCGGGCCGGACGGTCGGGGCAGAATGCGTCGGATTTGCGCCCGGGTCGTTAAAGTCGGTTAGGCTCGTCGCCGTTTTCGACGCAAACGTCGCCGGCCTCCTCGTCGTCGCCCTCGAGCCCGTCCCCGTCGCTCGGGTCGCCGTCATCGCCATCGCTGTCCTCGCCCTTGAGCAGGCGCAGGACCTCGAGCGCGACGGGCCAGGGCGCCGCCATGGCGATCTTGAGCCTGGCGCGCCCGTCGCCGAGATCCTCGACGTGCACGCCCGAGACGGTCGCCTCCTCGGCGGCGGAGGCTGCGGGGCCCTGCAGGTCGACGGAGCCGAGCAGGTCCTGCGTCTCGACGCCGAGCACGCGCCCGAGGGCCTCCACGTGAGTCATCCGCCGCGGCAGGCTGCGTCCCTTGGCGTAGGACCAGACGCTGACGTCGGAGATGCGCATGCCCGGCGGCAGGTGCTCCTGGGCCCGGCGGGCGGTTTCCTTGTAGGTGAGGCCGCTGCGCTTGATCGCCTGCCAGAGGCGCTGCGAGAAGGCGTCCTTGTCTATTGGGAGCGTCCGCTCCTTCGCCGGCTTGGCCGACGTTCCGGGGGCGTTCGAGCGTCCCTGCATTACGCGGATCCTCGCGAGGTCGGGAGGGTGACCGCGGCCGGCGCGCCGCGGGGCGGGACGTTCGGGCGGTCCGTGCCGGCTCCGGCCGACCGCGCGCACGCCGCCGTTCCCGAACCGTGGCCTTCGAGAAAGAGCTGAACAATGGTCTGATTATGGCGCACGCCTGCCGATCTCCTCGCGAGAATACGCCGCGCCCGATTGCGCGCGACCGATGCGCCCCCGGTGCATTCGCCTCGATATGACACTCTGGCGGAGAATGGTTCTCCCGGTGTTAAACGCTCGAATTCGAAGCTCGCCATATCGAAACGCCTCCTCGTCAACTCGTGTCAATGTCCCTTGCTCGCTGTTCCTGAACGGAACCGAACAAGACGCTGGCCAGAGACTGTGCGAGGATCGTACCGGGCAATTTTACGGTATGAAGAGCGGCGCATTTTAGGAAAGTTCTATTTCTATTCGATCTCGGTCATCGAGCCGCACCGCGCACGATGCGAGACACGCGCCTGTATTGCAGGTATACGCGCGGCGGCGCGATGGTGGCCCCGGCCGGGCTCGAACCGGCACGCCACGAGGGCTCCGAATTTTAAGTTCGGTGCGTCTACCAGTTTCGCCACGGGGCCGCGTGGGCGGTGCGAGGCGCATCTATCACACGTCGCGCCCGGTGCGAAGCTCGGCGATTCGTCCCGCCTCGGAGGGCCGCATGCGGGCTGCCCCGCCCCGAGGGAGCTTACCGGGCGCCCGCGCGTTGCTCTCGCCGACACGATCGACACGATCGACGGGAGCGTCTTCCATGCGCCGCCTCAGCTTCGCCGCCGCCCTGGGCATCGGGCTCGCCACCGCCGCGGTCTCGCCCGCCGCCGCCCAGCCGGCTCTCGACCCGATCGCCGTCGAGACCGCGCGTCTCGACGGCCACGAGCCGGTGGAGGGCGAGCGCAGCCCGCTGATCCTGCGCCTCCAGGTCCTGCTCGATCGCGCGGACGTCTCCCCGGGGGTCATCGACGGCTATCTCGGCGAGAACGTGAGCAAGGCGCTCGAGGCCTACGCGCGCCGTGAAGGGCTCGCCGCGGACGCGCCGCTCGCCCCCCGGGTCGTCGAGGCGCTGATCGCCGGCGACGGGGAGCCCGTCCTGTCGACCTACGCGATCACCGAGGAGGACGTCGCAGGCCCCTTCGTCGACGAGATCCCCGACGACTACGCGGAGCTCGCCGAGATGGAGCACCTTGCCTATCGCGGCCCGCAGGAGATGCTCGCCGAGCGATTCCACATGGACCAGGACCTCCTCGCCGCGATGAACCCCGACGCCGACTTCTCGCGGGCGGGGACCGAGATCCTCGTCGCGCAGCCGGGCGCGCCCATGCAGGAGGCGTCGATCGCGCGCATCGAGGTATCCCGCTCCGACGGCGCACTGCGGGCGCTCGATTCGGACGGCAACCTCGTCCTGTTCCATCCCGCGACGGTCGGGAGTGCGCAGACGCCCTCCCCCTCCGGCACGCACGAGGTCACGGCTGTGGCGACGGATCCGGTCTACTACTACCGGCCCGACGTCAACTTCCAGCAGGGCGATCACGACGAGCCCCTCGAGATCCCGCCCGGGCCCAACAACCCCGTCGGGTCCGTGTGGATCGACCTGAGCGAGCCGACCTACGGCATCCACGGGACGCCGACGCCGGCGGAGATCGACAAGGTGTACAGCCACGGCTGCGTGCGGCTCACCAACTGGGACGCCGAGGAGCTGGCCGACCTCGTCGAGACCGGCACGACGGTGGCGTTCGTCGAATGAGCCGCGTCGTTCGTCTCGCGAGCAGCCCCCTCGCAGGCCGCTTGCGCCGAGCCGTGCTGGCGACGGCGCTCTCGACCACCATCGCCGCCGTGCCCGTCGCCGCGCAGGAGGCGCCCCCGCGCCCGCCCGAGCGCCCGCCGAACCTGGGACGGCTCGACTTGGACCCGCCGCTTCCCATCGCGCGTCCCGCCGTCGAGGACGACGCGCCGGGGGACGAGGCGCAGGACGGTGAGACGCGCGACGGTGAGGCGCCGGAGGGTGAGGCGGATGCGCCCGAGCCCGGTGCGGTCGCCGAGGACGACGAGGCCGAAAGCCCCGCCCTCGATGCGCGCACCGACGATTCGCCGCTCCCGCCGCGCCGCCCGCCGATGGAGGAGCCCGAGGCTGTGCTGCCCGACGCGCCGCGCGCGCCGCTCGATACCGACCCGGCCGAGCGGGCCGACTACGAGGCCTGCCTCGCCGAGCTCGACGATCTCGGCGTCGTCTACGAGGAGGTGCCGGCGATCGACGGCGAGGGGCGCTGCGGCGCGGCCTACCCGCTGCTGGTGGAGGCCGTGGGCGCCGTCGCGCTCTCGCCCGCCGTGACGGTCCAGTGCCCCGTCGCCCGCGCGCTCGCCGGGTGGAGCGAGGAGGCGCTGGTGCCGGCCGCGCGCGAGCATCTCGGGACGCGGCCGACGACGCTGTTCACGTCGGGCTCCTACGCCTGCCGCGGGCGAAACCGCGCGGAGAATGCGCGGCTCTCCGAGCACGCCTTCGCCAACGCGCTCGACCTCACCGGCATCGGCTTCGAGACACGCACCGCCGTTCCCGTGGAGCCGCGCGGCGCCGAGGAGGACCCTGCCGAGGAGGACCCGGAGGCCGCCTTCCAGCGCGAGATCCGCCGGGCCGCGTGCGCGCATTTCCGAACGGTGCTCGGGCCCGGCGCGGACGCCTACCACGACGACCACCTGCACTTCGACCAGCGCGAGCGGAAGAACGATTACCGCCTCTGCGAATGATCCGCGGGGCGGCGCCTCAGTCGGCGTCGCGCTCCCGCTTGAGGTGGAGCTTCAGCTCGATCATCCGCACGAGCGACATCATGATCATGCCGAACACGACCGCGACCGCCGCGAGCGTGTACTGCCCCGAGCCGAGCGCGATGCCGAAGGCGGCCGCGAGCCAGAGGTTCGCCGCCGAGGTGAGGTTGCGCACGTCGCCCTTCGAGACGAAGATCGCGCCCGCCGCGATGAATCCGATCGCCTGGGCGAGGCCCTGGATCGCACGCAACGGGTCGACCGTCACCTGGTCCCCCGTCGCGAGCGCCTGCTCGTAGACGAGGAAGGCCGAGATCGTGATGACGCAGGAGGAAAGGCTGACCATGCCGTGCGTGCGCAGCCCCGTCGCGCGCCCACGAAGCTCCCGGTCGAGCCCGAGCAGCATGCCCCCGACGGCCGCCGCCAGAAGCCGGACCGTCACGTCCCAGAGCGGAATCTCGCCCGAATAGAGGATCTCGTCGACCACCTGCGCTCCACCTCGTCCGGTACGCCCCCGCGAGAGGAACGCACGAGGCCGGCGGATCGCTCCGCGCGATGCGCAGGGCGGAGCCGGCGCGCGTCAGAGGACCTTCGCCATGACGCAGCGCCGCGCCGGATCGAGCCCCGCGGCGATCTCGTTCGCATGCCTGGCGGCGTGGCCCGGCGGCAGGCCGGCGATCGTCAGCTCGACAAAGCCGAGCTTGGCGTAGAACGGCTTGTTCCACGCCAGGACGCGATCCGTGGTGAGCGTCATCGCCGGGACGAAGGCCCAGCGCCCGAAATCGATCGCCGCCGCCATCAACGCCGTGCCGAGCCGGCGGCGCTGGTGCGCGCGGGCGACCGAGAGCTCGTGCACGTGCAGGAAGCCGTCGAGCTCGCCGGCGGCGAGGAAGCCGACGGGCGTGTCCGCCGCATCCGCCGCGATCCAGAGCGTGCCGGACGCCCGGCACAGGTCGAGCGCCTCCGGCGGCATCGTCGCCGTCGGCTCCGGCAGGGGCGCGCCGGCCTCCGCGAACAGCGTGGCGGCTGAGGCCTCGATGGCCGGCAGGAGCGGCACGTCGGGCTCCGCCGCCGGGCGGATGCGGTAGCCGGGCGCGGGGTCAGCCCTCACCGGGCTGCGGCCCGTCGTAGCCCTCGATCACGATGAGATCGACGTCCGCGCCGCCCTTCTGCGCGGCCAGCGCCTCCTGGTACGCGGGCGAGTTCCAGCAGTCGAGGGCCGCCTGGTAGCTCGGGAACTCGATGACGACGTTGCGCGCCCGCGCCGCGCCCTTCACGGCCTCGAAGGCGCCGCCGCGCACGAGGAATCGCCCGCCGTACTCGGCGAAGGCGATGCCGTTCTTGGCGACGTAGTTCTTGTAGGCGTCGGCGTCACGCACGTCGACGCGCCCGATCCAGTAGCCCTTGGGCATTACTCCGCTCCCTCGACGATCACCATGTCGGCGATGCCGGCGCCCTCGCGCTTGGCCTTGGCCGCCTGGTATTCCGGCGAGTGATAGTAGCGCTCGGCCTGCTCCATCGATTCGAACTCGATGACGACGTTGCGCGGGCGGCCCTCGCCCTCCATCACCTTCATCGCGCCCCCGCGCACGATCGGCCGCCCGCCATACTTGCGGATCGCCTCGGTGGCGCCCTTCGCGTACTCGGCGTAACGCTCCGGGTCGGTGACGGTGACGCGGGCGATGAAATAGGCCTTGGGCATGATGTCTCCCCTGGTTTCGGGCTAGGATGCCGGCGCGATGCGCGATACGGCATCCTAGCCGATGACCGGCGCGCGAAGGCAAGCCGCGGCGACGCTCACACCGCCTGCGCCATCTCCGCCAGCACGGCTTCCGCGGCGGCACGCGGGTCCTCCGCGCGGATGATCGGGCGGGCGACGACGAGGTGGTCCGCCCCCGCGGCGAGCGCGGCCGCCGGGGTCACGACGCGCTTCTGGTCGCCCGCCTCCGCGCCCGCGGGGCGGATGCCCGGCGTGACGATCGCGATCTCCGCGCCGACGACGCCGCGCAGGCGCGCCGCCTCCGCCGCCGAGGCGACGATGCCGTCGATGCCGATGTCCCGGGCCTGCGCGGCGCGGCGCGAAACGAGGCTCGCGACATCGCCGGAGAACCCCGCCTCGGCGAGGTCGGCGTCGTCCCAGGAGGTCAGCACGGTGACGGCGAGGATCCGCAGGCCGCCGTCCCCGCGCCCGGCGACCGCCGCGCGCATGGTCTGCGGGTAGGCGTGCACCGTGAGGAAGTCGACTCCCATCGCCGCCACGGCGGCGACGCCCTCCTCGACCGTATTGGCGATGTCGTGGAGCTTGAAGTCGAGGAACACCTTCTTGCCCGCGTCGACCAGCTCGCGTGCGAAGCCGAGCCCGCCCGAGAAGCCGAGACGATAGCCGATCTTGTAGAACCGCCCCGCCTCGCCGATGCGGGCCACGAGGGCGCGGGCCTCCTCGACGGAGGGGACGTCGAGGCCGATGATCAGGCGCTCCTCGAGCGGGATCGTGGGACGGGTCACGGGATCGGGTCCTCCTCGGGCTCGATGGTCGGCGTGGCGCCGGGCTTGCTCTTGCCGGGCTTCGGCGCGGGCGTCTTGTCCGGGAAGCGGCAGAGATCGGCGACGACGCAGCGCCAGCACTCGGGCTTCCTGGCCTTGCAGACGTAGCGGCCGTGCAGGATCAGCCAGTGATGCGCGTTGCGCCGGTAGGGTTCCGGCACGAGCGGGGTCAGCGCGGCCTCGATCGCGTCCGTGTCGCGCCCGTAGGCGAGCGGGATGCGGTGGGAGACGCGGAAGATGTGCGTGTCGACGGCGAGCGTCGGCTCGCCGAAGGCCACGTTCACGACGACGGCCGCCGTCTTGCGCCCGACACCGGGCAGCGTCTCGAGCACCGACCGGTCGGCCGGCACGGCGCCGCCGTGCTCCTCGACGAGGATGCGCGAGAGCGCGATCACGTTCTTCGCCTTGGCGTTGAACAGCCCGATCGTCTTGATGCGCTCGCGCACGCCCTCCTCGCCGAGCGCCAGCATCGCGGCCGGGGTGTCCGCCACCGGGAAGAGGACGCGCGTCGCCTTGTTGACGCCCGCGTCCGTCGCCTGGGCCGAGAGCACGACGGCGACGAGGAGCGTGAAGGGGTTGGTGTACTCGAGGTCCGAGCGCGGGTCGGGATCGGCGGCGGCGAGGCGGCGGAAGATCTCGCGGCGCGTCTCCGCGTCGACGGGCCTGGGCGGCTTGCGGCCGATGGCGCCCGCGAACTTGGCCGCGGGCTTGCTCGTCCTCGGCTTCGGCTTCGGCTTAGAGGCCTTCTTCGCCGTCGCCGTCGTCGCGCTCCGTCCGCGAACGGGCCGCCCCTCCCCGCTCCCGTCGGCGGGTGCGGCGTCGGCGACCGTCTCCTCCGGCGATTTCGGGCGCACGGCACACTCCCAAGCGGCGACCCGCGCGTTATACTCTCCCCCGCGACGACGGCAAGGCGTTCCCCCGATGGCCGACACCGAGACCCGACGAGACCCTGCAGACGATCCCGCGCCGCTGTTCGCGGCGCGGATCACTCCGCACCGCTCGCTCGCGCCTTCGGGCGCGCGGCTGGTGCTCGTGCTGTGCTGCCTCGCGGCGGTGGGATCGAGCATCCCCTTCATCGTCCTCGGCGCCTGGCCCGTCGCCGGCTTCCTCGGCCTCGACCTCGTCGCGCTGGCCATCGCCTTCAAGGCGAGCTTCCGCTCGGCCAAGGGCTTCGAGGAGGTGGTTCTCACGCCGCTCGAGCTTCTCTTCCGCAAGGTGACGCATCGCGGGGAGCATTCCGAGCGGCGCTTCAACCCGCTCTGGACGCGGCTCGACCGGGAGCACGACGAGGACTACGGCCTGATGGCGCTCGCTCTCGTCTCCCGCGGCGAGCGCGTCGTCATCGCCCGCGAGCTCTCGCCGCCCGAGCGCGCGGACTTCGCCGACGCGTTCGGGGACGCGCTGGCGCGGGCGAAGCGGGGGCTCTGACGCCCACGCACCCGGATCAGGGCGCGAAGTCCGCGTCCGGGTCGCGCGCCAGCGTCTCGAAGCAATGCGCGCGCATCCGCTCGGTGAGCACCTGGACGTCGCGACCCTCGAGCGTCTCGGGCGCGATCGGCTTGCCGAAATGGATGTCGAAGCGCCGCCCGGTCTTGTTGAGCAGCTCGTAGAACACGGTCATGTCGCGCAGCTCGGTGGAGACGCGCGCGAGGAAGTGGAACAGGCCGGAATTGCGCGCCCCCATGTGGATCGGCACGATCGGCGCGTCGTAGCGGCGCGCCAGCGCCAGCGCCGAGGACATCCAGGGGCGCTCGCACAGCCGCTTCTCGTCGTCGTTCCAGTAGGCGAGCCGTCCGGACGGGAACAGCACCACGGCGCGCTCGTCGTCGAAGGCGCGGGTGGAGAGGCGGATCGTCTCGCGGGTCTTCTCCCGCGTCTTGAAGGCGGAGCGCCACTCGACCGGCACGATGATGTCGGCGAGCCGCGGGTTGAGGCGGATCGCGTCGCGGTTGGCGAAGATCGACAGGTCCCGCCGGCGGCTCTTCACCGCGTCCCAGAGCGCGACGCCGTCGGCGATGCCGGTGGGGTGATTCGAGACGATGACGACCTTGCCCGTGGCAGGCAGCCGGTCGGCATTCGCCGTGCGCACGTCGAGCTTCAGGCGCTGGGAGAGATGCTCGAACACGGCGTCGGCCTGCAACGGCGCGATCGTCTCGGCCATGCGCACCGCCTCGGGGTAGCGCAGCACGCCCTCGACGAGCGGCTTCGCCGCCGGCCACCACCACGCCTCCATGATCTTCTGGCCGCGCTCGGCGATGAGCGCGTCGACGATCTTCTGCGCGTCCGAGCGCGTGTCGACGCGGCCCACGAGAGCCTGGAGGCGCGCCTGCGTGCGGGACATGAGCTTCATCGTCGGATCGCCCCCCTCGCGCTCGGCACCGGGCTCGCCCGGCCATCCTGATCGTGACTCCTGCCCGTCATGTTTGACAAGTGGATGACGCCGCGCAGCGCTGGCGTGCATGTCGCACGTGCGCGCAGGGCATGGCCGGATCCGATTCGCGCCCGCTCGAAGCGCGCGAGCGAGGCGTCTGGCGATACGCGCGAAGGCGGCTTCTCGTTCCTCCGGCGGCCCGCAGCACAGGAGGCCGGCCTTCCGGCGCGCCGCGGCTCGGCGACGTCTCGGCTCGCGATCCCGGTGCTCTTCTCCAAGGGCACCGCCCCACACGACCGCTTGCCCCCGCCTCCGGAGCGTCTATACCGTCCTCTCATGCCCGACGCCCGCCCCCGCTATCCGCACCGCCATCTCCTCGGCATCGAGGGCCTCTCGCCTCTCGACATCGAGGCGTTGCTGGACGCGGCGGAGGAGGCCGTGGAGGTCTCGCGGCGGGTGGAGAAGAAGAAGTCCACGCTGCGGGGGCGCACGCAGATCAACCTGTTCTTCGAGCCCTCGACGCGCACCCAGGCCTCCTTCGAGCTCGCCGGCAAACGGCTGGGCGCCGACGTCATGAACATGGCGGTGGCCTCCTCCTCGGTGAAGAAGGGCGAGACGCTCGTCGACACCGCGGCGACGCTCAACGCGATGCACCCCGACATCATCGTCGTGCGCCATCATTCCGCCGGCGCGGTGCATCTCCTCGCCCGCAAGGTCGACTGCGCGGTCGTCAACGCCGGCGACGGCGCGCACGAGCACCCGACGCAGGCGCTGCTCGACGCGCTGACGATCCGTTGCAACAAGGGGCGCATCCAGGGGCTCACCGTGGCGATCTGCGGGGACATCCTGCATTCGCGGGTCGCGCGCTCGAACATGATCCTGCTCGCGGCGCTCGGCGCCAAGGTGCGCCTCGTCGCGCCCTCGACGCTGCTCCCCGTCGGCATCGAGGCGCTGGGCTTCCCGTGCTTCTCGGACCTGCGCCGGGGCATCGCGGGCGCCGACATCGTCATGATGCTGCGGCTCCAGCGCGAGCGCATGCACGGCTCCTTCGTGCCCTCGGTGAAGGAGTATTTCCGCTACCACGGCCTCGACGCCGAGAAGCTCTCCCACGCCGCCCCCGACGCGCTCGTGATGCATCCCGGCCCGATGAACCGGGGCGTCGAGATCGCCTCGGATGTGGCCGACGGCGCGCAGTCGCTCATCCGCGAGCAGGTGGAGATGGGCGTCGCGGTCCGCATGGCCGTCCTCGAGGCGCTGGCCTCGCATCTGCCGAACGGGTGAGACCATGGCTGCACTGATGATCCTCGTCGCCGGCCCCTACCGATCCGGCACGGGCGACGACCCGGCGAGGATCCAGGCGAACGTCGACGCCATGACCGACACGGCGCTGGCGCTGTTCCGCGCCGGCCACCTGCCGGTGCTCGGAGAGTGGTACGCGCTCCCGCTCGTCGAGCGGGCGGGCTCGACCGGCATCGGGGACGCGGTCTTCGACGAGATCTTCCATCCGATCGCGCGCCGCCTCGTCGCCAAGTGCGACGGCGTGCTGCGGATCGGCGGGCGGTCGGCGGGAGCCGACGACATGGTCGCGACCGCGCGGGCGCACGGCAAGCGGGTCTTCCACGCCCTCGACGAGATCCCGAGCGCCGCATGACGAGCCTCGTCCTCCAAGACGCCCACCTCGTCGATCCCGAGCGCCTGCGGGAGGGTCGCGGCTCCGTCCTCGTCGAGAACGGCGTCATCGCCGATGTCGCCTGGGGCGCCGCGCCGCCGGCGCCGGAGGGCGCGCGGGTGATCGCCTGCGAGGGGCGCGTGCTGGCGCCCGGCCTCATCGACATGCGCGCCTTCGTCGGCGAGCCGGGCGCCGAGCATCGCGAGACGCTGGCCACGGCGAGCGAGGCCGCGGCCGCGGGTGGCGTGACCACCGTCGTGACGATGCCCGACACCGACCCCGCCGTCGACGAGCCGGCGATCGTCGACTACATGCTGCGCCGCGCCCGCGACACGGCCGTGGTGCGCGTCCTCCCCGCCGCCGCGCTGACCAAGGGCCGCGAGGGCAAGGAGATGACCGAGTTCGGCCTCCTCGGCGAGGCCGGCGCCGTCGCCTTCACCGACGGGGCGCGCTGCGTGACCAACGCGCGCGTGATGCGCCGCGCCCTGCTCTACGCCCGCGACGTCGGCGCACTCGTCATGAACCATTGCGAGGACCCCGATCTCGTCGGCGACGGGGTGATGAACGAGGGCGAGCTGTCCGCGCGTCTCGGGCTGCTCGGCATCCCCAAGGAGGCCGAGACGATCGTGCTCGAGCGCGACGTGCGCCTCGCCCGGCTCGCGGGCTCGCGCCTGCACGCGCCGATGCTCTCGTGCCCCGATTCGCTCGAGATCGCGCGCCGCGCGAAGGACGCGGGCATCGGCCTCAGCTGCGGCGTCTCGATCAACTCGCTGACGTTCAACGAGAACGACATCGGCGGCTACCGCACCTTCTTCAAGCTCTCCCCACCCTTGCGTGGCGAGGACGATCGCCAGGCGCTGATCGAGGCGCTGGTCGAGGGCACGATCGACGTGATCGTCTCCGACCACGACCCGCAGGACGTCGAGACCAAGCGCCTGCCCTTCGCGGAGGCCGCGAACGGCGCGCTCGGGCTCGAGACCCTGCTCGCCGCGGGCCTGCGCCTCGTCCATGCCGACCGCATCTCCCTTCCGGCGCTCGTCGCCGCGATGACGTCGCGTCCCGCCGAGATCCTCGGCCTCGAGCAGGGCCGCCTCTCCCGCGGCGCGCCGGCCGACCTCATCCTGTTCGATCCCGACGAGCCCTGGGTGCTCGACAAGGCCGAGCTCCGGTCCCGCTCGAAGAACTCGCCCTTCGACGAGGCCCGCATGGAAGGACGCGTGCACCTGACGCTCGTCGCGGGGCGCGTGGCGTATTCGGCTTGACGGAGAGCGATCGCCCATGATCGTCGATTCGATGAACTGGGGCCTCGCCTGGCCCTACTATCTCGGCGCCCTCGTGCTGGGCTACCTCGCCGGCTCGATCCCCTTCGGGCTCCTGCTCACCAAGGCCGCGGGCCTCGGCGACGTGCGCAACATCGGCTCGGGCAACATCGGCACGACGAACGTGCTGCGCACGGGCCGCAAGGACCTCGCCGCGGCGACGCTCGTCGGCGATGCGCTCAAGGGCACGGTGGCCGTGCTGATCGCGTGGCAATGGGGGCCCAACACCGCCGTGATCGCGGCCTTCGCCGCCTTTCTCGGCCATTGCTACCCGGTCTGGCTCGGGTTCAAGGGCGGCAAGGGGGTCGCGACCTACATCGGCGTGTTGTTCGGGCTCGACTGGCGGGTGGGGCTCCTGTTCTGCGCAGCCTGGCTTCTCGTCGCCTTCACCACCCGGTACTCGTCGCTCTCCGCCTTGGTCGGCAGCCTGACGGCACCACTCGCGCTGTGGTACGTCGGCGAGGGACAGATGGCGCAGCTTGCAATCCTGCTCACAATCCTGCTCTGGTGGAAGCATCGCGAGAACCTGAGACGGTTGCTCGCCGGCTCCGAGAGCAGGATCGGGGGGAAATGACGCCACCTTTCAGCGACGACCAGCTGTTCGACTGGCTGCGCCTGATCCGCAGCGAGAACGTCGGCCCGCGCACCTTCCGCGCGCTCGTCAACCAGTTCGGCGGCGCACGGGCGGCGCTCGAGGCGCTGCCCGACCTCGCCCGCAAGTCCGGCCGCGCGCGCCTGCGGATCGCCGGCACCGCCGAGGTCGAGCGGGAGATGCAGGCGGCCCGCGCGGTGGGCGCGCGCTTCCTCGCCTCCGCCGCGCCGAGCTACCCGAAGGCGCTCCGCGCGATCGACACCGCCCCGCCGGTGATCTGCGTGCGCGGGGACGTCGAGGCGCTCGCCGCGCCCTGCGTCGCGATCGTCGGGTCGCGCAACGCGTCCGCGGCGGGCCGCACCTTCGCGGGACGCCTCGCCCGCGAGCTGGCCGACGCCGGTTTCGGCATCGTCTCGGGGCTCGCCCGCGGCATCGACACCGCCGCCCATGGCGCGGCGCCGGCAGCGACGGTCGCTGTCCTCGCCGGCGGGCTCGGCCGCGTCTACCCGGCCGAGAACGAGCCGCTGCTGGCGCGGATCCTCGACGAGGGCGGCGCGGTCCTCTCCGAGATGCCGTTCGCCTGGGAGCCGAAGGCACGCGACTTCCCGCGCCGCAACCGCATCGTGTCGGGCCTGTCGCTCGGGACCGTCGTCGTGGAGGCGGCGCGCCGGTCGGGATCGCTGATCACGGCGCGTTTCGCCAACGAGCAAGGCCGCCTCGTCTTCGCCGTCCCCGGCTCGCCGCTCGATCCGCGGGCGGAGGGCGCCAACGAGCTGATCCGCGAGGGCGCGACCCTGTGCGCCGCCGCCGACCACGTCGTCTCGGCGCTGATGCCGCTGATCGACGCGAGCTGGATCGAGAGCCTGGAGGCGCAGGAGGTCTCCGGGGCGATCGCCGCGGAGGCGCTGTGGGACGAGCTCGACTGGCTCGATTTCGGCGTTCCGCTGCCCCCTCCCCCGAGCGCGCCCCTCGTCGGAAGCGATCTCGAGGAGCCGCCGCCGGAGGGGCCGACCGCCGGCGGGGGTGCAGCCGACCCCGAGACCCGGCTCCTCGCGCTCCTGGGGCCCGCACCCGTCGGCATCGACGACCTCGCCCGGCAGTCCGGCCTGCCGATCGGGGCGGTGAACCGGGTGCTGACCGAGCTCGAGCTGTCCGGGCGGCTCGAGCGCCACGGCGGCAACGGCGTCTCGCTCGCACCGTGAGCCGCCGCTGCGGCGGGAGCCCTGGCGGGGATCCTGGCAGGAGTGCCGGCAGGAGTGCCGGTCAGAGGCGCCTGCGCGCCTCGGCCTCGGCTGCACGCTCCGCCTTCACGAGCTCCTGCGCCTCCATCCGCGCCATCTCGAGGAAGTAGGCCAGGAGATCGAGGTCGGAGCGGCGCGCGATCTCGCCCAGCTCGGCGGTGATCGCGCCGATGTAGCGCGCGGCTTCGTCGCGCGAGAGCGGCGACGCGCCTCGGCTGCCTCGGCCCGTCCCGGATGTGTGGTCGTGGTGATCGGCCGAGCTCATTCCCAATCCCGGGCTGACGGACGCAGGTGCAGAGCGTTCGTGCAACCTGTTCGAGCCGATCTATTCGCTACAGCAAAAAGCCGATCATCTCCAGGACGTTTTTCTCGCATCTCACAATGCGAGCAGTGTGATCATGACGGGCATCGTCAACATGGCCGCGAGCGTCTGGAGCGTGATGATCTCCGCCATCAACGGCGCGTCGCCGCCCATCTGCTTGGCCAGGATGTAGCCGCCGCTCGCGGTCGGCACGCTCGACGCGATCGCCACGACGACGAGGTCGTCGCCGAAGACGCCGAAAAGACGCGCGAGGGTGACCGCGACGACCGGCAAAAGCAGCATCTTCACCGCGATCGCGAGCCAATGCGCCCGTCCCGGCCGCGCGAGGCGGCGCATGTCGAGCCCCGCTCCCACGACGAGGAGCCCCGCCGCCAGCGCCGCCGCCCCGAGGATCTCGACGAAGTCCAGCGCCGGCGCGGGCACGACGAGGCCGCTCGCGTTGATCGCGACCCCGATGGCCGAGGACCAGATGAAGGGGTTCGTCACGATGGCGAGCAGGATCTGCCGGGCGCTCTGCGGAGGGCCGCCGGCGAACCGCACGAGTATGCCGATCGCCATGAGGTTGAGGAGCGGGATCATCACGGCGATGGCGACCGCCATCAGCGCGAGGCCGCGCTCGCCGTAGAGGCTGCCCCCGACCGCCAGCGCCACGAAGGTGTTCCAGCGCGTCGAGCCCTGGAACACGGAGGTGAAGCTCGGCCCGGAGATCCCCGCGCGCCGCTCCAGCGTCCGACGCGCGGCGAGGAGCCCGCCGGCATTGACGAAGATCGCCACGACGAGCGCGGCGCCGACGCCGCCCACGGGCACCGTCGCCAGCTCCGCCTGCGCGAGCGTGGCGATGATGATCGCCGGGAAGAAGACGACGTAGGTCACCTTCTCGAGGCCGGGCCAGTGCTTCTCCTCGACGAACCCCGTGACCCGCGCGAGCCAGCCGGCAGCGATGACCAGGAAGACGGGGACGAGCGAGGCGAGAACGCTGGACATCGGAGAGGCTCGGGCGGCGTGCGGCCGCGGGCGGGTGCTCGGCTGTGTCGGGCCGCGAACGCACGCGTGTCAAGCGTGCCGTCGCACGCGCCGATGTGCGTATCCGAGACGGGCGCCGGAACCGTCGCCGTGGCGGGCCTGTTGGCGCACAGGCCGCCGCGGCACGGCACACGGGCGCGGCCGCCCCTCAGGAGGACCCGTGCTCGATCTGACCGATGTCTCCCTCGCCTGGATCATCGGCGGCTTTCTCGCCAGCGCCGCCGTCATCGCTGTCGCCGGCACGCTGCTCGCCGCGCGCGCGGACGTCCTGGCCGACCGAATCGGCTGGGGGGAGGCCCTCGTCGGCGCCGTGCTGCTCGGCGGCTCGACCTCGCTGCCGGGCATCCTCACCTCGGTCGTGGCGGCATGGGAGGGCTACCCGAGCCTCGCCATCGCCAACGCGGTGGGCGGGATCGCGGTGCAGACGGCGTTCCTGGCTGTGGCCGACCTGTTCTATCGGCGGGCTAACCTCGAGCACGCCGCCGCCTCCGCCGCGAACCTCTCGCAGGGCGCGCTCCTCGTCACGCTCCTCGCCGTGCCGATCGCGGCCGCCGCGGGACCGGACTGGACCTTGCTCGGCATCCACCCCGCGACGCTCGTCATCCTGTTCGGCTACGCCTACGGCATCCGCCTCGTGAAGCTCGCCAAGGAGGAGCCGATGTGGTTCCCGCGCATGACGCGCGAGACCCAGAACCTCGACGAGGAAGCGGAACAGAGCGCGCAGTCCCAGGAGGGGCAGCGTCCGCTCGGGCGGCTGTGGGCGGAGTTCGGCGTCCTCGTCGCCTTCGTCGCGGCGGCCGGCTTCGGCGTCAGCCAGACCGGCATCGCCATCGCGGAGCGCACCGGCCTCGCCGAGACGGCGGTCGGCGGCCTGATGACGGCGGTCGCGACGTCGCTGCCCGAGCTCGTCACCTCGGTTGCCGCCGTGCGCCGGGGCGCGCTGACGCTCGCCGTCGGCGGCATCATCGGCGGCAACGCCTTCGACACGATCTTCCTCGCCTTCGCCGACGTCGCCCATCGCGACGGCTCGCTCTACCACCGGATGGCGCCCGCCGACACGTTCGTGATCGCCGCGACGATCGTCATGGTCGGCGTGCTGCTGATGGGGCTCGTGCGCCGTGAGAAGACCGGCCCGGGCGGCATCGGCTTCGAATCGGCGACGATCCTCGTCCTCTACGCCGTCTCGGCCGTGATCATGGCGCGCGCCTGACGGCGCGGCCGCGGAACATTAGCCGGGCGGTGCCTCTTGGTCCCGTGGATCTCGGCCCGGACGAGAGCTCACGAGAGGACCCCGACATGCCCGACAGCGAGCACGACCGAGACCGCCCCGTCCCGGAGCAGGACCGCGACACGAGCCGGCTCGACCGCGCCCGCGCGCGGCGCGAGGCGGACGGCGAGACGAGCCTCGGCGACGAGGCCGTCGCCCACGCGCAGTCGATGCCCGACCACCGGGAGCCGGGCGCGACCGGCGAGGAGGCGCGCACCGGGCGCGGGACGCCGACCGGCGCGGAGATCGTGCACGATTCGGCCGATGCCGCCGGGTCCGCAGCCCAGGTCGGCAAGCCGCTCGTGCCGCGCGGCGGGCGCTGAGGCGCGCGGGAGAGACTCTCTCTCCGGCGGCCGTGAACGCGAGACCATCCCTCTCGTGCCCGGGCCGCGAACGGCCTCCCTCTCCCGGTCGCGCGGCTAGCATGGGGCCATCTCCAGCGCCATGCCGCACGACCCGACGAGGAGGCTCCCATGACCGCGCACGTCTCGCGCCCGGACCGTCATCCCGCGCTCGCCACGCTCGCCGACAAGCGCCTCGTGCGCGAGCTCTCCTACGTGAACGGCCGCTGGGTCGCCGGCGCGGCCGGGGAGGGCTTCGCCGTCACGGATCCCGCAGGCGGCGCCTGGCTCGGCTGGGTGACCGCCCTGGATGCCGAGGAGACCGGCTCCGCCGTCGCGGCGGCAAACGCCGCGCAGCCGGCCTGGGCCGCCCTCCTGCCCCGCGAGCGCGGCGATCGCCTGCGCGCCTGGCACCGCCTGATCCTCGAAGCGAAGGAGGACCTCGCCCTCCTGATGACGCTCGAGCAGGGCAAGCCGCTGGCCGAGGCGCGCGGCGAGATCGACTACGCCGCCTCCTTCGTCGACTGGTACGCGGCGGAGGGCGAGCGCATGGGCGCGGAGACGCTCGCGAGCCACAAGCCCGACGCGCACACGATCGTCACGCGCGAGCCGGTCGGCGTCGTCGCGGTGGTGACACCCTGGAACTTCCCGGCGGCCATGCTCACCCGCAAGGCCGCCGCCGCCCTCGCCGCCGGCTGCACGATCGTGGCCCATCCCTCGCACCACGCGCCCTTCTCCGCGCTGGCGCTGGCGGAGCTCGCCGAGCGCGCGGGGCTTCCCGCCGGCGTCCTCAACGTGGTCACGGGCGACGCCGAGACCATCGTCGGCCGGCTCTCGGACGACGTGCGCGTCGACGCGCTGAGCTTCACGGGCTCGACCGAGATCGGCCGGCGCATCGCCGCGCGCTGCGCGCCGACGATGAAGTGCCTCGTGATGGAGCTCGGCGGCCACGCGCCGCTGATCGTCTTCGAGGACGCCGACGTCGAGCGCGCGGTCGCGATCGCGATGGACGCGAAGTTCGCGACGTCCGGCCAGGACTGCCTCGCCGCCAACCGGATCTACGTGCACGAGACGCTCGAGGCGCGCTTCCTCGCCCGCTTCGCCGAGCGGATCGCCGCGCTCGTCGTCGGCCCGGGGCTCGAGCCGGGCGTCGAGATCGGCCCGATGATGCACGCCCGCGCCGTCGAGAAGATCGCCGCCCAGGTCGCCGACGCCCGCGCCCACGGCGCGCGCGTCCTCGTCGGAGGGACGCCGCACCCGCGCGGCGGCTGCTTCGTCGCGCCGACCCTCGTCGCGGACGTCCCCGACGACGCGCTGATCATGCGCGAGGAGACGTTCGGGCCGGTCGCCGCCGTGACCTCCTTCCGCGACGAGGCGGAGGTCGTCGCCCGGGCGAACGCGTCCGAGTACGGCCTCGTCGCCTACGTCGTCACCCGTGACGTCGGCCGGGCGCTGCGGGTGACGCGGGCGCTGCGGGCCGGCATGGTCGCGGTCAACCGCGTCTCGATCACCGGCGCGCCGATCCCCTTCGGCGGCGTCAGGCAGTCCGGGCTCGGCCGCGAGGGCGCCCGAGCGGGGCTCGAGGCCTTCACCGAGCTGAAATACGCCTGCATCGACCTCGGCTGACGAGCCGCCGCGCGCACGACGATCATCGCTTCAGGAGACCCCCCATGAACGCCCACGACAACCAGCTCGCCGCCTGGGACCGCGACCACTTCTTCCATCCCTCGACGCACATGGGCCAGCACGCCCGCGGCGAGAGCCCGAACCGCATCGTCGTGGGCGGCGAGGGCTGCACCATCGTCGACCGCGACGGCAGGCGCTCGCTCGACGCCTTCGCCGGCCTCTATTGCGTCAACGTCGGCTACGGCCGCACCGAGATCGCCGAGGCGATCTCCCGCCAGGCGCACGAGCTCGCCTACTACCACGCCTATGTCGGCCACGGCTCGGAAGCCGCGATCCGGCTCGCCAAGATGATCGTCGAGCGCGCGCCGGCGCACATGAGCCGGGTCTATTTCGGCCTGTCGGGCTCCGACGCGAACGAGACCAACATCAAGCTCGTCTGGTACTACAACAACGTCCGCGGCCGGCCGCAGAAGAAGAAGATCGTCTCGCGCTGGCGCGGCTACCACGGCTCGGGGGTGATGACCGGCTCGCTGACGGGCCTCGATCTCTTCCACAAGGCCTTCGACCTGCCGATGGCGCCGATCCTGCACACGCAGGCCCCCTACTTCTTCCGGCGGCCGGACCTCGCGATGACCGAGGAGGACTTCTCCGACTTCTGCGCCGCCGAGCTCGAGGCGCTGATCGAGCGCGAGGGGCCCGAGACGATCGCCGCCTTCATCGGCGAGCCGCTGCTCGGCACCGGCGGCATCGTGCCCCCGCCGAAGGGCTACTGGGAGAAGATCGGGCCGATCCTCCAGCGTCACGACATCCTGCTCATCGCGGACGAGGTGGTGACCGGGTTCGGGCGGCTCGGGACGATGTTCGGCTCCGAGCACTACGGCATGCGGCCGGACCTGATCACCATCGCCAAGGGCCTCACCTCCGCCTACGCGCCGCTCTCGGGCTCGATCGTCGGGCAGGAGATGTGGGACGTCCTCGTGCAGGGCTCGGACGCGATGGGGCCGATCGGCCACGGCTGGACCTATTCCGCCCATCCGCTCTGCGCCGCCGCGGGCGTGGCGAACCTCGCGCTCATCGACGAGCTCGGCCTCGTCGAGAACGCGCGCACCGTGGGCGCGCATTTCCGCGGCGCGCTCGCCGAGGCGCTCTCGGGGCACGCCAAGGTGGGCGAGGTGCGCGGCGACGGGCTGCTGGCAGCGGTGGAATTCGTCGCGGACAAGGAGCGCCGCGCCTTCTTCGACCCGCAGGCGAAGGTCGGTGCCCAGGTCGCCGCCGCCCTCGCGGCGCGCGGCGTGATCGCCCGCGCCATGCCGCAGGGCGACATCCTCGGCTTCGCCCCGCCGCTGTGCCTCACTCGCGAGGAGGCCGACACGATCGTGGCGGCGACGGCGGGCGCCGTACGCGAGGTGCTGGGCTGAGCCCGCCGATCGGCGGGCGTCAGTAGAGCCCGCCGGTCCCCCCGCCGATCGCCTGGAGCGCGTCCGGCGGCACGAGCGTGCCGTCGCCGCCGTCCGGGCCGTAGCCGACGATGGCGTAGTTGTCCGGCGGCGCGGTACCCGGCTTGAAGGCCTCGAGGATGACGTTGCCCTCGCCCGCGCCGGCGCGCAGCCCGCTTCCGGCATTCACCGGGATGAGCTTGATGCCGGGCGGCACACGGAACGGCGTCGCCGGCTCGTCGGCGAGCGCCATCTCCATGAAGTCGCCGAAGATCGGCGCCGCGTATCCGCCGCCGGTCACGCCGCGGCCGAGCGGGCGCGGCTGATCGAAGCCGATGTAGACGCCCACGGCGAGATCCGGGGAGAAGCCGACGAACCACACGTCCTTCGCCTCGTTCGTCGTCCCGGTCTTGCCCGCGAGCGGCTTGCCGACGCGCCTCAGCGAGGTCGCCGTGCCGCGTTCCACCACGCCCTCCAGCATCGAGGTGATCTGGTAGGCGGTGAGCGGGTCGAGCACCTGCTCGCGATCGTCGACGAGCTGCGGCTCGTCCTGGCCCTGCCAGCCCTGCGCCTCACAGCCGACGCAGTCGCGCGTGTCGTGACGGAAGATCGTCTCGCCCTGCCGGTCCTGGATGCGGTCGATCAGCGTCGGGCGGATGCGCTTGCCGCCGTTCACGAACATCGAGTAGCCGGTGACCATGCGCAGCACCGTGGTCTCGCCGGCGCCGAGCGACATCGAGAGCACGGGCAGCATGTCGTCGACGACGCCGAAGCGGCGCGCGTACTCGACGACGAGGGGCATGCCCACGTCCTGCGCGAGCCGCACCGTCATCAGGTTCTTCGAGCGCTCGATGCCGTAGCGCAGGGTGCGCGGGCCGGCGGGGCGGCCGTCGTAGTTCGTCGGGGACCACACCTCGGCGCCGGCGGCCTGGATCGTGATGGGCTCGTCGAGCACGATCGAGGACGGCGTGTAGCCGTTGTCGAGCGCCGCCGCGTAGACGAAGGGCTTGAACGAGGAGCCCGGCTGGCGCAGCGCCTGGGTCGCGCGGTTGAACTCGCTCTGGTCGTAGGAGAAGCCGCCGACCATCGCCTTCACGCGCCCGGTGTGCGGGTCCATCGCGACGATCGCGCCGGAGACCTGGGGCACCTGGCGCAGGCGGTAGTCGCCCGCCCCCTGGCGCTCCACGTAGACGACGTCGCCGACGTCGAGCGCGCCGTCCACCGATTGCCCGGTCCAGCGCGCCCCCTCGGCATTCAGCGTCCCCGTGGTCCGCGCGGGGTCGACAGCGCCGGCGATGTCGACCTCCGGCCGCAGGCCGACCGTGGCGCGGCCGTCGCCGATCTCCAGCACGACGGCGAGCTCCCAGGGCTGCACGTCGGCGAGCGGGCGCACGCCGGCGAGCGCCACGCCCCAGTCCGCCGCCGCCGCGAGATCGAGCGTCTCGACCGGCCCGCGCCAGCCACCGCGCTCCTCGTCGTAGCGCACGAGGCCGTCGATGAGCGCCTTGCGCGCCATCGCCTGCATCTGCGGGTCGAGGGTGGTACGGATCGACAGGCCGCCCTCGTAGAGCGCCTCGTCGCCGTAGCGCGAGGCGATCTGGCGCCGCGCCTCCTCGACGAAATAGCCCGCGCCGAGCAGGTTCGGCGAGATCCGGCGCGTCGTCACCTCGAGCGGCTCGGCCTTCGCCGCATCGGCCTCGGCCTGCGTGACGAAGCCGTTGTCGAGCATGCGGTCGATCACCCAGTTGCGCCGGCCGATCGCGGCGTCGCGCTGGCGGAACGGGTGGTAGTTGTTGGGCGCCTTCGGCAGCGCCGCGAGGTAGGCCGATTCGGCGAGCGTGAGCTCGTGCACGGACTTGTCGAAATAGTCGAGCGCGGCCGCCGCGACGCCGTGCAGGTTGCGCCCCGGGACGATGGTGCCGAGGAAGATCTCGTTGAGGTAGAGCTCGAGGATCTGGTCCTTGGTGAACGCCGCCTCCATCCTGAGCGCGATCAGCGCCTCGCGGATCTTGCGCTCGTAGGTCTGCTCGCTCGAGAGCAGGAAGTTCTTGGCCACCTGCTGGGTGATGGTCGAGGCGCCCTGGGTCGTGCCGGTGCTGAGGTTCGTCACCACGGCGCGGGCGATGCCCTCCGGGTCGATGCCCAGATGCGTGTAGAAATTCTTGTCCTCGGCCGACAGGAAGGCGTTGATCAGCTGGCGCGGGATCGTGCCGATCGGCAGGTAGAGCCGGCGCTCGTTGGCGTATTCCGCGACGAGCGTGCCGTCCGCGGCGTGGACGCGGCTCATGACGGCGGGCTCGTACTGCGCGAGCTGGGCGTGGTCCGGCAGGTCGCTCGAGAAGTGCAGGTAGCCGACGGCGAGCGCGGCCGCGCCGACCAGGAACGCGACGAAGCCCGCGCT
This sequence comes from Salinarimonas rosea DSM 21201, assembly GCF_000429045.1. Taxonomy (GTDB): domain Bacteria; phylum Pseudomonadota; class Alphaproteobacteria; order Rhizobiales; family Beijerinckiaceae; genus Salinarimonas; species Salinarimonas rosea. The sequence goes on from NZ_AUBC01000004.1 coordinate 124,490, forward strand.
GAACAGGACGCCGAAGAATCGCAGGACGATGCGCATGCAGGATCCGATCCGTCAGGGCCCGCGCCGCAGGACGCGCCGGCCGATCTCGCGAAGACTACCCCATCGGGCCGCGCGGCGGAATCGCCGCGGCCACGCGCCTTCGATCGCGGCCCGAAAGACCAGCGATCTATGGTGAAACTGCGGCGGCATCGGCCCTGTCGCCCAGTCGCGGCGCGAAGAACCGGTCGATCGACGCGGTCATCGCGGCCGTGGCGCGATCCTTCCACTCCTGCGAGGTGAGCAGCGCGATGTCGCTCCGGCTCGACAGATAGCCGAGCTCGACGAGGACGGACGGCACGTCGTGGGCGCGCAGCACGACGAAGCCCGCCTGCCGGTGCGGGTTCTTGTTGAGGCGCGCCACGCCGTCCATACCGTCGACGAGCGTCGTCGCGAAGACGTGCGAGTAGCCCCGCGTCTCGCGCGCGGCGAGATCGCGCAGGATGTCGGCGACCTCGTCGCGCGCCTCCTGCGTCTCGAACCCCGCCAGCGCGTCGGCGCTGTTCTCGCGAGCGGCCAGGGTCGCCGATTCGCGGTCGGAGGCCTCGTCGGAATTGGTGTAGACGGTGAGCCCGCTGACCTGCGGGGCAGACGAGATCGAATCGGCGTGGATCGAGACGAACAGGTCGGCCTGCGCGCGCCGGGCGAAGCCGACGCGCTCGGTCAGCGGCACGAACACGTCCGTCTCGCGGGTCATCAGCACGCGGAAGCGCCCGCTCTCGGCGAGGCGCTCGCGCAGGCGGATGGCGAAGGCGAGCACGATGTCCGCCTCCTCGACGCCGCCGGCGGCGATCGCGCCCGGATCGATGCCGCCGTGCCCGGGGTCGATCACGATCGTGGGGCGCGCGTCGGCGGGCGCCGGCTCCGGCGCGATGGCGGGGCGCAGCGACGCCATGCGGAACGCGTCCGCGTCGGTGGCGACGCGCGCCGCGAAGGCGTCCGTACGGACCGCGGCGAGGGTGAGGGTGAGGAGGTGGGCGCCGTCGTCACGCGCCGACACCGTTACGTCCGTGACCGTCGCGGGGCCGGCGAGCGCGATCACCACCCGCGCGCGGTCCGGCGCGAAGAGGCCCCAGCGCATGGATGCGACGAGCCCGCCGGCGCGCGCGCCCTCCTCCGCCGGGATCTGGAAGTTCACCCTCGGCAGGTCGACGACGATGCGCTCGGGCCGGTCGATGGCGAAGACCCGCGGCTCGACGGGGGCGCTCAGCGTGAAGACGAGGAGGGTCTCGGCACCGGCGTCCTCGATCGCGGCGGCGATGGCGACGACGTCCGCCGCGCGGGCGGAGACGGGCGCGAGGACGGCGGCACAGAACGCGAGGACGGCGAGGACGACCATGGGGAGGATCGCGGGGACGCAGGCCGCCGCGCGCACGCCGGAGGCCCGCGGCTCGCGGAAAGCCCCGGCGCTCGTGCAGACCCGTGCTCCCGGCCGCGCCACGCGCATCGCCTTCTCCCAGGATTGGACGCGCCGCCGAGTCGTCGTCGGCGGCGGCCACGCCGTCCTACCCGATAGGCGCTCCGTGGTTAACGGTTCCTTGCGCAGCGCGGTTGCGCGCGTCTCCCGCGTGATTTTCGTGCAACAGGTGTCTGCCGTCTTGCCAAAGGCGGCGCCTTCTCGGTAATGGAAGAGACCCCGTCCGGCTTTGCCGAATCCGGCGGCGTCGCGCGGAGCCGGCCTCGTCGCCCTCCGCCGGCGCGCCGAGGCCCTTCGCGGAGCGGAGCGCCAGACACCGAGATCCGGGAAACCGAGATCCGGACGGCGGTCGCAAGGGCGCGGCGCGAGCCGCGCCGCCAGCGCGATGACCGGCATGGTCCGGCCCATCGAATTCGAAGAGGAACATCGGGCATGGACGCACGCGCGAGGACGGATCTCCCTCTCGTCGTCGTGCTCATCCCCGCGCGCACTGCCGCCGACGCGTCGCTCCCCGCGATGGGCGAGGCCGGCTCGGCGCACGCGACGCTCGATTCCAGATCCACCCGAACATCCCAACCCACGCGCGCCCCGTCGGGGCGCCCAGCGGCGCACGGCCCGACGTCCCCCTCCCCCGCCCCGACCCTCCGGATGCCGCGCCTCCGCGCGCGCCCGGCGGCGCGATCGCGGGGAGGCGACGCGGCGGCCGGCGCCATGTCGAGAGTTTTCCATGGCGAACAAGATGCTGATCGACGCCTCGCACCCGGAAGAGACCCGGGTCGTGGTCGTCCGCGGATCGAAGGTCGAGGAGTTCGACTACGAGTCCGCCAACCGCAGGCAGCTGCGCGGTAACATCTACCTGGCGAAGGTCACCCGGGTCGAGCCGTCCCTCCAGGCCGCCTTCGTCGAGTACGGCGGCAACCGGCACGGCTTCCTCGCCTTCAGCGAGATCCACCCGGACTACTACCAGATCCCCGTCGCCGACCGGCAGGCGCTGATCGAGGACGAGGCCAAGGCCGAGCGCGAGCGCGAGAGCGAGGAGGAGAAGCGCTCCAAGCGTCGCTCGCGCTCCCGCAAGGCCAAGGGCGACGAGAGCACGTCCGAGGACGCCTCCGACGAGAACGAGGAAGGCGGCGAGGACGAGGACAACGTCGAGCAGCTCGGCGGCGACGCGCTCGAGGAGATGCCCGAGCGCTCGCGCGCCCCGCGTCGGCAGTACAAGATCCAGGAGGTGATCAAGCGCCGCCAGATCCTGCTCGTCCAGGTCGTCAAGGAGGAGCGCGGCACCAAGGGCGCGGCGCTCACCACCTATCTCTCCCTCGCCGGCCGCTACTCGGTGCTGATGCCCAACACCGCCCGCGGCGGCGGCATCTCGCGCAAGATCACGAGCGCCGACGACCGCAAGCGCCTCAAGACGATCGCCCAGGATCTCGAGGTGCCGGAGGGCATGGGCGTCATCCTGCGCACGGCCGGCGCCTCGCGCACCAAGGTCGAGATCAAGCGCGACTTCGAGTACCTGATGCGCGCCTGGGAGAGCGTGCGCGAGCAGACGCTCACCTCGACGGCGCCCTCGCTGGTCTACGAGGAGGGCTCGCTGATCAAGCGCGCCATCCGCGACCTCTACAACAAGGACATCGACGAGGTCATCGTCGCGGGCGACGACGGCTACCGCGAGGCCAAGGACTTCATGCGCATGCTCATGCCGAGCCATGCCAAGGCAGTGAAGGCCTACAAGGACCCGACGCCGCTGTTCGCGGCCTTCGGGGTCGAGGCGCAGCTCGACGCGATGTTCTCCAACCAGGTCTCGCTCAAGTCCGGCGGCTACCTGGTGATCAACCCGACCGAGGCGCTGGTCTCGATCGACGTGAACTCGGGCCGCTCCACGCGCGAGCACAACATCGAGGACACCGCGCTCAAGACGAACCTCGAGGCCGCCGACGAGGTGGCGCGCCAGCTCAGGCTGCGCGACCTCGCGGGCCTGATCGTCATCGACTTCATCGACATGGAGGAGAAGCGCAACAACCGCGCGGTCGAGAAGCGGCTCAAGGATGCGCTCAAGACCGACCGGGCGCGCATCCAGATCGGCCGGATCTCGTCCTTCGGCCTGCTCGAGATGTCGCGCCAGCGCATGCGCACGGGCGTGCTCGAATCCTCCTCGGTGATCTGCCCCACCTGCGCGGGCTCCGGCTTCGTGCGCGCCACGCCGTCGGTGGCGCTGTCGCTGGTGCGCGGCATCGAGGAGACGCTGCTCAAGGGCGCGACGCACAACCTCGACGTCCGCACCCACTTCGCGGTCGCCTTCTACGTCCTGAACCAGAAGCGCGTGCACCTCCGCGAGCTCGAGGAGCGCTTCGGCGTGACGATCACCATCGTCGTCGACGAGACGCTGGAGAGCGCGACCGCCTACGCCATCGACAAGGGCGAGCCCGCCGTGGGCACCCCCGCTCGCGCCACCGGCGTCAAGGCCGAGGCCGTGCGCACGATCGAGATCGAGGAGTCCGAGGCCGAGGTGGAAGCCGAGGCCGAGGCCGAGGAGGCCGAGGAGCCGGAGGAGAAGCCCGAGCGCGAGGAGCGCGAGGCATCGGGCGACGGCCGCAAGCGCCGCCGCCGGCGCCGCCGCCGCGGGCGCGGCAACGGCGAGGCGCGCGAGGGCTGGGAGGCCGGCGACCGCCGCGAGGACGAGGGTCGCGACGACGACACGGACGAGGGCGAGGAGACGGAGGAGGCGCAGGGCGTCGAGGCCGCCGCCCCCGAGCGCGAGGAGAGCGCCGAGGGCGAGGCCCGGCGTGACGGACGCCGCCGTCGTGGCCGTCGCGGCGGCCGTCGCGATCGCCGCGACGTGCTCCCGGGCGGCGACGAGGCCGAGGGCGCAGAGGCCGATGCGGAGGAGGCGAGCGAGGCGCCGGTGGCCGTCACCGAGCCCGCCGTCACCGAGCCGGCCTTCGCCGCCGCCGTCGCCGCGGAGGAGACCGTGAGCGCCGCGACCGTCGCCGAGGAGGCCCCGGCCGCACCGGAGGTCGCCGAAGCGCCGGCCGAGGAGAAGCCGAAGAAGGCGCGTGCCCCGCGCAAGCGCCGTCCGCGCAAGGGCGAGGCGGAGGCCGAGGCCGTCGCGGAGCCGGCGGCCGAGGCGCCCGTCGCCGAGGCACCCGCTCGGGCGGACGGCGCCGTCGAGGCGGCCCCGGCCGAGGACGAGGCTCGCACGGAGCCTGTGACCGTCGTGCTGACCCCTCCCGACCCGAACCGGCCCAAGCGCGCCGGCTGGTGGTCGAAGGCGAAGTCGGTCCTGTCCGGCGGCGAGGACTGACGCACGACTCGTGCCCCCGCGCGGCCGCCGCGCGGGGGCACGACATCGAGCGGCGGCCCTCAGCTCCCCTTCGCCAGCACCAGAGCCCGCGCGTAGACCTCGCGCTTCGGCAGGCCGGTCTCGGCCGCGACGAGCGCCGCCGCGTCCTTGATCGAGTGGCTCGCGAGCGCGCGGGCGAGCGCCGCGTCGAGCCCGCTCTCCGCTTCCTCGCGCCGGCTCTCGGACGACGCCTCGCCGATCAGCACCACGATCTCGCCCTTGGGCGGCCCGGCCTCGGCGAACTCCTGCGCCAGCGTCTCCAGCGTCCCACGGCGCACCGTCTCGAACATCTTGGTCAGCTCCCGCGCCATCACGGCGGGCCGCGGCCCGAGGACGGCGGCAGCGTCCGCGAGCATCTCCGGCAGGCGGTGGGGCGATTCGAACAGGAGCAGCGTGCCGGGGATCCCGGCGAGAGCCTCCAGCCGCGCCCGGCGCGCGCCGCTCTTGGCGGGCAGGAACCCCTCGAAGAAGAAGCGATCCGACGGCAGGCCCGAGACGACGAGCGCGGAGAGGATCGCCGAGGGGCCGGGGATGGGCACGACGGTCAGCCCCTCCGCGATCGCCTCCTGGACGAGCTTGTAGCCGGGGTCCGACACGAGCGGCGTGCCCGCGTCCGAGACGAGCGCCAGCGCCTGGCCCTCGCGCACCCGCGCGAGCATCCGCTCGCGCACGCCCTCGCCGGAATGCTCGTGATAGGAGACGAGCGGCGTCGCGATGCCGTAATGCGCGAGGAGATGGCGTGTCACCCGCGTGTCCTCGGCGAGCACGGCGTCCGCCGCGGCGAGGGTCGCCAGCGCGCGGAAGCTCACGTCGGCGAGATTGCCGATGGGCGTCGCCACCACGTAGAGGCCGGGCGCGATCGGCTCGGCCTCGGCGGCGAGGCCGAAGGCGGTGAAGACGCCGCCCTCCCCGCGTCCGGGCTTGGCGGCGCGGCGGGTGCGGTTGTCGATGGGACGCGGCATGAAACGATCCGTCCGGATGCTGGAGACGGGCCGGGCGACGCATCGGCTGTCGCGGCCCGGCGAATCTAAGTTAAAATTGCGTTGTCGCCGCTCTCGTGTCACGAAACGGCGGAACGGGAACGACGCGACGCGCGGGCGCCATCCTAGGCCGACCGCGGGAGACGAGGAAAGGGTAGCGTATGGACGCGAACGGGGAGATCGCAGCGCGCCGCGCCGTCGCGGCGCCGCGCGACGGAGGCTTCGGCCGGGCGGCACGCGGGGTCCTCGCGGGGCTCGCGACGCTCGCGCTGGCCGCCTGCACCACGCCCTTCGCGGGGGGAGACAGCCCCTTCGCGGCGGCGCCGAGCGCGCCGGCGGGCGAGCGGATCGGCGAGGGCAGCGTGCCGGTGGCGATGCTGCTGCCGCTCACGGGAGCGGGCCAGGGCCAGGCGGCCGCCGAGGACATGCGTAACGCAGCCCGGCTCGCGCTGTCGGAATTCAATACCCCGGACATCCAGCTCACCGTCTACGACACCGCCGGCACGCCGGAAGGCGCGCGCGCGGCGGCGCAGGCCGCCCTCGCCCAGGGCGCGGAGCTGATGATCGGACCGCTCTTCGCGGGCTCGGTCCAGTCCGCTGGCCAGGTCGCCCAGGCGGCGAACGTGCCCGTCCTCGCCTTCTCCACGGACGCGACGGTCGCGAGCCGCGGCGTCTACCTGATGGGCTTCCTGCCCCAGCCCGAGGTCGAGCGCGTCGTCGACTACGCCGCCCAGAACGGCCGCCGCGCCGTCGCCGCGCTGATCCCGCAGACCACCTACGGCAACGTCGTCGAGGCGCAGTTCCGCGAGACGGCGGCGCGCCGGGGGGTGCGCGTGGTGCAGGTGGAGCGCTATCCCGCCGGCCAGCCGCAGCAAGCCGTGACGCGCATCGCCGGCGTCGCCGCCGGCGCGGCACCACAGGTGGACGCGCTGTTCATCCCCGAATCGCCGCAGGGGCTCGTCGCGGTGAGCGCCGCGCTCCAGGCCGCGGGCTTCGACCCGAGCCGGGTGAAGCCCCTCGGCACCGGGCTCTGGAACGAGCCCTCGGTGATGAGCCTCGCCGCGCTCCAGGGCGGCTGGTACGCCGCGCCCGAGCAGAGCGGATTCCAGAACTTCGCGAACCGCTACGCGCAGGCCTTCAACGAGCAGCCGATCCGCATCGCCTCACTCGCCTACGACGCGGTCTCGCTCGCCGCGGCGCTCAACCGCACGCAGGGTACCCAGCGCTTCTCGGAGGCGGTGCTGACGAATCGCTCCGGCTTCGCGGGCGTCGACGGCGTCTTCCGATTCGGCTCGAACGGCCTCAACGATCGGGCGCTGGCGGTCTACGAAGTCCGTGGCGGCGGCGCCAGCGTGGTGAGCCCCGCCCCCCGCGCCTTGCCCGACGCCTGAGTCGCACGGGCGCACGCGGCCGGGCCTCGCCCCACGGCGCTCGGCGCCCTAAGTCGAGGCGTTCGTCAACGAAGAGCGGGCGACCGGCGGCGAGCGCGTGCCGCCGGCGCCGACGAGGGGGCAATCCATGGGTTTCGACGACGTCATCGTCGCTGTCGCGATCGGGCTCGTGCTCGTCGTCCTGCTGCTCGGGCTCGCCAACATGCTGCGTGGCGGCAGCGCCAACCGGTCGCAGCAGCTGATGCGCCTGCGCGTCCTGCTGCAGTTCGTGGCGATCGTCGTGATCATGGGCGTGATCTGGTGGCGCGCGGTCTGACCGCCGCCGTGCCGTCGGACACCATTCGCCCGATTGTCGCCACAATGGGGCTTGAAGCGAAGGGTGTGGGCCGGCGCGTCGCCCGACGCGGGTCGATGCGCCTTTCCATCGTCGCCATTCGGCGCTAGGACGCTCGTCGAGGAGTACCGCATCCCATGCGAGTCGCCATCGCCACCGCTACCGCCCTCGTCGGCCTCCTGGCCGCGGGTACGGCTGCTGCGGCGGACGTCCACGGCTCGAGCAACGGCGGACCGCAGACGCCGCCCGGCATGCGCGGCGGCTTCCTGTCGGAGGCACGCTTCGGGGTCTTCTCCGTCGACCCATTCAGCGAGGAGAGCGGCGGCGCCGTCCACGCGGAGCTCCTGTTCCAGAAGCCGTTGACCCCGTCCGACCTCTTCGCCAGCTACTTCGTGCCCCGCCCGCATCTGGGCGCGAGCCTCGATCTCGACGGCGGCGTCAGCTTCGCCTTCGCGGGGCTGAGCTGGAACGTTGATCTCGGCCCCCGGGTCTTCCTCGAGGCGTCGATCGGCGGGGCGCTGCAGGAGACGCGCGCGTCCGCCTACACCAGCTCCGCGCTGGCCGACGGCGTCGCCGCCGGCTGCGGCCCGAGCCTGCGCGAGAGCGCGTCGCTGGGCTACCGCTTCAACGAGACCTGGAGCGTCGTCGCCTCCGTCGAGCACCTGTCGAACAACGGCCTGTGCGACGAGCCGACGAGCATGACGAATTTCGGCGCCCGGCTCGGCTACTCCTTCTGACCCGCCGCCCTATCTCGGGCGCTGGGTCCACACGAGCAGGGAGGCGGACGTGGTCGTCCTCAACCGCATCTACACGAGAACCGGCGACCAGGGCACAACCGCGCTGGCCAGCGGCGAGCGCCGCCCCAAGCACGACCTGCGCATCGAGACCTACGGCACCGTCGACGAGACGAACGCCTGCATCGGCATGGCGCGCCTGCACACCTCCGGGCTGCCGGAGGTGGACGGCATGCTCGCGCGCATCCAGAACGACCTGTTCGATCTCGGCGCCGACCTCGCCACGCCGGACACCGGCGAGCCCCTGCCCTACGAGCCGCTGCGCATCGTCGAGGGCCAGGTCGAGCGGCTGGAGCGCGAGATCGACCAGCTGAACGCGGCGCTCTCGCCCCTGCGCTCCTTCGTCCTGCCCGGCGGCGCGCCCGCGGCCGCGGCGCTGCACCTCGCCCGCACCGTCTGCCGGCGCGCCGAGCGGCTGTGCACGGCGCTCGCCGGGAAGCCCGACGAGCCCGTCTCCGCCGCCGCCGTGAAATACCTCAACCGCCTCTCCGATTTCCTGTTCGTCGCGAGCCGCTGGGTGAACGCGCAGGGCGACGGCGACGTGCTGTGGGTGCCGGGGAAGACGCGGTGATGCGCCCCCGCCACTCCTGACGGGCTGCGGCCCTCCCGTGCGGATGCGCTACCTTGTTGCGATCCAACTCATCGGCGGCGATGACGGCGTCGTCGTCCGCGGCGTCCCGAGATCCTCGGCGTCGCGCCTGGGGACGTGCACGGTCTCCTCTCCGCCAAGGCCGGCACGCCGATCGCCCTGCTCGCACGAGCCGCCGAGGCCCTCGAGGCCCGCCTCCTGATCGGCCTCGAGCCCGCCCGGGACGGTGCGCAGAGCGGCGACGACCCGCCGCGCGCGATCTCGCGCGACGGGGAGCGATTGGCCTTTTTCGCGCGTTGACAAGGAAGAACGCGCCTCTGTACGGTCCGCACGCCTTCGTATTCACGCCTCGCGAGGCCACGCCCGCGGGCGGCCGGCGGGGCGCGCGGCGCAGCGCACCACGACAAGGACGGTCAACACATGAAGATCCTCGTGCCTGTGAAGCGGGTCGTCGACTACAACGTGAAGATCCGGGTCAAGCCGGACGGCTCCGGCGTCGACCTCGCCAACGTCAAGATGTCGATGAACCCCTTCGACGAGATCGCCGTCGAGGAGGCGATCCGGCTCAAGGAGAAGGGCAAGGCGACGGAAATCGTGGCCGTCTCGATCGGCCCCCAGCAGGCGCAGGAAACGATTCGCACCGCTCTCGCCATGGGCGCCGATCGCGGCATCCTGGTGAAGACCGACGGCGTCGTCGAGCCGCTCGCCGTGGCGAAGATGCTCAAGGCGATCGTGGCGAACGAGAGCCCGGATCTGGTCATCATGGGCAAGCAGGCGATCGACGACGACTGCAACCAGACCGGCCAGATGCTGGCGGCTCTCCTCGGCTGGGCGCAGGGCACCTTCGCCTCCAAGGTCGAGCCCGGCGAGGGCACGGTCGACGTGACACGCGAGGTCGACGGCGGCCTGCAGACTGTGTCGCTGAAGCTGCCGGCCATCGTCACGACGGACCTGCGCCTCAACGAGCCGCGCTACGCCAGCCTGCCCAACATCATGAAGGCGAAGAAGAAGCCGCTCGAGGAGACCTCGCCGGAGGCGCTCGGCGTCGACGTCGCGCCGCGCCTGACCGTGGTGAGCACGGCCGAGCCGCCCAAGCGCCAGGCCGGCGTCAAGGTAGGCTCCGTCGAGGAGCTGGTGCAGAAGCTCAAGAACGAAGCGGGAGTGCTCTGATCATGGCGATCCTCGTCCTCGCGGAACACGACAACGCGGCGCTCAAGGACGCGACGCACAAGACGCTCGCGGCCGCCGCCGCGATCGGCTCGCCGGTGCACGTCCTCGTCGCCGGCTCCGGTGCGGGTGCGGTCGCGCAGGCCGCCGCGACGCTCGACGGCGTCGAGAAGGTCCTCCACGCCGACTCGCCGGCCTACGAGCACTTCCTCGCCGAGCCGATCGCAGCGCTGATCGTCTCGCTCGCGGACGGCTACGACGCGCTCGTCGCGCCGGCCTCGACCACGGGCAAGAACGTGATGCCCCGCGTCGCGGCGCTGCTCGACGTGATGCAGGTCTCCGACATCATCGAGGTCGTCGCGCCCGACACGTTCGCGCGGCCGATCTACGCCGGCAACGCGATCCAGACGGTGACCTGCGCCGAGCCGAAGAAGGTGATCACGGTGCGCACCGCCTCCTTCCAGGCCGTCGGCACCGGCGGCTCGGCGGCGATCGAGACCGTGGGCGCCGTCGAGGATCCGGGCCTCTCGTCCTTCAAGGGCGAGGAGATCGCGCATTCCGACCGCCCGGAGCTGACGTCCGCGAAGATCATCATCTCCGGGGGCAGGTCCCTGGGGTCGCGGGAGAATTTCGAGACCTACGTCGAGCCGATCGCCGACAAGCTCGGCGCGGCGATGGGCGCCTCGCGCGCGGCGGTCGACGCGGGATACGCGCCGAACGACTGGCAGGTCGGCCAGACCGGCAAGGTGGTGGCGCCCGACCTCTACATCGCGGTCGGCATTTCAGGCGCCATTCAGCATCTGGCGGGCATGAAGGATTCGCGCGTCATCGTCGCAATCAACAAGGACGAGGAGGCGCCGATCTTCCAGGTCGCGGACTACGGCCTGGTCGGCGACCTGTTCCAGATCCTGCCGGAGCTCGACGGCGCGCTGGGCAAGTGAACACGGCTCGCAATCGCGGGCCGAATCGGGAATGACGGGCGCGGATCGCCCGCGGCGAAGGCCGTGGGCATCCGCGTCGGTTCGTGTCAGTCTGACGGCCGGGCCCGGCCGGTATCGCGCGGCCACCGGAGACCGGCGCCGCGGCGCGCATCGAGGAACGAGGAAGCTCTGATGGAGATCAAGACGGTCGGCGTCATCGGCGCGGGTCAGATGGGCAACGGCATCGCCCATGTCTGCGCGCTCGCGGGGCTCGACGTCCTCCTCAACGATCTCGACGAGGGCCGCGTCACCGCGGGCCTCGCGACGATCAACGGCAACATGATGCGCCAGGTGGCGAAGGAGCTGATCTCCGAAGCCGACCGCAAGGCGGCGCTGGAGCGCATCCGCCCCGCGGTGGGGCTCGAGGCGCTGCGGCCGTCGGACATCGTCATCGAGGCGGCGACCGAGAACGAGCAGGTCAAGCGCTCGATCTTCACGGCGCTCTGCCCCGTGCTGCGGCCCGAGACGATCATCGCCTCCAACACGTCGTCGATCTCGATCACCCGCCTCGCGGCCTCGACCGACCGGCCGGAGCGGTTCATCGGAATCCACTTCATGAATCCGGTGCCGCTGATGCAGCTCGTCGAGCTGATCCGCGGCATCGCCACCGAGGACCCCACGTTCGAGGCCTCGAAGGCTCTCATCGACAAGCTCGGCAAGGTGACGACGGTGGCGGAGGACTTCCCCGCCTTCATCGTCAACCGCATCCTGCTGCCGATGATCAACGAGGCGATCTACACGCTCTACGAGGGCGTCGGGTCCGTGGACGCCATCGACACCGCCATGCGGCTCGGCGCGAACCACCCGATGGGCCCGCTCCAGCTCGCGGACTTCATCGGCCTCGATACGTGCCTGTCGGTGATGCAGGTGCTCCACGACGGCCTGGCCGACACCAAGTATCGGCCCTGCCCGCTTCTGGTGAAGTACGTGGAAGCCGGCTGGCTCGGCCGCAAGACGAAGCGTGGCTTCTACGACTATCGCGGCGAGCAGCCGATCCCGACGCGCTGAACCGCTGCGCGGATCGTGCCGAACGACGACGAATTCGTTCGCGGGCGTTTCCGGCCCTTGTGCCGGGGCGCCCGATCGTCTATGTAAGGCGTACGATCTTTTGGCCGACTTGACGTGCCGTATCGTGCCGGCGCAGCCGCACGAGCGTTCGACTTCTCTTCCGAAATTTCGACGACCCTGACCGCGCGGGCCTCGGGCACCGGCGCCTGCGCACCTATCTGACTGGATACGACTCATGACGAACGGCACCGTGAAGTTCTACAACGACCAGAAGGGCTACGGATTCATCCAGCCCGACGACGGCTCCAAGGACGTGTTCGTGCACGCGACCGCGCTCGAGCGCGCCGGCATGCGCGGCCTCGTCGAGGGCCAGAAGGTGGCCTTCGACACGGCTCAGGATCGCCGCACCGGCAAGATCGCCGTGGACAACATCCAGGCCGCGTGAGGCCTCTGGCGCCCCGGCGCATGCGATTCGAGCCGCCCCCCATCGGGGGCGGCTCTCGTGTTTGATCGCTCCTGATCGAGGCTTACTCGATCGACAGCTGGCGCCGCGCCGCAGGCCGGCCGCCGAAAGGAGACACATGTCCCATCTCTACAAGGTCGGGCAGCGCGTCCGGCTCCTGCGCGCCCCCGTCCCCGACGGACGTTTCGGCGGCGCCGAGAGCTACGAGATCGTGCGCCTGATGCCGGCGGACCAGACCGGCGAAGCCTCCTACCGGGTGAAGGCCGGAACGTCCGAGCTCGCCGTGCGAGAGAGCGAGATCCAGTCATGAGCGCGTATCGCGAGAAGAGCTTCACCGACCGCCAGAGCGACGCCGCGAGCGCCAAGCGCGCCATGCTGGAGCGCGCCAAGGCGAAGTCGCCGTCGAACGACCCCGCGGCCGCGCAGCGCCGTGCCGAGCGCGAGGCCGCCACCCGCGAGCGCGACGCCCGCCGCGCAGAGCGTGCGGCGACCCGTGCGGCCGAGGCCGAGCGGCTCGAGGCCGAGCGCGTCGCCCGCGAGGCCGAGGCGCGCGAGCGCGCCGCGACCGAGGAAGCGGACGCCGCGCAGCGCGAGGCCGACCTGCTCGCGCAGCAGAAGGCCGCCCGCGATGCCCGCTACGCGGCCCGCAAGGCCCGCAAGTAACCCGAAGGACACCGCGTGACGCCAACCAGCGCGTTTCCCCCGGCGCTCCCCGCCTCGCGGCTCTCGCCGCGCCGTCTCGCCGTCGCGGCGCGGTCGCGCGCCTTCGACCTCTACCTCGCGCTGTGGACGGGCCTGTTCGGCCTCGCGATCCCGATCTTCGCCCTCCTCGGCTCGCCGAGGCCGGCGATCCGGGCGGCGACCCGGGTGTGGGTGCGCGGCGCGTTCCTCGGCCTGCGCGCCATCGTCGGGCTCGGCCATGTCGAGCGCGGGCGCGAGAACGTACCGGCCGGGCCCTGCCTCGTCGTGGCGAACCACCAGTCGACCTGGGAGACCTTCGCGGCCCTCGTGCTGTTCCCGGACGTCGCGATCGTCGCCAAGCAGGAGCTCCTGCAGATCCCGGTCTTCGGCTGGTACCTGCGTCGCTCCGGCATGATCGTGATCGACCGCGCCAGCGGCGGCAAGGCGCTGCGCGAGATGATCGAGCAGAGCCGCGCCACGCTGGCCGAGGGCCGCTCCGTGCTCATCTTCCCGGAAGGCACGCGCCGCGCGCCGTCCGACCCGATCGTGTTCAAGCGCGGGGCGGAGCTGCTCTACAAGGCGCTCGGCGTCCCGGCCCTGCCGATGGCCGTCGATTCGGGGCTGTACTGGCGCAGCCGCTCCCCGCGCCGCGCGGGCACGATCCGCGTCACCTACGCCGCGCCGATCGCCCCGGGCCTCTCCGCCTCCGCCTTCGCGGAAACCGCCGAGGCCGCGCTCGAGGCCGCGCGGCGGGCCTGACGCGAGCGCACGGCGCGCACGAGGCTCACAGTCCCATCCGTTCCGCCAGCAGCTCGGCGACGTGGCGCGTCTCGCGCCCGGCGCCCTGCTCGATCTGCTCGCGGCACGAGAAGCCGTCGGCGAGGATCACGGTCTCGTCGCCCGCCTCCCGCACCATCGGCAGGATCACCCGCTCGCCGCAGGCCTGCGCCGTCTCGTAGCTCTCCTTCGCGAAGCCGAAGGAGCCGGCCATGCCGCAGCAGCCGGACGGCGCGATGCGGGCGTCGAGGCCGAGCTTCTCGAGCAGCGCCCGTTCGGCCGTGTCCTTCAGCACCGCATGGTGGTGACAGTGGATCTGGACGAGCGCCTCGTCCTCGATCCGCGGCAGGTCGAAACGGGCGTCGTTCGCCATCACGAAATCCGAGAAGTACGACACCTGGCCCGACAGCGCCCGCGCCCGCGAATCGTCCGGGAAGAGATTGACGAGCTCGTCCTTGAAGGCGGTGGTGCAGGCGGGCTCGAGCCCGATGATCGGCGTGCCGGCGGCGATCTCGTCCTTCAGCGACGTCAGCGTCTCGAACCAGAGGTTCTGCGCCGTGCGCAGGAAGCCCTCGGCGTAGAGCGCGCGCCCGCAGCACAGGCGCCGCGGCGGGATCTCGACGCGGTAGCCGGCGCGCTCCAGCACCTTCGTCGCCGCGATCAGCGTGTCCGGCCGGAAATGGTCGTTGAACGTGTCGGGCCAGATCAGCACGCGCTCGCCTCCGCGCGGCCGGTCCTCGCGGGCCTCGAACCAGGCGCGGAAGGTCTGCGGCGCGAAGGCGGGGATGGTGCGCTCCCGCGCGATGCCGCCGATGCTCTTCGCCAGCCCGGACAGGCCCGGCAGCCGCATGGCGAGGTTGACGAGCCGCGGCATCCGCGAGCCGAGCTTCGCCCACAGGTGGATGAGCCCCATGGAATAGGCCGCTCTCGGGCGCAGCTTGCCCTTGTAGTGGTGCGCCCGGAATTCCGCCTTGTAGGTCGCCATGTCGACGTTGACCGGGCAGTCGCTCTTGCAGCCCTTGCAGGCGAGGCACAAGGACAGCGCCTCCTCGACCTTCTGCGCCTCGAACCCGCCTTCCATGGCGCCGCCGTGCAGCATCTCGAACAGGAGCCGGGCGCGCCCGCGGGTGGAATGCTCCTCCTCCCGCGTGACCATGTAGCTCGGGCACATCACGCCGCCCTCGGAATCAAGCCGCCGGCACTTGCCCACACCGACGCAGCGCTCGGCGGCGGCGACGAAGCCGCCCTCCTCGTGGAAGGAGAAGAAGGTCCTGGGCTCCTCGGGCGCGTAGCGCGGGCCGAGCCGCAGGTTCGAGGTCGCCGGGTACGGGTCGAGGATCTTGCCCGGGTTCATGAGGCCGTCGGGGTCCCAGATCTGCTTGAACTCGCGGAACGCGGCGAGCATCTCCGGGCCGTACATGCGCTCGAGCAGCTCGCCGCGCGCCTGCCCGTCGCCGTGCTCGCCCGACAGCGATCCGCCGTAGCGCACCACGAGATCGGCCGCCTCCGAAAGGAAGCGTGACCACTCGGCCACGCCGTCCTCGTGCTTCAGGTCGAACGAGACGCGGCAATGCACCAGGCCGTCGCCGAAATGGCCGTACATCGGCGAGACGTAGCCGTATTTCTCGTAGAGCGCCTGGAGGTCGCGGGTGTAGGCGCCGAGCTTCTCGGGGGGCACCGCCGTGTCCTCCCAGCCCTCCCAGGTCTCGGGGCGGTCGGGAATGTAGGCCGAGCCGGGCAGGCCCGCCTCGCGCACGCTCCAGACCTTCGCCGCCTTCTCCGGCGCGGCGAGGACGCGCGCGGGCACGCCCTTCGCCTCGTAGGCGCGGCGGAGCGCGTGCGCCTTCTCCTCGGCCTCGGCGCGGTCGAAGGCGCCGAACTCGACCACGAGCCAGCTGTCACCCTCGGGGAGGACCGTCATGTCCTCCTCGTGCAGGTGCTTGCGCTGCATGGCGTCGACGAGGAAGCCGTCGACCCCCTCGATGGCGATCGGGCCATGCTCCCGGACGGCGACCACCTCGTCGGCGGCCTCGTAGATCGAGGCGAAGGAGAGCACGCACAGCACCCGCTCGGGCGGGCTCTCGATCAGGTCGAGCGTGGCGCCGAGGATCGCGACGCAGGTGCCCTCGGTGCCGACGAGCGCCTTCGCGACGTCGAAACCGTGCTCCGGCAGGAGCTTGTCGAGATCGGCGAAACCGGAGACGCGGCGGGGGATGTCGGGATAGCCCTCGCGCAGCAGGCGGGCGTGCGTCTTCCGGAAGGCGTCGAGCTTGTCGTAGAGCTCCGCGCGGGGGCCGCCCTCGGCGCGGATCGCCGCGAGATCGGCGTCGGAAGTCTTGCCGACGGTGAGCCGCAGGCCCTGCGGCGTCACGAGGTCGAGCGCCTCGACGTTGTCCGCCGTCCGCTTGCCGATCACCGAATGCACGCCGCAGGAATTGTTGCCGATCATGCCCCCCAGCGTGTTGTGGCTGTGGGTCGCCGGATCGGGGCCGAAGGTGAGGTGATGGCGCTCGGCCTGCGCCCGCAGGACGTCGAGCACGCAGCCGGGCTCGACCCGGGCGAGCCGTCGGGCGGGGTCGATCTCGAGCACGCGCCCGCAATGCTTCGACCAGTCGATCACGACGGCCGTGTTGGTGCACTGCCCCGCGAGCGAGGTGCCGCCGCCGCGCGAGAGGATCGGCGCCTTGTGGCGGGCCGCGATGCGCACCGCCTCGGCGGCGGCCTCGACGGAGCGCGGCACGACGACGCCGATCGGCACCTGGCGGTAATTCGACGAGTCGGTGGCGTAGAGCGCCCGGTCGCCATCGGAGAAGCGCACCTCGCCGTCGACATGCGCGGCGAGGTCGCGCGCGAGCGCATCCGCGTCCCCGTCGAAGCGCGCGGCCTCGGTGGCGATGCGGCCGGAGGCGGTGCGCTCGACGATCCGGGCGGGTGCGTTCATGGAGGTCTCCTCGCGTGGTCGGTCAGACGGCGAAGCGCTCGGCGTCCTTCGCCTTGAAGGTCAGGCCGTGGCCGGGCCTGTCGTTCGGCGCGATCGCGCCGTCGCGCGGCACGGGCGCGCCGTCGAGGAGCATGGCCTCGATGCGCACGTGGTCGTGGAACCACTCGAGGTGACGGCACCCCGGGGCGGCGAGGCATGCGGGCAGGTGCAGCGCCGGCGCCGTGTGGGCCGAGATCGGCACCGCGAAGGCCTCCGCGAGCGCCGCGGCCTGGAGAAAGCCCGTGTAGCCCAGGGCGCGGGTCGCATCGATCTGCAGGCAGTCGACGGCGCGCGCCTCCAGCAGCCGCCGCGCGTCGTGCGGCCCCCAGACGTATTCTCCGGCCGCGCAGTCGATGGCGCCCGGGAGCCCGGCGCGCACGAAGGCGAGCCCGTCGAGATCGTCGGACGTGACGGGCTCCTCGTACCAGTCGACGCCGAACGCGTCGGCGAGCTCGGCCATGGCGAGCGCCTCGCGCGGGGTGCAGGCGCCGTTCGAGTCGATCATCAGGACCGCCTCCCCGATCGCCTCGCGGGCGACGCGCATGCGCCGCTCCTCGACGTCCCGGTCCGCGCCGATCTTCATCTTCACGCGCCCACAGCCGTCCTCGCGGACCCAGCGGCCGAGCTGATCGGCGAGGCGGGCATCGTCGTAGCTGGTGAAGCCGCCCGAGCCGTAGATCGCGACCCGCTCGCGCCGCGCGCCCCACAGCTCGGCGAGCGGCAGGCCGACGAGACCCGCCTTCAGGTCCCACAGCGCCGTGTCCACGGCGGAGATCGCCGCGGCGGCGACGCCGGACGCGCCCATGTTGCGCACCCGCCGCCGCATACGGTCCCACAGCCGAGGAACGTCCATGGCGCTCTCGCCGAGGACCACCGCGGCGAGGGTGCGAGACGCGATCCCAGCCGCGGCGGCGTCGCCGTATGCGTAGCCCATGCCCCGCACCCGGCCGGCGACCACCGTCACGACGACGAGCGTGGTCGCGTCCCATTCGAGGGTGCCGTCCGCCTCCGGCGCGTCGGTCGGGATGCGGTAGGCGCGCGCCTCGAGCGCGTCGATGGGGACGGCAGCGACCACGGCGCGTGCCTCAGATGATCTCGCGGACCGTGTCGGAGGCCGCCGTCAGCGCGATCTTGCCGGCGTTCGGCGTGCCGCGGGCGAGGCTCTCGGCGAACTTCGCCGCCTGGCTCGGCTTGATCTTCGGCGGCATCGGCGGCTCGTGCGGGTCGACGACGGCCTCGACCAGCACCGGCCCCGGCGTCGCGAGCGCCTGGCGCAGCGTCTGCGCACATTCTGCCGGGTCCGTGATCGTGAAGGAGACGAAGCCGCAGCCCCGCGCGATCGTGGCGAAATCGACCGGCTCGAGCTCGCAGCCGTATTCCGGGTTGCCCAGGAAGACCATCTGCTCCCACTTGATCTGGCCGAGCGTGTTGTTCTTGATCACGATGACCTTCACGTCGAGGTCGTACTTTTTCGCCGTGATCAGCTCGCTCATCAGCATCGACAGCCCGCCGTCGCCGACGAAGGCGATCACCGGACGGCCCGGGTAGGCGATCGCGGCGGCGTTGGCGTAGGGCAGGCCGCAGGCCATGGTGGCGAGGTTGCCCGAGCACGAGAACATCATGTCCCCGCGAATGTCGACGTGGCGCGCGATCCAGGTGGTGATCGTGCCGGAATCCGTGGTGAGGATGGCGTTCTCCGGGATGAGCTTGTTGAGCTCGTGCGCCACCACCTGCGGCTTCATCGGCATGTCCTGCCGCGTGCCGCGCTCGTCCATCAGCGCACGCCAGTCGCGCATGCCCGCCTGTGCCTCTTCGAGGAACGAGCGGTCCTGGCGGTAGTCCAGGCGCGGCATCAGCATCTCGAGCACGCGCACGGAATCGCCGACGAGGGCGGCGTCGACGTCGTAGCGCAGCCCGATCCGCTGCGGGTCGATGTCGATCTGGACCGCCTTCGCCTGGCCCGGCGTCGGGTAGAACTCGATGTAGGGATAGGACGAGCCGACGATCAGCAGCGTGTCGCAGCTCTCGAGCGCCTCCTGCGAGGGGCGCGTGCCCAGGAGCCCGGTGCCGCCCGTGGTGAGCGGATGGTCGTCGGGCACGACGCCCTTGCCGAGCAGCGGCTTGACGATGGGTGCGCCGAGACGCTCGGCGAGCGCGATCACCTGGTCGCGGGCGCCGAGCGCGCCGCGGCCGGCGAGGATGACGGTGCGCTTGCCCTCGTTGAGGATCGACGCCGCCTCGGCGATCTGGTGCTCGGTGGGGATGTGGGCGCTCTCGGCCATGCGGTCGGAGACGTGGCCGGCGATGTTGCGCTTCGAGCGGTAGTCCGCCTTCACCGGCTGGGACTGGGTGTCCACCGGCATCGTCACGTGCGCGACGCCGCGATACGCCAGCGCCGAGCGGCAGGCGAGCTCCACCACGTTGCGGGTGTGGGCGGGGCCCATGACGCGCGCGTTGTAGACGGAGACGTCCTGGAAGACCTTGTCGAGCTCGACGTCCTGCTGCGTGTGTGTCTGGATCAGGTCGTGGAACTGGAGGCCGGTGATGGCGAGGACCGGCTGCCCGTCGAGCTTGGCGTCGTAGAGGCCGTTGAGCAGGTGGATCCCGCCGGGGCCGGAGGTGGCGAGGCAGACGCCGAGCTTGCCGGTGAACTTGGCGTAGCCGCAGGCCATGAAGGCCGCGCCCTCCTCGTGGCGCACCTGCACGAAGCGAATCTCGTCGGCGCGCTTGCGCAGGCTCTCGATGATCCCGTTGATCCCGTCGCCGGGAAGGCCGAAGATCGTGTCGACACCCCACTCGATCAGCGTGTCGACGAGGACGTCGGCGGCGGTCTTTGATGCCATGGGATCGTCTCCTCTGCTGCAGGCACGGCGGCGGCGCACGCACCGCCTCGGCCGGTCAACAGGGAGCCGATGGGATCGTTCCTGTGCTCGGAGGGCTATCGCAACGATTGCAGCCTCAACCCTTGGCGAGCACCATCGCGTCGAACACCGCGAAGTACATGAACGTCGAGGCCGCCAGCACGAAGGCGTGCCAGACCGCGTTGTGGAAGCGCAGCGACTCCCACAGGTGGAAGACGATCCCCGCCGTGTAGGTCGCCCCGCCGATGGCGATGAGCCACAGCGTGGTCGGGGTCAGCGCCTCGAGCAGCGCCTCCCCGCCGAGCACGCCGCTCCAGCCCATGCCGAGGTAGAGCAGGATCGCCGCACGGTCCCAGCGCCCGGGGAAGACCAGCTTCAGCGTCACCCCGATCGCCGCCGCGCCCCACAGGATGACGAGGAGCGGCGCCGCGTGCGCGGCATCGATCTGCGTCAGGAAGGGCGTGTAGGTGCCGGCGATGAGGACGTAGATCGCCGCGTGGTCGAAGCGGCGCAGGATCCATTTCGTGCGCGAGGCGGGATAGAGGTTGTACAAAGCCGAGACGCTGAGCACCGTGACGAGCCCGAAACAGTAGATCGCGATCCCGGTCATCTCCAGCGCACCGGCGCGGTCCGCGGCGAAGAGCGTGATCAGCACGACCCCCACGAGGGCGAGCTTGACGCCGAGCGCGTGCACGATCCCGTCCGCGATCAGCTCGGCGCGGCTGTAGTCCCACTTCACGCGCGCCGGCGGCACGTACCGGACGGGGGAACGATCCTCGGTCATGCGCGCTCCTCCTCGATCGCTCCTCGCGGCGCGCGTACCGATCGCAGCGCCCTTGCGGCGGAAGCGAAACGAGGCTTCCCTGAACGACGTTCCAGGGGAGCATACCATGAAATCGGACGACAACCGCCTCGTGAACGAGGATTTCTCCCTCGCCGCCGTGGACTTGAGCGAGCGGATCGAGGAGGACACCTACGCCGCCGAGGAGGCGCGGCTGCAGACCGAGCTCAAGCGGATTCAGCAGGCCTACCTCCATACCGGCGAGCGGGCGCTCGTCGTCTTCGAGGGCTGCGACGCGGCCGGCAAGGGCGGGACGATCCGGCGCATGGCGGGCGCCATGGACCCGCGTGGCTTCAAGGTCTGGCCGATCGGCGCCCCCTCCCCCGCCGAGCAGCGCCACCACTACCTCCACCGGTTCTGGTCGCGGCTGCCGGCGGCGGGCGAGATCGTGGTGTTCGACCGCTCCTGGTACGGGCGGGTCCTCGTCGAGCGCGTGGAGGACCTCGCCACCGAGGCGGAATGGCGCCGGGCCTACGGCGAGATCGTCGCCTTCGAGCGGATGCTGCGGGACGACGGCGCGCGCTTCGTGAAGATCTTCCTCCACATCTCGCAGAAGGAGCAGCGCAAGCGCTTCATCGAGCGCCTGCGCGATCCGCTCAAGCGCTGGAAGCTCTCCTACGAGGACCTGCGAAACCGCGAGAAATGGCCGCACTACGAGACCGCCGTCGAGGACATGGTCCGGAGCACCTCGACCGCCCGCGCGCCCTGGGCGGTGATCTCCTCCGAGCAGAAGAAGTCCGGTCGCATCAAGGCCTTGCAGACGATCGTGGACACCCTCTCGCACGGCGTCGATCTTTCCCCGCGGCCTCTCGACCTCGGCCTGCTCGAGCAGGCGGAGAGCAAGCTCGGGATCGATCCGCGCGACGTCGTCGACACGTAGACCTCGAAGGCGGGCGCGAGCGCGGCTTTACGTTTCTTCACGTGCTGTTCGCACCTGCGAAACGGCGATATGGGAGACGGGAGCAGGGTCCACGCCGGCGGACCACGAGGATGACCCAGACGATGGATGCGCGCGTCGACGACGCCCCCCCGTACGCTCACGAGCGGGATCCGCTGCGCGAGGACCCGGCGCCGCGCCGCGCTCCGACCCTCGAGGCGCGTCTCGGCCGCGCGGTGCGGCTCTTCTTCATGGTTCTCCTGCCCCCGGTGCTGATCTTCGGCGCGCTCGGCGGCTTCGGCTGGCTGCGCGACACCAAGCCCACCGTTCCCGTCGAGCGCCAGGGCGAGCGGGCCCGGGCGATCTCGGCCCTCGTCGCGACGCCGACCGCCGTGCAGCCGACGCTCACCGCCTACGGCCGCATCGTCGCCGGCCGCTCGGTCGACCTCAGGGCGCTCGTCTCCGGGCCGGTGATCGCGGTCTCGGACGCGCTCGTCGACGGCGGCCGGGTGTCGGCGGGCGATCCGCTCGTGACCATCGATCCCTTCGCCTACGAGGGCGCGCTCGTCCGCGCCCGGGCGGACCTCGCCGAGGCGCAGGCGCGGATCGCCGAGCTCGAGGCCCGCACCCGCCAGGAGGAGGCCGGCATCGCCCGCGGGCAGGAGCAGCTCGCGATCGCCGAGCGCGACCTCGCCCGCCTCACCCAGCTGCGCGAGAGCGGCACGGCCTCCGCCCGCGCGCTGGACGACGTCGAGCTGCGCGTCTCGCAGGCGCGTTCCGCGCTGGAGACACGCGAGAACCAGATCGCCGTGCTGGCGGCGCAGCGCGCCGCGCTCGACGCCTCGCTGGAGCGCCTGCGCTTCGCGCTCTCGCAGGCCGAGCGCAACCTCGACGACACGGTCCTGCGCGCGCCCTTCGACGCGCTCGTCTCCAACGCCGGCGCCGAGATCGGCAAGATCGTCGGGCAGAACGACCGTGTCGCCACCCTTGTCGCCACGGATCGGCTCGAGGCGCGCTTCCTCCTGTCGGACGCCCAATACGCCCGGCTCGCGCCGGACGGCGGCCTCGTGGGCAGGCCGGTGAGCGTGATCTGGCGCGCCGGCGACACCGAGATCGCCCGCGAGGCCCGTGTCGCCCGTGTCGCCTCCGAGGCGGCCGATGCGTCCTTCGCGGTCTACGCCGCCTTCGACGAGCCTGTCGCGAGCGACGTGCTGCGCCCGGGCGCCTTCGTCGAGGCGCGCCTCGCCGACCGCGTCTGGACGGACGCGCTCGTGCTGCCGGTCTCGGCGCTCTACGACGGCGGCGTGTTCGTGGTCGACGACGACAGCCGCCTGGCCCGCGCCGAGGTCGACATCCTCACCTGGGGCGACGAGGGCGTCGTCGTGCGCGCCGACGGGATCGCGCCGGGCGCCCGCATCCTGTCCTCGCGCCTGACGGCGGCGAGCGCCGGGCAGCTCGTCGAGATTCGCGAATGAGCACGCCCGAGACGACGCCCGAGACGACGACCACGACCGATCGCGACGCGGTCCCCGAGGGCGGCGGCGGGATCGTCGGGATCATCAACGGCTTCCTGCGCCACCGCATCGCCGCGAACCTGCTCGTGCTCGGCGTGGCGCTGCTGGGGCTGGTGGCGGTGACGCGGCTGAACACGCAGTTCTTCCCCACGGTCCAGATCCCCACGATCTTCGTCACCGTGGCCTGGCAGGGCGCGAGCCCGGAGGACGTCTCGACCGCCGTCCTCGACGTCGTCGAGCCGGAAATGCGCTTCCTCGACGGCGTGGAGGACATCACCTCCTACGCCGTCGAGGGCTCGGCGCGCATCGTCGCCGAGTTCGTCGAGGGCGCCGACATGGACAAGGCGCTCTCCGACGTCGAGCAGGCGATCGCCTCGATCACGACCCTGCCGGTCGATGCGGAGCGCCCGGTCGTCACGCGGGTCGAGTTCTACGAGACCGTGGCGCTCCTCGCGCTCTCGGGCACCGTCTCCGAGGATGCGCTGAAGGCGCTCGCCCGCGAGGCGCGCGACGGGCTCCTCGACCGGGGCATCGACCGGGTGACCTTCACCGGCTCGCGGGCGCGCGAGCTGTGGGTCGAGGTCGACGCCGCCGCCATGCGACGGCTCGGTCTGACCGCCGCGGACGTGTCGCGCGCCATCGCGGCCGCGAACCTCTCCGAGCCGCTGGGCACGCTCGAGGGGGCGAGCGAGCGCACGCTGCGTACCCTCTCGCGGACGGACCGTCCCTCCGGCATCGGCGCGATCGAGGTCGTCTCCACGGCCGAGGGCGAGCGCATCTTCGTGCGCGACGTGGCCTCCGTGCGCGAGGCGCTGCGCGACGGCGGCGTGCGCCTCCTGCGCGACGGCGCGCCGATGATCCTCCTCGACATCCAGCGTGCGGAGAGCGCCGACACGCTCCAGAGCATGGCGGCCGCGCTCGACTACGTGGAGGCGCTCCGGGCTCGCCTGCCGCCCACCGTCGAGGCGCAGCTCTTCGACGTGCGCGCGAGCGTCGTTTCCGACCGCATCGAGACGCTCTCGCTCAACGCGCTCTCGGGCATGGCGATCATCGTGGTCGTGCTGCTGTTCTTCCTCAACACCCGCGTCGCCTTCTGGGTGGCGATGGGCGTGCCGATCTCGCTGCTCGCGACCTTCGCGCTGATGTGGGCGACGGGGCAGACCATCAACGCGATCTCGCTGCTCGGCCTCATCCTCGTGCTCGGCATCCTCGTCGACGATGCGATCATCGTCGGCGAGCACGCGGTGACGCTCACCGAGGAGGGCAAGTCGCCGACGCAGGCCGCGCACGGCGCCGCAATGCGCATGCTGGTGCCCGTGATCGCGGCGACGACGACGACCCAGGCGGCCTTCCTGCCGGTGTTCATGATCTCGGGCGTGGTCGGGCAGATCATCGTGGCGATCCCCCTCGTCGTCGTGGTGGCGCTCGCCGCGTCGCTGTTCGAGAGCTTCCTCGTCCTGCCCACCCACCTGCGCCACGCGCTCGCCGCGCAGGAGCGCGCCAAGGCCCGCGCCGCCCGCCGGCCGCGGCCCTCCGCGATGGCCCGCGTGCGGGCGGGCCTGGAGCGCGGCATCGACCGCTTCCGCAACGGCCCCGTCCGCAGGCTGGCGCAGGTCGCCTACGCCTGGCGCTATTCCACGATCGCGCTCGCGGTGGCGGCGCTGATCCTGTCGGTCGGCCTCATCGCCGGCGGGCGGGTGCAGTTCACCTTCTTCCCCACGCCCGAGCCCGAATACGTCACGGCCGAGATCATGTTCGCGCCGGGCATGTCCGAGGACGCGATGATCGCGGCGCTCGCCCGGGTGGAGGACGCGATCGAGGCGGCGGACGCCGACGTCGCCGCGCAGACCGGGGAGCGCGTCGTGCGCTTCGCCTTCTCGCGGCTCGGCGTCGCCGGCCAGAAGCGCGGGGACAACATGGCGACCGTCGAGGTCGAGCTGACGCCGGGCGAGGAGCGCACCATCCGCACGCCGGAGGTGGTCGCCGCCTTCGAGGCCGCGGTGCCGGCGATCCCTGGCCTCGACGAGATCTCCATCACCGGCCGACGCTCGGGCCCGCCGGGCTCGGACATCGACGTCTCCTTCACCGGCGCCGACCTGCCGACCCTGAAGGCCGCCGCCGAGAACCTGAAGCTCCGGCTGCGCGACTATCCCGGCGTCTACGGCATTGCCGACGATACGCCCTTCGGCAAGAACGAGATCGTGCTCGCCACGACCCCGCGGGGCGAGGCGCTGGGGCTGACCGCCGACACGATCGTGTCGCAGGTGCGCGCGGTCTACCAGGGCACGGTCGCCATGCGCTTCGCCGCCGGCGAGGAGGAGGTGACGATCCGGGTCAAGCAGGAGGGCGCCGACCTCTCCGTCGCGGGCCTCCTCGACATGACGCTGCGCACGCCGTCGGGCGCGCAGGTGCGGCTCGGGGACGTCGTCGAGATCGACGAGCGCGCCGCCTTCGCGCTGATCCAGCGCCGCGACGGGCGGGTCACCGTCACCGTCACCGCCGACGTCAACGCCGACGTCACCCCCGAGGGCGAGATCCGCGCCGACGTCGTCGACACGATCCTGCCCGCGCTGCGGGCGCAATACGGCGTCGAAACCGCCGTCCGCGGGCGCGCGGAGACGCAGCAGCAGGCGTTCGGCGATCTCGGCTTCGGCGCGCTCATCGCGCTGGCGACGATCTACGTGATCCTCGCCCTCGTCTTCCAGAACTGGTCCCAGCCCATCCTCGTCATGCTGGTGATCCCCTTCGGCTTCATCGGCGCGGTGATCGGCCATTGGCTGCTCGGCTTCCAATTCGCCTTCCTGTCGATGGTGGGGCTGCTCGGGCTGTCGGGCATCCTCGTCAACGGCTCGATCGTGCTGGTCGACCGCTACAACGAGCGCGTCCGCGACGGCGAGGCGCCGGCCGAAGCCGCGGTCGCCTCCTCCGTCGACCGCTTCCGCGCGGTGCTGCTCACCACGCTCACCACGTCGGGCGGCATGGCGCCGCTCATCGCCGAGAAGAGCCTGCAGGCACAGTTCCTGATCCCGATCGCGATCACGCTCTCCTTCGGCCTGATGGTCGCGGCCTTGATCATCCTCTTCGTCGTCCCCGCGCTGCTCGGCGTCGCGCAGGATCTCGGGCGCATCAAGCGCGGCTACCTGCGCATGTCCGGCCTCGCGCCGGCGGGCTGAGGGCCGGGCCGAGCGGGGCGCGGCGGAACCGTCGCGGCGCCCGCCCGGTTCCTCCCGGCAGCCACCTCGCCCGGAGAGACCCGATGCGCCGCCTCCTCACGAGCCGTTCGACGCGCCTCGCGCCCAGCCTCGCCGCGCTTTCGCTGATGGCCGGCCTGGCCGCCGGCGGAGCGCAGGCCCAATCCACCGTCGCGCCGAACACGCAGGCCGCCGAGGCCTTCGCGGACGCGCGGATCATCCCGCTGGGCGAGCTCGACTTCGAGCCCGCGGCCTTCGGCCTGTGGAGCGGCCTCGACCTGCTCGGGGCCGACCTCCTCGGCCCGGGGGGCGAGGACATCGGCGACGTCGAGGACATCCTCGTCACCACCGACGGCTGGGCCGTCGCGGTCGTGGTTGAGCTGGACGAGTTCCTGGAGTTCGACGAGCCGATGCTCTCGATCCCGCTCTCGCTGCTGGAGATCCTGCCGGAGGCGGGGGCCGTGCGCGCCCCGATCGAGCTCGACGCAATGCAGCTCTACTCGGCCTTCGACGTGCGCACGCTCACGGCGCGCATCGTCTCCGACCAGGTCGCGGCCATCGCCGACGACGACCTCGACGACATCGTCACCGGCGAGGGGCTGTTCCTCTTCGAGGACGCGCTGCTCGGCGAGTACGCGCCGCTGGGGGACGGGGAGCTCTACGGCTACGTCCACGACCTCCTCTTCGCCATGGAGGGCGAGGTCGACGCCGTGGTGATCTCGGCCACCGCCGGCCCCTTCGACGACCTCGCGGTGCCCTACATGGGCCCGCCGGCGAGAGATTGATCGCGCGCGCGTCCTCCCCGAAGGGGGGAGTCCGTGCGCAGGACGGGCGGTGGGGCCGTTCGGGTATCCTGGCGAGCCGTATCGCCGCCCTCCCCACCCTCCGGCTCGTCGAGCCTCCGTCCTCCCCTGCGGGGAGGAGGCGGGTCGGGGGTCTCGGCCTCAGCGGTCCGTCTGGAGGTGGCGCTCGAGGTAGGCCAGCGCACCCTGGCGGTCGCTGGCGCTCGCGCCGGCGACGGCGCCGTCGTAGAGGTCGGTGATCCAGGTGTCGCGGGCGGGGTCGGCGGCGTCGCGGGCCAGCGTCAGCCACATCAGGCCGAGCGGGCGCTGGCGGGGCACGCCGTCTCCCGTGACCAGCATGTGGCCGAGCACCGCCTGGGCGGCGACGTGGCCCTTCTCGGCGGCGCTGTTGAGCCAGCGCGCGGCCATGCGGGCATCGACCGGCACGCCGTTGCCGTCGAGGTAGAGCCGCGCGAGGTTGTACTGCGCGTCCGCGTCGCCGAACCAGGAGGCGGCGTAGAAGAACATCTCGTGCGCGCGCGCCGGGTTCTGGCGCACGTAGCTGCCGGGGATGCCCTCGAGGAAGTAGGCGCCGAGCGAGACGAACGCGTTCGCCACGACGCCGGCGGCCATCGCGTCCTGCGCCTGGTCGGCGTGATGGTCGACGATCTTCGAGAAGTACTCGAAGGCCTTGAGGTCGTCGTGCGGGACGCCGTCCCCGGCCGCGTACATGCGCCCGAGCTTCCAGCGGGCGAGCGCGTCTCCCTGCACGGCGGCGTATTCGAGCGCGCGCACGGCGGCGAGCTTGTCGCCGGCATTGTAGTCGCGCATGCCCGAGCGCAGCGCGTCGTGGACGGAGTCCCACGGCGACGCCGGGTCGGGCCCGGGCGCGTCGACGGCCCAGGCGGGGGCCGCGAGCAGGGTCAGGCCGAGCACCGCCGCCGCGGCCAGGGATGTCGCGCTAGAGATCCGCATAGCACTGCTTTTCGCCCTTGCCGCCCGGATGGGTCACCGCGCCGTAGCGGGCGGGGCCGACCGTCTGGGCGAATTTCCACACCACGCCGGAGCCGTAGCCCGTCTCGCGCGGCTGCCAGGCCTGCCGGCGACGGTCGAGCTCCTCGTCGGAGAGGTGTACCGCCAGCACGCCGTTGATCGCGTCCATCTCGATGATGTCGCCGTCCTGCAGGAGGCCGATCGGCCCGCCGACAGCGGCCTCCGGGCCGACGTGGCCGATGCAGAAGCCGCGCGTCGCGCCCGAGAAGCGCCCGTCGGTGATCAGCGCCACCTTGTCGCCCATGCCCTGGCCGTAGAGCGCGGCGGTGGTGGAGAGCATCTCGCGCATCCCGGGGCCACCCTTGGGGCCCTCGTAGCGGATGACGAGCACCTCGCCCTCCTCGTACTTCCGGTCGCGCACGGCGGCGAAGCAGGCCTCCTCGCCGTCGAACACGCGGGCGGGGCCCTTGAACACCTGCTTCTCCGGCGGCATGCCGGCGACCTTCACGATGGCGCCCTCCGGGGCGAGGTTGCCCTTCAGGCCCACGACACCGCCGGTGACGGTGATCGGCTTGTCGGCGGGGCGCACCACGTCCTGGTCCGGGTTCCACTTCACCGAGGCCATGTTCTCGGCCATGGTGCGGCCCGTGACGGTGAGGCAGTCGCCGTGCATGTAGCCGTGGTCGAGCAGCGTCTTCATCAGCAGCGGGATGCCGCCGACCTCGAACAGGTCCTTGGCGACGTAGCGCCCGCCGGGCTTCAGGTCGGCGATGTAGGGCGTGCGCTTGAAGATCTCGGCCACGTCGAACAGGTCGAACTCGATGCCGCACTCGTGCGCGATCGCCGGCAGGTGGAGCGCGGCGTTGGTCGAGCCGCCCGAGGCGGCGACGACCACGGCGGCGTTCTCCAGCGCCTTGCGGGTGACGATGTCGCGCGGGCGGATGTTCCGCGCCACGAGCTCCATCACCATCTCGCCCGCGGTCATGCAGAACTGGTCGCGGATCTCGTAGGGCGCGGGCGCGCCGGCGGAATACGGCAGCGCGAGGCCGATCGCCTCGGAGACCGTCGCCATCGTGTTGGCCGTGAACTGCGCGCCGCATGCGCCGGCCGAGGGGCAGGCGACCTTCTCGAGCTCGGCGAGGTCGGCGTCCGACATGGCGCCGACGGAGTGCTTGCCCACCGCCTCGAACACGTCCTGCACGGTCACCGGCTGGCCGCGGAAGGAGCCCGGGAGGATCGAGCCGCCGTAGATGAAGACCGAGGGCACGTTGAGGCGCACCATGGCCATCATCATGCCCGGCAGCGACTTGTCGCAGCCCGCCAGCCCCACGAGCGCGTCGTAGCCGTGGCCACGCATGGTCAGCTCGACCGAATCCGCGATCACGTCGCGGGACGGGAGCGACGAGCGCATGCCCTCGTGGCCCATGGCGATGCCGTCGGTGACGGTGATGGTGCAGAACTCGCGCGGCGTACCGCCCTGGGCGGCGACGCCCTTCTTCACCGCCTGCGCCTGGCGCATCAGGGCGATGTTACAGGGGGCGGCCTCGTTCCAGCAGCTGGCGACGCCGACGAAGGGCTGATGGATCTGCTTCTCGGTGAGGCCCATGGCGTAGTAGTACGACCGGTGGGGCGCCCGCGCGGGCCCCTCCGTGACGTGACGGCTCGGCAGCTTCGACTTGTCGTACACCCGCTCGCTCATCGCCCTCGTTCCTTCCCCCAAACGCGTCTTCCGCCCGCTCGACGGCCTTCGTGGGCGCGAGGGACGGCGGCCCGCCCCTCATACGCAAGGCCGGCCGCGCCCGCCAAGAACCGCCACGCTCGTCCAATGCCGCAGGAGGCGTCACCGGACGGTTACCGCGCGGAGGCCGAGCCGCGCGGGAAAGCAGCTAAATCCTTGAGAAGACGTGCGTTTGTGACAGGGGGGACGATGCTCCCGGAAAGTGGCGGGATCGCGGCGCGGGGACGCGCGGGGGTGGCCGCGGTGTGCGTTCGAGGGCGAGTGTTGCGAGGCGGCAACATTTCGTGAGGTGGGCGGATGCGAGCGCGCCGCCTCTGCCGCCGCCCCGCCGGGAGGTGGTCGCCCGGCGACGGGTGGAGACGAGCGATGCGGCGGGAGGCCGCTCCGCTCGCTCCGACCAGTCGGGCGTCCCCGGTAGACCTCCCCGGAAGAGGTGCCCGGGTCCGGCGTCAGCCGCCGGCGTGGAAGCTCTCGAACTCGCTCCGCGAGAGCGTGTCGTCCTCCCCCGCCATGCGCTCGAAGGTCCGCTGGGAGAAGCTCTCGCGGCTCATCTCGGCCTCGCCGATGCTCCAGTCCGGCCAGATCTCGGTCCCCGACGCGCCCTCGACGAAGGCCTCCTGCGTCAGCCCCTCCTCGGTGCCGCCGAGCGTGGTGGCGTAGCCGACGTCCTCGTCGAGATCGATGTCGGCGAACCACGAGGCGTAGCCGCGGTCGTACTCCTCCTCGGTCAGGATCGCGTTGCGGTCCTGGTCCCAGGTGCCGAACAGGCCCGCCCAGAACTCCTCCTCGCCGAGGAGGTCGTCCCGGTTCGTGTCCCAGGCGTCGTAGGTCTGGTCGATGTAGGGCTGGAACTCGGCGGCGCCGACGTCGCCGCTCGCATCGGCGTCGAGCTGCCCGTAGTCGCCGATCGCGCCGGTGGTCGCGGCGGCGTCGGTGCCGCTCGTCTTGTCCTGCGCGAAGGCAGGGGGAGCGACGAGGATGGCCGCGAGGAGCGCGGCGGTGGAAACGCTGCTCTTCATGCGTTCTCTCCGTTCGATGTCTGGTGCCTCGGTGTCTCGTCCGGCGCCCGCCGTCAGCGCGAGGCGGCGCGGTCGCCGTGCTGGCGCTTCTCCAGCGTGTCGCGCCCGACGATCTTCGAGAACATGCTGTCGGGCTCGTAGAGGAGCGCCAGCTCGGCGTCCTCGAACTGCCGGAAGAACTCCTCCCAGGAGATCTCCGTCAGCGCGTCGTGCCGCGAGTTCTTCGCGTCGGGGAACATGATCCGCACGATGCCGACGCTGTCGTCGTCGTGGGTGCGGGCGACGGCGGCGGGCTTGCCGCCCTTCCCTTCCGCCCACTTCCGGATCGTCTCGTGGTCGGTCGTGGCCTGTGCCATGCGAGCCTCCCTCGTTCTTCGCCTCCGCGCCGCATGCGCGGGCCGGCGGCTCGGATGGGCAATCGGCGAGGCCGCGCGCGGTTCCGCCCGCCGCCGGCGGCGGGTCGCGATGGAACCGCCGGCGGGCGCGCATCGTCGTCTCCCCAGCCCGCGCCCCATCGGGGACCGCACGGACTGGACCGCGGCATGCGCCAGCCGCGACCCTGCCGTGCCGCTCCTCGGCGCTCGTTCCGGACCCGTTCATGAGCAAATCGACCCTCATCGCGGCGGCCGTCGCCGTCGCCCTCGTCGCCTGGATCGCCTCCGGCTGGCTGCTCGGCGGAGCCGAGCCGAGGCCCGCGCCGGTCGGCCCCGGAGCCGAGCGCCAGCCCTTCCCGGTCGAGGTGCGCCGCTCGCGGGCGGAGCCCGTGACCCGCGCGCTCCTGAACCAGGGCGAGGTCCTGCCCGACCGGACGGTGACGCTGCGCGCCGAGGTCGCCGGGCGGCTCGCGGAGATCGCGACGCCGGAAGGTACGCGGGTGGAGGCAGGTGAGGTCGTCGCGCGCATCGATGCGGGCGACCTGGACGCGCGCCGCGACGAGGCGCAGGCGCTCGTCGACCAGGCGCAGGCGGACTACGACGCCGCCCTCGAGCTCCAGGACCGCGGCGTCACCACGCAGGCGCGGCTGCGCGAGCGCTTCACGGCGCTGCAATCCGCCCGCGCCGCGCTCGAGCGCATCGCGCGCGAGATCGAGAACCTGACGATCGAGGCACCCTTCGCCGGCATCGTCAACGAGGTCGCGCTCGACGAGGGCGAGTTCGTCACCGTGAACGCGCCCGTCGCGACGCTGATCGACAACGACCCGCTCGTCGTCGCCATCGACGTGCCCCAGCAGAGCATCGGGGACGTCGCGGTCGGACGGCCGGCGCAGGTGCGCTTCGTCACCGGCGAGACCGCGGAAGGCGACGTCTCCTACGTGTCCGCCGCCGCCGAGCGCGAGACGCGCACCTTCCGCGTCGAGATTCGCGTGCCGAACCCGGACGGCTCGGTGCCCTCCGGGATCAGCGCCGAGACGCGCATCCCGATCGAGCAGGTGCCGGCGCACTTCTTCTCGCCGGCGCTGCTGTCGCTGTCGAGCGAGGGGCAGCTCGGCGTGAAGACCGTGACCGAGGAGGGCGTCGTCGCCTTCCACGCGGTCGACATCGTCCAGGCCCGGGCGCAGGGCGTCTACGTCTCGGGGCTGCCCGAGGAGATCGCGCTGATCACGGTCGGCCAGGGCTTCGTCGCCGAGGGCGAGCGCGTGCGCGCCGTCGAGGCGCAATCGGTCGACGTGGTCGAGCAGCCCGGTGCCTCCCTTCCGCGGGACGCGCTGCCGCTCGGCGACGTGCCGGCGCCGCAGGCGCCGCCCCTCGCACCGCCGCCGGCGCCCGCCGCGGAGGACGCGCGATGAACGGGCTCGTCCACGCCGCCTTCTCGCGCACCCGCACCGTGGTGATGCTCCTCGTCCTCGTCCTCGTCCTGGGTGCGGTCTCCTACGTGGCGATCCCCAAGGAGAGCTCGCCCGACGTGCCGATCCCCATCGTCTACGTCTCGGTGCCGTACGAGGGCATCGCGCCGGAGGACGCCGAGAGGCTGCTCCTGCGCCCGCTCGAGAGCGAGCTGCAGTCGATCGAGGGCCTCGACGAGATGAGCGCCACCGCGGCGGAGGGCTACGCCTCCGTCCAGCTCGAGTTCGAGGCGGGCGGCGACCCCGACGAGGCGCTCGACGCCGTGCGCGAGGCGGTGGACCGCGCCCGGCCCGAGCTGCCCGCCGGCGCCGAGGAGCCGGTCGTGCAGGAGGTCAACGTCGCGCTGTTCCCGATCCTGACGATCGTGCTGTCCGGCCCGCTGCCGGAGCGCACGCTCGTCTCCATCGCAAACGACCTCCAGGACCGGATCGAGGGCCTCGCCGGCGTGCTCGAGGTCGACATCGGCGGCGATCGCGAGGAGCTGCTCGAGATCCTGATCGACCCTGTGACGCTCGAGACCTACGGCCTCTCCTTCGAGGGGCTCGTCCAGCAGATCCAGCGCAACAACCGCCTGATCGCGGCGGGTGCGCTCGAGACGAGCGCCGGGCGGATCGTGCTCAAGGTGCCCGGCGTCATCGAGGACATCGAGGACGTGCTCTCGCTGCCGGTGAAGGTGGTCGGCGACACGGTCGTGACCTTCGCCGACGTCGCCGTGCCGCGGCGCACCTTCCGGGACCCGCAGGGCTTCGCGCGCATCGACGGGCAGGCCGCGGTGGCGCTCGAGGTCAAGAAGCGCATCGGCGCCAACATCATCGAGACGGTGGAGGACGTGCGCGCGCTCGTCGCCGAGCGCCGGGAGGGGTGGCCCGCGGCGCTCTCGGTCTCCTACCTGCAGGACGAGAGCGAGCATATCCGCACCATGCTCGGCGACCTGCAGAACAACGTTCTCTCGGCGATCGTCATCGTCATGATCGTGATCATCGCGACGCTGGGCCTGCGCACGGCCTTCCTGGTCGGGCTGTCGATTCCCGGCGCCTTCCTCGCCGGCATCGTGGCGATCTACTTCCTCGGCTACACGCTCAACATCGTGGTGCTGTTCTCGCTCATCCTCGTCGTCGGCATGCTCGTCGACGGCGCGATCGTCACGACGGAGCTCGCGGACCGGCACATGGCGGAGGGAGCGTCGCCGCGGGAGGCCTACGCGGCGGCCGCCAAGCGCATGGCCTGGCCGATCGTCTCGTCCACCGCCACGACGCTGGCGGTGTTCGTGCCGCTCCTGTTCTGGGGCGGGGTCGTCGGGGAGTTCATGAAGTTCCTCCCGATCACGGTGATCCTGACGCTCGCCGCCTCCCTCGCCATGGCGCTCGTGTTCATCCCCGTGCTCGGCGGCGTCTTCGGCCGCCCGGGCGCGCAGAGCGAGCGCCAGCTCGCGGCGCTGCACGCGGCCGAGAGCGGGGACCTCGCCACGATCGGCGGGGCGACGGGCGCCTACCTGCGCACCCTGCGCGCCGCCGTGCGCCGTCCGGCGCTGACCCTCCTCGCCGCCTTCGCGCTCCTCGCGGGCGCCATCGCCGCCTACGGGTCGTTCGGCCGCGGCGTCGAGTTCTTCCCCTCCGTCGAGCCCGACTTCGCGCAGATCCAGGTCCAGGCCCGCGGCAACCTCTCGATCTGGGAGAAGGACGCGCTCGTGCGCCGGGTCGAGGAGCGCGTGCTGGAGCTGCCGGCGCTCGAGCACGTCTACGCCCGCACCGTCGGCGCCGGCGGGCGCCAGCTCGCGGAGGACGTGATCGGCGTGATCCAGCTCGACCTGCACGACTGGGACGTTCGCCCGCCCGCCGTCGAGATCCTGGCCGACATCCGCGCGCGCACCGCCGACATCCCCGGCATCCGGCTCGAGGTGCGCGAGCAGGAGGGCGGCCCCGCGCAGGGCAAGCCCGTCGAGCTGCGCGTCACCGGGCGCGACGGCGACGGCGCGCTCGCCGCAGCCGTCGAGACCGTGCGCGCGACGATGGAGCGGCTCGGCGGCTTCGTCGACGTGGCGGACACGCGGCCGCTGCCGGGCGTGGAGTGGGAGCTCGCCGTCGACCGCACCCAGGCCGCGCGCTACGGCGCGGACGTGACGCTGCTCGGCCAGGCGGTGCAGCTCTTCACCGCCGGCCTGAAGGTGGCGGAATACCGGCCCGAGACGGCGGACGGGGAGGTCGACATCCGCGTGCGTTTCCCGACGACGGACCGCAGCCTCGCCCAGCTCGAGCAGTTCCGCATCCCGACCTCGCAGGGGCTCGTGCCGATCCGCAACTTCGTCGAGTTCCGCCCGGCGCCACGGACCGGCACGCTCCAGCGCGTCGACGGCCGGCGGGTCGTGACGGTGAGCGCGGACGTGGCCGAGGGCCTGCTCGCCAGCGAGCGGATCGAGGCGCTGCGCGCCGCGCTCGATCCCGCGCAGCTGCCCGACGGCGTGCAGATCGTCTTCGCGGGGCAGGACGAGGAGCAGCGCGAGGCGGGGCTCTTCCTGGCCCAGGCCTTCGCCGCGGCCGTGTTCCTGATGCTGATCATCCTCGTCACGCAGTTCGACAGCCTCTACCAGGCGGGCCTCGTGCTCTCGGCCATCGTCTTCTCGACGGCGGGCGTGCTCATCGGCCTCCTCGTGACCGGCCGGCCTTTCGGCGTGGTGATGGGCGGCATCGGCGTGATCGCGCTCGCCGGCATCGTCGTGAACAACAACATCGTGCTCATCGACACCTACAACGATCTCCTGAAGCGCGGCCTCGACCCGCTCGACGCCGTGCTGCGCACCGGCGCGCAGCGCCTGCGCCCGGTCGTGCTGACCTCGGCGACGACGGTGCTCGGCCTGATGCCGATGGTGCTCGGCGTCAACATCGACCTCGTCGGCCGGCAGGTCCTCGTCGGCGCACCCTCGACGCAATGGTGGACCGAGCTCGCGAGCGCCATCGCCGGCGGGCTCACCTTCGCGACGGTGCTCACGCTGATCCTGACGCCGGCGATGCTGGTGATGGGCGCGCGGTCCGGGGAGCGGTGGCGCAGGTGGAGGGAACGCCGCCGGACGCGCCGGGAAGCGGTCGGCGGCGCCGCGGAATGAGGGGCGCGGCCGGCCGAGCCCCTAACCCGCCGCGAACAGATCCCGCTCACCTTCCCCGTCCTCGAAGTCCAGCGCCTCGATCCGCCGCCCCCGCCGCCTGATCTTCTCCGTCGAGGTGCGGATGCCCGCGACGTCGTCCTGGGCCTGGCGGAAGTGCTGGTCGAGCTTCGCCACGCGCTCGTCGAGGCGCACCACGTCGGCGACGAGGCGGGCGACCTCGGTCTGGATGACGCGGGCCTCCTCGCGCACCCGGGCATCCCGGGCCAGCGACTGCACGACCTGGATCGCGAGCGCGAGCAGCGCCGGGGAGACGATCACCACACGGGCGCGGTGGGCGCGCTCGACCACCTCGGGGAAATGCTCCTGGAGGTCGGCGTAGAGGCTCTCGGCGGGGACGAACATCAAGGCGACGTCCTGCGTCTCGCCGGGGACGAGGTACTTGCCCGCGATGTCCTGCACGTGGCGGCCGACGTCCGCGCGCACCCGCTGGGCGGCCCGCGCGCGGGCCTCGGGCGAGGCCGCGTCGCGGAAGGCGGTGAAGCCCTCGAGCGGGAACTTGGCGTCGATCACGAGCCCGCGGGCGTCTCCCGGCAGGCGCACGAGGCAATCGGGCCGCGCGCCGGTGGAGAGCGTCGCCTGGAAGGCGAAGGCGCCGGCGGGCAGGCCGTCGCGCACGATCGCCTCCATCCGCCCCTGCCCCCAGGCGCCGCGGGCCTGCTTGCTGGCGAGAACCTTCTCCAGGCTGCCGACCTGCGCCGTCAGGGCGCCGAGGTTCTTCTGCGCGGCGTCGATCACCGCGAGGCGGGCATTGAGCCTCGACAGGCTCTCGGCCTGTGCGGCCGAGCCGCGCTCGATGCGCTCGGCGAGCATGCGGGCGAAGTCGCCCTGGCGCGAGCCGAACACCTCCGTGAACGAGGTCATGCGCCCGGTCATCTCCGCCTGGCGCCTTGCGATCTCGGCCATGGTGCCGGCGAGCGCCTCGCGCTCGCGCCGCAGCCGGCGGGTCGCCAGCACGAGGTAGAGGAGGCAGGCGAGCGCGAACGCCCCCGCCGCCGCGGCGAGCGCCGCGGGATCGAGGGCCGCGAGGCGGGCGAGGAGGGTTCCGGGCGCGTCGGTCATGGCGCGGGAGCCTACGCGGCGATTGCGAACGAAGGCTGAACGCCCGGCCTTCGGAACCGAGCCGGCGCTCTCCTGTTGGCGAGACGAGCCCGTTCTCGTCACACCGTCAGGAGCACCCGACGCCATGCCGGACACGCGCGCCCCCGATCGCCCCC
Source organism: Salinarimonas rosea DSM 21201 (assembly GCF_000429045.1). Taxonomy (GTDB): domain Bacteria; phylum Pseudomonadota; class Alphaproteobacteria; order Rhizobiales; family Beijerinckiaceae; genus Salinarimonas; species Salinarimonas rosea. The sequence continues at coordinate 161,461 of NZ_AUBC01000004.1, forward strand.
CGCGGCAGCCGAGCAGCGGCCGTCCGGCGCAGGCTCCCGCCCGCGTCCTCGCCGGTGCCGCCGAGCGCCTGCGGACGGCGTCCCGGCTGAAGACGACGGCCTGGCTCGTCGGCATCCTCGCGGCCCTCGCCATCGCGTTCGCCCTGCGCGAGACGCGGATGGTGACGATGCCCATCGCCTTCGCCTTCTTCCTCGCGATCGCGGTGTGGCCCGTGAGCGCGGCGGTGAGCGCACGCACGCCGCGCAAGCTCGGATGGCTCGGCCCGGCGGCGGGGCTCCTCGTGATCCTCCTCGTTCTCGGCGTCTTCGTCGCGGGGCTCTGGGTCGCCGCGGGCCAGGTGGCGGACCGCCTCCCCGCCTACGCGGACGACGTCGGCGAATGGTGGGGCACGGTCTCCGGCAGCGGCGAGGGCGAGGCGTCCGGGCAAACGCAGGGCAGCGGCGGGGGCACCCAGGCGGCGTCGGGGAACGGCTCGGCCAGCGACGGTGCGGAGGGCGACGGCTCCGCGAACGGCGGGCCGGTCGAGAGCGCGCTCGCGGGGCGGGTCGGCGGCGGCACCGCCGACAACGTGCTCGATCGCGTCGCGTCCTACGCCGACACGATCCTGTCGTCGGCGGCCACGGTCGCCGCGGGGATCGTGGCGATCCTGTTCTTCACGCTGCTCATGCTGATCGAGGCGCCGACCTGGCGCGGCAAGCTCCACGCCCTCTCGCGGGACGACCACGAGCACGGCTGGGCGCGGTCCGTCGACGCCATCGCGCAACGCTTCCGCTGGTATCTCGTGGTGCGCACCGTCCTCGGCGCCATCACCGGCACCCTCTACGGTCTCTGGACCTGGGCTTTCGGGCTCGAGTTCGCCCTGGTCTGGGGGCTGCTCGGTTTCCTCCTCAACTACGTCCCCACCGTCGGCTCCCTCGTCGCCGGCGCGCTGCCGGTGCTGTTCGCCCTGTTCACGATGGACATCGGCACCGCCCTGATCATCGCCGCCGGCCTCCTCGTCATCGAGCAGGTCATGGGCAACTTCGTCGATCCGCGGCTGCAGGGGCGCGAGCTCTCGCTTTCGCCGCTGGTGGTGCTGTTCTCCGTCCTCGCCTGGGGCTGGATCTGGGGCATACCCGGCGCGCTGCTCGCGGTGCCGCTCACCGTGCTGATCACGGTCGTCTTCGCCCACGTCCCGGGCCTGCGCCGCATCGCCCTGGTCCTCTCGAACGAGCCGGACTTCGCCGGCCTCGAAGACAGGACGAAGCCACGCTGAGGCGCCCGGCGTGGCACGAGAAAGGCACGAGAAAGCCCCCGGTCGCCGTGCTGCGACCGGGGGCTCTTCGCATCTGGCGGGCGCGCGCGGCTCAGAACGGGTCGCCGAAGCGCTCCGGGTCGGCGGGAATGGCGCGTGCGGCGTCCTCCGGCGTGTCGTAGGGCAGCGCGACGCGCCCGTTCTCGCCGGGCATCGCGCCGCCTTCTCCCGTTCCCGTGTAGGGATAGGCGTAGAGGCCGCCGCCGAAGGCGCCGCGGCGCGTGACGAGCGCCGCACGCAGGCGGCCTTCCGGCGCCACGACGAGATCGACGACGATGCCGAAGCCCGTCTGGTCGCGCAGCTGGACGTAATCGCCGATCACCTCGGTTGCGCGAAAGGCCCTCGGGCCGGTGACGACGAAATCGCGCTCGTCGAAGGGATCGTAGATCTCGGCGTTCTCCTCCGTCACGGGCACCGCGACGCCCGGCTCGCCGGGCGTGACCGACACGTCCTCCCACGGCACGCGGAAGTACGAGTTGCCGATGTCGAGGAAGCCGCCGCTCTCCGCCACGAGGGCACGCACGCGCCCGTCCGGCCCGAAGACGAGGTCGCGCGTGGTGCCGACGATCCCGCCGTCGCGCCCGAGCACGGGCTCGCCGATCAGGTCCTCGACGCGAAACCCCGCGTAGAGGCTCTCCTCGGTGAGCGGGGTCGGCGGGGCGAAGGGCAGCGCGTTCTCGGGGCCGGCGGGCGCGCCGGTCGGCACCCGGGGGGCCTCGTCGCCGATTCCCCTCGGAGTCGCGGGGCTGCCGGGCATGTTCTGGATCGGGTTGACGGCGTCGACGCCGACGGGCGGCTCGACCTCCGGCGTGACGGTCTGCGCGAGCGCGCCTGCGGCGGCGAGCATCGCCGCGCCGGAGGCGACCGCGAGCGCCGTTCCTGGAACGAGCCGCCTCATCCGCCGACCTCCGTCTCGTCGAAGTCGAGGCCGAGCGGCCCCTGGACCTTGAGCCGCGGATAGTCGTCCCAGCGCTCGACGACGCCCGGCAGGTTGCGCACATCCTCCTCCGTCACGCCGTGGACGAAGAAGTCGTCGCCGCGCCGCGTGACGCGCGAAAGCGGCAGCGCCACCTTGCGCTCGTCGAAGCCGAGGAAGCCGCCGTGGTCGAACACCACCCAGCGTTCGCGATCGGGGCCGAGCACGATCTTGTCGACCTTCCCGATGATGTCGCCGGACGGGGCGCGCAGCGGCTTGCCTTCGAAGTCGACGATGGTCAGCGGGCCGCGGCTCTCGTTGGAGGGCGGCGGCAGGCGGATGTCGTCGCCGAGCAGCCGCAGCGCGTCCGAATAGCCGCCGCGCTCGGTGAAGCCTTGCTCGCGGGGCGGCGGCCGGTCCGGTGGGTTTCCGATGTCGCCCTGCGCCGAGGCCGGTGCGGCGAGGAGGAGGGCGGCGAGCGCGCCCGCGAGGGGCGCCGTGTGTCTGGTGCGATGGGTCATGTATCCGAATCGCGAACGGCCGCCCGGGGTTCCGGGCGGCCGCCGCAGGCGCCATGCGCCGTTCGTCGCGGGTGACGATGCGTCACTCCATCATGCGGATCTCGATCGGGTCGGCGCCGCCGAGCACCGTGTAGCCGGCGTCGCCCTCCTCGTACTCCGCCATCTGCTCGAGCTCGTCCTCGGTCATCGACACGAGCACGAGGCCCTCGTCGCCGCGGGCAGCGAAACGGTCCATCGGGATCGCGACGTCGTCGTCGCCGATGCCGAGGAAGCCGCCGACCTCGAGCACGATGTAGTGGGTGCCGTCGGCGCCGACGACGACCTCCTCGACCTCGCCGATCTCCTCGCCGTTGGCGCCCCAGACCTCGACGTCGTCGAGATCGTCGGCGGTGGCGAAGACCGACGAGATGCCGAGCCCGCCGGTGGCCGCCCCGGGAGCGGTCTCGACCGCCGTCTGGGCGCTGGCCGGGAGGGTGACGAGTGCCGTCGCCGCGGCGAGCGCCATGGCGGTGCCGAGAATGGTGCGGGACATGGTCATGAAAAATCTCCTACTCTCAGGACGCCGCGCCGAACACGCGGCGGGGTCGCGGGACGAACGCCCGAGCACAGGAGAGGTTTCCGCGCCGATCACGGATGCGCGAGACGCGTAACGAGCCATGCACAGAGCGCGAAGCTGGGTTGCGGCACCCACAACGGGCCGCGTCGAGACCCGATCCGTAGACGAACCAGCATCAGACCGGAGGGAAAACCACATGTCCCCGAAGACCAAGCTCGCCCTCGCCGGCACCGTCGCCGCCGCCCTCTCCCTCGCCGCCGCGCCGTCCTTCGCGCAGTCGAGCGACATGGAGAAGTGCTTCGGCGTCGCCCTCGCCGGCGAGAACGACTGCGCCGCCGGACCCGGCACGACCTGCGCAGGCACCTCCACCGTCGACTACCAGGGCAATGCCTGGTCGCTCGTGCCGGCCGGCACCTGCGAGAGCATCGAGACCCCCCACGGCAAGGGCTCGCTGAGCGAGATCCAGCGTCCGGCCTGATATCGCCCCTCGGGGCGGTCGACGCGCGCAGCGTGACGGGCGGGCGGGACGGGAGCGGTCGGACCTCGACCGGCTCGCCCCACCGGTCCGCTTCGCGACCCACCTCCCCGAGGGGATGAGACGACAGGGAGCTTCGTCATGCCCACTCTGCCGCGGGATGCCGGCATCGGCTTCAAGGCCCTGCACTACGAGGCGATCCTCGAGGAGCGCCCCGCGTTCGGCTTCCTCGAGGTGCACGCCGAGAACTACATGGGCGCGGGCGGGCCGGCCCACGCGCGGCTCGCGCGGCTTCGCGCCGACTACGCGCTCTCGGTCCACGGCGTCGGCCTGTCGATCGGCGGGCCGGACCCGCTCGACGAGGCGCATCTCGCCCGGGTGAAGGCGGTGTGCGACCGTTACGAGCCCGAGAGCTTCTCCGAGCACCTCGCCTGGTCGAGCCACGAGGGTGCCTATCTCGACGACCTCCTCCCCCTGCCCTACACGGACGAGACGCTGCGCATCGTCTGCGATCACGTCGACCGGGTGCAGGAGCGGCTCGGGCGGCGGATGCTGCTCGAGAACCCGTCGACCTACCTCGCCTTCGCGGCCTCGACCTTCGAGGAGACCGCCTTTCTCGCCGAGATCGCCCGGCGCACCGGCTGCGGGCTCCTCCTCGACGTCAACAACGTCTTCGTCTCGGCGACGAACCACGGGACGACGCCACGGGGCTACATCGACGCCTTCCCGCTCCACGCCGTCGGCGAGATCCATCTCGGCGGCCATGCGCAGGAGGAGATCGACGGCGCACCCTTCCTCATCGACGCCCACGGCACGCCGGTCGCGGACCCCGTCTGGGCGCTGTTCGAGCATGTGATCGCCCGCACCGGCCCCCTGCCCACGCTCGTCGAATGGGACAACGACGTGCCCGACTTCCCGGTCCTCTATGCCGAGGCCGCGCGGGCGCGCAGCGTTCTGCGCCGTCATGCGCCCCGCGAGGAGGCCGCCCATGCCCATGCCGGGTGAGATGGCCCGCTTCGCCGCGCAGGCCCGTGCCGCGATCCTCGACGGCGCCGCCGTTCCGGACGGCCTCGGCGCGCGCGACCCGGGACAGGTGGCGCGGCGCTTCGCGGTCTACCGCAACAACGTCACGGTGGGCCTCGTCGACGCGCTGGCGACGCGCTTTCCCGTGGTGCATCGTCTCGTCGGAGACGCCTTCTTCCAGGGTGCCGCGCGAGTCTTCCTGGCGCGCAGCCCGCCGCGCTCGCCGGTCATGACCTTCTACGGCGACGCGTTCCCGGACTTCCTGGGCGGCTTCCCGCCCGCTGCCGCCCTGCCCTGGCTCGCCGACGTCGCCCGGCTGGAGGCGGCGCGCACCCACGCCTACCACGCCGCCGACGCGGGCCCGCTCTCGCCCGCGGACCTCGCCGCGGTGGCCGAGCGCGACCCGGAGCGGTGGGGCCTCGCGCTCCATCCGGCTCTGCGCGTCGTCGCCTCGGCGCATCCGATCGTCGCGATCTGGGCGATGAACCAGCCCGGCGCGACGCCGGGTCCCCTCGCCTCGCGGGACGCGGAGACGGCGCTCGTCGCGCGCCCGGGTCTCGACGTCCGCGTCGTCCCGGCCGAGCCCGGCGAGGCCGAGTTCCTCGCCGCCTGCGGGCGCGGGGCGAGCTTCGCCGACGCCGTCGAGGCCGCGCTCGCGACCGCCGCCGCCTTCGATCCCGCCCGGGCGCTCGCCCGCATCCTCGCGCACGGCCTCTGCGCCGGCGTCACCCTCCCCGAGACCGAAACGGAAGAGCCGTCATGACCGTCTCATCGCAGCCCGCCGCCTCCCCCGCCCCCACCGGCCTCGCGAGCCTCGTCTCCCGCGCGACCGGCGCGATGGAGCGCCTGCCCTGGTCGGTCCCGGCGCTGGCGCTGAGGATCTTCCCCGCCGCCGTGTTCTGGCAGTCCGGCCGCACGAAGGTCGACGGCTTCGGGCTCGCGGATTCGACGTTCTTCCTGTTCGAGCACGAATACGCGCTTCCCGTGATCGACCCGGCGCTCGCCGCCTACCTGGCGACCGCGGCGGAGCATGTCTTCCCCGTGCTGCTCGTGCTGGGGCTGGCCACGCGCTTCTCCGCGCTGGCGCTCCTCCTGATGACGCTCGTCATCCAGGTCTTCGTCTATCCCGGCGCCTGGGTGACGCACGGACTGTGGGCGGCCTGCTTCCTGGCGCTGATCGCCCGGGGACCCGGCGCGCTCTCGCTCGACCGGCTGATCGCGCGGCGCTCCGCGGCCTGAGGCCGTGTCTCAGCCCTGGCGGGCGGGAGTGCGCACGGTCAGCCCGTCGAGGTCCTCGCGGACGCGGATTTGGCAGGAGAGTCGCGAGCTCGGCTTCACGTCGAAGGCGAAGTCGAGCATGTCCTCCTCCATCGGCTCGGGCTCGCCGACCTTCTCGCGCCAGGCGTCCTCCACGTAGACGTGGCAGGTGGCGCAGGCGCAGGCCCCGCCGCATTCGGCCTCGATGCCCGGCACGCCGTTGCGCACCGCGGCCTCCATCACGGTGGAGCCCGGCTCGGCCTCGACAGTGCGCGCTTCGCCCTCGACGTCGATGAAGGTGATCTTGGCCATGGGGTCTCCCGGATACGGCTGCGGCGCCTCGCGGGGGAAGTGTGCGCTGGCGCGCGCGCTGTCAAGCACGAGCTCGGCAGCTCAGCCGGCACCGTCCGCCAGGTCCACGACCGTCGCCCCGATCACCCCGCGGGTCAGCGCGACCGCCTCGGCGAGCCGCGCGCGCTCGCCGTCGATCTCGTGGCCGGCGCGCAATCCGTGCTCGCAGGCCTCGGCGCAGGCGGCGACCCGGAAGGCGCCGACGCCGCGCGCGGAGCCCTTCAGCGTGTGCGCGGCATCGATCCGCGCGCCCGGCTCGCGCGCCTCGGCGATGAGCGGCGGCAGCCGGTCGAGCTGACCCTCGAACAGGCCGAGCACCTCGCGGGCGAGGTCGGCGTCGCCGAAGGTCTGCGCATCGAGATGCGCGCGGTCGAGAAGAGGCGTGTCCACAGGTTCGGCGAGCTCCTGCGCGCGGTGTGGGGCGAAGACTCGCGAGGGCCGGTAACCATAGCGTTAACGAAAACCTAAAAACGCCTGTGTGGCCGGGTTTCCTAGAGCCCCGCGGCTGTCTACAGTCGCCCGCAAGATCGCGGTAGTGCGTCGATGGCCAGGAGGCGGGCCGGAGGTCGCGCGAGGCGGGCGAGCGCCGACGAGCGCGTGCGTCCTCCGCCGCGGAGTTGCGTTATCGAGGCGGCGACATGGCGACTGAGAAAAAGCTCCAGGATCGGACCGAGGCCGCGTTTTCGGCGATCGAGCAGGCCCTGAACCTGGAAAAGGCCGGGAGCGATCCCGCGCGCGCCGAGAGCGCTCCGGCCGGGGCGGACGCACGGGCTCCCGAGACGGCGTCCGTCGAGCGGGCGCCCTCCCCGGACGAGGCGCGAATCGCCGAGGTCCGTGCCAGCTTCGCCGAGGAGCTGCGCCTCCCCGAGATCCGCGAGGACGAGCTGATGCGGACCTCCGGCTCCGCCAACGCGGCGCAGGAGCGCGGCAGCACCGCGGTCGCCGAGCCCGTCGCGCCGACGGGCGAGCCCCTCGCCTTCGGCCCCGACACGTCCCGGGTCGCCAACGACGACCGTGCCCATGTCGGGGCGCTGATGCAGGCGCTCCAGGCGCGGCCCTCCCGCAAGCCCTACGCCTGGGCGGCGGCGGCCTCGCTGGCGTGGATGCTCGGGCTCGTCGCGATCGCCGCCGCAGAGGCCGGCCTCGACGCGCTCGTCGGCCCGTGGACGCCGGGCGAGCTCGCGGTCGCGCTCGTCCTCGTGCTTGCGCCGGTCACCTTCCTGTTCACAGCCGCGATCCTGACGGTCCGCTCGCAGGAGATGAAGCTCGTCGCCCGCTCGATCCGCGAGGTGGCGATGCGCCTCGGCCAGCCCGAGACCTTCTCGACCGACGCCGTGCAGACCGTCTCGCAGGCGGTGCGCCGCGAGGTCGCCGCCGTCGGCGACGGCATCGAGCGCGCGCTGGCCCGCGCGGGCGAGCTGGAGACGCTGGTGCGCTCCGAGATCGCGACGCTCGAGCGCGCGTATTCCGACAACGAGATCCGCATCCGCTCGCTGGTGGACGAGCTCGTCGCCCAGCGCGAATCGATCGTCACCAACGCCGAGCGCGTGCGCGGCGCCATCACCGGCTCGCATCAGGCCTTCGCCGCCGATCTCGAGAGCGCGAGCCAGCGCATCGTCGAGGCGATCGGCGTCACCGGCGAGCGGGTCTCCGGCTCGCTCGACGCGCAGGGCGCCTCGATCACCGTCGCGCTCGGCCGCGCCGGCGAGCGGGTCGTGGAGGACATCGGCCTGCGTGGGGACGAGCTCGTCGCCCGCCTCGCGGGCGCGGCCGACGACATCAAGGCCGGCGTCGCCGCGACCGGCGACGACCTCACCCGCGCCCTCGACGAGCGCGCCCGCGCGCTGACCGCCGGGCTCGGCGAGAGCGCGGACGCCGTCACGCAGAGCCTGTCGGTGACCGGCGAGACCGTCGTCGCCTCCCTGACGCGCCAGGGCGAGGAGATGCGCTACGCCTTCGAGCGCACCGCGCAGACGCTGGAGGAGAGCTTCGTCGCGCGCGGCGCCGAGCTCGACGCGCGCCTCGCCAAGACCGGAGAGATCGTCTCCGCCGACATCGCGGCGCGCGGCGACGAGATCGGCGCACGGCTCGAGAGCGCCGGCGCGAGCATCGCGGCCGGCGGCGACGCCGCCCGCGAGCGCATCGAGGATGCGGCGGGCGCGCTCGTCACCTCCCTCGCCGAGCGCGGCGACGCGCTGGCGGGGCGCCTGGAGGCGACGTCCGAGCGGCTCGAGGCGTCGATCGCGCAGAGCGGCGCGATGCTGGAGGAGCGCCTCGGCGCCACCGGCGAGCGCCTCGCCGGGATCATCGACGAGCGCGCCGGGGCCGCGACGAGCGCCATCGAGCGCGCGTCCGAGGACGTCGCCGGCACGCTCGCGAGCCGCACGGACGCGTTCCGCGTCACCTTCGACGAGGCGGCCGCGGCGCTCTCCGCGGCGCTCGGCGGCCATCAGGACGCCTTCGTCCGCAGCGTCGCCGAGCACGAGCAGGCGCTCGCGCGCGCCCTCGAGGAGGGCGCGAGCCGCACCCGCGAGGACCTGGCCGATACCGGGCGCGAGGTGGTGCGCGCCATCACCACGCAGGGCCTGCGCATCAACGAGGCCCTGCAGAAGACCGGGGCGAGCCTCGACGAGACCGTCGGCGCCCGCGGCGGCGCGCTCGACGCGCTCCTGGCGGAGCGCCTCGCCGGCTTCGAGAGCGTCATCGTCGAGCGCGGCGGCTCGCTGGCCGAGCGGCTCGGCGCCACCGCGCAGGAGATCGACGGGTCCATCGCCGACAAGCTGAGCCGCCTCGAGGCGACGATCGTCGAGCGCGGCGGCGATCTCGCCGACCGCTTCGGGCGCGACGTCGAGACCTTCGCGAGCGTCGTCGTCGACCGCTTCGGCGAGATCGACCGCGTCATCAACGTCCAGGGCGCGGCGCTGGCGGAGACGCTGGCGCAGAGCGCCCGGGCGGCGACCGAGACGATCGAGCAGCAGCTCGCCTCGCTCGAGGCCCGCTCCGAGACGCGGGCGCTCGAGATCACCGCGACCTTCGACGAGCTCGTCGCCAAGGTCGACCAGAGCCTGGGCGCGCGCTCGAGCGCGCTCAACGAGGCGCTCGTGGTGCGCACCGGCGAGATGGCTCGCGTCCTCGCCGAGGGCGGGCGCGAGGTCGCCCGCTCGCTGGAGACGCGCGCCGCCGAGATCGGCGACATCGTCGCCGCCCGCTCCGCGGCGCTGTCCGAGACGCTCTCCGGCAAGGCCGCGGAGATCAACGCGGTGCTCGGCGGGCGCGCGGAGGAGATCGCGCAGACGCTCGACAGCCGCGTCGCCGATCTCGAGACCCGCGTCGTCGGCCGGCTCGAGACCGTCGCCGAGACGCTCGACGCCCGCGGCCGCGCCATCGACGAGACGCTCGAGGCCCGCGCCGACTCGCTCGCCGCGATCTACGACGCCAGCGGCAAGGCGATCGACGAGACGCTGGCCGCCCGCGGCGAGGCGCTCGCGACCCTCTTCGACGCCCGCGCCCGCGAGGTCGCGCAGACGCTCGATGCCCGCACCGACGGGCTCGCGCGCGTCTTCGACGAGAAGGGTGCGCTCATCGCCAGCACGCTCGAGGCCCGCGGCCGCGAGGCGGCGGACGCGCTCGACGCCCGCACCCGCGAGGTCGCGGCCTCGCTGGGCAATCGCATGGGCGAGATCGCCTCGCTGCTCTCCGAGTCGAGCCGCTCGCTCGCCTCCGTCATCGATGAGCGCGGCGAGGCCGTGGTGGGCACGCTCAGCGCCCGCATGGGCGAGATCCGCGCGCTCTTCGACGATCGCACGGGTGCCTTCGCCACGCTCCTCGACGAGCAGGGCCGGCGCGTGCTCGACACGCTCGGCGCCCGGATGGAGGAGGTCACCACCCTCCTCGACGACCGCACCGGCACGCTCGCCGGCCTGCTCGACGACCGCACCGCGACCTTCGCCGGCCTCGTCGACGACCGCGGCCAGGGGCTCGTCGATGCGCTCGGCGCGAAGCTCGGCGAGACCGCGACGCTCCTCGACGCCCGCTCCAAGCTGTTCGCCAGCCTGCTCGACGAGCGCGGCGAGCGGCTCGTGGCGACGCTCGGCGCCCGCGTCGGCGAGATCGAGGACCTGCTGGCGACCGGCGGTGAGCGCCTCGGCGCCGGCCTCGACCAGCGCGGCGAGGCCCTCATCGGCAGCCTCGAGGAGCGGATCGGCCGCGTCGAGGCCCTGTTCGACGAGCGCGGCGCGCGTCTCGGCGAGGCGCTCGAGCGCAGCGGCGACGCCCTCGTCGGCGGCCTGGAGAGCCGGATCGACCGAATGGGCACGCTCTTCGACGAGCGCGGCGCGGCGCTGGGCGTCTCGCTGGCCAAGACCGGCGAGGCGCTCGTCGGCGGCCTCGAGGCGCGCATCGGGCGCGTCGAGGCTCTCTTCGTGGACGGCGAGGCGCGGCTGGGCACCACGCTCGACCAGCGCGGCGAGGCCCTGCTCGGCCAGCTCGAGACCAAGGTCGGCCGCGTCTCGGCGCTGTTCGACCGCGGCGGCGCGACCATCGCCGAGATCCTCGACAAGCGCTCGGACGCGATCATCGTCTCCATGGGCGAGAACATCGACCGCATGACCGGCGTGCTCGACGGGCGCACCAGCGCCCTGACGCAGTCGCTCGACGAGCGCACCGGCGCCGTGGCGCACCTGATCGAGGAGCGCGGCGACGCGCTCGTGGGCGCGCTCGGGCATCGCCTCGGCGACCTCGAGGGCCTGATCGACGGCCGCGGCGGCGCGCTCGTCGCGGCGCTCGGCGCCCGCGCCGACGCCATCGGCCGCGACGTCGAGGCGCTGTCGCGCCAGCTGACGGAGTCGCTCGGCTCACAGAGCCGCGACCTGCTCGACGGCCTGCGCAGCCAGGGCGCCGCGCTGGAGGAGGCGTGGAGCCGGTCGAACCAGACGCTGCGCACGAGCCTCGACGAGGGCACGCGCGAGGCGGTGACGACGCTCGTCTCCACCAACGAGCGCATCCGCACCGAGCTCGGCGGCGTGCTGTTGCGCCTCCACGACGCCAACCGCGCCCTGCGCGACGTCGCCGGCGCCACGGCGGGCAGCCTCGGCGAGGTCGAGCAGGCGCTCGGCGGGCGCGCGCAGGAGATCGCGCGCCTCATCGAGGACGTCGCGCGCCAGACCCGCGACGCGGCCGAGCGCGTCGAGCACCAGGTCGCCGCGCTGGGCGCGGTCTCCGGCGGCGCGATCCGCGAGGCGGGCGAGCTCGCCGTGCTGCTCGACGAGCGCGGCCGCAGCGTCTCGGATTCCACCCGCGACCAGCTCGCCGCGCTCACCGAGGCGACGACCGCCCTCGAGCGACTCGAGAGCCGCCTCGACGGCTCGCTCGGCGAGCGCTCGCAGACGCTGGAGGCACTGCTCGGACGCATCGAGGAGCGCTCGGACGAGATCGAGCGGGCGACGCGCGCCTTCTCCGGCCTGATCGAGGGCTCGCTCGCGCAGGCGGAGACCCGCGCGCGCGACATCGGCCAGGTCCTCGCCGCCACCGCGGAGAGCACGACGAAGGCGATCGACGGCGAGTTCGAGAAGATCCGCGCCGCGACCGGGGACCAGCGCACCCGCACCGCGCTCGCCATCCGCGACGCCTACGGCGAGGTCGCCGCGGACATGAACGCGGCGCTCGAGGGCGCGGCCGGGCGCTTCCGCGACGCCGCCGACGAGCTGCGCGCCATGACCGCGCGCATCCACGAGGAGCTCGAGAGCACCCGCGCCGAGCTGCGCCGCGGGGTGCTCGAGCTGCCCAAGGAGACGGAGGAGAACGCCGCCGCCATGCGCCGCGTCGTCTCCGACCAGATCAAGGCTCTCAACGAGCTCGCCTCCCTCGTCAGCCGCTCGAACAAGGCGGTGGACACGATCTCGGCCGAGGCGGCCCAGGCCGGGACGCATCGTGCGGTCGCCGGCGCGGCCGGCGGCGGGGTGACCGCGGCGCAGGCGACCTACCAGACGGCCGCGGTGAGCGTCCCCGCCTCGAGCCCTGCGCCGGCACGCCCCGCCGAGCCCTACGCCACGGCGCCGGGCCTGCGCGGCGCCGCCGGCCCGGCCGGCGCAGCCAACGGCGGCAACGGCGGCAACGGGAACGGCATGCCGCGCGGCGAGAAGATGTCGCTCAAGCGCGACGAGCCCGCCCCGCGCGACGCCGGCCGCGCCGGCTGGCTGTCGGATCTCCTCGTGCGCGCCTCCGAGGACGAGGCGCCCGTGCGGGCGCCCCAGAGCCAGCCTCAGCCCGAGCGTGCCCGGGAGCCCGCACCCCAGGCGCGGCCCGAGCCGGTTGCGCAGCGCACCCGGGGCGGCAACGCGCTCGACAGCCTCAACTCGATCTCCGTCGACATCGCCCGGATGATCGTGCACGAGGCCGCGGTGGACTTCTGGAACCGCTACGAGCCCGGCGTCATGGCCGAGTTCGAGCCGCGGCTCTACACCCAGCAGGGACGCCAGACCTTCGAGGAGATCCGCCGCAAGTACCGCCGCGACGCGGAATTCCGCCAGACGGTCGACCGTTACGTCGAGGAGTTCGAGCGGCTTCTCACCGAGGTCGCCCGCGACGACCGGGACCAGGTGCTGACCCGCACCTACCTGACCTCCGAGACCGGCAAGGTCTACACGATGCTCGCCCACGCGAGCGGGCGCCTGGCGTGACGGAGGAGCGGGGATGACCGACGCGACGCCCGACCCGGCGCCCTGGGACCCGGCCGACGTCGAGCGGCTCCAGGCGGCGATGCCCGCCTGGTGCGCCGAGCTGCAGGGCCGGATCACCGCCGCCTTCGAGGCGATCGAGGACGAGGCGACGGGCCCCTTCGATGCGGAAGCGCCCGGCGAGCCCGGGCGCTTCGAACGAGCGCCCTGGTCGCGCAAGGACCACACCGGCGCCGACGGCGGCGGCGGCACCATGGCGATGATGCGCGGGCGCGTGTTCGAGAAGGTGGGCGTCCACGTCTCGACGGTGCACGGCGAGTTCGCGCCCGAGTTCCGCGGCCAGATCCCCGGCTCGGACGCCGATCCGCGCTTCTGGGCGGCGGGCATCTCGCTCATCGCCCACCCCTGGAACCCGCACGCGCCGACCGTGCACATGAACACGCGCTTCGTGAAGACGACGAAGCCGTGGTTCGGCGGCGGCGCGGACCTGACGCCGGTGCTCGAGCGCAGGCGCACGCAGGACGACCCCGACAGCGCGGCCTTCCACGCCGCCATGCGCGGCGCCTGCGAGGCTTATCGCGACATCGCCGACTACGACCGCTACAAGGCCTGGTGCGACGAGTATTTCTGGCTCAAGCACCGCAACGAGCCGCGCGGCATCGGCGGCATCTTCTACGACTATCATTGGTCGGGCGACCCGGACCGCGACCTCGCCTTCACCAAGGCCGTGGGGCTCGCCTTCCTCGAGATCTACCCGCGGATCCTGCGCGCCGACATGGCGACGCCCTGGACGGCGGAGGACCGGCGCGAGCAGCAGATCCGCCGCGGCCGCTACGTCGAGTACAACCTGCTCTACGATCGCGGCACGATCTTCGGCCTCAAGACCGGCGGCAACGTCGCCTCGATCCTGTCGTCCATGCCCCCGACGGTTCGCTGGCCGTGACGGGCGCCTCCTCCCCTCCGGGGAGGACGCGGATCAGCCCGTCGCGAACTCCCGCCGCACGCCCTCGAACAGCTCGGCGAAGGCGCTGCCCTCGCGCCAGAACACCGGCGGCTCGCCGAACGGTGCCGCGACCGTGGCGTCGCGTCCGCCATCGAAGCGCGCGCCGGACCACAGGTGCACCCAGCGTGCGCCGGCAGGGAGCCAGGTCGTCCACTCCCGCTCGCCCGCCCGCCAGACCGGCGCGACGAGGAGGTCGCGGCCGTAGAGATAGGCGTCCTGCACGTCGAAGGTCCGCTCGTCCTCCTCGAAGTGGAGGAAGAGCGGCCGCTGGCAGGGCAGCCCGGTCTCGACGGCGTCCGCGACGAGCCCGCGCAGGTAGGGCACGAGCGCCTTCCAGATCCGCGTCGCGCGGGCGAAGTGGGCGAGCAGCTCGGGGCTGTCGTCGAACTGGATGTTCTCGCGCGGGCGGTTGCCCTCGTGCGTGCGCATCACCGGCGTGAAGGCGGCCATCTCCGCCCAGCGGATCATCAGCTCGGCGGTGCGCACGTTGCCGAACAGGCTCGTGTAGCCGCCGATGTCGGAGTGGTGATAGGCGTTGCCGACGAGCCCCGCCGACAGCGCCCCGCAGATCACCGTGACGAGCCCGTCGTGGCGCGAGAAGTCGACCGACTGGTCACCGGCCCAGAGCAGCGGGCAGCGCCGCTGCACGCCGGTGAAGCCCGCGCGCATGAAGAACAGCGCCTCCCCCGTCATGCCCCGGTTCTCGACCGCCCGGGCGTTCACCTCCGCCCAGAGGACCGGCCAGGCATTGTGCATCATCATCGGGTCCGAGCCGTCCGAGAGGACGACGTCGATGGGCAGGTACTCGCCGAAGTCGGCCATCCAGCCGGACAGCCCGGCATCGATCATCTCCCGGCCGATCACCCGCTCCTCGAACCAGGCGCAGGCGGCCGGCGCGGTGAAGTCGACGATGCCGCAGTCGAACTCGCCGAAATCGACGCGGTAGGTCTCGCCGGCCCGGTTGCGCGCGAGGTGCCCCGCCGCCTCGGCCTCGGGGAAGAGCGTGCCGTCGACCGCGAGATAGGGGTTCACGTAGCCCATGAAGCGGATGCCGCGCGCGTTCAGCGCCGCGATCGCGTCGCGAAGGCCCGGGTACCAGCGCTCGTTCGCCCGCCAGTCCCAGAACAGCCGCCGGCCGAAGGAGGTGTCGCGGATGCCGACCCAGTCCTCGCACCACAGTGCCGAGACCGCGCAGCCGGCCTCGAGGAACTTCTCCAGGCGCGGGAGCGAGTTGGCGCCGTCCTTCAGCCCGATGATCGCGCCGTTCATCACCCAGTCCGGCAGCGGCGGCTGGCGGCCGAAGCGCTCGGAGAGGCGCGACACCAGCGCCTCCAGGCGGGGCGCGCCGAACATCTCGATGCGCTCGGGCACCGCCCAGACCTCGATCTCGTGGAAGGAGCGGCGGCGGAAGTCGAAGGCGGAATAGGCCGTCGTCTCGACATGGAGCGCGTAGCGGCGCGTCGAGAGGAAGGTCGGCTGCGGGTAGTTGGTATGCCAGTAGTCGCCGCCGGCGCCGCCGGTCTTGTCGGCCTGGAACGTGATCTCGCTTTTCTTGTCGCGCCCGACGCCGGGCTCGGAGGTCCACAGCGGGAACTTGCGGCCGGAGAGATCGAAATACGACATTTGCTCGCCGCCGCCGTAGACCCGCTCGCCCGGCTCCGCCTCGACGCGCAGCCAGAACCGGTCGATCGCCGCGTCCGCCTCCACGAACACGAGCGCGCCGGCCTCCTCGTCGCCCTCGATCGCCGCGACGAGGCGCGGCTTCGCCTCCGGGCTCGTCGAGAAGGCGACGAGCCGCCCCGCGACAGCCGCGTGCCGCAGGCCGACGCGCTCCTCGACGTGGTCCTCGATCTCGAAATTGCCGCGGTACATCGCGATCCGCGGCTCGCCGCGCCCGACGAAGAGGCAGGGCCGGTCGGGCCGGTGCCGCAGCACGAGACGCGCGCCGAGGTACAGGTCGAAGCCGTCGTCGACAGCGACGAGGTGCATGGGATGGTGCCTTCAGTTCTGGGTGAGGCCGGCGTCGACGACGAAGTTCGCGCCGGTGCACCCGGCGCTCTCCTCGGAGGCGAGGAAGAGCGCCATGCGCGCGACGTGGCTCGCGTCGAGCCGGAACTTGAGCGCCTGGAGATCGATGAACTGGCGGTTCAGCTCGGGCGTGAGCCAGAGCGTCTCCTGGCGCTCCGTGAGGATGGCGCCGGGCACGAGGCAGTTGACGCGGATGCCCGAAGCGCCGAGCTCGCGCGCGAGCGTCCTGGTCAGGCCGTTGATGGCGGCCTTCGCCGTCGTGTAGCCAACCATGCCCGGGCGCCCGCGCATCCAGGAAATGGAGCCGAGCATGATCACCGCGCCCCCGCCCCGCGCCGCCATGCCGGGCGCGAGCGCCTGCGTCGCGAAGAAGTGGTGGTCGAGGTTGAGCGCGAGCGTGCGGCGCCACGCCTCCGGCTCCACGCTCTCCATGGCGTGGCGGTCGTCGCGCCCCGCGTTGTTGACGAGCGCCGCGACGCCTTCGTAGCGCGCCTCGACGCGCGCGAGCGTCTCGCGCAGGGCCGGGATGTCGGTGATGTCGCAGGCGTCGAACGCCGCGCCGGTCTCCTCGGCGAGCGCACGGCCGGCCGTTTCGTCGATGTCCAAGAAGGCGACCTGCGCCTCCTGGGCGGCGAAGGCACGGACCATCTCGGCGCCGATGCCCGAGGCACCGCCGGTGATCACCACGGCGCGGCCCTTGAGGGAGCGGTAGCGGACCGACCCGTAATCGTGGAGACCCGTTCGCGCGTCGCTGGCCATGTCACAGATCCGGATCGAAGAGCGGCTCGAGCCGCCCGGGCACGTCGACGTCCAGCGCGAACAGGCCGCCGGCGTGCGGCGTCTCGGCGAGCTCCGCCTCGGGCCGCCCGGCGCGCGCCGTGGTGACATAGAGGGTCTTCAGGTCGCGCCCGCCGAAGGCGACCATGGTCGGGCAGCGGGCGGGGATCGGGATCTCGGCCAGCAGCGCGCCGTCCGGCGCCCAGCGCTGGATCCGGGAGCCCTCGTAGAGCGCCGTCCAGTAGCAGCCGTCGACGTCGGGCGCCGCGCCGTCCGGCCGCGCCCGGTCCGCCGCGTCGCGATCGAGCCGGCAGAAGACCTCGCCCCCGCCGAGCGCGCCGGTGGCGGGATCGTAGGCGTAGCGGGTGACGGTGAAGCGCGGCGTGTCCGCGTGCCAGAGCCTGCGGCCGTCGGCGGAGAAGGCGAGGCCGTTCGAGGTCATCAGGCCGTCGAGGAGCTTCGTCAGCCCCGAGCGGTCGAGCCGGTAGAGCCCCGCGCGCCCGCCGCGCTCCTGGTCGATCGTGCCGACGAGGAAGCGTCCGGCGGGATCGACGCGCCCGTCGTTGAAGCGCGACCAGGCCTGGTCTTCCGGGTTGTCGGCGAGCTTCCGCAGGATCGCCCCGTCGCGCCCGACGAGGAAGACGCCCGAGCGCATGCCGGCGATCAGCGCGCGGCCGCGGGTGAGGCCGATGCAGCCGATGTCCTCGCCGACCGCGGCGACCGCGTGCGCACCGCTCTCCGGGTGGTAGCGGTGGATGGCGCGGCCCCCGATGTCGACGAACCAGAGCGCCTGCTCCTGTGCGTCCCACAAGGGGCTCTCGCCGAGCGCGGCGGCGCAGTCGAGGACGAGGCGGACCTCGTGCGGGGCGCGGGTCATGGCAGGCGTTCCACGGCGATGCGGGCGCTGGCGACGAGGCGCTCGTTCGGCGCGAGGATGCGCAGGCCGTGGTCCTTCACCTCCGGCATGCGGTTGATCGCGTCTGGCATGTGCGACACCGGCTCGACACAGAAGAAGTCCTTGCCCGGCGGCACGAAGACGACGCAATGCCCGAACAGCGCGTCCGCCGTCACGGCGAGCGCGAGCCTGCGGTCCGGATAGACGATCTGCGCCTCGCCGCCGAAGCCGGAGAAGGCGTTGTCGAGCGCGGCGGTCTCGACCTCCCGCGGGGCGGAGAAGTCGAAGTCGCCGGTCGGCGCCTCGCGGCGCACGGGGATCTCGCGCTCGTCGGCGATCCAGACGCTGGTCGCGCGAAAGCGCAGGGTCGCGCCGGGACGACGGGGGAAGTAGGGGTGGAAGCCGAGGCCGCAGGGCATGGGGCGCGCGTCGCGGTTCTCGACGGCGAGCGTCATCACGAGCGAGGTGGTCTCGAGCGCGTAGGTCAGCTCGGCGCGCATGCGGTAGGGCCAGAGGCCCGCGCCGTCTCCGGCGGGATCGTGATCGAGGACGAGCGTCGCCGCGCTCCCGCCGCGCACGCCGACGTCCCAGGCGCTGCGCCAGCCGATGCCGTGGAGGTAGTGCGGGCTGTCGCCGAAGTTCGGCACGAGCCGGTGCTCCTCGCCGCAGAAGGCGAAGCGCCCCCGGTCGATGCGCCCGGAGACCGGGACGAGGGGGAAGGAGGATGTGAGCGTCGCGTCGCCGCTCGCGAGCATCTCGGGCGTCGTCTCGCGCAGGATCGGCACGTCGCCGACGCGAAACCCCGCGATCGCGCCGCCGAGGGCCGGCGCGAGGTCGAGGGCGAGCTCGCCGTTCGTCAGGGTCACGATTTCGGTCATGGCCGGGATCCTCTCCGCCGCGTTCAGTAGGCGGCCGTGGGGCCGCCCTGCGGGGACGCGCCGGCGCCGCGCAGCGTTCCGAGCCAATCCGCGGCCCGGCCCGTCATCATCGCCACGTCCGAGGCGACCGCGGCGAAGGAATAGCCGTAGTCGAGGAAGCGCGCGACCATGTCCGGATTCGGCCCGACGATGCCGATGGGCTTGCCCACCGCCTTCGCGCCCTGCGCCGCCTGGGCGATCAGCGCCTGAACCTCCGCGTGCCCCACCTGCCCCATCCGCCCCATGGCGGCGGAGAGGTCGCCCGGGCCGACGAAGAGCGCGTCCACGCCCGGCACCGCCGCGATCTCGGCGAGCCGCGCGATGGCGCGGGGCGTCTCCAGCTGGACGATCACGAAGGTCTCGGCGTCGGCGCGGCCGAGATAGTCGCTCGCCCGCCCGAAGCGCGACGCGCGGTGCACGGCGGCGACGCCGCGCACGCCGGTGGGCGGATAGCGGGCGAAGGAGACCGCCGCGCGGGCCTCCTCGGCGCTCTCCACGAAGGGCACCATCACGGTCTCGGCGCCGAGATCCAGCACGCGCTTGACCATGACCTGGTCGTTCCAGGGCAGGCGCACCACAGGCGCCGCGCCCGTGCAGCCGATGGCGCGCAGGATGTGGGCGAGGTCGCCGAGGTCGATCGGCACGTGCTCCATGTCGACCACGAGGAAGTCGAAGCCGACGTGCCCCATCGCCTCGGCGGTCGAGGGCGCCGCCGCCATCAGCCACGAGCCGAGCGGCGCGGAGGGGCCCGCCGCGAGACGGCGCTTGAAGCGGTTGGTGACGTCGATCATCGCGGCCTCAATAGATCGGCGGCTCGGGAACGGCGGGTCCCGCGGCCAGGAAGTCGAAGTCGCAGCCCTCGTGCGCCTGGGAGACGTGGCGCTGGTAGAGGGCGGCGAAGGATCGGTCGTAGCGGTAGGCGGTCGGCGTCCATTCCGCGCGGCGGCGCGCGAGCTCGGCCTCGTCGACCTTCATGTCGAGGCGCCCCGCGGCGACGTCGAGCACGACGCTATCGCCGGTGCGCAGCAGCCCGAGCGGCCCGCCGATGGCGGCCTCCGGCGAGACGTGGAGGATGCAGGTGCCGTAGTGCGTGCCGCTCATGCGCCCGTCGCAGATGCGCACCATGTCGCGCACGCCGGCCACGAGCAGCTTCTTGGGGATCGGCAGGTTGCCCCATTCCGGCATGCCCGGCGCGCCGACGGGGCCGGCGTTGCGCAGGACGAGGACGGTGTTCTCGTCGACATCGAGATCGGGGTCGTCGATCGCGGCCTTCATCGCGCCGGGATCGTCGAAGACGAGGGCGCGGCCCTCGTGGCGCAGGAATTTCGGGCTCGCGGCGGAGGTCTTCATCACTGCGCCGTCGGGGGCGAGGTTGCCGCGCAGCACCGCGAGCGTGCGGCCCTGCTCCAGCGGGACGGCGGGGTTGTCGAGATCGCGGACGACGTCGTCGTTCCAGCACGCGGCGCCTTCGAGCGCCTCGCCGAGCGTGCGGCCCTCCACCGTCGGGCGGGAGAGATCGAGATGCGCCTCGAGCTTCTTCAGCAGCGCCGGCAGGCCGCCCGCGAACCAGAAGTCCTCCATCAGGTAGTCGCCCGAGGGGAACAGGTTCGCCAGGACCGGGATGCGCGCGGACACCGCCGCCATGTCGTCGAGGGTGAGATCCACGCCCGCGCGCCGCGCCATGGCGACGAGATGGACCGCGGCGTTGGTCGAGCCGCCCATGGCCATGTAAGCGACGAGCCCGTTCGTGAACGTCTCGCGCGAGAGGATGGTCGAGGGCTTCACGTCGTCCCAGATCATCGCGACGATCCGCTCGCCGCAGGCCGAGGCCATACGGGCGTGGCCGGAGTCGACGGCGGGGATCGAGGACGCGCCGAACAGCGTGAGGCCCATCGCGTCGACGATCGAGGTCATGGTGGAGGCGGTGCCCATCGTGTTGCAGGTGCCGGCCGAGCGCGTCATCCGGCTCTCGAGGTCGACCCAGTCCTGCGCCGAGAGGCGTCCGGCGCGGTACTCGTCCCAGTATTTCTTGGTGTGCGTACCCGCGCCCGTCTTCACGCCGCGCCATTGCCCGTTCGACATCGGCCCCGCCGGGCAGAAGATCACCGGCACGTCCATCGAGATCGCGCCCATCAGCAGTCCCGGCGTGGACTTGTCGCAGCCGCCGAGCAGCACCGCCCCGTCGACCGGGTGGGAGCGCAGGAGCTCCTCCGCCTCCATGGCGAGGAAGTTGCGGTAGAGCATGGTGGTGGGCTTCACCATCACCTCGCCCACCGAGAGCGCCGGCAGCTCGACCGGATACCCTCCCGCCTGCCAGACGCCGCGCTTCACCGCCTGCGCGCGCTCGCGCAGATGCGCATGGCAGGGGCTCATGTCGGACCAGGTATTGAGGATCGCCACCACCGGCTTGCCCATGAACTCCTCGCGCCGCATGCCCATCTGCTGGGTGCGCTGGCGATGCGCGAAGGCGCGCATGTCGTCGGCGGCGTACCAGCGCTGGGATCGCAGGCTGTCGAGGGTGCGGCGGGTGGTCATCGAGCCTCTCTGGGGGTCGCTCCGATCACGCATCTTAGCGCTGCGAAATTCGGGCGCAAGGTGGGCGATGAGGAGCGGGAGCGGGTGCGCGCGCACCGCGCGGTCGTGCGTCCGTGAACGCGCGCGCGCCCTTCGACGCCGATGGAGGCGTCTTCCGACGCGGCGTGCGCCCGCCGCTCATCATGGCTCCGGAGGATCCGGATCCCGGACGTGCTCCGCAATCCGGGACGACATCCGCTGTCGCCCCGGCCGGCGGCCCGTTTGACACTGCATCCCGCATCCGCCAACGTCGCATCATCACAGCGCTACGATCGGGGACCGAGCATGGACGACGCGGGGCCGATGCGGCGGCGGGGGCGGCGCAAGATGCAGGCGGTGACCATGTCGGAGGTCGCCGCCGCCGCGGACGTGTCCGCCTCCACCGTCTCGCTCTATTTCCGTCGCCCGAAGAGCGTCTCGCCGCCGGCCCGCGAGGCGATCGCGCGCGCCGTGGCGGAGCTCGGCTACGTGCCGAACCTCGTCGCGGGCGGGCTCGCGGCGGCATCCTCGCGGGTGGTGAGCCTCATCGTCCCCTCCGTGCGCAACGCCTTCTTCGCCGAGACCGTCTCGGCGCTCGAGGCGGCGCTCGCGCCGCACGGGCTGCAGGTGCTGCTCGGCCACACCGAGTACGATCTCGCCCGCGAGGAGGCGCTCGTGCGCACGGCGCTCGCCTGGGCGCCGGCGGCCGTCGTGCTCACGGGGCTCGAGCACAGCCCGGACACCCGCGCGCTGCTGAAGAAGGCGCGGGTGCCGGTGGTCGAGATGTGGGAACGCGGCGCGCCGCCGGTCGACATGGGCGTCGGCTTCGATCACGGCGCGGTCGGCGCCACCGTCGCGCGGCGGCTGATGGCGCGCGGGCGCCGCCGCCTCGCCTTCTGCGGCGCGCGCATGCAGGAGGACCGCCGGGCGGCGCAGCGCGCGAGCGGCTTCGCCGCGGCGGCGCGGGCGGAGGGGATCGAGGCGGCGATCCTCAACCACCCCGGCCCCGCCGACCCCCAGGCCGGCGCCCTGCTCCTCGATCGCGCGCTGCGCGAGCTGCCCGACGTCGACGGCATCGCCGCGTCGAACGACCTCGTCGCGATGGGCGCGCTGTTCGAGGCGCAGCGCCGTTCGCTGCCGGTGCCGGACCGCCTCGCCCTCGTGGGCTTCGGGGACCTCCCCTTCGCCGCCGCCTGCGTGCCGCCGCTGACGACGATCCGCCCGGCGGGCGACCTCGTGGGCCGCGAGGTCGCGCGGCTGGTGCTGGCGCGCATGCGCGGCGAGCCGGTGCTGGAGCGCGCCGTCGACACGGGTTTCGTGCTCGTCGAGCGCGTTTCCGGCTGACGGGCCCGCGAGTTCACCCCGCGGTCGCGAGGAACTGGCGGGCGAGATCCAGGTCCGGGCGCGTCAGCCCGTGGCCGACGGGAAGCGTCTCGTGCGTCACGGACGCACCCGCCTCGCGCAGCCTGGCCGCGAGGTCGCCGACGTCGGCGGCGGGGACGATCGGGTCCATCGCGCCGCTGACGATCAGCACCGGCGTGCCGTCGAGCCCACCTGCCGGCGCCTCGCGCAGCGGCGTCATCGCCCGCCACAGGACGGCGCCGGCGAGCACGCCCGGATGACGCCACATCAATGCCGCCGCGATGTTCGCGCCGTTGGAGAATCCGACCGCCACCGGCGCGGCGAGCCCGTAGGCCGCGCGCATCTCGGAGACGAAGCCGGCGAGCTCGTCGGCGCGGGCGCGCACGTCCGCCTCGTCGAAGACGCCTTCCGAGAGGCGCCGGAAGAAGCGCGGCATGCCGTTCTCGAGGACCTTCCCCCGCGGCGAGACGAAGGCGCGCCCCGGCGCGATCTCGGGCACGAGGGGAACGAGGTCGTGCTCGTTCCCGCCGGTCCCGTGCAGGAGGAGAAGGGGCGCACGCGCCGGATCGCCCGGCGCGTGCGTGTGGACGAAGGAGAGGTCGGCCATGGTGCGGGCACTCCTCACAGGGGCGGCAGGACGGACTCGATGCGCGCGCGCTGCGGCTCGAGGAAGGCGGGGAGCTTCAAGGCCTCGCCCAGGCTCTCCGCCGGCTCGTCGGCGGCGAAACCGGGCTCGTCGGTGGCGATCTCGAAAAGCACGCCGCCGGGCTCGCGGAAGTAGATCGAGCGGAAGTAGTTGCGGTCCTTCTGCTCGGTCGCCGGCAGGCCCATGGCGGCGAGCCTGTCGGCCATCGCGGCCTGCGCCGCGTCGGACGCCGCACGGAAGGCGACGTGGTGGACGGAGCCGGCGCCGAGCCGCGGACGCCCGGCCGCGCTCTCGACGAGCTCGACCGCGGCGCCGAGCCGCGCCGTCCCCTCGAAGCGCACGCGCCCCGCCTCCCGCGCGGTCTCGCGCAGGCCGAACACCTCGGTCAGGACCGCCGCGGTGCCCGCGATCGCGCCGACCTCGAGCGTCACGCTCTCGAAGCCGCGGATGGCGTGCGCCGGGTCGATCCCCTCCACCGCCCAGGCGGGCTCGTCCTCGGCGCCCTCGACGCCGACGAGCGCGAGGCGCATGCCGTCCGGGTCGCGGAAGGTCACGACCGGCCGGCCAAAGCGGGTCGTCGGCCCCTCGTGGTCGACCGACACCTGCACGAAGCGCGCGAGCCAAGAGCCGATCGCCGCTTTCGGCACGCGCAACGCCGTCTCGCCGGTCTCGCCCGCGCCCGCCCTGCCCGGCGCCGCGTTCGCCCAGGGAAAGAAGGTGAGGATCGTGCCGGGCGATCCCGCCGCATCGCCGAAATAGAGGTGGTAGGTGCCGGGATCGTCGAAGTTGACGGTCTTCTTCACCAGCCGCAGCCCGAGGACGCGGGTGTAGAAGTCACGATTGCGGCGGGCCTCGCCCGAGATCGCGGTGACGTGGTGGAGACCGGTGCTCGTGGTCTCGCTCGTGGAACGGCTCATGGCGCATCTCCGAAGGAAGGTGGCGCGCGGTGCACGCCCGTCTTGCCGGAGAATGTGCGACAGGGAAAGAAAATTGCGAGCGTGGAAAGGTCGAGATTGCGGCCCCGCAAGGAACTCGGCGGATATCAGCCGGCGAAATACGCCTCGAGCACCCGCCCGTAGATCGCCTGCAGACGCTCCAGCTCCGCGACGGGCACGCGCTCGTCGACCTGGTGCATGGTCTGCCCGACGAGGCCGAACTCCAGCACAGGGCAGTAGTCCTTGATGAAGCGCGCATCCGAGGTGCCGCCCGTCGTGGAGAGCGCCGGGCGGATGCCGGTCTCCGCCTCGACGGCGTCCTGGACCCGGCGGACGAACTCGCTCGGCTCGGTGAGGAAGGCGACGGCGTTCGTGTCCTCGAACTCGGCCTCCCAGCGCACGGCGTTGCCGGCGGCATCCTCGAGCCGGCGGCGGATCTCCGCTTCCAGCGTCGCGGGCGTCCAGAGATCGTTGAAGCGGATGTTGAAGGCCGCGCGCGCCTCGCTCGGGACGACGTTGGTGGCCGGGTTGCCGACGTCGACCGTCGTCACCTCGAGGTTCGAGGCGGAGAAGTGGTCGGTGCCCGCGTCGAGCGGCGTCGCCTTCAGCCCCGCCAGCAGCCGGACCATGCCCTCGATCGGGTTCTGCGCGAGATGCGGGTAGGCGACGTGGCCCTGCTTGCCGTGGACGACGAGCCTGCCGGAGAGCGAGCCGCGCCGGCCGATCTTGATCATGTCGCCCAGCCGCTCGGGGTTGGTCGGCTCGCCGAGGATGCAGGCGTCGAAGCGCTCGCCCCTGGCCTTCGCCCATTCGAGCAGCTTGACCGTGCCGTTGATCGCCGGCCCCTCCTCGTCCCCCGTGACCAGCACGGCGATCGAGCCGGGGAAGTCCGGGCGCGTCGCCACGAAGTCCAGCGCCGCGGCGAGCATGGCGGCGATGCCGCCCTTCATGTCCACCGCGCCGCGCCCGTAGAGCACGCCGTCGACGATCTCGCCGGAGAACGGCGGGTGCGTCCAGCGGCCCTCGTCGCCCGGCGGGACGACGTCGGTATGGCCGGCGAGCACGAGGGCCGGGGCGCCGGTGCCGATCCGCGCGTAGAGGTTCTCGACGTCGGGCGTGCCGGGCGCCGAAAAGGTCGGCCGCTCGACCGCGAAGCCCGCCGTCTCGAGCACGTGCGCGAGGAGCGCCAGCGCGCCGCCCTCCGCCGGCGTCACGGAGGGGCAGCGGATCAAGGCCTGGGCGAGGTCGACGGCCGAGCGGGGGTTCATCGGAAGCTCAATCGCGCAGGAGGTCGTTGATCGCGGTCTTGGCGCGGGTCTGGGCGTCGACGCGCTTGACGATGACCGCGCAGGCGAGGGACGGGCCGGGCGAGCCGTCCGGCAGCGGCTTGCCGGGGAGCGCGCCCGGCACCACCACGGAATAGGGCGGGACCTTGCCACGGAAGACCTCGCCGGTCTCGCGATCGACGATCTTGGTGGACGCCGAGATGAAGACGCCCATGGAGAGCACGGACCCCTGCCCCACCACGACCCCCTCGACCACCTCCGAGCGGGCGCCGATGAAGCAATCGTCCTCGATGATCGTCGGTCCGGCCTGGAGCGGCTCCAGCACGCCGCCGATGCCGACGCCGCCGGAGAGGTGCACGTTCCGGCCGATCTGGGCACAGGAGCCGACGGTCGCCCAGGTGTCGACCATCGTGCCCTCGTCGACGTAGGCGCCGAGGTTCACGAAGGAGGGCATCAGCACGACGTTCCGCGCGACGAACGCGCCGCGGCGCACGACGCAGCTCGGCACGGCGCGGAAGCCCGCCTCCTTGAAGCGCCCGGCGTCCCAGCCCGCGAACTTCGAGGCGACCTTGTCCCACCACACGGCTCCGCCGGGACCGCCCTCGATCACGCTCATGTCGTTGAGGCGAAACGAGAGGAGCACCGCCTTCTTCAGCCATTGGTGGACGACCCATTCGCCGTCGACCTTCTCGGCGACGCGGGCGCGGCCGGAATCGAGCGCGGCGAGCGCCTCCTCGACGGCGTCGCGGACGGCGCCGGTGGTGGCGGGGCCCACGTTCGCACGGTCCTCGAAGGCGGCGTCGATGGTCGAGGCGAGATCGGCGAGGGTGGTCATGGCGGCGCGGGCTCCGGCGGATGGCTCGCCCGCTGCTTAGCAACGGCGGCGCCCCAGGTGAAGCCGAAATGCCGTGCGTCCGGGTCTACGGTACGCCCGCGCCCGCGCGACCGGACCCCGGCGAACGACCGACCACCCGTGCATGTACCTAGAGCCTGCGTGAGCTAACCAATGTTGTAGACGCGGCCGTGCCGCTCCCCGAGAGTCGGCGCGGTTGGCTCGAGGCCGATGTCGGTGATCGCCATGAACATCATTTCACTAGCATTAACAAAACGGAACGGGCCGAGGTCCGAGGGCGATCCCGCGTATAACCTGTTCAGGCGGCGCGAGGAGCCGCAGCTCTATTGCGCAGTGCCGGAGCATTACCCGGTCCCCTCCTTCATCATCGGGGAGGCCTGGGATTTCGGCGGGCGTCTGGACAACGCCACGGCGGCCCCGCTGGGCTTCGATGCGGACGCGGCCCGCCACGGTGTCGCGCTGACGGGGTACTACCTCTTCCTCGCGGATCGGTGGGGCCCCGCCCACGCCGCGCACGCCCATCTGGAGGGCGATCGCGCGTGATCGACGTGGAACGGCCCTTGCGGTGGGCGCGAAATCCCGCGAGCATGCCCGCGCGAGCGGAAGCCGGCATGCGGCCCTCGCGAGGACGAGGTCGATGATCCAACCGAGCCCGAGGCGAGCGGCGTGCCGATGAGCGCCGAGCCGATCGTCCGACGCCTGTCCTCCTACGTCGCGCTGACGGACGAGGACGCGCGCCTGCTCGAGGACCTGTGCCGCGAGCGCGTCCGCCGCGTCGGCCCGCGCGAGGATATCGTGCGCGAGGGCGAGCGCCCGCATGCGCTGTACGTCCTGCTCGACGGCTGGGCGGCGCGCTACAAGTCGCTCGAGGACGGCCGGCGGCAGGTCCTCTCCTTCGTCCTGCCCGGCGACCTGTGCGAGCAGCACGTGCTCCTGCTGCCGCGGGCGGACCACAGCCTCGGGGCCATCACCTCGGTCACCGTGGCCGAGATCCCGGCCGCCCGCGTCGCGGACATCGCCGCCGCGAGCCCACGCCTGTCGACGGCGCTGGCCTGGTCGGACCTGTGCGCCCACACGCTCCAGCGCGAGTGGACGGTCAATCTCGGCCAGCGGTCGGCGCTCGAGCGCATGGCGCATCTGATCTGCGAGCTGTTCCACCGCCTGCGCGCCGTGGGCCTGACGCACGGCCTCTCTTACGAGCTGCCGGCGACGCAGGCGATGCTGGCGGACGCGACCGGCATCTCCGCTGTCCACGTCAACCGCACCCTCCAGGAGCTTCGCGCCGCCGAGCTGATCACCCTGCGGGGCCGTCACATGACGATCCACGACCTGGAGGCGCTGGAGGCCGCGGGCCTGTTCAGCCCGTCCTACCTCCATCTCGACCAGGCCGCGAGCCCCACCGCAACGGCGCCGGACGGCCGCGCGCCCGTGCTCGTCCTGCGCAGCATCGCGACCGAAGCGTGACGGAGGGCGGCGCATGAACCACGCATCTCCGGGCGGATCCTGGCCCACGGGCGAGAGCGAGGCGGCGCGGCTCATCCGCGCCCGCGACTGGGCGGCGACACCGCTCGGCCCGGTCGAGACCTGGCCCGGGAGCCTGCGCGCCGCGGTCGAGACGATCCTGCCCGTGCCGATCGCCATGGCCGTCCTGTGGGGGCCGGACCTGATCCAGATCTACAACGACGCCCAGGCGGCGCTGATGGGCCCCGAGCGGCATCCGTCGATCGGGCGGCCCGCCGCGGCGGTGTGGACGGAGATCTGGCCCCTCATCGAGGAGGATCTCGCCGGCGTCCGCGCGGGCGGCGGCGCCGTGCGGCGCGACGAGGTGGTGCTGCCCATCACCCGCGACGGCCGCACGCACGATCTATGGTGGAGCTACGTCTACACGCCGCTCCCCGATCCCGACGCGCCGAACGGCGTCGGCGGCATCCTCGTCGTCGCCACCGACGTGACGCAGCGCGTCGTCGCGCGCGAGGAGGCGCGCACCAGCACGGAGCGGCTGCGCGCGCTCGTGGAGAACCTGCCCCAGCTCGTCTGGCAATCCCGCGACGGCGGCGAGTGGACCTGGGCGAGCCCGCAATGGATCGCGACGACGGGGCTCTCGACGGAGGCGAGCCTCGGGCTCGGCTGGCTCGACGCCGTTCACCCGGACGACCGGGACCGCGTGCGCGCGGCCTGGGCGGCGTTACCCGAGAGCGGCCGGCTCGACGTCGTCCACAGGCTGCTCCTCGCCGGCGGCGGATCGCGCTGGTACCAGACCCGCGCCCATCCCTCGCCGCGCCGCGAGGGCGTGCCGCGGGAATGGTTCGGCACGTCGAGCGACATCGACGACATCCGCCGGCTCCAGGACCAGCAGAAGGTGCTTCTCGGCGAGCTGCAGCACCGCGTGCGCAACACGCTCGCCATCGTGCGCTCGATCGCCCGACGCACCGGCGACACGGCCCAGAGCGTCGGCGACTTCGCCTCGCATTTCGAGGGGCGCCTCAACGCGATCGCCCGCACCCAGGCCCACGTCACGCGCGACCCGCGCGCGGGTATCGACCTCGAGTACCTCGTCGCCGAGGAGCTGACCGCCTGCGCGGCGCGCGAGGGCGCGCGGGTGACGATCGGCGGGCCGAAGGTCCTGCTCAAGAGCCACGCGGCGCAGACGCTGACGCTCGCGATCCACGAGCTCGCGACGAACGCCGTGAAGTTCGGCGCGCTCGCGGGCGAGACGGGGACCATCTCCGTGACGTGGGAAATCGATCGGGGCGGCGCGACGCCGTTCCTGCGGCTCACCTGGCGCGAGGACGGGGTCGTGCCCGATCCGGAGCGGCCCGAGCGCGAGGGCTTCGGCACCGAGCTCCTGCGCCGCACCCTGCCCTACGAGCTCGACGCGACGGTGCAGTACGAGATCGGCGAGGACGCCGTCCTGTGCGCCTTGACCCTGCCGCTGACGCCGCGGGTGCTGGCCTGAGGGCGAGACATCCGCGCGGCGACGTGATCCGCTCACCAGCGCAGGTAGCGCCGCCCCGCGATCGCGCCCACCGCCGAGACGATCCCCGCCGCGAGCGTGTACCAGGTCGCCACGAACAGCGGGCTGTCGTCCGTGCAGCAGAGCGCGTAGAGCGCGGCCGCCACGCCCGCGGCGGCGAGACCCGCGACCGCACCGGCGAGGGCGGGCCGCACCGGCGCGCCGCGCCGCATGCCGGAGAGGAGCGCCAGCAGCATCGGCAGCGCCAGCGCCGGGATCGAGACGAGGCAGAGGAGGGAGTTGTCGCCCAGCAGCGCGGGCGCCCACGCCTCCGCGGGGAGCGCGGCGAGCTCGAGCGCGACGAAGCTCAGCGCCGCCACCGGCGCGGCGGCGAGCACGACCACCCAGCCCCGCACCGGCGCCCCGGGATGCGCGAGGCGAACGCAGAGCCCGAGCGCGCCGATCGCGAGCATCGCGCCCAGCAGCGGCTTGGCGAGGAAGCGCGGGCTGTCCGTCATCGCGACGATGTCCGGTCGCAGCCCCCAGCCGACGAGGAAGAGCGCGACCGTGGCCGCGAGCCCCACGGCACCGGCGGTGCCGAGGGCGGAAACGACTGGACGGCGCGGCGCCAGGTCTGCCGCGAGCGTGTCGATCAGGTCGTCGGTTCTCATCGCGATCGTCCTCATGTCACCATGCTCGCTCTAAGATCGGCCAGCTTGCGCAGGCCCCGGTGGAGCGCCACCCGCACCGCGCCCTCGGACATGCCGAAGCGCTGGGAGGCCTCCGTCACGCTCACCCCCTCC
Organism: Salinarimonas rosea DSM 21201; assembly: GCF_000429045.1. GTDB lineage: Bacteria > Pseudomonadota > Alphaproteobacteria > Rhizobiales > Beijerinckiaceae > Salinarimonas > Salinarimonas rosea. Next base: position 191,540 of record NZ_AUBC01000004.1, read on the forward strand.
ATGCCGATCGCGCGCACGATCTCGCCGGCGCGACCGGTGAGGCGCGCGACGACGCGGTCCATGTCGGAGGTCGTGGTGGGATCCGCCTCGGCTTCTGCCGGCAGGATCTCGGTGAAGTCGGAGATGTCGACCGCGGCGTGGCGGTAGCGGCGGCGCATCTGGTCGACGATCTTGTAGCCGGCGATCGCGAACACCCAGGGGCGGATCGGCTCGTCCTCGCGCCACGTCCCGCGCTTGACGTGGATGGCGAGGAGCGTCTCCTGCACGGCGTCCTCGACGTCCGCGCCGGAGAGGCCGTAGCGCGCGGCCTTCGCGCGGACGGCGGGTGCGAGCTCCGTCAGGAGCCTGCGATACGCGCCCTCGTCGCCGCGGCTGGCGGCGCGCATCAGGCTGGACCAGTGTGTCTCGACCGGGTTCGTCATGGCAGACCCCTCTTCGTGACGAGAGGTCTCCCTGTTACACCCGACAGTCGGCGAAGCGTCGTCACGGGGCCGTGCGGCACACGCACATCGGCGTGACCGGTTCCGTGAGCGCGGATCACGCCGATGCGAGCATCGGATCAGGAGCGGCCGTTGCCGCCTCCGTTGCCGTTGCCGTTGCCGTTGCCGTTGCCGCCACCGTTGCCGCTGCCACCGGAACCGCCACCGCCGCCGTTATCGCCGCTGCCGCTGCCGGAACCGGCGTCTTCGCTGGACGTGCCGCCGACGTCGGATCCGTCCGAGCCTCGGCCGGAGGCAGCCTGCGACACGGCCGCGCCGAAGTCGCGGCCGCTCGGGCCCGAACGCCCCGGCGCGGCGGCGGACACGGCCTCGCCGAAGTCGCGCCCGTCGGACGCACGCGAGAGCGCCTCGAGGAGCGACCCGCCGGCGGTGCCGGTCTCGGCGTCGGTCGGCGCGACCGCCGACTCGGTCGCGTTGCGGTCCATGAGGAAGAACGAGATGGCGCTGTCCTGGGCGGCGGCGGAGCCGGCAGTGAGCAGCACACCCGAAACGACGAGAGCGGGAAGACGCGAACGCATGTGGACCTCCAGCGAGGTCCTAGGCTCTAAGGCGTTCGCTCTACCGAGGGCTTTCCGCGTTCGACGGGATTAGACGCATTCGTCGCGCAGGAGCGAGCGCTCACTCGAAGTCGCTGGCGCCGTCCTGCGGGAAGTGCGGGTCGTACGGCGCGATGCGCGCGTCCTCGGACGCGGTCCGCGACGCGGGGAAATACGGGTCGTAGGCGACGACGGCCGGGCGCTCCCCGTCCGCGTCGGCGCGGAAATCGTCTCGGCGGTCGAGATCGTCGTCGTTCATGGAATCGCCTCCGTACGCGAGGGCGACCGGTTAACACGACGACAGCCATGATGTTGTTGCTTGCCGGCAACACGCGGCGACGGAGCGACGCGTCGCTGCCGATCAGCGCACTGCGAACGTGCTCTCCGGCACCTCGCTCACGTCCAGGTAGTCGACCGAGAGATCCGCGACCGACGCGCCCGGCGGGCCGCCGCGCAGGGCGGCGAGGTAGGCCTCGATCGCCGCGGGATCACCCGAAGCGACGCTCTCGACCGAGCCGTCCTCGCGGTTGCGCACGAAGCCGCGCAGGGCGAGCTCCCCCGCGCGCGCTGCGGCGAAGGCGCGGTAGCCCACGCCCTGGACACGTCCGGTCACGACGATACGAACAGCGCTGTCGGCCACCTGCGCCTCCCTGGTTCGGCCCGAGATCATGCGGGCGAACGCGCGGAGCGTCGAGAGGATGCCGGGGCGGACGACGCGCCGCAGGTGCGGTCGCCTCAGCGCTTGGGCCAGACCCATCCCGGCGCGTCCGCATCGTCCGCGATCCGCGTCTCGCCGAGCGACTTCTCCAGACGATGCACCACGGCGTCGGGCGCGAGCGCCCGTGCCAGCGCCGCGCTGTGGGTGACGACGACGATCTGCGCCCGATCGCTCGCGGCGTGCACGAGCCGCGCCAGCGGCGCGATCAGGTCCGGGTGCAGGCTCGTCTCCGGCTCGTTGAGCACGAGGAGCGCCGGCGGGCGCGGCGAGAGCAGCGCGGCGACGAGCGCGAGATAGCGCATCGTGCCGTCGGAGAGCTCCCGCGCCCCGAGCGGGCGCAGCAGGCCCGGCTGGTGCATCACCGTCTCGAACAGGCCCGCCTCGACGTCGATCGCGACGCGCGCACCGTCGAACGCGTCGGCGATCGCGTCGTCGAGCGCCCGCGGGTCGCCGATCTCGCGGATCGTCTGCAGCGCGGCGGCGAGGTCGCCGCCGTCGCCCGACAGGACGGGCGTGCGGGTGCCCACGCGGCGCTGACGCATGGGCGCGTCGGGGTCGGTGCGCAGGTGGTCGTAGAAGCGGAACGCCCGCAGCCGCTCGCGCAGGGCGAGGAGCTCGGGCGCGCCGCGCGGATCGGCGGCGTGGGTGAGCATGCCGTCGAACGGTGCGAGGTGCTGCGCGACGACCCGCAGCCGGCCCTCGTCGTCCGCGACCCGCACCATCGGCCCGCGCCGCTCGGCGAGGACGACCGGCCGCGCCCGCATGGGCCCGGAGAAGACGGTCTCGACCTTGTATTCCGGGTCGAGGCCGAAGGCGGATGTCGTCGTCACCGGCAGGCCGAGATCGACCGCGTAGCCGAGCGCATCCCCGTCACCCTCGCCGCAGAAGCCGAGCTTGAGCGCCACCCGCTCGCGCCGCACGGTGCCCTGCACGGGCACGGTGCCCTCCCGCATCTCCCGCGAGATCCGCTCCGGTCCCGCCCAGAGCGTCGAGGCGAGCCCGCCCTCCCCCGCCAGCGAGGCCACGAGCCGCCCCTGCGCCGCATCCGCGAGCAGCCGCAGCGCCCGATACAGGCTCGACTTCCCCGCCCCGTTCGGCCCGGTGATCACGGTGACCCGCCCGAGCGGGACGACGATCTCGCGCAGGGAGCGGTAGCCGGAGACGGCGATGGCGGTGAGCATTAGGGCTCCCCTCGGCTTCCAATCGGGCGGAGGCGCTGTACGCGAGACGCCGACGCGCTCCCCTCTCCCTGGTGGCAAATATGCACACATCTCCTGCAGCACCACGTCGACGCCGCGTGTGCGCCGAGTGCCGATGCCGGCATTCTCCTTCCCTGTAGGGGAAGGTGGCGCGGCGCCGAAGGCGGCGTGACGGATGGGGCGCGGCGCGCAGCGACGCGTTCCGCGAAGCGGAAGCCCCGGTATGCGGTTACTGCCGTCGATTTCGGCTTTGCCGAACGCGCGTCCCGCGCGCCCCATCCGTCTCGGCGCTGCGCGCCGATCCACCTTCCCCTACAGGGAAGGAGACGAGCGGATCGCGTCCGGCCGGGGCGCACCGGCGCCTTCTCTTCCGATGCGCCTCGACTGTGTCGGACGTCGTCGAGGCGCCGCCCCTCACCCACCCCGCCGCGTCATGAACGCGATCTTCTCGAACAGCGAGACGTCCTGCTCGTTCTTGAGCAGCGCCCCGTGCAGCGGCGGGATCAGCTTGCGCGCGCTGGTCTCGCGGAGCACCTCCGGCGCCACGTCCTCGTTCAGCAGCAGCTTCAGCCAGTCGAGCAGCTCGGAGGTCGAGGGCTTCTTCTTCAGGCCCGGGGCCTCGCGCACGGCGAAGAAGACGTCGAGCGCCTCCTTCACGAGCCTCTGCTTGATGCCCGGGTAGTGCACCTCGACGATGGCCGCCATCGTGTCCGGGTCGGGAAACTTGATGTAGTGGAAGAAGCAGCGGCGCAGGAAGGCGTCGGGTAGCTCCTTCTCGTTGTTGGAGGTGATCACCACGATCGGCCGGCGCGCGGCGCGCACGGTCTCCCCCGTCTCGTAGACGTGGAACTCCATGCGATCGAGCTCCTGCAGCAGGTCGTTGGGGAACTCGATGTCCGCCTTGTCGATCTCGTCGATCAGCAGCACGGGGCGCTCGTCCGCCGTGAAGGCGTCCCAGAGCTTGCCGCGGCGGATGTAGTTGCCGATGTCGGAGACGCGCGGGTCGCCGAGCTGCGAGTCGCGCAGGCGCGAGACCGCGTCGTACTCGTAGAGGCCCTGCTGCGCCTTCGTCGTGGACTTGATCGACCAGGTCAGCAGCGGCGCGCCGACGGCCTTGGCGATCTCCTCGGCGAGCACCGTCTTGCCCGTGCCGGGCTCGCCCTTGACGAGGAGCGGGCGCTCGAGCGCGATCGCGGCGTTGACGGCGACCGAGAGATCCTCGGTGGCGACGTAGTCGGCGGTTCCGGCAAAGCGCATGGGGCCTTCGTCCTCGTCTCGCGCGTCCAATCGCGTCCGTCCGGGCCTCGTGACGGCGCGCGTGGAGCTTGTCCCACGCCCCGCGCCGGCGCGCAACGCCGGTCGCCCGGCACGCGCGCGCTCGCCGGCTCCCGGGCCCGGTCCGCAGTCGAGCCGCGAGCGAACGCCAGACTCGCCTCGACGGCGCGCAGTCTAGCCACAGCCCGTGGAATTCCCGCCCTGAACGACCGCGCTCGCACCGGGCAATTAGGCCCGATCTCGCATCGTGCGAGATCCGGCGTGGGGACGAACGACGATCGGCTCCGCGCGGATCTTGTGCGGCGCGGTGCGGCCTCGTCGCCGCAGCGGCGCGGATATACGTTTGACACCCCCCGTGCCCCGCGCGATAACTTGCGGGCAAGCGTGGCCATTGGGGGCAACCCGGTCGCGAGCAGCGTCACGGCCGCACCGCGCGGCTTTCGCAGCGAGAATCGAGAAGCCCGCGGCAACGGGCGAGAGGACTGGAGACGATGACCGAGAAGAACGACGGCACGCGCCTCGACGCCGAGGCGGTCGGGACCCTGGAGCGGGTCCATCCGAAGCTGCCGCGGGTGGCGGCGGGCGTCGAGAGGGGGACGGTCTCGCGTCGCGAGTTCCTGCGCACGGCGACCCTGCTCGGCCTCTCCGCCGGCGCGGCCTACGCGATGGCCGGGCGCCTGACGGGCGAGCCCTTCGCGCCGGCGGCGCGGGCGCAGGCCGGCACCCCCGTCGCGGGCGGGACGCTGCGCGTGTCGATGAACATCAAGGAGATCTCCGATCCCGCCACCGTCGACTGGTCCGAGAAGGGCAACGAGCTGCGCCACGTCATCGAGCCGCTGGTGCGCATCTCGTCGGACAACGTCGCCGTGCCGCATCTCGCCGAGAGCTGGACGGCGTCGGAGGACCTGCGCACCTGGACGTTCAAGCTGCGCCGGGGCGTCACGTGGTCGAACGGGGACGAGTTCGGGGCCGACGACGTCGTCGCGAACTTCGTGCGCTGGATGGACCCGGCGGTGGGCTCGTCGAACTACGGCCGCTTCTCGGCCCTGCGCACCTCCAACGACGACGGCTCGTCGATGCTCGAGAACGGCGTCGTCAAGATCGACGACCACACGGTCGAGTTCAACCTGCGCGTCCCCTTCCTCGCCCTGCCGGAATCGATGGGCGACTATCCCTGCCTGATCGCGCACCGCTCCTTCCAGGGCGGCAACTGGGTCGAGAACCCGATCGGCACCGGCCCGTTCGAGCTCGTGGAGCTCACCGTCGGCTCCCGGGCGCGCTACCGCCGCAGGGAGAGCGGCTGGTGGGGCGGCGAGGTCTACCTGGAGGGGATCGACTACGTCGACCACGGCGACGATCCGGCCGCCCCGCTGGCGGCGCTCGCGTCGGGTCAGGTCGACATGCTCTACCGTCTCAACGTCGAGCAGGTGCCGGCCGCCCGCGCGATCCCGAGCCTCGTGCTCTACCAGGCCGATACGGCCCAGACCGGCGTCGCCCGGATGAAGGTGGACCAGGCGCCGTTCGACGACGTCCGCGTGCGCCAGGCGATCCAGGCCTGCATCGACCACGGCCGCCTGCTGACGCTCGCCTACCAGAACCTCGGCATCCCGGGCGAGGACCACCACGTCGCTCCGGTGCATCCGGAGTACGCCGAGCTGCCGAAGCCGACGCAGGACTACGACCGCGCCCGCGCCCTCCTCGCGGAGGCGGGCTACGCGGACGGGCTCGACATCCAGATCGATTGCGTCGCGCAGCCGACCTGGGAGCCCAACACCTCGCAGGCGCTCGTCGAGATGCTGCGGCCGGCGGGCATCAACCTCGCCGTCAACATCATGCCGGGCGGCACCTACTGGGACCGCTGGACCACGACGCCCTTCGGCTTCACCTCCTGGACGCACCGGCCGATCGGCACGCAGGTGCTGTCGCTCGCCTACCGTTCGGGCGTACCGTGGAACGAGTCCTCCTATTCCAACCCCGACTTCGACGCGCTGCTCGACAAGGCGGAGGCGACGCTCGACGTCGAGGAGCGGCGCGCGATCATGGAGGAGCTCCAGCGCATGCTCCAGGGCGACGCCGTGATCGTGCAGCCCTACTGGCGCTCCATCGCCACGGCCTCGAGCCAGGCCGTCCAGGGCTACGCCCACCACCCTGCCGAGGAGCACCACTTCGAGCAGGTCTGGCTGTCGCAGGGCTGATCCGCTTCCCGGCCCCGCCGCACCGGCGGGGCCGACGCGGGCATTGGCGCCATGCTGGTCTTCCTCGGCAAGCGACTGGCCTTCATGGCGTTGACCATGCTGGCGGTCTCCATCCTCCTCTTCCTCCTGCTCGAGGTGAACGGCGACGCCGTCGCCGTGAAGGTGCTCGGCCCCTACACGACGGACGAGCAGCGCGCCCTCTGGCTCGTGGCCAACGGCTACGACCGGCCGCTCTACGTGCGCTACTTCGAGTGGCTCGGGAACATCCTCCGCGGCGACTTCGGCCAATCGATCCGCTTCCGGGTGCCCGTCTCGGAGGTGCTCTGGCCGCGGCTCGCCAACACGGCGATCCTCGGCGCCGTCACCTTCGGCGTGATGATCCCGTTGGCGCTCGTCCTCGGCGTCCTCGCCGGGATGCGCGAGGGCTCGCGGCTCGACCGCTCGATCTCCGTCGGCTCGATCGTCACGACCTCGATCCCGGAGTTCGCGAGCGCGGTACTGCTCACCTTCCTCTTCGTGTTCTGGCTCGGCTGGCTGCCCGGCACGAGCGCGATGAACGACGGCTTCGCCTGGCGCGAGCTGGTCCTGCCGGTGACGGTGCTCGTGCTCTACGGCTTCGGCTACATCGCGCGCATGACCCGCGCCTCGATGGCCGAGGTGATGCAGACGCCCTACATCCGCACCGCCGTGCTCAAGGGCCTGCCCTACCGCCAGGTGATCCTGCGCCACGCTTTGCGCAACGCGCTGATCGCGCCGTTCACGGTCATCATGCTGCAGATCAACTGGCTGCTCTCGGGCGTGATCGTGGTGGAGTTCTTCTTCGCCTACAAGGGCTTCGGCGCGCTTCTTCTCGAGGCGTCGCTGAACCAGGACATCTACCTGATCCAGGCCTGCGCCATGGTCGCCGTGTTCGTCGCCGTCACCACGCAGACCATCGCGGACATCGGCTACACCTATCTCAACCCGCGCATCCGGTTCGCGTGAGGAGGCCCGCACGATGAGCGACACCTCTGCCGTGCACCCCGACATCGCGCCGCGACCGCCGCTTCCCGAGCCCGCCGCGCCGCGGGCCCTGCGCGCGCGGCTCACCGGGCCGCTGCGGCCGATCGGCGGCGCGCTCGCGCTCCTGCGCGAGAGCACGGTCGCGATGATCGGTGCGGGCCTCGTCGGTTTCTGGGTCGTCGTCGCGCTGCTGGCCCCCTGGCTCGCGCCGTTCGACCCGAACGCGCAGTTCGTCCCCTTCGCGCCGCCGGGCGCGCCGCATCCGGACGGCGGCACCTTCCTGCTCGGGGCGGATCACCTGGGACGCGACATCCTCAGCCGGGTGATCTGGGGCTCGCGCGCGGTGCTGTTCTACGCCCCCGTGGCCACCGGCTGCGCCTTTGCGGTGGGGATCGTGATGGGGCTGCTGGCCGGCTACAAGCGCGGCTGGGTGGACGACGTGCTCTCGCGCCTGTCGGACATCATCCTCTCCTTCCCCATCCTCGTGCTCTACGTCGTCATCATCTCGACCTTCGGCGCGTCGGGGATCAACATCGTGCTGGCCGTCACCTTCGCCAGCGCGCCCGGCATCATGCGCATCGTGCGCGGCCTCGTGCTGGACCTGAGGAACCGCGACTACGTCGCCGCCGCGCAGACGCGGGGCGAGAGCACGGCCTGGATCATGTTCGTCGAGATCCTGCCCAACGCCCGCGGGCCGCTCATCGTCGATGCCTGCCTGCGGCTCGGCTACACCATCATCACGATCGGGGTGCTGGGCTTCCTCGGGCTCGGCCTGCCGCCGCCGGACCCGGACTGGGGCGGCATGGTCAACCAGACCCGCTCCATGGCGACCTTCGCGCCGCACATGACGATCTTTCCCGTGATCGCGATCTCCTCGCTCGTGCTCGGCTTCAACCTGCTGGCCGACGGCATCCGCGAGATCTCCCTGAAGGATTGAGGCGATGCACGCAGACACCGCGCGAAGCGCCGGCCCGGGGCTCCGGGCCGTCCCCGATCCGGAGCCGGTGCTCGAGATCCGCGACCTCGCGATCTCCTACGTCACCCGGGCCGGCGAGATCCCCGCGGTGGCCGATTTCGACCTGACGATTCGCGCCGGGGAATCGGTCGCGCTCGTCGGCGAGAGCGGCTGCGGCAAGTCCACCGTCGCCAACGCGATCATGCGCTACATGGGCCGCAACGGCCGGATCGCGGCAGGGAGCATGCGGTTCAAGGGCCGCGACATGCTCGCCATGTCGGAGGAGGAGCTGCGGACGATCCGCGGCAACGAGATCGCGATGGTCTACCAGGAGCCCTTCGCGGCCCTGAACCCGTCGCTCACGGTGGGCCGCCAGCTCGCCGAGGTATCGACCGTCCATCACGGGCTCTCGGAGGCCGAGGCGCGCGCCAAGGCCGCCGAGATCCTGGCGGACGTGCGCCTGGCCGATCCCGACCGCATCCTCGCCGCCTACCCGCACCAGCTCTCCGGCGGGCAGCAGCAGCGGGTCGTCATCGCCATGGCGCTCCTCGCGAACCCCTCGCTGCTCCTCCTCGACGAGCCGACCACGGCGCTCGACGTCACCGTCGAGGCGGGAATCGTCGAGCTGATCGGCGAGATCAAGCGCAAGTTCGGCACCGCGATCCTGTTCATCAGCCACAACCTCGGCCTCGTGCGCGAGGTCTGCGACCGGGTCGCGGTGATGTATTCCGGCGAGGTGGTGGAGGAAGGCGCGGTGGAGGACGTCTTCACCGCCATGCGCCACCCCTACACCCGCGGGCTGTTCGGCTGCATCCCCGTGCCCGCGGCGGACAAGCACGCGCGCCCGCTCACCGCCATCCGCGGCACGCTGCCGCTGCCGCACGAGCGCCCGCGGGGCTGCAATTTCGGCCCGCGCTGCGACCTCTTCCGCGACGGCCTGTGCGACGCCGGCCCCGTGCCGATGCGCGACGCGAGCGATCGCGACGGCGCCGCCGGATCGTCCCATCGCGCCCGGTGCCTCAGGCTCGACGCGATCGACCCGGTGTCGCGTCCGCACGGGGCGGCTGGGCCGCATGCCGGCGCGCCGGTCGGCGAGGTCGTGCTCGAGGTCGCCGAGATGCAGAAGCACTACCCCGTCTTCGACCGCTCGATCCTCGCCATGCTCGAAGGCCGCTCCGTGCGCTGGGTGAAGGCCAACGAGGCGCTCAGCTTCGAGGCGCGGCGCGGCCAGACGGTGGCGATCGTCGGCGAATCGGGTTGCGGCAAGTCCACCTTCGCCAGGGTGCTGATGGGGCTCGAGACGGCGACGGACGGCGCCATCCGCTTCGAGGGTGACGATATCGCCGGGTCGCCGGTCACCGGGCGGCCGAAGCAGCAGGTCGCGAACCTGCAGATGATCTTCCAGAACCCCAACGACACGCTGAACCCGAGCCAGACCGTCGGCGGGCAGATCGCGCGGGTGATCGAGAAGTTCGGCGTCGAGAGCGAAAAGGCGAGGATCTGGGCGCGGGTCTACGAGCTGCTCGACCTCGTCAAGCTGCCGCGCGACTTCGCCCGACGCATGCCGCGCCAGCTCTCGGGCGGGCAGAAGCAGCGCATCGGCATCGCCCGCGCCTTCGCCGGCAACCCCTCCGTCGTTGTGGCGGACGAGCCGCTCTCGGCGCTCGACGTGTCCGTCCAGGCGGCCGTGACGCAGCTCCTGATGGACATCCAGCGCGACAACGACACGACGCTGCTGTTCATCAGCCACGACCTCTCCCTCGTGCGCTACCTCGCCGACCGGGTGGTGGTGATGTATCTCGGCCGGATCATGGAGCAGGGCCGCACGGCGGACGTGTTCGAGCCGCCCTACCATCCCTATACCGAGGCGCTGCTCTCGGCCGTGCCCGTGGCGGATCCCTCGATCGAGAAGACGAAGATCGTGCTCGAAGGCGCGTTGCCGAGCCCGCTCGACCCGCCCGCGGGCTGCCCCTTCGCCACGCGCTGCCCGCGCAAGCTCGGGCCGATCTGCGACGAGACGCTCCCGCCCGAGCACGTGCGTGCGGACGGCCACCGCATCGCCTGCCACATCCCGCTCCCGGAGCTGGAGGCGGTCGAGCCGGTCTTCCGCGAAGCGCCGACGCCCATGACGGCGGCGTGAGCGGCTGTCATCCCGGGTCGCGAAGCGGGCCCGGGACCCAGAACCTCCGGAGCGTCGATGAGCGGCGTGCAAACGCCGCGGCGTGACACGCCGCCAAGGGCGTTGGTGGACGCGCGCGCTTCCGCGCACGCTGAGCAGAACACCCGAGGATCTGGCTCCCGGACTTGCTTCGCAATCCGGGATGACCAGGAGCATTCACCCTGCGCGGAGAACCCCGTTCCCCAGCGGCGCCGGCCCTGCTAGAGGTCGCGGCGGGAGCGGGACCATGAACGCATACGAGACACGCGCCGAGGGGATTCTCCTCGGCCTCTTCGGCCGCGAGGGCTACGTGCCGCTCGAGCCGCCGGTGCTGCAGCCGGCGGAGGTCTTCCTCGATCTTTCCGGCGAGGACATCCGCCGGCGCTTGTTCGTGACGACCGACGCGAGCGGCGCCGAGCTGTGCCTGCGGCCGGACTACACGATCCCCGTCTGCCGCGCGCATCTCGCGGCCCACGGGACGGGCGCCGCCGCCCATTGCTACAGCGGCCCCGTCTTCCGCCTGCGCACGGGCGAGACCGGCGAGTTCCGCCAGGCCGGAATCGAGTCGATCGGCCGCGGCGATGTCGCCGCCGCCGACGCCGAGGCGCTCGCCCTCGCGCTCGAGGCGCTCGATGCGCTCGGCGTCGCGCACGGCGTCAGGCTCGGGGACGTCGGCCTGCTGGACGCGATCCTCGACGCGCTCGGCGTCGCGCCCGCCGCCAAGAGCCGGCTGATCCGCGCCATCGTGTCGGGCCGCGCCGCGACCATCCTCGACGCGGAGCCGCAGCCGGACCTCGTCGAGCACGCGGGGCTGCTCGCCGCGCTCGACGGCCAGGACCCGCAGGCCGCCCACGCCTTCGTCGAGGACGTGCTCGCCATCGCCGGCATCAGCACGGTCGGCGGGCGCAGCGCCGGGGAGATCGCCGAGCGCTTCCTCGCCCGCGCCGGACGACGCGGCAACGGCCTCGATGCCCGCACCCGCGAGGTGCTCAGCGCCTACCTCGCCATCCGCGGCGATCCGGACACGGCGGCGGCGCGGGTCCGCGCGCTGGCGGGGGACGCGGGCCTCGCCATCGAGCCGGCGATCAGCCTGTTCGAGGAGCGCACCGGCTTTCTCGCCGCGCGGGGCGTCGACGTCGGCGCGCTCGCGTTCCACGCGGACTTCGCCCGCAACCTCGACTATTATACCGGCTTCATCTTCGAGGCGACGGCACGCGACGACGCCGAGGGCCGGCCGCTCGTCGGCGGCGGGCGCTACGACCGGCTGCTGACGCGGCTCGGCGCGCCCGAGCCCGTGCCGGCGGTCGGCTGCTCCTTCTGGATCGACCGGATCGCCTCCGCGCTGGCGAAGGCCGAGAGCGGAGAGACGGCATGAGCGCCCCCCTCGTCATCGCCGTGCCCTCGAAGGGCCGGCTCCAGGAGAACGCCAGCGCCTTCTTCGCCCGCGCCGGCCTCGGCTTCCAGCAGAGCCGCGGCGCGCGCGACTATCACGGCGCCATCGCCGGCCTGCCCGGCGTCCTGGTGAAGTTCCTCTCCGCCAGCGAGATCACGACCCAGCTCGCCGGGGGCCAGGCGCATCTCGGCGTCACCGGCGAGGATCTCGTGCGCGAGCAGATGCCCGACGCCGACGCGGCGGTCACGCTCCTCACCCCGCTCGGCTTCGGGCAGGCGAACGTCGTCGTCGCCGTGCCGCAGGCGTGGATCGACGTGCGCACGATGGGCGACCTCGAGGAGGTCGCGGTCGACCTGCGCGTGCGCCACGGACGCAAGATGCGGGTCGCGACGAAGTACGTGAACCTGACGCGCCGCTTCTTCGCCGGCCACGGCGTCGCGGACTACCGCATCGTCGAATCGCTCGGCGCCACCGAGGGCGCGCCCGCCTCCGGCGCGGCGGAGATCATCGTCGACATCACCACGACCGGCGCCACCCTCGCCGCCAACGCCCTCAAGGTGCTCGACGACGGCGTGATGCTGCGCTCGGAGGCGAACCTCGTCGCCTCGCTGAACGCGCCCTGGACGGACGAGGCCCGGGCGGCCGCGCGCGCCATCCTGGGGCGGATCGCCGCGGAGGAGGCGGCGCGCACCACCCGCGAGATCCGCGCGCGGATCGCGTCCGGCGCGGCCGAGGCCGCAATCGCGGAAGGCGAGCGCCACGGCGCGCGCGCGCCCTACGGCGTCACGGCGCCCGAGCTCGTGCTGCACTGCCCCAAGGAGAGCGTCTTCGCGCTCGTCGACGCGCTTGCGGCCGCCGGTGCGGCGGACATCACGGTGCGCAGCCTCGACTACGTCTTCCGCTCCGAGAACCCGCTGCTGGCCCGCCTCGAGGGCCGGATCGGCGCGCGCCGGGACGGCGGGTGAGCAAAAAAAGAGCCGCCCCGTGAGGGGCGGCTCGAAGTCTGCGGCGCGCGCGGGAAGGGGAGCGCCGCGGGAAGGAAGCTCATGACCGAACTTCATTGACGCGTACGCTGTCCCCGCCGCCGCGGATCACGCCGCCCGCGCAATTTCTTGCGCGGCCCGATCCGGCTCTCTATGGTCCCGCGCATTCTGTCGAGACCGGAGTCCTCCACCCATGACAGTGTCGCGCGTCGCGGCCCTCGCGCTCCTCGCAGCCCTCGCGGGCGCACCGCAGGCGCTGGCACAGGGGTTCGGCATGCCCGACCCGTCCGAGCAGCAGGCGCCGGCGGTGCCGCCGCCGATGATGCCCAAGCAGTTCCCGCTCGGCGTGACGTTCGAGGCGGCGTCGCTCAACGGGCGCGCCTTCGACGGCGAGCGCCCGGCGCTGACGCTCGACGAGACCCTGCGCCTGCGCGGCTTCTCGGGCTGCAACAACTATTCCGCCACCGCCTACCCGCTGCGCGACCAGGGCTTCGCCGTCGGCCCCTTCGCGCTCACGCGGCGCGAGTGCGACAACGCCACAATGCAGAAGGAGCGCACGTTCCTCGAGGCGCTGCGCGCCGCGCAGAGCTGGGACACCGAGGGCCCGCGCCTGACGATCAAGGGGCCGCGCGGCGAGCTCGTGCTCGAGCGCGCGCTGTGAGCCGGTGAAGCGCGGCTCGTCCATCGGGATGTTCGGCCGCTTCGGCCGCTCGGAAGACATGCGGCGTCTCGACGAGGCGCTGCGCCGCTGCGACGTGCATCCGGCCATGGTGCGCGAGCCGATCAAGCTCGCCGCCGTCTCGCTGATGAAGGACGAGGCCGGCGGCGCCGAGCCCCCGCCCCTCGCCTATGCACCGGCGGCGGAGATCCTCGCCTATTGCATCGTCGGCCCCGACGCCTTCGTCCACGCCAACGGCGAGGCCGCGCTCGCCCGCGTCGAGTCGCGCATCGAGCGCGCGCTGGAGGACGAGGAGAGCATCGACGCGCGCCTCGTGCTGCTGACGATGACGGCGGGGGCGATCCAGCCGGCGGTGGTCGCGCGGTTCGGCCTGGAGGCCGGTTGAGCGGGGCTGCACGCCCCGTTCGCGGCGCGCGAATCCCTTGCGTCGCATTGCGCCGTTCGGCATGGTGCGTTTGAAGTGACAAACGGGCGTTCGGCCAAAGGAACGCCCCGGCGAGCGGGAAGAACTGATGGGCGTCGAGGGCAAGGAGCGCACGCGGGAGCTGGAGGCGGGAGCCCAGGTCCTGTCGGGCCAGCTCGGCAAGACGATCCAGCGTCTGCGCAAGGCCTACAACCTGTCACTGTCGGAGCTGGCGGAGCAGTCCGGCGTCGCGAAGTCGATCATCAGCCAGATCGAGCGCAACGAGACGAACCCGACGCTGGCGACGATCTGGCGCCTGTCGCAGGCGCTCGACGTCTCGATCGAGCGCGTGCTCGCGACGGTGGACGACGAGCCCTTCATCCAGAAGTCCTCGCGCCCGGACACGCCGATCCTCGTCTCCGACGACGGCAAGATGCGGCTCGCCATCATCGGCTGGATCAAGACGGTCGAGTGGCTGCAATGGTACGACATCGCCTCCGAACCCGGCGGCGTGCTCGATTCGGACGCGCACCAGCGCGGCTCGGTGGAGCACCTCTCGGTGCTGGAGGGCGAGTTCGAGGTCGAGGTCGCCGGCGTCGTCCAGCGCGCCCGGGCCGGCGAGACCCTGCGCTACCGCTGCGACCGCCCGCACACGGTGCGCTGCGTCGCAGGAGAGCCCGGCCGCGCCACGATGGTGTGCATCCTCAAGGCCGCCGTGATGGAGTGAGGAGGCGCGAGCGTCCGTACCTCCCGCACCTTTCGCACGATTCCGCTCAGGCCGCCCGGCGCGCGCCGCCTTCGCCGCGCTCGCTGCGCCGCTCCGGACCCCGGTAGCGCTCGTCCTCCTCCTTGCGGCGGTCGAGCGGCCCGCGCCGAAGCGCGACGAGAAAGGCGCGAACCTCCTCGCCGAGGCGCCGCCCCTGCGCCTCGACCTCGCCGGCCGCCGCGAGCACGGCGCTCGCCGTCTGGCGTGAGCCCTGCACGTTCTGCGACACGCCGTGGATGTTCTCGGTGACGTTCCGGGTGCCTTCGGACGCCTGCTCGGTATTGCGCGCGATCTCCGCGGTCGCCGCCGTCTGCGAGGCGATGGCGTTGGCGATCTGGGAGGACGCCGCGTCGATGTCCTCGATCAGCCGTGCGATCTCGGTGATCGCCGACACCGCGCCGGACGTCGCCGACTGAAGCTCCCCGACCTGCGAGGCGATCTCCTCGGTCGCCTTGGCGGTCTGCCCGGCGAGCGTCTTCACCTCGGCGGCCACGACCGCGAAGCCACGGCCCGCCTCGCCGGCGCGGGCGGCCTCGATCGTCGCGTTGAGCGCGAGGAGGTTCGTCTGGTCGGCGATGGCGTTGATCAGCTCGACCACCTTGCCGATCCGCTCCGCCGCGCCGGAGAGCCCGTTGACGATCGCCTGCGTCTCGGCGGCGCGGGCGACCGCCTGGCGGGCGCGGCCGGCGGAGCGCTCGGCCTCGTCGACGACCTCCTGGGCGGAAGCCGAGAGCTCCGTCGCCGCCGAGGCCACCGTCTCGACCGAGATCGACATCTCCTCGGAGGCGGCCGCGACGGCGCTCGCGCGCTCGTTCGTCGTCGCGGCGCCGGTCTCCATGCTGGCCGCCATCTCGCCCATCGTGCGCGAGGCGTCGCCGAGCGTGCGCACGATCGCCTCGATCGCCTCCTCGAACGAGGCGGTCGAGGCGTTGAACGCCGCGACGCGACCCTCGATCACCTCCGTCGCCTCGTTGATCGTCGTCGCCGCCCCGCCGAGCGCGCCTTCGAGCCCGTCGGGAAGAATCCGGCGGTAGTACTTGTTGTCCCTGACCGCGGCCATCGACGCCGCCGCCTCGCGCACGAAGGCGTCGATCCGGTCGGTGCTGTCGTTGACCTGGTGCATCAGCGCGCCCAGCCCACCGCCCTCGCGGATGCCGACGAGGCGTGCCTCGAAGTCGCCCCGCCCGATCCGGCGCACGACGTCCGTCGTGCGCGAGAGGGCGGCATGAACCCGGCCGAGCATGAAGCCGGACAGCCCCAGCCCGGCGAGCGTCAGCACGCCGAATCCCAGCGCCGTCGTCGAGCCGAGGACCGGCCCCGTGACCGCGAGGCCCGCACCGCCGATGCCCGCGAGCGCGAGCCCGATCGCGGCCTTAGAGAGAGAAGACGAAGCGGTCATAGTCCTGGCCCTTGCCGGCAATGAGGGATTGGAGATGGGCGCTCGACGCGGCGACCGCGTCCTTCCCGTTCCTATGCGACGCCTCGAGCCGCGCGAGCTCGCGGTAGAGGGGTTCGACCGCCGCGAGCGCGTCGCGGCGCGGCAACCGCCGGTTCGAGTGGAAGCCGGTGACCCCGCGCGCGCCGTCGAAGGACGGCGTGACGTGGGCGAAGACCCAATAATGGTCGCCGGCCTTGGTCATGTTCTTGACGTAGGCGAAGACCTCGCGGCCGGCGAGGATCGCGTCCCAGAGGATCTTGAAGACCGCCCGCGGCATGTCGGGATGACGAATCATCGCGTGGGGCTGGCCGATGACCTCCGCCTCGCCATAACCAGAGATGTCACAGAATGTGCGATTCGCATATGTAATGCGCCCCTTCAGATCCGTTTTCGAAACGATCAGATCTGCGGCGTCGAACAGGATTTCGCGTTGAGTGGGCTTGATCTGCGTTGCCATGTCTCGGCGGTCCACCGGGTTGCCAGCTTCCCGTCCGTTCTGGCGCGTTCACCCTCTAAACTTCGTTAAGCGCGGCCGTCGTCGGCGTTTTTACGGATGCACGCTCCGGTCGCTCGATTGCGCCTCACCGGGCATGGTCCCCGCGTCGGCAGGTCTCGCGATCCGCACCGGCTCGCAGCGAGTCCGGCGGTCCGGCGCATCGTCAGCCCTGCGCGACGAACGCCTCCACCTCCGCCCGCGTCGGCAGCGGGCCGACCGCCCCGTATCCGCGCGTCGAGAGCGCGGCGGCGGCATTGGCGAAGGCGCCGGCGCGCACCGGGTCGCCGTGGCGCAGGTAGTCGGCCAGGAACGCGCCGTCGAATGCGTCCCCCGCCCCGGTGGCGTCGATGGCGGCGACGCGGCGGGCGGGGACCACCGTCGTGCCGTCGCGCGTCGCGATCATCGCGCCGTCCTTGCCGAGCGTCAGGGCCACGATGGAGGCGCCCAGCCGCAGGTAGGCGTCGCAGATGTCCTCCGGGCGGTCGAGCCCGGTCAGGAGGCGCGCGTCGTCGTGGCCCGGCAACACGATGTCGGCCATGGCCGCGGCCGCCTGGACGATCGCGCGGGCGCGGTCGAGGGGCCACAGCCGCAGGCGCAGGTTCGTGTCGTAGGAGACGAGCGCACCCTCCGTCCGCGCTGCGCCGATCGCCGCGAAGATCATGTCGGTGCACGACGGCGAGATCGCCTGGCTGATTCCGGACGCGTGCACGATCCGCGCGCGGGCGATCTCCGCGACCGGGAGCTCCGCGGGCGTCGTCAGGCTCGCCGCCGAACCCTGGCGGTAGTAGCTGAAGTCGTGCCCGTCCGGGCCGTAGCTGATGAAGTAGACACCGGTCCGCTCGCCCCGCCGGCGGATCACGGCGGAGGTGTCGACGCCTTCGCGCGCCCACAGGTCGAGGAAGGCCTGCCCGAACGTGTCCTCCCCCACCGCAGTCGCCATCGCGGTGCGGGCGCCGAGCCGCGCGGCGGCGACGGCGACGTTGGAGCAGTCCCCGCCGAAGCCCGGCGCGTAGAGCCGCTCGCCGGCGCGCTCGGTCTGCGCGAGCTCCATCAGCGGCTCGCCGATGGAGAGGATGTCGATGGTCTTCTCGGCCATGGTCTCGCGTTCCGGTCAGCGTCCCGGCAGGGCGGCCGGCGCCTCGGGGGAGAGCGCCACGACCTTGCCGGGGTTGAGGATGTCGCGCGGGTCGAGCGCGGCCTTGATCGCGCGCATCGCCTCGAGTGCGACGGGGTCCTTGTAGAGCAGGAGCTCGTCGCGCTTGATCAGCCCCACGCCGTGCTCGGCGGCGATCGAGCCGTCGTAGGCGTGGACGATGTCGTGGACGATTCGGTTGAAGCGCTCCCACTCGCCGAGATAGGCGGCCTTCTCCATGCCGACCGGCTGGGACAGGTTGAAGTGGATGTTGCCGTCGCCGAAATGGCCGAAGGCGCACACGCGGATGCCTGCCATCGCCGCCTCGCAGGCGGCGGAGGCCTCGACGATGAAGTCGGCCACCCGCGAGACCGGCACCGAGACGTCGTGCTTGATCGAGCCGCCCTCGCGGCCCTGCACCTCGGAGAGCATCTCGCGCAGCTTCCAGAGCGCGGCGTTCTGCGCCTCGCTGGCGCCGATCGTCGCGTCCTCGACGAGCCCGTCCTCGATGGCGGCGCCGAGCACCGTCTCGATCACGCTCTCGAGCTGCGCGTCCGCCCGCGGCGAGGTCAGCTCGACGAGGGCGTAGGCCGCGTGGTCGCCGGCGAGCGGCCGGGTGACGCCGTCGGCGTGCTTCAGGACGAGCTCGAGCCCGAAGCGGGGAATGTACTCGAAGGCGGTGAGTTGGTCGCCCGCCTCCTCGCGCAGGCGCTCGAACACCTTCAGCGCCGCGTGCGGGCCGTCGCAGCCGAGGAAGGCCGTCACCTTCGCCTTGGGCTTCGGGTAGAGCTTGAGCACGGCGGCCGTGATGACGCCGAGCGTGCCCTCGGAGCCGATGAACAGGTGCTTGAGGTCGTAGCCCGTGTTGTCCTTGCGCAGGCCCTTCATGCCGTTCCAGATCCGCCCGTCGGCGAGCACGACCTCGAGGCCGAGCACGAGATCGCGGGCGTTGCCGTAGCGCAGCACGCCGGTGCCGCCGGCGTTGGTGGCGAGGTTGCCGCCGATCTGGCAGGTGCCCTCCGAGGCGAGCGAGAGCGGGAACAGCCGGTCCGCCTCGTCCGCCGCGTCCTGGATGGACTTCAGCGTCACGCCGGCCTCGACGGTGATCGTGGCGTTGAGCGGATCGAGGGCGCGGATGGCGTCGAGCCGCGCGAGCGACAGCACGACCCCGCCATGCGGCACGCCCCCGCCGACGAGCCCGGTATTGCCGCCCTGCGGCACCACCGGCACCCCCGCGGCCGCGCACCGCGCCAGCACGAAGGAGACCTCGTGCACGTCCTTCGGGCGCACGACGGCGAGCGCGCGGCCGCGGTAGAGCCCGCGGCTCTCGAGGAGATGCGGCTCGATGTCGGCGAGGGTCGAGACCACGTCGGCGGCGCCGAGCCGCTCGACGAGGCTGGCGACGAGGGCGGCTTCGGCGTCGGGTGCAGCGGCGTTCATCGGGCTCGGCGGGCGTTGGTGGCGTCGCGTCTCCTTAGCACGACCGGGGGCGACGGCGTCACCCCTCGCTTGCGGACGCGGGTGCCCGCGCGGCGACGATCCCGTCGCCGTCCGCAGCCCGGCGCTTGCCACCCCGCCGGACCGCTTCTAGCGTGCGGCGCTCCAGCCAGGAGGACGACACCGTGACCGAGCCGATGTTCCGCGACGACGCCTACCTCACCCGAACCAACGCCCGAGTCGTGGCGGTGACGGAGAAGGGCATCGTGCTCGATCGGACGATCTTCTACGCCCAGGGCGGCGGCCAGCCCGGCGACGTCGGCCTGCTGCGCCGGCAGGACGGCACGGCGATTCCCGTCGCCAACGCCGTCTGGGGCGAGGACCGCAGCGCCATCGCCCACGTTCCCGCGCCCGACGCGCCGGGATTCGGCGACGATCTGATCGGCGAGGACGTCGTCGCCGAGATCGACTGGGAGACCCGCCACAAGCGCATGCGTATCCACACCGCGCTGCACCTCCTCTCCGTCGTGCTCCCCTACCCCGTCACCGGCGGCGCCATCGGCGACGGCGACGGGCGGCTCGACTTCGACCTCCCGGAGGCCGGGCTCGACAAGGAGGAGATCGCCGACGAGCTCAACGCGCTGATCGCGCGGGACGCGCCGGTCTCCGAGCGCTGGATCTCCGACGCCGAGCTCGACGCCAACCCCGGCCTCGTCAAGACGATGTCGGTGCAGCCGCCGCGCGGCGCGGGCCGCGTGCGCCTCGTCGCCATCGGCGACATCGACCTCCAGCCCTGCGGCGGCACGCACGTGAAGCGCACGAGCGAGATCGGGCGCGTGCTCGTCACCGACATCCAGAAGAAGGGCAAGCAGAACCGCCGCGTGCGCATCGCCCTCGCCGACGATGCCGGCTAAGATCGCCCCGGATCACAGGAGCGCCCGATGACAGACACGCCCTTCGTCACGCCCGCCTGGCTCGCCGAGCGCCTCGGCGCCCCAGGCCTCGTCGTCGTGGACGCCTCCTGGTACCTGCCGACCATGAACCGCGATCCCGAGGCGGAGTATCGCGAGGCCCACGTCCCCGGCGCCGTGCGCTTCGACATCGACTCGGTGCGCGACGAGGGGTCCGACCTGCCGCACATGCTGCCCGCGCCGCAGGCCTTCGCCGCGGCGGTGGGCGCCATGGGCATCGGCGACGGCATGCACATCGTCGTCTACGACGGCGCCGGCCTGTTCGCGGCGCCGCGGGTGTGGTGGACCTTCAAGACCTTCGGCGCCGCCGACGTCTCGATCCTGGAAGGCGGCTTCCCGGCCTGGCGGGCGGCGGGGCTCCCGGTGGAGGACGGGCCGCCGCGGCCGCGAAGCAAGGCGACCTTCACGCCGCGGCTCGACCATTCCGCCGTGGCCGACCTCGCCGACGTGCGCCGGGCGCTCGACACCGGCTCGGCCCAGGTGGTCGACGCGCGTCCCGCCGACCGCTTCGCCGGCCGCGCGCCCGAGCCGCGGCCGGGCGTGCGAACGGGCCGGATGCCGGGCGCCTTCAACGTGCCCTTCGCCGAGATCGTCCGCGACGGCCGGCTGGCGGACGCCGACACGATCCGCGGCGCGCTCGAGCGGGCGGGCGTCGACCCCGCCAAGCCGGTGATCACGAGCTGCGGCTCGGGCGTCTCCGCCGCGATCCTCTCGCTCGCGCTGGCCGAGATCGGCCGCCCGGCCCGCGCGCTCTACGACGGCTCCTGGGCGGAATGGGGCAGTCGGGCGGATTGCCCGGTGGAGACCGACGACGGCTGACGCGAGACCGCGTCAGTCGCGCACGATCTCGTCGTCGGCGTAGCCCTGCAGGTAGAGCAGCGCGTGCAGGTCCGCGTGGTCGATCCGCGCGGCGGCGGCTTCCGCCACCGCGGGCTTGGCGTGGTAGGCGACGCCGAGCCCGGCCTCGCCGAGCATGGCGAGGTCGTTCGCCCCGTCGCCCACCGCCAGCGTCTGGTCCTCGGTCAGCCCGAGGCGCTCGCGCAGCTCGACCAGCGCCGCGTACTTGGCCGCACGCCCCACGATTGGCTCGGCCACGCGCCCGACCAGCCGTCCGTCCTCCACCAGCAGCGTGTTGGAGCGGTGCTCGTGGAAGCCGATCATCTCCGAGATCGGCCCGGTGAACAGGGTGAAGCCGCCCGAGACGAGGCAGGTGTGGGCGCCGTTCGCCCGCATGGTGCGCACCAGCGCCCGCCCGCCGGGCGTCAGCACGATGCGCTCGGCGATGATCTCGGGCACGATCGTCTCGGAGAGGCCGGCGAGCAGCGCCACGCGCTCGCGCAGCGCCGGCTCGAAGGGCAGCTCGCCGCGCATGGCGCGCTCGGTTATCGCCGAGACCTGGGCCTTCAGGCCGACGTAATCGGCGAGCTCGTCGATGCATTCCTGCCCGATCATGGTGGAATCCATGTCGGCCAGGAACAGCCGCTTGCGCCGCCCCGCCGCGGACTGGACCACCACGTCGATGCCCGCCGCGTCCGCGCCGATCGCGTCGGCGACGGCGTTGCGGTAGTCGGAGACGAGCACCGCCTCCCCCAGCGGGGCGACGTTCGGGTCCTCGAGCGCGCCCGGCGTGAAGGCGATGTCGACGGCGACGCCGTCGGACAGCGTGCGGATCACGGCGTCCGGCAGGACGGCGCTCGCGCGGTCGAGGTGCGACGCCTCGATGCGCGCGGCGGGGCCTGCGATCAGGGTTGCGACGTGGGTCATGGCGTGCGATCCGCGGGAATTCGAAAGGGAGGACGAGGTGCCGTGAGGGCCCTTCTCATCGCAGGCCCGACCGCGTCCGGCAAGTCGGCGCTGGCGCTCGACGTGGCGCGGCGCCGGGACGGCGTCGTGATCAACGCCGATTCCATGCAGGTCTACCGCGACCTGCGGGTGCTGACCGCGCGGCCGACGCCCGAGGAGGAGGCGGCCGTGCCGCACCGGCTCTACGGGCACGTCGACGGGGCGGTGAACTATTCCGTGGCGCGGTGGCTGGCGGACGCCACGGCGACGCTGGCGGAGGTCGCGGCATCGGGGCGGCTGCCGATCGTCTGCGGGGGCACCGGGCTCTATTTCAAGGCGCTGACGGAAGGGCTGTCCGACATCCCCCCGGTGCCCGACGCCGTTCGCGCCGAGGTGCGCGCCGCCTGCGAGGGACGGGACACGGCCGAGCTGCATCTGATGCTGCGCGAGCGCGACCCCACCAGCGCCGCGCGGCTGCGCCCCTCCGACCGCCTGCGCATCATGCGGGCGCTCGAGGTGCACGCGGCGACGGGGCGCTCGATCGGCGATTTCTGGGACGCGCGAGCGCCGGGCCCGCTGGCGGGGGCCGACGTCGAGAAGCTCTTCCTCGCACCCGACCGCACCGAGATCCGCGCGCGCATCGACGCGCGCTTCCTCGCGATGATGGAAGCGGGGGCCATGGACGAGGTCGCGGCGCTCGCCGCGCGGCGCCTCGACCCGATGCTGCCGGTGATGCGCGCCCACGGTGTGCCGGGGCTGATCGCGGCGCTGGAGGGGCGGATCTCGCTCGCCGAGGCGATCGAGCGCGGGCAGGCGGACACGCGGGCCTACGCCAAGCGGCAGATGACGTGGTTCCGGAACTCGATGCCGGGATGGCGGTGGGTGGAGGCGGGCGCGGCAGGTGACCCGTTCGGCACGTGACGCCACGCCGGCCGTCACCCCGGGTCGCGAAGCGGGCCGGGGCCCAGACCCACAGGTGTTCTGCTCGGCGTGCGCGAAACGCGCGCGTCCACGAACGCCGCCGGCAGCCGTCCCCGCCGCGGCGCTGGCGCGCCGCTCGACGAGCACCTGTGGTTCTGGGTCCCGGACTGCCTTCGGCATCCGGGATGACGGGGTTGTCACCCCGGGACGCGAAGTGGGCCCGGGCCCGGATCCGCCGACGAGCCTCTCAGCGTGCGCGAAACGCGCGCGTCCACGAACGCCGCCGGACGCCGTCCCCCGCCGCGGCGCTGGCGCGCCGCTCGACGAGCACCCGTGGTTCTGGGTCCCGGACCGTCTTCGGCATCCGGGATGACAGCCGCCCCACGCACTCCGGCCGTTTTCCCGGTTGACCCCGCCCGCGCCTTCCCGTAGCGTCTCGCGCACGATTTGAGCCGAGACCCGCATCCCATGCGCAAGATCATTCTCGTAATCGGAACGCCATCGACGGAGCGGGGCTGAGCCCCGCACGATCCGGCGATGGCGCACGAGGGCCCCCCGACGGGCCCTTTTTTATTGCCTCCACCACACCGAGCCGACACCACCGACACCGACGAACCGCAAAGACCGCGATCCAGACGACGACACGAAGGACGAGTGCGATGAGCGAGATGATGACCGGAGCCGAGATGGTCGTCCGCGCCCTGCAGGACCAGGGCGTCGAGCATATCTTCGGATATCCCGGCGGCGCCGTGCTGCCGATCTACGATGCGCTCTTCCATCAGGAGACGATCCAGCACGTGCTCGTGCGCCACGAGCAGGGCGCGGTGCACGCGGCCGAGGGCTACGCCCGCTCGTCCGGCAAGGTCGGCGTCGTGCTCGTCACCTCGGGCCCCGGCGCGACCAATGCCGTGACGGGCCTGACCGACGCGCTGATGGACTCGATCCCGCTCGTCTGCATCACCGGCCAGGTGCCCACCCACCTCATCGGCTCTGACGCGTTCCAGGAATGCGACACGGTCGGCATCACCCGGCACTGCACGAAGCACAACTACCTCGTGAAGGACATCGCCGACCTGCCGCGCATCCTGCACGAGGCCTTCTACGTCGCGGCGAACGGACGGCCCGGACCGGTCGTGATCGACCTGCCCAAGGACATCCAGTTCAAGACCGGCCTCTACGCCCGCCCGCGCGACAACCAGCACAAGACCTACCGCCCGAAGGTGAAGGGCGACATGGACAAGATCCGCCAGGCGATCGAGCTGATGGCGGCGGCGAAGAAGCCGGTGTTCTACACCGGCGGCGGCGTCGTCAACGCCGGCCCGCACGCCTCCGAGCTGCTGCGCGAGCTGGTGCGGCTCACGGGCTTTCCCATCACCTCGACCCTGATGGGGCTCGGCGCCTACCCGGCGTCCGACGACCAGTTCCTCGGCATGCTCGGCATGCACGGCACCTACGAGGCGAACCTCGCCATGCACGGGTGCGACCTGCTGATCAACATCGGGGCGCGCTTCGACGACCGCATCACCGGGCGCCTCGACGCGTTCTCGCCGCACTCGCGCAAGATCCACGTCGACATCGATCCCTCCTCGATCAACAAGAACGTCAAGGTCGATCTCGGCATCATCGGCGATTGCGGCCACGTGCTCGAGGACATGGTGCGCCTGTGGCGCTCGACGTCGCCGACCGTCGACAAGGGCGCGCTGAAGTCCTGGTGGGGCCAGATCGGCGAGTGGCGTGCGCGCAAGTGCCTCGCCTTCCGCAATTCCGACAGCGTGATCAAGCCGCAATACGCCATCCAGCGCCTCTACGAGGCGACGAAGGCGTCCGGCCGCGACACGTTCGTGACGACCGAGGTCGGCCAGCACCAGATGTGGGCGGCGCAGTATTTCGGCTTCGACGCGCCCAACCGCTGGATGACCTCGGGCGGGCTGGGCACGATGGGCTACGGCCTGCCCGCGGCGATCGGCACCCAGCTCGCCCACCGCGACGGGCTCGTGATCGACATCGCCGGCGAGGCCTCGATCCTGATGAACATCCAGGAGATGTCCACCGCGGTGCAGTACCGCCTGCCGGTGAAGATCTTCATCCTCAACAACGAGTACATGGGCATGGTGCGCCAGTGGCAGGAGCTGCTGCACGGCGGGCGCTACTCCCAGTCCTACTCCGAGTCCCTGCCCGACTTCGTCAAGCTCGCCGAGGCCTACGGCGCCGTGGGCATGCGCTGCGACGACCCCGGCAAGCTCGATGGGGCCATCGCCGAGATGCTCGCGATCGACCGCCCGGTGATCTTCGACTGCGTGGTCGACAAGGCCGAGAACTGCTTCCCGATGATCCCCTCGGGCAAGGCCCACAACGAGATGCTGCTCAACGACTACCTCGGCGAGACCGGCGCCGACATCGGCTCGGTCATCGACGAGAAGGGCAAGATGCTGGTGTGACGTGAACCCCTCTCCCGGAGGGGAGAGGGGCAGGGGTGAGGGTGAACGGCCTGCGGGCTCGCGCCGCGTGAGCGACAGCCTTCATCGGCGTTTCGCCCAAACCCGGCACCATATCCCCTCACCCCCCGCCCCTCTCCCATCCGGGAGAGGGGAGGCACGTCGAGAGACCCATGAAGCTCGTCATCGGCAACAAGCTCTACTCCTCCTGGTCCCTGCGGCCGTGGATCCTGATGCGCCACCTCGGGCTCGACTTCGAGGAGGCGCTCGTGCCCCTCGACCAGCCGGACACCAAGGCGAAGATCCTCGCGCACTCCCCGGCCGGCAAGGTCCCCGTCCTCGTCGACGGCGAGGTGACGGTGTGGGAATCGCTCGCGATCCTCGACTACCTCGCCGACCTCCACCCGGAGAGCGAGATCTGGCCGCGCGAGGACGTCGCGCGCGCCTACGCCCGCTCGATCGCGGCGGAGATGCACGCCGGCTTCCAGAAGCTGCGCGCCGCGCTGCCGATGAACCTCGGCCGACGCTACGCCCACAAGGACCGCGGCGAGGGTGTCGCCGCCGACGTGGCGCGGGTCGTCGCCCTCTGGCGCGAGGCGCGCGACCGCTTCGGCGCCGGCGGGCCGTTCCTGTTCGGGAAGCAGTTCGGCGCGGCGGATGCGATGTACGCCCCCGTGGTGACGCGGCTCGACACCTATTCCTGGCCGATCGACGCCGATACCCGCGCCTACATGGAGGCGGTGCTCACCCTCCCGGCCTTCGTCGAGTGGCGCGAGGCGGCGCTCGACGAGGCGTGGGTGCTCGCCCACGACGAGGTGGACGAGCCCGCGATCGCCGTCTATCGCAGGAACGGCGCCTGACAGGAACGCACGAGATGAACCAGACCCACTACCCCGCCGCCCCCGTCGTCGAGGCCGTCAACCGGCACACGCTCGCCGTCATCGTCGACAACGAGCCCGGCGTGCTCGCCCGCATCGCCGGTCTGTTCTCGGGCCGCGGCTACAATATCGAGAGCCTGACCGTATCGGAGACGCACCACGAGACGCACGTCTCGCGCATCACCATCGTCACCGCCGGCACGGCGGGCGTGATCGAGCAGATCAAGGCGCACCTCGAGCGGCTCGTGCCCGTGCACCGGGTCGACGACCTCACCGTGCGCGGCGAGGCGCTCGAGCGCGAATTGTGCCTCGTCAAGGTCGTCGGCGAGGGCGACCACCGGGTCGAGGCGCTGCGGCTCGCCTCCGCCTTCGGCGCGCGCACGCTGGACGCGACGCTGACCTCCTTCGTCTTCGAGCTGACCGGCGCCTCGGAGGACATCGAGCGCTTCGTCAAGCTGATGGCGGGGGTGGGCCTCGTCGAGGTCGCCCGCACCGGCGTGGCCGCGATGAGCCGCGGGGCGGAAGCGATGGAGAACTGACGCGGCCGCGCTTTCGCCGCAGCCGCGCGCCACGCATCTTCGACACGTCGTCCGCATGCGCTCGCACGAGGGGCTCCAGCCATGAACCGCAGATCGATCGGCACGACCGCGCTCGCCGCGGCGCTCGCGCTCGCGCTCGCCATCGGCTTCGTCGCGGCGCCGGACGGCATGCTCCGTGCGCAGGACCGCGCGCCGGCGCCACCGGTGGACGCCCGCGCCGTCCCCGAAAACCCCGCCCAGATCCAGCTCTCCTTCGCGCCGCTCGTCCGCGACGCCGCGCCCGCCGTGGTCAACGTCTACGGTGAGAGCCGCGAGCGGGCGCCGAGCGACCCGCGCGAGGAGTTCTTTCGGCGCTTCTTCGGCGACGACGTCTTCGGCGGCATGCCGCAGGAGCGCGTGCAGCGCTCGCTGGGGTCTGGGGTGATCGTGAGCGCGGACGGGCTCGTCGTCACCAACAACCACGTCGTCGAGGGCATGGACGCCGTGCGCGTCGCTCTCGTCGACCGGCGCGAGCTCGACGCCGAGATCGTGCTGCGCGACCCGCGCACGGACCTCGCCGTGCTGCGCATCGCAAGCGACGAACGCTTCCCCGTGATCCCGCTCGGGGACGACGCGACGCTCGAGGTCGGCGACCTCGTCCTCGCGATCGGCAACCCCTTCGGCGTCGGCCAGACCGTGACGCAGGGGATCGTCTCGGCGCTCGCACGCACGCAGGTCGGCATTACCGACTACCAGTTCTTCATCCAGACCGACGCCGCCATCAATCCCGGCAACTCGGGCGGCGCGCTGCTCGACATGTCGGGGCGGCTGGTCGGCATCAACACCGCGATCTTCTCGCGCTCGGGCGGCTCGCACGGCATCGGCTTCGCGATCCCCGCGAGCATGGTGCGCGCCGTCGTGGCCAGCGCCGAGGACGGGGCGGATCGGGTGCAGCGGCCCTGGCTGGGCGCGAGCCTCCAGGCGCTGACGCCCGACCTCGCCGAGAGCGTGGGCCTGCTGCGCCCCGCCGGTGCGCTGGTCACGGACGTCGACCCGCGCGGCCCCGCCGCCGAGGCGGGCCTCGCCCGCGGCGACGTGATCCTCGGGGTCGACGGCCGGGACATCGCCGACACGGAGGCCTTCGGCTACCGTTTCGCCCTCGCCGGGGTCGGGGGCGAGAGCGTGCTGCGCGTCCTGCGCCGGAGCGGCGAGACGGAGCTGCGGGTGCGCCTGATCCCGCCGCCGGAGGACCCGCCGCGCGATCCCGTGCGCATCGAGGCCCGCTCGCCGCTGGACGGCGCGGTGGTCGTCAACCTCTCGCCCGCCGTCGCCGACGCGATGCGTATCCTGCAGGTGGTCGGCGCGGTGGTGGTCGAGGAGGTGCCTCCCCGCTCGCTCGCCGCCCGCTACGGCTTCCGTCCCGGCGACGCGCTCCTCGAGATCAACCGGGTGCGCATCGAGTCGAGCCGCGACGTGGAGCGCGCGCTCGCCCGCGGCCGCGGCGCCTGGGAGCTGACGATCCATCGCGACGGGCGCACGATCACGACCGTCCTGCGCGGCTGACGCATCGCCCCCGGGCCGGTGGAGGGTCCGGCGCCCCACATTGCGAGATGCGAACGGCTCTCCCGCTTGAGCCCACCCGCCGCAGCGTCTAGCTAGGAGCGCCGCTCCCGTCGCGGCGCTCCTTCCCGTGGACGGTCCGGTGCCCCCGCTTCCCCTCTCGATCTTCCTCATCGTCAAGGACGAGGCCGACCGGATCGGCGCCACGCTCGACGCCGTCGCGGGCCTCGCGGCCGAGGTGGTCGTGGTCGATTCGGGCTCGACCGACGGCACCCGGGCGATCGCCGAGGCCAAGGGCGCACGCGTCGTCCACCACGACTTCGCCGGCTACGGGCCGCAGAAGCGCTTCGCCGAGGAGCAGTGCAGCCATCCCTGGCTCCTCAACCTCGACGCCGACGAGGTCGTGCCGGCGGAGATGGTCGCGCACATCCGCGCATTGTTCGCCGCCGGAGAGCCGGACAAGGACGCCTACACGACGCGCATCGCCGAGGTCTTTCCAGGCGAGGAGGACGTGCACCCCCTCGCCTATGCGCTCGCGCCCGTGCGGCTCTACCGGCGCGACAAGGGCCGCTACTCGGCCTCGATCGTGCACGACCGGGTCGATCTCGCGCCGGGCGCACGGGTCGGGGCGTTGCACGGCACGATCCGGCATCGCTCGGTGCGGTCGCTCGGCGACCAGATCGCCAAGCTCAACGCCTATTCCGACCGGCAGGCGGACGATCTCGAGGCGCGCGGCGCCACGATCCCGACCTGGCGCGTCTTCGTCGAGTTCCCGGCCGCCTTCCTCAAGGCCTATGTCGTGCGGCGCCACGCCGTGCGCGGGGTCTACGGCTTCCTCACGGCGATGAACTACGCCATCGCCCGCCACCTGCGCATCGCCAAGCACATCGAGCGCCGCCGCCTCGCCGGGCGCCGGGACGAGGCGCGTCCCGATGGCTGAGGGCGAGACGCCCGCGCAGGCCGCCACGCATCGTCTCGTGCTGCGCGGCGTGCGCGACGCGCTCGTCCTCCCCGCCTGGGTCGTCGGCTTCGCGCTCGTCGGCGTCGGCAGTCTCGCGCAGGACGTGGGGCACCCGCTGGGAGCCGCGATGCTCTCGACGCTGCTGATCTGGGCCGGGCCCGCGCAGGTCGTGTTCTACGGATCGCTGGCGGCGGGCGTCGCGCTGCCGCTCATCGCCGCGGCGATCTGCCTGTCCTCGATCCGATTCCTGCCGATGACGATCGCGCTGATGCCGCTCCTGCGCCGTCCCGGCCAGGGCCTGCTGGCCCAGATCGCCATCGCCCACTACATCGCGGTGACCGTGTGGGTCGAGAGCCTGCGCCGGCTGCCGCGCATGCCGGCCGAGGAGCGGCTGCCCTACTATCTCGGCTTCGCCAACGCCTGCCTGCTGACGACGACGGCGCTCACCGGCGTCGGCTGGTTCCTCTCGGGGACGCTGCCGGCGCCGCTCGCCTCCGGCCTCCTGTTCATCACGCCGGTCTATTTCACCCTCGCCCTCGCCGCCGGGGCGCGCACGGCGGTCGACGTCACCGCGATCGTGCTCGGATTCGCGCTCGCGCCGGCCTTCGGCTACCTCGTGGGGCGCGACTTCGATCTGCTGCTCACGGGCCTCGTCGGCGGCACCATCGCCTACCTCGTGGGGCGCGCGCGCCGGAGGCGCGGCGCATGAGCGGGCTCGAGGCGATCGTCGGTGCCGGGCTCGCCCCGTACCTCGCGCTGATCCTGTTCGGCTTCCTGCCGAGCGAGATCTGGCGCGTGCTCGGCGTCGTGCTCTCGCGGGGCCTCGACGAGCGCTCGGAGATCCTCGTTTTCGTGCGCGCGGTGGCGACGACGCTGCTCGCCGCCGTCGTGGCGAAGCTCCTCGTCTTCCCGAGCGGCGCGCTCGCGCTGGTGCCGCTCGCCGCACGCCTGGGCGCGGTCGCCTTCGGGCTCGGCGCGTTCTATCTCGCGCGGCGCTCCCTCGTCGCGGGCGTCCTCGCCGGCGAGGTCTTCCTCGTCGCGGCCGCGACGATCGCGCTCGACGCGCCCTGACGCGTCGCCGGCGCCCGGTTCCACGCCACGAAATTGCCCAGAGAACGGGCGGCCGAATACCGGATCTTTCGAGGATGTACACCGTTTAACCCAAGCGCCGAACTTTCGCCAAACGGCACAGGCGGAATGAGCGCCCCATCATCGGAGGTCGGCGTCCGACACAGGACCGTACCGTCGCCAGAGGAGAGTTCGATGGAACACAAGCGTGTTGAACAGCTCCGTAGCGTTGCCGATGTTGCGTACCAGCCTCCCAAGGAGGTCCTGACCCGCCGCGAGCGTCTCGAGCGCTGGGTCGAGCTGCTGGAGGCGGATCCCCGCCGCCGGCTCTACTCGCTGGGCGATATCGAGTTCCAGCCCCGCGAGACGCGCCACCTGATGCGCGCCGACGAGTCTCCCCTGACGGTCGCCTACAACGACCCGGTCCTGCGCGGCCAGGGGCTCGAGAGCGATCGCCTCGGCGACGGCGTCGCCTTCTTCGGCCTGTCCGAGGGCGATGCGCACCGCATCCTGTGCTCGTGCCTCAACGGCCGTACGATGGAGGCCTCCACCGCCGCCCGGCGCGTGCGCGCCTCGGTCGACCAGCGCGGCCAGCGGCTGCTGGCGCTGGGCATCACCACCGGCCTGGTGCTCGCGGTGCCGGCCATGGCGATGCTCGTCGGCTGAGCCGGCCATGCGCCCCGACGCTCCGGGACGCCGACGCGCCCGCGCCGGCGTCCCGTACCCGTGCGCGCGCATCACGGACCGAGGCCGCGCCTGAAGCGTTTCAACCTCCCCGCCCGCGCGGGTCCGAAACCTGCGTGCGCCCCCTTGCGCGGGCGCGCGGGCCGTGATCCCTTCCGCTCGCACCGACGCGGAAGATCATCTCGGGAGAGCGGCCGTTGGAAGCTTTGTTCATCGGGCAGGCCTACATCGACGTCACCTTCGTCACGGACCACCTGCCGACGGGCGACGAGAAGACCGTCGCGGAGGACTACGCCATCTCCTTCGGCGGAAACGCGGTCTCCGCCGCCTTCTGCTGCGCCAAGCTCGGCATCGCGCCCGACCTCCTGGCCACCGTCGCCGACGACTGGCTGGGGCGGATGTTCATCGACATGGCCGCGCGCTACGGCATCAGCGTCCATCACCGCAAGGTGCGCGAGAGCTCGCTGTCCTTCATCATGCCCAAGGGCGGCAAGCGCGCCATCGTGCGCTGCCGCGACGACGATTTCCTGCACCCGTTCCCGCCGCTGAACCTCGCCGGCTGCCGCGCGCTGCATCTGGACGGCCACCAGCCCGACGCCGCGCTGCACTATGCGCGCACCTGCCGCGAGGCGGGCATCCTCACCTCGCTCGACGGCGGGGGCCTGCGCAGCAACACGCACGAGCTCCTCGGCTTCATCGACGTCGCCGTCGTGGCCGAGCGTCTGTGCGAGCAGATGAGCCTCTCGCCGCACGAGATGCTGGAATACCTCAAGAGCCGCGGCGTGCGCGTCGGCGGCGTCACGATGGGCGAGCGCGGCATGGTCTGGTACGGTGAGACCGGCGAGACCCGCCACCTGCCCTCGCTCGCCATTCCCGGGGAGATGGTGGTCGACACCAACGGCGCAGGCGACATCTTCCACGGCGCCTACGTCTACGCCCACCTCGCGAACCCGGGCGGCTCGTGGGCCGACCATTTCGCCTTCGCGCGGGGCGCCTCCACCCACGCGATCCAGCGCCTCGGCAACGAGGCGAGCCTGCCGACGCGGTCGGACGTGGAAGCGGCGATGACGCGGTTCCCCGAGCGCGCCGCCTGAGGCGCGATCGGCCGCTCCTCTCCCGAGCCCCTCTCGACGGGGCAGCGGCGAGCGCGTTCGCCGCCTCAGCCGGCGGCGGCGAGATGGGATACGCCTTCGGCGCTCTCCTGCAGGGCGGCGAGGCGGCGCTCGTAGGGTGCCGCCGCGGCGAGGTGGCGGGCGTCGAGGTCGCGGGCGATCTCGGCCTTCACCGCCTCCGGGCCGTCCCACAGCGCGAGGCGCTCGCGAGCGGAGGCGTGCGCGAAGGCGAGGTCCGCCAGGATCGCGAGCGTCTCCTGGACGGCGGGGAGCAGGTCGTACGGGTAGGCGCGGGCGGCTTGGTTGTGCCTGCGGGCGGCGAACGAATGCGGCATGGCGGAGCGTCCTTCCCTTCTTCGGAATTGGCCCCCGTCGCGCATGTGCCTCGCCGTCTGGCGCGCCGATGGCGCATGCTCGGGACATTCGGCCGAGCGAATGTGGTGGATCGAAGGCAATGCCGCCTTGCCGGACCCGCTTTCGACCCTTCTTTCACAGCGATGAACGCCCCCTCCCCCGCCTCGTCCGTCCCCGCCGGTGCGGCGATCGTCGTCGGCGCCTCCGGCGGCATCGGCGCCGCGCTCGCGGACGTGCTCGCAGCGGACGGTCGCTTCGCGCCCGTGCTGCGTGCCTCCCGCGCCGGCGGCCCGCCCCTCGACGTCGCCGACGAGGCGACGGTCGCCGCCTTCGCCGAGGGCCTCGAGGCGCGGCTCGCGGGCGCGCCGCTGACGCTCGTGATCGATGCGACCGGCCTGCTCCACGATGCCGACATGCGACCGGAGCGCTCCTGGCGGGACATCACGCCCGAGACGATGGCGCGCAGCTTCGCCGTCAACGCGATCGGTCCGGCGCTCCTCCTCAAGCACCTCGCCCCGCGGCTCGCGGACGGGGGCAAGGCGACGTTCGCGACCCTGTCCGCCAAGGTGGGCTCGATCGGGGACAATCGCCTGGGCGGCTGGTACGCCTACCGGGCCTCGAAGGCGGCGCTCAACCAGATCGTCCGCACGGCTGCGGTCGAGCTCGCCCGGCGTCGGCCACGGGCCTTGTGCGTGGCGCTTCATCCGGGCACCGTCGACACGCGGCTGACCGCGCCGTTCGC
This sequence comes from Salinarimonas rosea DSM 21201, assembly GCF_000429045.1. Taxonomy (GTDB): domain Bacteria; phylum Pseudomonadota; class Alphaproteobacteria; order Rhizobiales; family Beijerinckiaceae; genus Salinarimonas; species Salinarimonas rosea. Next base: position 224,791 of record NZ_AUBC01000004.1, read on the forward strand.
CAAGGCCGGCCTCGCGGTCGCGACGCCGGACGTCGCCGCGGCGCGGCTGCTCGCGGTGCTGGACGGGCTGCCGGCAGACGCGACGGGCGGGTTCTACGACTATCGCGGCGAGCCGCTGCCCTGGTGACCGATCGCCGCACCGGCGCTTGCCGGACGCCGCACGGCGCCTAGCTCCCAAATGGTGCGATTCGCCATCCGGAGCCCTCCCATGCGCGCCCTCCTCGCCGCCCTGACGCTGCTCCTCGCCGCCGCCGTCCTCCCCGTCGCCGGAGCGCGGGCCGACGAGGCGGCGGCTCGCTCGGTCATCGAGGCGCAGCTGCGCGCCTTCCTCGCCGACGACGGCGCGCGGGCCTATTCCTACGCCGCGCCGGGCATCAAGCGCATCTTCCCGAGCCAGGACCGGTTCATGGCCATGGTGCGCCAGGGCTACCCGCCGGTCTACCGCCCGCGCGACTTCAGCTTCGACACCTATCGCGAGACGCCCGCCGGCCCGATCCAGGAGGTGACGATCATCGACCATACGGGCGTCGCCTGGCGGGCGATCTACGCGCTGGAGCAGCAGCCCGACGGCAGCTGGAAGATCTCCGGCTGCCAGCTCCTGCGCCTTCCCGGCGTGAGCGCCTGAGCGGCGATCAGACGCGCACGAGCGCGAGCGAGGCGGCGGACAGCGGCTCGGCGCCGCGCTCGCCGACGAGCGAGGTGCGGCCGAGCGTCATCGCCAGCCCCGCCGCCTCGTCGAACAGGATCATGTGGGCGAAGAACACGTTGCCGGGCCGGGCCTCGTAGGATTGGCCCGCGTAGAGCATCGGCCAGTCCATCCAGTTCGGCGCGAAGGTCGTGCCCAGCGAGTAGCCGCAGGCGTTGAGCCGGGCGTGCCCCCAGCCGGCGGCATCGAGGACGCGGGCGTGCGCGTCGAAGGCCTCGCCGATCGGCCGTCCGGGGCGCAGCGCCTCCTCGGTCGCGAGCAGCGCCTCGTGCGCCGCGGCGTGCATCGCGGTCAGACGCGGGTCGAGGCGGCCGACGACGAAGGTGCGCATCAGCGCCGCGTGGTAGTGCCGGTAGACGCCCGCATGCTCGAGCGTGAGCATGTCGTCGGCGGACAGCGTGCGCCGGCCGGTGTAGTAGCGGCACATCAGGGCGCCCGGCCCCGAGCCGATGATGAACTCGTTCGCCGGATCGTCGCCGCCGCCGCGTGCGATCGCCCCATGCATGTCGGCGAGGATGTCGCCTTCGAACACGCCCGCCGCCGCCCGCGCCTGCGCCGCCGCCAGCGCCGCGTCCGCGAGCTCCGCCGCCCGGCGTACGTAGGCGATCTCGGCCGCGCTCTTCACCGCGCGCAGCCGCGAGACGAGGTGGGAGGCGTCCTCGAGCGAGAAGGCGTCCCCGAGCGCCGCCTCGAGCCGCTTGCCCTTGGCGGCCGTCAGCCCGTAGGCCTCGTACTCGAGGCCCAGGCGCTTCCCCGAGAGGCCGAGCTCGCCGAGGATCTCCACGAGCTCCGCCTCCGGCATCGCCCCCTCGCGGTCGCGCCAGATCCGCACGTCCTCGACGGTCGAGGTGAACGCCGCCTGCAGCCGGTCCGCGGAGCGGGTGAGGAGAACGAGGCGGCCGTCCGCGGTCAGCACCATCGCCTGGAAGTGCACGTAGCCGAACGTGTCGTAGCCCGTGAGCCAGTACATGCTCTCCTGGCGGAACATCACGAGCGCCGACAGACCCTCGCGCTCCATGGCGGCGATCGTCGCGCCGACGCGCGCCTCGAGCTCGGCCTTCGTGAAGTGCAGGTTCTTCGGGTCGTTCTTCCTGTCGATTTTCGGGTCGTTCATCGGTGCGTCCTCCGGCAACCGCGCGACGAGGCGGTACTGCGTCGTACCACCGGATGGAACGGGACCGTACCCCCGCACCCCGGCGATCCGTCGTTCCGGGATGCGTCGCGCCATATCCGGACGGCGGAGCGGCATGCCCGAGGTCAGGAAGCACGAGCGAGAGTCCTATTCAACGAACTGCGTGTGGGTATAATATCGCGCTCGTGCAGACCGCCCGCGAGGTGCGGTGTGCCGCAGAAATGGGGGGTGCCATGTTTCGGGTCTTCATTGCCGCGCTCGCACTCGCGACGCTCGCAGGATCGCCGTCGGTCGGGCAGAACGTCGGCCGCAATCCGGCTTTCGGGACGATCAACCTCAACGCCAACTTTCCCAACGATCCCCGTTGGGTGAACGTCCGTGCGGGGGGCACGCGCAGCGCCTCCTCGGTGACGTCGTGCCAGGGATCCATGGCGGACGCACCGGACGTGCGCGTCAACTACGTCGCGGCCCCGGGATTCGCGCTCACCTTCTTCGTGCGATCCAACTCCGACACGATCCTCGTCATCAACGATCCGAGCGGTGCCTGGCATTGCGACGACGACAGTGGCGGCAATCTCGACCCGCTGCTGAAGTTCAACAGCCCCTTGTCGGGCCAGTACGACGTGTGGGTCGGGCACTACGAAGGCGGTCGGCTGATCCCCGCGCAGCTCGGCATCACGGAGCGCTGACGGGCCGTCAGGGCCGCGGCGTGATCCGCAGCGCGCTTTCCGGCTGCGGGATGTCGGCGTGCGGCGCGAGCGGGCCGTTCCAGGCCGAGACGTGCGCCATCAGCGCGTCGAAGCGCGCGAGCATCGCCGTCATCGTCTGGGCGGGCGTGCCGCCGAAGCTCTTCGGCGCCTTGGAGATCGCCGCGAGTTCCTGCGCGAGCGTGCGCCCGTTCGGCCCGGCGACCGCGCCCCAGCGCTCGGCGCTCGTCGCGAGCGTCTCCTCCAGCCGGGCGTAGGCGACGAGGAACCGGCGCCAGCGGTGGTCGTCGAAGTCGAAGGCGCCGCTCGCCAGCAGCGCCCCGGCCTGGGCTCCGAGCTTCGTGAGATCGTCGATCACCGGCTGCGGCATGTCGACGTCGAAGCCGCCTTCGTTTTCCTCGAGGTAGACGTCGGCGACGCGCTCGCGATAGCCCGGCAGCGCCGTCTGCAGCCGGTCCTGCCACTCCTGCATGGCGTCGAGCGCCACCGAGAGGAAGGCGATCGGCCCCTCCGGCTCGAGGTAGCTGCGCCAGGGATCGGGATCGGGCTCGGTCGGCAGCACGACCCGCGGCTTCGTGTGCAGCGTGCCGGCGGGCTCGAGCGAGATGCCGAAGGTGGGCCGGCGCGGCAGCAGCGCGTCGAAGAAGTGGATCGGGAAGTTGCTGGACAGCCCGCCGTCGCTGAACAGGACGCGGCGGATGGTGCCCCCACGGTCGGGCGCGTGCAGCGGCACGGCCGAGATCAGGATCGGGAAGGACAGGCTCATGCGCGTCGCGACCGCGACCGGCAGGTCGTCCGGTCCGGGAAGCCGCCAGAGCCCCTCCTGCGGACCCGGTTCGGACTTCGGGCCGCGGGTCATCCAGTCGACGATCCAGCCCGGCATCACGCGCCGGAACTCGTCCTCGCGGAAGTAGAGCGCGGAGAACGCCTCGTGCGGACCGGTCCGCGCCAGCTCGGGCAGGCGGTGGGGCCGGCGCATCGCGAGGTTGGTCGTCATCATCGCGAGGGTGATGCGGCCGGGCGCGTCCTCCGGCGCGTCGGCGGGGCCGTTCGCCGCGAGGTCCCCGAAGGTGAGCGGCGTGCGCAGCGCCTCCCGGTCCTCCGGCGCCGGACGCCCCGCCGCGGCCTCGATCGCCTCGGCGAGCCAGTCGGCGAGGCCCACGCCCTCGGTGTCGGGCTGGGTCGGACCCGGGCACAGGCCACAGAAGTTCTCGCGCAGGACCCGCGTCGCACCGGCGATCACGCTCCAGGCGGTGAGCCCGACGGTGACGAGCGCGAAGACGAGGAGCGCGAAGAGGACAGCGAACAGGCTGCCGCCGATCGCCGTCGAGAACAGCCCGAGCACCAAGGCGATCATCGCGCCCACGAGCACGAACTGGCCGTGATGGACGAGCAGCGCCCAGGCCGCGCGCCCGAGCCGGCGGTCGATCAGCCCGTGGCGCACGATCGCGTAGAGCGCGCGCGCCTCGGGCGCCGGCTGGAAGAGCTGCGGCAGGCGCTGCGTGATCTCTTTCGGCAGCCCCGCGACCACGTCGAACCCGCCGCCCGCCCGGTCGAGCTCGGCGGCAGCGGTGATCGCGGCGGCGATGGCCCCGACCGACGTGCCGCCGATCGAGCGGAAGCGGTAGCGCTTCGCCAGCTCGAGCACCGCCCCCGGGTAGACCACGCCCGAGGTGACGCCGCCCTTCATGATCACGTCGCATGCCCGCGCGGGCGCCTCGTCTGCCATCGCCTGTCCCCCCGCAGCCTGTCCGGGTGTGGATCAGGCCACAGGATCGGGGGTCGCGTAAAGCACGGCTCGGCGGCGCGGCGGCGTGCAATCGGGAGCGCGCGGCTCAGCGGCCCCGCCAGCGCGGCGGGCGCTTCGCGAGAAAGGCTTCCATCCCCTCGCGGAAATCGGCGCTCGTGTAGCAGGACACGACGAGATCGTCGCCCGCACCCGGCTCTGCGTCCGAGCCCGCGCGCGCCAGCGCGAGGCCGCGCTTCGTCGCGGCGAGGGTCAGCGGCGCGTGATCGGCGATCGTCGCGGCGAGCTCCGAGACCCGGGCCTCCAGCGCCGGCACGTCGGGCGCGACCTCGCCGAGGAAGCCCTTGGCCAGCGCCTCGGGCGCCGGCAGGAGGCGCGCGGTGAAGATCATCTCCTTCACCGTCGCGGCGCCGACGAGCGCGTCGAGCCGCGCGAGATTACGCACCGACAGGCAATTGCCGAGCGTGCGGGCGATGGGAAAGCCGATCCGTGCCCCGGCCTCGGCGATGCGCAGGTCGCAGCAGGCCGCAATCGCCGCGCCGCCGCCGGTGCAGGCGCCGGCGATCATCGCTATCGTGGGCTTGGCGAGGCTCTCGAGCCGGCCGAGCACCCGCTCGATGCGCGCCTCGTAGGCGAGCGCGTCGTCGGCGGTGCGCACGTCCCGGAACGCCGCGATGTCGGTGCCCGCCGCGAAGGCCTTGCCGCCGGCCCCGGACAGCACCACGACCCGCACCGCGTCGTCCGCTTCCAGGGCCCCGCACAGGTCGTGCAGCTCCTCGTACATGGCGAAGGTGAAGGCGTTGCGCGCCGCCGCACGGTCGAACACCACGTGCGCGACGCCGTCCTCGATCGTGTGGCGCACCCGGCCCTCGCCGGCTCCCTCGACTCGCGTCCCGCTCATCGCCCGTCCTTCCGCGATCCCGACGCTCCGGATGTAGCCCGCGCCCGCCCGCGCGTCATCCGCCACATCCGGCGAAGAAACAGGGAGCCGGTCGCGCGCGTTGACCTACGGCAAAGCTCGTGAGCGCGTGATGCCGCAGGCTGCGATCGGAGAACAGGGAAGGATCCGGAATGGCGACCAATCTCGACTGGACGTGGATGTTCACCTCGCCGCAGGGCCGCATCGAGCGCGGACGCTGGTGGATCGGCGTCATCGCCCTGCTCGTCGTCGCGGCGATCTCCACCGTCGTCTTCGGCACCGACGGGCTCGTGGCCTTCATCATCGCGATCGCCCTCCAGCTCGCGGGCCTGATGCTGCACATCAAGCGCTGCCACGACCGCGACAAGTCCGGCTGGTGGTGCCTGCTGCTGCTGATCCCGTTCGTCGGCTTTCTGTGGGCGCTGATCGATCTGGGCCTGCTCGAGGGCACGCCGGGCGACAACCGCTTCGGGCCGGACCCGCTGGCGCGCGCCGAGGTGTGACGGCTTGACCTCGGCCGGCCGGGTGGCTTAGCTGCCGGCCGTACGCTCATGGAGCTTTGATGCGAGAGCTTGTCGCCACGCGCTGACCGGGCCGCGATCGTCGCGGCCCCTCGGCACGCCCGCCCGAAGCCCCCGGACCCGCGCCGCGCGACGGCCGTCCGGGAGGGCGGGCGCTCGTCCACGCGACACGGGCTTCCGCACATCCATGAACGTCTCCAAGCACGAGCAGCGCGTGCTCCACGCACTCGCGCAGGGCGGATTCATCCGCCACGTCCGCGACGGCCGCCGCATCGTCGGCGCCGCTTGCTTCACGAGAGAGGGCCACCGCCTCGCCGGCTTCCCGCTCGAGCTCTTCGAGCGGCTGCGCAAGCGCGGCCTCGTCGCCTCGCGCGACGGCGCACCCTACCGCATCTCGCAGCGCGGCCTCGCCGCGGTGCGCGCCCAGCTCGACAATCGCTGACGCGCCAATGCCCACCTGGCCCACCTGAAAGACGCGCCCGCCGCCCCGGCGGCGGGCGCATCAGGGACGATCGTCACAGCCAGCCCTGCAGCTCGCGGGCGATGACGTGATCGATCACCCGCATGCCCTCCTCCGAGTCGTTGAGGCAGGGCAGGTAGGCGAACTGCTCGCCGCCATTGTGCTCGAAGATCTCGCGGTTCTCGCCGTCGAGCTCCTCCAGCGTCTCCAGGCAGTCCGCCGAGAAGCCCGGGGCGACGATGGCGAGGCGCTTGACACCCCTCTCGGCGAGGCCCTTCACGGTCTCGTCGGTATAGGGCTGGAGCCACTCGTCGGGCCCGAAGCGGGACTGGAAGGTCAGCATCCAGCGCTCCTTCGGCCATCCGAGCGTCTCGCGCAGGAGGCGCGAGGTCTTGGCGCAGTGGCAGTGGTAGGGGTCGCCCTGGAGCAGGTACTTGCGCGGCACGCCGTGGAAGGAGGTGAGGATCATCTCCGGCTCGAAGTCGAGCTTCGCCAGCTCCTTCCTCATCGAATCCGCCAGCGCGTCGATGTAGACCGGGTCGTCGTGGTAGGGCGGCGCGACGCGCACGCTCGGCTGCCAGCGCATCCCCATCAGGGCCTCGAACGCCTTGTCGCAGGCGGTCGCCGAGGTGGCGGCGGAGTATTGCGGGTACATGGGCACCAGCAGGACGCGGTCGCACCCTTGCGCGAGCAGGTTCTCGAGCGCCGGCTTCACCGCGGGCTGGCCGTAGCGCATCGCCCAGTCGACGACGACGCGGTCGCCGGCGATCGCCGCGAGGCGCGCCTGCGCCTGCTCGGCCTGCGAGCGGGTGATGGTCTTGAGCGGACCCTCGTTGCGCTCCTTGTTCCAGATCAGGTCGTAGTCGCGGCCCTTCTTCTTCGGGCGCGTCTGGAGGATGATCAGGTTGAGGATCGGCCACCACAGCCAGCGCGGCGTCTCGATCACCCGCTTGTCGGAGAGGAACTCCTTCAGGTAGGCGCGCATCGGCCAATAGGACGTCGCCTCCGGCGTGCCGAGGTTCATGATCAGCACGCCGAGCCGGCCGGCCTTCACCTGCGGATGGTCCGTGGGCAGCCGCACCGAGCGGAACTGCGCCTCGCGGGCGGCGTCGGCGCCGGCATGCTCGTGGCGCACCGGCTCCGGTCGCTCGCCCGCCGGCCGGCGGGTGGCCTGGAGGTCGAAGGAGGCGGGCTGGACGATCTCGTTCATCGAGTAGCGGTCCTCGGGTCTCGTCGGGTCCGGCGCAGGGGCGTCGCGTCCGCACGAACGCGACGCCCGCGCTGCCCCCTAGATAGAGGGCCTGCGCGCGCATCTCAAACGCATACGCACGATTCGAGAGCGGAGATGACTACGCGACAAGACAAAGCGCATCTCGGGCGCTATTGTCGCGCCCGCGATCCTTTCCAAGGGGCAATCAGACATGTTCAACGCTTCCATGCGCGGGTTCCTCGCCGGCGCCGCGATCCTCGCGACCTACGGCGTCGCGGCGGCCCAGGAGACGAACGTCACGATCAGCTTCGTCTCGGTGAACGACATCGACCGGATGGGCGAGAGCCGCGACGGCCGGGGCGGCGTCGCCCGCCTCGCCGCGGTGCTCGAGGGCGAGCGTGCCGAGAATCCCAACACGTTCCTGATCCACGCCGGCGACACGATCTCGCCCTGCCTGCTGTGCGGCTTCGACAACGGCGCGCACATGATCGCGCTGTTCAACGAGCTCGATCCGGCGGTCTTCGTGCCCGGCAATCACGAGTTCGACTTCGGCCCCGAGGTCTATCTCGAGCGCGCCGGCGAGGCGACCTTCCCGATCCTCGCCGCGAACCTGCGCGGCGCCGACGGCCAGCCGCTGGCGGGCCACGAGGACGGGCGGCTCGTCGAGGTCGAGGGCGTCAAGATCGGCTTCTTCGGCCTCGTCACCGCCACCACGACGCAGGTGTCGAGCCCCGGCGACCTGCAGTTCGCCGACGAGCTCGAGACCGCCGCGGCCCAGGGCGAGGCCCTGCGCGAGGCGGGCGCGGACATCGTCGTCGCGGTCGCGCACTCGGGCATGGACGTCGACTTCGAGATGTACAACACCCGCGTCGCGGACGTGATCCTCACCGGCCACGACCACGACCTGCGCGTCGTCTACAATGGCCGCACGGCCATGGTGGAGAGCTCCTCGCAGGCCGACTACGTCGTCGTCACCCATCTCGACGTCACGGTCGAGGTCGACGGTGCCGAGCGCGACGTCTCCTGGCGCCCGCGCTTCGAGATCGTCGACAGCGCCACCGTCGAGCCGAACGCCGAGATCGCGGCGATCGTCGAGGGCTACGAGGCCGAGCTGTCGGAGGCGCTCGACGTCGCCATCGGCGACACGGCGATCGCGCTCGATTCCCGCCGCGCCAGCGTGCGCTCGATGGAGACCGCCATCGGCAACGTCATCACCGACGCCATGCGGGCGGCGACCGACGCCGACGTCGCGCTGACGAACGGCGGCGGCATCCGCGCCGACCGGACCTACGATCCGGGCACGACGCTGACCCGCCGCGACGTCTTCTCGGAGCTGCCCTTCGGCAACACGACGGTGCTCGTCACGATCTCCGGCGAGGACCTGAAGCTCGCGCTCGAGCACGGCTACGCCCGCCTTCCCGAGCCCGCCGGCTCCTTCGCGCAGATCTCCGGCATGTCGGTCGTGGTCGATCCGTCCGAGGCGCCGGGGTCGCGGGTCCAGGAGGTGACGATCGGCGGCGAGCCGCTCGACCCGAACGCGACCTACCGGCTCGCCACCAACGACTTCCTCCTGCGGGGCGGCGACGGCTACGGCATGCTCGCCAACGGCGAGACGCTGGTCGATGCCGCGGCGGGCCAGCTGATGGCGAGCCAGGTGATCGACTACATCGCGGCCAACGACGGCATCGGCGAGGCGACCGTCGGCGAGCGGATCGTGGTCCAGGAGTGACCGCGTCCGCATGACGGGACCGATGCGACGGGCGCTCGCGGCCTTTCGCGAGCGCCCGCGGCAGGGGGCGAGGGGTGCCGGCTGGGCCGCCCCGCCCCTCTTCCGCGACGGCGCCGCCGAGGGCGTGTGCGATGCGATCGACGCCCGCCTCGCCGGGGGCGCGGCGCTGGTGCCGCCGCCCGACGACGTGTTCGCGGCGCTGACGCTGACGCCGCTCGCGCGCGTGCGCGTCGTCGTGCTGGGCCAGGACCCCTACCCCACCGCGGGGGACGCCCACGGTCTCGCCTTCTCCTACGTCGGAGGCCGGCGGCTCCCTCCCTCGCTCAAGACGATCCTCGCCGAATGCGTCGCCGGCGGCGCATCCGTCACGCCGGGCTGCGGCGATCTCACCGGCTGGGCGCGTCAGGGCGTGCTCCTGCTCAACACCGCGCTGACGGCGGAAGCGGGACAGGCGGGGGCGCACCTGCGCCTAGGCTGGGCGCGCCTCGCCGACGACGCGGTCGCCGCGGTCTCGGCGCAGCGGCCGCGGGTCGCGTTCCTCCTGTGGGGCGACAAGGCCCGCGCCCGCGCCGCCCTCGTGGACCGCACGAAGCACCTCGTCCTCGAGACCGGCCACCCCTCGCCCCTCAACCGCCGCCGCGACTTTCCCGGCTGCGGGCATTTCGCGACGGCGAACGCCTGGCTCGAGGAGCACGGGGTCGGCGGGGTTGACTGGAGCGTGCCGGGCCCCGGCTGAGCCGCGCGCGCGTCCCTCACGCGGGAGGGACGGCCGCCGCCGGCCCGCACGGCACCGGTGCGTCGCGTGCGCCCGGCGCCAGAATGCGCTCCAGAACCGCCATGCGGACCGGAACGCCGTTGCCCGCCTGCTCGAAGTAGGCGGCCGCGGGCGAGGCGTCGACGCTCGGCGGTAGCTCCGGCCCGCGCGGGAGCGGGTGCAGGACGCGGATGCCGGGATTGGCGCTGCGCAGCACCTCCGGGCCGATTCGCATGCCCTCGGGGACCTCGTGCGCCGGGTCCTCGTGGCCGCAGGCGTAGACGATGTCGCTCTCCCGCAGAGCCTCGCGGACGTCGTCGATATACCGCAAGCGCAGCCCGCGCGCCGCCAGGCGGTCGTGCTCTTCGCCGGTCAGGCGGGTCTCGTCCTCGGTCCTGGCGAGGACCGAGACGTCGGAGAACGCGCAAAGGCCCGTCAGCAGCGAGTGCACGCAACGCTGGCTCAGGTCGCCGACGAGGCAGATGGTCGCTCCGTCGGGGCTGCCGCACAGGTCGTCGATGGTGAACAGGTCGATCAGGGTCTGGGTCGGGTGCTCCGAGCCGGGTCCCGCGCCGTCCCCGGCGTTGACGACGGGTATTCCGCTCGCCTCGGCGAAGTACGTGGCGGCACCGACCGCGGGATGGCGCACGACGACCACGTCGGCATAGCCGTCGAGGACGCGCGCCGTGTCGGCGAGGCTCTCGCGCCACTCCGAGCCGGCGCGGGACGCCGACGGATCGGACAGGCTCAGGACCTCGCCTCCGAGCCGCAGCGCGGCGGCCTCGAAGCTCAGGCGCGTGCGCGTGCTGGGCTGTAGGAACACCGTGGCCACGATCTTGCCGGAGATCTCGCGGAGCCGCCCGCCTTGGGCGAGCTTCGCCCGATAGGAGCGCGCGGCGGAGAAGATCGCCTCGAAGTCACTGCGGCCGAGCTGCTCGATCGAGACGAGGCTCCGGACGGCGGGTGTGTTGCGCATGGGTCACCTCTGTTCAGTGCGATCGCCCTCCGCGGGCCTCGGCGGCCCGACCTGCGATCGGGGCGAGGCTCGCGGCGAGCAGGACGAGGAAGGGAAGCGCCGCCAGGGGGCCGAAGAGCAGCGGGCCGGCTGCGTCCATGCCCGTGCCGACCGCGGGCACGCCGACCAGCGCGCCGAGGCCCCAGGTGACGCCGAGCGCGGCGTTCGCCGTCACGAGGGCGCTCGACGCGAAGCGCTCCTTCACGAGCGCCAGGACCATCGAGTAGGTGCCGAAGGCGGTCCCGCCGGCGACGAACCCGAGGACGCCCAGCGCCGCGGGTGCGTGGGCGACCACCGGCAGCGCCGTGCAGCAGGCCACCGTGGCGGCGGCGCAGGCGCGCAGCATGCCCAGGCTGCTCCACCGATCGGCGATCGCACCGATCGGCCATTGCAGCAGCGTCGCCCCGGCGAGGAGCGCTGCGAGCAGCACGAGGGCGACGTCGCGGCCGTGCCCGGTCTCCATGACCGAGACGGGGAACAAGGCGAGCGCCGCGTTGTCGAAGATCGCCACCGCCGCGGAGCCGACGACGAGCGCCGGCGCCGCGAGCGCGAAAGCGACGAGTCCCGAGCCGACCTCGAGCGGCGGCAGGGCGAGCGCGCGCCGCGGGACCCCCATGGCCAGGGGGACCGCGGAGAGCGCGACGACCGCGCCGCCGGCCGCGAGCGCGGCGGGCGTGCTCATCGGGGCGAGCGCGAGGATCAGCGGGCCGAGGGCGTAGCCGCCCGTCACGACGCCGTTGTACATGCTCAGGAAGCTCCCGCTGCTGCGTTCCGGGATCGCGATCATGAGCGCGCTCTCCGCCACCACGAACAAGGCGTTGGCCGACAGCCCGAGCACGAAGCGCAGGACGAGCCACGCCGCGTAGGAGCGCGTGAACGCGAGGCCGAGCATGACGAGCACCGTCGCGGCGACGGCCGCGACGAGCCAGGGGAACACCGCCCCCCGGATCAGGCGCGGAAGCACCAGCGCGGCCACGAAGAGGCCGAGCGGCGTCATTGCGGCGTTGATCGCGACGTCCCGCGCACCGAAGCCGCGCGCGGCGAGGTCGACCGCCAGGGCGGCGTACGCGCCGCCCAGGACGATCGAGTACAACGCGACGCACGCGATCAGCGCCGCGCCGGATCGGCGCGTTCCCATCAGGCCGCCCGCGCGGTGAGCATGAAGCTCAGCGGCGGCTTGATCTCGCTCGCCTCGATGGACGGATAGGCGTGGGAGGGATCCTCTCCCGTCTCCTTGAAGGTCTCGAGCCGGAGGCCCGCGCCGAGCACGGCCGTCATTATGTCCTCGAGCGTGTAGTGAAAGTAGTAGATCTCCTTGGCGTCGTAGGTCGATCCGCCGACGTAGTCGAGGCCGGAGCGATGAGGCAGCGGGCTCTTGTCGAAGTAGGACCGGACGAAGGCGACGGGCCGGTCGCCGCGATCGCGATCGCGATCGAGCTCGAGCATGTCGACGATCGGGTGGCAATCGTAGATATTCAGCCGACCTTCCGGCTTCAGCAGGCGGGTGGCCACACGGACGTAGGCGTCGAGGTCCGGCATGAAGCACAGCGCGCCGGAGGTGACGACCACGAGGTCGAAGCGCCCGTCGTGCCGTGCGGGGATCTCGTAGACGTCGGTGGCCTCGAACGTGCAGGGGGCGTCCGCAGCCTCGGCGAGGCGCCTCGCCTGGTCGACGAACGCGGCCGATATGTCGAAGCCGACGCCGCGCCGCGCCCCGAGCCGCGTCATCGAGATCAGCTCGCGGCCGTTGTTGCAGTTGAGCTGCGCCACCTCGGCGCCCTCGAGCCCCGCCCGGGCGAGCTCGGCCGCGTGGGTCGCCGTGACGAAGCTCGTCTGCGGGTCCTCGAATGCCGTGACCAGCCGTTGCGTGTGCCGCCAGTGGATCGGGGCCGCCTCGTCCCACGCCTCGCGCGCGAGCGCCGTGAACCTGGTTGCTTCCATCGGGTCGCCTCCTCCAGATGTAGTGTCTGGACATCGCAACCGGACCCGAGGATCGTAGTTCCCGCCTATCTCCGATATTTACGGACCAATATCGCAACCTGAAAATACGCGGCTTTCGCTCCGAGAGAGAGACCGTCGATCGGGCGATGCCGCCCGCGAACTCGCCCGCTCGTCCGCTCCGCCGTCGCCCTCCGCCACCGGGAGGGACCCGAGCGCGTCACTCGAAGATCGACACGACGAACCTGAGGCAGACGAGGGCGAGGAAGATGCCGAAGGCGACCTCGAGCTTGCGCTTGGGCCAGGCGTGGGCGAGGTTCACGCCGATCTGGGCCGTGATCAGCGTCGTGGGCACGACGAGCAGGAAGCCCAGCACCGAGACGAAGCCGATCGCGTCCGGCGGCAGGCCCTCCTTGCCCCAGCCGGCGAGCACGTAGCCGATGGCGCCTGGGATCGAGATGATGAGGCCGAGCCCCGCCGAGGTCGCCACCGCCTGGTGGATGCCGCGCCCGTGCAGCGTCATCAGCATGTTCGAGATCTGCCCGCCGCCGATGCCCATCAGCGCCGAGGCGAGCCCGATGAAGGAGCCGTAGGCGCGCAGCAGCCAGCCCTTCGGCAGGTCGGTCGCGAGACGCCAGGTGTCGTTCCCGAAGAGCAGCTTGATGGCGTTGAATCCGGCGACCAGGATGAAGACGAGCTTGAACACCCACGGGTCGGCGAAGCGCGCCACCGCCGAGCCGACGAGCACGCCGACGATCACCGGCACGGCCCAGGACTTCAGCAGCGCCATGTCCACGGCGCCCTTCTTGTAGTGGCCGCGGAAGGAGCGGATCGACGTCGGGATGATGATCGCGAGCGAGGTGCCCACCGCCAGCGGCATGCGCACCTCCTCGTCGACCCCCAGCAGCCGGAAGGCCTCGAACAGGATCGGCACGATGATCGCGCCGCCGCCGACGCCGAACAGCCCGGCCAGAACGCCGGCGAGCGCGCCCGCCGCCAGGAGGCCCGCGGCGAGCATGGCGAGATCGCCTGTGGGAATGCCCATGATCATGGAGTGGATCGCCCGTGGTTCGCTCGAGATGAGCCGGCTTTCGGGTTAGAAGCTCCCCCCGTTGCCGGCAAGCCGGGAGCGCCCGCGCTTCAGTCCACAACGCCTTGGCGATTCTCCACCGCGACGAGGGTGGCGGAGAGCTGCGCGCACAGCTTGCGCGTGTCCGCATCGCCTCCGACCCGCTCCGCGAAGACCTGCGCCTGCGCCACCGTGAGCAGTCGCCCGGCCTTGACCACGCTGCCGACGGCGACGAGCCGCGCGCCCGTGGCGGGCGCCATCAGGTCGATCTTGAACTCCGCCGTGAGCACGCCCCGCCCCTCGGGCATGCGGGTCAGCGCCGCGTAGCCGGCGGCCGAGTCGGCGATCGTGGCCACGGCGCCGGCATGCACGAAGCCGTGCTGCTGCGCGACGCGCGGCGTCACCGCGAGCGCGATCTCCACCCGGCCCGGCTCCACGCGCAGGAGCTCGGCCCCGATCGTGTCCATGATCGCCTGCTTGGCGAAGCTCGCCTCGATGCGCCGCACGATCGCGGCGAGATCGGCGGCCGCGTCGCTCACGCCGCGCACTCCCGGGTCTCGTCGGCGCTCGCCCGGCCGGCGCGCACGTGCTCCAGCGCGGCACGTAGGGTCTCGAGCCCCGCGCCCGGCTTCACCGCCTCCATCGCGAGGTGGCGCCGCCAGGCGCGCGCGCCGGGGCGCCCGGCGAAGAGGCCCAGCATGTGGCGGGTGACGGTCGAGAGCCGCGCTCCCTCCGCGAGCCGGCGGGCGACGTAGGGCTCGAACGCCTCCACCGCCTCGAACGGGTCGGCGACGGGCGGCGCCTCGCCGAACAGCTCCGGATCGACGCGCAGCAGGAGCTCGGGATCGTGGTAGGCGGCGCGCCCGAGCATGACGCCGTCGACCTGCGCGAGCTGCGCCCGGCAGGCCTCCAGCGAGACGAGCCCGCCGTTGAGCGCGATCGGCAGCGCGGGGAGCCGCGCCTTGAGGCGATGCACGCGGCCGTAGTCGAGCGGCGGCACGTCGCGGTTCTCCTTGGGCGAGAGCCCCTGCAGCCAGGCTTTTCGCGCGTGGACGACGAGCGCGTCGGCGCCGGCGGCGACGGCCGCGTCCGCGAGGGCGTCCAGCGCCGCTTCCGGGTCCTGGTCGTCGACGCCGATGCGGCACTTCACCGTCACCGGAATGCGGACGGCGGCCTTCATCGCCGCGACGCACGCCCCCACGAGCGCCGGCTCGCGCATCAGGCAGGCGCCGAAACGCCCGTCCTGCACGCGGTCGGAGGGGCAGCCGACGTTGAGGTTCACCTCGTCGTAGCCGAGATCGGCGCAGATCCGCGCCGCCTCCGCCAGATCCACGGGGTCCGATCCGCCGAGCTGCACGGCGACGGGATGCTCCTCGCGCGAGAAGCCGAGGAGCCGCGCACGGTCGCCGTGGATCACCGCGCCGGTGGTCACCATCTCGGTATAGAGCCGCGCACGTCGGGACATCACGCGATGGAACGCCCGGCAATCGCGGGTCGTCCAGTCCATCATCGGCGCGACGCTGAAGCGGATGGTTTCGGGGGTCATGCCCCGGAGATAAAGCCGTGCGAGCCGCGGGGCAAGCGGCGGCGGATCACGCGGCGCGCCGGACGAGCTCCCGCAGGGACGGCGCGAGGTCGTCGCATTCGCGCCCGAGGAAGCGCAGGAGCGCGCGCTCGGCCGCGGAGAGGCCCGGGCGGGCCCCGATGCGGGCGACGAGCCAGGCGAGTTCCTCGTCCTCGACCCGCGCGGGAACCGGGTCGCCGGCGAGCGCGTCCGCGTCCGGCTCGACGTCGCGCGTGCGCACGCCGAAGGCGCTGGCCGCCATGGTCTTGAAGGTGGCGGCGATGCCCGAGCCCAGCGTGCGGCGCTGGTCGAGCCATTCCTCGCGGCGCATCACCTGGAGCCGCGTCGGCGCGTGGCGGCCGGGGCCGGCGAGGACATGGTTGCCGACCGCGCGGGCGAAGAGGTCGGCGAAGCTCGGGTCGTTCTCGGCGTCCGCGGTGGCGTCGGCGATGTCGAACAGGACGTTCGCCTCCGCGCGCGTCACGTGGCCGAAGCCCTCGCTGGAGGCGACGAAGAGCACGCGGCGCATCGCGTCGACGTCGGCGTGGGTGACGCGCCCCGGCTCGTGGCGGTGGCCGGTGATCGCCTCGCCCTCGCCCGTGAGCACGACCTGCTCGACGAGCCCGAGCGCGAAGGCGGCGAGCCGGTCCGGCACGCTGCGCGACAGCTCCATCACCTTCAGGAGCGCGGCGAACTCGGTCGATAGCACGGCGTGGCCGTCGAGCCGCGCCATCAGCCAGGCGGCCTCGGCTTCGCCCAGGTAGCCGCGGGGCTGGACCTGGTGGACCAGGAGGTCGGCGATCGACTCGCAGAAGAAGTCGCGCCACTCGCGGCAGCCGCGCTCGCCGACCGTCCGCGCCAGGGTGAACAGCATCTCGCCCTCGACGAGCGAGATCGCGTCGTCGTCGCCGTATACGCGCCGGCGCAGGGTGCGCACGCCCTCGGGGGTGAGCGGAAGGTGGTCGAGGGTGGCGACGCCGTCCGCGGAGCCGGGCAGTGAACCGGGCAGGGATCCGGGCATGGGGGCACTCCTGTCATTGCCGACGAGGCTAGCGCGGCGCGCTTACGATTCCCCTAAGCCGTGCCGAATGCGCGCCCTGCGCGCGAGGACGAGGCAGGCGAGACCGGCGAGCGGCAGCGGCACCATCGCCAGGAAGACGAGCCCGCCCGCGTGCTGGTAGACGACGCCGCCGAGCACCGTCGCCGAGGCCATGCCCACCGCCTGCGCCGCCGCGAAGAGCCCCTGCGCCCGCCCCCGCGCGCCGGGCGGCGCCAGCGCGGTGAGGACCGCCATGGCGCCGAGGTGCGTCGCCCCGAAGGAGAGACCGTGCAGGCTCTGGAGCGCGAAGGTCGCGAGCGGCCCGGGCTCGAGCGCGAGCCCCGTGAAGCGCACCACCGCCGCACCGGCGCCGAGCGCGATCAGCGGCAGGCCGCTGCCACGCCCGACGAGGCGGCCGGCGACGACGAAGAGCGCGACCTCGGTGACGACGCCGATCGCCCACAGCCAGCCCACGATCGAGCCGGGAAAGCCGAGCGCGCGCCAGTGGATCGAGCCGAAAGCGTAGACGCCGGCGTGGCTCGCCTGGACGCAGGCCGCGCCGGCGATGGCGAGGAAGAGCGCCGCCGGCAGCTTCGGCCGCCGCCCGCCGACGGGCGGCGGCTCCCGCTCGGCGGCGAGCGGCGGGGTCGACATCGCGACGAGCCCGCCGAGGACGCCCGCCGCGACGAGGGCCCAGACGACCGCGTCGAGCGGGGCGATCTCCAGCACGTAGCCCATCGCGACCGAGCTGGCGAGGAAGGCGAGCGAGCCGAAGACGCGCAGGCGCCCGTAGTCGAGGCGGGGGTTCTCGCGCACGGCGTCGGTCAGCACGAGATCGGTCGCCGGGACGATCGGCGCCTGCGCGAGGGCGGCGAGCGCGACGACGAGGGCAATCGCCCAGGCGCCCGGCGCCGGCAGCAGGAAGACGAAGGCGAGGCCGAGCGCGAGGTGGGCGAGCGTGAGCAGCGTCCTCGGCGAGACGCCGCGATCCGTCGTCGCCACCAGCGGCGTGCTCGCGAGCATGCGCACGCACACCGGCAGCGCCACGACGAGGCCGATCGTCGTCGCGTCGAGCCCACGCCCTTCCAGCCAGACCGGCAGGAACGGCGCCTGCACGCCGACGCCGACGAAGGCGACGGCGCTCAGCGCACCCAGGCGGACGGAGAGGGATCGCGGCATGGGGGAACGGCGTGTCGGGCGTCGAGAGGCGTCGGGGGGAGTCGAAAGCCTCTTAGCACGACCCGCTCGTGCGCATTCGCTCCCATTCGACAGGTGCGGATGAGGGTTCGTTCACCGAGCGGCGGCGGGAGCGGGGTTCTCGGCCCGGCGGTAACCCCGTCCTAACCCCTCGCGCGCCAGGATCGATCATCCATACGCGCGCTTGCCGACGGGACGATCCCGCGGGCATGCTGGTCCAGACGATTCGAGCCCTCGAGGTCACTCCTGCATGAGCTCCTCCCGCACGAGCCCCTCCGGCATGAACCGCTCCGATATCGTCACCGCGCGCGCGGGCTCCTCGAACGCCCTCGCGCCGATCGCCGAGACCGACTACGAGGCGATCGAATCGGCAGTCATGGAGACCCAGCGCGGGCGCTGGTTCCTGGCGGAGTACGCCCGGCGCAACCGCAACGCGGACACCAACGTGCTGCTCGAGGCCATCAACCGGCTCGAGAGCGTCGTCGCCGCCGAACGCGAGACGCAGCGGATGGACCGCCTGCGCTTCGATCTCGTCGAGATGGCCCGCGCGATCACGTCCACCAAGCGCGAGATTGCGGCGATCCGCCCCGGCGAGGGCACGCCCTCCGACCTCGAGGTCGCCTCGGAGGCGCTCGACGGCATCGTGCGCACCACCGAGCGCGCGACCTCCGACATCCTCGATGCCGCCGAGCACGTGCAGGAGGCCGCCTGGACGCTGCGCGAGGACGGCGCGCGCGAGGACCTGTGCGACGAGCTCGATCGGCGCGCCACCGACATCTACACCCACTGCTCCTTCCAGGACCTGACCGCCCAGCGCACGAAGCGCATCATCGAGACGCTGCGCTTCCTCGAGGGGCGCATCAACGCGATGATGGACATCTGGGGCGCGAGCCTCGACGACGAGGAGCCGGCCGCCGCGCAGGATGGGCACGAGCAGGCGCGCCACCAGGACCTGGGCTCGAAGCTCGATGTCTTCCACGGGCTCGGCCAGACCGAGATCGACGACGTGATCGTCGAGGGCGAGGTCGTCACCGCACTCGAGCCCGCCGTCGAGGCGGTTCGGGCCGGCGTGGAGGCCGTCGCCGACGACGTCGCCTGGGACGAGGCCGAGGCGGAGTTCGCCGGGGCCGAGAGCGCCGAGACCTCGATGGAAGCGGCGGACGCGTTCGAGATCGAGGACGCGATCGAGGTGACCGACCCGCTCGCGCTCGATCCCGCGCCGGCGGGGTTCGCCCTCGACGGGGCGGCGGAAGGCGCGACCGACGACCGGGGCGCCGACGAGCCGGGCGACACGCCGGTGCGTCCGGATCTTTCCGCCCGAGCCTTGTCCGGGGAAGCCTTCTCCGCCGACGCTTTCGCCGAGATCGACGGCCTCGGCACGCGCGAGAAGCTCGCCCGCTTCAGCTGAGGGCCTGTCAATCGTCCCGGACCCCACTAGATTGTGCTGACCTGGATATGGGGTCGGACGATGAGTGGCGAGCTACGGGGCCGTATGCGCCCCTGCGCGAAGCGAATGCGCGGCGGAAGGGGCCCGGCGGCCGGCCTCGCCGCGGCACCCGGGATCCCGCGCCGGATCCGCCCCTCCCTTCGCGGTCTCTGAGGGAGCGCCCGATGCTGTTCACGCCGACGCTCCCCCCGGTCACCCGCCGCGGCTTCGTGGCGGGCGGCTTGACGCTCGGCCTCGCGCTTGCGCTCGGCGGGCGGCGCGTGCGCGCCGCCGCGCCCGGCGTCGGGGTCGACGCGCCGGCCGCGCCGAACGCCTTCGTGACCATTGCGCCCGACGACACGGTCACCGTCACCGTCAAGCATCTCGACATGGGCCAGGGCGTGTCGACCGGCCTGCCGACGATCGTCGCCGAGGAGCTCGACGCCGACTGGGCGCAGATGCGCTTCGCCTTCGCGCCCGCGGACGCCCGCACCTACGCGAACCTCGCCTGGGGCCCGGTCCAGGGCACCGGCGGCTCGACGGCGACCGCCAATTCCTGGATGCAGCTGCGCAAGGCCGGGGCGGCCATGCGCGCGATGCTCGTCTCCGCGGCGGCCGCCGACTGGGGCGTGCCGGAGGGCGAGATCGCTGTGGCGCGCGGGCGAATCCGGCACGAGGCCTCCGGGCGAGAGGCCGGCTTCGGCGCCCTCGCGGCGGCCGCGGCGGCGCTGCCGGTCCCCGCCGAGCCGCCGCTGAAGCGCCCCGATGCCTGGACGCTCGTCGGCCGCGAGGACCTGCCGCGGCTCGACAGCGCGGCGAAGACCGACGGCAGCGCCACCTATTCGCTCGACGTGCGCCTGCCCGGCATGCTCACCGCCGTCGTCGCCCATCCGCCGCTCTTCGGGGCACGGGTCGCGGGCTTCGACGCCGAGGCGGCGCGGGCGGTCCCGGGTGTCGTGGACGTCGTGGAGATCCCCACGGGCGTCGCCGTCGTCGCCCGCGACACCTGGTCGGCCCTGCGCGGGCGCGATGCGCTCACGGTGGAATGGGACGAGCGCCGCGCCGAGGCGCGCTCCACCGCAGAGCTGATCGCCGACGCCCGCGCCGTCCTCGACTGCCCCGGCATCCGCGCGGCCGGCGAGGGCGACGCCGCCGGTGCGCTCGCCGGCGCCGCGACCGTGATCGAGGCCGAGCACGTCTTCCCCTACCTGGCGCACGCCGCCATGGAGCCGATGAACGGCACCATCGCGCGCCGGGAGGACGGCACCTACGAGGCCTGGGGCGGCTTCCAGATCCAGACGATCGACCAGGCGAGCATCGCCGCCATCTTCGGCGTGACGCCCGATCGGGTGCGGCTGAACACGCTCTTCGCCGGCGGCTCCTTCGGGCGGCGCGCGGTGCCCGGCGCGGACTGGGTGTCGGAAGCCGCCCACGTCCTGAAGGCGACCGGCGAGCGCGCGCCGATCCACCTCGTCTGGACTCGCGAGGACGACATGGGGGCGGGGCACTACCGCCCGCTCGTCGTCCATCGCCTGCGCGCCGGGCTCGACGCGGACGGCCGCATCGTCGGCTGGGAGCACCGCATCGCCGGCAAGTCCATCCTCAAGGGCACGCCCTTCGAGGCGCTGATCGTGGCCGACGGCGTCGACGCTACCAGCGTCGAGGGCGCGCGCGCCCTGCCCTACGCGGTCGGCGCCCGCCGGCTCACGGTGCACGAGACCCGCGAGCTCGTGCCCGTGCTCTGGTGGCGCGCGGTGGGCCACACCCACACCGCGCACGCGATCGAGACCATGATCGACGAGCTCGCGCACGCCGCCGGGCGCGACCCGGTCGACTACCGGCTCTCGCTGCTCGCCGAGGGCTCGCGGGAGGCCGCCGTGCTGCGCCGCGCCGCCGCCGAGGCCGGCTGGGCCGGGCCCGACGGCGGGGACGGCACGGGGCGCGGCGTGTCGGTCCACACCTCGTTCGGGACGGCCGTGGCGATGGTGGCGGACGTCGCGGTCTCCGGCGCGGAGATCCGCGTCGAGCGCGTCGTCGCCGCGGTGGAATGCGGCGTCGCCATCAACCCGGACGTGATCCGCGCCCAGATCGAGGGCGCGGTGGGCTTCGCGCTCGCCAGCGTCCTGCGCGAGCGGGTGACGCTCCTGGACGGCGCCGTGCAGGAGACGAACTTCCACGCCTACCGGCCCACCCGATTCTCCGAGATGCCGCGGGTCGAGGTGCACATCCTGCCCTCCGAGAACCCGCCCTCGGGCATCGGCGAGCCGGGCGTGCCGACGCTGGCGCCGGCGGTGGCGAACGCCGTCTTCGCCGCCACCGGCCGGCGGCTGCGCTCGCTGCCGCTCGACCTCGCCGGCGAGGGCGCCTGAGATTCGGCATGGAGGCCGGAACCCGGACCCTCCGCCGGCGTTGCCGATCGTCCCGAGTACGACTCTTCAGGGTGACCTCCAGGAAGACCCTCCTCCAGCCCGGCCTCAGCGCCGGGCTTTTTTTCGCCGCCTCGCCTTCGCCGCACCGGATCGCTACATGACCCGGCATGAGCCTGCCCGAACCGCCCTCCTCCGAAAAGCCCTCCCCCGGCACACTCGCCGATACCCTCACTGCCCTGCGCGCCTGCCGCCTGTGCCGCGACGCCCCGTCCCGCGGCGCCGCCCTCCCCCACGAGCCGCGGCCGATCGTCCAGGCGCATCCGGCCGCGCGGCTGTGCATCGCGAGCCAGGCGCCGGGGAACCGCGCGCATGTCGCGGGCGTGCCCTTCCTCGATCCGTCGGGCGTGCGGCTGCGGGCCTGGCTCGGGCTCGACGAGGCGACGTTCTACGATCCGCATCGCGTCGCCATCGTGCCGATGGGCCATTGCTTTCCCGGCTGGGACGCCAAGGGCGGCGACCTGCCGCCGCGGCGCGAATGCGCGCCGGCCTGGCGCACGCGGGTGTTCGCCGGGCTGCCGAACCTGGACCTGATCCTCGTCATCGGCGGCTATGCGCAGCGCTGGCACCTGCCGGACCACGCCAAGGCGGGGCTCACCGAGACCGTCCGGAACTGGCGCGCGATCCTGGACGCGCCGCGCACGCCGACCGTCCTGCCGCTGCCGCATCCGTCCTGGCGCAACAACGCCTGGCTGAAGAAGCACGGCTGGTTCGAGACGGACCTCTTGCCCGTCCTGCGGGCGCGGGTGCAGGCTCTCGTCGCAGATCGTCGCCCGGAGGAAGACGCCGCATGACCGAGGTCCTGAAATCCACCCGCGAAGGCGGGGTCGCCACCCTGACCATCGCACGCCCCGACAAGCTCAACGCGCTCACCGCCCAGCTCCACGCCGCGCTGCGGGACGCGCTCGCGGCTTGCGCGCAGGACGAGAGCGTGTCGGTCGTCGTGCTCACCGGCGAGGGCCGCGCCTTCTCCTCGGGCCAGGACCTGACCGAGGAGCTGCCCCGGGACGCGGAGGGCCGCATCGATCTCGGCCCGCCGCTGGCGCGCGACTACAACCCGCTGATCCGCACGCTCGTCGACTATCCCAAGGTAACGATCGCCGCGCTGAACGGCCCGGCGGTGGGCGCCTCGATGAACATCGCGCTCGCCTGCGACATCGTGGTGGCCGCGCGCTCCGCCTATCTGCAGGAGGCCTTCGCGCGAATCGCGCTCGTCCCGGACGCCGGCGGCACCTGGCTGCTGCCGCGGATCGTCGGCCCCAAGCGGGCGCTCGCGCTGATGCTGACCGCCGAGCCGGTGGGGGCGGAGGACGCGAGGACGCTCGGCCTCGTCCACGCGGTCTGGGACGACGCCGTCTTCGCCGAGGAGACCCGCGCCTTCGCGGCGCGCCTCGCCGCCGGGCCGGCGCTCGCCCAGCGCCTCACCAAGCAGGCGCTGGCGCGGAGCCTGGAGAACGACCTCGACGCCCAGCTCGCGCTCGAGGCCGCCCTGCAGCGCGAGGCGGGGTTCTCGGCGGACTTCGCCGAGGGCATCGCCGCCTTCCGCGAGAAGCGCGCGCCGCGGTTCCAGGGGCGGTGACGGGGCGGTGATCGGGCGGTGATCGGGCGGCCATGCCCGGCCGCCCTGCGTCATCACCGAAGGGGAGGAGTCCGCGCCGCGGCACGCGCGGGCGGTGGGGCCGTCACGACGTCCCGGCGGGCCGCGCCGCCGCCCTCCCACGACGGACCCGAACGAGGGACATCCCTCCTCAAACCCCCTCGTCCTCCGCCGGCGGCACCGCGGCCCGCTGCTCCGCCCGGCTCATCGGCTGGTGCGTGAAGCCGCGCAGCCCCGTCGTGATCTCGTTCACGTCGCGGGTGATCTCCACCGGCGAGGCGACGTAGGCGGTCATCAGCTCGGCCAGCGAGCGCAGGGCGTGCATGTGGATGCGCTCGTAGCCGTGGGAGGCGTCGATGCCGAAGGTGATCAGCGCCGTGCGCACGTCGTGGCCGGCCACCAGCGCCGCCGCGGAATCCGAGCGGTAGTAGCGGAACACGTCCTTCTGGAAGCGGATGTCGTTCTCGCGCGCGAGGCGAACCAGCTTGCGGGTCAGATGGAAATCGAAGGGGCCGGTCTGGTCGGCCATGGCGATGGTGACGCCGAACTCGTCGGAGTTCTGGCCGGGCGCCGTCACGCCGTTGTCGACGGAGACCACCGCCGCCACGTCCTCGCCGAAGGCGGAGGAGGCGCCGACCCCCACCTCCTCGGCGATGGTGAACAGCCAGTAGGTGTCGACCTCGGGCTCGAGCTGCGCGTCGACGAGGGCCTTCAGCGCCGCCAGCATCGCCGCCGTGCCCGCCTTGTTGTCGAGGTGGCGCGAGACGATGAAGCCGTTCTCCAGGAATTCCGGCTGCGGGTCGATGGCGACGATGTCGCCGACGTCGATGCCGAGCTTGACCAGGTCGCCGCGGGAGCGGCCCATGGCGTCGACGCGCAGCTCCACGTGCTGCCAGCCGACGGGCGCGGTGTCGACCTCGTCGTTGAAGGCGTGGCCCGACGCCTTGGGCGGCAGGATCGTGCCGCGATAGGTGCCCTTCTCGGAGAAGATCGTCGCGCGCGCGCCCTCCGCGAAGCGCGCCGACCAGTTGCCGATCGGCACGAGCTCGAGGCGGCCGTTCTCCTTGAGCTGCTTCACCTGCGCACCCAGCGTGTCGAGATGGCCGACGAGCGCGCGCGCCGGCTTGCCCCGCCGGCCGATGAGCTTCGTACGCACGACGCCGCGGCGCGTGATCTCGTAGGCGAGGCCGAGCCGCTCGAGCTCGCGGGAGGTGTGGCGCACGACCGAGTCGGTGTAGCCCGTGGGCGAGGGAATGCCGAGGAGCTCGGCGAGCCTGTCCCGGAGATACGCCGTGTCGATCGTCAGCCGCTGCATCAGTCGCGTCGCTCGAAGCTGTGGGCCTGCCGCACGGCGGCCGGGATGGAGAGGGGGAAGAGCAGGTCCACGAACCGCTCCGCCGTCGGCTGCGGCTCGTGGTTGGCGAGGCCGGGCCGCTCGTTCGCCTCGATGAAGGCGTAGGTCGGCTCATAGGGCGAGGGGACCATGAAGTCGATCCCCACGACCGGGATGTCGATGGCGCGCGCCGCCCTCACCGCCGCCTCGACGAGGCGCGGATGCACGTGGGCGGTGACGTCGTGGATCGTGCCGCCCGTGTGCAGGTTCGCCGTGCGGCGCACCACGATCTCGCTGCCGTCGGGGACGACGTCGTCGAGCGAGAAGCCCGCCTTCGTCACGCAGCGCTCGGTCTCGCCGTCGAGCGGGATGCGACTCTCGCCGCCCGTCGCCGCCATGCGCCGGCGGCTCTGGCGCTCGATCAGCTCGCGGATCGTGCGCTCGCCGTCGCCGACGACCCGCGCCGGCCGGCGCACGGCGGCGGCGACGAGGCGGTAGTCGATGACGACGAGGCGCAGGTCCTCGCCCGCCACCTTCTGCTCGACGAGCACCCGCTCGCACTGCTCGCGGGCGACCTCGATCGCCGCGCGCAGGTCCTCCATCGTCTCGACGCCGACGGCGACGCCCCTGCCCTGCTCGCCTCGCGCGGGCTTGACGACGACGGAGCCGTGCTTCTCCAGGAACGCGGCGAGCGCCGCCTCGTCCTCCCCGGGCGCGCCCGTCTCGACCTGCTCGGGCACGACGACGCCGGCGCGCGCGACGATGCGGCGGGTCACCGCCTTGTCGTCGCAGATCGACACCGCGACGCCGCTGGTGAGCTCGCACAAGGCCTCCCGGCAATGCACCGAGCGCCCGCCGTAGGTCAGCCGGAAGAAGCCGCCTTCGGCGTCGGTGACCTCCACGTCGATGCCGCGCCGGCGCGCCTCGTTGGTGATGATGCGCGCGTATGGGTTGAGCTCCTCCTCCGGGCCGGGGCCCGCGAAGAGCTTCTCGTTGATGGGGTTCTTGCGCTTCAGGGTGAAGACGTGCAGCCGCTCGAAGCCGAGCTTCTCGTAGAGCGAGATCGCGTGCTCGTTGTCGTGCATAACCGAGAGGTCCATGAACGCCGCGCCCCGCGCCTTGAACAGCTCGGCGAGCGCGCGCACCAGCGCCTCCCCCACGCCGGGCTGGGTGGCCTGCGGGTCGACGGCGAGGCACCAGAGCGAGGAGCCCTTCTCGGGATCGTTGAAGGCACGGGCGTGGTCGACGCCCGTCACCGTGCCGACGATGGCGCCCGACACGTCGTCCTCGGCGACGAGGTGGATGATCGCGCGCGAATCCCGCCGCGCCCAGAAGAATTCCGGCGGCACCGGCACCATCCCCCGGGCGGCGTAGATCCGGTTCACCGCATCCGCATCCGACCGCGAGTCGAGCCGGCGCACGTCGAAGCCGTGATAGGCCCGCTCGCTCTTCGCGTAGCGTGCGAGGTCGAGCCGATAAGTATGGGAAGGATCGAGGAACATCTCCTGCGGCGCGGCCGCGAGCGCCACGTGCGGGTCGCGGATGTAGACGGCGATGTCGCGCCGGTCCGGCCGCTCGCCGCGCATCGCCTCGGCGAGCTCGCGCATGTCCTCGAAGGTCTGGCCGAACAGCAGCCGGCCCCAGCCGCAATCGATCGCGGCGTTGGGCCGGGCGAGCACGGCGGCGGGCTCGACGGGCGCCGCGTCGACGCGCGGCCCCTCGGCGTCGGTGCGATGGAGATCGGTCATGGTCTGCCCCCGGGTTCTTCCGTCTCGGGTGGTCGGGTCGGTCTCTGGCGGCGTGCGGCTCACACGCCCTGGCTCTGCAGCCAGGTCTCGAGCAGCGCCACCTGCCAGAGCTCCGAGCCCCTGAGCGGCGTGATCGCCGAGCGCGGATCGTCGTAGAGGCGCTGGAGGTAGGCCTCCGAGAACAGCCCGCGCTCGCGCGCCTTCCGGGAGCCGAGCGTGTCGCGCACCATGTCGAGGGTGGGGCCCTCGATATACTTGAGCGCGGGGACGGGGAAGTAGCCCTTCGGCCGGTCGATCACCTCCGCGGGGATCACCTTGCGCGCGGCCTCCTTGAGGACGCCCTTGCCGCCGTGGGCGAGCTTGTGGCGCGAGGGGATGCGCGCGGCGAGCTCCGCGAGCTCGTAGTCGAGGAAGGGCACGCGCGCCTCGAGGCCCCAGGCCATGGTCATGTTGTCGACGCGCTTCACCGGGTCGTCGACGAGCATGATCGTCGAGTCGAGGCGCAGCGCCTTGTCGACGGGATCGGTGGCCCCGGCCTGCGCGAAATGCGCCTCCACGAAGGCGCGGGCCTCGTCGCGGTCGAGCCGCCATTGCGGTCCGAGATGCTCGTTCAGCCGCGCATGCGAGCGGTCGAAGAAGGCCTCGGCGTAGTCCCCCACGGGATCGTTCGAGCCCGCCACCTTCGGGTACCAGTGGTAGCCGGCGAAGACCTCGTCGGCCCCCTGGCCGGACTGCACGACCTTGACGTGCTTCGCGACCTCGCGGGAGAGCAGGTAGAAGCCGACATTGTCGTAGGAGACCATCGGCTCGGACATGGCGCGGATCGTGTCCGGCAGCGCCGCGAGCATGTCGGTCGAAGGGATGAAGATCTTGGTGTGATCCGTGCCGTAGTGCTTCGCGATGAGGTCGGAGTAGACGAACTCGTCGCCCTTCTCCCCGTTCGCCTCCTCGAAGCCGATCGAGTAGGTGCGCAGGCCCGACTGCCCGGCCTCCGCGAGGAGCCCGACGATCAGGCTCGAATCGACGCCGCCCGAGAGCAGCACGCCCACCGGCACGTCCGCCACCATGCGCCGGGCGACCGCCTTGCGCAGCTCCTCCAGCGTGAGGTCGCGCCACTCGTCGAAGGAGCGCTCCTCGTCCTCGGACGAGCGCGAGAAGTCGAGCGTCCAGAAGTGCTTCTCGGTGGTGGCGCCGTCCGCCTCGATGATCCGGATCGTCGCCGGCGGCAGCTTGCGCACGCCCTTGAGGATCGTCCACGGCGCCGGCACGACGGCGTGGAAGCTCATGTAGAACTGCAGCGCGACCGGATCGATCGTGCGATCGACGTCGCCCGCCGCCACGAGCGCCGGCAGCGACGAGGCGAAGCGCAGGCCGTGCGGCGTCTGCGCCAGGTAGAGCGGCTTGATGCCGAAGCGGTCGCGCGCCATCACCACGCGCCCGCTCTCGCGCTCGTGGATGGCGAAGGCGAACATGCCGTTGAAGCGCGTCACGCAGTCCGGCCCCCAGGCGTGGTAGGCCTTGACGATCACCTCGGTGTCGCTCGTCGAGAAGAAGCGGTAGCCCTTCCCCTCCAGCTCGGCGCGCAGCTCCGGATAGTTGTAGATGCAGCCGTTGAAGGCGAGCGTCAGGCCGAGCTCGGCGTCCACCATCGGCTGCTCGCCCTTCGACGACAGGTCGATGATCTGCAGGCGCCTATGCCCGAAGGCGACGCGGCCGCGGGCGACCACCCCCTCCGAGTCCGGCCCGCGGCGCGCCATCGCGCCCGTCATCCGGATGATGGCGTCGGCCGAGGCCGGAGAGCCGTCGAAGGTGAGCTCGCCGCAGATTCCGCACATGTCGTGATTTCGCCTTCTCCTGGGCCCCGCCCATGCCGCGAGGCGTTTCGTCTGTTCGTTTGAGATCAGATGTTTACAGGTCGAATGTTTTGATGTCAAATGATCTCCGGAGGTTCATGAATGTCGAACGACGAACGGCTGCGCTTCGTTCCCGAGGGTGCCTACGCCGAGAATCCGTGCCCGGCGGCACCGCTCGTGGGCGGCATCGCGAGCGGGGTCGCGCCTCCGCCCGGCCCGGAGCCGGTCGAGGCGGACATCGAGGCGCTCACCAAGGCGATTCGCGTCATCGCGCAGGCGATCGACACGCGCTCGAAGGCGATCTCGCGGGCCTCGGGGCTGACGATCCCGCAGATCGTGGTCCTGCAGGCGGTGCGCGTGCGCGGCGAGGTGACGACGAGCCTGCTCTCGCGCCATTGCCACCTGTCCGCCGGCACCGTGGTCTCGATCCTCGACAAGCTCGAGGAGCGCGGCTTCGTCGAGCGCTACCGCAATGCCGCCGACCGGCGCATCGTGCACACGCGGCTCACCGCGGCCGGGGACGCCGCGCTGGCGGCGGCGCCGACGCTGCTCCCGCCCACCGCCCTCGACGCGCTCGCCCGCCTCGCCCCGCGGGAGCGGGAGGGTCTCGTCGCCTCCTTCCGCACCGTCGCCGCCCTCCTGCGCGGCGACGCGGGCGCGCCGGACTGAGGGCACGTCGGGACTGCCGGCGTGCCCTCGATGGGAGTGACGGTCGGTTAACCATGCGCGCGTAAACCTCGTGCCGGACACGGGATGGTTCCAGCGCATGATTCACCGTCGAAACGCCCTCGCCCTCCTCCTCGGCGCGCCGCTGCTCGCGGGATGCGTCACCGCGCAGCCGCGCTGGCTCGAGCCCGGCCCCGGGGGCGAGTACCGCCTCGCCGCCGGCGATCGCCTGCGCATCATCGTCTTCGGCCAGGACGATCTCTCCAACCTCTATACGGTCGAGCCCGGCGGCACGATCGCCATGCCCTTGATCGGAGCGGTGCCCGTGGCGGGCGCGACGACGCGCACGGTGGAGGCGCGGGTCGCCGAGCGGCTGCGCGGAGGCTTCCTGCGCGACCCGCAGGTCGCGGTCGAGGTCGATACCTACCGGCCGTTCTTCATCCTGGGCGAGGTCGCGAGCCCGGGGCAGTTCCCCTATGTCGACGGGCTCACCGTGCAGACCGCCGTCGCGATCGCCGGCGGCTTCACGCCGCGTGCGGCCCGAACGAACGCGGAGATCACCCGCGAGGTCGGTGACGCAATCGTAACGGAAGCCGTGCCAATGACGTTTCCGGTACGGCCGGGAGACACGATCGTCGTCGCGGAGCGCTGGCTCTGAGCGCGCACCGCCGCCCCCGCGCCGGCGACGGCACCGGAGGCGACATGTCGACGAAGACCCAGCACCTGCGCATCCTGCACGTATTCCGTGCGCCGCTCGGCGGCTTGTTCCGGCACGTGCTCGACCTCACGCGCGCCCAGCTCGCCCGCGGCTACGACGTCGGGATCTTCTGCGATTCGACGACGGGTAACGCCGTCACCGAGAGCGCGCTGGCGGAGCTCGCCCCGCGCCTGTCGCTCGGCCTCCACCGCGTGCCGATCGCGCGCAACCCGGGGCTCGGCGACATCGCGGCGATTCGCGCGCTCGGGCGCGTGCGGCGCGAGACGGGCGCGAACATCCTCCACGCCCACGGCGCCAAGGGCGGCGCCTACGCCCGCCTCCTGCCGCTGCCCCCGGGCACGCGCGCGGCGCGCCTCTACACGCCCCACGGCGGCAGCTTCAACTATCGTCCGGGTAGCGCGGCGCATCGCGTGTACATGGCGGTCGAGGCGCTGCTCGCCCGCCGCACCGAGGTCTTCACCTTCGAGAGCGCCTTCATCGCGGGCCGCTTCGCGGCGAACGTCGGCGGCTTCGAGGACCGGGTGCGGGTGATCTACAACGGCATCTCGGACGCCGAGTTCGAGCCGGTCGACACATCAGCCGCCACCTTCGACCTCCTCTACATCGGCGAGCTGCGCGCGGCGAAGGGCATCGACACGCTGCTCGACGCCCTCGCGCGGCTGCACGCCGCCGGCCGGCCGTTCACGCTCCTCGCGGTGGGATCGGGGCCAGACCGCGACGCGCTGGTCGCCCGCGCCGCCGAGCTCGGGCTCACCGACGCGATCGCCTTCGAGGGCCCCTGCCCCATTCGCCAGGCGCTCGGGCGTGCGCGGATCATGGTCGTGCCGTCGCGCGCGGAGTCCCTGCCCTACGTCGTGCTGGAAGCCGCAGCCGCCTCCCAGCCGATGGTCTCGACCGACGTCGGCGGCATTCCCGAGATCTTCGGGCCGCAGCACGCGCGCCTGATCCCGCCCGACGATCCGGAGCGGCTCGCCGCCGCGATCGCGGCGAAGCTGGACGAGGGCGAGGCCTCGCGCCGTGCCGAGGCCGAGGCGCTCGCCGCGCACGTCCGCGCCCGCTTCGCGCTCGACACGATGGCCGAGGGCGTGCTCGCCGCCTATGCCGCTGCGCTCGACGCCGACGCGCCGGGCCCGGCATCCGCAGCAGAAATCCGGGCGGCTTAAGCCTTCTCTCACGCCCGTTCCCTACAAGGCCGAGGAGAACAGGGCCGAACCACGACGGGCCCTGCGAGGGACCAGACGATGAGTGGCTTGAACATTCGCGACCTGATGGCGGCAGCGGCCGGCGCGGCGGCGGTGGAGGGCCCCGCGCCGGCACGTCCGGCCCCGCGCCTCGCCGGCGCCCCGCTCGCCGAGAGCGCGAGCGGCCTGCCCGTCGCGCGCAGCTGGTCCCCGGTCGTTCTGGTCGGGTCGGTGCGCGCGCTCGAGGCGGTCCTCGTCGTCGGCAGCGGCCTCGTCGCGCACGCGGCCTATCTCGGTGGCGTCGTCTCGTTCGAGTACTGGGTCGCGCTGCTCTCCATCGGCGCGCTCGCCATCCTCGCCTTCCAGGCGCTCGGCGTCTACTCGATCGGCGCCTTCCGCGCGTTCTTCCGCTTCGGCTTCAAGATCGCGGTCGGCTGGTCGCTGGTGTTCCTCGTGGCGCTCGCCGCCGTGTTCCTGCTCAAGGCCGGCGCGACCTTCTCGCGCGTGTGGCTGGTGAGCTGGTTCGTGGCCGGGCTCGCCGTGCTCACGATCGCGCGTCTCGTCACGGCGCTGGTCTTCACCTCGATGACGCGCGCCGGCCGCTTCGATCGCCGCACGGCGATCGTCGGCGGCGGACCGGCGGCGGAGAGCATGATCAAGGCGCTCGACGCGCAGCCCGACACCGGGGTGAAGATCGTCGGCGTCTTCGACGACCGCTCGGACGAGCGCTCCGCCGACGTCGTCGCCGGCTACCCGAAGCTCGGGCGCGTGGACGACCTCGTCGACTTCGCGCGGCACACGCAGCTCGACCTCGTCATCTTCACGGTGCCGATCTCGGCCGAGGAGCGCATCCTGCAGATGCTCTCCAAGCTCTGGATCCTGCCGATCGACATCCGCCTCGCGGCGCATACGTCGAAGCTGCGGCTTCGCCCGCGCTCGTACTCGTACATCGGCTCGGTGCCGGTGCTCGACGTCTTCGACCGCCCGATCGCGGACTGGGACCTCGTGCTGAAGTGGCTGTTCGACAAGGTCGTCGGCAGCCTCCTCCTCGTCCTGCTCTCGCCGGTGCTGCTCGCGACCGCGATCGCCGTCAAGCTCGATTCGAAGGGGCCGGTGTTCTTCAAGCAGAAGCGCTACGGCTTCAACAACGAGCTGATCGAGGTGTTCAAGTTCCGCTCGATGTACACCGACATGTCGGACGCGACCGCGACGAAGCTCGTCACCAAGGACGACCCGCGCGTCACCCCCGTCGGCCGCTTCATCCGCAAGAGCTCGATCGACGAGCTGCCGCAGCTCATCAACGTCGTCTTCTTCGGCAATCTCTCCCTCGTCGGCCCGCGCCCGCACGCGCTGCACGCCAAGGCCGCCGACCGGCTCTACGACCAGGTCGTCGACGGCTACTTCGCCCGCCACAAGGTCAAGCCGGGCATCACCGGCTGGGCGCAGATCAACGGCTGGCGCGGCGAGACCGACACGCAGGAGAAGATCCAGCGGCGCGTCGAGCACGACCTCTACTACATCGAGCACTGGTCGGTGTTCTTCGACCTGCAGATCCTGGCGATGACGCCGATCTCCCTCGTCTCCAAGAACGAGAACGCGTATTGAGCGCGGGGCTCGCCCTCGGCGGCGCGGGCGCCGCGCCTCTGGCCCGCCGCGGGTTCTCGCCCCGCGTCGAGCGGGGCGCGCTGTGGCTGCTGGGCTACGGCGGCGGCTTCGCCTTCATCGAGCCCTCGCCTTGGGAGATCGCGTTCTTCCTCGTCCTGTTCGTGCTCGGCGTCGGCGGGCTTCGGCTCCACCGCTCGACGCTGCCGATGGTCGCGCTGCTCGCGCTGTTCAACATCGGCGGCGTCTTCAGCCTCGCGCCCTTCCTGCACGACGGCGACTCCGTGATGTTCATCGCCGTGTCGATCTACCTGATGGCGACGAGCGTGCTCTTCGCCGCGATGATGCTCGACCGCGGTGCCGAGCGCTTCGCGGCGCTGCGCTCCGGGCTGACCTGGGGCGCGGCGACGGCGAGCACCGCGGGCATCCTCGGCTATTTCGACGTGGCGGGGCTCGGGGCGATCTTCACAGTCAACGACCGCGCGTCGGGCACGTTCAAGGACCCCAACGTCCTCGGCACCTTCGTGATCTTCCCGCTCGTGCTGCTCGCGCAGGACATGCTGACCGGCCGCGGGCGCTTCTGGCGCGACGCCGCGCTCTTCTCGCTGATCCTCGTGGGCGGCGTGTTCCTCTCCTTCTCCCGCGGCGCCTGGGGACACGCGGGCGCCTCGCTCCTCGTGGTGACCGGGCTCACCTTCCTGTTCGCCGCGACGCCGAGGATCCGCATGCGCATCCTCGGCCTCGTGGCGCTGGCGCCGGTCGTCGGCGTCGGCGCGCTCGGCGCCGCGCTCTCGATCGAGCCGGTGCGGGAGATGTTCGAGGTGCGCGCGAGCCTGAACCAGTACTACGACGTCGGCCCCACGGGCCGGTTCGGCAACCACGCCCGCGCGCTGCCGACCCTGTTCGCGATGCCCAACGGCTACGGTCCGCGCCAATTCCGCTACCATTGGCCCGAGGACCCGCACAACGTCTACATCAACGCCTTCGCCTCCTACGGCTGGCTCGGCGGGGTCGCCTACCTCGCGCTGACGCTCGCGACGATCGCCGTCGGATTCGCGACGGTGGCGATGCGCTCCTCGCTGCAGCCGCTGGCGATCGCGGTCTGGTCGACGCTGTTCGTGCAGATGCTCCAGGGCTTCCTGATCGATACCGACCACTGGCGGCACTACTACCTGCTGCTCGGCCTGATCTGGGGCCTGTTCGCGCTCGCGCGGATCGAGGCGGCCGCTCGCGCCCGGGTCCCGGCCGGCGGACCCTACGGAGGACACCCGTCATGAACGAGATGCGCCCCCTCGGTACGCTCCCCCTCGACACGCACTCCCGCGACACGCGCTCTCTCGACGGGATCGCACCGGTGACGATCATCGGCTCGGACGCGCCGGTGACCTGCGGGGTGATGGACTACGCGCACCGCCTGGTCGAGGCGATCGACGTCCTCGCGCCGAGCCTCGTGCGGATCGAGGCGGTCGAGACCCGCCGCCCGCTCGCGTTCCTGCGCGCCATCGTCTCGCGGCTGCGCCGCGGCGAGACCGTGCACCTGCAGCTCCCCATCGAGGGCTGGGGCAACTCGCTCCTGCCGGGCGTCGCGCTGTTCCTGGCGCGGCTCGCGACGCGGCGCGGGCGTATCGTCGTGACGCTGCACGAGTGGATGTCGCTCAACCGCCTGCGCTACCTCTCGCTCCTGCCGGACGTGTGGGCGACCGACGCCTTCGTCTTCGTCTCCGAGCAGCAGCGCGCCGCGTTCCGGCGCTCGCCGGTCGTCGCCCGGGCGAAGCGCGATGCGGCGGCGATGATCCCGATCGGCCCCAACATCATGGCGCGCCCGGGCGACGACACCGCGGTCGCCGCCGAGGGCGCCCGCATCCGCGCGAGCGGCGACGGGCGCCCGCAGCTCGTCGTCGGCTTCTTCGGCGTGCTCTACGCCTCCAAGCGACCCGAGCTGCTGCTCGAGACCCTCGCCGCCCTGCGCACGAAGGGGCTCGACGCGCGGCTCGTCGTGTGCGGCGACTTCCTGCACGACAAGCCCGACGACCGCCCCGCCTTCCTCGCCCGGGCGAAGGCGCTCGGCGTGTCGGACGCGCTCGACTTTCGCGGGCGCATCGAAGACGAGACCGAGCTGATGACGGTGCTCGCCGCCTGTGACGCGTTCCTCCTGCCCTACACCGACGGGGTGAGCGCCCGGCGCGGCACGTTCCACGCGCTCGCGCAGGTCGCTCGCCCCCTCGTCACCACGGAGCCCGCGCGGGCGGACGAATTCGCCCTCTTCCCCGCGCTCGCCGACAAGATCGCGAGCCAGGCGACCCGGCTCGTGCCCGTCGACGCCCCGGCGGACGCGTTCGCCGACGCGCTCGTCGCGGCGCACGAGCGGCGCGGGGACGCGGTCGCGGTGGACCTCGCGTCGTTGTGGGACGAGGCGGCGCGCGGCCACCTCGCGCTCTACGAGGCGCTGCGCGGATAGGCGGGCGACGCCGCGCGCACCGCCGCGAGGCTCGCGACCACCATCGCCGCGGCGGCGAAGGTCTCGGCCGCGAGCCGCACCCAGGCGAGCCGCGCCGGGTCCTCGCCTCCGGCGAACAGCGCCGCACCCGCGAAGACGAGCACCGCCGTCGTCACCTGGATGGCCATGATCTGCCGATCGCGCCCGTGCACGACGAGGACGCCGTTGTTGCAGGCGGCATTGACCGCGACGAGCGGGAGGATGAAGGCGGCGACGCGCAGCACCTCCGCCGCCTCGCCGTATCCCGCGCCGAACAGGATGCGCACGATCGGATCGGCGGCGAGGAAGAGGAATGCGCCGAGCGCGACCCCGAGAGCGACGAGCGCGCCGGCGCCGCGCCGGAAGACCCGCGCCGCACCGTCCGGATCGTGCGCGCGCCGGCTCGCGATCTCGGGCATGACGACCTGCATGACCGGCCAGAGCACGTTCGCCGAGCCCATCGCCACGCGCTCCGCCGCAGCGTACACCGCGACGAGCTGGGGCGACATCAGGAAGCCGGCGAGATAGACCAGCCCGAGGCCCGGCGCCGCGCTCGCCGCCTTGGCGACAAAGAGCGAGGCGCCCCCCCGCAGATGCACCGCGACCGCCGCGACGGGCGGGCGCGCGACGCCCACGCGCCGCGCCATCATCCCGTGGCCGATGGCGACGGCGAGGGCGAGCGGGCCGGCCTGGAGCGCGAGCACGAGTGCCGCATCGCGGGGGCCGTAGGGCACCAGGAAGACGAGGAGAAGGAAGGCCGCGAGCGCGCCGATCTCCAGGAAGGCGTAGACCTGCGCGCGGCCGACGCCCTGGAAGAACCAGCCGGGCGCGAGGCCCAGCGCCAGGCCCAGCGCCACGGTCAGCGCGACGAGGGGGAGGTCGCCCCCGAGCGTCGGCAGGAGCAGGGCCGCGAGCGCCCCCGCGGCGGCGGCCGGCAGGCACAGGACGAGCTTCGCCGCGACGATCTCCCGCGCCGCCCGCCCGAGCCGGGCGTCGTCCCCCCGCGCCTGCGCCATCGCCCGCGCGCCGTAGGTGGCGAAGCCGTACTCGGGCGCGAGCATGACGAGGTAGGCGAGCGCCTGCGCGCTCATCAGCGCGGCGAAGGCATCGACCTCGAGGCGGCGCGCCACGATCGGCAGGACGAGCACCGGAATCACCAGCCGCGCGAGCTGGGCACCGTAGACGGGGATGAAGGTGCGCACGAACACGGGGCGGCTCGATCGGTCGTGGCGCGGCGCGCCGGTCCTCCCGATTACCCCCTCCCCGCTTGAGAAAGCGTTGCGACGCCGGCACGCCGCGCGCGGGGACGGCTCCGGCGCACGAAAAGAGACCCGCCGACACGGGGTCGACGGGCCTTCGAGGTGCTCTCGATGTACGCCCCCACAGGCGCACGTGGCACACTAGGGTAACGCGCGATGTGCGGCAACGGGAATCTTCTCTTTTGTTAGTTTCCATCCACACCCGACGGGCCGACGGCGCGACCGCCGCGGCCGTGCGTTCACAGCCGCGGCCTGCGCCGCACCCGGCGCCCGTTCGGCGGTCGCCGCAGGGCGGTGGAGAGAGTGGTGGCGAACTCGACGAGCTTCTGGCGCACGGCCGTGTCCTCGATCGTGAGAAAGGCGTGGATCAGGAGTCGCCCGTCCTCGGTGGAGAGCACGCGCTGCGCGTCCATCGAGGATTCGTAGACGGGACCCGTCTCCCGGAACTCCCCGCCCCGCTCGTAGAAGTCCGCCACCGGGCAATGCAGCGCATTCGCGACGGCGAAGAGACGGCTGGCTCCGACGCGATCGGTCCCGTTCTCGTACTTCTGCACCTGCTGGTACGAGACGCCGATCTGCTGCGCGAGGCTCTGCTGGTTGAGCCCCAGGTCGGTGCGGCGCTGCTTGATTCGACGCCCGATCTCGCGGTCGATCTCGTTCGGATGCTTCTTCATGTCCATCTTCGGCTCATCACCCGACATACGTTTGCCTCCACGTTGTGCCCTCGTGCCGGCCGGCACGACGACTGCACGCGCATGAATGACACCGCGGGAGGACCCCGCATGCGTCGAACTGACAACGCCGAGTTTCGGAGGATCAGTCCCGCCCCGGACGGGCGGAACCGCGCCCCATACGCCTCACGAACACTCTTTGTTCCGGCATTTCTGGCGCGGCAATCTTCACGTGTCAAACGAAAACGTGCATTCGCGCTATGAAAACGCAATAGTATCTACTCCTGTTTGAGTACACGACTGATAATCGTAATAAGTGTACCACCGGGCACCCATGGGGCGAGCGCCGCCAGGACGGCACTTTACTTGGAGTTGAAAGAAACAGAACTCAACGACAAGCTGGAGTTCTCATCGGCCATTCCGAGCAAGGTCCGCGACAGGGAAAATTAATCTCCTACATGTCAGGGTGCGGCACTGCCTGACGTTACGTGATGCATGACCGACGCCGCCACGCTCCTCCCCGACGATCCGGAGACGAACCGCCCCGCCGTGGCGCGCCTGCACGCCATCCTCGATGGGATCCCCTTCGGCGTCGTCACGCTCGCGACCGCCTCGGACGGCGCGCTGCGCATCCGCCGCATCAACGCCGCGGCGGCGCGCACGCTCGGCGTCGATCCGGCGCCGCTGATCGGCCGTGCGCTGGAGGAGGCGTTCCCCCGCATCGCCGGGACCGACGTGCCCGCACGGCTGCGGCGCACGGCGCGCCTCGGCGAGCCGCTGGCGACGATGGAGCTCGCCTACGACGGCACGCCGGACGGCGGCGTCGTCGAGATCACCGCCTTCTCCTCCGCGCCCGGCGAGGCGGCCGTGTTCGTGCGCGACGTCACGAACCGCCGGCGCGCCGAACAGCGCGTGGCGCAGAGCGAGCAGCAATGGCGCCGCCTGTTCGAGCATTCCGGCGATGCGATCCTGATCGCGCGCCGCGGCCGCTACGTGGCCGCCAACAAGCGCGCCCACGAGCTGTTCCGGGCCGGATCCGCGGCGATCGTCGACCTGCCCATCGGCGCGCTCTCGCCGGGCGCGTTCGACGTCACGCGGGTCCAGGTCGAGGAGGCGCTCGGCATCGCTCGGGCGCAGGGCTGGTTCGAGACCGAGCGCGTGTTCAGGCGTTTCGACGGGACCATCTTCCCCGGAGAGGGAACGATCACGCTCATCGACGAGGAGGAGGATTCCTTCCAGCTGTCCGTGCGCGACATTTCCGAGCGCCGCGAGGCCGAGCGGCTGCGCTCGCAGGCCACCGCCGAGCTCGAGCGGCAGGTCTCCCTGCGCACCGCCGAGCTTCGGCATGCGCTCGCCGACCTCGAGGCCACCCAGGAGACGCTCATCCGCCGCGAGAAGCTCGCCTCGCTCGGCGACCTCGTCGCCGGCGTCGCGCACGAGATCAACACGCCCGTCGGCATCGGCGTCACGGCCGTCACCCACCTCCAGGCGCAGATCGCGACGCTCGCCCGGGCGTTGGCGGAGGGAACGCTGGGCCGCCGGCAGCTCGAGCAGGGGCTCGCCGAGGCGACCCGCTCGCTGGAGATCACGCATGCCAACCTCGCGCGCGCCGCCGACCTCGTGCGCAGCTTCAAGCAGATTTCCGTCGATCAGACGAGCCAGGCGGTTCGCGCGATCGCGCTCGGAGACTGGCTGCGCAGCCTCCTCGTCAGCCTGGAGCCGACGACGAAGCGCGCGCGATTGTCCGTCTCCCTCTCGGTCGAGCCCGACGGCGAGGTGGTCACCGATCCCGGAGCGCTCGCGCAGGTTATCACGAACCTCGTCTCGAACGCCGCGATCCACGCCTTCGAGGGCCGCGACGACCGCCGTGTCGCCCTCGAGGCCGCGATCGGCGCGCGGACCCTGGAGATCCGCTTCCGCGACAACGGCGTCGGGATGGAGCCGGCGGTCGCCGCACGCATCTTCGATCCGTTCTTCACCACGGCGCGTGCGCGCGGCGGCACGGGGCTCGGCCTGCACATCCTCCACAACCTCGTCACGGCCCGGCTCGGCGGAGACGTCTCCGTCGAGAGCGTGCCCGGAGCCGGCACCACATTCGTTCTCACCCTGCCCTTCCGAGGAGCCGAGGCATGATGGACTTCCTCGTCGACGACACCGACACGGCCGCGACCGCCTCCCCCGCTGCGGACGCCCGCGAGGGC
The DNA here is from genome assembly GCF_000429045.1 of Salinarimonas rosea DSM 21201. Lineage (GTDB taxonomy): Bacteria > Pseudomonadota > Alphaproteobacteria > Rhizobiales > Beijerinckiaceae > Salinarimonas > Salinarimonas rosea. The sequence goes on from NZ_AUBC01000004.1 coordinate 263,655, forward strand.
GCACGGGAGGGCGCACGGGAGGACGCTTGGCACGTGCTCATCGTCGACGACGAGCCGGGCGTGCACGACGTCACGCGGCTCGCGCTCGCCGATCTCGCGCTGGCCGGGCGCGGCGTGGTCTTCCACTCCGCGCATTCCGCTAGGGAAGCCCGTGCGCTGATCCCGACGCTGCCGGCGCTCGCCGTCGTGCTCCTCGACGTGGTGATGGAGACCGACCGGGCGGGGCTCGACCTGGTGCGCTGGATCCGCCGCGAGCGCGGCGACGGGGCCGTGCGCATCATCCTGCGCACCGGCGAGCCGGGCCAGGCGCCCGAGCGCAGCGTGATCCTCGACTACGACATCAACGACTACAAGGAGAAGGCGGAGCTGACCGCGCAGAAGCTCTTCTCCGCCGTCGTGTCGGCCATCCGCGGGCACCGCGACATCCTCGCGCTGGAGCGCAACCGGCAGGGGCTGCGGACGGTGATCGAAGCCTCCGCACGGCTCTACGAGGCGCGCTATCTCGAGCAGTTCGCGCGCGGCGCGCTGGAGCAGCTCACCTCGCTGCTCGACCTCGAGCCGGATGCGGCCCTGATGAGCACGCGCAGCGTCGCGGCCGCGGTCGAATCCGGGTCCCCGCACGTGCTGGCGGCGATCGGCGGGCTGGAGCGCGAGCCGCCGATCGTGTTGGAGGAGATCGTCCCGGCGGACCTCCTCGAGCGCTGGATCTCGGGCGCGCTCGACGGGCGCGTCGTCGTCGCCGCCGACCACATCGCCGTGTGCACGCGCCGCAGCGTCGATTCGCGCACGCTCCTCTACCTCGCCAACCCCGACCGGCGCCCGATCTGCGACGAGGAGCTCGTGCGGCTGTTCGCGCGCAACATCACGATCGCCTTCGAGAACCTCTCGCTGCGCGGCGAGCTCGAGGCGACCCAGGCCGAGATCACCGCGATCCTCGGCGGCGCGGTCGAGACCCGCTCCCAGGAGACGGCGCACCACGTCACGCGCGTCTCCGCCATGGCCGAGGAGCTCGGCCGGCTCGCCGGGCTCGCGCCCGCCGACCTCGAGACGCTGCGCCTCGCCTCCGCGCTCCACGACGTCGGCAAGGTCGGCGTGCCCGACGCGGTGCTCAACAAGCCCGGCAAGCTCGATCCCGACGAATGGGAGGTGATGAAGCGCCACACGCTGGTGGGCGAGGCGCTGCTCGCCGATTCGAGCCGGCCCGTGATCCGCGCCGGCGCCATCGTCGCGGGCCAGCACCACGAGCGCTTCGACGGCGGCGGCTATCCCCGCGGCCTCTCGGGCGAGGCGATCCATCTCTACGGGCGCATCACCGCCATCGTCGACGTCTTCGACGCGCTGGGCGCCAAGCGCTGCTACAAGGACCCCTGGCCGCTCGAGCGCATCGTCGCGCATTTCGAGCGCGAGGCCGGCGCGCAGTTCGACCCCGACCTGACCCGCCTGTTCCTCGACAACCTGGAGCGCTTCCTGGAGATCGGCCGGCGCTACCCCGACGCCGTCAAGCCCGCCTCGCGCGCCCGCGCCGCGGCCTGAGCGCCGTCAGCGGGTCGCCAGCAGGCCCAGGACGGCGTTGAGGATCGTCTCGACCGCGAGCGCGGCGAGGACGAGGCCCATGACGCGACTGATGATCGCCGCGCCGGCATTGCCGAGATACCTGTGCAGCCACGAGGCGGCGAGCATCAGCGCGAGCACGATTGCGAGGACGACCAGCATCATCGCCGCGGTCAGCACCTGCTCGATCACCGGATGCGCGCGATTGTCCGTGAGGAGGACGACGCTCAGCATGGCGCCGGGGCCGGCGATCGAGGGAATGGCGAGCGGGTAGACCGCGAGCTCGGCGTCGGACTTCTCGACGAGGGCGCGCTCCTGATCGGGCTTCGCCTCGCCGAAGATCATGCCGAGCGCGAACAGGAAGAGCACGATGCCGCCGGCGATCTGGAACGAGACGAGGCTCACGCCCACCGCCTCGAGGAAGATCTGACCGACCGCGATGAAGCCGACGAGCACGAGCGCCGCGATCAGGACCGCCCGCACGGCCACTCCCGCCCGCCGCTCGGCGGCGATCCCGGCCGTCGCGGCGAGGAAGACGGGAATCGTGCCCACGGGATCGATGACGGCGAACAGGACCGCGAATTCCTGCACGAGCGCGGTGATGTCGATCGACGGCATGCGGTCCCCGGCACGGTCACGGCGGCAGGCCGACGGCCTGCATGCAGCCGGGTTCTAGCGCGGCGGGAAGCGTGGCGGCAAGGTTGGCGGCAAGGGTGGATCACGCGGGGAGGGGCCGGCTGGGCGGCGCCGATCCAGCGATCCCGCCTGCGGCAGCGAACCCGACTGGGACGCCGCCGCCGTAACGGCTTGCCTCGGCAGGCTCAGCTTCGCGAGAAATGGTCGGAGCGGCGGGATTTGAACCCACGACCCCTTGTCCCCCAGACAAGTGCGCTAACCGGGCTGCGCTACGCTCCGACGTGAGGGGGGGATAGCCGGTTCGGGCGGCGCGCGCAAGCCCGGATGCGCGAGCCCGGATGCCGGCGCCCTCCCCGTCGGACGGCTCAGCCCGGATAGGCGCGCACCCGCTGCTCCTGCTCGCCGAGCTTCTCGATTCCGAGCCGCACCACGTCGCCGTCCTTCAGGAAGCGCGGCGGCTTCATGCCGAGCCCCACGCCGGGCGGCGTGCCCGTGGTGATCACGTCGCCGGGCTCGAGCACCATGAAATGCGAGATGTACGAGACGAGCTGCGCGCAGGAGAAGATCATCGTGCGCGTCGTGCCCGTCTGCATGCGCTCGCCGTTCACGTCCAGGAACAGGGCGAGATCCTGCGGGTCGCCGACCTCGTCGGCGGTGACGAGCCAGGGGCCGAGCGGGCCGAAGGTCGGGGCGGACTTGCCCTTCATCCACTGCCCGCCGCGCTCCATCTGGAATTCGCGCTCGGAGACGTCGTTGCACACGCAATAGCCCGCGACGTATTCGAGCGCCTCGTTGGCGGCGACGTAGCTCGCGCGCCTCCCGATCACGATCGCGAGCTCGACCTCCCAGTCCGTCTTCTGGGAGCCCTTGGGCAGCGCGATCCCGTCGTTCGGCCCGACGATGCACGACGGCGCCTTCGAGAACAGGATCGGCTCGGCGGGGATGGGGGAGCCGGTCTCGGCGGCGTGGTCGGCGTAGTTGAGGCCGACGGCGATGAAATGGCCCACGTCGCCGATGCAGGCGCCGAGCCGCGTGCCCTCGGGAACCTTCGGCAGCGCGGCCTGGTCGAGCGCGGCGATGCGCGTGAGCGCCTGCGGCGCGAGCACCGGGCCGGAAATGTCGGGGATCTCGCCGGAGAGGTCGCGGATCGCGCCCTCCGCATCGATCAGGCCGGGGCGCTCCTCTCCGGGGGCGCCGTAGCGTACGAGCTTCATGTCGTCCTCCTGGTCGGCGCGGAGAATGGCCGGGCGGGCGGTCCCTGGCAACCACGCGCGGCGCGCGGACGGGCTCGGCAGGAACGCGCCGGGGCCCGCCGGTGTGGCTCCGGCGCAACGAGCGGCGGAATTTCGGCGGCTCGAGAACGCGGGAAGGACCATCGTCCCATCCACGACGGCTCGGACGACTTCATAAGAACACTCAGCAAATCTTTGTCCAGCCGATACTATTCTGTCTTGCTCGGTTGCGCGGGCGAGCGGGCGATGGGAACATGACCCCAACAAGGCCTCTGCCCAGAGGTTGCGCGCGGCGCGGCGGCCGGTGATGATAGTTCACCTATGAACGAATCGGGCGTGTCCCCACAAGAACCGCAGGAAACGACCATGGCATCCATCCGCAAGGCACTCGTCCTCGCCGCCGTCTCGGCGACCGCCATCACCGCTGCCGGGAGCGCGGGCGCGAGCTCCTTCTCGCTGCGCTCCGGGCAGAGCGCCGAGGGGCTGGGCCTCTCCTTCGCCGGCGCCGCGTCCGGCGGCATCGGGCTCGGCGCCATGGCCTGGAACCCGGCCACGATCGTCCTCTTCCCCGGCCGCAACTCGCAGCTGAACGCCACCTACATCCTGCCGCGCGCCGCGTACGAGGTGACGGATCCGGTGACGCTGGGCACGGCCCGGGCGCTCGGCCTGCAGGCGGGCAGCGGCGAGATCGGCGGCAACGGCGCCTTCGTGCCGGCGTCGTACACCAACTTCCAGGTCGGCGACCTGCACATCGGCTGGACCACCGGCGCGCCCTACGGGCTGTCCTCCAAGCCCGAGAACCAGAACTTTCTCGGGCAGGTCTACAACCGCTCGGCCACCGTGCGCACGCTCAACTTCGCGCCGACGATCGGCTGGCGCGTGAACGATTGGCTGGCGCTCGGCGCCGCCATGCAGGTCCAGTACCTCGACATCACGCTCAAGCGCGCCTCCAGCCTGGCGGTGGGCGCGCCGCCGGTCATCCTCGAGGGCGACGATCTCGCCTTCGGCTTCCGCGTGGGCGCCGTGCTGACCCCTTGGCAGGGAGCCACCATCGGCGTCGGCTACCGCTCGGTCGTCGAGCACGACCTCGAGGGCTCGCTCGCCCGGCCCGGGCTGCCGACCCTGCCCATCAATGCGCGCCTGCACCTGCCCGACTCGATCACGGTCGGCTATTCGCAGGTCCTGAACGATCGCTGGACGGTCCATCTCGGGGGCGAGTGGACGAACTGGAGCGTGTTCGACAACATCCCGGTCAACGTCACGGGAACGCCGATCACGGCGACGACGCTGAACTTCGAGTACGACGACAGCGTCTACGTTTCTGCCGGCGCCGAGTACGCCTGGAACGACAGGCTGACGCTGCGGGGAGGTGTCGCCTACGAGTGGTCGGCCGTGTCCGACCGCGTGCGCAACGTCATCATCTCGGACAACGATCGTCTCTGGCTTTCCGCGGGCATCGGCTACCAGGCCACGCCGCAGCTTCGGATCGACGCCTCCTACTCCCATCTCTTCGTGAAGGAGGCGCCGATCGACCTGTCGCCGACCTCGGGCAACCCGTCCTACGTCGCGCCGGTGACCTATCGCGCCGTGGCCGAACCCTCCATCGACATCGTCTCGGTGTCGCTGACCTATCGCTGGGACCGCCCGCAGGCGGCGCCCGCGGTCCCGGCCGGCGTCTACAAGCCCTGACCGGGCCGCGCCCCGGCAGCGCGGCTTGACCGCGCGGGCGGGCGGCGTCACAAGACGCCGCCTGTCGCGGGGAGGACCATGCGCGTCGACGACTTCGACTTCGACCTGCCGGACGAGCGCATCGCCCTGCGCCCCGCCGAGCCGCGCGACGCCGCGCGGCTCCTCGTCGTACGGCCCGACGCCAGCTCCGATCTCCGTCTCGAGGACCGGATCGTGCGCGACCTGCCGGATCTGCTGGCGCCCGGCGACGTCCTCGTCCTCAACGATACCCGGGTCATCCCCGCCCGCCTGCACGCGCGGCGCACCCGCGGCGAGGCCGTCGCCGGCATCGAGATCCTGCTGCACAAGCGCGAGGGCGGCAGCCGCTGGCGCGCCTTCGCCCGGCCCGCGAAGAAGCTCGCGGCCGGCGACCCGCTCGTCTTCGGAGACGCGGGCTCGGCGTTCGGTGCGCTCGCGGCGATCGTCGCCGAGAAGGGCGAGGCCGGCGAGGTCGTGCTCGACTTCGCGGCGTCCGGCCCCGATCTCGACCTCGCCATCGCGCGCATCGGCGAGATGCCGCTGCCGCCGTACATCGCCGGCAAGCGCGCGGCCGACGCGCGCGACGCGCGGGACTACCAGACGATCTATGCCTGCGAGGCCGGTGCCGTCGCCGCGCCGACGGCGGGTCTCCACTTTACCGACGAGCTCTTCGCGAGGCTCGACGCGCGGGGAATCGCCCGGCACTTCGTCACGCTCCACGTGGGCGCCGGCACGTTCCTGCCGGTGAAGGCGGAGGACACCGCCGACCACCGCATGCACGCGGAATGGGGCACGATCACCGAGGAGACCGCGACCGCGCTGAACGCGGCGCGCGCGCGGGGCGGGCGTCTCGTGGCGGTGGGCACCACGTCGCTGCGGCTGCTCGAGAGCGCGGTGCGCGACGACGGCACGATCCCGCCCTTCTCGGGCGACACGTCCATCTTCATCACGCCGGGCTTCCGCTTCCGCGCCGTCGACATGCTGATGACGAACTTCCACCTGCCGCGCTCGACCCTGATGATGCTCGTCTCGGCCTTCTGCGGCCTCGAGACGATGCGCGCGGCCTACGCGCATGCGATCGCGAGCGGCTACCGCTTCTACTCCTTCGGCGATTCGAGCCTCCTGCACCGGGCGGATGCCGGAGCCGGGCGATGATCGTCGACGTCGGTCCCGACCTGTTCGGCCATTGCGTCGCACCCGTGCGGGCCCGCGACGTCGACCTGCACTACGCCATCGTCACCGCTCCCGAGGACGAGGACGCCGTGCTGCGGCGCGCGGAATGGGTCGAGCGCTTCATCGGCCCGCCGCCGCCGGAGATGGGGAGCTTCGATCGCGCCGCCTATCGCGAGCTCGTCTCGGCCTACGTCTCCGGGCGGCACATGAGCTGTATCGCCCTCTCGGCTCGCGTGCTCGACCGGCATCTGAGCTGGATGTACCGCGTGCTCGGGCAGCGCTGGCGGGGGTCGCTCGACGAGAAGGTCGAGCGGCTGCGCGATCTCGACACGCCGGTGAGCTTCCTGCGCCCGAAGCTGCGCGCCCTCGTCGGCGCGGCCCGCGCGCTGGGCGTCGAGGCGCAGCCGCGACCCGCGGCGCTCGCCGAGGACGGTACGCCGATCGGCTGGGAGGACCGGCTCGCGCTCGACGCACGCGAGGCCGCGTCGGCGGCGATCTTCGTGATGACGCGTTTGCCCGCTCATCTGATGCGGGTGGCGAAAGGAAGCGCATGAGCGAGGAATTCCTCTTCAACGTCGCGGCGCAGGACGGCGCGGCCCGCACCGGCGAGGTGCGCATGCCTCGCGGCGTCATCCGCACGCCGGCCTTCATGCCGGTGGGCACGGCCGCGACCGTCAAGGCGATGTATCCCGACCAGGTCAAGGCGCTCGGCGCCGACGTCGTGCTCGGCAACGTCTACCACCTGATGCTGCGCCCGGGGGCGGAGCGCATCGCCCGGCTCGGCGGGCTGCACGCCTTCATGAACTGGCCCTACCCGATCCTCACCGATTCCGGGGGCTTCCAGGTCATGTCGCTCGCAGGGCTGCGCAAGCTCGACGAGGACGGCGTCACCTTCCAGTCCCACGTCGACGGCTCGATGCACCGGCTCACGCCGGAGCGCTCGATCGAGATCCAGGGACTGCTCGGCTCCGACATCCAGATGCAGCTCGACGAGTGCGTGAAGCTGCCGAACACCGACGAGGCGGTGGAGAAGGCGATGCGCCTCTCCCTGCGCTGGGCCGAGCGCTGCCGCATCGCCTTCGGCGAGCAGCCCGGGCGGGCGATGTTCGGCATCGTCCAGGGCGGGGCGAACGCGCGTCTTCGCGTCGAGAGCGCCCGCGAGCTCGTCGGGCTCGACCTGAAAGGCTACGCGATCGGCGGGCTCGCGGTCGGCGAGCCGCAGGACGTGATGCTCGCCATGATCGAGACGGTGGAGCCGCATCTGCCGCCCGCGAGGCCGCGCTACCTGATGGGGGTCGGGACGCCGGACGACATCGTCGAGGCCGTCCGCCGGGGCGTCGACATGTTCGACTGCGTGATGCCGACCCGCGCCGGCCGCCACGGCATGGCCTTCACCCGCTCGGGCCGGCTCAACCTGAAGAACGCCAAGTACGCCGAGGACACCCGTCCCCTCGACGCCGGCTCCAAGTGCGAGGCGGCGACCGCCTACTCGCGAGCCTACCTGCACCATCTCGTGCGCTCCAGCGAGATCCTGGGCATGATGCTGCTGACCTGGAACAACCTCGCCTACTACCAGGACCTGATGGCGGGCCTGCGCAAGGCCATCCGCGAGAAGCGGCTGGAGGACTTCGTCGCCGAGACGAAGGAGGGCTGGGCCAAGGGCGCGATGGACGACGGGGCGATGGACGAGGGCACGAAGGACCAGGGGGGAGCCGCCCGGGCCGGCGGAGCGGTGATGTGAGACGCGCACCACCTTGCCACTGCCGACCGCTCGGGGTATGATATAGTCATACTGCTGGAGCGCGACATGACGATCAAAACGACGTTGAGCTTCACCGACCGCCACCACCGGTTCCTCATGGAGCAGGTGGAGAACGGCGTCTTCGCGACCGCGAGCGCCGGCGTGGCGGCAGCGATCGAGGACATGATGCGGGCCGAGGAGGAACGCCGGCTCATGCTCGGCGCGCTCGCGGACGTCATCCGCGAGCGGATGGCGACGCCTCTGGAGGAGTACGTCGACGAAGACGACGTTTTCGGACCGGCTTTCGCCGCGATCGAGGCTGCCGACGAGTGACGCCGTTCCGTGTGCGCTACCACGCGGACGTAGCGGACGATCTCACCGGCATTTCGATGAGGCTGATCGCATATGCGGGTCCAGCCTCGGCATATCGCATCGTCACGGAGTTGCGCGCTGCGGCGCGGGCACTTCGACATGCGCCGCACCGCGGCTCCCTTCGGTCCGAGGTCATGCCCGGGCTGCGGGCGATACCGGCTTCCAAGAAGGGGGTGATCGCGTTCTCCGTGATCGACGACCGACGCGAGGTCTTCATCCACCTCGTCTCCTACGGCGGAGCCGATTGGCAGGACCGCGTGGCCGTGCGGCAGTACAGCTGATCTTCGTCGGGTGAACGTCCGCCCTTCCCGAGCGCGGCGGGAGATTTCGGTTGCGGCGCCGGAACGGGTCGCTATGTTCCGGGCTCTTTCGCCCACGGTCCATCGGCCCCGATCCACCCTGCGAAGGCACGCGCGCGCTGACGATGACGAAGACGATCCGGATCTCGCTCGACGCCATGGGCGGCGACCACGGCCCGTCCGTGGTGGTGCCGGGCGCCGCGCTCGCGCTGGAGCGCCATCCGGGCATGCGCTTCGTCATGTACGGCGACGAGGCCGTCGTCGCACCGATCCTCGATGCCCATCCCAAGCTCAAGGAAGCGACGGAGCTGCGCCACGCCGCCGTCTCGGTGAAGATGGACGACAAGCCGAGCCAGGCGCTGCGGGTCGGGCGCTACAAATCCTCCATGTGGCTCGCCCTCCAGGCGGTGCGCGACGGGGACGCGCAGGTCTGCGTCTCGGCCGGCAACACCGGCGCCCTGATGGCGATGGCGATGTTCTGCCTCAAGACCATGCCGCAGGTGGACCGCCCGGCCATCGCCGCGATCTGGCCGACGGTCAAGGGCGAGTCGATCGTGCTCGACGTCGGCGCCTCAATCGGCGCGGACGCCAGCCACTACGTCAACCTCGCGGTGCTCGGCGCGGCGATGGCGCGCATCGTCTTCGACCTCGAGCGCCCGCTTGTGGGCCTGCTCAACGTCGGGCGCGAGGAGATCAAGGGGATCGAGGCGGTGAAGGAGGCCTCGCGCATGCTGCGCGAGGGGGCGTTCCCGCACCTCGCCTATCGCGGCTTCGTCGAGGGCGACGACATCGGCAAGGGCACGGTCGACGTCGTCGTGACCGAGGGCTTCACCGGCAACATCGCGCTCAAGACCGCCGAGGGCACGGCCAAGCAGCTCGGCGAGTACCTGCGCGGCGCCATGAGCCGCTCGCTGATGTCCAAGATCGGCTACCTGTTCGCCAAGCGCGCCTTCGACGCGCTCAAGGCCAAGATGGACCCGAGCCGCTCGAACGGCGGCGTCTTCCTCGGGCTGGAGGGCGTGGTCATCAAGAGCCACGGCGGGGCGGACGCCAAGGGTGTCGCGGCGGCGATCGACATCGCCTACGACATGGCGCATTTCGACCTGATGCGGACCATCAGGGACATGCTCGAGGAGACGCCGGCCGTCCCGCCGGCGTGAGGAAGAGACCCAGATGAAGGTGCGTTCCGTCGTCAGGGGCTGCGGCTCCTACCTGCCCCCGAAGGTGGTCCCGAACGCGGATCTCGAGGGTATCGTCGCGACCTCGGACGAGTGGATCGTCCAGCGCACGGGGATCCGCAACCGCCACATCGCCGCCGAGGGCGAGACCACCTCGACGCTCGGCCTCGCCGCGGCGAAGGCGGCGCTGGCGGACGCCGGGATGACGCCCGACGACATCGACCTGATCGTCGTCGCCACCTCGACGCCAGACCACACCTTCCCCTCCACCGCGACGATGATCCAGGCCGGGCTCGGCATGCATCACGGCGCGGCCTTCGACGTCCAGGCCGTGTGCACCGGCTTCGTCTACGCGGTGGCGGTGGCGGACAAGTTCCTCGCCTCCGGCTCGGCGCGGCGCGCGCTCGTGATCGGGGCCGAGACCTTCTCGCGCCTGCTCGACTGGACCGACCGCACCACCTGCGTGCTCTTCGGCGACGGCGCGGGCGCGATCGTGCTCGAGGCGCAGGAGAGCGCGGGCACGAGCGCCGACCGCGGCGTGCTGACGACGCAGCTGCGCTCGGACGGGCGCTACCGCGACAAGCTCTATGTCGACGGCGGCCCGGGCTCCACGGGCACCACCGGTCACCTGCGCATGGAGGGCCGCGAGGTCTTCCGATTCGCGGTGGGCATGGTCACCGACGTGGTCGAGGCGGCCTTCGAGGCGACCGGCACGAGCGCCGAGGAGCTCGACTGGTTCGTGCCGCACCAGGCGAACAAGCGCATCATCGACGCCTCCGCCGACAAGCTCGGCATCGCCCGCGAGAAGGTGGTGATCACGGTCGATCGCCACGGCAACACCTCGGCGGCCTCGATCCCGCTGGCCCTCGACGTGGCGGCGAAGGACGGACGGCTGAAGCAGGGGGACCTCGTGATGCTGGAGGCGATCGGCGGCGGCTTCACCTGGGGCAGCGCTCTCATCCGGTGGTAGTGAATGTCGATCGCCGTCGCGCGGGCTGTTGATTCACACCGCGCCACGGCCTAGCGTTTCCGGGCGTGAGCGGCGGACGAGGGGGCTCATCTGATGGCGGGACGGACGGTGACACGCGCTGATCTGTGCGAGGCGGTCTACCAGCGCGTGGGACTGTCGCGCACCGAGTCGGCGGCGCTGGTGGAATCGGTCCTGTCGGAGATCTGCGATTGCCTGGAGCGCGGGGAGACGGTGAAGCTCTCCTCCTTCGGTTCCTTCGTCGTGCGCGAGAAGGGCGAGCGGATCGGCCGCAACCCGAAGACCGGGGTCGAGGTACCGATCGAGCCCAGGCGCGTCATGGTCTTCAAGCCGTCCAACGTGCTCAAGGCCCGTATCAACGGCGAGAGCGCGGCGGACGGCGAGGACTGAGCCGGCCACGAGGACACCGAGCGGAGGGCGGCATGGACAAGGGACCCGAGGCCTTCCGGACGATCAGCGAGGTCGCCGAGGACCTCGACGTTCCCCAGCACGTCCTGCGTTTCTGGGAGACCAAGTTCGCCCAGATCAAGCCGCTCAAGCGCGGCGGCGGCCGGCGCTTCTACCGGCCCGAGGACGTCGACCTCCTGCGCGGCATCCGCCACCTGCTCTACGGGGAAGGCTACACGATCAAGGGCGTGCAGCGGATCCTCAAGAGCGAGGGCGTGCGCTTCGTGGCCGCCGTCGGCCGGGGCGAGGCCAAGGTCGAGCCCTCCCTCACCGGCGAGGGCGCCGAGGCGGAGCGCGGCGCCGACACCGCCGAGGAGGCCGCCTTCGCCACCCGCGAGCGCGACACCTTCCTCTCCGACGAGGCGGCCCGCACCTTGCGCGGCGCCCTCGACGAGCTGATGGAATGCGAGCGCCTGCTCGCCGCCCTGCGGGAGCCGGGGTGAGGCGGCGGGCGCACCCTCGATGCAGGCCGGCGACGGTTCTTACTCGGCGGGATGCGCCCATCCTTTTCCTTCCCTGTAGGGGAAGGAAAAGGCCGGCGTCTGCGCGCGGCCCACGAGAAGCGGTAGAGCAGGCGAGCCGTCGCCCTCAGCCGAGCCCGAGCATCAGCGCGATGTTCTGCACCGCGGCGCCGGACGCGCCCTTGCCGAGGTTGTCGAGGCGCGCGACGAGCAGCGCATGGCGCATCGCCTCGTTGGCGAAGACGCGCAGCTCCAGCGCATCGCTGCCGTTGAGCGCCTCCGGCTCGAGACGCGTCTCTCCGGCGGTCGGGACGACGCCGACGAGGCCGCCCTGCGGGTAGTAGCCGGCGAGCGCCGCCTCGAGGTCGGCCGCCTTCGGCGCGCCGGGGAGCGCGTCGAGATGGAGCGGGATCGAGACCAGCATGCCTTGGCGGAAATTGCCGACGGACGGCACGAAGATCGGCCGGCGCGCGAGGCCCGAGTAGCCCTGCACCTCCGGCACGTGCTTGTGCTCGAGCGTCAGCCCGTACAGCTCGAAGGCGGGGGCCGTGCCGGCCTCGTAGGCCTCGATCATCTGGCGGCCGCCACCGGAATAGCCGGAGACGGCGTTGATCGTCACGGGGAAGTCCCGCGGCACGAGCCCGGCCTCGACGAGGGGGCGCAGCAGCGCGATCGCGCCGGTGGGGTAGCAGCCCGGGTTGGAGACCCGGCGCGCGGACGCGATCGCCTCCGCCTGCCCGGGCGCCATCTCCGCGAAGCCGTAGGTCCAGGCGGGATCGACGCGAAACGCCGTCGAGGCATCGAGGATCTTCGGCGCATCCGCCCCGAGCTCGGCCGCGAGCGCGACGGACTCCTTCGCCGCCGCGTCGGGCAGGCACAGCACGACGAGATCGACCGACGCCATCATGTCGCGCCGCGCGGCGGGATCCTTGCGCAGCGCGGGGTCGATGGAGCGGACCTCGATGCCGGGCACACGCGCGAGCTTCTCGCGGATCTCGAGCCCGGTCGTTCCGGCTTCGCCGTCGATGAAGAGCGTGGGTGCGGGCGAGGAAGCGGGCATGGCAGGAGGTCCCGTGATGATCGTCGGTGAGGGATGGAGACACGAAAAAGGCCGCGCATCGGGCGCGGCCTCGCGGGCGTCGGCACGGCGGATGCGCGCGCCTATCGCCGCAGCGAGGCGGTGAGCGGACGTCGGGCGCGGGCGCGGCTCGTGATCATACCGTTTTCATGCGCCGCGACGTCGCGCCTGTCAACCGTGGCGGAACCCGGCCCGAGAGCCTCCGTTCCGTTCGCCGAGAAAGAACGGCGAAAGGAGGCCCCGCATGTCCGGGACCGCGAAAAAGACCGACCCGAAGCTCTGGGAAAAGGTGAAGACTGACGTGACCCGGTCGGACAAGGGCGGGCGCCCGGGCCAATGGTCGGCGCGCAAGGCGCAGATGGCCACGCAGGAATACAAGTCCCGCGGCGGCGGCTACGCGGGGAAGAAGTCCTCCGACAATCACCTGAAGCAGTGGACGGACGAGGAGTGGGGCACGGAGTCCGGCAGGAAGAGCGAGGACACGGGCGAGCGCTACCTGCCGAAGACGGCGCGGGAGACCCTCTCCGAGGAGGAATACGAGCGGACGACGCGCAAGAAGCGCGCCGACACCCGGCGCGGCAAGCAGCATTCCAGCCAGCCGAAGGACGTGGCGAGGAAGACCGCCCGCCACCGCGACACCGGCGGCTCCTCCCGCGCATCGGCCAGCGGCCGCTCGGGCCGCGAGCCGAGCAAGGCCGAGCTCTACGAGAAGGCGAAGACGCAGGACGTGCCGGGTCGCTCGAAGATGTCGAAGGCGCAGCTGATGGCGGCCGTGGCCTGAGGCTTCCCGCCTCCCGGGTCTCCCCCGCGACGTCGACGCCCTTGCGTGCGCCCGCGCGGGGGACTACGCCATCGGCACGATGAGCGAGATCGACCTCGACCTGCGCGGCCTCAAGTGCCCCCTCCCCGCTCTCAAGACGCGCAAGGCGCTCTCGAAGGCGGCGCCGGGCGCGCTCCTCGTCGTGACCTGCACGGACCCGATGGCGGTGATCGACATCCCGCATCTCGTGAACGAGACCGGTGACGCGCTCGTCGACCGCGAGACCCGGCCGGTCGAGGGCGGGGCCGAGGTGCTCGTCTTCCGCATCCGCAAGGCCGGCGCCCCATGAGCACCGACGCGCCTCGCATCGCCGCTATCGTCTACACGCCCGAGGAGCCGGTCTCGGCACTCGTCTCGGATTTCGCTGCGCGGCTTCGCGCCCGCGGGCACCGGGTCGCGGGCCTGGTCGAAGCGGAGCTCGAGGCCGATGCCTGCATGCGCGGCGACATGGCGCTGCGCGACCTCTCGAGCGGCGACGTCGTCTCGATCTGCCAGGATCTCGGGCCCGGCGCCAGGGGCTGCCGCGTCGACCCGCGCGGGCTCGCGGCCGCCGGCGCGCGGCTCGCGGCGGCGCTCGCCGATGCGCCCGATTGCGTGATCGTCAACAAGTTCGGCAAGCTCGAAGCGGAAGGCGCCGGGCTCGCCGCCGAGATCGGCGCCTGTGTCGCCGCCGGGATCCCCCTCGTCGTCGGCGTCCCGCAGCGGTTCCGTGCGGCCTGGGACGCGTTCGCGGGCGGGCTCGACACGCCGCTTTCCTGCGAGGATGCCGCGCTGGAGGCGTGGTGGCTCTCGGTCTCGTCCGAGACAGCAGCGGGATAGGACGCGGGTCACTCCTCGCGCGGTGGTGACGGCGCGCGCTTCTCGGGCTCGAGCAGCGTCGGGATGTTGGACAGGAAGCGCTGGAACGCCGGCTCGCGGGTCGCGGCGAGGATCGTGCGCAGGCGCCCGATCGGGTCCGCATCGTCGTCCGCGCGCAGGTCGACCGGCGGGCGCTCGGCGGAGACGATGCGCAGCGCCGCCGAGCGGTCCCCGCGCACGTCGCCCCCGGCCGCGGCCCCGGCGGCGAGCGCCGCGAGCAGCCGATCGGCGAAATCGCCGCGCGCCGCGCGGAAGGCGGCGGCGACCCGCTCCGGCAGATCCGCGCCCGCGACCCAGTTCGCCGCCACGACGAGGCCCGGCTCCTCGTGCGTGCCGCGGGCCGGGAGGTTGTCCGCGCCGGTGAAGGCGGCACACGCCCCCCGGATGTCGAGGACCGCGAGCTGGCGCGCCTCGCGGCCTTCGTCGTCCGCGACGAGCCCGGCGACGACCTCCCGCGGCGTCTCGCCGAGCACGAGGCGCCGGAGCGCGGATGCGCCCCAGAGCGTGGAAGTGCTCAGGCCCTGCGTCGCCACGATCCCGACCGCGGGCTCCGCATGGAGCACGAACCCGCCGACGACGGGCGTGCCGGTGGCGACCGCGCCGCCCAGGTCGCCGGTCTGCGGATCGCGGACGAGGATCGCGTAGGTCATGCGGCCGGCCTCCCTTCGATCGCCTCCCCGGCGGTGCCCGCGAGACGATCATGATGCATGCTTGATCGGGGGGAATTTATCAGCATAAATTCATCGATCAATGCGCGCGCCCGGCAATCCCGGGACGCGGCGCGCCGTCGGGGGACGTCACACGGCCGGAGCGAGGCCGCATTCGAAAGGGAACGACGACCATGCATCTTCGCCGCACGGGCCTTCTCGCGAGCGCGGCCATCGCCGCGACCCTCATCCTGGCGCCCGCCGCGCCGCCGGCTCTGGCGCAGACGCCGCCCGGCGTCCTCGCCGTCGGCCAGATCGCCGAGCCCAAGTCGCTCGACCCCGCCGCCGTCACCGCCGCCAACGACTTCCGCATCGTCGTGAACCTGTACGACGGCCTCGTGCGCTACGCCGACGGCTCGTTCGAGATCGAGCCGGCGCTGGCCGAGAGCTGGGACGTGTCCGAGGACGGCACGGTCTACGCCTTCACCCTGCGCGAGGGCGTGACCTTCCACGACGGCACGGCGCTCGATGCGGAAGCGGTGGTGTTCAACTTCGAGCGCATGCTCGACGAGGAGCACCCCTACCACGACACCGGCCCGTTCCCGCTGTCGTTCTTCTTCTCGGCGATCGACACGGTCGAGGCGGTGGACGACCGCACGGTGCGCTTCACCCTGAACGAGCCCTACGCCCCCTTCCTCTCGAACCTCGCCTACCCCACCGGGCTCATCGTCTCGCCCGCGGCGGTGGCCGAGCACGGCGCCGATTTCGGCCGCAATCCCTCCGGCACCGGTCCGTTCGAGTTCGAGAGCTGGGACGCCAACACCGCCGTGGTCGTGACCCGCAACGAGGACTACTGGGACGGCGCGCCTCCGCTCGAGGCGGTGATCTTCCGGCCCATCACCGACGCCAACACCCGTGTCGCCGAGATGCTGTCGGGCGGCATCGACGTGATGGTGGAGGTGCCCCCCGATTCCGTCGCGCGCTTTTCCGAAAGCGACGACTACGTGCTCTACGAGCAGGCCGGGCCGCACGTCTGGTTCATGATCCTCAACGCCAAGGAGCCGCCCTTCGACGACGTGCGGGTGCGCCAGGCGGCGAACTACGCGATCGACAAGCAGGCGCTCGTCGAGAACGTGCTGCAGGGCACCGCCGAGATCGCGTCCGGCCCGATCCCGCCCGCCTTCGCCTGGGCCTACAACGAGGAGCTCGAGCCCTATCCGCACGATCCCGAGCGGGCCCGCCAGCTCATCGAGGAGGCCGGCGCGACCGGAGCGACGGTGACGATGTTCGTCACCGAGGGCGGCTCCGGCATGCTCGACCCCGTGCCGATGGGCACGGCGATCCAGGCCGATCTCGAGGCGGTGGGGCTCGACGTCGAGATCGAGACCTACGAGTGGAACACCTTCCTCGCCCAGGTGAACCCGGGCCTCGAGGGCAAGGCCGACATGGCGCAGATGGCCTGGATGACGAACGATCCCGACACCCTGCCCTACCTCGCTCTGCGCAGCGAGGCGTGGCCTGAGGAGGGCGGCTTCAACTCGGGCTACTATTCCAACCCCGAGGTCGACCGCCTGCTCCAGGAGGCGCGCACCGCCACCGACCAGGAGGAGCGCGCGCGCCTCTACAAGGAGATGCAGGAGATCGTCCAGGAGGACGCGCCCTGGATCTTCGTCGCGAACTGGAAGCAGAACGCCGTGACGACGGCGGCGGTGGACGACTTCGCGCTGCAGCCGTCCTTCTTCCTGCTGCTGCACGACGTGACCAAGGAGTGAGGCCGGGGCGGCGGGTCGGGGCGAGCCGTTCGGGCGGGCGGGCCGAGCTGCAACGCCGATGCCGGCGTTCTCCTTCCCTGTAGGGGAAGGTGTCGCCGGCGAAGCCGGTGACAGATGGGGCGCGGCGCGCGAGCGACGCGTTCCGCGAAGCGGAAGCCGACGTGTCCGTCGCCACCGGTGCCCTTCGGCTACGCCGAACGCGCGTGCCGCGCGCCCCATCCGTCTCGGCGCTGCGCGCCGATCCACCTTCCCCTACCGGGAAGGACGAGGGTCGCCCGCCCGCCGTGCACGTGTGATCCGACCGATGTCCTCGAGGACGGGGAGCATCGGTCGGCGGCCGCCATCGGCGGCGAAGCTGGAGGACCGCGCGGATGCACCTCTACATCGCAAAGCGGGTCGCCGCCCTGGTGCCGATCCTGTTCGGGCTCACCCTCATCGTCTTCTTCATCATGGCGCTGATCCCGGGCGACCCGGCGCTCGCCATACTCGGCGCCTACGCGACGCCCGACAACGTGGCGCGGCTCAACGCCCAGCTCGGCCTCGACCAGCCGCTGCCGGTGCAGTACGTCACCTGGCTGACGAACCTCCTGCAGGGCGATCTCGGCCGCTCCTACTCGCTCAACCGCCCCGTCCTCGACGAGGTGCTGGAGCGCTTCTCGGCCACCGCGATCCTCGCCGGCGCGGCGCTCGTCCTGTGCACGATCTTCGGCCTCCTAGCCGGCATCGTCTCCGCGGTGCGGCAGTACGGGCTCGCCGACAAGGCGGTGACGCTCGCGGTGCTCGTCGGCATCTCGATGCCCTCGTTCTGGCTGGGGCTGCTGCTCATCCTCCTCTTCGCGGTCGAGCTGCGCTGGCTGCCGGCGTCGGGCATGTATGCGATCTACGGCGGCGGCGACCTGCCCGACCTCCTGCGCCACCTGATCCTGCCCGCCGTGACGCTGGCGGCGGTCGCGACCGGGGTCGTCGCGCGCCTCACGCGCTCGGCGATGCTCGAGGTCCTGCGCCAGGACTACATCCGCACCGCGCGCGCCAAGGGCCTGCCCGAACGGCGCGTGATCTACGTCCACGCCTTCAAGGCGGCTCTCGTCTCGATCATCCCCGTCATCGGCATCCAGGCGGGCTTCGTGCTCGGCGGCGCGGTCTACATCGAGACCGTGTTCCAGTGGCCGGGCATCGGGCGCATGCTGGTGCAGGCGATCTCCACGCGCGACATCCTGCTCGTGCAGGGCGGGGTGCTGGTGGTGGCGGCGAGCTACGTGCTGATCAATCTCCTCGTCGACGTGCTCCAGAGTCTCGTCGACCCGCGGGTGAAGACATGAAGCCGGCCGCAGCCCCCGCCCCCGTCGAGGCCCCCGTCGACGCCCTCGATGCGCCGCCCCGCAAGCGCGAGCGCCGCTCCTTCCTGCGGCTCCTCCTGCGCAACCGCCTGGCGGGCGTGGGCCTCGTGGTGCTGAGCGCCATCGTCGCCGTCGCGATCCTCGCGCCGATCCTTCCGCTCGCGGACCCGAACGCCACGGCGCCGGCGAACCGCCTGCTGCCGCCGCTCACCCCCGGGCACCTGCTCGGCACCGACGAGCTCGGCCGCGACCTGCTCTCGCGGCTCGTCTGGGGCACGCGCCTGTCGCTCTCGATGGGCGTCGCGGCGACGCTGGTGGCGGCCCTCGTCGGCTCGACGATCGGCCTCGTCGCCGGCTACGCGGGCGGCAGGCTCGACAACGCCCTGATGCGCTCGATCGACATGCTGATGGCGTTTCCCTACATCCTGCTCGCGCTCGCCATCGTCGCCGTGCTCGGGCCGGGGCTGCTCAACGCGCTCTACGCGGTCGCGGTGGTCAACATCCCCTTCTTCGCCCGCAACATCCGCGGCGTCACGGTGGGCCTCGCGCACAAGGATTTCGTCGAGTCGGCGCGGCTGGCGGGCATGGGGCACGGGCGCATCCTCGTCTCCGAGATCCTGCCCAACGTCATGCCGGTGATCGTGATCACCATGTCGACCACCGTCGGCTGGATGATCCTCGAGACGGCGGGCCTCTCCTTCCTGGGGCTCGGCTCGCAGCCGCCGCAGGCGGATCTCGGCTCGATCCTCGGCGAGGGGCGCAAGGTGATGCTCACCGCACCGCACGTCACCACGATCGCGGGCGTCACCATCTTCCTCGTCGTGATGAGCATCAACCTGGTCGGCGACGGCGTGCGCGATGCGCTCGACCCGCGCCTCTCCGCCGGCGCGCTCGCCCGCCCATCGGCGGTGACTCGGATCGCCCGCCCGAAGAGCGAGGGCGCGGACGCGGCGGCGGCGCCCACGGGGGACCACGCGCTCGCCGTGCGCCGGCTCTCGACCCGCTTCGAGATCGGGGCGCGCGTCCTGCGCGCCGTCGAGGACGTCTCCTTCACGATCCGCCGCGGCGAATGCCTCGGACTCGTCGGCGAATCCGGCTCGGGCAAGTCCGTCACCGCGCTCTCGCTGCTCGGCCTCGTCCCCTCCCCGCCCGGCGTGATCCGCTCGGGCCGGGTCTGGCGCGCGGGCGAGGACGTACTGTCGCTCCCGCGCGAGAAGCTCAGGGCGCTGCGCGGCGGGCGCGTCTCCTACATCTTCCAGGACCCGCTCGGCACGCTCCACCCGCTCTTCTCGGTCGGCGACCAGCTCGTGGAGGCGATCCGCGCCCACCGTCCGGCGTCCCACGCCGAAGCGTGGACGCAGGCCGTCGCTCTCCTGGAGCGCGTGCGCATTCCCGCCGCCGCGGATCGCGCCGAGGCGCTGCCGCACGAGCTCTCCGGCGGCATGCGCCAGCGCGTCGCCATCGCCATGGCGCTCGCCAACGAGCCGGACCTGATCATCGCCGACGAGCCGACGACGGCGCTCGACGTCACCGTCCAGGCGCAGATCCTCGCGCTCCTCGACGAGCTGCGGCGCGAGCACGGCCTCGCCCTCCTCTTCATCACCCACGATTTCGGCGTCGTCTCGCAGCTCTGCGACCGCGTCGCGGTGATGTATGCCGGCCGCATCGTCGAGGAGGGCCCCACCGCCGAGGTGCTGGCCGCGCCCGCGCATCCCTACACGCGCCGGCTGATCGCCTGCGTGCCGATCCTCGGCTCCGGCAGGCGCGCGCTCGACGCGATCCCCGGCCTGCCGCCTGCGGTCGACGCGCTGCCCGACGGCTGCGCCTTCGCGCCGCGCTGCCCGCGCGCGACGGGCGCTTGCCGCGAGGGCGAGATCCCGCCGATCTCCGTCGCCGACGGGCGCGCCGCACGCTGCCTCTACGCCGGCGAGGTGATGCGCGAGGCCCGCGAGGGGAGCGCGGCATGACCGGGGAGCGCGGCATGACAGGCGCAGCGGAGACCCGGCCGATCCTCGAGACGAGCGGCCTCGGCAAGACCTTCGGCGGCGCGCGCCGGCTGCTGGGTGGGCGCGCACCGACGGTCCAGGCCGTGCGCGACGTCACGCTGTCGGTCGCGCCGGGCGAGACGCTGGGCATCGTCGGCGAGTCGGGCTGCGGCAAGTCGACCCTCGCGCGCATGCTGGTCGGCCTCGTCCCGCCCAGCCAGGGCAGGATCACGCTCGAGGGCAAGACCCTCGGCGAGGCGACGAAGGCCGGGCCGCGGGCCTTCGGCCGCACCATCCAGTACGTCTTCCAGGACCCCGCGAGCGCGCTCAACCCGCGCAAGACCATCCGCCGGATCCTGGAGGCGCCCCTCGTCCATCTCCTCGAGGCCGACGCCCCCGCCCGCGAGCGGCGCGTCGCCGAGCTGATGGATCTCGTCTCGCTCAGGCCGGAATTCCTCGAGCGCTACCCGCACGAGTTCTCCGGCGGGCAGGCGCAGCGCATCGGCATCGCCCGGGCGCTCGCGGCCGAGCCGCGCATCCTCGTGCTCGACGAGCCGGTCTCGGCCCTCGACGTGTCGATCCAGGCGCAGGTGCTGAACCTCCTGTCGGACCTGCGCGCGCGGCTCGGCCTCACCTACCTCTTCATCAGCCACGACCTCGCGGTCGTCGAGGCGATCGCCGAGCGGGTGGCGGTGATGTATTTCGGGCGCGTGGTCGAGACCGGGCCGGTGGAGGACGTCTTCCGCGCGCCGCGCCATCCCTATACGCGCCTCCTCCTGTCGTCGGCCCCCACCATCGGCGCGCGCGCGGCGGCGGCGGACGCGCCGCAGGCGGAGCTGCCGGACCCGACCCGCCCGCCGCCGGGCTGCGCCTTCGCCGGGCGCTGCCCCAACGTGCGCGACGATTGCCGAACGAGCCCGCCACCGCTCGTGCCGATGGGCCCCGGCCGCGCGGCCGCCTGCATCCATCCCCTGCCCGCGGACGACGCCGATGTCCCCGCCTGACGAGACGCTCGCCCCCCCGCCGGCGCGCCCGCGCGGCCGCACCGCCGCCGTCGCCGAGACGATCAAGGGCTGGATCCACGAGCGCGGGCTCGAGCCCGGCGATCGCCTGCCGCAGGAACGCGAGCTGATCGCGCTCTTCCGCGTCAGCCGCGGCACCATGCGCGAGGCGCTCAAGCTGCTCGAGGCACAGGGGCTGCTGCGCATCCGCACCGGCCCCTCCGGCGGCGCGCAGGTGGCGGAGCCGTCGGTCGAGCACGCCTCGGAGCTGCTCGGCAACTACTTCTTCTTCAAGGATCTCACCGTCCGCGACATCTACGCGATCCGCAGGCGGCTGGAGCCCGATCTCGCCGCGAGCGTCGCCGCGATCGCCACCGACGCCGACGTGCGTCGCCTGCTCGCGGCCATGACGCCCTACGAGGGCCCCGCCTTCGGGGCGCAGGAGGAGCGACGGCAGTGGATCGCCGAGCTCGAGTTCCACGACGTGCTCGTCTCGATGGCGCCGAACCCGCTGCTCGCCTTCACCTGCGGCTTCGCGATCCGGCTGCTCAAGGAGCTCGCGGTCTGCCGCACGATCTACGAGCGCCCCTCCCCGGAGCTGCGCCAGCGCGGGCGTCTCTACCAGCTCGAGCTGATCGACGCCCTGCGCAGCCGCGATCGCGACGCCGCGCGGGCGGTCATGGAGGCGCACATGCGCTTCGCGGAGGGCGTGATGGAGGCCGAGGAGGCGGTCGTGCGCCGCGCCTTCCTGCGCGCGCGCCGAGGCAGCGGCGGCGGCGCGCCCTCACGCGCTCCCTGAGGGCGCGCCCCAGGCGACGAAGTGCGGGTTGCCCCAGGGTCGCGCGCCGTCCCGCCACGGGCCGCCATACCGAAGCGGCGTGCCGTCGAGCCGCTCGACCCGCCCGCCCGCAGCCTCGAGGATCGCCTGCCCCGCCGCGGTGTCCCATTCCATCGTCGGTGCGAGCCGCGGGTAGACGTCGGCCTCGCCGGATGCCAGCAGGCAGAACTTCAAGGACGAGCCGCGGGAAATCCGTGTCGCCGCGGCGAGCCGGTCGAGGCAGGCTTCCGTCTCGGGACCCGCATGCCGCCGGCTCGCGACGGCGATCCGGCCGTGCGCCGGGACCGGTCGCGCCCGGATCGCCCGCCAGGCTGAGGGCGCGCCGTCGACGACGTCCGCCTCCCGCGCCCCCTCCCCGCGCATGCCGACACAGATGCGCCCGAGCGCCGGCGTGTGGATCACCCCCGCGACGGCGCAGCCCTCCTCGACGAGCGCGATGTTGACCGTGTACTCGCCGCTGCCGGCGACGAACTCCTTGGTCCCGTCGAGCGGGTCGACCAGGAAGAAGCGCCCGGCCTGCGCCGGAGCGCTCTCGCCGGCGCTCTCCTCGGAGACGATGGGGATCGCGGGCACCGCGCGCCCGAGGATCGCCGCGATGGCCGCGTCCGCCGCCTCGTCGGCGGCGGTGACGGGGGAGGCGTCGGCCTTGGTGCGCACGGCGGTCTCACCGGCCTCGACCACGGCGCGGATCGCCCGCCCGCCGGCGAGCGCCGCCGCGATCATCACCTCGAGCATCGCCTGCGCCATCGTCCCGCCCCCGCAACCTCGAACCGCATCGACGAGCTTAGAGCGACATCGGCGCGTTGCAAGACACGCCCGCTCAGGCCCGCCCGACGCTCGCATAGGTGAAGCCCGCCTCGCGCACCTCGTCGGGGCGGTAGACGTTGCGCAGGTCGACCAGGACCGGCGCGGCCATGACCCGGCGCAGGCGCTTCAGGTCGAGCGCGCGGAAGGCGTCCCACTCGGTGACCAGGACGAGCGCGTCCGCGCCCTCGGCGCAGGCGTAGGGGTCGCGCGCGTAGGCGACGTCGTCGAGCACGGTCCGGGCTTGCTCCATGCCCTCCGGGTCGTAGGCGACCACCGTGGCCCCGCCGTCCTGCAGCGCCTGGACCACGGCGATGGAGGGCGCGTCGCGCATGTCGTCGGTGTTGGGCTTGAAGGTCAGCCCCAGCACCGCGATCCGCTTGCCGCGCACGGAGCCGCCGCAGGCGGCGATCACCTTGCGGCCCATGGCGCGCTTGCGCTGGTCGTTGACCGCCGCCACCGTCTCGACGATGCGCACCGGGCATTCCGCGTCCTGCGCGGTCTTGATCAAAGCGAGCGTGTCCTTCGGGAAGCACGAGCCGCCGTAGCCCGGGCCGGCGTGCAGGAACTTCGCGCCGATGCGGTTGTCGAGCCCGATGCCGCGGGCGACGTCCTGGACGTCGGCACCGACCTTCTCGCACAGGTCCGCGATCTCGTTGATGAAGGTGATCTTGGTGGCGAGGAAGGCGTTGGCGGCGTACTTGGTCAGCTCGGCCGTGCGCCGCGAGGTGACGAGGATCGGCGCCTGGTTGAGGTAGAGCGGCCGGTAGAGCTCGCGCATCACGTCCGCCGCGCGGGCGTCCTCGGCACCGACCACGATCCGGTCGGGCCGCTTGAAGTCCGCGATCGCCGCGCCCTCGCGCAGGAACTCGGGGTTCGACACGACCGCGAACTCGGCGTCCGGCCGCTCCTCGCGGATGATGCGCTCGACCTCGTCGCCGGTGCCGACCGGCACGGTCGACTTCGTCACCACCACGGTGTAGCCGCGCACGGCATGCGCGATCTCGCGCGCGGCAGCGACGACATAGGAGAGATCCGCATGCCCGTCGCCGCGCCGCGAGGGCGTGCCGACCGCGATGAAGACGGCGTCGGCCGCGGCGACCGCGTCGGTCAGGTCGGTGGCGAAGGCGAGCCGGCCCTGGGCGACCGTGCGGCGCACGAGATCGTCGAGGCCGGGCTCGTAGATCGGCATCCGTCCCGCCTCGAGCGCGGCGATCTTCGCCGGGTCCTTGTCGATACAGGCGACCTCGTGGCCGAAATCGGCGAAGCAGGCCCCCGAGACGAGGCCGACATAGCCCGAGCCGATCATCGCGACGCGCATGGCGGGAGCATCCTCCGTTGGCGGCGCGCCGTGTGCCGGTGCCACCGGCCGCGGGACGCCCGGCCGGTGATAGAAGCGCGCTCTCGCACTGACAAGCCTCGAGCCCGGGCGTTCGTTTCGCCGGCGAGCCGACCGGCGCCGCAGAGCCCGTCGAGCGAGCATCGTCGCCGAGCATGACGGAGGCGTGACGACCGGCCGGAGGTTCGCGCGGGCGAGCTCGGCCGAGGTCACGGAAGCGTCGCACTGTCCCCATAGGAAGGGTTGCAATCCGAACCGGAGGACATCGTCATGACCGATATCGACAAGTCGAAGCTGAGCTGGGACGAGTGGGACGAGCTGCACTTCCCGCGCCCCGCCGAGAGCGAATTCGACCGCGTCGTCGAGCGCGCCATCTCGCGCCGCGGCTTCCTGGGCGGGGTGCTCGCCTTCGGCTCCGGCGCCGCCGCGATGGGGACGGGCCTGCTCTCGTCCACGTCCGTGCTCGCGCAGGCCGCCTCGCGCTTCCCCTTCACGCCGATCCCCGCGCAGACGGACGGCGCGGTGCACGTTCCGGACGGCTATTCCTGGCGCATCCTCGCGGCCTGGGGCGACCCGCTCGCCTCCGCGGCGGACGGCTACGACGTCGGGCAGGGCGGCGGCTCGGTCGAGCATTCCGACCGGGTGTTCGGCGAGAACACGGACGGCATGGAGACCTTCTCCTTCCAGGGCCGCCAGCTCATCGCGATCAACCACGAATTCGTCAACCCGAAGCTGAACCTCCCCGCGGAGAACGAGGGCGTGGCGAAGACGGCGGACGAGGTCGTCAAGCTGCAGAACCTCCAGGGCGTCACAGTCATGGAGATCGCCGAGGGCGCGGACGGCTGGGCCGTGGTGAAGGACAGCCCGTTCAACCGCCGCATCCATCATCGCACGGAGATGCGTCTCGCCGGCCCCGCAGCCGGGCACGACCTCCTCCGGACGGAGGCCGACCCGACCGGGACGATGGTTCTGGGCACGATCAACAATTGCGGCTCGGGCAAGACCCCCTGGGGCACCTACCTGACCTGCGAGGAGAACTTCAACGGCTATTTCGGCGCGACCGGAGCGCTCTCCGCCGACGAGAAGGTGCTCGCCGGCTACCGCCGCTACGGCATCGGGGAGGAGAGCCGCTACCAGTACGAGCTGTTCGACGCGCGCTTCGACACGGCGAAGAACCCCAACGAGCCGCACCGTCAGGGCTGGGTCGTCGAGATCGACCCCACGGACCCGACGAGCACGCCCGTGAAGCACACCGGCCTCGGCCGCTTCAAGCACGAGAACGCCGAGCTCGTGCTGGCGCCGGACGGCCGCGTGGTGGTCTACATGGGTGACGACGAGCGCGGCGAGTATCTCTACAAGTTCGTCTCGAACGGCACCTACACCCCGGGCGGCTCCACCGAGGGCCTGCTCGACGACGGCACGCTCTACGCCGCGCGCTTCGACGACGACCAGACCGGCGAGTGGGTGGCGCTCACGCCCGAGTCGACCGGCATGGAGATGGCCGAGATCCTGGTCTTCACCCGCATGGCCGCCTCGGCCGTCGGCGCGACGACGATGGATCGCCCGGAATGGGTCGCCACGAATCCCGTCGCGGTTGAGGCCTATTGCTGCCTCACCAACAACTCGCGCCGCGGTGCCAAGAACGACGACGGCTCGATGCGCGCCAACGCGGGCGGGGACGTCATGTCGGTGAACGCGCCGAACCCGCGCGAGACCAACCGCTACGGCCAGATCGTCCGCTGGCGCCCCGACGGCGACGATCATGCCTCCGAGCGCTTCGCGTGGGATCTCTACGTGATGGCCGGAAACCCCACCGTCCACTCGGGCGCCTACGCCGGCTCGGCCAACATGAACGCGGGCAACCTGTTCAACTCACCCGACGGCATGGTGATCGACCAGTCCGGCATCGTCTGGATCCAGACGGACGGCGACGACTCGAACGAGGGCGACTTCGCCGGCATGGGCAACAACCAGATGCTCGCGGGCGACCCCGTCACCGGCGAGATCGTGCGTTTCCTCACCGGCCCGACGGGCTGCGAGGTGACGGGCCTCGCCTGGTCGGCGGACCTGCGCACGATGTTCGTGGGGATCCAGCACCCCGGCAGCGGCTGGCCGGACTCCCGCTCGCCGGAGCGCTCGGCGGTCATCGCCATCAAGCGCGAGGACAACGGCCTCGTCGGCTGAGGCCGGCATCGCGCGAAAGGAGCCGGCGCGGGCAACCGCGCCGGCCTCGCATCCGCCGCGCGCCTTGCCGCCGCCACCCTGCCCTGATAAGCCTGCGCGCACGCTCCCCGAACCCTTCGCGACAGGATTTCCCGGCCGTGGCTCGTCAATTCATCTATCACATGCGGGGTCTCTCGAAGACCTATTCCGGCGGCAAGAAGGTCCTCGACAACGTCCATCTGTCCTTCTACCCGGACGCGAAGATCGGCGTGCTGGGCCCCAACGGCGCCGGCAAGTCGACGCTGCTCAAGATCATGGCCGGCTTCGACAAGGAGTGGAACGGCGAGGCCTGGGTCGCCGAGGGCGCCAAGGTCGGCTACCTGCCCCAGGAGCCGCAGCTCGACGCCTCGAAGACCGTGCGCCAGAACGTCGAGGAAGGCGTCGCCGCGCAGAAGGCGATCCTCGAGCGCTACAACGACCTCGCCATGAACTACTCCGAGGAGACCGCCGACGAGATGACGGCGCTCCAGGACGAGATCGAGGCGAAGGGCCTGTGGGACCTCGACTCCAAGGTCGACCAGGCCATGGACGCCCTGCGCTGCCCGCCGGACGATGCGGATGTCGGCTCGCTCTCGGGCGGCGAGCGCCGCCGCGTCGCGCTCTGCAAGCTCCTGCTCGACCAGCCCGAGCTGCTGCTGCTCGACGAGCCGACCAACCACCTCGACGCCGAGACGGTGGCCTGGCTCGAGGGGCACCTGCGCACCTATCCGGGCGCGATCCTGATCGTCACCCACGATCGCTACTTCCTCGACAACGTCACGGGCTGGATCCTCGAGCTCGACCGCGGCCGCGGCATCCCCTACGAGGGCAACTACACCTCCTGGCTGGAGCAGAAGCAGAAGCGCCTCCTCCAGGAATCCCGCGAGGACGAGGCGCGCCAGCGCACCATCGAGCGCGAGCGCGAGTGGGTCTCCGCGTCGCAGAAGGCGCGCCAGACCAAGTCGAAGGCGCGTATCGCCCGCTACGAGGAGCTCGTCGCCAAGTCGCAGGACAAGGGGCCGACGACCGCGCAGATCATCATCCCCATCGCGGAGCGGCTCGGCCAGAACGTCATCGACGCCGAGAGCCTGACCAAGGGCTACGGCGATCGGCTGCTGATCGACGACCTCTCCTTCAAGCTGCCTCCCGGCGGCATCGTCGGCGTGATCGGGCCCAACGGCGCGGGCAAGACCACGCTGTTTCGCATGATCACCGGCCAGGAGACGCCCGACTCCGGCACGATCACGGTCGGCGAGACGGTGAAGCTCGGCTACGTCGACCAGTCCCGCGACGCGCTCGACGCCAACAAGACGGTGTGGGAGGAGATCTCGGGCGGCAACGAGGTGATCTACCTCGGCAAGCGCGAGATGAACTCGCGCGCCTATTGCGCCGCCTTCAACTTCAAGGGCGGCGACCAGCAGAAGAAGGTCGGCGTGCTCTCGGGCGGCGAGCGCAACCGCGTGCACCTCGCCAAGATCCTGAAGTCCGGGGCCAACGTGCTGCTGCTCGACGAGCCGACGAACGACCTCGACGTCGACACCCTGCGCGCGCTCGAAGACGCGCTCGAGGACTATGCCGGCTGCGCGGTCATCATCAGCCACGATCGCTGGTTCCTCGACCGCATCGCCACCCACATCCTCTCCTTCGAGGGCGAGAGCCACGTCGAGTGGTTCGAGGGCAACTTCCAGGACTACGAGGACGACAAGAAGCGCCGGCTGGGGATCGACTCGACCATCCCGCACCGGATCAAGTACAAGAAGTTCTCGCGCTGAAGGCAGCGGGGCGTCGGGTGGCTGGGCCGTTCGACGCCCGCAGCTCCGGCTGCGTGCGCCTCCAGGACGGGCGTGTGCTCAATATCGGTACGAGCGCCGGAACATCGTGCGCTGCCACTCCTCGCGCTGCTTGTCCCAGAGCCGCTGCTGCTTCTCCATCGTCTCGCGACGAAGCTTCATGATGTAGGCATCCGCCTCGCGCTGGATGCGCCGGCGTTCTTCCGCCGCGAGGCGGCGCTGCTCGGCGGCCCAGCCGGGCCGGCGCCCGAAGTCGGCGAAGCTCATCGCGCCCTCCTCACCAGCCGCCGAGGCTGCCCTCGCACTGGAGCTCGCTCCAGCGCCGCTCGATGCGGTGCTTGTCGGCCTCGACGTCCCGGATCTCGGACTCGATGTCGGGCTTGCGATGGCGGATGACTTCCAGCGACCGCCGGATCGGCGCGAGGTCGCGCTTCGCCTCGTCGAGCTTGTACTGGAGATCCTGGATACGGTTCTCGAGCTCGTAGGCCCGCTGCTCGTCCTCGTACCGCCGTCGCTCGAGCTGCTCGAGCTCGTTGCGCTTCGCCTCGAGCCTTCGATTGTGCCCTTGATAGGTCGACTTCAGCTCGTTGCACTGCCATTCGTTCGACATCGGCGCGTCCCCTTCGTCCGCCGGATGAGCGAGACCCCCACCTTTCGACCTTACGCGACGCAACTCGGGCAAGCGTACAAGCTTAACGCCTGATAGTAAAGCTTAGCAACAACCATCGTCGTCGGCGGGAATGCCGGGATGACCGGCGCGACGAAGCGGCTATGATGCCGGCGCGACGCGCGACGTCGCGACCGAAGAGGCACAGGATGATGGACCGGACGATCCTCATCACCGGCGTGGGCCGCGGCATCGGGCGCGGGCTGGCGGAGGCCTATCTCCGGGCCGGCGCCGAGGTGATCGGCACGATGCGCGATGCGACGCGTGCGCCCGCGACCTTCGCCGATGCGCTCGGCTCGGGCCGGCTCGTCCTGCTCGAGGCGGATGTGCGCGACACCGACAGCCTCGCGGCCGCCGCGGCGGCCCTGCGCGACGCGCCGGTCGACGTGCTGATCGCCTGCGCCGGCATCATGGGCGAGCGCACGGCGGACACGCTGCACTCCGATCCGGGCGCCTATGCGGAGGTGTTCGACGTCAACGTGCTCGGCGTCCTGCGCACCGTCCAGGCCCTCCGGCCGGCGCTCGCCCGCGCGGCGCAGGCGCGCGGCGAGGCGAAGGTGCTCGTGATCTCGAGCCAGATGGGCGCGGGCACGAACCAGAAGTCCAACGCCATGCCCTACCGGGTCTCCAAGGCCGCTGCGAACACGATCGCCCGCGGCCTCGCCACCGACCTCGCCCCCGAGCGCATCCATGTCGCCGCCTGCCATCCCGGCTGGGTGCGCACCGAGATGGGCGGTCCCGGCGCGGACATCGCGGTCGAGGAGAGCGTCGCGGGCCTGATGCGCCTCGTCGAGGGGCTCGACGCGCAGGCGGCGGGCGGCTTCTGGAACTGGGACGGAAGACGGATGGCGTTCTGAGGTGGCCGGCGGCACCGGCGGCCTCGGATCGCGTCAGGCCGGGGCCGGGGCGAGCGCCGCGCGGGGACGGCGCCGCGCCACGAGCAGCGCGACCATCGGCGGCGTGAAGTAGAACGAGACCACGGTCGAGAGCAGCACGCCGCCGGCGATCGCCACCGCGAAGGGCGGCCAGAAGCCGCCGCCCGCGAGGATCAGAGGCAGGAAGCCGCCGACCGTCGTGATCGTCGTCGAGACGATGTGGCGGGCCGAGCGCACCACCACCGCCCGCATGGCGTCGAAGTCCCCCGCCATCGCCGCCTCGTCCTCCTGGATCGCCGTGATCACGATGATCGCCGCGTTGATCGACACGCCGATCGAGCCGATCGCGCCGATCAGCGCCTGCACGCCGAAGGGCATGTCGAGCACCGCGAGCGCGAGCACCGAGAGGCCGAAGGAGAGCACGCACACCACGCCCGCGATCAGCGCCAGCCGGTACGACAGGAAGGTGAGCACGATCGTCACCACGGTGAGCGTGACGACGAGGCCGAGCGTCGAGACGAGATTGCGCACCGTCTCGGCGCGGGCGTCGCTGTCGCCGCCGAACTCCAGCCGGTAGCCCTCCGGCAGCGTCAGCGCGCCCGCGTCGAGCCGCGCCTGCAGCACCGAGAGCGCCTCCTCGGGCAGGACGCCGTGGGCGAGGTATCCCTGCACCACGTTGATGCGCTCGCCCCCGCGCCGCGCGATCGGGCTCTCGGAGGGCAGCATCTCCCACGTGCCGAGCGCCGAGAGCGGCACGCCGGGATGCGCCGGGCCCCCGGCGTTCGCGCCGGCGGGAAGGACGTCGAGGGCGCGCACCGCGGCGAGATCGCCGCGGGTCCCCTCGCCTACCCGCACGCGCACCGGCAGGTCCTCGGTCTCCTCGAGCAGCGAGCCGCCGGTCGTGCCCTCGAGCGTCGCCTGGAGCTGGCCCGCCACCGCGCCGAGGTCGAGGCCGGCGAGACGCACCGCGTCCTCGTCGAGGCGGAAGACCAGCTTGGGCGCGCCGCCCTCCAGCGTCGCGCGGGTATGGATCACGCTCGGGACGTCCGCCATCAGTGCGCGCGCCTGCGCCCCGATGGCGCGCAGGGTCTCGAGATCGGGGCCGACGAGGCGCATCTCGAGGGGCGCCGAGACCGGCGGTCCCTGCACCAGCCCGCGTACCAGGATCTGCGCCTGCGGCAGCGCCGCGTCGAGCGCGGCCTGGAGACGCGGCACGAGGATGTCCGTCTCCTCCGGGCTCGCCGTGAAGACGAGCGCCTCCGCGAAGTGGGGCGTCGCGTCCCGGTTCGCTTCCATATTGTAGTAGAAGGCCGGCGCGCTCTCGCCGATCACCCAATGCGTGGAGACCACCTCCGGCGCCCGCGCCATCAGCGCGTCCGCCGCGCGGGCGACGCGCGCGGTCTCGCCGATGGCGGTGCCCGCCGGCAGCAGCACCTGGACGTAGAGCTGGTCGCGCTCGACGCCCGGGAAGAACTGGGCGGTGAGCGTCGGGAAGGACAGGAAGCCGGCCACGGGCAGCGCCAGCGACACCGCAATCGCCGCGAGCCGGTGGCGCAGCGCCAGCGCGATCGAGCGATCGAACAGCGAACCGAGGCCCGGGATGGTGACCCCGTTCGCGAGCATCCCCCCGCCCCCGGCGCTTCGGCCGGCGAGCAGCCGGCCCGCGAAGGCGGGCGTGACCGTCAGCGCGATCGCGAGCGAGGCGAAGAGCATGATGATGACCGCGAGCGCGATCGAGCCGACGAAGTCTCCCGCCGGCCCCGGCAGGAGCGCCATCGGCAGGAAGGCGAGCACCGTCGTCACCGTCGAGGCGAGGAGCGGCACCGCGAGCCGCCGCACGGAGGCGCCGACCGCCGCGACGGGTGCGACGCCGTCGGCCATGCGCCGGCGCACCTCGTCCGTCATCACGATGGCGGCATCCACGAGCAGTCCGAGCGCCACGATGAGGCCCGCGACCGACATCTGCTGGATCGCGATCCCGGTACGCTGCATGATCGTGAGCGAGACCAGCGCCGCGAGCGGGATCACCACCGCCACGATCAGCGCCGCGCGCCAGCCGAGCGTCACCAGCAGCACGGCGACGACGAGGGAGACGCCGAGCGCGAGGTTCGCGCCGAGCTCTCCGAGCCGCGCGGAAGTGTACTCCGACTGGTCGAAGACGAGGTGCACAGCGAGTCCGGCGGGCAGCTCGGCGCGGAAGGCGTCGAGCGTCGTGCGCACCGCGGCCGACCAGACGTCGACCTGCCGGTCCGCCTCCATGCGCGCCGCGACGAGGACGCCCGCGTCGCCCCGCGACAGCGCCAGCGTCGCCGGCGGCGTGCTCTCGGTGCGTTCCACACGCCCGAGATCGCCGACGCGCACGCTCGCGCCCTCCTCCCCGAGCCGGACCGGGATCTCGCGCACGCGGGCGAGATCCTCGATGGCGCCCGCGACCTCGATGATGAGGTCACCGGTGGCGCCGCGCACCTGCCCCGCCGCCACCTTCGCGTCCGCGGCGGCGACGGCGCGGGAGACGTCGGCGGCGGTGAGCCCGAGCGCCGCGAGGCGGGCGGGGTCGAGGGTGACGACGACCTCCTCGTCGGGCGCGCCGTAGAGCTCGACGAGCCGCGTCTCGGGCACGCGCCGCAGCCGGTCCCGAAGCTCCTCCGCGGTGCGCCGCAGGATCGCGGGCGGCGCCTCGACGCCCGCACGCGGGACGATCGCCACGATCGCCGTGAACGCGCCGGCGCGGTCGTTGTCGAACACCGGCGCCGCGACGCCCGGCGGGAAGCGGCGCGCCGCCGCGTCGACGGCGTCGCGCACCTCCGACCAGACCTGCTCCAGCCGATCGTCGGGGAGGAACTGCGAGAGCTCGATCGTCACCGACGAGACGCCCGCGGCGGAGGTCGATTCGATCACCTCGATCTCGGCGAGGGTGCGCAGCTCGGCCTCGATCGGCTCGGTGACCAGCGCCTCGACCCGGTCCGGCGCGGCCCCGGGGAAGGGCGTGACGATGGTGGCGAACAGGTTCGTGATGGTCGGGTCCTCCTGGCGCGCGATCGTCAGGAGGGAGGCGGCGCCGAGCGCGAGCGCGGTGAGGATCGCGAGCCAGAGCAGGCGCGGGCTGCGGTAGAAGAGCGTGTCCATCTCACCGCTCCGCCTGCGCGAGCACGACCGCCTGGCCGGGCGTCACGCGATGCGCGCCGCCGGCGACGAGGGCGGTACCGGGGGTGAGCGTGCCGCGCACGAAGGCGCGCTCGTCGGCCACGTGGAGCACCTCGACCGCCTCGCGCACGACCCGCGCCGGCGCGTCGCCGCCGGCCTCCTCCGCCACCAGCACGCTCCACGTCCCACGCCGGCCCTCGCTGAGCGCCGCGACGGGCAGCCAATAGCCCGGCGTCTCCACCCGGCGCGGCAGGTGCAGCGCCACCGTCGTGCCGAAGGCCGCCGTCGGCGGACGATCGGGCGCGAACAGCGCGGTGACGGTGCGCGTCGCGGGGGCGAGATCCGGCCTCAGGGCGACGAGCCGCGCCGGCAGGCTCTCCTCGCCGATCGCGAGCCGCACGCGATCGGCGGGGGCGAGCGCCGCCGCCGCCTCCGGGGAGAGGCCGACGCGGGCGATGGGCGCGGCGCTCTCCATCAGCGAGACGACCGGCGCGCCCGCCGCGACGACGGCGCCCTCGTCGACGGAGCGCGCCGCGATCGTGCCGGCGAACGGCGCACGCAGGATCGCCTTGTCGAGATCGATGTCGAGCCGTGCGATGGCGGCGGCGATCTCGGCCGCGCGCGCGGCCTCCACGGCGGCGGCGAGGCGCGCCTCGTCGAGCCGCTGGGTCGACGCGTGCCCGGCATCGCCGAGCGCCTCCTGGCGCGCGAGCGTGCGCCCGGCGAGGTCGCGGGCGGCGGCGATCTGGTCGCGCTGGGCGACGAGCCGCGCGCGCTCGGCCTCGAGCGCGGCGACGTCGAGCCGCGCCACCGGGGCGCCCGCCGCGACCGCGTCCCCCTCGTCCACCAACACCGCGACGACGAGGCCCGCCCGTTCGAAGGCGAGGTCCGCCGCCCGCGCGGGCTCGAGGCGCCCGAGGAAGCGGTCCTCGACCGTGTAGCCGTCCTCGCGCACGAGCCGCGTCACGCTCACCGGCAGCGGCGCGGGCTCGGCGCGTGCCGCCTCCGCGCGGGCGTCCGCGCGATCCCGGAGGACGCCGACGCCGCCGAGGACGCCCGCCCCCACGGCGGCGACGACGCCGATCTGGAGCACGATGGAAAGCACACGGCGCAGGCGCGTTGGCATGGCACAATCCCCGAGGCGGGACCAAACGGGCGGCATGAGATCGCCGGCTGAACGAGACGATACCGTATCGTCTCGTTCAGCATTAAACGATACCGACCGGTCTCGTCAACCGGGAAGCTACGTGCTAGGCAGGGCCATGGATCACGCCAACGCCAACAATCCCGCGACCGGTCGCGGCCTCGATCCCGCGAAGCGGCGCGCCATCCTGGAGGGCGCGCAGGACGTCTTCCTGCGCGACGGCTTCGTCGCGGCCAGCATGGACGAGGTGGCGCGGGCCGCAGGCGTCGGCAAGATGACGGTCTACCGGCATTTCGGCAGCAAGGACGCGCTGTTCCGCGACATGCTGCGGGAGATCTGCGGGGGCACGCTCGTCGACGCGCCGACGCGGCACGGCGCGACGCTCGAGGAGGACCTCGTCGCGCTCGGCCGCTCCTTCGTCGACCTGATCACCCATCCGCGCCGGCTCGGCACCTATCGGGTGGCGCTGTCGGAGGCCGAGCGCACGCCGGATGTCTCGAAGCTGTTCTACGAGGGCGCGGTGATCCCGGTCTGCGAGCGCATCGCCCGCTGCATCGCCGCGCACGCGCCGCGGCTGCCCCCCGAGGAGGTCTTTCTCCTCGCCGGCTCCTTCCTCCAGCTCGTCCAGGGCCACGCCTTCCTGCGCCTGGTGATGGGCCTCGACCACGAGCCCGACCGCGCCGCCTTCGAGGCCCAGATCGCGCTGGCCGCCGAGATGATCGCCCAGCGCGCAAACGTCTAGCCGGGTTCGGGAGCCGTTGTCACTGGATGGGAATGGACGTGCGCCGCGTGCCGATGCCGGCTGTCTCCTTCCCCGTAGGGGAAGGTGGCGCGCCGCCGTAGGCGGCGTGACGGACGGGGCGCGGCGCGAAAGCGACGCGTTCCGCGAAGCGGAAGCCACGGCGTCCGGCTTCGGCCGTCACTTTCGGCTGCGCCGAACGCGCGTCCCGCGCGCCCCATCCGTCTCGGCTTCGCCGAGCCACCTTCCCCTACAGGGAAGGAGAAGGATCGGCGCGCCCGTCGAGCAGTCTCCACGGCGCTGCTCGAGCGGGCTTCGCGACAGGCGGTCTCTTCACCACCACAGCCCCGCCGGCTCCTGCTCGCTCTCCCGTGCCGCCGGGCGGCGGGCCTCGTCCAGGGCGGCGTAGAGGGTGCGCGAGACCGCCTCGACGCCGGGGCTCGCGCGCTCGCGGGGGCGCGCCAGCAGCACCTCGATCTCGTCGTGGATGCGTCCGGGGTCGGGGCGCATGACGATCACCCGGTCGGCCAGCATCACCGCCTCCGCGACGTCGTGCGTGACGATGACGATCGTCAGCCCGGTGGCCTTCCACAGCGACAGGAGATGCGCGTGCAGGTCGGCGCGGGTGAAGGCGTCGAGCGCCGAGAAGGGCTCGTCGAGGAGCAGCACCTCCGGCCCGGCGGCGAAGGCGCGGGCGATGGCGACGCGCTGCTGCTGGCCGCCGGAGAGGTCCCGCGGCAGGCGCTCGGCGTGCTCGGAGAGGCCGACCCGCGCGAGCGCGTCCGCCACCCGCGCCGCCCGCTCGGCCGCGGGCAGGCGGGAAAGCCCGAAGCCGACATTGCGGGCGACGTCGAGCCAGGGCAGCAGCCGCGGCTCCTGGAAGACGACACCGATCTTCGGATGCGGATCGCGCACCGGCTCGCCGTCGATGGCGATCGTCCCAGCGCTCGGCCGGTCGAGCCCGGCGAGGAGGCGCATCAGGGTGGTCTTGCCGCAGCCCGAGCCGCCCACGATCGCGACGATCTCGCCGCGGCGCACGTCGAGGTCGACCTCGGCGAGCGCGCGCTTGCCGTCGGCGTAGGTCTTCGAGAGGCGCTCGATCGCGAGCATGGCGGATCTCCGGTCTTGGTCCGAGGCTCTTGTTCAGAGGCGGTCGCGGGCGACGTCCTGCCAGGCGACGAGGGGGCGCGTGGCGGCGACGAGCACGAGGTCGCAGGCCTTGCCGAGCAGCGCGAAGGCGACGATGGCGGCGAGGATCTGGTCGGGCTTGCCCATCTGCTGGCCGTCGACGAGGAGGTAGCCGAGCCCCTCCGAGGCGCCCATGAACTCGGCCGCCACCACGAACATGAAGCCGAGCCCCAGACCCGAGCGCAGCGCCGTGATCGTCTCCGGCAGCACGGCGGGCACGAGGATGCGCCGCGCCGTCTCGACCCGCGAGAGCCGGAAGACGCGCGAGACCTCGAGCAGCTTGCGGTCGATCGAGCGGATCGCGTCGCACACCCCGAGATAGACGGGGAAGAACACGCCCACCGCGATCAGCGCCACCTTCGACGCCTCGAAGATGCCGAGCCACAGGATGAACAGCGGCACCCAGGCGATGGAGGGGATCGCCCGCAGGGCCTGGAGCGTCGGGTCCAGCGTCTCGCGGGCGGGCCGGCTCGCGCCGCACAGGGCGCCCAGCAGGAGCCCCGCACCGGCGCCGAGGCCGAAGCCGACGAGGACGCGCCACAGCGTCGTCGCGACGTGGAGCACGAGCTCCCCGCGAGCCTGGAGGTCGGCGAAGGTGGCGAGCACCCGCGAGGGCGGCGGCAGCAGCCGCCCCTGCGCCAGCCCCGCGGCGACCGCGGCCTCCCACCCGAGCGCCGCCGCGAGCGGCAGCGCCAGTGCGAGCGCCAGCGTCCGCGAGATCCCGAGCCGCGGCAGCCGCCGGGAGAGGCGGCGCGCGGCGGACGCAGGCGCGTCGCCAGAAACCTCTCCGGAAACCGCGTCCTGCGCGCGCGCCGCGAGGCTCCCCTCCCCTGCGCTCATCGCGCGGCCACCGTGAAGCTCGTGTCGATCAGCGCGTCGAGCGTGGCGTCGATGTCCGAGCCCTCCGGCAGCACGCCGGCCTCGACGAGCGCAACGCCCGCCGCGCGGATGGTCTCGCGCTCGGCGGCGCCCAGGACCGGGTCCGTGATGTCGGTGCGCTCGAGCTGGCGCGCGACGATCTCCGGCGGCAGGCGGGTGAACTCGCCGAGCACCGCGGCGAGCGCGGCCGGGTCGGCGAGCGCCTCCGCGCGGGCGCGCTCGTAGGCGGCGAGCACGGTCTCGACGATCTGCGGATGCGCCTGCGCGAAGCTCTCGCGGACGTTCAAGGTGCCGAACGTGTTCGCGGCGGGGTCGCGGTGGAACAGCTGGGCCCCGCTCTCGAGCTCGGCCGCCGCCATCATCGGGTCGAGCCCGGCCCAGGCGTCGACGTCGCCGCGCTCGAGCGCGAGCCGCCCGTCCGGATGCTGGAGGAGGACGAGGCGCACGTCGCGCTCGGTCAGGCCGGCGCCGGCCAGCGCACGCACCAGGAAGATGTGCGGATCGGTGCCGCGGGTCACGGCGACGCGGCGCCCGGCGAGATCCGCCACGGTGGCGATGCCGGTGTCGGGACGGGTGACGAGGGCGGTCCATTCCGGGCGCGAGTAGAGGTAGATCGTGCGGATCGGGTTGCCGTTGAGCCGCCCCACCAGCGCGGCCGCGCCCGCCGTCGAGCCGAAGTCGATGGCCTCGGCGTTGAGGAACTCGAGCGCCTTGTTGGAGCCGAGCGTCTGCACCCAGCGCACGTCGATCCCGTCGGCCGCGAGCGCCTCCTCGAGGTAGCCGCGCTCGCGCAGCAGCAGGCTGACCGGGTTGTAGGTGGCGTAGTCCACCGTGATCCGCCCGGGCGCGTCCTGCGCGACGGACCGGTTCGTCAGCACGAACGGGGCGGCGAGGCCGGCGCCGAGGGCGGAGAGGAGTGTGCGGCGATTGAGCGTCATCGGGCGGTCCTCGGATGGAAACGGGTCTGCGGTAACCCCGTGAACGGGGCGGGCGCGAACCGGCTCGGCGCGGGGTGCCGAGCGGCATCTCGTTCGGTATAACGAACGATCCGAGGCGACGTCAATAGCCCAGGTGTGGATTATCATATTTCACATTACCACACGTATTTTCGCTCTCATCCCTGCGCCGCCATCCGCCGCCGCAGCCGTGCCTGCTTGTCGGAGGCCGCGAGCGCATCGCGCAGCGTGCGCACGCCGTCGGCCTCGAGCAGCGGGATGAGCCCGAGCAGGACCCGCGCGGTGGCCCGCGCGTCGCCGAGCGCGGTGTGGCGCGCCTCGGGCGGGATCACGACCCCGAAGCGCTCGGCGAGCGCGTCGAGCGTCAGGCTCTCCTGCGTGCCGAAGAGGTGCGCGCCGAGCAGCACCGTGTCGAGCACCGGGCCGGTGAAGGACACGCCCGCCGCCCCCTCCCCGCGCCTGAGGAAGGCGAGGTCGAAGGCGGCGTTGTGAGCCACGAGGACGGCCTCGTCGACGAAGCCGCGGAACCGCGCGAGCACCACGCTCGCGGGCTCGGCGCCCGCCACCATGGCGTCGGTGATGCCGTGCACCCGGCTCGACGCCGCCGGGATCGGCCGGCCGGGATCGACGAGGACGTCGAAGAGCTCCCCCGTGATCAGCCGGTTGTTGACGACACGCACGCCGGCGATCGAGCACAGCGCGTCCCGCGCCGGGTCGAGGCCGGTCGTCTCGGTGTCGAGCACGACGAAGGTGAGCGCGCGCAGGGGGCGATCGTCGAGCGGCGTCGGCGCGAGACCGCCGAGGAGGCCGAAATCGTAGAACTCCGCCCGCTCCGGCACGGGCACCGGCGCCTTGGCGATCGGGAGGTCCTCCTCGCGCGCCGCCGCGAGCGGCAGCTCGAGGCGCGCGCGGCCCGGCGCGGCCGGGTCGGGCACGCACCAGAGGTCCGTGCGGTGGCGCGCGAGCACGTCGTGCCCGGTCACGGCCCCCGCTCCGTCCTCCAGGCGTTCCGAGAGCCAGGCCTCGACGGTGGCGGGCGCCGGCGCCTCGCCCGTCCAGGAGGCGAGGAGGCGCACGCGCCCGTTCTCCGCCGAGGCGGAGAGGCGAAACGCCTCCGTTCCCGCGTGCACGGCGATGCGGTTGAGGAGATGCTCCACGAGCGCCGTCACCGAGGCGGAATCGCAGCGCAGCCAGGCGGGCTCCCCGTGCGTCTCGAAGACGAGGTCGCGCCCCTCCGAGCGGCGCACGCGCACGAGTTGGAACAGCGTCGGCGAATGGGTCGTCGCCATCGGCCATGCGCCGGAGACCAGATCGGACGCCGCCTCCTCGAGCCGGTCGAGCCGATCGCCGAGCTCGGCCGGCTCGCGGCGCAGGAGATCGCGGGCGAAGGCGACGTCCTCCGGGTCGGGCGTTTCCTGGCGCGCGATGAGCTCGCCGGCGAGAGCCAGGGCGGCGACGCGCTCGCGCATGTCGCGGATGCCGTCCTGGAGCAGCCGGTCGCGCCAGACGCCGGCGGCGAGATCGTTCGTCACGTCCTCGAAGGAGAGCACGTAGCCGGTGGGCCGCGCCCCGTCGGGGTCGAGCATCAGCGACATGCGCCCGACGATGCGGGCGTTCTCCTTCGCGGTCGCGCCGACGAGGGTCGTGGTGAGGCCGTCGCGGTGGATCTGGTGTCGGCCGGTGCGGAAGCGGTCCTCGAGCCGCTCCAGCGTGTGGGCGAGCACGCGGCCGGAGAGCACCTCGGTCAGCGGCCGGTCGAGGCCGATCTCGCCGCAGGCGCCGAGGATCTCCTGGGCGCGCCGGTTGTAGAGCGTCACCTTGTGGGCGAGCGTGCAGATGACGACGCCCTGGCGCAGGTCGCGCAGGACGATCTCGAGGTTGCGCGTCTGCCGATCCGCCTCCGCGGTCGCCGCCGCGACCGCCGCGTCCACCTCGAGCCGCGCCTCGTCCAGCGCCTGCGTGAACTCGGCCACCGCGGGGGCGAGGACACCGAGGTAGCGGCCCCGCTGCAGCGAGGGCGGCTTGCGCGCGGCGCGGGCGTGGACGGCGGCGCGCACGTCGGCGGCGATGGCGACGAGGGGGCGCGCCACGTGCTCGTCGAACTTGAGCCAGACCCAGGTCGTGAGCCCGACCGTCACTCCGATCGCGACGAGCCCCGCCAGCACCAGCGGCGCCGCCGTCTGCGGCGCGAGAGCCCGTTCCAGGTAGACCAGCGCCCCCACGATCCCCGCC
The DNA here is from genome assembly GCF_000429045.1 of Salinarimonas rosea DSM 21201. Classification (GTDB taxonomy): domain Bacteria; phylum Pseudomonadota; class Alphaproteobacteria; order Rhizobiales; family Beijerinckiaceae; genus Salinarimonas; species Salinarimonas rosea. The sequence continues at coordinate 303,735 of NZ_AUBC01000004.1, forward strand.
CCGGCCCCGAGCGCGATCAGGGCGAAGAACAGGAAGATTCGGACGCGCAGGGACCAGCGGGCGGGGTTCATGGCGCCGCCTCCGACGGTCTCCGCGCATCGAGGCCCGACGTGAATGTTCTCCTTCCCTGTAGGGGAAGGTGGATCGGCGCGCAGCGCCGAGACGGATGGGGCGCGCGGCACGCGCGTTCGGCGAAGCCGAAGCCGACCCGCGGCCGAGGGCACCACCACTTCCGCTTCGCGGAACGCGTCGCTGCGCGCCGCGCCCCATCCGTCACGCAGCCTTCGGCTGCGCGCCACCTTCCCCTACAGGGAAGGACGAAGGGCCGAAACTCCGGCCGCTCCGCCTGCCGTGGTGCGCGAGGCCCAACGCTCATCCCTCCCTCCCGTCCGCCAAGGCGGCCACGAGGTCGGCGAAGCCGAAGGGCTTGGTCAGCATCGCGTCGGCGCCCAGCGCGCGCGCCTTCTCGCGGTCGACCGGCCGGCCCCGCGGGCTCGTCAGCACGATCCGGATGCCGGCGAGCGCCGGGTCGGCGCGCACGGCGCGGCAGAGGTCGTAGCCGTCGCGGCCGATCAGCATCGCGTCGAGGACGGCGCAGCCGAACGGCGCTCGCCGCAGGGCCGCGAGCGCCGCCTCGCCGTCGGCCGCCGTCTCGACATCGTGCCCCGCCGCGACGAGGAGGCGCGCCAGGGCGGCACGCATCGGCTCCTCGTCCTCGGCGACGAGAACGCGTCTCGCCACCATCGCCTCCTCCTCGCGCCCTCCCCGGGCGATCGTCACGAGCGGCGCGGTTGACCCCGCGCTCGCCCCTCGCGTGTCACGCGCTCGGCGTCCCGCCGGTCCCGCACACGACCGCACGCAGCGGATCGTCGTCGGCGAGCGTGCGCCACTCGCCGCCGATCGGCTGGCCGCTCGCGTCGAAGCCGTCGAGGTCGACGAGATCCGCGCGCCGCCCGCCCGCGCAGTCGAACACCATCGCCGCGGTCGCGGTGGGCACGTAGCGCTGGAGCAGGTGGACCTCGGCGAGCCGGTAGCCGGTGTCGCCGGGCGCGGCGACGACGTTGCCGACGGCGACGAAGCGGTTCACCGGCGCGACGAGGTAGGTCCAGGGCTGGAGCGGATGCGTCTGCTCGTAGGTGCGCGCCACGGTCACCGTCCCCGGCAGGGCGCCGGCGGTGCGGGAGAACCAGGAATAGTCGTTGTAGAGCGTGTAGGTCATCATCGCCGCGCCCGCCATCAGGGGCAGGATCCAGCGCGGCGGCTTCTGCCCCACCACCTTGAAGGCGAGCATCACCACGCCCGCCACCGCGACGCCCAGCACCAGGACCGCTATCAGGTTGAACCACATGGACCGTTCGTTCCCGCCTGCGCCTCAGGCCGCCGATCGCCCGTGGGCGAGCGCGGCCTGGAGGCCCTTCACGACGCCGAAGGCGTCCTTGAGATGATTGCGCTGGAGCGCCGAGAGGCTCGACGGCTTCAGGAAGTTGTCCGGCTTCGTGCCGGCGCGCACCTGCGCCGCCTGGTGCGAGAGCCGCGTCTCGCAGACGAGATCGTAGGCGTCGATCAGGTCGGCCGCCCCGCTCTCGGACAGGGTGCCCGCCCCGCGCGCGGCGAGGAGCCGCTCGCGGGTGTTGACGGCGGCGATGGCACCGTCGAGCGCGTAGACGCGCGCGAGGTCGACGATGGGGACGACGCCCGAGTGCTTCAGGTCGACCGCGTCCTTGTGCTCCCCCGAGCGGATCAGCGCGAAGCCGCGGAACAGGCCGAGCGGCGGCGTGTGCTTGAGCGAGTTCGCGATCATGTGGGCGCGGAAGATGCTGTTCTTGCGCGCGGCCGCCAGCGTCTCGCCCTGGAGACCCTCGAACAGGCTCGCCTCCCCCGCGATCGGGCGCAGGTCGAACATGACGGAGGCGAGCATCTGCGCCATCGGGTCCGGCTTCGCGATCCAGCCGGCGAAGTAGGAGCGCCACACCGCGAGCGGCTGGCGCCAGCGCGGCGTCGTCGCCATCATCTCGCCGGGGCAATAGTAGTAGCCGCAGGCGTCGAGCCCGTCGCAGACGAGGCGCGCCAGCTCCGCGAAATAGACGCCGTCGCGGGCCTCGTCGTAGGCGTCGTCGAGGATGAGGCAATTGTCCTGGTCGGAGACGCCGGTCTGCTCGCGCCGCCCCTGGCTGCCGCAGGCGAGCCAGAGCCAGGGCACCGGCGCGGGTCCGAGCCGGGCCTCGGCGAGCGCGAGGAGCCGGCGTGTCACCGCGTCCGCGACACCGGTGATCGCGTGGCCGACCCGCTGGGGCGGCATCCCCGAGCCGACGAGCTGGACGAGCAGCTCCGGCAGCTTCGCCACGATGCCCGCGAGCGCCGGCACGTCCGCCGCCTTGGCGATGTCCGCCAGCATGTACATGGCCGAGATCGTCTGGCGGCGCACGAGGTTCGTGCGCGTGAGGATGCCCTCCGCGTGACCCCCGCGCGCGATCGGCAGATGGCCGAAGCCGCGCTCGGACATCAGCACCATGGCGTCGTAGACGAGCGCGTCGGGGGCGAGCGTCACGGGATCGCGCGTCATCGCCTCCGCGACGGGAATATCCGCCGAGCGGCCCCGGGCGACGACGCGGCTCGTCAGGTCGCCGGTCGTCAGGAGGCCGACGAGGCGCCCCGCCTCGTCCGTGACGAGAACGCAGGAGATCGCTCGCTCCGCCATCAGCGCGGCCGCGTCGCGCACCGACGTGGACGGGGAGACTCGGACGGGGCTCGCGGTCATTACGTCCGAGAGCGGCGCGGCGAGCCCGCTCTCCCCGGGAACCTCCCGCGGCGCGACGCGGCGGGCGGCCGTCG
>NZ_AUBC01000005.1:0-47936 GCF_000429045.1 Salinarimonas rosea DSM 21201
CGGCAGCGTCCGTGGACGCGCGCGCTATCGCGCACGCTGAGCAGAACCTCGGCGGTTCTGGGTCCCGGGCCCGCTTCGCGACCCGGGATGACGGCTGCCCTCGGTCACCCCTCCCCGTTCGTCGCCTTCGGGCCGCCCTTCGAGACGCCGACCATCGCGGGGCGCAGGCAGCGCTCGCCGATGACGTAGCCGGTCTGGACGACCTGGACGACGGTGCCGGAGGGGACGCTCTCGTCGGGGATCTCGAACATGGCCTGGTGCAGGTTCGGGTCGAACTTGTCGCCCACGGGATCGAGCTTCTTCACGCCGTGGCGCTCGAGCGTGTGGAGCAGGTCGCGCTCGGTGAGCTCGATGCCCTCGACCAGCGTCTTCGCCGGGCCCTCCAGGCCCTCGCGGGCGTCGCCCAGGCTCTCGAGAGCGCGCCGCACGTTGTCGGCGACGCTGAGCATGTCGCGGGCGAAATTCGTCTTGGCGTAGATGCGCGCGTCCGCCACCTCGCGCTCGGCCCGGCGCCGGATGTTCTCGACGTCGGCGAGCGCGCGCAGGAGCTTGTCCTTGAGCGCGTCGCGCTCGGCCTCGAGCTCGGCGACCCGGCTCTCGGGACCGCCGTCGACGGCGTTCACCGCCGCCGCCGCGTCGAGCGGATGCGCTGCGGCGGCGGTGGCGTCGACGCGGGCATGCTCGTCTGAGGCGGTCTCGGCCGCGGCGGTCTCGGGAGTGTCGGGACGGGAGGTCTGCTTGGTCATGGCGTTCCGCTTCGTATCGTCAACCGGTGAGCGCAGTCGCCCCTCATATCAGGCCGGAGGGGGCGTGAATCAAGCGCGGGCGAGGGCGGCGTCCTTGGAGCGGGCGGCGCGATCGCGCGCCAGCACGTCCATCACCGCCTTGCGGATGGCGCTCTGGCGGGCCGCCTGCACGACTTTCCCGCCGGTGAGGTCGGTCACGTAGAACACGTCCACCACCTTCTCGCCGAACGTGGCGATGTGGGCCGAGGCGATGTTGAGGTTGAGCTTCCCCAGCGCCGTCGTGAGGTCGTAGAGCAGCCCGGGCCGATCGAGGCCGGTCACCTCCAGCACGGTGTGGCGCGAGGAGAGCGCGTTGTCGATGATCACCTCCGGCACGACGTCGAAAACGCGCACCCGTTCGCGCGGCTGGCGGCGCCCGTCGACGAGGTCGGCGATCCGCACCTCGCCCTTGAGCGCCCGCTCGATCGAGCGGGCCACGCGCTCGGCCCGGCGCAGCTCGTCCTCGTCGTGCTCGAAGGCGCGCGAGACGAAGATCGTGTCGAGCGCCATGCCGTCGGCGGTGGTGAAGATCGCCGCGTCGACGATGTTGCCCCCCGCCGCCGCGCAGGCGCCGGTGAGGATGGCGAGGAGCCTCGGGTGGTCCGGGGAGAGCACGGTGAACTCGGTCACGCCGCGGAAGGCGTCCGTCTCGTAGACGACGGCGACCGTCTCGCCGCGCGCTTCCGCGTCGCGGATGAAGTTCGCGTGCTTGACGCGGTAGCGCAGGTCGACCTTGAGCCAGTAGGACGGATAGTGGCGCGCCGCATAGGCCTCGAAGTCGGGCTCCGGCCAGCCCGCGAGCTCGGCGCGCAGGCGCTCGACCGCCATGCGGATGCGCTGCGGTCGCTCCATCTCCGCCGCCCCGCCGCCGAGCACCATCTCGGTCTCGTAGTAGAGCGTGCGCAGGAGCTCGCCCTTCCAGCCGGTCCAGACCCCGGGCCCCACCGCGCCGATGTCGCAGACGGTGAGGAGCAGGAGGAGCTTGAGCCGCTCCATCGTCTGCACGATTCCGGCGAAGTCCTGGATCGTGCGGGGATCCGAGAGGTCGCGGCTCTGCGCCACGGTGGACATCAGCAGGTGGTGCTCGACGAGCCAGGCGACCGTCTCCACCTCCGCCGGCGTCAGCCCGAGCCGCGGGCCGAGCTTGCGGGCGATGCGTGCGCCGGCGATCGAGTGGTCCTCCTCGCGCCCCTTGGCGACGTCGTGCAGGAAGAGCGCGACGTAGAGCGCGCGGCGATGCTGGATCGTGTGGATGATCTTGTGGGAGAGCGGGTGATCGGCGTCGAGCCGGCCGGACTCGAGGTCCGCCAGCCGCCCGATCGAGCGGATCAGGTGCTCGTCCACCGTGTAGTGGTGATACATGTTGAACTGCATCATCGCCACGATCCGCCCGAAATCCGGGACGAAGCGGCCGAGCACGCCCGCCTCGTTCATGCGCCGCAGCACGCTCTCGGGCGCGTTCTTCGACGTCAGGATCTCCAGGAAGAGCTTGTTCGCCCGCGGGTCCCGCCGCACCTCGGCGCCGATCAGCTTCAGCGAGCGGGTGGCGAGGCGGCTCGCGTCGGGATGGATCGCGACGTCGTTGCGGTCCGCGTGCCAGAACAGCGCGACGAGGTTGACCGGATCGCGGCTGAAGACGCTCGCGTCCTTGACCGTGATGCGCTCGTTCTCGATGACGAAGTCGCCCGACTGCAGGCGCTTGGCCTTCGACCGGCGGAAGGAGCCGATCACCCGGTCGAGCATGGGCTTGGGCTTGGCGTGGCGCGCCTCCAGCGCGGCGCAGACGATCGCGGTGAGGTCGCCGACGTCCTTGGCGCGCAGGAAGTAGGCCTTCATGAAGCGCTCGACCTGCGAGAGGGCAACGCGGTCGGAATAGTCGATCCGTGCGGCGACCTTGGGCTGGAGATCGAAGGTCAGCCGCTCCTCGGCCCGGCCGGTGACGAAGTGCATGTGGCAGCGCACGCGCCACAGGAACTCCTCGCAGCGTGCGAACAGCCGGAACTCGTCCGGCGTGAACAGCCCGGCGGCGACGAGCTCCTTGGGATCGCGCACGCGATAGACGTACTTGCCGATCCAGAACAGCGTGTTGAGGTCGCGAAGCCCGCCCTTGCCGTCCTTCACGTTCGGCTCGACGAGGTAGCGCGAGGCGCCGGCACGGCCGGTGCGGCGGTCGCGCTCCTTGAGCTTGGCCTCGACGAACTCGGCGGCCGTGCCGTCCACGACCTCGGCGTCGAAGCGGCGGGTCAGCTCCGCATAGAGCGGCTCCTCGCCGAGCAGGAAACGCGTCTCGAGCAGCGCCGTGCGGATCGTCATGTCCGCGCGCGCCTCGCGCACGCACTCGTCGACGGAGCGGGTGGCGTGGCCGACCTTCAGCTTGAGGTCCCACAGCACGTAGAGCATCGCCTCGACGATGCTCTCGCCCCAGGCGGTCTGCTTGTAGGGCAGGAGGAAGAGGAGATCGACGTCCGAGCCCGGCGCGAGCGTGCCGCGGCCGTAGCCCCCGGTCGCCACGATGGCGAGCCGCTCGGCCCGCGAGGGGTTCTCGAGCGGGTAGAGATGGCGCGTCACCGCCTCGAAGACGACGCGCACCACCGCGTCCATCAGCGCGCAGATGCGCGTCGCACAGGCGAGGCCGTTGCGCTCGGCGACGAGCCGCTCGTCCTCGCGCGCGAGCCCCGCGTCGATCGCCGCGCGCAGGGCTGGCACGAGCCGTGCCCTGAGGCTGCCGGAGCCGTCCGGCGGCTCGGCGGCGAGATCCGCGAGGATGGCGGCGAGGGGCTCTGGCAGGGCGGGCTGCGGCATGGCCTCGTGTTAGCACGGGCGCGGCGGGCGGGAAACGGGGCGCGGCGGACCGCGGCCCGACGCGCGTTCAGCCGTCCTCGGAGCCCGGCGCGCGGGCGATCGGGACGCCGGCGATGCCGTCGCGCTCGTAGATGTCGTCGCGGAACTGGACCGTGCCGTCCGGCGTCGCCCAGGCGGTGATGTAGGTCCAGTAGTTGTTCACCGGCCGGGCCAGGCGCACGTCGACCCGCTCGCCGGAGCGGAAGGTGTCGTCGATGCGCCCGCGGTCCCAGCCCTGCTCCTGCGCGAGCAGCCAGACCACCAGCTCGCGCACGCTCTGGATGCGCACGCAGCCCGAGGACACGAACCGGAAGTCGTCGCCGAAGATGCCGCGGGCCGGCGTGTCGTGCATGTAGACCTGCTCGGTGTTCGGCATGTTGATGCGCACGAAGCCGAGGGAGTTGAACTCGCCGCCGGGGTCCTGGCGGAAGACGTAGCGCGTGCCCTCGTCGGAGAACCAGTCCACCGCCTCCGGCGCGACCTCCTGGCCCTGGTGGGTGAAGATGCGGATGCGGTTGTCCGTCAGGTAGGAGGGATTCTCCTGCATCAGGGGGATCAAGTCGCGCCGGATGATCGAGGCCGGGACCGTCCAGAACGGGTTGAAGTTGATCTCGGTGATGCGCGAGTTGAAGATCGGCGACTGCCGGTCGATCTTGCCGACGCCGGCGGCGTGCCGGCTGGCGACGACGCCGTTCTCCACCGCCTCGACCGTGGCGGAGGGCATGTTCACGATCACGTAGCGATCGCCGAGGCCGCCCGAATAGGCGCGCAGGCGCACGACGTTCAGCTCGAGCTGCTGGAGGCGCACGTCCGCCGGAACGTTGAGCGACACGATCGTCGCGCCGTTCAGCGCGCCCGTCGGCGTCAGGCCGTGGCGCGTCTGCACCCGGCGCACGGCCGCCTCGACGAAGCTGTCGTAGGCGTCGGCGGAGCCCGCCGCGGGATCGAGGTCGCCGGACTGGATCAGGCGCCGGCGCAGGGCGACCACGCCGGGCGAGCGCGAGCCGAGGCCGAGCCGCTCGTCGGCGATACGGCCCCAGCCGCCGCGGGCGACGATGTCGGCGTAGCGCGCGATCATCTCCTCCGTCGACGTCAGCGTGTTCGGCGAGAGGATCGGCGTATCGATCCGCTCCACCCGGGTGCGGGTGGCGGCATCGTAGTTCTGGGCCCATTCGGCCTGGAACTGGGCGTATTGCAGCCCCTGGGCGGACGCCCCGCGGGCGGCGAGGAGGGACGCGAGGGCGAGCGAGCCGTTGGCGAGGAGAGCGCGGCGGGTGATCATCGGGCGGTGTCGTCTCTCGTGCGGGGCGGGGCGCATGCCGGCACGAAGCAGCCGACGCGGCCCCGCGAGGGTGCTCCGTCTTCGGTTTACGAACGATGATCAACGGGCCGAAATAAGGCAAGTCACGGGTTGGCGAGCGCGGCGGCGGCTCCGGGCCGCCGGTGTTGCCCCGGCGCCACGGTCCCGGAACGCGGAGCGGCAGCGCCTCGCACGCGGCGTCGCGCGCCGGGCGCGCGGTCGCGCACTCGGGGTGGTGGGCACGCGGACGCCGTCGATCAGGTGCACGACACCGTTCGACGCGGCGACGTCCGCCTGCGTCACGCGACCGTGCTCCCCGACCGGACGGTGAATCGTCTTTTCCGTGCAACACCTTGGGAGCACCTCGGCGCGCGTGCGCACGGTACCGCCGGTCGGCCGCCGCAGGTCGCCGTGCGCACGGCGGCTTGCGTCCGTATCGCATTTGTTCTAGTGGAGGAACGACCCGCGCGCAGCTGCGGCGTCGCGTACGCGAATCGCATGGCACCGCACCGGCGCGGGCGATGGCATGCGCGCGTCGGCACACTATATCGACGCGGTCCGGGGGCGCACGCCCCCCGCCCGCTCCCACTCGACGAGCCTCATCCGCATGTCCGATCTCGACGATCTGTTCGACCGCGCCCGCGCCGGCGATCCCACGGCCCGCGTCATCTCCGTCCGCGGGGCGCGCGAGCACAATCTCAAGAACGTCGACCTGATGATCCCGCGCGACAAGCTCGTCGTGCTCACGGGGCTCTCGGGATCGGGCAAGTCGTCGCTCGCCTTCGACACGATCTACGCGGAGGGCCAGCGCCGCTACGTCGAGAGCCTCTCGGCCTACGCCCGCCAGTTCCTGGAGATGATGCAGAAGCCCGACGTCGACCAGATCGACGGGCTCTCGCCGGCCATCTCCATCGAGCAGAAGACCACCTCGAAGAACCCGCGCTCGACGGTGGGCACCGTCACCGAGATCTACGACTACATGCGCCTGCTCTGGGCGCGGGTCGGCGTGCCCTACTCGCCGGCCACGGGGCTGCCGATCGAGAGCCAGACGATCTCGCAGATGGTCGACCGGGTGCTGGCGCTGCCGGAGAAGTCGCGCCTCTACCTGCTCGCGCCGGTGATCCGCGGCCGCAAGGGCGAGTACCGCAAGGAGCTCGCCGAGTGGCAGAAGAAGGGCTTCCAGCGCGTCAAGATCGACGGCTCGTACTACGAGATCGCCGACGCGCCGGCGCTCGACAAGAAGTTCAAGCACGACATCGATGTCGTGGTGGACCGGCTCGTGGTGCGCGCGGACATCGGCGCGCGCCTCTCCGAGAGCTTCGAGACCGCGCTCGAGCTCGCCGACGGCATCGCCGTGATCGAATGGGCCGACGAGAAGGACGAGACCGGCGAGCCCCGGCGCCTCGTCTTCTCGCAGAAGTTCGCCTGCCCCGCCTCGGGCTTCACCATCCCCGAGATCGAGCCGCGCCTGTTCTCCTTCAACAATCCCTTCGGCGCCTGCCCGACCTGCGACGGCATCGGCCACGAGATGCGCATCGACCCGGACCTGATCGTGCCGGACGAGAGCGCGAGCCTGAAGCGCGGCGCCATCGCGCCCTGGGCGAAGTCGACCTCGCCCTACTACGGCCAGACGCTTGACGCGCTCGCCAAGCACTACGGCTTCAAGACCAACGTGGCCTGGCGGGATCTCCCCGAGACGGCACGCGCCGTCATCCTGTACGGCTCGGGCGGCGAGCCCGTGAAGATGGCGTACGACGACGGCCTGCGCGCCTACGAGGTGAGGAAGCCCTTCGAGGGCGTCATCCCCAACCTGGAGCGGCGCTACAAGGAGACCGAGAGCGACTGGGCGCGCGAGGAGATCTCGCGCTACATGTCCGAGACGCCCTGCGCCGCCTGCGGCGGCAAGCGGCTCAAGCCCGAGGCGCTCGCCGTGAAGATCGCCGAGCGCGACATCGGCGACGTGACGCGGCTGTCCGTGCGCGACGCCGGCGCCTGGTTCGAGGCGCTGCCGCCGCGCCTGAACGAGAAGCAGACGGAGATCGCCGGGCGCATCCTCAAGGAGATCCGCGAGCGGCTGACCTTCCTGCTCGACGTCGGGCTCGAGTACCTCACGCTCTCGCGCGCCTCGGGCACGCTCTCGGGCGGCGAGAGCCAGCGCATCCGGCTGGCTTCGCAGATCGGCTCGGGCCTCACGGGCGTGCTCTACGTGCTCGACGAGCCCTCGATCGGCCTGCACCAGCGCGACAACGAGCGGCTGCTCGGCACGCTCAAGCGCCTGCGCGACCTCGGCAACACCGTGATCGTGGTGGAGCACGACGAGGACGCCATCCTGCAGGCGGACTACGTCGTCGACGTCGGCCCGGGCGCCGGCATCCACGGCGGCGAGATCATCGCCAAGGGCACGCCCGCGCAGGTGATGGCGAGCCCCGCCTCGCTCACCGGCAAGTACCTCACCGGCGAGATGGCGGTGGCGACGCCGAAGATGCGCCGCAAGGGGCAGAAGGGCCGCACGCTCTCGGTCGTCGGCGCCCGGGGCAACAACCTGAAGAACGTCGACGTCGCCATCCCGCTCGGCACCTTCACCTGCGTCACCGGCGTCTCCGGCGGCGGCAAGTCGACGCTCGTGATCGACACGCTCTACAAGTCCGTGGCGCGCAAGCTCAACGGGGCGATGGAGCATCCCGCGCCGCACGACCGGCTGGAGGGGCTCGAGCACCTCGACAAGGTGATCGACATCGACCAGTCGCCCATCGGCCGCACGCCGCGCTCGAACCCGGCGACCTACACGGGCGCCTTCACGCCGATCCGCGAGTGGTTCGCGCAGCTGCCGGACGCGAAGGCGCGCGGCTACCAGCCGGGGCGCTTCTCTTTCAACGTCAAGGGCGGACGCTGCGAGGCCTGCCAGGGCGACGGCGTCATCAAGATCGAGATGCACTTCCTGCCGGACGTCTACGTCACCTGCGACGTCTGCAAGGGCAAGCGCTACGACCGCGAGACGCTGGAGGTGAAGTACCGCGGCCGGTCGATCGCCGACGTGCTCGACATGACGGTGGAGGAGGCGCGCGAGCTGTTCAAGGCGGTGCCCTCGATCCGCGAGAAGATGGAGACGCTCGCGCGCGTCGGGCTCGGCTACGTCAAGGTGGGCCAGCAGGCGACCACCCTCTCGGGCGGCGAGGCGCAGCGCGTGAAGCTGTCGAAGGAGCTCTCCAAGCGCGCCACGGGCCGCACGCTCTACATCCTCGACGAGCCGACCACGGGCCTGCATTTCCACGACGTCGCGAAGCTGCTCGAGGTGCTGCACGAGCTCGCCGACCAGGGCAACACGGTCGTCGTCATCGAGCACAATCTCGAAGTGATCAAGACCGCCGACTGGGTGATCGACCTCGGCCCCGAGGGCGGCGACGGCGGCGGCCGCATCGTCGCGGAGGGCACGCCGGAGGAGATCGCCCGTGCAGAGGGCAGCCACACCGGCCGGTTCCTGGCGGAGGTGCTGGCGCGCCGGCCGATGAAGACGGTCGGCGTCACGGAGGACGCTGCCGGGACGGCGGGGAAGACGGCGACGAAGGCTCTCGCGAAGAAGGCGGCGGGCAAGGCACCCGCGACCGCGGCGGCGCGTGAGAAGCCCGCGCGCAAGCGCGCGACGCGGCAGGCTGCGGAGTAACCTGCCGCGGCACCTCGATTCCCATCCCGAGGAATCTTCCCGCCGCGCTCCGAACTCCCGCGAAGCTCAGGCGTTGTCTGCCCAGCATGCAAGGAGGCACGACCATGTTGGAGCAGACGCGGTTCTCGCTGGGGGACAAGGTGAAGCTCGTCGCGGACGAGCGGCAGATGATCCGCATCCATCCCAACCAGATGGCCCTCACCTACGAGATCATCCGCATCGTCCCGGGCGAGCGCGACGGCGAGGCCGTCTACCACATCAAGAGCGAGCGCGAGCCGCACATGCGCGCGGTGGACGAGAGCCATCTCGCCCAGGCGTGAGGGAATGCGGCCGAGATCGGCTGGACGAATGAACAGGGACCTCCCAACCGGGGGGCCCTTTTTCTTTCTTCACGGGCCGAGATCGGCGAGGCGGTCGCGAACCTTGACTAACGATCCCTAACGGTGCACGTTCACGCTAGCTGATGGGTGACAGTGAGGATCGGGCATGGCGGGGACCGCAGAGCAAGAGGCCTCCGGCGGTCTCGCCACCCTGCGCAGGACGCTGGCGCGCCACCATGTCGACGAGGCGCGGCTCGCCCGCAGCGTCGAGGCGTATCTCGATGCCCATGCGCGGCACCTCCTGCCGCCGTCCCGCCCGGAACCGCTGACCAGGGGCGAGCGCGCCGCGCTGGAGGCCGTCGGCATCTCAACCGCCGATCACGCGCCCGACCCGCAGCCCTTCCTCGACGGCGTAGCCCGGCACGCGGTGATCGTCGCCACGGCACTGCCGCTCGCCGAGGCCGCACGGCGCTTCGGCGTGGCTCCGAGCCGGCTGCGGCAGCGCCTCCAGGAGCGCACGCTGCTAGGCGTGCGCTCCGAGGACGGCCGCGCCTGGCGCATTCCCCTGTTCCAGATCACGGAGGCGGGCGAGCTTCCGGGCTTGCGGCTGGTCCTGAAGGCGATCCGCAGCGATCTTCGGCCGGTCACGATCGTCGGTTTCTTCACCACGCCGCAGCCTGATCTCGAAGACGAGACCGGCGCGGCGATGACCCCGATCGCATGGCTTTCGTCGGGCCGCGACCCGGACGCGGTGCGCCGCCTCGCGGCGGAGCTGTGACGCGGCCAGATGGCCAAGTTCCCCGAGCCGCCGACGGTCGCGGAGCTGATCGCGATCGGCCCCGACGTCGTCCCTCTCGCGCCCGGGACAGCCTTGGCGCGCCTGTTCTTCCGCGGCGGCGCACATCCTGGGGCATGGGACACCTTCCGGTTCTGGGGACCAGGGCCCTCGCGCTTCGATCACCACCTTCCCGGGCCGAACGGCGCCGCCACGCTCCAGGACCGGGGGATCCTCTATGCCGCCGGCGCCGGCGAACCGGGCGCCCTCGCCGTTTGCGCTGCGGAAGTGTTCCAAGCCGCGCGGAGCATCGATCTCCACGACCGTGAGCCCTGGTTCGCGACGTTCCGCACCGCGCGGGAACTGGCGCTCCTCGACCTGCGCGGCCTGTGGCCGACACGCGCGGGCGCCTCCTCGGCCATAGCGAGCGGGCCGAAGGCGCGGGCGCGTCGCTGGAGCCGCCGGATCTACGAGGCCTACCCGAAGATCGACGGCCTGCTCTATTCGTCCTCGATGGGCGGGAACGCCGACGCGATCGCGCTCTATGAACGCGCCCGGGATGCGCTCCCGAAGGCGCCCGAATTCCACCGAGCGCTGGCAGACCCGGCCCTGCGCGCGCCGCTTTTCGCAGCCGCCAAGGCCATCGGCTACGCCATTGTCTGACCCCTCACGCGAACCGCGCGTCGTATTCCAGCAGCGCGTTGAGCAGCACCTGCGCCCCCGCGGCGCACTCGTCCATCGACGTCGACTCCGCCTCGTTGTGCGACAGCCCCCCCTCGCAGGGCACGAACACCATCGTCGTGGGCGCGACGCGGGCGGTGTAGGCGGCGTCGTGGCCGGCCCCGGAGATGATGTCGCGGTGGGAGAGGCCGGCCTTCTCGGCGCCGCTGCGCACGGCGGCGATGAGGTCGGGGTCGAACGCGACGGGGGGTGAGTCCCACACCTTCTTGTGGTCGACCTCCAGCCCGATCTCGGCCGCGACCGCCTCGACGGCGGCCTGGAGCTTCGTCTCCATCTGCGCGAGCACGGCATCCTCGGGATGGCGGAAGTCGACCGTGAAGAACACCTGGCCGGGGATGACGTTGCGCGAGTTCGGCGTCACCTCGAGCAGGCCCACCGTGCCGACCGCGTGCGGCGCGTGCTCGTGCGCGATGGCGTCGATCCGGTCGACGAGGCGGGCGGCGCCCACCAGCGCGTTCTTCCGCAGGCGCATCGGCGTCGAGCCGGTATGCGCCTCGCGGCCCGTCAGCGTCACCTCGTACCAGCGCATGCCCTGTACGCCCTGCACGACGCCGATGGTCTTGCCCTCGGCCTCCAGGATCGGCCCCTGCTCGATGTGCAGCTCGAGCATGGCGGAGAACTCGACGGCGCCGGGCTTCTTGTCCCCGCGATAGCCGATCTCCTCGATCGCCTGCGCGAAGGTGACGCCCTGGCGGTCCTCGCGCGAGTCTGCGAAGGCGGTATCGAAGACGCCGGCATAGACGCCGGAGCCGAGCATGGCCGGGGCGAAGCGCGAGCCCTCCTCGTTCGTCCAGTTGACCAGCATCAGGGGCGCGTTGGTCTCGTAGTTCAGCGCGTGCAGCGTGCGCATCACCTCGAGGCCGCCGAGCACGCCGAGCACGCCGTCGAACTTGCCGCCGGTGGGCTGGGTGTCGAGGTGCGAGCCGATGGCGATCGGGGCGACGTCGGAACGCTTCCCCGGGCGCGTCGCGAACATGTTGCCGACCTCGTCCACCTCGACGGTGCAGCCGAGCTTCTCGCACTCGGCCTTGAACCAGTCGCGGATCTCGCGGTCGAGGTCGGTCAGCGTGAGCCGCTTGATGCCGCCCTTGGCGGTACCGCCTACCTTGGCGGTCTCCATGAGGCTATCCCAGAGCCGCTGGGCATCGATGGTGAGGTTCTGCATGGGACGATTCTCTCGTTCTGTTTGGCCTTCGGCAACGGACCCCACCCCTGGTTCGCTTCGCGAACCGTCCCCTCCCCTACAGGGAGGGAGAGGCGCACCGCGCCGCTCGTCTGTCCTTCCCTGTAGGGGAAGGTGGATCGGCGCGCAGCGCCGAGACGGATGGGGCGCGCCGCCAGGCGCGTTCGGCGAAGCCGAAGCCGGCGCGGTCCCCACCCCTGATCCGCTGCGCGGATCGTCCCCTCCCCTGCGGTGAGGGACGCCTACGGCACCACGGTCCCGTGCTCGCGCTGGATCGGCCTCGGAGCCGTCAGCGCCTTGAATGTGGCGAGCGCGCGGGCGGGCGCGGGGAAGGGCTTTCGCGCCACGAACGTGCCCCAGCCGCGCTCGGCCAGCACACGGCCGTTCTCGGCGGCGAGGCGCCCGCGCAGGAACACCTTCGCCGGCAGCCCCTTCAGCTCCACGCCCTCGAACACGTTGTAGTCGATGCGCGAGACCTGGTTGGCGGCGGAGATGGTCTTCGTCGCCTCCGGGTCCCAGATCACGATGTCGGCGTCCGCGCCCTTGCGGATCGCGCCCTTGCGCGGATAGCAGTTGAGGATCTTCGCGGAGTTGGTGGAGGTCGCCGCCACGAACTCGTTGGGCGTGAGGATGCCGGTGTTGACGCCGCGCGTCCACAGCACCGGCATGCGGTCCTCGAGCCCGCCGGTGCCGTTGGGTATCTTGCGGAAATCGTCCAGCCCCATGCGCTTCTGCTCGCTCGTGAACGAGCAATGGTCGGTGGCCACCACCTGCAGCGAGCCCGCCTGCAGCCCGGTCCAGAGGCTCTCCTGGTGTTTCTTGGGCCGGAACGGCGGGGACATGACGCGGCGCGCAGCGTAGTCCCAGTCGACGTTGTGGTAGTCGGTCTCGTCGAGCGTGAGGTGCTGGATCAGCGGCTCGCCGTAGACGCGCTTGCCGGCGGCGCGGGCACGCGCGATGGCCTCGTGCGCCTCCCTGCACGACACGTGCACGATGTAGAGCTGGCAGCCGGCCATGTCGGCGATCATGATGGCGCGGTTGGCGGCCTCGCCCTCCACCTCGGGCGGGCGCGAGTAGGCGTGGAACTCCGGGCCGGACATGCCGCGGCCCATGTAGTCCTCCTGCAGCTGCGCGACGACCTCGCCGTTCTCGGCGTGGACCATGGCCATGGCGCCGAGATCGGCGCAGCGCTTGAAGGAGTGGAAGAGCACGTCGTCCTCCACCATCAACGCGCCCTTGTAGGCCATGAAGTGCTTGAAGGTGTTCACCCCGTGCTCGTTGACGATGGCGGCCATGTCGTCGAACACCTGCTCGTCCCAGTGCGTGACGGCGAGGTGGTAGGAATAGTCGCCCGCCGCCTTCTCGGACTTGGCGCGCCAGTCGCGATAGGCCTCGACCATGCTCTGGCCCGGGCCGGGAATGCAGAAGTCGACGATCATCGTCGTGCCGCCCGAGAGCGCGGCCTTGGTGCCCCACTCGAAGTCGTCGGCCGACACCGTGCCCATGAAGCTGAACTCCATGTGCGTGTGCGGATCGAGCCCGCCGGGCATGACGTAGGCGCCCGTGGCGTCGATCACCTCGGCGCCCGCCGGGACCTCGAGGTCCGGGCCCACGGCGACGATGGTCTCCCCCTCCACGAGCACGTCGGCGCGCTCGGATATGTCGGCGTTGACGACGGTTCCGCCCTTGATGACGAAGGCCATGGCGTCCTCCCCTGCAAACTCGCTTCGTTGACGGCGTGGGGACCGGCCGCGCCGCGGCCGGTCCCGGGATCATGACCTCACAGGCCGGCCGCGTCGACGACCGCGTGCGTCCAGGCGCCCTCGGGGGCCTTCGAGATCACCGGGCTGTCGCCGCCCGAGGAGAGCAGCGTCTCCACGGTCTGCTCGTAGGCGGCCGGGTCGAGACGGCCCGCGCCCTCGCCGGTGGCGAGCAGCTTGGCGATCTCGCCCATCATGCGCACCTGGTGCTCCTCGGTCTGGGCGCCGCTGGCGTCGTTCTCGAGGACGATCATCGCCGCCTCCTCGGGGTTCTCGCGGGCGTATTCCCAGCCCTTCATCGAGGCGCGCACGAACTTCGCCATGGCCTCGACGAACTCGGGATCCTCGAGCCGGTTCTCGTCGACGTAGAGCCCGTCCTCCAGCGTGGCCACGCCCTGGTCCGCGTAGGGGAACACGACGAGCTGCTCGGGGGTGAAGCCCGCGTCGATGACCTGCCAGTATTCGTTGTAGGTCATGGTCGAGACGCAGTCCGCCTGGCCCTGGATCAGCGGGTCGACGTTGAAGCCCTGGCGCAGCACGGTGACGCCGCCGTCGGAGCCGTCCGTGGCGAGGCCGAGGCGCGACATCCAGGCGAGGAACGGGTACTCGTTGCCCGCGAACCAGACGCCGAGCGTCTTGCCGGGGAAGTCGTCCGGGCTCTCGATGCCGGTGTCCTCGCGGCAAGTCAGCATCATGCCCGAACGCTCGAAGGGCTGGGCGATGTTGACGAGCGGCACGCCGCGCTCGCGGGCGGCGAGCGCCGCGGGCATCCACTCGACGATGACGTCGGCGCCGCCGCCGGCGATCAGCTGCGGGGGCGCGATGTCCGGGCCGCCCGGGTTGATCGTGACGTCGAGCCCCTCCTCCTCGTAGAATCCCTTCTCCTGCGCCACGTAGTAGCCCGCGAACTGGGACTGCGTGACCCACTTCAGCTGGAGCGTGATGTCGGTCGTCTGCGCCTGCGCGCCGGCCGCCAGGCCGACGAGCAGCCCGAGACCGGCGGCCCCGGTGAGCACCGTCTTCTTCAGCATCGTCCTCTCTCCTCCACTGCCGTCGCCGCGCCCCTGTTATCTGCGGATCGACGGATGCCAGAACGTCGCGGCGCGCTCGGCGAGCGCGACGAGACCGTAGAAGGTGGAGCCGGCGACCGCGGCGAGCGCGATCACGGCCCAGACCATGTCGAGGCCCAGGCGCGCCGCCTCGGCCGAGATGCGAAAGCCCATGCCCACGATCGGCGTGCCGAAGAACTCGGCCACGATGGCGCCGATGAGCGCGAGGGTGGAATTGATCTTGAGCGCATTGAAGACGAAGGGCAGCGCCGCCGGCAGGCGCAGCTTCACCAGCGTCTCCCAGTAGCCCGCCGCGTAGGAGCGCATCAGGTCGCGCTCCATGCGCGAGGCCTCCTCAAGGCCGGCCACTGTGTTCACGAGCATGGGGAAGAAGGTCATCACCACGACGACGGCTGCCTTCGACTGCCAGTCGAAGCCGAACCACATCACCATGATCGGCGCGATGCCGATGATCGGCAGCGCCGCCACGAAGTTGCCGACCGGCAGCAGGCCCCGGCGCAGGAAGGGCACGCGGTCGGCGAGGATCGCGACCGCGAAGCCGGACAGGCAGCCGATGGCGTAGCCGGCGAGCACGCCCTTGAGGAAGGTCTGCCGGAAATCGGCCCAGAGCAGGTCGCCGGAGACGAGGATGCGCTCCCAGATCGCCGACGGCGGCGGCATCAGCGCGCCCGGCACGCCGAAGCCGACGACGACGACCTCCCACAGGAAGAACAGAAAGGCGCCGAACAGGAGCGGCGTGAAGAGGTCGATCGCCGCCTGCGCCGTCTTCGAGCGGGTCTTCAGCCCGGCGAGGCCGGCGACCGAGAGCGTCGCCGTGATCCACAGTGCCAGCACGAGCGCCCAGAACCCGCCGCCGGCGTTCCCCGCGACATCCGGCTGGTGCACGAGGCCGAGCGCGTAGACGCAGCCCACCCAGGTGAGCGCGACGAGCCAGGCGACCTTGGCCGGACTGGCGAGACGGCGTTGGAGGAACGCGCTCACGGCCGCCCTCCCATCGCCTTCGTCACGACCTTCTCGACGAGCCCGACCGCGACGACGAGCAGCGCCGCGCAGGCCGCCGCAACGACCAGCGCCGACCAGATCTGGATCGTCTGGCCGTAGTAGGAGCCCGCCAGCAGCCGCGCGCCGAGCCCGGCCTGCGCGCCCGTCGGCAGCTCGGCGACGATGGCGCCGACGAGCGAGATCGCGATCGCGACCTTGAGCGAGGCGAACAGGTAGGGCAGCGAGGCCGGCAGCCGCAGCTTCCAGAAGATCTCCCAGGAGGAGGCGGAATAGGTGCGCATCAGGTCGCGCTGCAGGCGGTCCGGCGCCTCGAGCCCCTTCACCATGCCGATCGTGACCGGGAAGAAGCACAGGTAGGCCGAGATGATCGCCTTGGGGATCAGCCCGCGCAGGCCGATCGAGCCCAGCACCACGACGATGATCGGCGCAATGGCGAGGATCGGCACGGTCTGGGAGGAGATCACCCAGGGCATCAGGCTCTTCTGCAGCGTGCGCAGGTGGACGATGCCCACGGCGAGCAGCACGCCGAGCGCCGAGCCCATCAGGAAGCCGACCAGCGTCGCCGAGATCGTCTCCACGGCGTGGTGGACGAGGCTGCGCCGCGAGGTCGGCGCCACGTCGAGGATCGTCTTGTCGAGCTCGACCAGGATCTGGTGCGGCGCGGGCAGCATCGGCCGGTCCTCGGCCATGGTCTGCCAGAAGATGGTGCCGGCCGTCGCCTCCTGGCCCATGCGGCCGAAGCGCTCGGACACGCCGGTCCAGTTCATCAGCACGGCGGCGACGTACCAGATCACCAAGATCGCCGCGACGACGGCGAGGACGGGCCCGAGATTGCCGCGCCAGAGCTTGCCGAGCAGGCCCGGCCGGGCGGCGCCGACGAGGGGGACGGAGGTGGTGGGGCTGGTGCCGGAGGTCATGTCCGCCCTCCCCTGTCATCCCGGATCGCGAAGCAAGTCCGGGACCCGGAACCAGAGGCGCTCGATGATGCGAGGCGCCGCCGGCACCTCCCCGCAGGGGAGGACGACGGCCGAAGGCCGGAGGGTGGGGAGGGCGGCGAGCCGGCGCGATCGAGCAATGGAACGGCCCCACCGTCCGCGCCTCGGCGCGGACTCCTCCCCTGCGGGGAGGATGCGGCGCGGCCCTCTGGGACGGAGGCCTCAATCATCGTACGAATGCCCCGCACGAAGCCCCTCGCGCACCCGGTGCGCGATCCTCAGGAATTCCGGCGTCTCGCGGATGTCCAGCGGGCGGTCCGGGCCGAGATCGCAGTCGATCACGTCGATGATCCGGCCCGGGCGCGGCGACATCACCACGATCCGCGTCGACAGGAACACCGCTTCGGGAATCGAGTGGGTGACGAAGACCACGGTCTTCTTCGTCTTGGCCCAGAGCTGGAGCAGCTGCTCGTTCAGGTGGTCGCGCACGATCTCGTCGAGGGCGCCGAAGGGCTCGTCCATCAGCAGCAGCTGCGGGTCGAAGGAGAGCGCGCGGGCGATCGAGGCGCGCTGCTGCATGCCGCCGGACAGCTGCCAGGGGTACTTCTTCTCGAAGCCGCCGAGATTGACGAGCTCGAGCATCTGCGCCACCCGCGCCCGCCGCTCCTGCTTCGACAGGCCGAAGATCTCCAGCGGAAGCTCGACGTTGCGGCCGACCGTCCGCCAGGGATAGAGCGCCGGCGCCTGGAAGACGAAGCCGTAGGCGCGCTTCAGGCGGGCCTCCTCCGGCGTCATGTCGTTGACCGTGATGTGCCCGCCGGTGGCCCGCTCGAGATCGGCGATGACGCGCAGGAGCGTGGTCTTGCCGCAGCCGGACGGCCCGATGAAGGAGACGAACTCGCCCTCGGCCACCTGCAGGTCGACGTCCGAGAGCGCGTAGACCGGCCCGTCCGCCGTCTGGAAGGTCAGCGACAGCCCGCGGACGTCGATCACCGGCGCGTCGGCGGCGGCGTCTCGCGTCGGCTCGGCCTGGGCTGCGTCGATCCTTGCGGCGGACCCTGCCATGTACTCCTCCAGACGCATGTCGTTCGCTCGACCCCGTCAGCTTCGTCCGCCCGCGGCGGCGGCGCAAGAGCCCGATCCGATCCGCACGCGCCGCCTCACCGGCAAGACCCGTGCCGGGCGAAGCGCCGCACGCCGCGGACGAACCGCCCTGTGCCCCTGCCCATCCGATCGGCATCCCGCCGCGCGCCTCGGCACCGAGACGGCACCGTGAACGCGGCCCTCGGCGCTTGCCTCCCGCCGCATCCGCGCCATACCGTCGGGCCGAGCCGGGAGGACGGGATGGACGAGGCGGTACGCGTGGACGGAAACGAGACGGCGGCGGGGCGCAACGGCCTGCGCACCCGGGCGGGCGAGGCGAACGAGGAGCGCATCCTCGACGCGGCGCTCGACGCCTTCGCCGGCCGCGGCTACCACGGCGCCCGCATCGACGCGATCGCCGCCGCGGCGGGCCTCTCCAAGCCGAACCTGCTCTACTACTTCAAGACCAAGGACGCGCTCTATCTCGCCGTCCTGCGGCGCACGCTCGACATGTGGCTCGAGCCGCTGCGCGAGCTCGACGAGGCGCGCGACCCGCGCGCGGCGCTCGCGGCCTACGTCGCCCGCAAGCTCGCCTATTCCCGCGACATGCCCGCCGCCTCCAAGCTGTTCGCGCTCGAGATCCTGCAGGGGGCGCCGCTGCTCGGCCGCGTCCTCGACGGGCCGTTGAAGGTGCTCGTCGACGAGAAGGTCGCGATTCTCGAGCGCTGGATCGCCGCCGGGCGGCTCGCCCCGGTCGATCCGCACACGCTCATCTTCGCGATCTGGGCGACGACGCAGCATTACGCCGACTTCTCCTCGCAGGTGGCGGCCGTCACCGGCCGCACGCTGGCGGACGAGGGGTTCTTCGAGGAGACGCGCGCGGGGCTGGTGCGCCTGCTCCTCGACGGGGCGATGCCGCGGCGCGAGCCCTGAGCCCGCGCCGCGGCCGGCGGCATTACTCGGCCGGCTCGAGGGCGGCGTCGGTGTCGTAGGCCACCGGTTGCTTCGCCATCGGGTTGTTCGGGTGCTGCGTCCAGTTCCGGTAGGAGCCGTCGACCATGCGCCCGGTGCGCTTGTCGACCTCGTTCTCCAGCGGCACCATGGTGATGCAGTTCTCGACCGGGCAGACGACGGCGCACAGGTTGCAGCCGACGCATTCCTCCTCGATCACCTCGAACTTGCGCACCCCGTCGACCATGTTGGTGATCGCCTGGTGGGACGTGTCCTCGCAGGCGATGTGGCAGCGCCCGCACTCGATGCAGGCGTCCTGGTCGATCTGGGCCTTCACCGCGTAGTCGAGGTTCAGGTACTGCCAGTCGGTGACGTTGGGCACCGCGCGGCCGACGAAGTCGGAGACACGGGAATAGCCCTTCTGGTCCATCCAGTCGGACAGCCCCGACTTCATCTCCTCGACGATCTTGAATCCGTAGACCATCGCCGCGGTGCAGACCTGCACGGTGCTGGCGCCCAGCGCCATGAACTCGGCCGCGTCCTTCCAGGTCTCGATGCCGCCGATGCCGGAGATCGGCATCCCGCGGGTGGCCTCGGAGCGGGCGATCTCGGCGGTCATGTTGAGCGCCATCGGCTTCACCGCCGGGCCGCACATGCCGCCGTGCGTTCCCTTGCCGTCGGTGTGCGGCCAGGGCGACATGGCGTCGAGGTCGACGTGCATGATGGAGTTGACGGTGTTGATCAGCGACACCGCGTCCGCCCCACCGCGCTTGGCGGCTTCCGCCGGCTTGCGGATGTCGCCGACGTTGGGCGTGAGCTTCACGATCACCGGCATGCGGGTGTGCTGCTTGCACCAGCGCGCGACCATCTCGACGTATTCGGGCACCTGGCCCACCGCCGAGCCCATGCCGCGCTCGGACATGCCGTGCGGGCAGCCGAAGTTGAGCTCGACGCCGTCCGCCTCGGTCTCCTCGACGCGCGCGAGGATCGCCTTCCAGCTCTCCTCGGTGCAGGGCACCATCAGCGAGACGACCATCGCCCGGTCGGGCCACCGGCGCTTGACCTCCTTGATCTCGCGCAGGTTCACCTCGAGCGGACGATCGGTGATCAGCTCGATGTTGTTGAAGCCGATCACGCGCCGGTCTGGGCCGTGGATCGCGCCGTAGCGCGGGCCGGACACGTTGACGATCGGCGGGTCCTCGCCGAGCGTCTTCCAGACGACGCCGCCCCAGCCGGCGCGGAAGGCGCGCTCGACGTTGTAGGCCTTGTCGGTGGGCGGGGCGGAGGCGAGCCAGAAGGGGTTGGGCGCTTTGATGCCCACGAAGTCGACGGACAGGTCGGCCATGGTCTCGTCCTCCCTTATTCTGCCGCTACGGCCAGGCGGGCGGCGAGCGCCCGGTCGATGGAGAGCGCGGCCTGCTTGCCGTCCTCCACCGCGACGACGGTGAGGTCACGCCCGCGCGTGCAGTCGCCCCCGGCCCAGACCTTGGGCAGCGAGGTGCGGCACTCGACGTCGACCTTGATCTTCACGCCGTCCATCTCGAGGACGGCGCTCTCGTCGGCGACGTCGGTCGGCAGGAAGAGCTGGCCGATCGCCTTGAACAGCTGGTCGGCGGGCAGCGCGAAGGTCTCGCCGGTGTCGACGAGCTTGCCGCCCTCGAGCGCGGTGCGCATGAACAGCACCGAGGCGAGCGCGCCGCCCTCCCCCTGCACCGCGTAGGGCCGGGCGAAATGGCGGATGACGACGCCGTTCGTCAGCGCCACCTCCTGCTCGTAGCGCGAAGCGGGCATGGCATCGGCGCCGCGGCGGTAGACCAGCGTGACCTCCTCCGCGCCGAGCTTCTTCGCCTGCACGGCGGCGTCGATCGCCGTCATGCCGCCGCCGACCACGACCACCTTGCGGCCGATGGGCAGCGTCGAGAGGTCGTCCGTCTGGCGCAGGCGCTCGATGAAGGCGACCGCGTCCTCGATGTTGGCGAGCCCGCCCTCGTCGACGCCGAGCGCGTTCACCGCCTGCAGGCCGAGCCCGAGGAAGACCGCGTCGTACTCGGCGGCGAGGGAGGCGAGCGTGATGTCGCGGCCCAGGCGCTTGCCGTGGTGGACCGTGATGCCGCCCACCTCGAGGATGTACGCCACCTCCTTCTGGGCGAAGCCGCCGGTGGTCTTGTAGGCGGCGATGCCGTGCTCGTTGAGGCCGCCGCCCTTCTCCCGCGCCTCGAACACGTCGACCGCGTGGCCGAGCGTCGCGAGCTTGTGGGCGCAGGACAGCCCCGCCGGCCCGGCGCCGACGACCGCGACCCGCGCGCCGGTGGCGGCGCCCTGGCGGTAGAGCTGGCGGCCCGCCGAGAACAGCGCGTCGGTGGCGTAGCGCTGGAGCCGCCCGATCTCGACGGGCTTGCCCTCGGCCATGCGCACGCAGGCCTCCTCGCAGAGCGTCTCCGTCGGGCAGACCCGGGCGCACATGCCGCCGAAGATGTTGGCGTCGAGGATGGTCTTCGCCGCCCCCTGCGGGTTCTCCGTCATGATCTGGCGGATGAACAGCGGGATGTCGATCCCCGTCGGGCAGGCCTGGATGCAGGGCGCGTCGTAGCAGAACAGGCAGCGCTCGGAGGCGACGCGCGCCTCGTTCCTGTCGAGCGCGGGATGCAGGTCCCCGAACCCGGCCTCGATCGCCTCCGCCGGGATGCGCCCGGCGCCGATGTCAGGATGCGTGCTCACGGCATGAGCCTCCCTCGAGGCCGCGCGGATACGCACGCGGGGCCTCGCTCGCGAAGTGGTCGGACACGTTCACCCTCGGCAGGTCTCTTTTGGACCGGCTCTAGTTTTGACCATGTGATCAAATGCCGAGGGCGCTGTCAATTTCGCGGCAGGCCGAAAAGGGAGGCAGGCTGGCGACGGGATGGGCAGGTCGCGGGACGAAGAGGCGCCTACTCGGCCGCCGCCTTCTCCCGCACGTCCGCCGGCTCGTACAAGCCGCCCTCGCCCATCACCATGTCGATGCGCCGCTGGTGGAAGGCGTTGAGCGTCGAGCGGTGGCCGATCGAGACCACCGTGGTGTCGGGCAGGCGCTCCGTCAGCACGCGGTAGATCGCCTCCTCGGTCGGCTCGTCCATGGCGGCGGTGGCCTCGTCCAGCAGCAGCCAGTCCGGCTTCGCCAGCAGGGCACGCGCGACCGCGAGGCGCTGCTGCTCGCCGAGCGAGAGGGTCTGCGCCCAGATCCGGTCCTCGGCGAGGAGCGGCGCGAGGTGGCCGAGCCTCACCGCCTCGAGCGCCGCGATCATCGCCGCGTCGTCGTAGACGTCCTCCGGCGCGGGATAGGCCACCGCGCCGCGGAGCGTCCCGCCGGGCAGGTACGGGCGCTGCGGCAAGAGCATGATGGCGGCTCCGCGCGGGCGCTTCACCGCGCCCTCGCCGAAGGGCCAGATGCCCGAGATCGCGCGAAACAGCGTCGACTTGCCGGTGCCCGACGGACCGGCGAGCAGCACCGACCCGCCAGGCGCGAAAGAAAGCCCGTTCGCGCGCACGATGGCGGACCCGTCGGGCAGGCGCACCACGACGCCGTCGAGACGCAGGTCCGCGCCGTCGTGGTCGAGGAGCGCGATCTCGCCGGTCTTCTTGGCCGCCGTCCGCGCACGGTCGATCGAACCCTCGAAGGAGGTGAGCCGGTCGACGACGGCCTTGTACTCGGCGAGTGTCTGGTAGGCGTTGATGAAGAAGGACAGCGCGCCCTCGACGCGGGCGAAGGCGCCCGCGGTCTGCGTCATCACGCCGAGCTGGATCGTGCCGGCAAAATAGAAGGGCGCCGCGATCACGTAGGGCACGACGGAGTTCGAGTAGTCGTAGAACGACGTGAAGGCGATGAGCCGCTTCGAGACCGAGACCTGCCGGAAGAAGTTCTGCATGATCAGCCCGAACTGCCGCCCGAGCGACGCCCGCTCGGCGGGCTCGCCGCGCAGGAGCGAGACCTGCTCGGCGTACTCGCGCATCCGCGCGAGCGAGAAGCGGAAGTCGGCCTCGTACCGCTCCTGGAGGAAGTTGAGCGAGATCAGCGGCCGGCCGATCAGGTGCGTCACCCAGGTGGCGACGATGGCGTAGACGAGGGCGATCCAGAACAGGAGCCCCGGCACCTCGACGGACGTACCCGGGAAGGTGAAGTCCGCCGAGATCGTCCACAGGATCACGGAGAAGGAGACCAGCGTCGACACCTGGGAGAGGATGCCGAGCGTCAGCGAGAGCGTGAGCGAGGTGAACTTGCGCACGTCCTCCTGGATGCGCTGGTCGGGGTTGTCGGTCTGGTTCCCGAAGACCTGCATCCGGTACTGCGTCGCCTCGGAGAGCCAGCGCGCGGTGTAGTGCTCGGTGAGCCAGGCGCGCCATCGCATGTCGAGCGTCATGCGGATGGCGTACTGGTAGATCGCCATCGTCACCGCGATGACCACCCACATCACCCACACGGTGAGCAGCAGGCGCCAGAACGTCTCCGCGTCACGCTCCTGGATGGCGTTGAACCAGTCGCGGTTCCAGTAGGACAGCCGCACCGAGATCGCGACGAGCGCGAACTGCATGATCACGACGATGGCGAGGATCGTCGTGCCGATGTAGCGCTCCTGCGCCCGCACCGACGGAAACGGCCAGATCCGCACCTCGCCGATCTGGTGCGAGGTGAAGTAGGGGTCCGTCAGGATCGTGATCTGCCGGATGACCGGGAGCCGCCCGACGCCCGCCACCACCGCCGCGAAGATGCCCGCGGCCGCGGGCATCGAGACCGGGGGCGTGAAATCCGCCATGAAGGCCGGCATCGCGCCGAGCGCATCCACCAGGTAGAGCGCCGCGAGGAGCGCGTGGGCGCCGGCGATGAGCGCGATCAGGATGCGGATGAAGGCCGAGACCTCGCGGGCGAGGTAGAGCACCGCCGCGAGCGTGAGCGTGGCGATCGGCACCAGCGGCGAGACCGGCACGTCGGTGAGGAGCGACAGCCCCATCAGGACGATGCCGGCGAGGGCGAAGAGAGCGCTGTACTTGACCATATGTTCCAGATCCGCGGCCGTCGTCGGCGGGAGACGCAAACGCGCGGCAGATACGTGTGGAACAAAGGTTAATCCATGACTGCCCTTCCCGGAAGCGCGGATCGCCCCCCGCGCGAATCGCCGCAGGGGGCCGGGTTCGGCGCCGTGGCGGTCAATGCCCGCGGACGCGGCGCACGTAGTCGGAGTTGGCGCAGAACGACGGCGGCTCGAGGAGGGGCTCGGAGCCGTCGAGGACGGCGGCGCAGGCGACCTGCTCCGCGCAGGCCGCGCAGGCTCCCTCGGCCTCGCCGTGCGCGGCACGCGCCGCCTCGTCCTGAGCCGCCGCGGGCGGCACGCCCAGGCGACGCATCATCTCCATGAGGAGGATGGTCTGCGCCTCCACCCTGGCCTCGAGGGCACGCGCGCCCTCTCCCTCGCTCTTCGTCATGTCTGCGCTCCTCGTCCAGGCCCCGCAAAGTCCTGATACGCGCCGGCGGCACCGTCCCGCCTTGATCCAGGGCAAGCCCCCCGACCCGATTTGGGCACGGCACCGACGGCGTGCTGTGGAGAACGGGGATTGCGCGGGGCCGCGGGCGGCATGCGGGCACCGCCGTTTCGCGGCCGCATTCGCTGCTCTAGGGTGGCCCCGGACAGGAAAACGATTCGGGAACACGTAAGCACCATGGCTCAAGGCGCCCTCCTCGGCCCCGCACTCGTCGCCCGGCTCGACGAGCCCGACCGCGAGTACCGGCTCGCGCCGTCGAATGTCGAGGCCGAGCAGGCGCTCATCGGCGCGGTCCTCGTCAACAACGAGGCCTATTACCGCGTCTCCGACTTCCTCCTGCCGGAGCACTTCCACGAGGAGCTGCACCGGCGCATCTACGAGGTGACGGCGAGCCTGATCAAGGCGGGCAAGGTCGCGACGCCGATCACGCTCAAGACCTATCTCGGCGACGCCGATCTCGGCGGCCTCACCGTCTCGCAGTACCTCGCGCGCCTCGCCGCGGAGGCGACGACGATCATCAATGCGCTCGACTACGGGCGCACGATCTACGACCTCGCCACCCGCCGGCAGCTGATCGGCATCGGCGAGGACATGGTCAACACGGCCTTCGACGCGCCGGTGGAATCCTCCCCGCGCGAGCAGATCGAGGAGGCCGAGCGCAAGCTCTTCGCGCTGGCCGAGACGGGTCGCTACGACGGCGGCTTCCAGCGCTTCACCGACGCGCTGACAGCGGCCATCGACATGGCGGCCAAGGCCTACCAGCGCGAGGGCAAGCTCTCGGGCATCTCGACGGGCCTCGTCGACCTCGACCGGATGATGGGCGGGCTCCAGCCCTCCGACCTCGTCATCCTCGCGGGGCGCCCCGCGATGGGCAAGACCTCGCTCGTGACCAACATCGGCTTCAACATCGCCAAGGCCTATCGCAGCGACAAGCGCCAGGACGGGACGCTCGAGACCGTCAACGGCGGCATCGTCGGCTTCTTCTCGCTCGAGATGTCGGCCGAGCAGCTCGCCACCCGCATCATCGCCGAGCAGTCGGGCGTGCCCTCCTACAAGATCCGCCGCGGCGACATTCGCGAGGACGAGTTCTACAAGATCACGGACGCCGCCCGCGAGATGCAGCAGATGCCGTTCTACATCGACCAGACCGGCGGCATCTCGATCGCGCAGCTCACGGCGCGGGCGCGCCGGCTCAAGCGCCAGCGCGGGCTCGACATCCTCATCGTCGACTATCTCCAGCTGCTCTCGGGCTCGGGCAAGAAGGGCGAGAACCGCGTCCAGGAGCTCACCGAGATCACGACGGGGCTCAAGGCGCTCGCCAAGGAGCTGGCGGTGCCGATCGTGGCGCTCTCCCAGCTCTCGCGCCAGGTCGAGTCGCGCGACGACAAGCGCCCGCAGCTCTCGGACCTGCGTGAATCGGGCTCGATCGAGCAGGACGCCGACGTGGTCATGTTCGTCTACCGCGACGAGTACTATCTCAAGAACAAGGAGCCCAAGCCCGGCACGGAGGAGCACTTCAAGTGGCAGGCCGAGATGGACGCCGCGCACGGCAAGGCCGAGGTGATCATCGGCAAGCAGCGCCACGGCCCCACCGGCACGGTCCAGCTCGCCTTCCAGGCGGACATCACCAAGTTCACCAACCTCGCCGACGAGGACAAGCTGCCCGAGCGGATGGGGGATTGAGGCGCGCATGACCTTTCCCGAAGAGCCCGGCACGCGCGCGCCCGGCGCCGACGCCGCCGTCCTGACGATCGACCTCGACGCGCTCGGCGCGAACTGGCGGCTCCTGCGCGACCGCTCGCGGGACGGCGCCTGCGCGGCCGTGGTCAAGGCGAACGCCTACGGCACCGGCATCGAGCGCGCGGTGCCCGCGCTCGCGGCGGCGGGATGCCGGACCTTCTTCGTGGCGCAGGTGTCGGAGGGCCGGCGCGTGCGGCGGGTCGATCCCGCGGCCGAGATCTATCTCCTCGACGGCCTGCTGCCGGGCGGCGCGGGGGAGCTCGTCGCCGCGAACCTGCGTCCGGTGCTCGGCTCGGCGGACGAGGTGCGCGAGTGGGTCGAGGCCTGCGGCGGCACCGCGCTGCCGGCGGCGCTCCACGTCGACACCGGCATGAACCGGCTGGGCGTTCCCGTGGAGGAGGCGCTCGCGCTCCGGGCAGAGGGCGCCTTCGCCGCACTGGGCGACATGCTCCTGATGACGCACCTCGTCGTGGCCGAGGACGCCGGCCATCCGATCAACGCCCGGCAGGCGGCGGCCTTCCGGGCGCTGATGCGGGCCTTCCCCGGCGCGCGGACCTCGTTCTCGAACTCGTCGGGCGGGTTCCTTCCCGACGCCCCGGCCTGCGATCTCGCCCGTCCCGGCTACAGCCTCTACGGCGGCAACCCGACGCCCGGCCGCGAGAACCCGATGCGGCCGGTGGTGCGGCTCGAGGCGACGATCCTGCAGGTCCGCGACGTCCCGGCCGGCGCGGGCGCCGGATACGGCACGCACTGGAGCGCGCCCGGCCCGCGCCGCCTCGCCACGCTCGCGCTGGGCTACGCCGACGGCTACCCCCGCGCGGCGGGCGGCACCGACGCGAAGATCCGCGCAGGCACCCCTTTCGGCCAGGCGCTCGTGGGCGGCGTGCGCTGCGCCTTCGCCGGCGTGCTCTCGATGGACCTCACGATCCTCGACGTCACCGAGGCGCCGGCCGACGCCGCCCGGCGCGGCGGGACGGCGGTCATGATCGGGGACGGGCTCGAGATCGACGAGGTGGGGATGCGCGCCGGCACGATCGGGTATGAGATCCTCACTGGGCTCGGCGACCGCTACCGCCGCGTCTACGTGGGAGACGGCACGGGGACGGCCACGGGAACGGCCACGGGAACGGGTGGCTGACATGGCCAAGCGCAGCGCCGTCTTCATCTGCCAGAACTGCGGAGCGGTCTACAATCGCTGGAAGGGCAAGTGCGAGGCCTGCGGCGAGTGGAACTCCGTCGTCGAGGAGACGGCGGAGGCCGCGCCGATGGCGGGCCCGGCCGCGACCCGCCTCTCCCGCAAGGGCCGCGTCTTCCCGCTCGAGGGCCTCGCCGGCTCGTCGAAGGAGCCCCCGCGCACGCCCTCTGGCATGTCCGAGCTCGACCGCGTCACCGGCGGCGGCTTCGTGCGCGGCTCGGTGATCCTCATCGGCGGCGATCCCGGCATCGGCAAGTCGACCGTGCTGATGCAGGCCTCCGCCGCGCTGGCCCGGGCCGGCGAGCGCGTCGCCTACATCTCCGGCGAGGAGGCGGTCGGCCAGGTGCGGCTGCGCGCCGAGCGCCTCGGCCTCGCCGACGCGCCCGTCGAGCTCGCGGCGCAGACCAACGTCGAGGACATCGTCGCGACCCTCAGCCAGGGCCGCACGCCCGCCCTCGCCGTGATCGACTCGATCCAGACGATGTGGACGGAGACGGTCGACTCGGCGCCGGGCACGGTGACGCAGGTGCGCGCCTCCGCCCAGGCGCTGATCCGCTTCGCCAAGACCACCGGCGCGGCGGTGATCCTCGTCGGCCACGTCACCAAGGACGGCCAGATCGCCGGCCCTCGGGTGGTCGAGCACATGGTCGATGCGGTGGTCTCCTTCGAGGGCGATTCGGCGCATCACTTCCGCATCCTGCGCGCGGTGAAGAACCGCTTCGGGCCCACCGACGAGATCGGCGTCTTCGAAATGACCGGCAAGGGGCTCGCCGAGGTGGGCAACCCGTCCGCCCTGTTCCTGGAGGGGCGCGACGTCGCGGCGCCCGGCACCGCCGTGTTCGCCGGCATGGAGGGCACGCGCCCGCTCCTCGTGGAGGTGCAGGCGCTGGTCGCGCCCTCCTCGCTCGGCACGCCCCGGCGCGCCGTGGTCGGCTGGGACCCGGCGCGGCTGTCGATGGTCGTTGCGGTGCTCGAGGCCCATGCCGGCCTCAAGCTCGGCATGCACGACATTTACCTCAACATCGCCGGCGGGCTGAAGATCACCGAGCCGGCGGCGGACCTCGCCGCCGCCGCGGCGCTCGTCTCCTCGCTGTCGGGGGCGCCGCTGCCGGCCGATGCCGTCTATTTCGGCGAGATCGGCCTCTCCGGCGCGGTGCGCCCGGTGTCGCAGGCGGCGACGCGGATGAAGGAGGCGGCGAAGCTCGGCTTCTCGTCCGCCGTCACGCCCGTCGCCCGCGGCGAGCGCGGCGAGTCCGGCGGCCTCGACGCGCGCGAGATGGCGCACATCGGCGACCTCGTCGGCAGCGTCGCCGCGGGCGGCGCGCGTTCGCGCGGGCGGGCGGTCGAGCGAGGATGACGGCCGTGGAATCGTCGGCTATACGCTTTGCCGAGACGCGAGACGGCGGCGCCGTCGAAACGACTCATTTCGCCCTCAGGCCCTCGAGATCATGTCCGTACCCATCCTCGACCTGGTCGTCATCGGCGTCGTCCTGATATCGGCCCTCCTCGCCATGGTGCGCGGCTTCACCCGCGAGGTGCTCGCCATCGTCGCCTGGGTGACGGCGGCCGCAGCGGCGTGGTTCCTGCACCCGCTCGCCCTCCCTCTCGCGCAGGACTACATCGCCAACGGCACGATCGCCCTCGTCGCGGCCATCGCGGGCATCTTCATCGTCACCCTGATCATCGTCTCGCTGATCACGGTGAAGCTCTCCGATTTCATCCTCGATTCGCGGATCGGTGCGATCGACCGCACGCTCGGCTTCGTCTTCGGCGCCGCGCGCGGCTTCCTGATCTGCGTGATCGGCTGGGTGTTCTTCGCCTGGCTGGTTCAGGGCCAGATGCCCGGCTGGGCGGAGACCGCCCGCACCCGCGCGCTGCTCCAGTCCACCGGCGACTCGCTCATCGCGATGATGCCCGAGGACCCCGAGGGCGTGCTCCAGCAGTTCCGCACGCCCCGGGTCGAGGGCGACCCGAGCGAGCCGGCCGACACGGCCCTGCCCGACCGCAGCTGAGGCCGGGCCTACTCGAAACGCTCCCGCGCTCCCATCCGGGACGGCGCGGGCGCCCCCGTTTACGCTCCGGTCCACGCACCGCGACACCCGCCGTATCGCCATCGCCCGAGGATCCGCCATGCTCAGCGAAGCTCCCACGAACGCCCGCGACGACGACCTCGACGGCGACACGCTGCGCGAGGAATGCGGCGTCTTCGGCATCTTCGGCCATCCGGACGCCGCCGCGATCACGGCGCTCGGCCTGCACGCGCTCCAGCATCGCGGCCAGGAGGCGGCGGGGATCGTCACCTTCGACGGCGCGCGCTTCCACGCCGAGCGCAAGCTCGGCCTCGTCGGCGACTCGTTCTCGCAGCGCGACGTCATCGAGCGGCTGACGGGCCGCAACGCCATCGGCCACGTGCGCTACTCGACCACCGGCGAGACGGTGATGCGCAACGTCCAGCCGCTGTTCGCCGAGCTCGACGCCGGCGGCTTCGCGGTCGCCCACAACGGCAACCTGACGAACGGCCTGACCCTGCGCCGCGCGCTCATCCGCGAGGGCGCGATCTGCCAGTCGACCACCGACACCGAGGTGATCCTCCAGCTCCTGGCCCGCTCGCGCAAGCCGCGCATCGTCGAGCGCTTCCTCGACGCGCTGCGGGCGCTCGAGGGCGCCTATGCGCTCGTCTGCCTGTCGAACAAGAAGCTGATCGGCGCGCGCGACCCGTTCGGCATCCGCCCGCTCGTGATCGGCGAGCTCGACGGGCGCTACATCCTCGCCTCCGAGACCTGCGCCCTCGACATCATCGGCGCGCGCTTCGTGCGCGATGTCGAGGCCGGCGAGGTCGTGGTCGTCACCGCCGACGGCATCGAGAGCCTGCGGCCCTTCCCGCAGGTGCCCGAGCGCCCCTGCGTGTTCGAGTACATCTACTTCGCCCGGCCCGATTCGATCGTGAACGGCAAGAGCGTCTACGAGGCGCGCAAGAACCTCGGCGCGCAGCTCGCCGCCGAGGCGCCCGCCGAGGTCGACGTCGTCGTGCCGGTGCCGGATTCCGGCGTGCCGGCGGCGATCGGCTACGCCCAGGCCTCGGGCGTGCCCTTCGAGATGGGCATCATCCGCAACCACTACGTCGGGCGCACCTTCATCCAGCCGACGCAGTCGGTGCGCGAGCTCGGCGTGCGGATGAAGCACTCGGCCAATCGCGGCGTCATCGCCGGCAAGCGCATCATCCTCGTCGACGATTCGCTCGTGCGCGGCACGACCTCGGTGAAGATCGTGCGCATGATGCGCGAGGCCGGCGCCAAGGAGGTGCACTTCCGCATCGCGAGCCCCCCGATCAAGCACCCGGACTTCTACGGAATCGACACGCCCGAGCGCGACAAGCTGCTCGCGGCCACGCACGACCTCGAGGCGATGCGCGAGTACATCGGCGCCGACAGCCTCGCCTTCCTGTCGATCGACGGGCTCTACCGCGCGCTCGGCTTCGCGGGCCGCAACCCGGATCGGCCGCAATTCACCGACCATTGCTTCACCGGCGAGTACCCGACGGGGCTGACCGATCTCGGCATCGAGTCGCCCAAGCGCCTCGCGCTGCTCGCCGAAGCCGACTGAGACCGACCGAGACCCTGGGAGACGTCCATGGACAAGCCGCTCGAGGGCCGTATCGCCGTCGTCACCGGCGCGTCGCGCGGCATCGGCCGCGCGGCGGCGCTGGAATTCGCCCGCGCCGGCGCGCATGTCGTCGCGATGGCCCGCACGCAGGGCGCGCTCGAGGAGCTCGACGACGAGATCCGCGCGGCGGGCGCGAGCGCGACGCTCGTCCCGCTCGACCTCAAGGACCTCGACGCGCTCGACCGGCTCGGCGCGGCGCTCTACGAGCGCCACGGCAAGGTCGACGTGCTGTTCGGCAATGCCGGGCTGCTCGGCCAGCTCGCGCCGATCAACCAGGTCGACCAGGGCACATGGGACGCGGTGATGACGGTGAACCTCACCGCCAACTGGCGGCTGATCCGCTCGCTCGACCCGCTGCTGCGCGCATCCGACGCGGGGCGCGCGATCTTTGTCACCTCGGGGGCGGCCCACAAGGCGAAGGCCTACTGGGGTCCCTACGGCGTCTCCAAGGCGGGGCTCGAGGTGCTGGCGCGGACCTGGGCGGACGAGATCCGCAACATCACCGCGATCAAGGTGATGCTGGTCAATCCGGGCCCGCTGCGCACCCGCATGCGCGCCTCCGCCATGCCCGGCGAGGACCCGCTGACGCTCCCGACGCCCGAGGATCTCGCGCCCAAGATCCTCGCGCTCGCCCTGCCCTCGTGGCAGGAGACGGGGCGGATCTACGACTTCCCGACCGACCGGGTGATCGACGCGCAGCCGCCGGGGTGAGGCCGGCACGAGGGGCACGTCGGCGGGCGAGCGCGAGCCGTCCCCGATTTGACAGCGCCGCCGCGCTCGCCCACTTAGACCCTTCGCGTCGTCGCCCAGGGGCGGCGGCGGCGCGTGCCACGTCTCCGTCGCGCCCGTCCGGGAATCCCCCTCAATGAAAGTCGTCGTCGTCGAGTCGCCCGCCAAGGCCAAGACGATCAACAAGTATCTCGGCCGGGACTACGAGGTCCTGGCGAGCTTCGGCCACATCCGCGACCTGCCGGCCAAGGACGGCTCCGTGGACCCGGAGAACGACTTCCATATGCTCTGGGAGCTCGAGGACCGCGGCGCGAAGCGCCTGTCCGAGATCGCCAAGGCCGTGAAGGGCGCCGACAAGCTCATCCTCGCCACCGACCCGGATCGCGAGGGCGAGGCGATCTCCTGGCACGTGCTGGAGGCGCTCAACGAGAAGCGCGTCCTCAAGGGCATGCCGATCGAGCGCGTCACCTTCAACGCCATCACCAAGGATTCCGTCGCCGCCGCCATGCGCGCGCCGCGCGAGATCGACCAGGCGCTGGTCGACGCCTACCTGGCGCGCCGCGCGCTCGACTATCTCGTCGGCTTCACCCTCTCGCCGGTGCTGTGGCGCAAGCTGCCGGGCTCGCGCTCGGCCGGCCGCGTCCAGTCGGTGGCGCTGCGCCTCGTCTGCGACCGCGAGCGCGATATCGAGAGCTTCGTGCCGCGCGAGTACTGGTCCCTCGTGGCCACGCTCGCGACCAAGGACGGCGGCGTCTTCGACGCCCGGCTCGTCGGCGCGGACGGCAAGAAGATCACCCGCCTCGACATCGGCAACGGTGAGGACGCGGAGCGCTTCAAGAAGGATCTCGACCTCGCCACCTTCTCGGTGTCGAC
Organism: Salinarimonas rosea DSM 21201; assembly: GCF_000429045.1. Classification (GTDB taxonomy): domain Bacteria; phylum Pseudomonadota; class Alphaproteobacteria; order Rhizobiales; family Beijerinckiaceae; genus Salinarimonas; species Salinarimonas rosea. The sequence goes on from NZ_AUBC01000005.1 coordinate 32,119, forward strand.
CATCGAGGCGAAGCCGGCCAAGCGCCACCCGCAGCCGCCCTTCACCACCTCGACGCTCCAGCAGGAGGCCTCGCGCAAGCTCGGCATGGCCCCGGCGCAGACCATGCGCGTCGCCCAGCGCCTCTACGAGGGCGTCGAGATCGGCGGCGAGACGGTGGGCCTCATCACCTACATGCGGACGGACGGCGTCGACATGGCGCCCGAAGCCGTGCGCGCCGCCCGCGCCGTGATCGGCCGCGAGTTCGGCGACGCCTACGTGCCCGACGTGCCGCGCAAGTACACGACCAAGGCCAAGAACGCGCAGGAAGCGCACGAGGCCGTGCGTCCCACCGACATGGGCCGCCTGCCCAAGCAGGTCGCGCGCTACCTCGAGCCCGAGCAGGCGCGGCTCTACGAGCTGATCTGGGTGCGCACCATCGCCTCCCAGATGGAATCCGCGCAGCTCGAGCGCACCACGGCGGACATCGCCGCCAAGGTCGGCCCGCGCGTCCTCGACCTGCGCGCCACCGGGCAGGTGGTGAAGTTCGACGGCTTCCTCACCCTCTACCAGGAGGGCCGCGACGACGAGGAGGACGAGGAGTCCGGCCGCCTGCCGCCGATGTCCGCGGGCGATCCCTTGAAGCGCGAGCGCATCGCAGCGACCCAGCACTTCACCGAGCCGCCGCCGCGCTATTCCGAGGCGAGCCTCGTCAAGCGCATGGAGGAACTCGGCATCGGGCGCCCCTCGACCTACGCCTCGATCCTGCAGGTGCTCAAGGACCGCGAGTACGTCACCCTCGACAAGAAGCGGCTATACGCCCACGACAAGGGCCGCATCGTCGTCGCCTTCCTGGAGGCCTTCTTCAAGCGCTACGTGGAGTACGACTTCACCGCCGCGCTGGAGGAGCAGCTCGACCGGATCTCCAACCACGAGATCGACTGGAAGCAGGTGCTGCGCGATTTCTGGCGGGACTTCTCGGCGGCGGTGGGCGATACCAAGGACCTGCGCACGACGCAGGTGCTCGACGCGCTCAACGACTACCTCGCCCCGCACATCTTCCCGCCCAAGGCAGACGGCTCGAACCCGCGCGCCTGCCCGTCGTGCGGCGACGGCACGCTGTCGCTCAAGCTCGGCAAGTTCGGCTCCTTCATCGGCTGCTCGAACTATCCGGAGTGCCGCTATACGCGCCAGCTCTCTGCCGCCTCCGCGGAGGGAGACGCCGAGGGCGGCCAGCCAGGGACACGCGTGCTGGGCAAGGACCCGGAGACCGGCCTCGACGTGACGCTGCGTGACGGGCGCTTCGGCCCCTTCATCCAGCTCGGGGAGGCCGACGGCGACACGAAGCCCAAGCGCTCCTCGCTGCCCAAGGGGCTCGCGCCGTCCAGCGTCGATCTGGAAATCGCGCTCAAGCTGCTCTCCCTGCCGCGCGAGGTGGCGAAGCACCCCGAGACCGGCGAGCCGATCAAGGCCGGCATCGGACGCTTCGGCCCCTATGTGCAGCACGGCAAGACCTACGCCTCGCTCGGGCGCGACGACGACGTGCTGGAGATCGGCGCCAACCGGGCGATCGACCTGATCGTCGCCAAGGAGAGCGGCGCCGGCGGGCGGCGCGGCGGCGATCCCGGGCGGCCGCTCGGGGAGGATCCCGAGAGCGGCAAGCCGATCGTGGTCAAGGCCGGCCGCTACGGCGCCTACGTCACCGACGGCAAGACCAACGCCACCTTGCCCAACGGCACGGAGGCTGACGCCGTGACGCTGGCCGAGGCGCTGCCGCTGCTCGAGGCGCGTCGCGCCGCCGGCGGGACGAAGAAGGCGTCCGCGCGCAAGGGAAGCGGGAGCAAGGCCTCCGGCGGCAAGGCGGGCGCGGCGAAGACGACGCGCAAGAAGGCGGCGGCGGACGGTGAAGCCGGCGAGGCGCCGGCGAAGAAGGCCGCGAAGCCGGCGGCGGCCAAGAAGACCGCGACGAAGAAGACCGCGACGAAGCCCGCCGCGCCGAAAAAGGCGGCGGCGAAGAAGCCTGCCGCGAAGACGCCCGCAGCCGACGTCGTGGAGGCTCCGCCGCGCGCGCGCAAGGCGGCCTCGTGAGCCTGCGCGACGGCGCCCGCCGTATCCGTGCGGACCTCGCCACCCTGGCGCGGGCCGTGCGCGATCCGCACGCGCCGCGCTCGGCGAAGTTCCTCGCCGCCGCCATCGTGCTCTACATCGTGAGCCCCCTCGACCTGGTGCCGGACTGGAACGCGGTCACCGGGCTCGGCGACGATCTCCTCGTCGTCGTCGGCGGCCTCGCCGGGCTGCACCGGCTGATCCCGCCCGAGCAGCTGGCCGATCACCGTGCCCGCGTCGAGGCCGGCCGGCCGCCCCTGCCGCGGGGCCGCGCGCGTCCCCTCGCCGGAGCCGTGATGTGGCTCGTGGCGCTCACCGCGCTCGCCTGGTGGGGCTTCGGCTGGATCGCGGGGGCGTGAGATGCGCCTCGCGCTGGTGACGCTCGTCGTGCCGGACTACGATGCCGGCCTCGCCTTCTTCGTCGCGGGCCTGGGCTTCTCCCTCGTCGAGGACACGCCGCTCTCGCAGACCAAGCGCTGGGTCGTGGTGCGCCCGCCCGGCGGCGGCTCGGACATCCTCCTCGCCCGCGCCGCGACGCCGACCCAGGCCGCCCGCATCGGCGGCCAGACCGGCGGGCGCGTCGCCTTCTTTCTCCACACCGACGATTTTCCCCGCGACCGCGCCCGAATCGAGGCTGCCGGCGGGCGGTTCCTCGAGGCCCCGCGGCGGGAGGACTACGGGGTCGTGGCGCAGTTCGCGGACCCGTTCGGCAACGTGTGGGACCTTGTGGAGCCGGGGTGACGCCGCCCGGCCGGGCCGGGCGACCTTGCACATCCACCCGGAACACACTACGTGCGTGCCTCGATCGAAGAGCCAGGAGATCCTTCGTCATGGACACGCGCCTCGCCACCTCCACCCCCTCGGTGCCGCTGCGAGACGTTTCGTGCCATGCCTGCCTCGATCAGCCTCTCCAACCTGTCCTTCGCCACGCCTCGCGGTGAGGCCGTCCTCACCGCGCTGAACCTCGATCTCGGTGGCGAGCTCACCGGCATCGTCGGTCGCAACGGCACGGGCAAGACGACGCTGCTGCGGCTCGTCGCCGGCGAGCTTCCGCCGACGAGCGGCTCGGTGCGGGTGTCCGGCACGCTCGGCGTCCTTCGCCAGGAGGTGCCCGCGAGCGACGCCGGCACGATCGCCGACCTGCTCGGCACCGCGACGCAGCTCGCGCTGATCGATCGCGCCGAGCGAGGCGAGGCCGGCATCGACGAGCTGGCGCAGGCCGACTGGACGCTGCCGGGACGGATCGAGATCGCCCTCGCCCGTTGCGGCCTGGCGATGGACCCGCGCACGCCGCTCGCCCGCCTGTCCGGCGGCGAGCGGACGCGAGCGGGGCTCGCGGCGCTGGTCTTCGCCGACCCGGATTTCCTGCTCCTCGACGAGCCGACGAACAATCTCGATGAGGACGGGCGTCGCGCGGTGATCGAGCTCCTGCGGAGCTGGCGCAAGGGAGCGCTGGTCGCCAGTCACGACCGCACGCTCCTCGGGCACATGGACGCCATCGTCGAGCTGACCTCGCTGGGCGCGAGCCGGTACGGCGGTGGATACGAGGCCTTCCGCACCGCCAAGGACGCCGCGCTCGACGCCGCCCGCCGCGATCTCGCCGACGCGGAGAAGGCGATCGCGGAGACGCGCCGCAAGGCGCGGCAGGTGGCCGAGCGGAAGGCGCGCAAGGACGGCGCGGGGCACCGGTCGCGGGCGAAGGCAGGGCAGCCGAAGATCCTGCTCGATGCCGCCAAGGAACGCTCGGAAGCCTCCGGCGGCGCCAATACGCGCCTGCGCGATGCGCGGCTGGAGGAAGCGCTCACGGCCGGCGCGGCCGCGCGCGAGCGCATCGAGGTGCTCCAGCCCTTGCGGATGGATCTCCCCTCCACCGGGCTCGCGCGGAACAGGGTGGTCCTCCAGCTCGAGGGCGTGCGCGCCGGCCACGACCCCGATCGGCCGGCCATCGCCGACCTCGCCCTGACGCTCACCGGACCGGAGCGGCTCGCGGTCGTGGGCCCGAACGGCAGCGGCAAGACCACGCTCCTCCAGGTCGTCACCGGCGCGCTGGCGCCGCTCGCGGGACGGGTCGAGATGCGCGTGCCCTTCGCGCTCCTCGACCAGCACGTCCACCTGCTCGACCCCGACCTGTCGCTGCGCGAGAACTTCCGGCGCCTGGATCCGCATGCCGACGAGACCGGATGCCGGGCCGCTCTCGCGCGGTTCGGCTTTCGCGCCGACGACGGGCTGCGGCGCGCCGGCGACCTCAGCGGCGGGGAGTGGCTGCGCGCCGGGCTCGCCTGCACGCTCGGCCGATCCGAGCCGCCGGCGCTTCTCGTGCTCGACGAGCCGACGAACCACCTCGATCTCGACGCCACCGAGGCGCTCGAAGCGGCGCTGGCGTCCTACGACGGGGCGCTGATCGTCGTCAGCCACGACGAGACGTTCCTCGCACGCGCCGCGATCGACCGAACGCTCGAGCTCGGGCCGGCCGGGGCGACGCTTCAGCCCCGCAGGTCCTTGTAGAACAGCTTCGTCGCCCCGAGCCCGCCCTGCGGCCACAGCGCGAAGTCCGGGATGACGCCCACCGGCACCCAGCCGCCCCGCGCATAGAGCCGGTCGGCGGCGGTGCCGGGGACCGTGTCGAGGACGAGGAGCCAGAGGCCCGCCGCCAGCGCCTCGCGCTCGGCGGCGGCCAGGAGGGCGGCGCCGATGCCCCTCCCCTGCGCCCGCGGATGGACGAGCATCTTGGCGAGGTCGCCGCGATGGGGCTGGTTCGGCTTGCCGGAGGCACAGACCTGGACCGTGCCGAGCGCCCGGCAGTCCCCGTCCTCCGCGACGATCAGGATCGTCCCGCCCGCCGCGACGTCCTCCGCGACGCCGCGCCAGAAGGCGAGCGCCGCCTCGCGGGGCGTGTCCGCCATCAGCGAGACGGAGGCGCCGTCGGCGACGCAGGCGCGGTGGATGTCCGTGAGCGCGTCGCAGGCGGCGCGCGCGTCGTCGGCGCCGAGGCGGCGGATGGAGAACGCGGTCATGCTGGAGGCGTCCCTCGGGCGGGCAGGCGCGAGAGCACGACCGCGTAGCGGGCGGGCGTCTCGCCGGGATTGTGGAAGGCGATGGGGGCGTCGAGGCGCACGAACAGGCAGTCACCGGCCGCGAGCCGCGTGGTCTCGCCACCGATCGTCAGCTCGAGGCTGCCCTCGAGGAGCCAGACCTGCTGGGCGATGCCGTGCCAGCCGAGCGCGTTGTCGAGGACGACGCGCCCGCCCGGCGGGAAGGTCACGTCGACAATCTCGGCGGCGCCCCTGGCCGCGGGCGGCGAGACGTTGCGACGAACATAGCCGCTCTGCGGGTCCGTCCAGGCGGATTGATCCGCCGCACGGGAGAGCGGGGAGCCGCCATCGTTTCCCTCCCCCGCATCGGCGAACAGCGACGCCACGCTCGTGCCGAGCCCCGCGGCCAGGCGCGCGAGCAGCGCCGCGGTCGGGCTCGACTCCCCGCGCTCGATCTTGGACAGGGCCGCGCGCGACACGCCCGACGCCTCGGCCAGCGCGTCGAGCGTCATGCGTTGCGCGTGCCGGGCGGCACGAATGCGGTCGGCGAGGGCTGCGGTCGATTCCATGATGTGAGAATATTTCTCTCATCATGGAAGTCAAGCAACGACTGTCATCCCGGATTGCGAAGCAAGTCCGGGACCCGGAGACACGGGTGCTCGTGGAGCGGCGCGCCAGCGCCGTGGCGGGCATGGCCTCCGGCAGCGTCCGTGGACGCGCGCGCTCCCGCGCACGATGAGAGACACACCCGCGGATCTAGGCCCCGGGCCCGCTTCGCGACCGGGGGTGACAACCCCTGTCATCCCGGATTGCGAAGCAAGTCCGGGACCCGGAGAAACAGGTGCTCGTGGAGCGGCGCGCCGGCGCCGTGGCGGGGACGGCCTCCCCTCAAGCCGTCTTCTCGAACAGCTCCCGCCCGATCAGCATGCGCCGGATCTCGCTCGTGCCGGCGCCGATCTCGTAGAGCTTGGCGTCGCGCAGGAGGCGTCCGGTCGGGTACTCGTTGATGTAGCCGTTGCCGCCGAGCAGCTGGATCGCGTCGAGCGCGATCTGGGTGGCGAGCTCGGCCGCGTAGAGGATCGCGCCGGCGGCGTCCTCGCGGGTGGTGCGGCCGCGGTCGCAGGCCTTGGCCACCGCGTAGACGTAGGCCTTGGCGGCGTTCATGCGAACATACATGTCCGCGACCTTGCCCTGGACGAGCTGGAACGTGCCGATCGGCTGGCCGAACTGCTTGCGCTCGTGGACGTAGGGCATGACGATGTCCATCGCCGCCTGCATGATGCCGAGCGGCCCCGCCGCCAGCACGGCGCGCTCGTAGTCGAGGCCCGACATCAGCACGCGCACGCCCTTGCCCACCTCCCCGAGCACGTTCTCCTCGGGAACCTCGCAATCCTCGAACACGAGCTCGCAGGTGTCCGAGCCGCGCATGCCGAGCTTGTCGAGCTTCTGGTGCGTGGAGAAGCCCTTCATGCCCTTCTCGATCAGGAAGGCAGTGATGCCCTTCGGGCCGGCGTCCGGGTCGGTCTTGGCATAGACGACGAGCGTCTCGGCGATGGGGCCGTTCGTGATCCACATCTTGGTGCCGTTGAGGACGAAGCGGTCGCCCTTCTTGTCCGCGCGGGTGCGCATCGACACCACGTCCGAGCCCGCGCCCGGCTCCGACATCGCGAGCGCGCCGACGTGCTCCCCGGAGATCAGCTTGGGCAGGTAGCGCTCCTTCTGCGCCTTGGTGCCGTTGCGGCCGATCTGGTTGATGCACAGGTTCGAGTGGGCGCCGTAGGACAGCCCCACCGAGGCGGAGGCACGCGAGATTTCCTCCATCGCCACGACATGCTCGAGATAGCCGAGCCCGGTGCCGCCGTCCTCCTCGGCGATGGTGATGCCGTGGAGCCCGAGCGCCCCCATGGGGAGCCAGAGGTCGCGGGGGAACTGGTTCGTCCGGTCGATCTCCTCGGCGCGCGGGGCGATGGTCTCCTGGGAGAAGGCGGCGACGGTCTCGCGGATGGCATCGGCGGTCTCGCCGAGATCGAAGTCGAAGGCGGGTGCGGCGTTGGGGATCATGGCGGGCGCTCCTCGCGCGATTGGTGTTTGCCGCGTTATATCAGGCAGGTGTGGCGTGTCACCGGTCCGGTGGTCGCGCCCGACGAAGGGAAGAGCGATGAGCCAGGCCGCGAACGACACCCCCAACCGCTGGCCCTGGCCGCCGATCGTCTACTTCCTGGCCATCGTCGGCGGCTTCCTGATCGAGCGGAACCTGGTCCCCACGAGCCACGGCGGCGGCATGGCGCTCGGCGTGCTCGGCGTCGTCGCGATCCTCGGGGGGCTCGGGCTCGACCTGTGGACGGCGTGGACCTTCTCGCGGGCGCGCACCACCATCATGCCGCACAGGGGCGCGAACGCGCTCGTGACGTGGGGGCCGTTCCGGTTCTCGCGCAACCCGATCTACGTCGGCAACACGCTGCTCACCGCCGGGCTCGGCCTCGTCTTCGACAACCTCTGGCTCGTCGGCTTCGCCGTCGTGGCGGCGCTCCTCGTGCAGAAGCTCGCCATCGAGCGCGAGGAGGCGCACCTCGCGCGCCGGTTCGGGGCCGAATGGGAGGCCTACGCGGCGCGGGTGCGGCGCTGGCTGTGACGCCGGCTCACGCGCCCGTCCTCTAGACGCCCTTGTCGCGGCAATAGCCGAAGGGCTCGAGGCGCGGCCGATCGCGCGGGTCGCAGTCGCTGGCGAGGAACTGCTCCCATTCGCGCTCGCTGCCGTAGAAGGCGTTTCGGTCGACCTCGCCGCGCACGCCCGGCACCGTGCCGGTCTGGGTCCATTGCCAGAAGGCCCAGCGCCGGTCGCGGTAGCGCTCGTGCGGCTCGGCGGCGACCGAGCGCAGCCAGAAGGTGGCGTCGAAGTTCTCGCCCTCGAGCACGTCGCGGTGGAAGTTGATGTCGGTGTAGATGATCGGCAGGCGGCCGTAGTGCTGGTGCAGCATGGAGAGGATGATGCGCGTCTTCTCCAGCGCCTCCTCGCGCGGCACGCGGCGCGTGCACAGGCGCGAATTGTTGTTCCACTCCATGTCGAGCACCGGCGGCAGCATGTCCGGCTCGTTGGGCACGTTGTCGATGAACCATTGCGCCTGCTCGTGCGCCGGGCGGCACCAGAACACGAAGTGGTAGGCGCCACGAGGGATCCCGGCGCGGCGTGCGCCCTCCCAGTTCCGGCGGAAGTTCGGGTCGACGTGGTCGCCGCCCTCGGTCGCCTTGATGAAAGCGAACTTCGTGCCGGCGTTGCGCACCCGATCCCAGTCGATGTCCCCCTGCCAGCGCGAGACGTCGATGCCGTGCACCGGCAGCGAATGGACCCGCCGCACCCCGGGATGCGGGTCGTTGTCGCCCTTGGCCGGGTAGAAGTCCGGCGCGAGCGAGCAGCTCGCCACGGCGAGGCCGAGGGCGAGCGCGGCGAGGCGAGCGAAGGCGCGGGCGGACGCGAAGGGCATGGGGCTTTCCGGACGGGGACGCACGGCGCCGAGGATTCGTTCGGCGATCCCTACGATCCGGTAAACAGGATAGCGTCACGGCCCGGAAATGCGAGCCTGCGACGATGCTTCCGCCCCGTCGCGCTCAGATCCCGAACCAGGCGCTCGCGATCCCGAGGAAGGCGAAGAAGCCGACGACGTCAGTCACCGTCGTCACGAACGGGCCGGACGAGACCGCGGGATCGATCTTGAACCGGTCGAGCAGGAGCGGGATGACGATCCCGCCGAGCGCCGCCGAGACGAGCGTGATCACCAGCGCGAGCCCGATCACCGGCCCGAGGCTCGGCAGGTCGAACCAGACCGCCGCGACGATCCCCATCACGACGGCGAAGGCCGTGCCGTTGAGGAGGCCCACGACCATTTCGCGGCGCACGATGCGCATGGCGTTGGCGCGGCTGAGCTGGCGCGTGCCGAGCGCACGCACCGCGACCGTCATCGTCTGCGTGCCGGCGTTGCCCCCCATCGAGGCGACGATCGGCATCAGCACGGCCAGCGCCACCATCTGCTCCAGCGCGTCCGCGAAGACGCCGATCACGACCGAGGCGAGGATCGCGGTGAGCAGGTTGACGAACAGCCAGGTGAAGCGCGAACGGGTGATGTACCAGACCGAGTCCGAGAGCTCCTCGTCCGCCTTGACGCCGCCCAGCGCCTTGATGTCGGCGTCGGCCTCCTCCTCGAGCACGTCGACGATGTCGTCGACGGTGATGACGCCCACCATCCGCCCGGCGGCGTCCACCACCGCGGCGGAGACGAGGTTGTAGCGCTGGAAGACGCGCGCCGCCTCCTCCTGCGTGTCGGTGGCGAGGATGGCGTACTCGGCCGGGTTCATGATCTCGGCGATGCGCTTGGGGCGCTGCGTGCGCAGGATGCGGTCGAGCGAGACCGCGCCCTTGAGCCGCACCGTGGGGTCGACGACGTAGATCTCGTAGAAGGTCTCCGGCAGGTCCTGGCTCTCGCGCATGAAGTCGATCGTCTGCCCGACCGTCCAGAACGGCGGCACGGCGATGAACTGCGTCTGCATGCGCCGGCCGGCCGCGTCCTCCGGCAGGTCCAGCGAGCGCTGCAGCGCCGCCCGCTCCATCACGGGAAGCTGCTGCAGGATCTCGAACTTCTCCTCGTCGTCGAGGTCCTCGAGGATGTAGACGGCGTCGTCGATGTCGAGCTCGCGCATCCCCTCGACGACGAGCGCGGTGGGCAGCTCGCGCAGGAGCGCGACGCGGATCGTCTCGTCGACCTCGGTGAGCGCGGTGAAGTCGAGATCCGGCCCGAACAGCACCATCAGGGCGAGACGCTCCTCCTGGTGGAGCGCCTCGATCAGATCGCCGAGGTCGGACTCGTGCAGGTCGCCGACGAGGGCCCGCAGGCGCTCGGAGTCCTCCCCCTCCAGCGCCTCGCGCACGGCGTCCACGAAGGCACGGGAGACGCCGCCGTGCTCCTCGTCGCGGAAGACGGGCGGCGGCGCGGGCTCCGACGGGCCGAGCGGCGCCGTCTCGGGCGCGAGCGTGTCGTCGGCCTCTGCCATGCGCCACTCCTTACGCGATTCGGGGGATGCGCCCGAGTTCTAGGGTCGCGCGCCCCGGCTGGCAACGCTCTCGCGGCGCCCCGGCTCCCGGCGCGGCGTGCCGCGATCGGCCGGGCGATCCGCGCTGCGACGGATCTCGTCTCGTTTACCTCGTCGTGCTAGCGTCATCGAGAAGCAAGAAGATCGACCGATCGGGGTGGGCGACGCGCGAGGCCACGGGGCGGGAGACCGCCGCCGTCAGGGTGGAGGAGGTCATGAGGACGATCCCGTCGAGCCGCCGCGGCGATGCACGTGCGCGATCCGCGCGGGCGCCCGATCTGCGCATCGAGACCAGGGCCGTAGCGCTCGACGCGCACGCCTCCCACCTCAAGCGCGCCGCACAATCGGCGGGCGAGGCCTTCGCCTGGAGCGCCGAAGAGGTCGCGCCGGCGCCGCGCGGCTACGGCGCGACGACGGCGATCTGGCTGGCGCTCGGCGCAGTGGCCGGGGTGGGTCTCTGGGTCGCGCTCTGAGGAGCCGGTCGTCGGGTTGGCGGCGGGGCGCTCCGCGCCATCTCCATCGTGCCGTCGCCGCAGGGCGGCGCCGTCCTGGAGATGCCTCGGGAGGTTCCCCGTGCCGAAACGGTTTCGCGCGTCCCGCGCCCTCGCCCCGGCCTGCGCCGGCCTCGTTTCGGCGCTCGTCCTCGTGCTCGTCCCGACACCCGCCGCGACGACGCTCGCGGCGCGGGCCGCCGACGGGGAGCCCCGAGAGGCCGCGCCCGTCTCGCGTCCCACGGCCCACGTCTTCTCCTTCGACGCCATCGACGGCGGGCGCATCGATCTCGCCGACTTCCGCGGGCGGCCCATCCTCGTCGTCAACACGGCCTCGCGCTGCGGCTTCGTGAACCAGCTGGCGGGCCTGCAGACGCTGCACGAGCGCTACGGGCCGCGCGGGCTCGTCGTGCTCGGCGTGCCGTCGAACGACTTCCGCCAGGAGCTGGCCGACGAGGCCGCCATCGCCGCGTTCTGCGAGGGCACCTACGGGGTGACCTTCCCGCTCGCCGCGCGCACGCGCGTCGTCGGCGAGGCGGCACACCCGTTCTACGCCTGGGCCGCCCGCGAGCGCCCGGGCGAGGCGCCGCGCTGGAACTTCCACAAGTACCTCGTGGGCCGGGACGGCACGATCGCCGCGACCTTCTTCACGCCCACCGAGCCGACGGACCCGCGCATCCGCGCCGCGATCGAGCGCGCCCTGCGCGAGGGCGCGTGACGCTCACTGCGGCGCAGGCGGCGGCGGCGCGAAGCTCGGCATCTGCGGCGGGCCGAAGCCGGGGCCGGGCCCGAAGCCGCCCCCTCCCCCGTCGCCGAGCCCCGGCATGATCAGCCGGTCGAGCCGCTCGCGCACCTGGTCCTCGTCGAGGACGGGCGCGTCCGAGCGGTAGTGCGTCACGAGGCCGGGCGCGAGGTAGACCACGACGATCATCAGGACCTGGATCGCCACGAAGGGGATCACGCCGCGATAGATCTCGAGCGTGTCGACCCCGCGCACGCGCGCGCCGGTCACCTTGTCCTCGTACTCCCCGCTCGGCGTCACCGAGCGCAGGTAGAACAGCGAGAATCCGAACGGCGGCGTCAGGAAGGAGGTCTGGAAGTTCACCGCGAGCAGCACCCCGAACCAGACGAGATCGATGCCCAGCGCCTGCGCCGGCGCCACCAGCAGCGGCACGAGGATGAAGACGATCTCGAAGAAATCGAGGAAGAAGCCGAGGAAGAACACGGTGAGGCCGACGAAGAGCAGGAAGCCCGCCTCCCCGCCCGGCAGGGCGAGCAGAAGGTCCTTCACCCAGATGTGGCCGCTCACCCCGTAGAAGGTCAGCGAGAACACCCGCGCGCCGATCAGCACGAACATGACGAAGGCCGACAGCCGCAGCGTCGATTCCGCGGCCTCGCGGCCGAGCCGCAGCGACAGCCGCCCCTTCATCGCGGCGAGCGCGAGCGCGCCCACGGCACCCATGGCGCCGCCCTCGGTCGGCGTGGCGAGGCCGACGAAGATCGTGCCGAGCACGAGGAAGATCAGCGCCAGCGGCGGCACCAGGACGAGCGTCACCTGCTCCGCGAGGTAGGAAAGCACGCCGAGCTCGAGGCGCCGGTTCACCCAGGCCACGGTGAAGGCGAGGAGCACGCCCACCGCGGCGCCCCAGACGTAGGGCGCCTGCTCGACGCGGCCCGCGAACCACGCCGTGGCGCCCCAGCCGACGGCGATCGCGACTGCCGCGAGGACGAGGAGCGAGGCGATCCCCTGGCCGAGCCGGCGCGCCTCCTTCGGCAGCGGCGGCGCCATCGCGGGGCGCAGCAGCGTGTCGATGAACACGTAGAGCGCGAAGCAGGCCGTGAGCATCAGCGCCGGCAGCATGGCGCCGGCATACATGTCCCCCACCGAGCGGCCGAGCTGGTCGGCGAGCACGATCAGCACGAGCGAGGGCGGCAGGATCTGCGCGAGCGTGCCCGAGGCCACGATCACGCCGGTGGCGAGGCGCCGGTCGTAGCCGTAGCGCAGCATGATCGGCAGCGAGATCAGCCCCATCGAGATCACGGCGGCGGCGACCACCCCCGTCGTCGCCGCGAGCAGCGCGCCGACGAAGATCACGGCGTAGGCCAGCCCGCCGCGGACCGAGCCGAAGAGCTGGCCCATCGTGTCGAGCAGGTCCTCGGCCATGCGCGAGCGCTCGAGCACGAGGCCCATGAAGGTGAAGAAGGGAATGGCGAGGAGCGTCTCGTTCGCCATCGCGCCGTAGACCCGGTCCGGCAGCGCCTGGAAGAAGCCGGGCGCGAACAGGCCGAGCTCGATGCCCAGGAACCCGAAGCCGAGCCCGAGCGCCGCGAGCGAGAAGGCGATCGGGTAGCCGAGCAGCATGAACAGGACGAGCGAGCCGAACATGATCGGCGCGAGGTTGTCGACGAGGAAGGCGCTCATGCGGTGAGCCCCGATCCCGGCGCCCCGCCGGCACCGTCCTCGCCCTCGGGCAGCGCCCCGCGCAGGACGGCGATCTTCTTCACGAGCTCGGAGATCCCCTGCGCCAGCAGCATCGAGAAGCCGAGGAGCACCAGGATCTTCGCCGGCCACAGCGGCAGCCCGCCCGCGTTCGGCGAGACCTCGCCCGTGCGCCAGGAGAGCAGGAAGAACGGCACGGCCGTGATCACGTGGACGAGCGCGAAGGGGATCAGGAACAGCGCGTGGCCGACGACGTCGATCCAGCCGCGGGTGCGCGGCGCCAGACGCGAGGACACGACGTCGATGCGCACGTGCTCGTTCCGCTTCAGGGTCCAGGAGGCGCCGAGCAGGAACACGGCCCCGAACAGGTACCATTGCGCCTCGAGCCAGGCGTTCGAGGAGAGCGAGAAGGCCTTGCGCGAGATCGCGTTGCCGGCCGAGATCACCACCGCCGCGACGACGAGCCAGGCCGCGAGCCGCGCGATGCGTTCGTTCAGGGCGTCGACGAGGCGCGCGAGGCGCAGGGCGAAGGCCATCGAAGCGGGCTCCCGGGCTCGCGGGGGCGGCCCGTCCCCGGCTTCTAGCCGAATGCGTCGGCGACGCAAGCGAGCGCTTCCCGCCGCGACGGGGGGCGACGCGCCGCGAAGTGACCGCGCACACGTGTCTTGCTCTTGTCACGCCACCGTCATGCGCGGAAACTAGGCCGTACCAAGAGCCGCACGGGACGTCGCGCGAGCCGCGCGCGGCGCCGGTGAACGGCCGCAATCGACAGGGGGTCACGCCGATGTTCTTCCGCACCTTCGCCGCCGCCGCGGCGCTGCTCGTCGCGACGGGCGCCGCCCAGGCCGAGTTCACGCTCGGCGACCGCTTCACCGACGCCGACGGCGACCTGATCGCCGACATCCCGAGCGATCCGTCTCAGCTGATCGATCCCGGCACGCTGATCTTCGCCTACACCCCCGTCGAGGACCCCGCGGTCTACGCGGAGGTCTGGGCCGGCTTCCTCGAGCATCTCGAGGAGGCGACCGGCAAGGACGTGCAGTTCTTCCCCGTCCAGTCGAACGCCGCCCAGATCGAGGCGATGCGCGCCGGGCGCCTGCACATCGCGGGCTTCAACACGGGCTCGAACCCGCTCGCCGTCGCCTGCGCGGGCTTCCGTCCCTTCGCCATGATGGCGGCGGCGGACGGCTCCTACGGCTACGAGATGGAGATCATCACCTATCCGGGCTCGGGCATCGCGAGCGTCGAGGACATCCGCGGCAAGCAGATGGCCTTCACCTCGGAGACGTCGAACTCCGGCTTCAAGGCGCCCTCGGCCCTGCTCGCCTCGGAGTTCGGCATGACGGCCGGCACCGATTTCGAGCCGGTCTTCTCCGGCGCCCACGACAACTCCATCCTGGGGGTCGCCAACAAGGACTACCCGGCCGCGGCGATCGCCAACTCGGTCAAGGCGCGCATGCTGGACCGCCAGGTCGTCACCGAGGATCAGCTCGAGGTGATCTACACCTCGCAGACCTTCCCGACGACGGGCTACGGCGTGGTCCACAACCTCACGCCCGAGCTCCAGCAGCAGATCCGCGACGCGTTCTTCTCCTACGACTGGGAGGGCAGCGCGCTCGCCGAGGAGTTCGGCCGCAACGGCGAGGACCAGTTCATCGAGATCTCCTTCCAGGAGGACTGGGCCGTCATCCGCCAGATCGACGAGGCCAACGGCGTCGAGTACACCTGCAACTGATCTCCGGCGTGGGAGAACGGCGACGCGCCGCCCGCCGGCCGCGCGTCGCCCGCCGTGAGGGGGGACGATCGACATGCTGCGCGTCGAGGGCCTGACCAAGCGCTACAAGACCGGCGACAGGGCCCTGACGAACGTCTCGTTCGAGGTCCCGTCCGGCCAGGTCGTCGGGCTCATCGGCCCCTCGGGCGCCGGCAAGTCGACGCTCATCCGCTGCGTGAACCGTCTGGTGGAACCCACTGGCGGAAAGGTGTTCCTGGGCGATCGCGAGATCACCCGCATCGGCCGGGGCGAACTGCGTCGCGTGCGCCGGCGCATCGGCATGATCTTCCAGGAATACGCGCTGGTCGAGCGGTTGACCGTAATGGAGAACGTGCTCTCCGGCCGCCTCGGCTACGTCCCGTTCTGGCGCTCCTTCCTGCGGCGCTTCCCGCAAGCGGACGTCGACAAGGCCTTCGCGCTGCTCGAGCGCGTCGGGCTCACCGACCACGTCGACAAGCGCGCGGACGCGCTCTCCGGCGGCCAGCGCCAGCGGGTCGGCATCGCGCGCGCCCTCGAGCAGGATCCCGAGCTCCTGCTCGTCGACGAGCCCACGGCCTCGCTCGACCCGAAGACCTCGCGCCAGATCATGCGGCTGATCTGCGAGATCTGCCGCGAGCGCCGGCTCCCGGCGATCATCAACATCCACGACGTGCTCCTCGCCAAGATGTTCGTCGACCGGATCGTCGGGCTGCGCGCCGGCGAGGTCGTGTTCGACGGCACGCCCGAGGCGCTCGACGAAGCCGCGCTGACAGCGATCTACGGCTCGGAGGACTGGCAGGCGATGCGCAAGGACGCGGACGAGACGGCCAGGGACGCCGCCGACGCCGCCGGCTTCGAGGCGCGCGCGAGAGCGGGCGCGGCATGAGCGCGCCCTCCCCGCTCGCCGCGAGCTCCGCGGTCGCCGGGCGGCGCTGGC